>CAWAVH010000005.1:0-1134267 GCA_963785395.1 uncultured Acidobacteriota bacterium | reverse complement strand
GATTCATAAGACCTCCAGGTCAGCCCTTTCACTTTCTACTAATAAGATGCCAAAACCCTCCCGCGTGCTGCCGGACCAGTTGGTGCAGGTTGTCTTGCAGGAACCCAATCGCGGGACGAGAATGGGTCAGATTGGGGCGTGGTCCAATTGGTAGGACGCTGCACTGTTAATGCAGACGGTGGAGGTTCGAATCCTCCCGCCCCAGCCAATTATTTTATGCGGATTATCGGTCTCTTCGTCGCCCAAGAATGAGCGCCAATCCTAATTTTCTCAAGCGAACGAAGTTTCGCTGGTCTCTGCGCCGATTGCTGCCACGCGCGCCGCACGGAATCCGATCGCGGCACAGTTTTTTATTTGTGCGAACTATCGTTCACGAATCCGGCATTCGCAAAATATCCACGCCTCCCGGTGAGGGAGTGTTCCGGATACGCGCTGCCGCAAATTCCAAAAAGTGAATGAGTGATGAAAGCTCGAATCAATCGTTCGTGATGGGAAGCCCTGCTTCGTTCCAGCCGCGCCAGCCACCATCCATCGAACTGACCTTCGTGTAGCCCATCTTCTGCAGATTTTCCGCCGAAAGCGCTGAACGGAATCCGCCGCCGCAGTACAACACCAGCTCCACGTTCTTATCCGGGAATCGCAACTCCACGTCGCGCTCAATCACTCCGCGCCCCATGTGAATCGCGTTGGGAATATGGCCCTTGGCCCATTCGTTGTCTTCGCGCACGTCCACCAAAACAAATTTGTCGCCGGAATCCATGCGCTTCTTAACTTCCGGCACGTTGGTTTGCTTGATGTGCGCCTTCGATTCATCTACAAGTTTCAGAAATCCTGCCCCGTGTTTCATCGCGCCTCGAATTCTTGGATCGTCCCGAAAATCCTAACACGATTCGACGCGCGCGATAAATCTACCGATCACCCTGCTTTCATTTCGTTATACGCAAGCTCCACGAATTTCGACATCGCATAGTCGAAAAATCCCGCGTCCGGACTCTTCCCCACAAATCGCTCTCTGAACGCGTCGAGCTTCACCGCCTTCTGCACGTTTTCCAGCGTCACATCGGAATTCGCGAACACCTGCGCTTGCACTTGCTGAATCACCGATTCGTAAAGTTCCATCAAATCATGAAAGTAAGTCTTGTCGGTCAAAATCTCGCCGTGGCCGGGAACGATCGTAGTCGCATCGAGTTCGGTCATCTTCCGCAGCGTCTCCACCCACTCCGTTGGATAGCCATCAAAAGTGTATGGCACCGGGTGAACCACCAGATCGCCCGTCGCCATGATCTTTTCTTTCGGCAAGTAAATAAACGCATCGCCGGCGGTATTTCCCCGGCCGAAAAACAGCACACGTACTTCGCGGCTCCCGAGATTGATATCCATTTCTTTTTCGAACGTGATCGTCGGCGGCTGATACACGAATGCGTCGTACTCCGCCGCAATTTCCGTCAGCCGTGCCACACGCGCAGCCACGCGCGCCTTTCGATCTTCCGCGATCGGCTTGCCGTCCTTGTCCGTCCCCGTTTCCGCCATGTGCTTCAAATCCGCGAACATTTGTCCCGTCGGATTCTGCGGCAGCATGATCGCCTTCACGATGCCCGGGTAATAGCCGTCCATCAATCGCTTCGTTTCCATTTGCGCGATGATCTCCACGCTCGGATAAGCATCCATGTAAGCTTTGTTTCCGTTGTTGTGATCGGCGTGCCAGTGAGTGTTCAGCACATACCGCACAGGTTTGTCCGTCCATTGCTTGATCTGCGCGATGTCTTCCCTCGCCGTCGACGCAAGCGATCCAGAGTCCACCACAAACACTCCTCGTTCGCCGATGATCACCGTGGTATTTCCATCCACAAAACTCAGGAATCGGATCCTTGTGCCGAATTTCGTAAATCCCATCCGCGAGCTTCGTAATTTTTCGCTCTCCATTCTGCGACGAATCTCCGCGCGCCGCCGGACCCGTGACGAGCAGAAGCAGTCCCACCAACAAAAACCAGCCACTCCGCACAATTCCTTCGCGTTTGAATTTCATATCAGTTCCAAAGTCCCCCTGGTCTTTCCGTCTCAAATAACAAAACGAGCCGTCTCAGCGTACCTATGAATGCCGGTCCGCGGTTCAAGCCGCGGCAGGACATCGTGTACGCATTCATCTCGCGCGTCTTGTACGCTCGAAACTTTTTGGGATAAACGCAACCATGCGCATCACCGGAGTTCCCCTCCACGAAAGCGATCTCGTCCGTCAAAGCTGCACGCATGGCTTCACCATCACCGAAGCCTGGAGCCCGCCGCGAAAAATTCCCGCGCACGCTCACGCCATGCTTTCAATTACCGTGTTGCTGCAAGGTGATTTTGAGGAGCGTTACCAATCCAACTTTCGCCCGAACACTTGCGTGAAAGGCAGCCTGCTGATTCGTCCCGCGGGAGAAATTCACGAAAATTCTCTTGGCAACAAAGGCGGCCGCACGCTTTCCATCGAACTCGATCCGGCGCACTTCGAAAAATATGGCTCTTCGATCGCCGCGCTTCAATCGCTCACTCTTCTGCGCGAAGCCGCGTTCCTCGATATCGGCATCGCCATGTCGTGCGAGTTGCGCCACACCGATCAAGCCGCCGCGCTCGCCCTCGAAAGTTTGGGACTCGAGCTTCTCGCACGCCTGACCCGCGTCCGCGAATTTCGCGCCGCTGGGCGCCGCTCCCCCATGGCTCAGCCGCGCCCGCGATTCCATCGCCGATCGTTGCTGCGAGAGTTCGCTCCGCCTCGCCGATCTCGCTGCGGACGCGGGAGTCCATCCTGTTTATCTGGCCCGCGCATTTCGCCGCGCCTACAGCGTAAGCCCGGGCGAATATCTTCGCCGCATTCGCGTTGAGCGCGCCCGCCAGCGCGTCGTCACTTCGCACGACCCTCTCGCGTGCATCGCCATGGATTGCGGCTTCAGCGATCAAAGCCATTTCGCGCGCGCATTTCGCAAACGCTTCGGCGTCACGCCCGCATATCTGCGGCGCCAAAATCCCATTCACTAGAATCAGTTTGTTTCGGAAGCGGAGCTAATCTTTCAGCGGCGTCATGTCGCGCCAGTTCGCGCCCATTTTTGTTTCCGCGACGATCGGCACGCGCAGCGGGTGCGCGTGTTCCATGCAATGTTTCACCAGTTTTCGCAGCGCGGGAATCTCACCCGGCGGCGCTTCGAAAAGCAATTCGTCGTGTACCTGCAAAATCATAATCGCCTTAAACTTTTCTTCCGCCAGCCGCTTTGCGATTTCGATCATCGCGATCTTGATCAAATCCGCGGCCGTTCCCTGCAGCGGAGTATTCAACGCCGTGCGCTCCGCCATGCTTCGCAAATTCATTTGCGGAGCGTTGATCTCCGGTATCGGACGAATGCGCCCAAACAAAGTTTTCGTGAAGCCGCTCTTCCGAGTTTCCTCCAGCGTGCCGTCGAGATATTTCTTCACTCCCTGGTATCGCTCGAAATATGCGCCGATAAATTGCGCGGCTTCGCGCGTCTCGATTCCCAGTTGTTGCGCCAGCCCAAACGCCGAAAGCCCATACACGATTCCGAAATTGATCGCCTTTGCCGCGCGCCGGTGCTCCGCGGTTTGCAGCATCGGAGTCACGCCGAACACTTCCTCCGCTGTGCGCGCATGAATGTCTTCGCCTTTCTTAAACGCCGCCACCAGCACGGGGTCCTGCGAAAAATGCGCCAGCAATCGCAATTCGATTTGCGAATAATCCGCTGAAAAAAGTTTCATCCCCGGAGCCGCCGCAAACGCCGCGCGAATTTCGCGCCCAAGTTCTGTGCGCACCGGAATATTTTGCAGATTCGGCCCCGAAGAACTCAGCCGCCCCGTCGCCGTCCCCGTCTGATTCAATCGCGTGTGCAGCCGCCCCGTTTCCGGATAAATTAATCGCGGCAGCGCATCCACGTACGTCGATTTCAATTTCGAAATTTCGCGATACTCCAAAACTTTTCGCGGCATCTCGTGCGAATCCGCCATCGCTTCCAGAATATCCGCCGCAGTCGAACGCGCCTTGCCTCCGCGCCGCGCCGGCGGCTGCAAATTCAATTTGTCGAAAAGTATTTCGCCCAGCTGTGCCGGCGAATTGATGTTGAATTCCGTCCCCGCCATTTCCCAAATTGTTTTTTCCAGCGAACGAACCGTCGTCTCCATCGTCGCCGACATTTCCGCCAGCGCCGCCGGATCCACGCGCACGCCGGAGCTTTCCATCTTGGCCAGCACGCCCGCCAGCGGCAAATCCATTTCTTCGTAAATTTGCGCCAGCCCTTGCTCCTCCACTTTTTGCCGCAGCAGCGGAGCAAGTCGCTGCAAAGTATCGGCCCGCTCGCCCGCGATTCCCGATAGCGTCGCGTTCAAATGACGCAGCACAACTTCCGCGTGCTCGTGATTCGATGTCGTCGGCCGCAATAAATACGAATACAAAATCGTCGCGTGCCGAATCCCGCGCACCGGCCCCGCCAAAATCTCAAATAATTTCGGATCGTGAACAATCTTCGGCCGCGCCGCGTCACCCAGCCACGCACGCAACGCATTCATTACTTTCGCTTGCTCCGCTTCGTGCGGAGGCAACGTTATCGTCCGCGCCGTGCCCGCCTTCGCCGAAAGCTCTATCGCGATTACGCGATTTCCGTAGCCCTCTTCTTCCACTTCGCTCGGAGCAATCGTCAGCCACGCCGCAATTTCCTGCTCGCGCGGCACCGAATCCAAAAATTCGAGTAATCGCCGCGGCCCCATCCAGCGCCGCGTAATCCCGCGATTCCGAAATTGGTTCCGTTGCGGGCGCAAGCTCTTTCAGCAGCGAAGTAAATCCAAGCTCCGCATAAAGTGCGCGCAACGCTTCCGTATCCGGATCGCGAATCGTCAATTGTTCCAGGTCGAGTTTCACCGGCGCATCCGTAGAAATCGTCGCCAGCTGCTTCGACATCAACACTTGTTCGCGTTGCGTTTGCAGCGCCTCGCGATAACGCTTGTTCTCCACTTTATCCGCTTGATCGAGCGCCGCCTCCACGGTTCCAAATCGCTGAATGATTTCGCGCGCGCCTTTTTCGCCGATTCCTTTTGCGCCGGGAATGTTGTCAATCGTGTCGCCCATCAGCGCCATGATGTCCACCACGCGATTCGCGGGCACGCCCAGCATCTCCACTACTTTCGCTTCGTCGATCAGCAAATCCTGTTTGGTGGGATTCAGTACGCGCACCGTGCCGCTCACCAGTTGCAGAAAATCCTTGTCGCTCGTCACCAGATACACGTCGAGTTTTTTCTTCGTCGCCTGCTTCGCCAGCGTCCCGATAATGTCGTCCGCCTCGTAACCCGGCATTTCCAGAATCGGCAGCCGCAGCGCTTCGCACATTCTTCGCACGTAAGGAAGCTGCACCGATAAATCTTCCGGCATCGGCGGCCGCTTCGCCTTGTACTCCGCGAAAAATTTGTCGCGAAATGTCGGCTCGCTGCGATCAAATGCCACCGCGATGTAGTCCGGCTGCGAATTCGCGCCTCAGCCGCCTCAACATGTTCGAAACTAAATAGGGAACCTTCGTCGGCATTCCCGAAGGACTTCGCAGCCGCTCCATCGGCGCGAAAAACGCGCGAAAGATGAAGCCCATCGCGTCCACCAGAAACAGTTTTTTCGCAGCTTTCGCGGCCATCAGCGCGAGTATAGCAAATACCCGCATTGCCCCCGCGAAGCGACCACCTGGATCGTCCCACGCTCAAGAACGACGTCATCCCGAATCGCTTCAGCGGTGAGGGATCTGCAGTTTCTTTTCCGTTTGAAGTTTTCCACCGTACGTCCCTCTAATCTCCCCCTCCAAAATAAAAAACGGCGCGACAACCTCCGTCGCGCCGCCTCCAACATTTTTCATCCCTATCTACTGATCGTCCCGATCCCGCGCCGATTGCACAGACACCGGCCCATTCTCCGTCGAGAGCTTCACCACATACCGGCTTGCTCCCGATTTCCACGCGACGGAACTCATCATCCCAAGTCCGCTGCGCTTGTCCGCACGCCTCAGCTTTGCAACGAAACGGTGAATTGCCATTCGATTCCACAACCACTCCCGACGCATAGCCTTGCTCCACCGAAACAGACACCGGCCCATTCTGCGTTCGTCCTTCAAGCGAGCCTTGCTCCCACTTGCGGCCTTCGAGTTCAATGCTCAGCGGTCCGTTATCCGTGTGCAAACTCAAATTTCCGCCCGATCCGCGAAAACTCACCGGACCATTTCGCGTATATCCCTCGATGTCGCCCGCGCAGTGATCCAATCCCACCGGACCATTTTCCGCGTGCGCCTTGATTTTTCCGGACACATCGCGCAATTCCACCGGCCCGTTTTCCGCCGACAAATCCATCGACACAACCGGCGGCGCCTCAATAATCAAATATACGTTCCATCGATCATCGCCTTCCCGCGGTCCGTGAATGGAAATCTCGCCATTCTGCGCGGTCACTGAAATCGCTGCCAGTTGTTCGTCGCCGTTGCGATCGCCGTCCGCCGCCGCGCTCTTGCACGCATGCACGATGTAATTCGAAGTCGATCCGTGAAACACGCTCACGCCATTCGATCCGTGCAAATGCGCGATCACCGCCGTGCCGCCCGGAATCGAAAGCGTTTGCTCTCCCCGCGCAACGTGCCGCCAGCGATCGTACGAAACATCAATATCGTCGCAACTTGTCACATGTCCCGCGCGACTGCTGCTCTCTGTAGAGCTGGAAACTGAAATCCGTGTATTCGCTTTCACCGACATCACACACCAAAATCGCTGCGGCAGCGCACAAGCTGCAAACCAAACCTCGTCGTAGCACGGTGGCACCTCCTGCCAGCATTAGACTGCCCGCCCCGCCCCCCGGTTAGGTCGATAGTTCCGCGACCAATCGCGAATTTCCATCCACCAAGCCGTAGGGGCGGGGCTCGACCGCGAAGCGGGCAGGCCCCGCCCACTCGAAGCCCCACCCCCCAGTCGAACTACGCACCTCAACGAGACTCTCTGTATCAGGGCACGAGTTCCACTCGTGCCGTCCCACGCCCCCAAAAAGCTGTCATCTGCGCCGTTTGCACCCCGATTCTTTGTATCGGGGCCGAACCCGCTTGAGCGGGTGACGGATCTGCAGTTTCTTTCCGGCTTATCTGAATTGCAAAATCCTCCCTCTCCCGCAACTCCCCTCCTCATGCTAAGGTAAATCTCCGCCTCGCGTTCCCTGCGCGCTCCAGCGGAATTTGCCGTGCCAAAACGCCTCGATAAATCCGCTTCCACAAAAAGCGCCGCCGCGCCGGAACGCGTCTACGTCTCCGATCCGGAACTAAACGACATTCAGCGCCGACCAGCGGCACCCTCATCGGCAAAAGATATCGAAGTCGTCGATCGCGATTCCGACCTCGAAATTTCCGAAGACGCCCACACCGCCCCAAGCGGCCCTTCCATCTCAAAAATATTCGGTCCGGGCGGAATGCTGAAAAGTGCATGCCGCAAGGCTACGAGCACCGCCCCTCGCAGCTCGAAATGGCGCAGATCCTCGAAAAAGCGTTCGCCACACAAAAGCACGCCATCGTCGAAGCGGGCACCGGCACCGGAAAAACTCTCGCCTACCTGATTCCCGCGATTCGCAGCGGCCGCCGCATCGTAATTTCCACCGCCACCAAATCTTTGCAGGAGCAGCTCTTCAACAAAGATATTCCGTTTCTTCAACGCCATTTCGCGCCGAACTGAAAGTCGCGGTGATGAAAGGCCGCAACAATTTTCTTTGCCGCCCAAAATCCTACTGGATGGCCGGCCAGCCCATGCTTCAAGGGACTCGACGAAGTCGATTGGTTCACAAAAATTTCCGACTGGGAAAAATTAACCGAGACCGGCGATCGCGCCGAACTCAATTTTCTTCCCGATGGCGCCGAGCTTTGGCACCAGCTCGATGCGCGCCGCGATATGTGTACCGGCCAGCGCTGCGCCGAATTCAACAATTGTTTCGTCACGCTGATGCACCAGCGCGCCGCCGAAGCCGATATCGTAATCGTGAATCATCACTTGTTTTTCGCCGATCTCGCGCTGCGCCAGGATGATTTCGCCAGCATTCTTCCCGATTACGACGCCGTAATTTTCGATGAAGCCCACGAAATCGAAGACGTCGCCGGAGATTATTTTGGCCGCGAAATTTCCAATTATCGTTTCGACGAACTCGTGCGCGATGCCGAGCGTACTCTGCGCATGACGCGTGAAGGCGCCGCTCCGTTGCTGCGCCGCGTGGGCCGCGTAAAAGATCGCAGCCGCGATTTCTTCGAAGCCTTTCCGCGTCGCGAAGGCCGCTCGCCATTCGAGCGCGCCGAACGCGAAAATTTTCTCGAAAAAAGCGGCGAAGCCTACGACGATTTTCTGCAAGCGCTCAAAGCCTTCGAAACAGAAATCGCCGCGCTCCCCAACAAGCCCGATGAACTTGTAAACATCGCCCGCCGCAGTTTCGAGCTTCGCGGCGAAACTGAATTTCTTCTCCAAACCAACGAACCCAATTACGTCTACTGGATGGAGCGCCGCAATCGCGGAGTTTTTCTTGCCGCGACTCCCATCGACGTAAGCGGAATTCTTCGCGAACATCTTTTCGAAAAATTCGCCACCGTCGTTCTCACTTCCGCCACTCTAGCCGTCGGCGGACAAATTTGATTTCCTGAAACAGCGCCTCGGCGTTCCCGCCGCGCTCGAACGCGTTCTGCCCACCGAATTCGACTATCGAAGCCAGGCGCTTCTCTATATTCCCGAAAAAATGCCAGACGTGCGCGATCCCGCGTTCGGCGAAAGCGCCGCAAAAGAAATACGCGCAAATGCTCGAAATCACCGAAGGCCGCGCCTTCTGTCTTTTCACCAGCTACAACCAGATGAAAGATTTGTACGCGCGAGTTGGCAGATCTCGTCGGCTTTCCGCTGCTGCTGCAAGGAACCGCTCCGCGCGCCGCGCTTCTCGAAAAATTTCGCAACACTCCGAACGCCGTTCTCTTTGCCACCGCAAGTTTCTGGCAGGGCGTCGACGTTCCCGGCGAACAACTTTCCTGCGTCATCGTTGATCGACTTCCGTTCGCCGTTCCCAGCGATCCCAGTTGTTGCCGCGCGTGTTCGCGCTCTCACCGAGCAGGGCCGCAACGCCTTCTCCGAATATCAGGTGCCGGAAGCCGTTCTCGCGCTCAAGCAGGGATTCGGCCGACTGATTCGCGCGCGCACCGATCGCGGCGTTCTCTCTATTCTCGATAACCGGATTCAGCGGATGTCGTATGGTAAAATTTTTGTGGCGTCGCTTCCCGATTATTCGATCACCCGCGAAATTGCGGAAGTCGAACGCTTCATGCAGCGCCAGTCGTAGCGATCGCGGCACACAGTTTAGCATTTTCAGAAATCGTTTTCGAAATCAAGGTGCCAAAGAATGTTTGAAGTCAGCGTCGACGAAACTTTTTCCGCGGGCCACGCCCTGCGCGGATACAAGGGCAAGTGCGAAAATCCCCATGGACACAATTACAAAGTGCGGGTCACCCTCGCTGGCGAGCAACTCGATTCCATTGGCCTGCTTTACGATTTCGTTCACCTGAAACAAATTCTGCGCACGCTCATCGGCTCGATGGATCATCGCTACTTAAACGATCAAGCTCCCTTTGACGCGATCAATCCTTCCGCCGAAAACATTGCGAAATATATTTACGATGGCACCGTCGAACAAATGCGCGGCCTGCAAAATCCGCCGCGAATTTCCAGCATCACTGTCTGGGAAACTGACGTGACGTCCGCGACGTACCGTCCCTGAGCCATCATGAATCGTTCATTTCTTATCGTCTTCATTCCCGCGATCCTCGTTGGAATCGCCTATGTTTTGCTGAGCGTTTATACCGGCATGAAGCTCAACTACGGCCGCCTTGCCGGCACCGTCATCGGATTCGGCATCGCCGTTTATCTTGTGCATCGCTACGACCAGCGAAAACGCCAGCGCCGTTCACAATAAAATGCAAGTCACGGAAATATTTCGCTCCATTCAAGGCGAAGGCACCCGCGCCGGGCTTCCATGTATTTTTGTTCGGCTCACCGGCTGCAATTTGCGCTGCACTTGGTGCGACACCGCCTACGCTTTTCACGGCGGCGAAAAAAATGGCATCGATCAAGTGATGTCTCGCGTCCGCGAGCTTTCCGCCTCCACAAATGGCGGCGCGAATCTTCGTCTCGTGGAAATCACCGGCGGCGAACCGCTGCTTCAGCCGGAAACTGCCAGCGCTCGCGCAATCCCTTCTCGACGCGGGCTACACAGTGATGATCGAAACCAGCGGCGAAAGATTTATCGGAACGCTTCCGCGCGAAGTAATCAAAATTGTCGATGTGAAATGCCCCGATTCCGGCGAGCCCAACACTTTCAACTCTGAAAATCTTGCAGCGCTTTCAATCGATGACGAAATTAAATTTGTAATTTCCACGCGCCGCGATTACGAATTCTCCCGCGATTTTCTCAAGCATCACAAACTCGATTCGCGCGTCCACCAGGTTATTTTTTCCCCGGTCTCACCCGATCCCGCCGGCACATGGCAAGGTCTCGAAGCCCGCCAGCTCACCGAATGGATTCTTGAAGATGGTTTGCCCGTGCGCCTCGGCCTGCAACTTCACAAATTCATCTGGGATCCCGCCACGCACGGCGTCTAAATAAATCAAACAGCCAATGACCGCCCCGCAAAAACCGGTTGCAATTGTCCTCCTCAGTGGCGGCATGGATTCGTGCGTCTCCGCCGCAATCGCTTCCGAAAAATACGATCTCGCGTTTCTCCACGCAAGTTATGGCCAGCGCACCGAGCATCGCGAACGCCAGTCCTTCGAAGCCATCGCCGATTTTTATAAAGTGCGTGCGCGCCTCGTCGCGCGTCTGGATTATTTCCGCCAGATTGGCGGCTCCGCTCTCACCGATTCCGCCATTGCAGTACCCGAGCGCGAATCCATCGAACTCGCAACCGGCGAGAAAAACATTCCAGTAACCTACGTTCCGTTTCGCAACGCTCATTTTCTTTCCGTCGCAGTAAGTTGGGCCGAAGCGGTCGGCGCGAGCGCAATTTTTATCGGCGCCGTCGCAGAAGATAGTTCCGGCTATCCTGATTGCCGCCCCGAGTACTACAGAGTTTTCCAGGAACTAATTCGAGTCGGCACGCGCCCGGAAACGCAAATCGAAATCGTCACGCCCGTGATCGGAATGCGAAAGTCAGAAATCATCCAGCGCGGCATTGAACTCGGTGCGCCACTTCACCTCACTTGGTCTTGCTATCAATCAAGCGACGTTGCGTGCGGAGTGTGCGATAGTTGCCTGCTCCGGCTGCGGGCATTTGCCGAAGCTGGCGCACACGATCCAATTCGCTATCGTGAATTCCGCGATCGCGATAGTGTTACGCGATAGAGTTGCGGGCATACTGTTGAGCGATAATATAGTTTCGGAGAAAGGCGCACCTCGAAGTAGCGCCGGGTTCTGCACGGGGGAACGCATGAAAAGTCGAATCGCAAAACTCACAACATTATTTGTACTCGCAATGCTGGTGGCGCTGGTGCCCGGGTCGCGTATCGCACGCGCCATCGACAATGGCATTTTGTCTGGCACGATTAAAGACGCCGACGGAAAACCGTGGCCGAATATCACAATCGCCGCTCAGACTGCCGAAGGCCAGCCGGAGCACACTGCGACGACGGACGCCGAAGGCAAATTCAAGATCTCGGGTCTCGCCGAAGGAACCTACATCGTAAGCGTAAAACAGAATGGCGAACTGATCTTTCAGATCAGAGCGAAAGTCGCCGCCAATTCAGAGACTCCAGCCGACATTAACTTCAAGGACCCTGCCGTCGCCGCCGCCAGCGCGAAGATGCGGAAAGAAAACGCGGAAGCGAGCAAATTCAATAATCTCAAGTCGCACTTCGATGCCGGCAACGCTGCGCTCGGCCAGGCACGGGCCTTGGAGCCACAGCTGAAGCAAGCTGCCACGCCTGATGCGAAGGCTGCAGTTCAAGCTCAGATTCAGCCGCTTGCCGAGAAAGCTGTCACCGAGTTTCAAGCGGCCTTGCCGTTTACCGCTGAGAAAGACAACAACCACTTCACGATCACCGAAAGTATTGCGGAATCCTACGACATCGGCGGAAAGCCCGAAGAGGCCGCGAAATATTATCAGCAGGCGATGGATCTCAAGCCCGATGCTGGCGTGCTGAATAACCTCGGCAATATTTATGCGAAAATGGGCAAACTCGACGAAGCAAAAGCCGCGTACGAAAAGAGCGCGGAAGTTGATCCGGCCGGCGCTGCCAGCGCATATCGCAATTTTGGATTCACACTTTTCAACGCCAACAAATTAAAAGATGCTGTCGAGCCGCTTAAGAAAGCAACGCAACTCGATCCCACCAACGCCCAAGCATGGTACGTGCTCGGCGCGTCGCTGGTCGGTTCAATGGGCTACAAACAAGAGGGCGAGAAGATCACGCCGATCATGGAACCCGGAACCGTTGAGGCCTATCAGAAGTGCGTTGATCTCGATCCCAACGGTCCATGGGGAAAGCAGGCCAAGGAAGGCCTTGACCAGCTTAAAGCCATGGGACTTGGAATCGATACGAAAGTGACCACCAAGAAAAAGAATTAACTGCGCGAGAGCGCGGGGGATTTCAGTCGCCGGCGATCGCGGGAGCAGCAGTGCGCGGTGGCGCTGAGATTCCCTGAATCTGAATGAGCGGGCCGAGCGAACGCCCTGCGGATTTCGCTTTGTAATTCTCAGACGGAATTCCAGTGCGCGCGAAAGATTTCTGGCAATCCTGATAAGACGGCCCGCGCATATTTCCTTCCATGTAGGCAAGTCCAGGGCAGCGCGTGCATCCGCCGATGTGCGTGCATGTGGAACAGACCGGCAAATCGCGCAGCGTGATTGATCTGACTTCATTCATCTGCGGCGAGTTCTGCCAGATATCCAGAAATCTTTGCGTGCGCACGTTGCCGGTGGGCAGCGGAAATTGCACGCAGGGATACACGTCGCCGTATGGCGAAACGTAACACGCGGTGTGTCCCGCGCTGCACGGAGTGGAATCCAAAACATCTTCATCCGCGGGCGCGGCAGGCGCGCAGAAATCTCCAACATTTCCTACCAGATCTTCGTCGTGGAAAACCTGGCGGAGTTGCTCCTTATCCATGTTGAGATTCAAGATCGTGCGATCGCCATCCATCATTGGAGTGATGGTTGGATCGATCGTGCATTCCACGCCAAGTTCATTTGCGAGAGCGCGCACGCCGGGATAATCGTTGCAGATTTATTGCCATCAAGACGTTCGCGATAATTACCGGCAATCCCTGTTCGCGCAGAAAACGAATCGCTTTGATGGAACGTGCAAGCGAGCCGGGAACTTTTGTAATCGCATCGTGAATTTCGGGGCGGTGCGAATAAATGCTGATCTGCACGGATTCCACGCCGAGCGCGCGAATTTTTTTCGCTTCACGCTCGCGAATCAACATCGCGTTGGTTTTGAGCTTGATGCAAAAAGTTTTCTTCGCGGCATACGTGAGAATTTCGAAGAAATCTTTGCGCATCAAAATTTCGCCGCCGCTTAGCGTAAGGAAAAAAACTCCCGCCGCGGCCATCTGATCGAGCACGTCCTTAATTTCGGCGGTGGTCATCTCGCCGTGATCTTCGTGATCCAGATAGCAGTGAACGCATTTTTCGTTGCAGCGATACGTGAGATCGAGCTGCGCGCTGATGGGGACGCCAAGTTGCAGCGCCTTCTGCGTCATCTCGCCGATCAAATTTGTATTCACGATTCTTCGCCAACTTTCGGGGGCTCGATCGGATTCGCGGAGAGAATCAGGATGCCGTGTCCGGCAAGCTCCTCCACCAAAACTTCGGCATCGCGCAGCGCTGTTTCCGCAGGCACATCAAACTGATTGCAAATTTTTTCGCTCACAATTTTATCGAGCGGGGTGGCACCATCGGCGGCTTCCCAAATAATTGTTGCCACATCATTTAGCGTAAAAATTGTGGAATCTTTTGCGGACATGATAATCACTTCGTCGCCCAAAACGCGCGACGCAATTTGCGCGCTGCGCGCCACATATTTTTGCGCGGCCGAGCCCGATTGATTCGCAGCGGATGGAGTAGCGCTCATACGATCAGCTCCCATACCCGCGCGTCGGGCACAAACGTAAGCCGGCGCACAGGCACGCGCGCCGTAAAATCGCACGCGGATTGGAAGACTCTCTCCACTAGTTTGGGATCCTTTGCAAAAAACAAAATGTTTTCGAGCAAGCGGCGCACCGCTTCCGCTCCGTCCAATGATTCGATGCTATTCTCGGGTCCTTGGGCGAGCAAGTAAAGAACTTCCACGGGTGCCTGTGCATTTTCGCCCGCGCGGCCCAGATCTCCGGCGAAAGGAGTGCCGAAAGCCTGATACCCGCCGTCGCGGCGCGTGATGTAAGAAATCTCGTCGGTGAGCAATTGCGCATCGGGAGGCGCGAGCCGCGCCATCGTAGTTTTCCCCGCTCCCGAAACTCCTGAGAATAAAAACGCGCGGCCATTGCGAATCGCGCTTGAGGCGTGCAGAAGAAAACCGCCTTCGTTTGCGAGCAATAATGTATGCACGATGCGCAGCACCGAATCGAGCGAATATGGATTCGCAGTCTGGCGAATCACTCCGCGCGCGGAATTTGGATCCCACTCGGCGCGGAAATCGCCGCGCTGCAAAAGCCATTTACCCGAATCCCATTCCACGCTCGCGTCTTCATCGATCGGAATATTTCCCGGCGATGCGAGTTCCACATCAAATTCAAATCGCGCTTCCGATTTCGGAGAAATAAATCCTGCGTAACGTTTCTTGGCCTGATCGATAAAAGCAGGATCGCCCGCTCGCAAAAGTATCGGCAACCCGCCAATTTCGACGATCACCGAAGTGGATTGCGTGGTTGCTGCCAGAGCCGGCAAAGATTTCCCCTTTTACCAACGACGACGCGTAACGATCTAACTGTTACTTCTAATTGGGCATCAGCCGCAGATAAAGTCCCGTGGCCCGTTCAGAATTCCGCAAAACCTTTCCCAGAGCGCGCGCTGCTGTTCCAATATGCGAAGGCGGCGCGATGCGGCGCTGGCCGCGCTCAATCATTACCACTCGGCCGAGAATTTCTGCCGCGGAAACAAGAGGATCGGGATGCTGCATTCGATCGCCTTGGGTGACAAATTTCATTTCACCATCAGCGTGAATCCGCCGAATTACGCGATGGGCGTACATCCGCCCTTCGCGGGAAAAGAAAATAATTTCGCCGGTTTCAATTTCGCGCGGGTGGGTGCGCCGAATGGAAATGGTATCGCCAGGCCGGATCGCCGGCGTCATGCTGGTGCCCTGCACGCGGAGGCGAACAGTTCCGAACTTGCGAATCACTTCTTCCGCAAGCTCGCAGGCCGCCGCGTGAGAACTCTTCACGGTAGGCTCGCTGGTGTTTACGACGCCTTGCGATTGAATCTGCAGCTGCGCTGTGTGGGACCAACTTTGCCGCAGGCCAATGCCGTTACTTCAAACACGCGCTCGGAACGAAAGCTTGGCGCCTGGTATTTCTTTTTGGACTTGGCGCTGCCTTCCGTTTCGCGCGGCGCATCCGCTGCTGCGGATTCTCTGCTCGTCGTAATCGTTCTATCCATGTATGGCGACCCCCGCGATTTAGTGTAACGCAGCTTGCGATGCCTGAACAGCACAACCCCCCGTGCCCCCGGAAGTTGCGCAGGTGCTACTACCCAGTGGTGTGAAGTATATCTGTGAAGCTCCAGCGAGAGTTCCCGCCGGCACAAAATTGTCAATGATGAATCCACTCGAGCCGCCAGCTGCGGCGATCGTGGAAAATCCCGCGGCGCCGCGATTCGTCCAGGTGAGGTTGCCATCGGTAGTTGTTAAGCCGGTGGTCTCCGCGCCCCATGTCGGAATCGTGCCGCCAGAATGATGTGGAAACTCCGCCGGTGCTTGTAACTTCCTGGATGAAATTATTCTGATCCAGAATAATTGTATTCGTCGCAATCGTAGAGCCAGCTGTCCAGCTGGTGAAGCTCAGCGCGAGTCCCTGGTTGAACCAAGAAACGCCACCGTCGGCGGTAGTGCCACCGGCAGCGGCCCAGATCGGGTGCGTTCCCGATTTTGATGTACCCGCAGCCGTTACGATCTCAATATCACCGTTGGAATCGGTGATGTGTTGCCCCACCATGAACGCGGTGCTTGCAGTCCACTGGGTGACGGACAGGTTCATGCACGCAGCCGCCGCTCGCGCAGCCATACGTGCCGTTTTGTGTGCTGCTTCCCTCCACGTCCATGTAGATCCAATCTTCAGTGCCGCCGAGCGCATTCTGGCTCGACGCTTCTGTGATGGGGCCGCAAGGTGTTGCCGCGGATGCGAGAGGACGAACGACGACCGCCGTACCCATGGCATTTGCAGCGATCGGAATTCGATACAGATTTGGTACTCCGGTGACGACGCCGCAAACGTACATATTTCCGGAGGGCTGATCCCCGCCGGTTGAACCGAAGTCGGATGAGTAATAGACGTTGTCAAAATCGCCGGCGAATAATGATGTTGGTTCTGTCGAGGAGTTGCTCACTACTGTGGTTGAACTCGGCGAATTTCCGCTGGCAAATGTGATTGGGAACTGAGACACCTGCGAGCGGCTTGCTGCCCCCGCGCCCGTGTTGTGCGATGACGAATACTATACCTGACCTGCCGTACCATCCACGACCGGGGAATCGAAAATTCCGTTACCACCGGTACTGATATTTGCGGACGAGGTGACAGTTGCGGTCACTCCAGATGTTGTACAGAGCGCAGGGTTAGCGCTCAACGTACATGAAATGTTGTAGAGATAGCCAGCATGTCGCCAACAAAAATTCTTCCAGAACCGCCTTCAAATATTGGACCGGTTGTCACGTCCGTAACGCGGCGTGAGTAAGTGTGACCCATGGATTGTTCACTTCTGTGGGAGTTCCGTTGAATACACCGGTGAATTTGTGGATATGGCCAGTGTCGTCGCCGACGAACAAAACGTCTGTGTTGTAATCGTAGAACGGCGATGAATTCGAATCGTTTGTCACGTTGGGAACGCCAGCCTGAGCATGACAAGACGTGGCGCCGATTTGCAACTGACATACGTAGCGGATGCGGCGGTGCTGTTCCTGGAGGGGTCGCGGCCGCCGTGGTCGTCGCGTTATACGTCGCGCCCTCGGCAGACTTCCATTTTAGGATCACCAAGCTTGCCGCGCCGCTGGTCGGAGTGTGGATGAAGGCGACTTGAGAACCATCCAGCGAGAGAATAGGTGACGTAGAGATCGTTCCCGCAGTGTTGTATGCCCAATAAATATGCGGCTTGGTTCCGGAGCAACCGCTGTAGAGGTTGTCGTACGCAACGATACTCGCTTGTACGTTTGCACCGGTGTGACGGTGGCCAGAGTCTCTCTGGCGACGTCAGTGGTGGTGAACGTGAAATTACCGGTGGCTCCACCGTCTTCGAAGTTAGGGTGGTGGTGGTCGTAAGACTGTTGCAGTTACGCTTGCATTTGCGCCGGGAAGATTTCAAAGCATGGCGCTGTGCTGCCGCATTGCGACGAATTGTTATCAATAGCCGCTCTGAAGTTTGCGGCGGCCTGTGTTGAGCTCGCGCCCTCAATTATGCATGGCATTCCGGAGCAATTGCTAGTGGTCGAATGCCATGTGTAAGTTGTGGCGCCGACTGTTGTGGTGTTTGTTGCTCCGGGAACCCCGTAAAATGATCCGTTGAGACCGCAGTGGTCTGGGTCGCTGCAGGAGCGACGCTGGTGTTGTAGACGACGTAATCAGGCTGCGTTGCTGTGTCGCAATTCGCATCGTCTACGTCGAAGGAAAATTTCGCGGGGAAATTGTCTTCTCCCACTGTTGCGACGGTGTGTTCGTTCCCAGCAATTCGCTCCAGTCGCGATTCATGGAGCTTTCATTCTGTTCGGGTTCCCCCGGATTTCCAGGATTGCCACGACCACCGCGACGGCTAACGTTGGTGAGAGCCGCGTTCCGGCGGTACCACTGCTGGACGTAGCGAGGATCCGCTCCAGCGACAGTGCCTGTATCGGCGACCGCGCTTTGGAATAAATCATGTGCCGGTGGCTCCAGTCCGTAGTAAGGGAGACACGCTGCCTGTGCTCTTGCGCGTGCATGATCGTACCGCGCGGGACCAGGAAAAGACCGACGAAAAGGGAGGCCAAACTGCGAGGGCCAATTTCAGGGCAACTTTACGGTTCCGGTTCATTCCACACCTCGTCCACTAGGACTGTTTCAATATGGGATGCTCGAAAGGCAAAAACGTGGCTCTTTTGATACTGAACTGTGCTGAAGAATCCATTTCGGTTCTACTGGACACTCGCTCTGTCGGAATGAACTCGTCGAGTGGAATTTCGTTCTCTCGAATGGATGCTGCGAGTTCACGATCTGGCTGACCTTGTGCAGGACTGGGGCTGCGACACATATGTCGCCAGAAAAAGTGTAGGGCCTGAGAGAGCGCAGTACAATCCCAAAACGGTACTGGTTCCAGAAGTGCAACGACGCCTGAGCAAATTCGGGACTTGAAAAAGAAAGTGTCCCCGATGAGTTTCAATTTGACTCGTCGCGCCGGGAAGCCCGGCGCGACGAAAGCGGATTCAGCGGGGACGACCCGCTAGGTCTGCGTGGCATCTGCGTCCGCGGCATGGGTGAGTTCCGACGGAGTCGCGGCCTCCTCTTGCTTTTGGGGAAGAGGGAGGATGTCCCATACGATTTGGACATTCTTTTCGTCCTGCTCATCGGAATCGCGAGGGAGGGCTTGAAGGACCAAACTCGCGATGTAGGCGAGGAGCGAGGCGTCCTGCCGCTGAATGCGCTTTTCCGAGGCCAGACGAAAAAGATGAGACATGGCGGCACGGACCTCTTCGCGGCTGGCGAGATCGGGTCCATCGGCGAGAAGCTGCTCGGTGACGGCGCGAGCGTTGGCGCTGACGGAGAAGGATTGATGGCGTTCGTGAGCGACGCAAAGCGTGCTGAGACCGCCGATTGCACGGTTGCGGCAGCGGCGGCCATCCCTGGATGTGTAGTGGCAGCGTTCCCGATCTGGGATTTCGCAGGCTTCGAATGCTTGTTCGTAGTTTGTAGATGACATTTCTTGTCACTTCCTCCTGAGATTTGGCGGCGTTGCCGCCAGACTATGTCTACTTCTTAGCCCCCCACCCCCTGTTTTCACGTAACTGCAGATTCTAAAGGAGATAGGTAGTACTACTCCCGTAACTGCACATATACAAAGACTTAGCAGGCGCTCGACGGATCGAGAACGCGATTTAGAGCATAAAAGCCTCGTTTGGACGTAGTTCTACAGCGAGGGTAGAGCGGGATGATGAAAATTTAGCTGGAAATTCTCCAAGCGTATTGTCTCAAAAACAGAAAATGATGTCAAGAAATAAATAGAACAAAATAGTACTAGAAGTACTAGTAGATATAGGGCCAGGGAGCCGCGAAATGGACTCGCCGCAGAGTGTGTGCGCGATTCGGAAGAATTGTGTGCTCTGCAAATAGCTTTGGGTAATGGAGGTGCGATGAACTTGCGATGGGAAGACGCAGGATTTGAAAAACATACCCCGGCATGTTTAGTGCCGCCCTTACAGGGCTCCGGAAGGTTTTTGGGGGAGAAGGTTACCCAACGCTCACGCGTTGGGCTCACATTTAATTTCGCGCCTCTGGCGCTCCGGACATCGGCGGCCGACGATTGGCGTGGAAACGGAACGGTGGCGCGGGGCTGGGGGATCCAGTGGGCAAACGTTGGGGCGCGCGGGACAGCTAAAGTTAAAAAGGCGCACCCTTGAAAAGCAAAGGGCGCGGCACCCGGGCATCTGTGCAAACGGAAAAAAGCTGAATTTCAACGAAGGTTAAGAAACTGCAGATCCCCCACCAGCTGATGGGGGATTCGGCCCCGATGCGAAGAATCGGGATGCCAACGGTGGAGATGACGGCAAAGGCAAAGGCAAAGGCGGCACAAAGAGGCAAAGGCAACGGCAAAACTGAGAGGCGATCCTTCGGCCATCCTGATCGGATGGTTCTCAGGATGACGGGCGTTGTTGTCGCAATGGCTCACAGCCTGGAGAGGCTGTGGCACTGAAGGCTGCCGGATTTATGTCCGGCAGCCTTGTCGATCGTTGATGTGAGGGCCGATTACTGGATCAGGCCCGATTGAGACGCTTGGACGCCGCAGCCACCTGAGCCTTTGGAGGTGGCGCAGAAGTTGGACTCCATGGTGATGAAATAAATTTGTGAGGTGCCGACGAGAGTGCCGGCTCCGACAAAATTATCCACGACCACGCCGCTGGGGCCGCCGGAGACGTTGGAGGCGAGACCACCGGCAGGACCGCACCGGAGACGTTGGAGGCGAGACCACCGGCAGGACCGAGATTCAACCAGGAAATTCCGTTTTCAAACGTGATCCCGAATTGGCCAGTGGACCAAATGGGTTGAGTGGCGCCGGACGTCCCGTTGTGAGGACAGCGAAATTTCGTGTTCCCGTTGGTATCGAGCAACTCGTTGCCGGTCATAAGCATTGGCAGACTAGCCACGCCGCGAATGTTGCGGCTGATCCTTGATTGATCCATTGCACGCCACCGTCTGGCGGTGAAGCCTCCGTTACCAGTGTTCCAGTTAGGCGTCGACACCGAGCGATGTACCGGGTGTGAGGACCACTTCGATGTTGAGATTGCTGTCCAAAACATGCTGGCCGGTGACGTAGGCGGTATTAGGCTGCCACTGAGTGATAGTGAGATTCATGATGCAGCCGCCGGAAGAGCAAGTGCCATTTTCCTGAACGGAGTTGGTTTGAACGCTTGCGAAAATAAAATCCGTGGGACCGGTGGATGGATTCGGATTGAAAATTTCAGTGACCGGGCCGCACTGTGCGGGGAAGAGGGTGAGAACTCCGCCAGGAAGAGCGGCTGGCGTGGCGGACATTACGCCGAGCGAAATTGGGATTTGGTAGAGCTGAGCATTTCCCTCATGACCATTTCCGCAGGCGTAGAGATTTCCTGTGGGAGCAGGAGCGGTGTTGTAGAAAGCGTTGTCGAAATCGCCGGCGTACATCGCGAGAGTATCTGAAGACGGTCCGATGGGGGCTTCGTTTTCTTTTACAAAACCGCTGATCAAGAATTGAAAGACGCCGGCGTTACTGGCTAGATCATCGTTGGCGAAAACGTAGAACGAGCCGCTGGTTCCGTCGACGACTGGTCCATCGGTGAAAGTGGCAGCGATTTGGCCTGAAGACGCAACCGAGGCGTTGGGTGCGACTTCGTAGACGTTTCCACCAGAGTCGGTGACGATCACCATTCCGGATGCGCTGTCATAAACGGGACTCATGACCTGATTTCCGGGAGCGAGAGTAGCGGGCCAGCCAGCCGGTGGTCTGTTCCGCGGGAGCGATGGCGGAATTCACGGTTCCGAACACGTTTGTAAATTTATGGAGGAAGCCATCGTTATCACCAACATAAAGGACGTCATTTATGTAGTCGTAGAACGGAGCGGATTGATTGTCTTCGCCGCTGAGACCTAGAGGGACGCTGATCATGCAGGAGGCTGCGCCGGAGCATGCGCCGTCTGTCCACAATGCGGCGGTGGCGGGAGTGCCGACGGTCCAAGTGGTGGAACCCATGTCCCATGAGCCTTCGCCGTTGGCGAATTTGACGAGGCGAAGAGTAGCGCCGCCTGCGATGGTTTCGACGAGGGCGATTTTTGTGCCGTCGAGAGAGAGAACGGGAGCGGTGACGGCGGTGCCCGGGCCTGTGGTGTACGCGAAGAAATTATTCGGGACGTTGCCGGTGGGGCAGCCGGTGTACAAATTATTGAACGCGGCGATGGTGGGCTGCGATGTTAAACCGGCGGCGCCGGTGGTGTAGGCGACGAAATCGTTGTTGCAATCGGCGGTGGAAAGATCGAAAGAAAATTTCGCGGGATAATTGATGGCGTTGGTGGTGGTGGCGGGCCCGAGGAATTCGCTCCAATCGCTATGAAGAGGCTTCGCGGCAGGGAACCGGATTTTTTTCGCGGCGGGGAGGCGGGCCGAAGCGGCGCGTGTTGCGGCGCGACCACTGATTTAAATAGCGAGGTTCACGCGAAAGGCGCAGCGCCTGAAGAGAAGTTTTCGGCGCGGAGAAGACCATGTGATGGTGACTCCAGTCGGTTGCCAGAGACACGCGAGCGTGACGAGCAGCCGCGTGAATGATGGAGCTATGAGGGATGAGGAAAAAAGCAACGAGCAACGCGGCGAAAATTGCGAGTGCCAACTTCACAAACATTTTGCGATTAGGATTCATAGCACACCTCATGGACTGGAACTTTCGCGATATTGGATGGTCGAGGATCGAAAATGGTTCTCACGAATTCCCGTGGCCTACTCTACACCCGGTCGAGGAAATCAGGAACACGCGACCCGGAGACGAAGCTGTTGATTTCGGTTCGGGAGGAGGAGAGGTTCGCCGCGAGTTCATGATTCGATTGACCTTGCAAGAACAGGAGCCGAGATATGTGTAACGGGGAGAGTGTAAAAATAAATTGAGGGTCAACTCAATCCGAAAAGGAAAGATTTCCAGAATTGCAACGAACGGAGACACACCGACGCATACGGCTAGAGTTGCGCTTGACGCGCAACTACTGTCGCCCGAATGTTTTTCTCGCGAGCAGATTTATCCGCGACGCGAGTGCTGCGCTTTCAGATTACGAAAGCAAATTTATTTTTTGCAACGCGACTTCTTCAAATTTGCAAGCGGCTGGCGTTCTAGTGCAGCGCCGCTTGCGAAGCCTGAACCGCGCATCCACCTGTGCCTCCGGAAGTTGCGCAAGTTCCGTTAGCGAGAGTGGAGTAATAGATTTGGGATACGCCGGTCAAAGGGCCGCGGTCGTGGAAACTGTGTTGTCGATGATGATTCCGCTGGTGCCGCCGGGAGCAGCGATCGCGTTGGCGATGGCCATCAAGCCGCGGTTGGTCCAGCGAAGAGTGCCGCCACCATTGGTGACGCCGCCGGTGGTCGCGCTCCAAGCGGGTGCTGTAGCGCCCGAAGTACCTGCGGTAGTGACCTGCTGAGTGTTGCCGCGAGTATCGACGATTTCCTGGCCGACTGTGTAGGCAGTAGTGGGCTGCCAAGCAGTCACGAGGAAATTCATGAGGCAGCCGCCTGCCGCGCAGGTAGCGGGAGAGCCGTCAATTAAGACGCTAACGAAAATCCAATCGGTAGCGCCGCCCACTGCGTTGGGATTGTAGACCTCTGTAATCGGCGAACATTGGTTGTTCATGCCGCTGGTGCCGAGCGCAGGTCCGGTGACGACGGTGGGGCTCATCACGCCCGAAGCGTTGAAGCTAAGAATGTAGAGGAACGGATCGTGTGTGCGGCCGGGATTTCCGCAGGAGTATAAACGTCCACTGCCGAAATTGCCGGAGTAATAGTTGTTATCGAAAGTTCCGGCGTGAACGTTGTTGAACACGGAGGCGATGCCGATATTAGCTTGTACCTCGCCGCCGAGCGCGGTGTGGTTTGAATTACTTGAGCGACAGAAGTGCCATCACCGCAGGTGCCACCAGCATCGCCCGCGAGGGAACAATCCGTGAAAGCGAATACGTGTTGGCTGGTGGAATCGACGATCGGGGAATCGTCGATGGGATAGTCGCCGCCTTGAGTGACGTCGATGCTGGCTCCCTTGCACGGAGCGGTGCAAGTGCCGGCGGTGCTGCCAACGTCGCGAACGTAGCTTAGATCGCCGTGGGAATCGGTGATGAAAATATTTCCGGAAACGCTGTCAAAGACAGGACCGGTCAGAATCGTGCCTGCTGTGGCGTTGACAGTGATCGGCCATGCCGCGGTGATTTCCGCTGGAGCGGCGTTGAAGACCGGATGAAATTTGTGAACTGGCCGTTGTTGTCGCCGACATAGAGCGTGTCGGCCTGGGTGCCGTCGAACACGTAGAAGGCGAGAGAGTTTGTGTCGGTGGGAGCTGTTGTGGAATGCGATGGTCGTCATGCAAGGAGCCGTGCAGCCCTGATAGGCGGCGTTAGAAACCGCAGTAAGGGCTGTGAGAGCGGGATTGGAACTCCATTTCAGGAGAACCAGAGTTGCCACGCCGCCCTGCGTTTGGACGAAAGCGAGTTGCGATCCATCGCCAGAGAGAGTGACTGAAGTGACGACTGTGCCGCCGGTGTCGTACTGAAAATAAATGGAAGGAACAGTTTTCGAGGTTGTTGGGCAGCCGGTGTAGAGATTGTCGAACGCGACGACCGATGCCTGACCGTTTGAGCCGCCGGTGAGGGTGGCGCCGCTGATCGTGAAATTTGTCATGGTCTCGGCGAGAGCGATGGCATTTCCAGCTGGGCCCGTGGCTGCGGCGGTGATGGTGACGACGCCCGCGGCAGAAGTGGCGTTGACGCCGATCGTGGCGTTATTGCGATTGATTGCAAGAACGAGGTTAGCCGCGTCTGAAGTTGCGCCACCACCGACGATAAAATTTGTGCCCGTGTTAGAGCCGGTGATTCCGCCTGCGAAGCCGACGTCAAGAAATGGATGGCCTGCGCCGGTGCCGGACGCGGGAGTGCTGGTTAATGTAATTCCGTTTCCGGCCGCGCCGACGGGAATGGCGGTGAGGTTGACGACGGCGCCGGCGGCAACAGCGGTCGCGCTAGCGTTGGCAGCTGTGACTGTGCACACTACCGCCGCCGCAATTATCGTTGATGGCATCCGCGAAATTTGTTGCTGTGGTGGCATTGGTGGCGCTGCTATCGACGCAATTGTTGACAAAGAAGCAAAAGAAGGCGTTGGTTTCGAAAGTGTAGGTGGTGCCGCCGACGGTGACGGTATTGCCCGCGGCGGGCTCGCGAATTAATTGTGACGGAGGCGGTGGCCGTGACGGTAATGCTCGCGGTTAATGTGACAACGTTCGCGCCATTTGTAATTTTTAAAGTTTGCCCGTTTGTTGGATCTCCGGTAAACGTGCCCGTGCCTGAGGCTTCAGCAGGAGCCGCGCCGGGGAGACTGGTGTTGTAGGCTACGAAATCAGGCTGAGCCGCGTCGTCGCAATTAGCGGTGGTGGTGTCGAAAGAAAATTTGGCGGGGAAATTATTGAGTCCGACGGAGGCGCCGCTGCCGATGTTTTCGCTCCAGTCGCGGTGGATATCGCTTGGCTCGGAACGTTCTCTGCGAAAGCCGTCGCGTTCTTCTTCGCGAGCGTTCATTTGCG
Organism: uncultured Acidobacteriota bacterium; assembly: GCA_963785395.1. Classification (GTDB taxonomy): domain Bacteria; phylum Acidobacteriota; class Terriglobia; order Acidiferrales; family UBA7541; genus DASTCZ01. Next base: position 1,109,021 of record CAWAVH010000005.1, on the reverse strand, counting down.
CCGCGTCTTGCGGAGTCAAATGGAGTTCTGATGGAGACGTTGCGCCGAACGTATTGCTGGATGTATCGAGCATCCTGCCGGACGCGCAGAGTTTGCTCGAGAGTTGCCGGGGGCGAATAGACCAGGTGCCGATGGCTCCAATCGGTGACCAGCGGAATCCGCACGTGAGCCTGCGCGTGCAACGAAGTATTCCGCGGAGCGACGACGAAAATCGCTGCCGTCACGAGCGCCAAACAGACAATTAATTTCACACCGGTAGACTTCTCGAGTCGCATGCGTTCCTCACACCATTCTTCAAATTGGAATTGCTCCCGCTATTTAGAGAGCATTTGTTTCAAGAAACACACCTTCACTGCAGAAGGTTGTTTCAAATCGGAGCGGCCGCAGCGGGAAATCTTCGTAGCACCGCAGCAAATCCGATTGTTGGCACAAAGTGTGCCGAAATGGGCTTAGGGGAGAGTAAGAGGCGTGGGGGGTGGCATCAAGTCGCAATATGCAAAATGTTCCAATATCGAACGGGTTGTATTTGGGTAATAATACTGAAATGTTATCATGAGAAGTCTCCAAAAGGGCCAGTTTTTCACTTGATCAGGCCTGGTGGTTCGCTTCGTTTGGCTGGAGGTAGTCGATTCCCTTCTGAAAAATGCTATCACGCGCCTTGCATTCCGCTATTGGCTCACGTAGCGTCTCTAGCGATTGTTCATGGCAGCGAATCGTTCACTTTCGAAAGAGATTCCGCGGCAGCTGCGCTTGCTTTTTGCCAGTGCGCGGCCTGGCGAAGTGTCGCGGGAAGAGATCGCTGCGCTTGCAGCGGAGGTGAAAGACTGGCCAGCCTTGTTTGCGTCCGCTAACGGACACTGCGTCCGTCCTCTTCTTGCATCGAGCGCTTCATGCGAGCGGATTTTCGGGGAGTTCCGGCGGAATGGCAGCATTCGCTTGAACAGGGCGTGCGGCAAGTACTGAAGCAGAATCTTGGCGTTTACCGCGGAGCTGCTCCGCATCGTGGAATTTCTGGGCGGCAGCGGCATCGAAGCTGTTCCTTATAAAGGACCGATGCTTGCCGTGCAGGCTTATGGCGATATCGGGCTTCGGGAATTTATGGATCTCGATATTTTGGTACGACACCGGGAAATCCCGAAAATCACTGAGGTGATGCGGGAAAACGGCTATCCACTTTTTACGGGATCGGGCGGGTCGAAAGAGAAAAAGGGCGCGGAGGCGATTCCGGGGCAATATCATTTTGCGAAGCCGCCGGAGTTTCTTCCGATCGAATTTCATACGGAGAAAACGCTTCGCTACTATCCATCGCCAATTGATATGGATCGTTTTCTGGAGCATTTGACGCCCGTTGACATTTGGCGGACGCGCTATTGCGTGGATTCGATCCTGAACTTACGCTTTCGATTCTTTCGGTTCATGGCGCGAAGCATTTGTGGAATCGTTTGCAGTGGATTGCAGATCTCGCGTGGCTGGTAAACGCCACATCCTAATTTCGACTGGGATGCCGCGCTTGATATGCGCGCGAGAACTGGGCGCGGAAAAAATGGTGTTGACCGGAGTGGCGCTCGCGTCGGGCTTGCTTGGAATGGCGCTGCCGGATGGAGTGGCGGGAAAAATTCGGCGCGACAAAGATGTGGCGACGCTGGTGGAACAATCGGCGCGCGAAATTTTCCATCCCGCGCGCGCCGCGGCGAATGTCACAGAAAGAGCGGCGTATCGAGTGCGGTCATCGCCGAATCGTGGAGCGGGAATACGGCAACTTGTGCGGCTCGCGACTTCGCCGACTGAGGAAGATCGGACGGAAGGCGGCGGATCAAAACTTGGAAATGTTTTGGCGCGGCCATTTCGGCTGGCGCGCAAATATGGAATTGGCGCAAAACGGAATCCGGAGCCAGACCTTGCGCCGTTTGCGCAGACTCCGGAAGCGGTGATTGATGCGATGCTCGCGCTCGCTGCACCGAGGAAGGGAGACGTGCTCTACGATCTGGGTTGCGGCGATGGAGCGATCGTGATTCGCGCTGCAGAAAAATATGGCGTGCGCGCGGTGGGTCTCGATCTGGACGCAGCGCTGCTTTCCACCGCGCGAAAAAATGCGAAGAAGCGCGGCGTAGCGGATCGCGTGGAATTTATTCAGCAGGATGTAAAATCGACGAATCTTTCGCGCGCGACGATCGTGACGCTGCTGCTCAGCATCTCGGGAAATCTTTTGCTGATGCCGCATCTGCAAACTCAGCTCAAGCATGGAGCGCGAATTGTTTCGGCGCGTTTTGATTTTCCCGGATGGAAGCCCGACGAAGCAAAACGCGTTGTGATTCCGGGAGAAAAACCGTGGAATGTTTATCTCTGGCATGCCGCAAGTTTCACCAGTCCGCATGATGCCGCGCGCGCTACATCTCGCTGACAAATTTCCGTGCGAGGGTTGCGCTCGAAGCCGCATTCGTAGCATCGTTACGCCTGCACTGATATGAGTTTTCGAGTGGCCAATACTGTCTGGCGGTGGGTGATCCTTGCGATCGCAGCAGCGGCAGCGATCTGTCTGCCTTTTACCGGCTTTCGAAATTGGCAAGCTGACCGCGCGGCGGCGCCGAATACGATCGCCGGATTTGCGCGCGCGGCCGAATTGGAACCGGGATATGCGTTTTATTGGTATGCGCTGGGAGCAAACCGCGGCTGGATCTCGACACTCCAAATCCGAAGGAAGCCATCGCCGATTTTCAGCGAGCGCTTGCGGACGATCCGCGCGACACGCGAGCCCGAATGGATTTGGGCGATGCGTACGAAGAGACAGGCGACGTTGAGGGCGCCCGGCGGGCTTACGAGATTGCAGTCGAAGATTATCCGGATTCATCGGACGTTCACTGGAGGTACGGGAGTTTTCTGCTCCGGCAGGGAGACTCGCAAAACGCGTACGCGCAAATTCGTTTGGCGTTGACGATTACTCCGGACCTTACGCCGCTGGTGATCTCACGCGTGTGGCGGGCCACCCAGGATACGGACGCGCTGCTGACGAAAGTGCTGCCGGGCAGCAGTTATTTTGGGTACGCACTTCAGTGGTTTTGCGGCGACGCCGATGCCGATGCAGCGTTTGCCACCTGGAAAAAAATTGTGGCGACGGCGCCTTCGCTTGATGTGAAAGCGGCGTTTCCGCTGGTAAGTTTGCTGCTGGAATCATATCGGGGCGATGATGCGCGGCTGGTGTGGCGGCAGGCGCTAAATTTAAGCGGACACGGAGCGGAAGTTGGGACAGGTACGTCGCTGATTTTTAATGGTGGATTCGAGTTTGATTCGTTGAATGGCGGGTTGGATTGGCATCTCGACCCGCGAGATGGCGTCAGCTACGATTACGACTCCGCGCAACACCACGAGGGAAACCGCTCGCTGCACGTAACTTTTGACGGCTCGGAAAATTTCGATTTTCATCAGGTGTTCGAGCAGGTGCCTGTGAGTCCGTCAACCCACTACCATTTTTCGGCGTTTCTTCGCACCGCAGGAATCACAACAGAGAGCGGAATGCGTTTTGTGATTACATTTCCCGACAATTTTTTGCCTCCGATTGTTCTCGATAGTTTGAGCGGGAATAAGGAGTGGAGCTGAGCAGACGGCCGACTTCACAACGAGCGCGCAAGTACACAGCGTGACGATCATGCTGGCGCGGCTGCCCAGCCATAGATTTGAGAACAAACTTATGGGGTCCGTGTGGATTGATGATGTTTCGCTGGTGCCTGGTGACTCCGTGAAGGCGCCGCGATGACGTTGATTCGCGTTGGCGTGTGTCTTCTGATCGCTTATGCAGTTATCGCGTTCGGAGCGGTGGACACGATCTCGGTTGCGGTGATCGAAATTACCGCTGCCGCGCTTTTTCTGTGGTGGGCTTTGGGAGTCGCATTCGGAAAAACAACTGAAATTTACTGGGCCCCGGTTTTATGGCCGCTTTTAGGAATTGAAGTTATCGGACTGGTGCAGCTCGTCGCGCGATTCAGTTTGTATCCTTATCTCACGCGGATTGAGCTGGCGCTTTTCACTTCGTATCTGATCATTCTTTTTCTTGCGCTGCAGGCGTTTCGCACGGTGCGGCAGTGGCGAGCGTTTGCGTGGTTTTTGATTTGGTTGGGATTTTTCGTCGCGATTTTTGGAATCATGCAGCACCTCACGTTTAACGACAAGATCTACTGGCTCCGCGCTGTGCCGCATGGCAGCTTTCCCTTTGGCCCATTTGTTAACCGGAATCATTTCGCCGGATGCATGGAGCTGATCATTCCGATGGGTCTTGCAATTCTCGCAGCGCGAGGAGCGCGGCGGCAGCAAATGCCGCTGGTGATTTTGCTGACGGTGGTGCCGATCGCGGCGCTGGCGCTTTCGGCATCGCGGGCAGGAATCGCGGCATTTGGCGTGGAGCTATTCGTGTTGATCGCGGTGCTGCTGCTTTCCGGAGGCGCGCGTCGTCAACTGGCAATCGGCGTGATTGTTGTTGGGTTGGCGCTTGGACTGGTCGCATGGCTCGGCTTTGAGCCGATCATGACTCGGTTCAATATGACGAACGCGCAGGAAGTGAGCGTGGCGCGGCGGATTTCGCTCGATCGCGGCGCTTGGCATATTTTCCTGGACCATCTCGCGCTGGGAACGGGAATCGGAACCACAATTTCCGTGTATCCGAAATATGAGCGAATGTTTGACGGAAATCTGATCGATCACGTTCACGACGATCATCTGGAAATGCTCGCGGAGACAGGAGTGCCCGGGAGCGATTTGCTGGCTGGCATTTCTCGCGAGCCTCGGGTGGTTTGGCTACAGGCGTTTTTCTGAAAACCCCGATCCACTTTTGAAAGCGGTGCATCTTGGCGCGCTAGTTGGCTGCGTTGGATTGCTGTTTCACGGATTTTTTGATTTCAATCTGCACATTCCGTCGAATGCGCTGCTCTTTTATGTGCTGGCGGGGTTTGCGTGCGCGATGCCGGAGATTCCTGTGGAGCGGCCGCGAAAATAGTTTGCCGCAACCTGATATCAAGCAGGCGGAAAGCGCAGCGGTGTTTGAGGATTAAGGCATGCGACTGTTGATCTCGTCTGTATTCTTCGTGATCGCGCTACTTTGTGCTGCAAGCACGTTCGCTCAGGGGTCCGCTCCGCCTCCTTCCTACCGATTTTCGTCGGGCAATTCGGCGCTCAACATTCCGGTGGAAGTGATTGCCGATGGTCTCGTCTTCGTGCGCGTCACGATCAATAGGCATCCTGGGTGGTTCATTCTCGACAATCGTCGCAGGGCTTCACCGTAGACACCGAATTCGCGCGCGAGATCTCTCTTCGAATTGGCGGCGGAGGTACGCTACGGGGTGGAGGCGCGAACGAAATTCAGGCTGGAGTTGCGCATGATGTCCAAATCAGTTTGCCGGGCTTCGATCTCACGCACCGGAACTTGATCGCGATTCCGTTGAAGATGCTGGAGCCAACCGTGGGCCATGAAGTGGATGGGATTATCGGATCGCGGCTGTTCGATGATTTTGTTGTGGTTGAGGATTACGAACACGCGCGAGTTTCGATTCAGACACCCCAGGAGTTTCGTCCGGCTGGGAACCAGCGCCCAGTTCCGGTAGTTCTCGATTCGCATGGGTTCCAATTTATCGATGCCACGATCACTTTGCCCGGTGCTGAACCAATCACCGCGAGCCTCTTGATCGATGGCGGCGCGAATACTTTCGCGGACCTTTACAAAACATTCAGCGATGCTCATCGCATTCCTCCCGCCGCGATGAAGCTGTTGGACGATCCTGGCACCAGCACCGGAGGAACTACAGAGTCGCGTGATGGCCGCGCCGATCGCATCTCGATCGGATCTTTTTCTGTCCTGAACCCACCGATCACTTTCGCACAGGATACCGAGGGTTTGATGGCGGCAGATTATGCCGGTTTGATCGGCGCTGAATTTCTGGAAAGGTTTACGGTTGTCTTCGACAATCCAGACAAACGGCTATTCCTCGCTCCGAATAGACATTTCGAAGAGATTCCGGAATACGATCAAAGTGGATTGCACATTCGCGCGGAAGGTCCCGGCTTTCACAAATTTGTTGTGGGCAGGATTGTGTCGCTATCACCGGCTCTTGAAGCGGGCATACAGGCGGGTGACGTCATCGAATCCGTGGACAACAAATCCGCCGATCAGATGAATCTCACCGAACTGCGGAAATTGCTGCGTCGCCCAAACGCGCACTGCCTGGTTGGAATCGTCCGCGGGACTGACCATTTGAGGATTGCGCTGACTCTGCGTCCTCTGCTTTGAAGGTCAACTTAGTTTGGAAGACTATTGTTTGCAGGTGAGGCGGTCTCCGCCGGTCCAGTCTGTTTCAGCTTTCCGGGTCTCCCAGGTGATTACAAATTCTTTGGCGGACTTTCGCTCGATCACAAATCTTTGAGTGGTAGCAGATGGTGTTGCAAGCAAATCTCCCGTCCAAGTGAGAGTGTCGTTGTCCCATCCCGGAGAGCTGAATTCGCGAACGCCGCCGAAATTGTCGTGAATGAAATTCGTAAAATGGTTTGCAGATTTGTCGAACCCCCAGAGCTCCAATGCATGAAATCGATTCGGCTCTTTGTCGCTCCAGCGGAAAGTGATCAGGGAACCCTCCATATCTGTCGCGACCGCGATATGAGCGGCGATTTGTTTTTTCGACGCGATGAATTCTCCTTCGCAATTCCACTCGCCAACAAAAAATGCGAGTGGCTGGAGCTGTGGCTGCAATCCAGATGGTGGCACGGAGTTCGGAGCCTGGCTCGTCGCTATCGAACTGCTCAAGAGTAAAACCGAAGTGAGCGCGATCGAGAAGAAGATCGTCCGACTCATTGCGTTATTTCTGAAATGACTGGCGCGATTCAAGAATTTATTCCTGGGAATTATTCGCGTGTCCTTTTCACACGTGGCGGTAAGGTCGTTCGATGCCGATATCTTGGCGCGTGTGGCCTCGAATATTTTACCGAGCGTGACGAGGGTCACGCTCGGTGCTGCCTACTGATGAAGCCAAAGTACGGCATCCCCAGAGAAGGGGGAGTAAAGATCTGGTTGGTGGTGACGGTGATTGAGCCCGTGGCTACAACCATGTGAGTGGATGGATTAAACCACTCGTAGGTGTAAGTGCCTGGAACGGTGGTGAGGATGAAATTGCCCGAAGGACTTCCCGGGTAGTAGACCAGATACTGCGAACCGGGATTAGCCAGACAGAACTCGGCGGTCGAGAGCGAGTCCTGCGGCGTCATGTTCACCAAATCGATTTTAGAGTTGGCGTAGACCAGGATATCGGCCATGGCATTGCGCACCGGGTCCCACTGCGGATCGACCGTAGTGCATTGGTTGTTGGTGCATGGACCGCCCGGAATGTTGTTGTAGCCCGGGAACTGAGCCGGTGGAGCGTAGATCAGGTACTGGTCCATGAACAACAAGCTGTTGCCGCGCATGAAGGTCTGCCAAGCCCACTGCTGATCGCCACAGATTCCGCAATCATGGTCGGTGTCGTTCACAACCACCTTGCAGTTGGGGGAATTGGGATTGAGCGTGCCGCTGCTGCCAGTCTGCGTGGGGCATTGACCGGTGGCATCGGGAGTTACGTTGAGGCCGCCACCACCAAAGGCAGGCGAGACCCAATCGGCAGCGCTGTTGTACAGAGTCTGATCGATGCCGCCAGAGAACTGGTAGACCATGCCGACGGGATGCTGTTTGGGCAAGATGCTTCGTAACCCTTGACGAAGCTGATGATGCTGGCCTGCCAGGTGTCTGAACCCGGTGAAGGGGATTCGTTCGAGACGGCATACATAACGTTATCGAGATCCTTGACGGTGTTGATGACCTGAGTGAGGTATTGCTGTTCAAAGGCCCAGGCCTGAGGGGTGATCAGGGAGTTGTCGGTGGGACAGGTGTTGGGGCAGTTGACTCCGTTGACGTTATTGGTGATGACGAAGGGGTTGCCATCGACCGGATTTACGTCGTACTGGAATTCGAACCCGTTGAAGAGATAGATGGAAACGTAGATGCCGTTCTGGCCGGCTTGGATGATGCGCTGGCGCATGCGGCTGAAATAGTTGAAATCGAGCTGAGTGAAATCGAACTGAGGGCCGCCATCGTCGGCAGTACCAGGACCGGTGCGAACCCAAGGGAATGGAGCGGCGTTGAAAGCGTAGGGAGCTTCCGAGAAGGTGCCGGAATTGGGAAGCCACCAGGTCCACAGATGCATGATGTTGTAGCCGTGGGAGTTCATGAAACTCATGTAGCCGTTGTAATCGAAGACAGCAGGAGCGGGAGTGCCTTCATCCTGGAGGTTGGCCCAGGTATGGTCCCCAGCGAGGAGAACGGCGTGCGAACCATCGCTTGTGAAATAGCGAGGGTTGACGGTAGAGACGCGAAGCGGGCCGGGGGGGATACCGGTGAGGGTGTTCGAGACAGTTGTGGAAACGGTGGAAGTCGCTTGGTTGCTGGCGGCATCGGTGGCGATGGCGGTGAGGGTGTGGGTGGAGTTGGCGACGGCGGTGGTATCGAGTGAGACGGAATAGGGAGCGGAGGTGACTGGCGCTCCGAGGTTGAGGCCATCGACTTGGAACTGGACACCGGTGACGGTACTGACGCCATCGGAAACCGTGGCTGTCACTTGAATCGTGCCGGAGACGGAGCCACCGGATGCGGGAGAAGTGATCGAGACCGACAGAGGGCCTGAAGCGGGGTTGACGGTCAAGGTGGCGGTGTTGCTGGTGATGCTGCCTGCGGCGTTGGTGACGACGACCTGAAATGTATCGCCATTATCCCCCGAAGTTGTCGCGGGTGTGGTGTAGCTGGCGGAAATAGCGCCGGAAATCGGCGAAGTGCCTTGCTGCCATTGATAGGTGAGTGGTGCCGTCCCCGCCGCCACAACTGTAAATGTTGCTGTCTGTCCGACGGTGACGGTTTGATCCGAGGTTGCGTCGTGATGGATGGCGGCACGTTTACCGTCAGCGTTGCGGCGGCGCTGGAAATATTTCCAGCAGAGTTGGTAACGACCACCTGGAATGTTTCATTGTTATCAGTGGAGGTAGTTATAGGAGTAGTATAGTTGGCTGAAGTCGCGCCTGGGATGGGGGTGGCTCCCTCTTGCCATTGATAGGTGAGCGGCGCAGTTCCCGCCGCGACGACGGAAAATGTTGCGGTTTGGCCCACGACCACGGTTTGATTTGCTGGCTGAGATGTAATCGATGGCGGCACATTTACAGTGAGCGTTGCGGCGGTGCTGGAAATACTTCCAGCAGAGTTGGTGACGACCACTTGGAATGTTTCGCCGTTATCAGTCGAGGCAGTCACAGGAGTGGTATAGCTAGCTGAAATTGCGCCCGGAATGGGAGTCGTTCCCTCTTGCCACTGATAGGTGAGTGGCGCAGTTCCTGCCGCGATGACGGAAAATGTAGCGGTTTGACCCACGATCACAGTTTGATTTGCCGGCGGAGATGTAATCGATGGCGGCACATTTACGGTGAGCGTTGCGCTCGCGCTAGAGATACTTCCAGCGGGGTTCGTGACGACCACTTGGAACGTAGCGCCGTTGTCGGCCGCTGAAGTAACTGGAGTGGTGTAGCTGGATGAAGTTGCTCCGGGAATCGGAGTCGTGCCGCGTTGCCATTGATAGGCGAGGGGAGCTGTGCCTGCAGCAGTGACCGAGAAGGTAGCGGTTTGGCCGGCGATCACAGTCCGATTCGCAGGCTGAGACGTGATGGATGGCGGTACGTTCACAGTAAGCATGGCGGCGCTGCTGGAAATATTTCCAGCTGGATTCGTGACGACGACCTGGAATGCGGCGCCGTTGTCGGTCGGAGTAGTCGGAGGCGTCACGTAAGTCGCTGATGTCGCGCCCGGGATCGCAGTAGTTCCTCTCTGCCATTGATATGTAAGTGGTGCCGTGCCCGCAGCGGTGACGGAAAACGTGGCTGACTGACCGGACGTGACGGTCTGGTTGGCCGGCTGAGATGTAATCGACGGCGGAACATTTACAGTCAGCGTGCCGATGTTGCTGGAAATATTCCCAGCGGCGTTTGTCACCACCACTTGGAATGTTGCACCGTTGTCGGCAGCCGTAGTTGCGGGAGTTGTGTAACTGGGAGACGTTGCGCCAGGAATAACACTGACGCCCCGCTGCCACTGATAGGTGAGCGGCGAAGTGCCTGCAGCGGCGACGGAGAACGTGGCAGTCTGACCCACATTCACACTCTGGTTCGCAGGTTGGGAACTGATGGATGGCGGGGTGTTAACTGTCAGCGTGGCGATTGCGCTTGCCATACTTCCAGCGGAATTGGTTACCACAACCTGGAATGTCGCTCCGCTGTCGGCGGACGTCGTCGCAGAAGTGGTGTAGCTCGATGAAGTTGCCCCGGCGATCGGAGTTGCGCCGCGTTGCCACTGGTAAGTAAGCGGGGAGGTGCCAGCCGCGGCGACGGAGAATGTCGCGGTCTGACCAGTAACTACAGTCTGGCTCGAAGGCTGTGAAGTAATTGATGGGGCGACCGGAGCCGGATTCACTGTGAGCGTGGCTGGGGCGCTCGGTGTGTTGCCAGCCGCGTCTGTCACCACCACTTGAAAAGTGGCGCCGTTGTCCGCAGATGTTGTTACTGGAGTGGTGTAGCTCGGGGAAGTTGCGCCGAGAATAGGAGTTGAGCCTCGCTGCCATTGATAGGTGAGCGGAGCACTACCAGTGGCGATGACGGAAAATGTGGCAGTCTGGCCGGCTGTCACTGTCTGACTTGCGGGCTGGGCTGTGATCGATGGCGGTACATTCACCGTCAAAGTCGCCGCGTTGCTGGGAATACTACCGACAGAGTTAGAAACGATGACTCTGAATGTGGCGCCGTTATCGGCTGCCGTAGTCGCAGAAGTCGTGTAGCTAGAAGACGTTGCGCCAGGAATCGCGCTCGAACCGCGTTGCCATTGGTAGGTGAGGGGAGAGGTACCGGCTGCGGCTACGGAAAATGTAGCTGGCTGGCCGGAGTTTACAGTCACGTTTGATGGTTGCGCCATGACCGAAGGGGCGACCGGCGTGACCGGATCCGAATTGGCGCTCGATTTCTGCAGACAGCCGAATGCAATAAGGCTCGTTGTCCCCAACAATATGGCGAGCATCGCTTTAGAAGGCCAGGACCGCATGGGTGTTTTCCTTAGCTTAGGATTGCGAGGCGAGTACGGTGTCCGAAACGGACAAATTGGTACCGCCAGCAAATCAACATTGCAAAGAACTCGGGGACCCGAGTTCCGAACCGAGTTAGCACCCGCTCACTGTGCTCTGCGGAGGGGAAAAGTTCGGCGCTGATTACATATTCTCTTGCGCCGAAAAATTACCCTAAAGCCAGAGATGCCAGTGCTTTACGGATTATACCGTATCTCTTTCCCATACGCATAGTTATTTTTTAGCGGGTTGGCACCCAAAATGGGCCTACTGATGAAGCCAAAGTACGGCGTCACCAGAGAAGGGGGGAGTAAAGACCTGGTTGGTGGTGACGGTGATTGAGCCCGTGGCTACAACCATGTGAGTGGAAGGATTAAACCACTCGTAGGTGTAAGTGCCTGGAACGGTGGTGAGGATGAAATTGCCCGAAGGACTTCCCGGGTAGTAGACCAGATACTGCGAACCGGGATTAGCCAGACAGAACTCGGCGGTCGAGAGCGAGTCCTGCGGCGTCATGTTCACCAAATCGATTTTAGAGTTGGCGTAGACCAGGATATCGGCCATGGCATTGCGCACCGGGTCCCACTGCGGATCGACCGTAGTGCATTGGTTGTTGGTGCATGGACCGCCCGGAATGTTGTTGTATCCCGGGAACTGAGCCGGTGGAGCGTAGATCAGGTACTGGTCCATGAACAACAAGCTGTTGCCGCGCATGAAGGTCTGCCAAGCCCACTGCTGATCGCCACAGATTCCGCAATCATGGTCGGTGTCATTCACAACCACCTTGCAGTTGGGGGAATTGGGATTGAGCGTGCCGCTGCTGCCAGTCTGCGTAGGGCATTGACCGGTGGCATCGGGAGTAACGTTGAGGCCGCCACCACCAAAGGCAGGCGAGACCCAATCGGCAGCGCTGTTGTACAGAGTCTGATCGATGCCGCCAGAGAACTGGTAGACCATGCCTACGGGATGCTGTTTGGGAAGAGTGGCTTCGTAACCCTTGACGAAGCTGATGATGCTGGCCTGCCAGGTGTCTGAACCCGGTGAAGGGGATTCGTTCGAGACGGCGTACATCACGTTATCGAGATCCTTGACGGTGTTGATGACCTGAGTGAGGTATTGCTGTTCAAAGGCCCAGGCCTGAGGGGTGATCAGGGAGTTGTCGGTGGGGCAGGTGTTGGGGCAGTTGACTCCGTTGACGTTGTTGGTGATGACGAAGGGGTTGCCGTCGACGGGATTTACGTCGTACTGGAATTCGAACCCGTTGAAGAGATAGATGGAAACGTAGATGCCGTTCTGGCCGGCTTGGATGATGCGCTGGCGCATGCGGCTGAAATAGTTGAAATCGAGCTGAGTGAAATCGAACTGAGGGCCGCCATCGTCGGCAGTACCAGGACCGGTGCGAACCCAAGGGAATGGAGCGGCGTTGAAAGCGTAGGGAGCTTCCGAGAAGGTGCCGGAATTGGGCAGCCACCAGGTCCACAGATGCATGATGTTGTAGCCGTGGGAGTTCATGAAACTCATGTAGCCGTTGTAATCGAAGACAGCAGGAGCGGGAGTGCCTTCATCCTGGAGGTTGGCCCAGGTATGGTCCCCAGCGAGGAGAACGGCGTGCGAACCATCGCTTGTGAAATAGCGAGGGTTGACGGTAGAGACGCGAAGCGGGCCGGGGGGGATGCCGGTGAGGGTGTTCGAGACAGTTGTGGAAACGGTGGAAGTCGCTTGGTTGCTGGCGGCGTCGGCAGCGATGGCGGAAAGGGCGTGGGTGGAGTTGGCGACGGCGGTGGTATCGAGTGAGACGGAATAGGGAGCGGAAGTGACTGGCGCTCCGAGGTTGAGGCCATCGACTTGGAACTGGACACCGGTGACGGTACTGACCCCATCGGAAACCGTGGCTGTGACTTGAATCGTGCCGGAGACGGAGCCATCTGATGCGGGAGAAGTGATCGAGACCGACAGAGGGCCTGAAGCGGGGTTGACGGTCAAGGTGGCGGTGTAGCTGGTGATGCTGCCGGCGGCGTTGGTGACGACGACCTGGAACGTATCACCATTATCCCCCGAAGTTGTCGCGGGTGTGGTGTAGCTCGATGATGTGGCGCCTGCTATCGGAGCCGATCCCTTTTGCCACTGATAAGTCGGAGTAGGTGAACCGGTTGCGATGACACCGAAAGTTGCTGTCTGACCGACTGTGACAGTTTGATTCGACGGCTGCGTGGTGATTGTGGGAATCGTCGAATTGTTTACAGACGGATTCGATTTCGAACAGCCGTTCAGGCCGAATGCGAGCAGCACGATCCCGACCGGGATGATTGCGAGTGTAAACTGACGAAACCAAGGCGGCATGGGTAGTGTCCTTAAGTAGGTCCGAGGTTCGGGGGCGAATTCGGGACTCGTATTATAGATGCAACTAGAGGAGTTTGCGACGGTATGGGGGTGAAGGAACGGGCGTGCCGCGCGGCAGATATGAACGGCTAGTAAGTGGTGCGCCCGATTTTTGCGCGCCACGCTGCGAACGCAGCCAAGGCTTCGTCGCGCAAAAATTGCTCCATCGGGATGCGGCGCTGGCGAGGGGGCTTGGCGATCTCGCGGAAAATAAACGCATCGTCGAATTCCGCCGCAGCTGCGTCGGCGGCGGATGCGCCGTAATAATCCTGTTCGGGGCGCGCCCAATAAATTGCGCCGAGGCACATCGGGCACGGTTCGCAGCTGGTATAAAGTATGCAGCCAGTTAGCTGGAAATCGTCCGAGTTTGAGGCAGGCTTCGCGGATCGCAATGATTTCGGCGTGAGCTGTGGGATCATTTGACGTAGTGACGCGATTGACGCCTTCGGTGAGGATTGCGCCATCTTTTACGATTACGGCGCCGAACGGCCCGCCGCCCTCGTGTACATTTTCGATGGCCAGCTCGATTGCGCGCTGGAGAAATTCGGGTTTGAATTTGGGAGGCATCGGCGACTATGGTTCCTGCGCGGCCGAATTTTTCGCGCAGCACCAGTGAATGAATTTCGGTTTGTAGCGTTCGACTACAGCGGTGGGAATATCTCTTTCTTCCAATTTCTGAAAATCGAAAATCGATTGAGCCGTCCGCTTTTACATTCGCCAGAAGATATCCGTACACGTTCGTCTGCGCGGCGCTTGCCATTTTCGATTCTGGCGGCAGCGGATATCGCAACGCGCCGGCCGTTCCGATAATCCATCCGGGCAACACGCCGCCATGCTGATGAACGTATTCCGTGTTGAAAATATTCGCCATGTAAAAATGCGAATGGCTGGCCAGGAGATAAATGTGTTTGGCCTTTTGCCTGCGCCTTCAATAATTCCTGATAAACCTGCCGGCCGCTTTGCGTGCCTTGCGGGGATTGGCTCATGCTGTGATCTTCGGAAATGCTGTCGGGAAGCGCGCCATGCATGCCGACGACGACCGTCGCGAATCCGGATCGGCCAGGTCCCGCGCCAGAACGTGTTCAAACCATTCCATTGCGCGGAGTCAAACTGATCGTCTGTCGCGTTATCCATATTGATGAAATCCACGTTGTGCTCGCGCCAGTGATTGTAAGTATGCAACAGATGATCGCGCGGATTATCGTGAAGGCGCTGAGCGCGGAGCGCGGGAGCTCCAGCCAGTCCGCGAATTGCGTGATCAATTCCTCGCGAGTTTTCGGCGCGATGGTTTCGTGATTGCCAATTCCCAGGAAAACGGGAAGTTTGCCGAACGGAACGAGTTGATGCTCCATGAAATCCTGCCACGCAAAATATTCGTACGAGTAAATTGTCGGCGGCCGCCGAGCAATTGTGGCTGGTGGAGAATATCCTCGTCGAAAGTGTAGGTGGCGCGGAAATCGCCGAGATGCCAATAAAAAGACGGCTGATGCTTTAGCGCGTCGGCGGCAATTGCAGGCATCACCACGTCGCCGCAGTTTCGCGAATCACCTGAGACCGTGAATTGCCACGACGTTCCGCCGGAGTTGGTTTGCGGATGCGGCGTCTGGCGCAGGCGCGAATGCATCGAGGCTTTCGCCGCAGTGCCAGCGATCGTGGCGATCGCTAGAGTCCGCGCATGAAATCGAATTCTTCTGGAGCCAGCTCGCGTTTCAGGTTGTCTCGCATGCTTTTGCGTTTTTTCAAAGTATCGCGCGTGCATGCTAACAGAGCCGGCTTCCACCGAGAAATGTCGCGCTGCGCAAAGAATGTTGGCGCAACTGCAACCGCCCATATATATAATCGCGCGTTCCGAAAAATAATTGAAGTGCGAATCTGATCGCGCCGATCAGGATTTTCGCAAGCGTTCAGAGAATACGCGGAGGAAATGCTATGCGGCGCTTTCTCGGATTAATTGTTGTGCCCCTCGCATGTTGGCGCTTCCGGCGCTCACGCAGGAGCGGCAGTCCACTATGGATGGTTTCGCGCCGGACGACGCGCGCGCCGAAGTTCAATGGGAACAAAAATTCCGCGCCATGCCGTTGCCGAATAATATGCGCGACGCGATGCAGCATCTTTACCGCGCGTCCTCACCACGTCGGCTCGCCTTATGACAAGGACAACGCCGAAGTGGCTGCTGCGCAATTCAAAAGTTATGGCTGGGACGCGAACATCGAAACTTTCAGCGTACTTTTTCCGACGCCGAAAGAGCGCGCGGTGGAACTGGCGGGCCGACGAAATTCGTGGCCAAGCTGCAAGAGCCGCCGCGTCCCGCGGACCCCACTTCGAATCAGCAATCGGAACAATTGCCCAGCTACAACGCTTACTCGATTGATGGCGACGTGACCGCGCCGCTTGTTTATGTGAATTACGGCGCGCCCGCCGATTATGAGGAACTCGATCGCCGCGGAATTTCGGTGAAGGGCGCGATTGTGATTGCGCGTTACGGCCGACCTGGCGCGGCATCAAGCCGAAAGTTGCGGCACGAACATGGCGCAGTCGGCTGCATTATTTATTCCGATCCGCGCGACGACGGATATTACGAAGGCGCAGTTTTTCCCGAAGGGCCCGTATCGTCCGAAGGATGGCGTGCAGCGCGGCAGCGTCGCGGATATGCCGCTGTATCCCGGCGATCCGCTCACGCCCGGAGTTGGCGCGACTCCTGATGCAAAGCGTCTCGCTATAAAGGATGCGCCGACGCTCACGAAAATTCCCGTGCTTCCAATTTCTTACGCGGACGCGCAACCTCTGCTCGAAGCATTGCGGGCCCGGTGGCTCCTACGGCTTGGCGCGGCGCATTGCCGATGACTTATCGCATCGGCCCCGGCCCCGCGAAGGTTCATCTGAAAGTGAAATCGAATTGGGATATGAAGACGATGTATGACGTGATCGCGAAACTTCCGGGCATCATCCGAAGCGGATCAGTGGATCATTCGCGGAAATCATCACGACGCCTGGGTGAATGGCGCGGACGATCCGATTTCCGGCTCGTGGCGAATTGGAAGAAGCGCGCGCGATGGGCGATTTGGTGAAGCAGGGATGGAAGCCGAAGCGCACAATTATTTATTGCGCGTGGGACGGCGAAGAGCCGGGACTTGCTCGGCTCCACCGAATGGGCCGAAACTCACGCGGACGAATTGAAAAAGCACGCCGTAGTTTATTTCAACTCGGATAACAATAGCCGCGGATTTATCGGAATGTTTGGATCGCATTCGCTGGAGCCGTTTCTGAATGATGTTGCGCGCAGCATCACCGATCCGGAAAAAAACATGCCGGTGTGGAAGCGAACGCAAATGGCGCGAATCGCGAACGCCGATTCAACAAAGGAAAAAGAAGAAATTCGCGCAGAGCAAAACATGCCGATCGGCGCGATGGGCTCCGGTTCCGATTTCACTGTGTTTCTGGATTTCCTCGGGGTCTCCACAGCCGCGATGGCGTACGGCGGCGAAGCGGGCGGCGGAATCTACCATTCGATTTACGATGATTTTTACTGGTTCACTCATTTTGACGATCCCGGATTCTTGTACGGGAAAGCGGAATCGCAAACGATGGGCACAGCGGTGATGCGCATGGCGGATGCGGATTTGTTGCCATACGATTTCACGACATTGGCTTCGACTGTAAAGAAATATGAAGGAGAATTGGAATCGTTAGCGCAAGGGAAACGCGAAGACGTGCGCGAACAGAACCGCGAAATCGAGGACGGAACGCTGACGAATGCTTCCGATCCCACGGAGACGTACGTGCCACCGAAGCGCGAAGAACTGCCGCCATACGTGAATTTCGCGCCGCTGAAAAACTCGGTGGATGCGCTTACTCGCGCGGCGGAGCGTTACTCACACGCGCATTCGCAGGCGATGCAAAACGGAGGCGCAGCGCTCGCGCACGCGTCACTCGCTGGCGTGAACCAAAAACTCTACATGTGCGAACGATCGCTCACGAGCGACAAAGGATTGCCCGGGCGGCCGTGGTTCAAGCACCAGCTTTACGCGCCCGGTTTCTATACGGGCTACGGAGTGAAGACGATTCCCGCAGTGCGTGAAGCGATTGAACAGAAAAACTGGCAACTCACCGAAGAACAAATCGGCATTGTTGCCAGCGTGCTGATGAAAGAAGCGGCTGCAATTGATGCGGCTTCAAGCGCACTTGAGGGCGCCGCGCACTAAATCGTAAATCCAAAAAGTTTTACATCCCGGGCTGCACACAGTATTGGATGGCGCACTCGCCGAATTGTGCGAATGGCTTTCGAGTGCGCTGGCACCTATACTGTTGTCGTGGCTCGAGGGTGGGAAAGTAAATCGGTGGAAGATCAGGTGGACTCCGCGCAACGCGAGTCGTCATCTCCCAAGCCAGTTCAAACAAGCGCTGAAAAATTAGCGGTGGAGCGCGAGCGCGCATTGATCAACCTTGCGCGCACAAATGTTCACCGGCAGCTTGAAGTCACCGAAAACGAACGCCATCGCGAACAATTGAATCGCGCTCTGGCCGATCTGGATAAGAAACTCGCTGATTTCGAAAAGAAACAGTAGCAGCCAGCCAAGAATTTCAGCCTCGATTTTTCACGATCAGAAAAACTTTTCCGAATTTCACAAAATACAATTAATTGTTGAATTGCGCGAGCGATCTGCCGGATTTCTTGTCGAGAAGAATCAGCCGTGAGGAACCTGGCGGAAGATCGAGTCGGATCTGCGCGCCGGTGGCGTGGTCGCGCAGATCGAGCGATTCGGCGTTCGCGGATTCGGAGACGATGAGGTAGAGGACGCTATCGTTCAACACGGTAGGACGGACGAGAATTCCCGGTGGGACGCGGCCGTCAAAAGGCGAGCGTATTCCAGATTGCGTCAGTGCCCAGGAATAGAGTTTGGCGGCGCTGTCGAGACCGTCGGCGAGCTCGATTGGATAACTCGCGACAAAAATGTGGCCATTGCCCTTTGCGATTTGATGGAATGTGGCGCCATCTGAGAAATGCAAATATTCGGCGCCTTGCTGCGCCTGTGAACCAAAGCTCAGCGAAATGGAATCGGTTCCAAGTTGTTGCGTGGCCCCACGAAGGAGAAGCGACGAAGGTTCAGCAGGAACGCCGAGCGCGGCGAGCCGCTGAGTAATGCGCCAATGCGCATCGCGTTCGATCGATCCAGAAATTAAAAGATTGCCACCACCCGCTACATATTCAAGCAGCGCTTGCCACGCAGCGGGGCTATGCGCTTGCGGCGATGGAAGGACCACGAGTTTCGGCCGCTCAGCCGCCGAGGCCGCCAGCATCGTGGCCGCGAGATTTTCGGGAATCACTTCAGCTGGCACGCCACAAATATAATTTATGGCGCGAACGGATTTTTGCTGCGCCTCATGCGCAAGATTTCCCAGCGGCGAATATTGCAAAGCTTGCGAAGTCATGATCGCGACTTGCGGCGGTTCCGCGGCAGCAAGATACGGTGCGGCAGCAATCGCAAACTGCGCGAACCGGCGCAGCACCTCGGCTTCGGGTTTCTCCGTGCCGTCTGGGCGGATCGCGCCGATGGTGGCTTCGCGATCGTCGCGCATGTAAGCGTTCACATTCCAAAGCCATTCGATCGCACCAGCTCCCGCGCCCGCTCCAAACGCGAGCTTTCGCGAGAAGAGAGCCGCTTCTTCATCAAGCGAGCGATGTGCGCTGCCATCAATTCGTACTTCATGGCTCACTCCGGTTTCTTGAACAAGCATCGGCTTCCCCGGATTTTTTGCAACCAGCGAATCCCATAGCAGCGCGTCATGTGCCCACCAAGTATGGGTGGTGGTGAAATCGAGCGCAGAGCCGAAGAACGCTGGTGAAGGCCGATCTTCGCCGCCGCCCTCGTCCTGGCCGATGGTCACAAGTTGCTTGCTGCCTGTGGCGCGGATCGCGTCGCGCATAGTTTGCGCCCAGTCGCGAAATGCGTCCTGCGCGAACAACATGTAATCCATTTCACGCAGAGAATTATTGGCGGGCCATGCTTCGTACGCAGCGCCGGAAGAAAATTCAGATTCAGTGGGTAGCGCGACAGAATCTGCATCGGGAACGATAGGTGAGTGCCATGCCTCAGCAAGCGCGCTGCGGCTGTCGTATTTTTTAGCTAGCCAATTATTCCACGCGTGCATTTCGAAGCGATCGTTGTTTGGCCGAGTCTGCCAATTTTTCTGCGGATTGGAAAAGCTGGGCTCGTTAATCAAATCCCAAGAGAGAAAAGGAACGTCGCGGAACCGCTGCACGACTGCGGTGACCAATTGTTTCTGCCTCTCAATCGCCATCGGATCAAGGTAAGGATTCGCGCCAGCAAAGACATCAGGAGTGAACGCGAAGAAAGTAAATTGCACGGCAAGGTTGTGCGCGCGAGCGGTCATCAGAAATGCTTCGATGGAGCGGAGCGCATCTTCGCGCACTTCGCCATCTTTCATCACTTGGTCCCAGCCCGACCACCATCCCGTGCGGATCGTGTTGAGCCCGGCGCGCTGAATTTCCGCCATGTCGCGATCCCAAACGTAGGGATTCGGACGCATCAGAAATTGCCGCTGAACGTCGCTGGCCATGTAGCTTGTGCCCGCGACGAGCATCGGCTTGCCGTCGAGCGTGAAGTAGTCGCCGTTCGTTGATATTTTTCCGGCGTCGCGCAGATATCGGGGATCGTCGAGCCAGAAACCCGTGTGAGTTGTGGCGACAAGTTCATTGTTTTCGTACAGCCGCAAATCGAATGTGCGCAGGCCAGGAAGCGTGGCGGCCGGCAGAACAACCTGCGCGTCGAATGGAAAACTGGCGGGGGTCCATTCGAGTGAAGCTGCCGGACTCGCAGAAGATTTGTCGCGCGCGGTCGAGCACGAGTCATTTGCTGGAGCGATTTGCGCGTTATGTGTAAGCGAACAATTCCATTCCACCCTGATCGGCCCAGGATTCGCGCCGAAATGATTCCAATGAATCTTCAAAGTCGTCGGTTCGCCAGCCAGAAAAACTGGCCAGATTGGTTCGGCGCGAAATTCTTCGGCGCCTGCCGCGGCGCGGTGCACGAGTTGCGGAATAAGCTGGCGTGCCGCATCGCCACTCCAAAAATCCGCGCCAAGTTCCGCGTTCAACAGAATCCATCTCCCGCCCGTAAACTGATTTTGCAAATGATCGAGTTCGATCAGCGGCGCAGAAAGCTTGCGTTCGTTGGAAATGCCCCACGCGAGCGTATCCAACCGCGCATCAATCGTGCCCGCGCTACCTTCTCGGGGATAAAGCGCTTCGTCGCTCATCCGTACCGTCGCGCTCCACGCCCGCTTCCACGAAAACGCCGGAATATGCAGAAAGGAAAAATCCGGATTCGGCGTGAAAGTCAGGTCCGCCGAACCAGGCGTCTGCTGATAGTCATTCAGAAAAAGTTCGCGCGCGTAACTTTGATTCGCGTCGCGCAATTGCCATCCAGCACTTCCTTTATATGCAGGGCGAGTGAATGGCCGTCCGCCGAGCACGAGCAGATTTCCGCCGCGCTCGAGAAAACTGTGAATCGCACTCGCCGCATCTTCCGGAAATACCGATCCGTAAGGAAGCACAAGGAGCCGCGTAGTTTCTAGAGCGAGAGATTTCTGCAGTTCGTCATCGTCAGAAAATTTAGCGTCTGGAATCAGCGCCTCGAGCTGTGTTCGGCTAGGAGCAGATGTATCCGCGGCGGGGAAATTGTTTTCCCAAAACACCACCGTTGGCGGCGGATCAACAGGCTCCCGAGTTGCGCCAAAAGAAGGCGACACTCCAAATACAATCGAGCCCAATACGATGAAGAAAACAGAAACTCGCCCGCAAACGCGCCATCCATGCAGCGTGCCGAAAATCATTTCGCCAAGCATAGCTTTTCGTTGCGGGATTCTATCGAATTAGGCGTTCGCGCGCCTCGTTAATTACTAACAGGAGCAGAAAAGCTCGTCACCCGCGAGGCTCATCAAGCGGAAGGTCCACAGTAATCGGACTGTGATCCGATATCCGTCCCGGCAAACTGTGATTTAGCTCGCGAAGTGTTCGTCCGAAGTGCGGAGAGAACCGGTAAGATTGCTCCGCATCGCAGGGTTTCGTCAGCGCCGCCGGCCGCACGAAAATCCAATCCAATTTGTAAGTTCCGATGGGGCCGTAAGTCCGCTGTAACTCTTGCGTCGGCACGAATCCCTTTCGAGCGCGCTCGTTTGAATTTGCAAGTCTTCCCGCGCGATTGTTTAATGAATGCCGCGCATCGCCGCGGAAATCAAAGCAGCCGCCATCCGCGAACCGAAATTCTTCGAGGGTGCTGAAAAACTTCTGCTCCGGGTTGTCGCAGATCAGCGGAATGCCGGCCGTGGTGGGATCGTGAATCTGATGCGCGAAACCCGCGACTCCCGCGGAAAGTCCATAAATCCATCCAAATGGCGTAGCCTGCTCAATAGCTTGCGAAACGCCGTGCTCGGCCCACCATTCCGCGCTGCTGATGCGTTCCTTAATCACTCGCGTGAAACTCATCGGCAATCCATTGTGCGTGGACGTATTCATGTCGCCGGCGACGATCACAGGATTTTCGATATTTTTGATCGCGTTCAGCAGCAATCCCATCTGTCGCCGGCGAATTTGCGCTGGCGCAAGGTCTTCAAGGTGAGTCGCGACGACGGTAACTTTACCCGATGGAAGCGCGGGATCGACGATATCGGCGAGCAGCATCATGCGACCGCCGCGGCGAACTTGGCGAGTGAGGTGTTCGTCGAACGCGACAAAACTCAGCGCGGATTCCGCTTTGTGGGCGAACGAAGCATTTTTTTCGTCGGCGTACCAATCGTATCCTTGAACGGAGAATGGCACCGACCGCACATTTTGCAGTGGGTAGCGGCTGAGAATCGCGTTCCCGTGCAGGCCGAGGTAGCGAGTCGGGTCCGCCGAACATGTTACTTGCTTGTGACGCGTGTTTCGAAAGCTGCCGGGCGAATCATTCCCCCGTCCAAGCCCCATCGTCACCGGGTCAACTTCCACGAATTCCACGCCGTACGCGAAATTCATATTCAGATCGGCAGCCAATTCGGCGGCGATGTTACGGAAGCTCGTGCGGTTTACACCCCAATCCACTTCGTTCAGAACGATCACATCCGCGTCGCGCAGAATTTCAGCCTGTTTGCGGATTCGCGAGATGTCGCGGCCATCCATCGTTGGACGCCTAGCGCCGATAAACTCAACAAATTCGCCGGGTTCGGAAAACGCCAGACGAATGGCGTCAAACTCGAGCCCGCGGTTAATGTTCCACTGAGCTACTCGCAAGAAGTTGCCGAGTTCTGCTGACTCGGGCATGAGTGGGCGCTGCCCAGACTCTGAAGCTCGGTTGGAAACGAAAGGTCTCGTAAGCAGGTGCGAGAGTTTGTTGACGAGCGCAGCCGAAGGTGTATCCGTTCGGTAGAGCTCGAGGAGTTCCTCATAATCAAACAGCGGCGAGACAGGAAACCGCGCCAGCGCTTCGGGCAAGCGCGAAGTGCGAGTGCCATTCGCCAGTCCTTTCAGTAGCGCTAGCGGATGCGGCATCAACGCTGGCACGCATGCCAGTTGGCACAGGAAGTTGCGGCGAGAAAATTGGCGCCGCGCGTTCGATTGCCAATCGGCCTGAGCGTCTGGTTGAGAGTCTTTATTCATCATTGAAATAATGGATCGTCGGCGATTTGTGCCACTTATGGGGTGCTTGCAGACGCCACCCCTACTGCGATGAGAGTGCAACAAAGAATGAATCGGTTCCAAGTCTCACCAGGCACCGTAACGTTACATCCTTTATTTTTGTGTAAGTTAGGAAGGATAAGCCGCGTGCGAAGACCACCCAAAGTTTCGGCGATTTTTGATTCAGTTCGTAAACTTACTTCGGCTCAAAAACGCAACCCACGAAACGTACGCTGTCGCCAGTGCAATTCCGGCGATAACTATCCAGGTCGCCAGCCGTTTGTCGCGGCCCGCTCCCGCGGAATTGGTCTGCGAGTTATCTAGCGTCACATCGTAGGCCGTGGATTCGGTGACGGTTTTGTCTACGCCATCGATATCTACATTCAGACTGCCTCTTGTGCTGCCAATCTGAAACTCACAGGGACCCACAATTAGAAGTTGCCTGGAAGCATCTTCTCTAGGGTGAACGATCACTCCAAGTGCTTGCAGTTCGATTGGCGAACCGACGGTAGAAAAGCCCAACTTCCCATGCTGCAAGATCAAGGCGATTCCGTTTTTTGCTCTATTCACCTTCACCACAGTGCTTGAATCCAGCATCACTAATGACGCACCGAAGCGCACGATCAGCGAGCCAGTCGAGTCGGTATTCAAAGTGTCGCCGACAAAAAGTGAGCTGCCGTTTTGCGCCGTAATCTGGCTCACCTGTCCGCCGTGGCTACTCATCACCACTCCAACCGCGACGGCCGGCTTCTGCTCCGCCAGCACGGAATTCACCGAAAGCAACAAGCACAACGCAACTAGAGTGGAAGTCGGGACCGAGGGGACCTTTCGCATCGCAATCCTCCCGAACAAGATCTTTCAAAGAGCACAGCAGAGAACTCATGCCAGCGGGACACTCGCGATCCCTGCTAGTCGCATAGTTAAGGTACATCTCTAATAACATACGCATCCCGCAAAATCACAAAAAGTTGCGTATCGTTAAACGCGCAGGATGCCCGTCACCGTATATGTCCGCCACCGGCACAATAATATTGATAATTATATACATCTTGGTAAACTACTCTGAAGCTCGCAGCCGCATCCTCACCGCGGCCGAGATGTCGCATCGTGCCAATGACTCTCCCAATCAGCGCTCCCAACCATCAAAACGGCTCTCTCGCCCCGCAATGCCGGGGTATAGCAGTACTGGGAGTAACATCGAAATCGCAAAAAACCAGCCTTTTAGAGCCCCTTTTTCGCGTCAAGTTGAGTCAAATGAATTACTTACAATGCATAGTACTATGTAAAGCCTGCAGTTTCATCACTTTATATAAACCATGGTGTATTTTCTGCGCGCGCGGAGCCAGCCAACGGCCCATACATCCCCCTTTATCCACATGGATGGGCCTTTTCGCTGCGCAGTTAATTGGCAATTACGGGGAACGGGACTAGAATGCGGGCCATGGCGGATTGGCGAAGGATACAAGGCAGTATTCGTAAAGCGAGAACGAGCAAAGATCCCGCAACTGCGCTGGCCGATCTGTACAACAGTTCGCGCGACGCGATGGTTGCGTTTGAGCTGGCACAATTTCACGAGAAAAACGGCAGCCACGCCGACGCAGCCCAGTGGTACACAACCGCAGCGAGCAGGTTCCGGCGGGCGCAATGGAAAGTAAAAGCGCAGGAAGCACTCACTCGACTTGGCGTGACGGTGCCGCTGCCTGCGGCC
This sequence comes from uncultured Acidobacteriota bacterium, assembly GCA_963785395.1. Lineage (GTDB taxonomy): Bacteria > Acidobacteriota > Terriglobia > Acidiferrales > UBA7541 > DASTCZ01. The sequence continues at coordinate 1,084,108 of CAWAVH010000005.1, read as the reverse complement.
GAAGCTGAAGAGCTTGAGCAAGAGCCCGGTGGGCGGCAGATTCGGAGCAGCCATCACGGGATGGCGGAAGCTTCGGCGGGCGCAGAGATGACAGAGGTCGCCGAGGCGATAGCCGAGCCTGACGCCTCAACGCAGGAGTCGCACATCGTAGACGTGGAAACTTCTGAAGAACTCGATACCATTCCCGCGATCGGCGCACAAACGGTAGTGGATGCGGAAAAGAAGCGGCGACGCCGCGGGCGTCGCGGTGGAGTCCGTCACCGCAAGCGCCGCGAAGCAGCAGGAGCGAAGGCACCAGCCGCTGGTGCAACACCCCGGCCGAGCCACGCTCGCCCGTCGGCACCCGAGGTGATAGCTCCACTTCCGCACGAATCCGAAACCGCAGCGGCGGTCACATTCGAAGTTGAGGCAGTTCGCCCGGAAGGCAGGGCGACACCGCATCAGCGCGGGCGTCATGGCGATGCCAGACCTCAGCGAGGTTCGCGCCCAGTGAAAGTGGTCGCCCCACCGCTACAAGCCCAGGATGAAGTTCAAGACGCCACACGAATTGGCCCCGCCGCATATCAAGAGCGGCAACGCAGAGCGGACGAAGCGAGGCTGCGGACGGCAGAGCCGGCGCTAGCTTCGCGTCTCGCAAAGCTGGAGTCTCAACTGAGGAGACTGGTCGCATCACCAGCTCACTCGCTGGAAGATACGATTGGCGCGCCCGCAGGTCCTGGAGTTTTTCTGCTTTCAGACAGCGATCTGATCGACAACTATTATGTGGAGGCGTGCCAGACCTTGCGTATCGGAGCCGGCAACTTGTTGCGCAGCGGACGCACGCGCGAGGGCGGAAACATCCGCACATTGCTAGCGAGCTATCTGGGAATCCCCGAGCCGCGTGTAGCAAAATACTTGAAGGATCACTGCGCGGTGAGATGGCTGCAACTTGATGAGGGCGCCCCGCTGCTGGCACATTTTGCTACAGCCGTGTTACAGCCGACGCTCAATGTAATGGAAGCTTAATTCACCTTGTCCCGGGAAACAGAAATATGCGGCAAGTTATTGAGACAATGCGGCTTAAGGGTAACTCCTTGATGCCAAAACGGCCGATTGCGATAGCTGCCATTTAATGACGGGAGTCGCCGTTGGACCATCCATTTCTCCCGTTAGCCGGAATCGGGTAGACGCCCTCCTAGTTGCCTGTAAAGCTATATAGGGGGAAGACTTAGTAGACTTCCGCTTCGTTCGCGTGATAATTTCACGCATCACAGGGGACGTACGCGCGCAGAGACGCGCCGGAATCGGTTCTGAGATCGGTTCGAAAAACTGAGGAGAAGATATGCCACGCAGATTTGGCATCAAGGCTTTGAAGACTGTCGACTATGTGGTTTGCAAGGCGGCAGCAGTCACGTTCAACACGTTTCAGCACTTCAATAAGAAGAATCCGAATCCGTCGTTTACTCCGGCATGGTCGGATAAACCACTGTTGAAGTCTTGGGAGAAGAGCAAGCCGACACTCGGCTGGCCGCGCGAAACGGATTCGCTTTGTCCCGGGTGCGTTAAAGAAGCCCGCGACCTGATTTTGAATGGCAACAAAGATTGGCGCGACCTTGTCAGCGAAAAGGTCGGCGAAATTAAAGCCAAGATTATCGAACGGAACGGCGAAGTCTGGATGGTGAAAGAATGCCCCATCCACGGAAAATACGAAGACCTAATGGCCGTTGACTCCAAGTTCCTTTCTTGGATTGAGAAGAATTTCCCCGGCCGTGACATTCCCGCGCACAACGACGAAGACTTGCACCGGCACGGCTCCAGCACCGTCCGCTATGGACGTGGCTCGGTCCTCACTGTGGACCTCACGAACCGTTGCAACATGATGTGCGATCCCTGCTTCATGGACGCGAACCAAGTGGGATATGTCCACGAGCTTTCGTGGGACGAGATTCAAGAAATCCTCGACAACGCCCTGAGAATCAAGCCACGCCGCCAGATGTCCGTGCAGTTCTCCGGCGGCGAACCGACGATGCATCCGTACTTTTTGGACGCGGTGCGTTATGCGCGCAAGATTGGCTACAACAGCGTGCAGGCGGCGACCAACGGAATTGAGTTCGCGAAGAGCAAGGAATTCAGCCGCAAGGCTTTCGAAGCGGGCATGCGCTATGCGTACCTGCAATTCGACGGCATCGGCAACGACGCGAACAGCCACCGCCAAGTGGGCAACCTGTTTGACGTGAAGCTCCGCGCGATCGAAAACATGCACGAAGCGGGAATCGAAATCGTGCTGGTGGTGACGATCGTCAACAGCGTGAACAACGATCAAGTGGGCGCCATCGTGAAATTCGCGATGGATAACCCGAAGAAAATCTCTTTCGTATCGTTCCAACCGGTTTCATTCACAGGCCGCGACGAGGAAATCACTCCCGAGCGGCGTATGAAACAGCGCTACACGCTCTCCCATCTTGCGCAAGACGTTAGCAAGCAGGTGGGAAAGATCGAGCCAACGCGCGACTGGTTCCCGATTTCGACGATCAGCACTTTCGCCGGATTTTCGGACATGGTCCACGGCCCCGATTCGCAGTGGGGTTCGTTGAGCTGCGGCTGCCACCCGAATTGCGGCGTGGGCACCGCGGTCATGATCAATAAAGAAACCAAAGAATGGGCGCCGGTTCCGCGTTTCCTCGATGCACCCCAGCTCATTAAGGATTTCACCGCGATCACCGACGCAAACCGCAGCAAGAATTTCTCAAACTTCATGGCGGCCATGGCGCTGCTGAAGAATTACCGTCCATTCCAAGCGCCGAAGAGTTTGGCGCTTGTGGACCTCTGGCGGAAATTCGACAAGACCTGGGCGCTTACCAAGAAATCAGAAGTGAAGTACGGACGCACCAGCCCAGACCGCACCAAGGAAGATGCCATTAAGCGCCGCGAAGGCGACCAGTGGAACTTCCTCTTTATCGCGGGCATGTGGTTCCAGGATTTGTTCAACTACGATTTCCGCCGCACAGAAATGTGCATCATTCCGTACGCGACCCAGCAGGGCGAAATTTCCTTCTGCGCGTACAACACCGGAATCGGCTGGCGCAAAATTCTGGAAAACATGTACAAGAATTCCACCGTCGCTGCGTGGTACAAGACGCACGGCAAACACGACATTTATGCTCGCGGCAAAAAGGTAGACCTCGACACCTACGAACACAATCTGAAGATCGACGCGGAAGACGCCGCGCGCGTGCGTGCGAAGGATGAAGATGATGTTCCGACCACCGCAGCGCAGGAAGATCGCATTCGCCGCAAGGAAGCATGGCAGGAAGCGGCGAAAGTTCGCGCGATCTACGAAGAGCTCGTTCTGAAGAAGCCGGTGCAGGAAGTCGTTCAAATCGGCTCCATCGATACGTTGAAGGCAGCGCGTCCCGGAACTCCAGCGCCAGTAATGATTAGCGGCGTGTTGGTTGCGGGCACGAACAACGGCAATGGCAACGGACACTCGAACGGAAATGGTCACGCAGTACCCGCAGAGAAAGCGCCGTTGGCCGAGCCGGTAGCTGGAGACTAGGCTGCATTCAATTCGAAATGTTTTGCGACCGGCTCCGACTCAATCGGAGCCGGTTGTTTTTGTAAGGAGTGTTGCGAAGCGGAATTTGAGCGCGGATTGGAGTAAACTGGAACCATGCCGATCTACGAATATCTCTGCGATGAATGCGGAGCGCAGTACGAAAAGCTGGTGATGAGCAAGACGCAAGAAATCGCGTGCCCGAAATGCGCGAGTTCGCGGAAGACGATTCAACTATCGGTCTTCAGCGCCTCGACAAAATCCTCGAACGGCGGCAGCAACAATGTAAGCTCAGGCGGAAGCTGCGGATGCACTCCGCGAACGTGTGGATGCCATTAGGACAATCGACATGAAAGCGTTTGAGGAGCAATCAAGTTGAAGAAAAGAGCGTTAGTCACCGGCGCCGCAGGTTTTATTGGATCGCATGTCGCTGACCAGTGTCTAAAACTTGGGATGGATGTAGTAGCTGTAGATGATCTCTCAGGCGGCTATGAAGAAAACGTCCCTAAGGGGACGACTTGGATCAAGGGCGATCTCGCGCAAAACGATTTTGTCGAATCGCTCTGGAAAAACGGACGCTTCGATTACGTCTATCACCTCGCGGCTTACGCAGCGGAAGGGCTGTCTCACTTCATTCGCCGTTTCAATTACACAGTAAATCTGCTGGCGAGCATCAATTTGATCAATCAGGCCGTGAAGCATGAAACGAATTGCTTCGTGTTTGCTTCCTCAATTGCCGTCTACGGAAAAAATCAACTTCCGATGCGCGAGGATATGGAACCGAATCCGGAAGATCCCTACGGAATATCAAAATACGCTGTCGAATTGGATCTCCGGTCCGCTCACGAAATGTTCGGACTCGATTACATCGTGTTCCGTCCCCATAATGTTTACGGCGAGCGCCAAAACATCGCTGACAAATATAGAAACGTGATCGGTATTTTTATGAACCAGACGTTGCAAGCGGCAGCCCATGACAATCTTTGGGGATGGTTTGCAAACGCGCGCGTTTTCTTACATCGATGATGTCGCTCCGATCATCGCGAAGTCGCCAGAAAATCCCGCCGCCAGGAACCAGGTGTTTAACATTGGCGCGGATACTCCGTACACCGTGTTGAAGCTGGCGGATCAAATTGCGAAATCGTTTGGAAGCGAATGCCGCGTCACGCATTTGGCGCCGCGAAATGAAGTGGTGCACGCGTTTTCTGATCACGCAAAAGTGCGGAACATATTCGATCCTCCAACTCCGGTGGATTTGCACGACGGCATTCAGCGCATGGCCGATTGGGTGAAGCAGCACGGGCCAATGCAGCCTGTGGTTTTCGAAAATATCGAGCTGACAAAAAACTTGCCGCCAAGCTGGGTACCGAAACCGAAACAGGCGCGCCGCCAGCCAGCCTCGTAGAGATGCATTCTCGCTGCGCAACATGACAGCACAACCGCTAGTGACAGCAATCGTCGCGAATTGGAATGGCGCGAAAGACCTCGAAGTTTGTTTGCCCTCACTTACAGCGCAAACGTATTCACCGCTCGAAATCCTGGTTGCAGACAATGCTTCGTCGGATGAATCCGAATCCGTTGCGAAATCTTGCGGCGCGAAGTGGTTGGGTCTCGATCGCAATTATGGCTTGGCAGGCGCGCTAAATCGCGGCGCAAAAGCGGCGCAGGGCGAATACGTGCTTTTCTTGAACAACGACATGCGTTTCTCGGCAGATTTCGTGGAACGGATGGCCGACACGATGTCGCGGGATTCGACGATTTTTTCCGTGGACGCGATGCAATTCGATTGGAACGGCGAACGAAAAGTCCATCTGGCAACGTCGCTCGCCACGGCGCGATCCGGTGAATTCGATGATGAACTTGCGCCCGGCCTCTTCCTTCATCAATTCGAAACCGCGGCCGCACGCCCAGTGCTGATGTCCTCAGCAGCGAATATGTTCGCGCGCAAAACTTATTTTGAAATGCTTGGCGGCTATGACGAGCGACTCCCGGTAGGCGCTGAGGACACCGAACTCTGCTGGCGGGCATGGCTTCGCGGATGGAAGACAATGTTCGAACCAAACGCGATTTGCTGGCACCGAGTAGGACAATCCACGCGCTCCACCGAAGGATCTCGGTTTCGTTTTCGCGGAACGCTCACGGGTAGATTATTCATTTCCACCAAGCTGCTACCCGCGAGTTACCTGATGCGAGTCTGGGCAAACTCCATCGGTGGACTCGCGAAAGATGCGCTGAGACTGAAAGGCTCACGGGTCCGTGACCGATTGGAAGTGCTGACGAAATACATTGGCCAAATGCCCCGACTGTCGCGGGAGCGGCGCGAAATCTACAGAGCTGCTGGGATCACTCCCGGAAAACAAATCGAGCGTTTGAAACGAATCGGCGACACTTAGTCGGCATGCGGTGGCCGCGAATTTACTTTACGCTTTCGCGGAACTCTCCCAGAAAATTGGCGACAACGATTGGCGCATCATGATTTTTTCGTGCGGCCTCTACAGCGTTCCTGGACAAACGCTGGCGCAACTCCGCGTCAGTGGCCAATCGGATCAAGGCATCGCGAAGAGCTGAATCGTCAGGCTGATCGACCACGAGCCCGCACTCGGACTCGCGGCAATATCGAACGGCGCTGCAATACGCTGGTCCGTGCACGAGGATTGGCACGCCGCTGGCAAGATACTCGGAAATCTTACTCGGAATCGAAGTCGAAACCATGTGCTTCATTCGCGGCTCAAACGACATCGGCAAAAACAAGATGTCCGCCTTCGCGAGTGTACGCGGCATTTCCTCGTGCTCCACTCTGTCGACATGAGTCTTTGGACCAAAGTGAGACCAATCTTTCCGCAAGTAATCCGCGGAAGCAGAGGTATACAGCGTGAGGCTGATTTGCGAGGCTAAAAATTTGGGGCCGAGCCCATCTTGAAGGATCCGCAAAGACGTTGAAGAGCATCAAGTTGCATCCCGTAGATTGCTCCGGTGTAGAAAATACGAAGCGAATACCCGCTGGAGTCAGAATCGCGATCCTCATGCGAGCGAAACTCGGCCACCTCCGAAGTGGGCAGCAGTAATCTTCCGATTTTGCCGAATCTTGCGTGAATGCTTTCACACATTCCTTCGCTCACGCACCATACCCGCCGCGCTGCGTGTACCGCACGAGGCATGAAATAGGTATACATCGGCGATCGAAAGTACGGGACGGAAGTTCCGCCCTGTGTATCGTCCATGATGTAGATGTAGAGCGGGACGCCGGTAATCCGGTGAACAAGATAGGCCGCCGCAAAAAACTGATGCCACGGCACTGCAAAAATGGCCTGGATTTTTAGCCGGCGAACGAGCAGAACCCCTCGCCACACCACAAGCGGCAGCATGAGCCAGCTCACAACGCGTGATAACTGCCAGAGTATCCGCTTGTGGATTTCCAAATCCGGCGCGGTGAACAGATGAGCGTCGGGAATAACGCCTCCGCGCGGCGAAAAATTCCGCACTGCCGCGGACGTTGTCAGCCCCCAAAGTTTTTCTCGCGGATATTCTTGAAAAATCCGCCGCATAAGCAGATCGGCTCCCGCGCCGCGGTGTGGAATAGAATTCCAGATAATCAAGAGATTAGGCAGCGAGTCCGCTGGAAGCCTTTGTGTCATCGTTTCATCAGTCGCTGCTTGTGACTCGCTCAAATTTTCCTCGGAATTGGAACCAATTGAATGCGTCGGTGTTTCCCGCTCTTTCCGTAAGCTAGGATATAGCGGCGCGCGGGACAAACGAACGATACAGTCTCGGGCGCGGACACATCAAATTCAGAGCGGTTGAGAAAATCACAACGATCTTGTGACATGCCTGTCAGTGTGATCATCCCGACTTATCGTCGGCCAACCCCGTTGGCAGAATGCGTCGAGTCTATACTGCGCGGCACGCGGCTTCCCGAAGAAATTCTGATCGTGGGGCGACAAGGAGACGAGGAGACGGAACGCGCGATCGAGAAGATTCGATCGAGTTGCCCGGCGAAGCTGACAATTAACGCGGCTTGGGTAGAAGCACCGGGCCACATGCCACCTGTGGAGAAGGGTGCGAGCGTCGCGTCGCACGATCTGGTTGCGTTGCTCGATGACGATGTTCAGGTGACTCCCGAATGGCTCGCCGCGCTGGTGACGCACTTTGATGATACGAGTGTCGGTGTCGCGGGAGGACGCGTGCTCGTGCCGAATGCTCCTGTACCGCGCGTGAAGGGCAAGCCTGGACGCGTTTCCTGGTACGGAAAATCGTGGGGGAATATCGGGGCCTACGAAGGCGCCATCGGCGAAGATGTTGACGCAGTAATGGAAGGCAACAGCATGTGGCGGCGTGAGTTGCTGGCCGCGCTTGAGTTTGACGCGGTACTGAATTTCGATGACGCAGTGATGTACGGTTTGGATTTGTGCCTGCAGGCAAAGAAGCGCGGATTCAGAATTGTGTTTGACCCGCGGGCGCTCGTTTACCACCACGTGGCGCCACGGCCGATCGGAAGCAGCGTACGAGGTACCGGAGACAGGCTGTTTACGTATTGCAGAAACTACACGTATGTTCTGCTGAAGGAACTTCCAGCGTGGCGCCGCCCGGTGTTTCTTGCGTGGTGGTTCCTGATCGGAGAGCGCGGAGCGTGGGGGGCGGGATCGCTCGCGCTCGACCTGATAACCCATGGGTTTGGGAAAGAGAGAAATCTCCCGCGTGTTTGGGAAGGAAGAATGGAAGGTATCCGCCAGTGGCGAATACGGAGAAATCAAAATGCAATTGGGTGATCGCGCTCGGCGTAGAGTTGGCTTCAGTCTGTAGCCCGACTTTGGGCTGGTTGCGCTGAATAGAATCTGCAAGCAATTATTGAAAGGTCAAACTGGATCCGCTTTCGGCTGCACTATATCGAACTCATTATGTACAGTAAGTTTCTACGCGCGACCCGCTATGTGAAGTGCTACGGAGATCTCCTACGCGGTAAACCGCGGACAGCAGAGGAGACGATAGATTATTGCGCAGCCGGCCCGATAATGATGGCTCAAGTGCGCACGGAAATCGCGGAGTTTGCCAAGCTACTGGCAACCGCCGCCCCCCGGCTGAGTTTGGAAATTGGCACACGCTTCGGAGGGACGCTGCTCCTTCTCTGCAGGGTTTCTCCTCCTGGAGCGAAAATAATTAGTATGGACTTACCATCCCAACCTTCATTAGGACTGGGCTATCCGCGAAACAAAATTCCGCTATATCGTCGATTTCCGAAAGCCGAGCAGCGCTTGTACCTTCTTCGTGCCGACTCGCACTTGCAGAGCACAAAACAACATGTCGAGCGGATTTTGAAAAATGAACTGCTCGATTACGCCTTCATTGATGGCGATCACAGCTATGAAGGAGTCCGTCGCGACTTTGAAATGTATTCAACACTGGTGCGCAGCGGCGGAATGATCGCGTTTCACGATATCGCCGTGCATGGGAGCGGGACCTGGAACGTGGGAGTGAGCAAGTTCTGGTCCGAAATAAAGCAGAACTACAATCACCAGGAAATTGTCGCGGATGCCAGCAATGGTTCGATTCCGCTCGCGACAAACGGGGCACCGATGGAGTCTTCAGGCATCGGCGTGCTTTTCGTACGGTAATGGCCTCTCGTAAATTTGTTTCGCATCCTCCGGGCAATAAGACGCGATGCGCATACTGATCTACACTACCGCGTTCGCGCCAAGTGTCGGCGGCGTGGAAACGTACGTGACGTTGCTGGCGAAGGGTCTCGCTGACAATTCCACTGCATCGGCTCCAATGGAAATCACGGTGGCGACGCGTTGCGCGGCAAACGGATTCGACGATTCAAGCCTGAATTTTCGCGTCGTGCGGCGACCGAGTCTCCCATTGTTGCTGCGACTGATCCGGCGATCGGATTTGATCCACATTGCAGGACCGTGCCTCGCGCCGATGGCAATGGCGCGGCTCTTGCGGAAACCAGTTGTCGTCGAGCATCACGGGTATCAGGCGGTCTGTCCAAATGGACTGTTGCTCCGCCAGCCGATGAAAGAAGTGTGCCCAGGTTATTTCATGCAGCGCAGTTATGGAAAGTGTCTGCGTTGCGAGAAATCGGAACACGGATGGGCGGCAGCCACGTGGAAGCTTACGTCGACATTTATCCGTCGATGGCTTAGCAATCGAGCCAGCGCCAACGTTGCAGTTTCCGAGCATGTCTCACGGCGGCTGGCGATGCCGAGATCGCAGGTGATTTATCACGGCATTGCACCCGCACCGATCTCGAGCCATAGCGAGATAGAAGAGCCGCAATCGGGACCGCTAACGATCGGTTTTATCGGACGGCTTGTCGCGGAAAAGGGGCTAGGCACGCTCATCGACGCGGCAAGCGATCTTGTCAGGGAAGGATTCGATTTCCGGCTGAAATTTATCGGTGATGGTCCGCAAAGAGCTTCGCTCGAAGATGCAGTCAAGAGTCACGGTCTAAGTGCTCGTACGACCTTTACCGGACACGTCACTGGAGATACTTTTCTCGCCGCTACACAGCATGTTTCGATCGTCGTCATACCAACAATCAGCGAGGAGACTTTTGGACTCGCTGCCTTGGAACAGATGGCGCGCGGTCGATTGGTAGTCGTGTCTGACATAGGAGGACTTGCCGAGGTCGTGGATGATGGGGGTTTGAAATTCAAGCCTGGTGACTCTGCTGCGTTAGCGCTGGTCTTGCGAGGACTGCTGGAGAACCCCTCAAACATTCATGATTACGCAGTGAAGGCACGCGTGCGTGCGGAATTTTTTGGACTGGACCGGATGATAGCGGAGCACGTCGCGCTCTATCGCAGAATATTGGATCAGAGAAACTCTGCGGGCGCGTGGAGCGAATAAATCAGCGCGTATCGTTCTGCGCAGTCAATCTGAGTCAGAACGATTAGAAAATCCTGGAGGCTTGAAGTTGAAAACGACGCGAAGGCCGACGCTCGCGGATTCAGCATCCGGCGGAAATCAAACAAGATAACGGAAATCATCCTTCAGATAGTAGTATTGGAACGCAAATAGAATGGCTATTCAGCGCACATTTGAAGATTTCCGGGCCGAACGCCACGCCCGGTCCGGTATGTGGGTGCTGGCCGGTATCGGGGCGATCTTTGTCGTAACGCAGTGGATCGTCAACGGTTCGGCCAGCGAAATGGTGTATTCAGGCATCGCGTTCGTGGTCATGGCGGTCACGCTTCGCATTCTGGGAAGTTGGCGCGACGGTTTCCTGATTTTTTTCGTTTGGCTCCTTTTTGAAGACCTCGTCCGCAAATACATGGGCAACAACATGCTCATTTTCTTTGCGAAAGACTTTCTGGTCGGCGTCACCTATGTCGCGTTTCTAGTAGCCGCAAAGCGTAAGCAGGTGAAGGTTTTCAAGCCGCCGTTCCTGATGTCGCTCACGTTCCTTATATGGCTGGCAACGATTCAAATCTTCAACCCGAATTCGCCCAGCGTGTTGTACGGCATTCTGGGCCTGAAAATTTACTTCTATTATGCAGGCCTCATGTACATCGGATACGCATTTCTCAACAGCGAAGAAATGCTCCGGAAGTTTCTTGTATTGAATATGGCGATTGCCGGCGTCATTGCGATCCTGGGGATAATTCAGGCGATTGTCGGGCTGGATTTTCTAAATCCGCACACGCTCGCGCCTGAGCTACAGGCGCTGGGGCATCTCACACGATACTCGCCGATCACCCACCAGTCCGTACCGCGCCCTAGTTCCGTTTTTGTCAGCGACGGGCGTTTCGCCTCCTACATGGTGATGATGTTTATCATCGGCTGGGGTACCGCGGCCTACATGGTGCTGCGGCGAACCCGAGGCCAGCTCATCGTATATCTCGCGATTCCTCTCATTGCCGTTGGCGGATACATGAGCGGATCGCGCGGTGCGCTTGTGTATGACATCTCAAACGCCGTGATTCTTTCGCTCGCAATCTTGTGGGGTTCGCAGCGGGGTGCCAGCCTTCGGCTCATCGGCGTTATGCAAAGGAGCGCGATACTCGCCGGCATCGCGCTGATCACAGTGGTCGTCTTGTTCCCGAAAGAAGTGGGCGCGCGTTGGGCGTTTTACTCTGAGACGCTTTTTCCCTCCAGCTCCGCATACGAACTCTCTTTTCGAGTTTGGGATTATCCGATCGACAATTTCGTTTACACATTCCAACAGCCGAATTGGATTTGGGGAAATGGCACCGGCACCGCGTCGAATGGAGTGCAGTACGTCAGTGCTCTTATCGGGCAGCGGCCGCCCGCAATCGGCGTCGAAAACGGATGGGGCACTCTGATTCTCGAAATGGGAGTGATCGCGCCTGTACTCTGGCTGATTTTTTCGTTCAGCTACCTGCGCTCCGGCTATAAAGTTTTGCGAAGCCTCAAGAAGACGTATTTGTTTCCGATCGCTCTCAGCATTCTCTACTTTGGATTCCTGCTTCTAGGGCCATTTACATTCGGCGGAATCGCCCCGTACCACAACTACGTCAACAACGCGTACTTCTGGATTCTCACGGGGATATTGTTCCGCTTGCCGTCGCTGATTTCTCAGATCCCGGCGCCACAGATCGCCGCAAATCCCGCTCGTGGATCATAAACCGCGCATCGCTGTTGTCTCGCCCTCCGTAGATCGCCAGCACGGCACGGAAAGATGCCTCGCGGAGCAACTCGAGAGACTAGCCGCCGTCTACGAAATTCATCTGTACAGCTCCAGCGTCAACGATCATAAACATCGAGCGAATTAACTGGCACCGAGTCCCAGCTCTCCCGGGACCTGAATTCTTCTCCTACCTTTGGTTCTTCGCGGCAAATCATTTCGTGCGATGGCGAGACAAAGCCTTTCGGAACTTGGCCCCATCGCTCGTGTATTCTCCGGGCATCAACTGTGCGGACGCGAACATCATCTCGGTTCACATACTCTTTAGCGAATTGCGCAGCCGGCTGAAGCAGGAATTGCGGCTGAATTCGAATTCTGTTCTCCACTGGCCCCGGCTCATCCATCGAAAGTTGTACTACGGGCTTGCGGCTGTTCTTGAAAGACATTTTTATTCCCAAACGGAAACGCTGCTTATCTTCCCCTCGAACAGAGTTGCCGCAATGATCGAGCGCGATTTCCATCGAACTAGAGTATTGCAGCGTGATCTACCACGGATGCGACACACAACGATTTCGTCCCGAGATCCGAAGCGTAATGCGGCGATCCGCACGCGCGACACTAGGGCTCAGAGACGACCAAATCGCCGTGCTCCTGATCGGCAACGACTGGAAAAATAAAGGCGTGGGCTGCCTCATCGAGGCAGTAGCACTCTCTTCGCAAACAAATTTCTGCATACTCGCGGTTGGTAAAGACGATCCTGCCCCCTATCGAACGATGATCGGGCGCGCAAATCTCAATGATCGCGTGCAGTTCCTCCCCCCGCGGCCAGATGTCGAATTCTATTATGCAGCCGCAGACATCTACGCAGGCCCGTCCCTCGAAGACGCTTTTTCATTGCCGCCCCTCGAAGCCATGGCTTGCGGGCTTCCCGTAATCACGTCACGAAACGCCGGCGTCAGCGAAATTATCAGCCACGCAAAAGATGGATTCATTCTCGAAGATGCCAGCGACGCGAATGAGCTGGCAAAATTACTCCAGCTCATCGCTGGCGACTCCGAACTTCGCGACAGAATCGGCAAAGCAGCGGTCGTCACCGCCTCCCAATACACTTGGGACCGGAACGCATCACAACTGATCAGCGTTCTCGAAGGTGCCAGGCAGCAGGCTGGCTAACGTGGTACCGTTCGTCCGCGCTCGTCACACGAAGGTGGATTGCATTACATGTACTCGCCGAAAAATTATTGGGATGGCATCGCCCAGCGCTTTGGCAGCGCGGACCCTGAAGGTCTCGCCGCAGTAATCCATCCTGATTCTCCGGCATGGTTTAACAATCTGATGGACCGCATGCAGAATCGCGCATGGAATGCGGGTCTCGCGCGAACCGGCGTCGCAAATGACGCTCGAGTTTTAGACGTCGGCTGCGGCACGGGACGCTGGCTGCGACGGTACCTGCAAAAAGGAGTCACCCCGATCGGCCTGGACGCCACCGAGGCGATGCTGCAACGAGTTGTTGCCAGCGGGCTCTCCTGCTCAATCGTCATGAGCCGCGCTCAGAGGCTTCCTTTTCCTGATAATACTTTCGATCTAGTCTCGGATGTCACCGCAGTTCAGCACGTCAATTCTGCTGAACAGGTCGCCGTGTTGAATGAAATGTCCCGCGTGCTTCGGCCCGAAGGACATCTTCTGCTCATCGAACTCGTTCGCGGCAATGCTCCCCACATTTTTCCGCGCCGCGCCAGAGACTGGTCCTCCGTGGCCGATGCCGCAGGTCTCAGCCAGATATACGTCACGGGACAAGAGTATCTGCTCCTCGACCGGGCGTTTGTTGCAAGTGCCCGAATGCTCCGCCGTTTGATCACCCGTGGTTCAACCCCCGTCTTGCCTGGTCAAACTGAGAACCAACGCGGACCTGTCCGCTCACCCGACAAGAAAATTTACTGGGCGATTCGACGAGTCACATCCGCTCTCTCCGAAATAATCGAGCCGCTCGCCGAACGGATCTTGCCCGTGCAGTGGGCCACTCATGCCGTGATGGTATTCAAGAAGCGTCCAGCATCTGGCGCAGCGAACTGATCCACTTTCTGGATAACTTGACGAAACGTAGGAGCGTCCTCTCTCATCCAACACGCCAAAGATGGCTGTGTCTCGGAGGACCCTGCAAATGTCCACACGTCGATCGATGTAAAAGACGTAAAAGATCGGATTGCACTTAACTAGGCATTTTGGAAACGATTCGCGTTTCTGCTTTTAAAAAGCTTACCAATGCATTTGGGATCGAATCGTGTCTCAGTGTATAAACTCGATTGGTTTCATGGGTTTTGTCCGGCGTCTTCATAACAGTTCATCGGGGAAGGACCCGAACGCGTGCGCAAGGTCCTAATTTTGGCTCCTCCACTTCGAGCGATCGGCGGCGTGCAGACTTACGCAGCAACCGTTCACCGTGCGCTCAAAGACATTCTCGGCGCTGACTCAGTGCGAATGGTCGCCGTCCCCGAGGAACCTGAACTCGACGAGAACGGAAAGCGTTCTCTCCGGCCCGCGGTAAAGCTTCGATTTCTTTCCAGTGCTGTTTCAGCAGCGGTCGCCTGGCATCCCGACCTAGTAATTTGTTTGCACCTCGGCACCGCCCGCGCCGCTCGCGTAATTCAGCGGCTCACCGGCACACCCTACTGGCTCGTCCTCCACGGCATCGAAGTGTGGAAGGAATTGCCCGAGCCCAAACTGCGCGCTCTGCTCGGCGCTGAGCGTTTCATCGCGCTCTCCCATTTCACGTTCAACACAACGGTCGCGCGCCATGGGATTACTGCGCCACCACCTCTTATACTTTTGCCGCCGTGCGTCGATGTCCGCTCAAATTCAAACCACTCCGAAAAAAGCGCGACTTCGGAATCTCTTTCGTCCGTTGTGCTAACTGTTTCGCGCATCGGGGCGTCTGACAGTTATAAAGGCCACGATGTAATGCTCGACGCGTGGCCCTCGGTGCTGCAACGCGTACCGGCCGCCCAATACTGGATCGTCGGCGACGGCGACGCCAGAACGCGCCTTGAATCGCGTGCCAAAGAAATGGGCGTCGCCGAATCAGTTCGATTTGTGGGTGCGGTTTCCGGAGAAGCACTCAGCGCCGCATATGACCGCTGCAGCGTTTTCGCCATGCCTGCACAAACTGATCTGAACCCGCAGGCGCCACGCGGAGAAGGCTTCGGCATCGTGTATGTGGAAGCTCTCGGTCACGGCAAGCCGGTCGTGGCGCCGCGTTCCGGCGCTCCCGCCGAGTACATTCGTGAGGGTGAGTTCGGCTTTTTGGTCGATCCGCACAGCTCCAAAGAGGTCGCGCATGCTCTCGTTACACTGCTGGAGAATCCCGAGAGAGCCGCGCAGATGGGCGAAGCAGGCAAGAAATGGGTAAACGACACTCTAAGCTACGCCAAGTTTTGTGGGACACTGCGGGATGCGCTTCAGACTGAACCTTCGCGGACCTAATTACGTCTCACCACCAAGAGATGGTTGGTGCCGATTGCCATTGCGCCACCCGGGTACACTCGCAGTGAAGATTCTGCTCGTCACCCAAACCTACGATCCGTTCCTTGAGCGCGGTGGTCCCACCGTAAAAGTGCGAGCCATGGCCGAGGGCCTTACCCGCCGCGGTCATCAGGTCACAGTTCTCACGTCGTGGTTCGGCCGCCCATTTTCCGCCAGGCACACGATGATGAATGGAGTCGAAGTCGTTTATCTTCGCCCTGTTGCAACCTATCGAGCCACCACGTTTAACAAAGGCTTGCGCGATTTCTGCAAGAAACGTCTGCCTGAATTCCAGGTAGTTCATATTTTCGGTCTTTACGATCTACTGGGTCCGGTTGTCGCTCATTACGCGCATAAGCGCGGTATCCGCTATCTCGTCGAGCCCTTGGGAATGACGAGGCCAATTGATCGGAACTTCGCCATGAAGCGTATATGGCATCTGCTGTTTGGCCGCATGCTGTTTCGAAACGCCAAGTACATCATCGCGACCTCCCAGCAGGAAAAGCAGGAACTCCTTGACGATGGCTGGCCGCCAGAAAAAATTGCGCTGAGATACAACGGCCTCGACCTCGACGAATTCGCAACCCTGCCGCCGAGGGGCGCCTTCCGAAAAGAGTGGGCGATTCCAGACGATGAGCCTGTCATCCTTTTCTTGGGAAGGTTGATCCCGCGAAAGGGCGTTGACCTGCTAATCAATTCCTTCGCGGCTGCCTGCCCGGAGCGTGGGCGCCTGATCGTCGCAGGTCCCGAAGGCGAATCGCACTACGTCGAAAAACTCCGCGAACTCGCCCGCGCGAAACACGTGGAAGCGCGCACCATATTCGCCGGGCCGCTTTACGCCGAGCAGAAAAAATCTGTCCTCGTGGATTGTGATATCTTTGTATTGCCTTCGCGATACGAAAACTTCGCGAATAGCGTCGCAGAGGCCATCGCTTGCGGTAAGCCTCCGATCATTACAGACCGCTGCGGCATCAGTGAGTTTGTCAGCGGCAAGGCCGGACTTGTAATTCCCCGGGAACAAGCCGCGCTTACCGAGAGTTTGTCGCGGCTTCTTTCGGATCAAGAGTTGTACGACAAATTGCGCGCCGCGTGTCCCAGCGTCGCCGCGCAGTTAAGCTGGAACGAGTTGCTGGGCTCGCAAGAAACCTTGTATGATGTCGCTCGCGCAACCCCGCAAAAATCTTAAGTCTCCTTTAAGTTATTCGAACTATAATGTAACTGGGTAGCTATACTAGTCTTATGTGCGGAATCTGCGGCACCATCGGCATCGATAATCCGGAGGACGCTCAACGCGCCGTGCATCGCATGAGCGCCGCGATGCTGCATCGTGGTCCCGATAGTTTTGGTGAAATCCTCTGCCCCCCGCTCGCTCCCTCCGTCGCGCTCGGCATCCGCCGTCTCAGCATCATCGACCTCACCGGCGGTGATCAGCCGATCTACAATGAAAATCGCGACGTCGTTCTCGTCTTCAACGGAGAGATCTATAACTTTAAAATCTTGCGCGAGAAGCTCGAACGCGCTGGCCATCGTTTCCAAACAAAATCTGACACCGAAGTCGTCGTCCACGCCTACGAAGAGTGGGGCGATCACTTCCTGGATCATTTGCGCGGCATGTTTGCGTTTGCGTTACTCGATATGCGATCCGGCGGAGCGGGCAAGTCTCTCATCCTGGCTCGCGACCGCCTCGGGATCAAACCTCTTTACTATTCGGTTGTAGACGGCGTGCTGGTTTTCGCATCGGAGGTTCGCTCGCTTCTCGCGAGCGGCCTTGTGCCAAGACGATTGTCTTCCGGCGCCTTGGATTCTTACTTGCTTTTCGGTTCCGTCGCCGAACCCGTCACCCTCGTAGAAAATGTCTTCGCGATTCCTCCCGGACATTGGGCGCGAGTCAAAATTGAAACTCGGCCACGCGATATTCATCCGCAACCGTACTGGATATTCGGAAATGACGATTCATCGGTCGAGATTCCTCACGCCAAAACTCTCGATGCAGCCGCCACCGCGCTCAGGCCTATCCTCGAAGAAGCGGTTGAATGCAATCTCATTGCTGATGTTCCTCTCGGCATTTTCTTGAGCAGCGGCTTGGATTCAGCCGCGATCGTTGCCCTCGCAAGCCGTGCGCGCACGAAACTTCAAAGTTTCACCGTCGTATTCAAGGAACTCGAATTCAGCGAAGCGGAAGCCGCGCGCGAAACCGCTCGCTACTTTGGAACCGATCATCAGGAAATGTTGCTCGAGGCCAATGAAATGCTTGAGCGCCTCGGAGATGCCGTCGGCGCTCTCGACCAGCCCACGATGGACGGCATTAACACTTATTTCGTGTCATGGGCCGCGCGCCGAGTCGGCTTGAAAGTTGCGCTTTCAGGTCTCGGAGGCGACGAAATTTTCGGCGGCTACTCTACCTTCGCGGCTACTGGTTCCCTCGAAACGCTCGTGAAAGTTGGCCGTGCGTTGCCGCGAAGCCTCCGCTCAGCAACCGCGCGTGCAGTGAGTGGAATTCGCGGCGGCAGCGGTGACGCTCGCCGCAAATTGCGCGCGCTCTGGACAGACAGCGACGCATTTCCACACCCTTATTTTTGGACCCGCGCTGTTTTCACTCCGGGTCAATCGTCAGAGATGCGCACCGAAGCGGAATCAGAAGCTCTGGGCCTGACAAATGGATCTTCCCCGTGGCGCAAGTGGCAGCAAGAAACCGTCTCCCAAGCCGCATCTCTCGATTGGTTTTCTGCGATCTCTTGTCTGGAAGCTCGCACCTACATGGTTCAAACTCTGCTCCGCGACACCGATTCCGTCAGCATGGCGCATTCGCTCGAAGTTCGCGTTCCGCTGCTAGATCATCTGATAGTTAATTTCGTTACCAAACTTCCACCCGAAGCCAAGCATCGCGCCGGCCACAGCAAAGCCCTGCTTGTCGAAAGTTTGCGCGATTTGCTGCCTGAGAAAGTAATTCGCCAGAAGAAACGAACGTTTACGTTTCCGTGGGAAGTCTGGCTCAGAGGCCCGTTGAAATCACAGGTCTCCGCGAGTTTGAAACAGCTCAGTCCCTCGCTTGCGCCGCACTTGGATCAAAAATCTGTAGACGTCATTTGGGCCTCGTTCCAGTCCGAGCAAACGAACTGGTCCCGTCCGTGGAGTCTTTATGTCCTCAACGAATGGTGCCGCCGTCACCTCGAAGCTCCGGACGCAATCTAAGAAATGCCCCGTCCTCGGAACTTCGCTTACAGAAAAATGATTCTTGGATTTGCTTTCCGCCGCTTCGGCGGGAAAAATAAGCCGTGAATATTCTCGGCATCAACGCGTATCACGGAAACGCGTCCGCTGCGATTGTCTGCGGCGGCCAACTTGTCGCCGCCGTGGAAGAAGAGCGTTTCAATCGCGTGAAATATGCCGCGGGATTTCCGGTGGCCGCGATCCGCTACTGCCTCGATGCCGCTGGATTGAAACTCACTGAGCTCGATCACATCGCGATTCCCAGAAATCCCTGGGCGCGCCTCGGCACAAAACTTTTTTATGCCCTAAAAATGCCCAGCTTCGCCCGCGAACGCGCCAAAGTTCTCACGAAATTTGTCGGCATTCCCGAATCACTCGGCGAAGCATTCGCGGTCGACCCCAAGTCAATTCGCGCGAAATTTCATCGCGTCGAACATCATCAGGCTCACATCGCCAGCGCATTTTTTGTTTCCCCTCACGAAAGCGCCGCCGCGCTTTCCGCCGATGGCCTCGGCGATTTCGCCAGCACCATGTGGGCAACCGGCGCCGGCAATCGTCTGCGCGTGTTGGGCTCCATCGCGTTTCCTCACTCGCTCGGCATGTATTACACCGCGCTCACGCAATATCTTGGTTTCTGGAAATTTGGCGACGAATACAAAGTCATGGGCCTCGCCGCTTACGGCCAGCCCGAATTCCTCGACGAATTTCGCCGCATCGTTCTCACTGGCGGCAAAACCGGTTTTCGCCTCGGACTTGATTACTTCACGCATCACAGAATCGCTCCCGAAATGAGCTGGAGCGATTCCACAAAATCGCCGGTATTAAGCCGCATGTTTTCCGATCATCTCGAAAAACGTCTAGGCGCCACTCGTCCCGTCGACGAACCGCTCTCTGCGAAGCATTACAACCTCGCGTGCACAATGCAGGCTCGCCTTGAAGAGGTTTATTTGGATCTCCTCCGCAACTTGCACGCGCAGACAAAACAAAAGGCAGTCTGCCTCGCGGGTGGAGTCGCTTTCAATTGTGTAGCCAACGGAAAAATTTTCAGCGACACCCCATTCGAAGAAGTTTATGTGCAGCCCGCCGCAGGTGACGCCGGTCTCTCAGTTGGCGCTGCCTTTTTCGTCGAGCACCAGATTTTCGGCCGCCCGCGCAAATTCGTAATGGATCACGCCTACTGGGGCCCTGGCTATTCCGATTCCGAAATGCAGCAAGCCTTGCGCGAAGCGGGTTTTCGCCCGCCAGAATATGAAGTCCGCGCACTCGATGAAGGCCGCGTCGCGCGCGAAACAGCGAAACTCATCTCCGAAGGAAAAATTATCGGCTGGTTTCAAGGTCGCGCCGAATGGGGCCCTCGCGCTCTCGGCAATCGCAGCATTCTCGTCGATCCTCGCCGCGTGGAAATGAAATCAATCCTCAACGCCCGCATCAAGCATCGCGAAATGTTTCGTCCGTTTGCCCCCTCAATCCTTGAAGAAGAAGTTGGAAATTTCTTCACTTGCAGCAAGCCTTCTCCCTTCATGACCTTCGCCTACGCCGTTCGCCCGGAAAAACGCGACGCCATTCCCGCTCCCACCCACGTCGATGGCACCGGCCGTCTCCAAACCGTGAGCCGCACCGCGAATCCGCGCTACTGGCGCTTGATCAAAGAATTCGGCGATCTCACCGGCGTCCCAGTTCTGTTGAACACTTCGTTCAACGACAACGAACCCATCGTCTGCAATCCGCAGGAAGCAATCGATTGCTTCCGCCGCACAAGAATGGACGTGCTCGTTCTCGGCAACACCATCGTCGAGAAGAAAAACTCCGACGCCGTCGCCTGAGATCTGTCTGATTATTTTTTGTCGGAATCGTAGTCGCCGATATAGGTACCTCGGCTGATTCCCAGCATGCTCAGAAAAAACGAAGAGAAAATTGTCTGCACTCCCAGAAACAACCACATCGACCAGAACAATACTTCGCGCAGCGCCCACATCGGCCCGAATCCGTCTGACGCCCAGCTCCAAGCAACGTGCGCGTCGCCCACAAATCCGCAAACCAGCATCAGCGCGCCCACCAGCAGCCCTGCCTCAAGATCAAATCGGCTCAGCCATCGCCGCATCGAAATCGAGCCGCGCGTAAATCTTTCCGAGTAACTAAAAACTTTCGCAAACGCTCCGATCGCCACAATTTGCGCGCCCAGCAAAACAAAAAAAACTCCGAACACCATCGTGTGAATATCCAGCACCACTCCCGGCCGCACTTGTCTCGGCCCCGGCAGCAGCCAGAACACTAAAAACATTCCCACCGCGCCAAGCATCGCTCCCGGCAGCAAAAACAACCAGTTCGGCGCGTACAACAGCATGAATCGCAGATGCCGCCACCCATCTCGAAAACTTCGCAGATGCGGTGGACGTCCACGCTTATCTTTCCAGAGCGTAACCGGAACTTCGGTTATCTTCGCGCCGATCTGCGACGCCTTGATCACAAACTCAGACGCGAATTCCATTCCCGTGCAACGCAATTTCAATTTATCGAAAATCTCGCGCGAAAATCCGCGCATCCCGCAATGGCTGTCGCCCACGCCCGCGTGGAAAAACATATTCAGCAAACTGCTCAGCGCCGGATTCCCAAGATATTTGTGATGCCACGGCATCGCCCCCGGCTGAATTTCTCCGCGGAAGCGATTGCCCATCACTACATCGAAACCCTCGCGCCACTTCTCCAAAAATTTCGGCACCTCGCTGAAATCGTAGCTATCGTCTGCGTCTCCCATCACGATGAAGCGCCCGCGCGATGCGCGAATCCCCGCCTGCAGCGCCGCGCCATAACCTTTTTCCGCCACGCGCACCACGCGCGCTCCGCAAGTCTCCGCGATCTCAATCGATCCGTCAGTCGATCCGTTATCCGCCACCACAACTTCGCCGCGAATATTTTGTGCGCCAAATGACGAAAGCGCTTTGTCGATACAAAACGCCAGCGAATTCGCTTCGTTCAAGCAGGGAATTACCACCGAAACTTCAATCGGTTCGCTAGCGGCTTCCGTGGTTGGCACGGTGAGAGTTTCTACAGACATATACCAGGCTCAGTTTTTGCTTCTGCCGGTTACTCATTCACGCTATCAGAAATCCTCGTCACGCGAGCGACTTCAGCGCCTCTCCGTTCATTTACGTGCAACACGACCCCATGCGACAATCGCTCCAGCCCTGCTGCTAGATATGCTCAACTCTATTTTCAAATTTAATTCAGCCGGATTCCCGGCGTAATCGTGCGCATCCTCCTCCTCAACGAATATTTTCCTCCCGACTCTTCTGCCACCGCGAAGATGGCCGCCTCCGTCGTCAGCGCACTCGCCAAAAATCACACCGTCAGAGTTATCGCCGGCAGGCCATCGTATGACGCCACCGAAAATTATCCCTGGCGTCTCCTGCGCACCCAAAAAAATGGCAACGTGACCATCGAGCGCGTCGGCTCCACAGCTTTTCCGCGTTTTCAAATGCTCCGCCGCGTAATGAATTACCTCACCTACGCATTCCTCGCCACCATTCGCGCCTGCACAGTTCGCGCGGATCTAGTCCTCGCGATGACCGATCCTCCCTTCGCAGGATTGCTCGGAGCTTTCGTCTCCACGGTCACGCGCCGCCCATTCGTCTACAACATTCGCGATCTCTATCCCGATATGGCCGTTGGCGGCGATATCGTCAAGCCCAGCGCCTTCGTTCGCTTCTGGGAGCGCGCTCACCGCTGGGCCCTGCGCCGCGCCAAGCTCGTAATCGTTCTCGGCGACGACATGCGCGAGCGCATCGTTTCCAAAGGTATCGATCCTTCGCGCGTCACAGTAATCCGCGATGGAGTCGCAATCCCCGCGCAACTCCCGCCTGCCGATAACGCGGTCGCTCGCGAAATCCGCGGCGATTTCCGCTTCGTAGCGCTCCATGCAGGCAACATCGGCTTCTACGGAGCGTGGGACACTCTCCTCGCCGCCGCAAGTAAATTAGAAAATGATGGCGCAGCCATCATCTTCATCGGCGAGGGCGCCCAAAAATCTCGTCTGGTCGCGCAAGCAAACGGGACTCACGACGTGAAATTTCTCCCTTATCGCCCCGCCGCCGAAATTCCCCAAGTTTTATCTTCGGCAGACATTCACATCATCACCGTAAAGCGTGGCCTCGAAGGCATCATCGTCCCCAGCAAACTCTATCCAATCTTGGCCGCCGGTAAACCAGTGCTCGCTGTCGCGCGCCCTAACACCGACGTCGCTCGCATCATCACAGAAGCCCGCTGCGGTGTTGTAGTTGATCCCGATGATGCCCAAGCCGTCGCAAACGCCATCCGCGAACTAGCATCCCAACCCGAACGCATTGCAGACATGGGACGCCGCGCGCTCGCCATCGCTCCGGAATATAATGCTGCGCTGCATCTCCAGAAATTTGTCGCCGCATTGGAAGGGGTCGCAACGGAATGACGGCTGGTCTGCTCGCATTCGCCATCGCGCTCGTCGCGTCTATGACGCTCACCGTACCTGTGCGCGCGCTTGCGATACGAGTTGGCCTCGTGGATCAGCCCGGCCCGCGCAAAGTTCACACCGCGCCGATCCCGCTGCTCGGCGGCCTGGCGATGTATTGCGCGGTAGTTCTCGCCGTTCTCGTTACGATGGCGTCTTCAGCGCGTTCGCAATCTCTCGGCATCGTTCTCGGCGCGACTCTCATTGGAATCGTTGGAGTGCTCGACGATAGCGGCCGTCTCCATCACCAGATCAAACTATTCGTCGGCATGCCTGTCGCGGCTTTCATTCTTCTGGCGTCTGGAGTGCGCGCAACATTCTTCGAAACATTTCGCCCGGGCACAGAATGGGCTGTCATCGCAGACGCGGCGTTCACAGTTTTCTGGGTGGTTGGTATCACCGCGTCATTCAGCATTTTCGATCACATGGATGGTTTGTGCGCGGGAGTCGCCGCAATCGCCGCATTTTTCTTCGCCATCTACGCGTATCGCGATGGCCAGGTTTTGGTTACCACTCTCGCGGCCGCGGTGATGGGCGCGGCGCTCGGTTTTCTGCGCTGGAATTTCAAACCCGCGAAAATATTTATGGGCGATGGCGGCGCAATGATGCTCGGATTTTTAATGGCCACTCTCAGCGTGAAGCTGCGTCCTGTTGCGCTTCATCACCGCATCAGTTGGGCAGTACCGGTTCTAATTCTCGGCGTCCCAATTTTCGATACTGCTCTTGTGATTATTTCCAGATCGCGCCGCGGATTTCTTCCGTTCGCCACTCCCGGCAAAGACCACTCCGCTCATCGGCTTTCCAATCTCGGCCTCGGCCAGCGCAATGCCGTGCTGCTGATTTATTGCGCCGCCACAATTTTTGGTCTCATCGCATTGATGCTCGAAAAGTTTTCGCCGGCAGTCTCTCTCGTGATCGCATCCATCACCGCTGCGGTCGCCGTCACCGGAATCTTTCTCATGGAATTAGCTCCCTACGAACGCCAGCAAAAAACGTCACAAATCCTCTAACTCCGGCGCTCCTTCAGTTCGAAGGAGCTGGCTCGTCCTATCCTCATCAAAGCATCTTCAAAGTCTCGTCGGGCCCCAATTCCCAAAATGGAACTCGCAAAAATATTTACGATTTCACTTGACATAAATTCACCTCTTTAGTACAATATTGATGGGAAATTACGCGAACCCGCGCCCAACAGCGCGGGTTTTTTGTTGCCAGCCACTCTTTCTAGTACTGAGTTACCCGAATTTGTTGCTAAAAAGTCTGTATATATCTGGAGTTACGGGAGTTGTACTGCGTATCTCCTTTAGATATCTTGCAGTAGTACACAACAGGTACTACAGGGGGGTGCGCTCGGTTTGGGCGCACGTTGACACGGCCTCGGGTTCCGTGAGATCGGTCCAAGCCGAATCGTGTGGCTATGTCGCTCCATCAGCATCTCGACCGGGCCGGCGCCCTAGAAAATCCGTCTGCTAGCATCGGCTTTGGTTGCGCATGCACTTCGTTTGGCTATACTGTGCGGGCGTCCTGTCGTAATTCTCGTATCCGTTGGCGTGTGGTTCCTCAGTTACCGGGCCGGGAGATTCGCGTGCAGACAGGCGAACTTCCTATGCTCCGCTCTGAGTGACGCGTGACGCAGGCGCGGATAATTTCGGAAGGGATCGAGTTTTGCCGCAAGAGACGCTTCCCAAGAAGATCGCTGTTGTAGGGGCTTCCGCCGCAGGTCTGTACACTGCTGCGATGCTCGCGCGGCGAGGCCTGCAAGTGCAGGTGCTGGAGCGATCGCCAGCGCTTGAACCGATCTCGCGGACGCTGATTGTCACCCGGCACTTGCGTCAATTGCTCGGAGCGGTTGCGGAACCTTCGATCGTCAATGAGATTAATCGTTTCGAATTGTTCACCGACGGGCGCTCGGCCACGATCCAGCTTGCGAAGCCCGATCTGGTGATTGAGCGCGCGGCGCTGATTCGCAGCTTGGCGCAGCAAGCGCAAATTGCAGGCGCGCAAATTGGATTCGGCCGCAAATTTGTGAAATTGGAAGGCACTGCTGCTGGCGTACGAATCGTCACGGAAAATAATTCCGGCGGCGCGCAGCAAGAGCAAGAACTCGATGCGATTGTGGGAGCGGATGGCGCGTCCAGCAAAGTTGCAGAATCTGGCGGCTGGCCGCGGCAAAACACCGTTCCGCTGGTGCAGGCGATTGTAAAATTGCCGAAGGATTATCCGCCGGGCACCGTCCGGGTGTGGTTTATTCCAGACGACACTCCGTATTTTTATTGGCTGATTCCCGATTCAGCGACGCAGGCTGCGATTGGGTTGATTGGCGAAGATGGAGCGGCAACGCGGCTGGCACTTAACAATTTTTTGAACAAGCGCAATTTTGAGCCGGTGAGTTATCAAGCCGCGCGCATCCCTGTTTACGAACGCTGGATTCCGGTGGAACGGAAAGTTGGAAACGGCAAAGTCTATTTGGTGGGCGACGCTGCGGGCCAAGTGAAGGTCACTACGGTGGGCGGAGTGATCACCGGCTTCCGCGGCGCGGAAGGCGTAGCGGAAGCGATTCTTGAATGGTGGTCCGGGCCAGTCCTTAAAGAAACTGCGACGCGAACTCGATTTGCACATGTTGATTCGCCGCGGACTTCATCACTTTCAGCAAAAGGATTACAGTGGTTTGGTGGATTTATTGAATGTGAGCGCAAAACAATCGTTGAGCATGTACACGCGTGACGAAGCTGCACGGGTACTCTGGCACGTGTTTCGCAAGCAGCCGCGGTATCTTTTGATCGGCCTGCGCGGCCTGCTTACGGGACGCTTATTCTCGGGCGCCGCACGCCGCTAGCCGGCGAAATTTGGTGTAACCTGTGCGCTGCTGATGCTGTCATATATCTCACAGGTCATGTCTATTCCCTTGTCAGGCCGCCGTTGAATGCGAGAAAATCGAGCTATCGTCGTTAAGCCGTCGGAAACTTCTGGAGCAATTTCTAAATGAGGGTTACGGTTATTGGGTGCGGGTATGTCGGACTTGTGTCTGGCGCATGCCTTGCCGCGATCGGTCATGACGTGATCTGCACGGATAGCGACGAATCGAAAATTCGTTCGCTAAATTCGGGCCATGTCCCCATCTATGAAGAACATCTTGACGCGCTGCTGGTAGAAATTCGCGCGTCTGGGCGCATTTCTTTCACCGCGGATAGCGCCGATGCGATCCGCCAGGGCGACGCGATTTTTATTTGCGTAGGCACGCCTCCGCTGCCGGATGGCGACGCCGACCTTTCCGCAATCGAAGATGTGGCGCGGCTGATCGCGCATGGAATCGCGCACGCCGAAATTGGTGATTGAAAAAAGCACTGTGCCGGTGCAAACCGGCAGGCAAGTGCATCGCGCAATGGAAGTTTATGGCCGCGCTCATGGGCTGAAATTTCGCGTGGCTTCGAATCCTGAATTTCTGCGCGAAGGTACCGCAGTCAAAGATTTCCTGCATCCCGATCGAATCGTCGTGGGAGTGGACGACACGGAATCCGAAAGGCAGCTTCGCGAAATCTACGGGCCGATTCTGGATGGAAAATTTAAGTGCCCGGTGCATCCCGCCGGATGCCCGCCTGTCCGATCCAATTCGTCTCGTCGTCACGACGATCAATAGCGCGGAGCTGATCAAGCACGCGTGCAATTCGTTTCTGGCGATGAAAATTTCGTACGCAAATATCATCGCGGATCTCTGCGAGCAACTCGGCGCCAACGTGCAGGAAGTTACCGCGGCGATGGGAATGGATCCGCGCATCGGGCCGCAATTTCTGAGCGCGGGATTGGGATTCGGCGGATTCTGTTTGCCGAAAGATGTGCAAGCGTTTATTCGTTTGGCAGAACGATCGCGCATCGATTTTTCGATGCTGCGAGAAGCCGAACTCGTCAACAAGCGCCGCATCGATCTTTTTGTTGAGCGCGTGCGAAAAGCGTTGTGGATATTGAAGGAAAAACAGATCGGGGTGCTCGGTCTCGCGTTCAAATCGAATACCGACGACATTCGTTTCGCGCCAGCGATTGAAGTGATCACGCGATTGCTGAAAGAAGGCGCGCGCGTTCGCGCGTGTGATCCGCAGGCGATCGAACGCACACGGTCAATTTTCCCCGGAGTTGAAGTATTCGCTTGATCCGTATGAAGTTGCGAAGGGCAGCGAAGCGCTGCTGATTTTGACGGAGTGGCCGCAATTTCGCGGATTGGATTGGGGCCGCGTACGGGATTCAATGGTGCGGCCGCTCGTCGTCGACGGAAGAAACTTGCTGGACCCAACGAATATGACGGCGCTGGGCTTCGAATATTATTCGTTTGGCCGCCCGGCGAGCATCGTCGGCGAATTCACGCGTTAGAGACTTCGTTCGTCGCGAATCAAAAACTAAATCAATGTTTTCAGATTCGCTCGAGTAGGTGAGCGTAATCAAACTGGTGTGCCCGCTTACGAAACGGACGCCACCTGTTTGCGGAAATGTTCGAGTGTGATTCGCAGCCCTTCTTCGAGATCGACCTTGGGCTCCCATTTGAGCACTCGCCGCGCTTTCGTAATGTCGGGGCAACGTTGTTTGGGATCATCTTCCGGCAGCGGTTTGAAAATAATTGGCACAGTCGCGCCGGTGAGTTTCAGAATTCGTTCCGCGAATTCGAGAATTGTGATCTCGTGAGGATTTCCAATATTCGTCGGGAGATGTTCGTCTGATTCGAGCAGCCTGCAAATTCCCTCGATCAAGTCGGAAACAAAACAGAAACTGCGAGTCTGTTTTCCCTCCCCGTAAACGGTGATGGGCTGACCGGTGAGCGCCTGATAGACGAAATTTGGCAGGACGCGGCCATCGTTGAGCCGCATGCGCGGGCCGTAGGTATTGAAAATACGCACAATTCGCGTATCAAGCCCGTGAGTGCGGTGATAGGCCATCGTCATCGCTTCTGCGAATCGCTTGGCCTCGTCATAAACGCCGCGCGGACCAATTTGATTTACGTGCCCCCAGTAGGTTTCGGGCTGTGGACTCACTTCTGGATCGCCGTAACATTCAGAAGTTGAGGCGAGCAGGTATTTCGCTTTTTTCGCGAGCGCGAGCCCAAGCGTGTTGTGGGTTCCGAGCGCGCCGACTTTGAGAGTTTGGATCGGATATTTCAAGTAATCGACAGGACTTGCGGGGGAAGCAAAATGAAGCACAGCATCCACTTGACCTTCGACTTCGGTATAAACCGAAACATTGTGCCGCATCACGCGGAATTTTGGGTGCTTCATCAGGTGCGCGACATTCACGTCCTGTCCGGTGATCAGATTGTCCACTGCCAGCACGTCCCAGCCGCGTTGCAACAGCGCATCGCAAAGATGCGACCCAAGAAATCCAGCGCCGCCGCTGATCACTGCGCGTCCCATTCGATTCTCCTGTCGAGTCCGTGGTGGATGAACTATGTCGCGTGACCATTTTAGCCCGGACGCAACTTTCATTGAGCTGTGCGCACGGATTGTTTCCGCGGAAGCAATTGACCACCGCGAACGCCGAAGATACGATTCGGCTTCACTTTTGCGATGAGTGCAATGAACTCTCTCACTCAAGAAAACGAGACTCGGGATCGTACCGCGCGCAAGCCGCGGGCACGAGTGCGGCCGCTGTGGTGGATTTTGGGATCTTGCGTGGTGCTTGTCGCGATTCTCGTTTTTGTATTCTTGGAGATCGGAAACTGGCTGGTGGTGGATGATCCGCTCGCGGCGTCAGATGTGATCGTGATTCTCAACGGGCAGATGCCGCAGCGCGCGATGGAAGCTGCGCAACTGTTTCAGGGAAAATTTGCGCCGCAAGTGTGGATCACTCGTTCTGCGGAAGATCCGTCCGAAGAGTTACAACAAATGGGGATCGCATACTTGGGCGAAGTGTTTTACGACCGAAAAATCTTGATCCAAAAGGGTGTGACACCGGAAGCGATTCGCGTGCTCGATCAGCCGAGCTACAACACGCAGGATGAAATCACAAAAATTTCAGCGGAGGCTCGTGTGGAGGGTTTGCATCACATCATCATCGTCACCTCGAAAGCGCACACCCGCCGCGTACGCTTGATCTGGAAAAAAATTGTGGGCGGCGATCCATCGCTGATCGTTCACTTCGCAAATGGCGATCGCTACGATGGCCGCCATTGGTGGCGCCACACGCAAGATGCGCTGGATGTGTTGCGTGAAACGATGGGCATCGCAAATGCCTGGGCAGGTTTTCCGCTGCAACATCGTGCCGTGCCGGCTTCTGCGCCGGGAACAAATTAGAGCGAGCCATTCATTCGAGCCATGCAAAAGCCGTCGCGCAATCGCGGAATTCTTGAAGTCTTTATTCTCGCCGCCCTCGCCTGGCTCTTGGTCTCTTCAAATCACTGGCTCAGTTTCATCGACGACGAGACCACGATCATCAATGATTCGCTGATTCCCATCCGGCAAATGCTGGCGACATTTTGGAGTGGCGCCGGACTTCACGAGCATCCGCCACTCTTCGAATTGATCTATCACTTTTGGCTGCGCGCAACCGGCGGCGCGTTCGACTGGCTTCGCGTTCCCAGCATTTTGTTTTATCTCGTGGGGCTGTGGCTGGTTGCGCGAATCGGGATTTACTTGGGTGGCGAGGAGGCCGGCAGAATTGTTCTGTGGCTGGGAGCGTTATGGCCCTACGGATTCCACTACGGCAGGCTCGCGGCGTGGTACTCGTTGGGTTTCATGTGCGTGGCAGCGGTCGACGCTCGCTTATTTGCGCCTGTTGGAGCGTTCATCGATTCTGCGCTGGCTGGCGTTTATCGCCAGTGCTGGCGCGCTGATTTGGACGAATTATTTTGGATGGGCGATTCTTGCGTGCATCGCATTCGATTATTGCTGGCGCGAACGTGAGAACTTGTCGCGTGTCGTTCGCGCCGATTTCCACTACAGGCGCGGTTCTTGCGAGAATTTACATTCCGCTCTGGCGCGCATTTTGTAATGAGCTGCGCGCCGGCGAAGTGTTCACACACTCTTTCGCGGGCCGCATTCTCAACGGAGGTTACAGCCTGTACGTTTTACTCGTCAGCGAATCGGTTGCGCCATGGTTCAAGCAATTCGGAATCCCAGCCGCGATTTGCGTGCTTGTGTGTATCTCGCTTGCAGTTTGGTTTGCGCCGCCTGATTCGCGCCGCTTGATTCTATTTTCACTTGTCTTGATCGCAGCGATGGCGCTTGCTGGCATCGCCAACGCGAAGCGCCTGCTGCCACTCGCTGTGTGGATCATGATTCCTATCGGAGTCGCGCTCGCGAAAATGCCGCGCGAAATTCCGCGCAGAGTTCTCGCGATATCGCTCGCCGCGCTTTTTATTTTGGGTTGGTATGGAATCTATGCACCCATTGCGGGCGGACGAAATTATTATGCCGCTCCGCGCTTCACCGAACCCTGGGCAGGAGTCGCGGAAACGGGAGCCAATCGCGTGCGTTTCGGCTGGAACGTAGTCAGCAACAGCGAGCCGTTTTTCTTTTACCTTACTTACGCGCTCCACGCTCCTGCCCAGCAAGGCCGCTGGCGCTATCAAGGAACGCTCACATATGGCGTTACCGATCCGCACGTCTTCGATTCCGGCGATTGGGTCGAAGCGAATTATCCGCTGACGTCTGCAGTGTATTTTGTTCGCGGCGCGCCGGGTCCCCTGGAGGCGTCGCCCGCGTGGGATGCAGAACAATTCCTGCGCAAACATTGCGCGACAGAATCGGAACAACTCTTCGTTCCCGATTCAGCGGCCGCGCTCAAGGCGCGCTACGTTCCAGAGGCCGGCGGACTTGCATGGCGTATTCGCGAGTTCGAATTCAGTTGTCCGGTAGCGATCGCGGCTCCGCGCTAGCCGCCCACGCTGCTTCAGGGTGTGCAAGCAACGTCGCGCCGCGTCCGCGCGCGGCCAGTCCGCATCCAATTAACAGGACCAGGCGACATAGCCTCATTTCATTGACTTGGTCTGGATGCTGTGTTACCCATACTGGCGCCTTGAGCCCGAATCACAACGGCGGTCCGTCGATCGACAACAAACGCATCGAGGTTACCCTCGAAGCGCTGCTGGATAGTGTTGGTCTGGCCGAGGAGATGTGTACGCGCATCGCGGGGGCCGCGGGATTTGATGACGATGATTGTTTCAAGATCGGAATGTCAGTCCGCGAGGGCGTGATCAACGCCTACAATTATGGCAGCCAGCAGCAGCGCGAAAAGAAAATTTTTCTGACCTTTGAATTGACGCCCGAAAAATTTATCGTTCATGTGCGCGACCAGGGCGCGGGATTTAATCTCGCCGAAGTTCCCGATCCGCTGGCCGACGAGAATTTGCTGAAGAGTTCGGGCCGCGGAATTTTTCTGATGCGCTCTTTCATGGACGAATTTTCACTGATTTGCCCGGCAACCGGCGGCGGCGCGGAAATCGTAATGGCCAAGCGCCTGCGCCAGCCCGCAGCGAAATCCTAAAAAACCAACCCGTTTTTACTCGTGGCGCAGTGCGATCACAGGATCGAGGCGGCTTGCGCGAAATGCGGGAATCCATCCCGCGGCGCAAGCGACGGTGGCCAGGCACACTCCAGCGAATATCATTGTGAAAGGATCGTGCGGCGTAACGCCAAAGAGCTGGCTCTGTACCATTCGAGTGAGAGCCCAGGAAAGAGGCAAGCCGATGCACACGCCGACGGCGATGAGGATCAGCACATCGCGCATCACCATCCAGATTACGCGGCTGCGTTCGGCGCCGAGCGCCATGCGGATTCCGATTTCACGGGTTCGGCGCGCAACGGTGTAGGCCATCACGCCGTACAAGCCGATGGCCGCAAGCAACGTGGCGAAAATTCCGAACACGCTCGAAAGGCTCGCGATCATTCGCTCAGTGGAAAGCGAATTGCTGATTTGCTGGTCCATGGTGCGCGCGGAATACACCGGCAGCGTGGCGAATCCTGCTCGCGAACTTTTTGGCGGGCTATGGAGATCATCTGGCTTGGGTCGACGGAGGTTCGCATGTACACAGTCATGTTGCCGATTTGCCGGTCACCGAGATAAGGCAAAAATGCCTGTTCCGGAATTTCAGTCGCGGAGATTGGTGTACTTGATGTCTTTCACGACGCCGATAATTTCCATATCGGTTTTTGTGCCGGGATCGCCGCCGTAACCAATGTGGCGTCCCATCGGGTTCTGGCCCGGGAAATATTTCTTCGCGAATGTTTCGTTGATGATGACTACGGTTGGCGCGGTGCTGTCGGGCTTTGCGCCATGCT
The DNA here is from genome assembly GCA_963785395.1 of uncultured Acidobacteriota bacterium. Lineage (GTDB taxonomy): Bacteria > Acidobacteriota > Terriglobia > Acidiferrales > UBA7541 > DASTCZ01. Next base: position 1,051,523 of record CAWAVH010000005.1, on the reverse strand, counting down.
TGCACGGATTCGTGAACGTCTTGCACGGTAAAATCGCGGCCGGCGACTATCGGCACTCCCAGCGTGGAGAAATAATTCGGGCTGATCGTCATTCATATACGGCTCGGCGTTTTCGCCCGGCTTGGGGGCTGTAAAGCCTTCCACCGTCATGGTGCTGTCGCATTCGTTGTCCTCCAGAATTCGCACGGAGGCGAGACCAACCGCGCGCACACCCGGCACTGAAGACAAATTATCGGTGAGCCGCTGATAAAACGCTTTCGATTGGGTGTCCGTGTATCCGCCAAGCGAAGGATCCACTTCGAATGAGACCAGCCGATCGGTGGGGAAACCGGGACCGAGGCCGCTCAATTTATTCAGTGTGCGGAGAAATAATCCCGCGCCGAGAACGAGAAGAAATGAAAGAGCCACCTGGACAATCACGAGAGTTTTGCGTACTGCGTCATTGCCGCTGCGAACTACCGAGCCTGCCTGATCTTTCAGGGTGAGACCGATATTCGGTTTCGTGGTTTGCAGAGCCGGCGCGAGACCGAAGAGCACTGCCGTGACGATGGTTACGGCAATGGTGAACATCAAGACCCTGAAATCCGGCGAACTGGAAATGCTGAGCGACGAAGAATTGCTCAACCCCAGAGAATCCGAGTGGAGATAAACCGCGACGAGCGCGCTCACGGCCCAGTATGCAACCAACAATCCGGCGAGCGCTCCGAGCACAGAGAGAGAAAGAGTTTCGATCAACAACTGGCGAACAATTCTTGCGCGGCTCGCGCCGATGGCCATGCGAACGGCGATTTCTTTTTGGCGTCCCGTGGCGCGCGCCAGCAAAAGATTTGCGATGTTCGCGCACGCGATCAGCAACACAAGTCCTGTCGCCGCCATCAGCACCCAGAGCGGTGTGGAGAGTTGCTGCCGGAACGACGCTCTGCCCTGCGAGCCGGGCAGCACATCGATGTACGCTTTCAGAAATTGCTCGCGGACATAAGGGAGACGCGCGGCTGAACGCCGGCTCTTGCACTTCCATTTCGAGCATCGAGTGCATGAACGGCTGCAGCGCCACTTTCGCGCGGTCGCGCGTGATCCCCGGTTTCAGGCGGCCGAACGCATTCACCCATCGTGTGCGCCGGTCTGTGAGCATATCCAGGGGCGCGGTGGGAATGATTTCTTTGCGCATCATCAACGGCACGAAAATATTCGGCACATAGCCGAGCTCGACGCCATCAAATCCTTGTTGCGCGACGCCGATCACCGTCATGCGGTTGTTGTTGATCAGCACAGTTTTTCCGACGATTGCGGGATCGGCGGCGAATCGCTGCTTCCAGAAGCCGTAACTTAAAATTACGATCGGATGCCCATCGGGGATTTTGTTGTCATCTGGAGTGAAGGTGCGGCCAACCGCCGTCGTGACTCCGAGCACGTCGAAATAAGTTCCGGAAACAAGTTCAGCGTTCACGAGTTCGGAGCGGCCATCTGCGCTCAAGCTCGCGGTGGTGGGGAAGCGGCAGAACATTCCGCTAAACACTTCGTTGTGTTCTTGAAAATCTTTGAACATGGGATAAGAGATCGCGTTGCCGCCCCAATTATTTCCGTAATGGCGGCCGCGCATGGTGAGCAGGACAAGTTGCTGCGGATTTTTCACGGGCAGCATGCGCAGCAGCACCTGATCGAGGAGAGTGAACATGGCGGTGTTCGCGCCGATGCCGAGAGCGAGCGTGAGGACAGCGACCGCGGCGAATCCAGGATTGCGGCGCAACTGCCGCAATCCGAATCGCACATCGTTGAAGGAAGTTTCCAGCCAACCGAATATGGTCACGGAGCGAGTCCTCTCTTTTTCCATCGTAAAATTTCCGAATCTGCGTTGTGCGTCGTATCTCGCATCGCGCACATTCATTCCGTTACGAATTTCGTCTGCGGCGCGCATCTCGAGATGGGAGCGCAACTCTTCGTCGAGTTCAGCGTCAAGTTTCTGGCGCTTCGTCATTCCCCGGATTTTCGAGAGCCATCGCATGTGCGTGTCAGTTTCTTATTCGTAGCGGAGCGCAACGATCGGATCGATGCGAGTGGCGCGAGCTGCAGGCACGTAACACGCGGCTGCCGCGACGATCAGGAGTACTCCCGCGACGCCGATAAACGTTTTCGGATCGTGCGATTCGACGCCGTAGAGCAAACTGGCCAGCACGCGGCTCATCGCGTACGCTCCGATGAGTCCCGCGCCGATTCCGGCGAGAGCGACGGTCATGCCTTCGCGCGCGACAAGTCGCATTACGTTGCCGCGCTGCGCTCCCATGGCCATGCGCACGCCGATCTCGCGCGTGCGCTGATTCACGGAGTAGGAAAGCACGCCGTAAATTCCAATGGCGGCGATCAGGAGAGCGGCAAACGCAAAAAGTTCGAGGAGCGAACTATCGAGCCGTGGCTGCGCCGCGCTGGCGAAAATCCACTCTTCCATTGTTTTTACGCTCGCAACGGGCAGTTCCGGATCGATCGCGTGAATTTTCTCGCGCACCGCTGCGAGCATCGCGTTCGGATCGCCGGAAGTGCGTACGGCGACGTCCATCAGTTGAGCCGGCTGGTACGCAGCGGGCATGTAAGTGGCGGAATTCGGCTCCTGATTCAGCGCAGTATTGCGAACGTCGGCAGCGACGCCGACCACCGTGAATTGTTTTCCATTGCCGACGACGCGAAGGACACGGCCGATGGGATCGTCGCTGCCCCAAAGTTTTTGCGCTGTTTTCTGGCTGACGACCATCACCGGCGCGGAGTTTGCGTCGTCGTGATCGTCAAAAAATCTCCCGCGAATCAACGGAGATTTCCATCGTCGCAAAATATCCGGGACTCACCACGCGCCAATCGATGGGAGTGGCATCGCCAACGGGAAGTTTGGAATTGCCAACGGGAGCGATGGGGGTGGTGGTGTAACTTCCGTTGCCGAACGGGAGTCCGCTGGAGACGGCGACGCCGCGAACGCCTGGGAGTGTTTGCACGGAATCGATCACAGATTTGAAGAGCCCCCACGTTTTCGGTATGCCGGGATATTTCGCGGGCGGAGGAGCCAGCTGAAACGTGAGCAAATGATCGGGGTGGTAGCCGAGCGGCGCGGACTGCATGTGGAGCAGGCTTTCCATCAACAGGCCGGCGCCGACGAGAAGAATTGTGGCGAGCGCAAGTTCGCTGGCGATCAGCGCTTTGCGAACGAGAGGACGTGCGCCACCGGAACCTGTGCGGCCGCCCTGCTTCAGTACGTTGTACAAATCCACTTTCGCGGTTTGCCAGGCGGGGCGAGGCCAAACAAAATTCCGGCGAGCAATGAAATTGCAATCGCGAAAAATAGTACGCGCGAATCCGCGCTTACATCGCTGACCGGCAGCAATCCCGCAGGCAGCGATGCGCCCATCACGCGGACGGCCCAAATTGCGGCGAGGACACCGGCTGTGCCGCCGATCAAAGAGAGCAGCACGCTTTCTGTGAGGAGTTGCGAAATCAAGCGTCCGCGGCCGGCGCCCAGCGCGAGGCGCACGGCGATTTCCTGTTGGCGTGATGCCGCGCGCGAAAGCAAAAGATTCGCCACGTTTGCGCTGGCAATCAGCAGCACAAACATTACGGCGCAGAGCAATACGATCAGCGCGGTGCGAAGTTGGTCGGCGATTAGCCAGCGTGAAAACGGAAGGAGCGAGATGCCCCAATCTTTTACTTCCGGATATTGAATTCCCACGCGGCGAGCGATGCCATCCATCTCGGCTTGCGCTTGCGGCAGCGACACATTCTGTTTCAGGCGGCCCATGGCGAGCGTGACGTGGTTGAGCCGCGCTTCTTTGCCGGGATTGATGATCTGCGGAATGTCGATGTCGCTGCCTGTCAAAACGTAGAGAGATTCGGGAGCGATGCCGACGACGGTATAGTCCGCTCCATTGAGAACGATGTTTTTTCCGACGAGCGAAGGATCGGCGCCAAATCTGCGCTTCCAAAGTCCTTCGCTGATTAGGACGACGGCGGGGCTGCCGGGGTTTTCCTCATCTTCGCGGAATCCGCGGCCGACGAGCGGTTGAATTCCCAGCATTGGCATGAGCGAGGGACTGATCATGGTGGCGTTGAATTGCTCGGGCTCGCCATTGCCGGTGAGGCTCAGCGTAGCGAAGCCGATTAGTCCCATTTTGTCGAAGGATTGTTGCTGTTCTTTCCATGAAAGGTAATTCAAAACGGAGTTTCCAAATTGCTGCAAATTCAATTTGTCGTTTTTTTCGAAAATGCGGACGAGGCGCTCGGGTTGGGCGAAAGGAAGCGGACGAATGAGGACGGCGTTGACCACGCTGAAAATCGCAGTGTTCGCGCCGATGCCGAGGGCGAGCGTCAAAATCGCCACCGTGGCGAAGCCAGGATTTTTCCGCAGCATTCGGCAACCAAATCGAATGTCTTGCAGAAAAGTTTCGAGAGCGCCGAAGGTTTTCACGTCTCGTGTCCTCTCTTTTTCAAAAGTGAAAGTTCCAAATCGCCGGCGCGCGTCGTGCTTCGATTCGCCCGCGCGCGATCCTCCGCGCGCATCTATGCAACCTGAAGCACATTGGCCACAGCTTCCGTCAATCGTGCCCAGCTCTTCTGCTCTTCCGCGAGTTGTTTGCGGCCTTTCGCGGTCAATTCGTAGTAGCGCGCGCGGCGATTATTTTCGGAGGCGCGCCACTCTGCGCGAATCCACCCGTCTTGTTCCATGCGGTGCAGCGCGGGATAGAGCGAGCCTTCTTCCACGCGCAGCGAATCGTTGGAAACGCGCTGAATGTGGAGCGTAATTCCGTATCCGTGCATGGCGCCGCGGCTCAGAGACTTCAGAACCAGCAATCCGAGGGTGCCCTGCAGGACATCATTTTTCGATTTGTTCACTCGCGACCTCCCCTAGCTATCTAGTGGTAAGACGCTGGTACGGGCAAAAGGTTTCCCCGCGTGAACGCTGAATCGCGCTGTGGCCCGCGGCCGTACGTGCTGATTACGAGGTTTATTCGAACGCCGGACTCAGGCAGCTTTGGTTTCTGTGTTAAAATTTCCCTCTTGAGTTCGGGCGAGGAGCCGCAGAGTGGCGCAGCAAGTCAGCCGTACACATATCAGCCGGAAGGAACTGAAGAAAGACGAATTCCGGGAAAGTTTCGCGCACGGCGCCGAAGCTGTGCGGTCGCATCAGCAAACGGTGGCGCTGGTGGTTGGGGCGCTGCTGCTGATTGCCGTGGCTATTATCGGATGGCGAATTTATTCGCAGCGCAAGACGACGCAGGCATCCGCGGCGCTGGACGATGCGATGAAGACCTATCAGGCGCGCATTCGCACCGCTGCCGAACCGGTGACCGATCCGAACGAAGTCACTTACACCGACGAGAAGAACAAGTATTCGGATGCGGCAAAAAAATTCGATGGGATCGTCTTGTCATTTGGCAGAACGAAACCGGGACTTCAAGCGAGATACTACGCCGCGATTTGCTACGAGCAACTTGGGAAATATGACATCGCGGAACAGGATTTGAACGCAGTGGAGAGCAGCGGGGACAACGATTTGGCGTCGCTCGCCAAGTTCCAGCACGCGGGTCTTTACGCGACAACTGGCAAAACGCAGCCAGCCATCGATCTCTACAACCAGTTGATCCGCAACAATCCCAGCGCGCTGGTGCCGAAACCGGTGGTGATGCTCTCGCTCGCGGAATTGTATGGGCGCACGAATCCGCCCGAAGCGACGAAGCTGCTCAACCAGATCAAAGTGGAGTATCCGAATACTCCAGCGGCGGAAGCGGCGCAGAAGCGGCTGGAATTGCCGCCAGCGCCACCGCAGTCGTAGAAATCCGAAACAACAACTTGCAGCTTACTTGGCATAGAATTACGCGATGACGCTTGCGCCATACGCGATGGACGTGCGCCACACGCGCGGCCGGCGATTTCCCGAAGCGCAACATCCATATCGAACTGATTATGCGCGCGATCGCGATCGCGTAATCCATTCGCGTGCTTTCCGCCGGATGGAATCGAAGACGCAAGTTTTCACGACTCGCTACTCCGATCACTTTCGCAATCGTCTGACGCACACGCTGGAGGTGTCGCAGATCGCGCGGACTGTGGCGGGCGCGCTGGGGCTGAATACCGATCTCGCGGAAGCGCTGGCGCTAGTACACGATATTGGGCATCCGCCGTTTGGGCACGCGGGTGAACGGAAGCTGGATGAATTGCTACGGCCGTACGGAGATCGCTTCAATCACAATCTGCATGCGCTGCATATTGTGGAGCGATTTGAGCAGCGCTATCTCGCGTTTCCGGGACTGAATCTCACGTTCGAAGTGCGCGAAGGAATCATCAAGCATTCGCGCGATTATTCGGCGGCGGAATTTCCCACGCTGGCGGAATATTTGCTGGATCAACGTCCGCCGATTGAAGCGCAACTGATCGATCTGGTGGATGAAATCGCATACAACACCGCGGATTTGGATGACGCGTTCGAAGCGAAGCTGGTGTCGCTGGAGCAAGTGATGGATGGAATTTCGAAATTCGCGGAATTTTACAAAGACGTGGACGGGAAATTTCCGCAGGGCCGCAAGAAATTAAAATTCAATGAAGCGTTGAAGCGCGTGCTGAATTTCTTGGCAACGGATTTGGTGGAGACCACGCGGCGTAACGCGGCGGATGCCGGAGTGAAATCCGTAGACGACGTGCGGCGTGCGCCCCGGCGGCTGGCGGCGTTTAGCGCGGAAGCTGCCGGCGCGAATCGCCAGTTGAAGCAATTTCTGTTTCGAAATTTGTATGACAATCCCGCAATTGTGGAAGATCGCGATCGGTCTGTAGCGGCGCTGGAACGTTTGTTTCGGCACTACATGGAACATCCTGATGCGATGCCTCCATTTTATGCCGCTGAAGCAAAAGCAAATCCGCCGCAACGGGTGGTGACGGACTACATCGCCGGGATGACGGATCATTATTTGCTGCGGCTGCATTCCGAATAATTCTTGCGTGCGTTTTTTTCCTCGCGGCGACAATGCGCAAACCTGTGCGGGCACATGCCCCGCTCCTTTGGAAAAATCCGCGACAGGATGCATACGTTGACCACGCGTGAGTGAGTTCGACACCGCGTTCGACGCGCGTTGCTGACTGGTGAATCTAATGGATGGCGCGGAAATCGCGCTCGAGGTGGGCGCGATGTCGTTTCTACTTTATTTGATCGGCACGGTAATTGTGATCGCAGGATTGGTTTATGGAGCGCACCTGGCGCACGTGCCGACGCATTGGATCGTGGTGTTTGCAATTGTGACGGCGGGACTGGGAATTTTGGGCGGCGTAAAGTCAACGCGCATGAAGGATCCACCATCAAGCTAATTGTGTTTGTTTCGCCGCAGCGTTTGACGGCGGAGCGGCGAGAGTGTTCAATGGTTTCCCAACTTCCGGGAGCGGCATCCTGGGGCGAAAAATGCGGAACCAGCTGAACGCTTTGTTCGACGATGGCGCGGAGAATCTGCGCGGCAGAGTGATCGCGATCTATGGAATTTTGCTCGCGTTTAATCTGGGCGCGTGGCTCTGGGCGATCATCGCGTTCCATCATTTTCCGGTGCTGCTGGGTACGGCGCTGCTTGCGTATAGCTTTGGGTTGCGGCACGCAGTGGATGCGGATCACATCGCAGCGATCGACAATGTGACGCGGAAGTTGATGCAGGATGGAAAGCGTCCCGTGGCCGTGGGATTGATGTTTTCGCTGGGGCATTCGACGATCGTGGTGATTGGCGCAGCCGCGATTGCCGGTACAGCGATCGCTCTGCAGCATCGGTTCGATGGCATTCGAAATGTTGGCGGCGTGATCGGCACGCTGGTGTCCGCATTTTTCCTGTTTGCAATCGCGATCGTAAATTTAATTGTGCTGCGCTCGATTTATGGCGCGTTTGTGCGAGTGCGCCGCGGCGAACCGTACGTGGAAGAAGATTTCGATTTGCTGCTGGGAAATCGCGGATTTCTTTCGCGGTTGTTCAGGCCGATGTTCAAAATGATTACGCGCAGTTGGCACATGTATCCGCTGGGAATGTTGTTTGGCCTGGGATTCGATACGGCGACTGAGATTGGGTTACTCGCGATTTCGGCGGCGGAAGCGTCGCGAGGGCTGCCGCTGTATTCGACTCTGGTTTTCCCGGTACTTTTTGCGGCGGGAATGTCTTTGATTGACACGACGGATAACATTTTGATGTTGGGTGCATACGGCTGGGCTTTCGTGAAGCCAATTCGCAAGCTGTATTACAACATGACGATCACATGTGTTTCGGTGGTGGTTGCGCTGGTTGTTGGTGGCATCGAAGCTCTGGGACTGGTGGCTGGATATTTCCATTTCCAGGGCAGATTTTGGGACGTGATGGCGAAGCTCAACGACCATTTCGGTACGCTTGGGTATTTCATTGTGGGACTTTTCGCGGTGAGTTGGATTATTTCCATTGCGATCTACAAGTGGCGCAGGTTTGACGAGCTTGAATTGGACGCGTGAAGGCGCCGGAGCGCTTGCCACGATCGGTCTACCTACTTTGCGTATGCTCCCCGCAGACCACCCCGTTGGCGAGTTGACAAACACTCAGTTTCAATCTGAAACCGTCTGGGGCCGGAATCCATCACAATTAAAGATGCCACAGGACGTCCCCCAGTCCGAGTTCGCCGGATTAAGCCTGTCCCGAGTCCTCGTCCGCGGCGTTTGTAAATCTCTCTCCCGGTGGAGTGTCGAATGAAAAGCGCTCCTAAACAAACTACTACGGCAGCCCAGTCCAGTCTGGATAATCCAGCATATTTGCAGGCGGGCAAGCGCGCGCGCTTGCAGCGGCGGCTGATCGTCGCGGGCTTCTCGATTGCGACGGCGGTGCTGGTGGCGCTGCTGTGCCTCGCGTACTGGAGCAATACTCGATTCGTGCAATGGAATGCGCTGGTGATGCACACGCGGGAGGTGCAGGGCGCGCTGGAAAACTACACATCTGCGATGAAAAACGCGCAGCTTGCGGCGGTGAATTTCTATACGGACGGCAACGAACAACAGGTGGCAGCGTTTGCCGCTGCGCAAGCGCAAGCTCACAAAGCGCTCGATAGAGTGCGAGAGCTCACTCCAGATAATCCAACGCAGCAACACAATCTCGATGTATTGATTCCGCTTTCCGACCAGGGAATGAATTTGCTGGGCCAACTGTTTCCCCTGAGGCGCGCGGGCAAGACCGGCCCAGAGGGAATGGCGGAGGTGAATGCGGAAGCGAAAAAGATTTCGCCGCCGCTGGGTGCAGCGCTCACCGCGATGATTACGGAAGAAAACCATCTGCTGGAAACGCGCTCAGCCGCCGTGGCTTTGTTTGGCCGGCGCGCGAGAATGCAGCAACTCTTTGGCGGAGCGCTGGCGATTGCGCTGGTAGCAGCAATTTTCGTGATGTATTTCCGCGAGAGTTCGATGCGGACGGCCGCGGAACGCGATTTGGCAAAAATCAATACAGAACTCGAACAGCGCATCATCGAACGTACCGAGGCGCTGGAAGCGGCGGTCTCGCAGGCGCTCCGAGAAAACGAGAGCAGACTGGGCGCGGAGGCGGCGGTTCGCAGCCTTAACGCAGAGCTTGAACAGCGTGTGCGAATGCGTACTTCCGAATTGGAAAATGCGAATCGCGAGTTGGAGGCGTTTTGTTATTCGGTGTCGCACGACCTTCGCGCACCGTTGCGCGGCATCGACGGATTCACTCAAGCGCTGCTGGAAGATCTTGGCGACAAGATGGACGCCAAGAGTCGCGCGCATCTTGAACGCGTGCGGGCAGCCGCGACGCGAATGGGAACTTTGATCGACGATCTGCTGAATCTTTCGCGAATCACCCGTGGAGAAATGCGCAAAGAAGCGGTGGACGTTTCGCAACTGGCCGAAAGCGTGAATCAAGAGCTGCAGGAATCGCAACCGGGCCGGCGTGTGGATTTCATCGTCGCGCAAGGATTGCGAACGCAGGCAGATTCGAAACTGCTCCGGATACTGCTGCAGAACTTGCTGAGCAACTCGTGGAAATTTACGTCGAAGCGCGCCGATGCGCGAATTGAAATCGGGCGCACGGACGAGAATGGTTCATCGTCGTTTTATGTTGCCGATAACGGCGCTGGCTTCGACCCCGCGTATTCAGACCGGCTATTCGGCGCGTTTCAGCGATTGCATGGAACCTCCGAATTTCCGGGAACCGGGGTAGGGCTGGCGACGGTGCAGCGGATCGTTCACCGGCACGGCGGAACAATTTGGGCAAAGGGCGAAGTGGATCGCGGCGCCACTTTTTACTTCACGTTGCAACCGGCCATACACGGAGGGGACCCCGCATGTTGAACGGAACGATCTTGTTGGTGGAGGACAATCCAGACGACGAAGAATTGACTCTGCGCGCGCTGAAGAAAAACCGCATCACCAATAATGTAGTGGTGGCGCGCGACGGAGCGGAGGCGCTGGAATTTCTATTTTGCACGGGCCAGCATGCCGGGCGCAGTTTGTCTGACCTGCCGCAAGTTGTTCTGCTGGATTTGAAGCTGCCAAAACTCGATGGCCTGGAAGTGCTTCGCCGATTGCGCGCGAACGAGAATACCAAGTTGCTGCCGGTGGTGATTCTGACGTCGTCGAACGAAGAGCAGGATCGCTTGAAGGGATACGGCTTGGGCGCAAACAGTTACGTGCGAAAGCCGGTGGACTTTGGAAAATTTACGGAAGCTGTGGGGCAGCTGGGATTGTACTGGCTCCTGCTGAACGAACAACCGCCGAGAGCGGGAGGAGACTAGATGAAGCCGCCCCTTCGCGCGTTGATCGTCGAGGATTCCGACTCAGATTGCGAATTGCTTTTGCGCGCCCTCTCGGTGGGAGGATATGAAGTCACGCACCAACGCGTGGATTCCGCCGACGGGCTGCAGGCGCATTTGCACGACGGCGCTTGGGACATCGTGATTTCGGACTATTCGATTCCGGGTTTTAGCGGCGCAGCGGCATTGCAGATGATTCGCGAGGCGCATCTCGATACGCCGTTTATTTTTGTGTCGGGCACGATTGGAGAAGACACAGCGGTCGATGCGATGAAGCGCGGCGCGAACGATTACGTGATGAAAGGAAATCTAAATCGATTGCTGCCGGCGATTCGCAGAGAGCTTCGCGACGCGGAACTTCGCCGCGATCACAAAATGAACGAGCAGCGGCTGCGACAGCTGGAGAAATTCGAAGCGATCGGGCAGCTTGCGGGCGGAATCGCCCACGACTTCAATAATATTATCGGCGCGATTCTTGGATGGGCCGAGCTGGGGCTGAGCGAATGTCCAGCAGAGGGCAAGCTGGCAAAAGCGTTGCACAATATTCAACAGCAATCGCGAAGAGCGGCGGGGCTCACGCGGCAATTGCTTGCGTACGCTCGCAGACAAATTTTGGAGCCGCGCGATTTCGATGTGAACAAATTGGTTTTCGAAACCACTACGTTGCTGCAAAGAGTGATCGGCGAAAATATTGAAGTGAAACTCGCGTTGGCGCTAAAGCCGCAAGTGATTAAGGCCGATCCTTCGCAAATCGAACAAGTGGTAATGAACCTCTGCTTGAACGCGCGCGATGCGATGCCAAAGGGCGGCGGGCTGTTGATCGAAACGCGCGAAGCAAATCTGGATGACGAATATGTGGCACAACATCCCTATGCGCTGACGGGGAAACACGTCGAGCTGATCGTCACCGATTCTGGGACCGGGATGGATGCGTCTACGCTGAAGCATGCGTTTGAGCCGTTCTTCACGACGAAAGAAGTGGGTAAAGGAACGGGCCTCGGTTTGGCAACTGCTCTAGGAATTATCAGACAACATCGCGGTTCAATCGAAGTGGAGAGTGAATTGGGAAAAGGAACGACCATTCGCGTTTTCCTGCCGACCTCTGCGGGCGCTGAAAAAGAACGGCAACTTATGGATCACTCTCCAGCAAAGGGCGGAACGGAAACAATTTTGATCGCGGAAGATAACGACGGAATGCGGCAGATGATGCAGGAAACACTTGCGTCGCTTGGATACAGAGTATTGGCCGCTGCGGACGGCGAAGAAGCGACCACGATGTTTCGCGCACACTCACGAGATATCGATTTACTGCTTCTGGATTTAGTAATGCCGCGGCTCGATGGGCCAGGAGCGTATAAGGAGATTGGAAAAATTCGCGGAGATGTCCCTGTGATTTTCACCACAGGGTATGCCGAGCAAATCGAACTACCCACAATGGGCGGGAAGTCGGCGACATTATTGCAAAAACCATTCAGCGCGAGAGCGTTGGGCGCGAAGATTCGCGAGGCGCTCGATTCAGCGGCCACCAGCGCGGCGAATCGCGCGAATGAGCAGCGGCTCGCTGAGAAATAATTCTGTCACGCTGCGAAATGTGCCGCGCGCTTGCGGCTGCTGCGGACTTCATCCAACACGACAGCGAGCGCCGCGACACCGCGTCGGATTTCGCGCTCGTCGAATGGCGCGAAGCCCAGCAATAGTCCTCCGGATATTTTTTTCGAGAGCGAAAAGCGATCGACGGCGATCACTTCGAGTCCGCGATTCGCGGCCGCAGCTTCCACTGCACGCGCACTCATTTTGCCTTGCAGAAACGCCGCAGTGCTAAGCCCCGCGCGAACCGGCGATACCTTTAACAAACCCGCGAGATGCTTTTGTGCTGCGTCTTGAAGCGCGGCGAGCCTGCCGGCGTAAAGTTCGCGCGTGTGGCGAATATGGCGCGCGAGATGGCCTTCGAGAATAAAATCGGAAAGTATCGCGTGATCGAGACCCGAAGGATTTAGATCCACCGCGAAACGAAGCGCCAATACCGGATTTACCAATGCCGGTGGCAAGACCATGTATCCAATTCGGAGCGCCGGAAACAACACTTTATTGAAGCTGCCGAGAAAAATTACGGAGCGGCCGTCATCGAGTCCCTGTAGCGCGGGAACAGGCGGGCCATCGAAACGATATTCGCCATCGTAATCGTCTTCAATAATGAAAGCACCCGTGTGCCTGGCCCACGCAAGCAAGGCGAGGCGGCGCTCGATTGACATCGTCATTCCCAGCGGAAATTGATGCGCGGGAGTTACGTAGGCCGCTTTCGCGCGATGGCACAATTTGATTCCGCGAGACACGAGAATTCCATCGGCATCTGTGGGCACAGGAATAATTCGCGCGCCCGGATTTCGAAATGCGGCGGTAGCGCCGAAATATCCGGGATCTTCCATCCAAACAGAGTCTCCGGATTTCAAGAGGAGCCGCGCGAGAAGATCGAGTCCCTGCTGAATGCCAGATACGATTACAACTTGTTCAGGAGAACATTTCACACCGCGCGACGAACCCAAGTAAGAAGCGATCGCTTCGCGCAATATGCTGGAACCGCGCGCGCCATATCCGGCTAGCAATGTAGTGGAAACTTTTCGCAGACGGCGTCCCGCGACACGCGCCCACACATCCATGGGAAATTCGGAGATGTCGGGTTCGTACGCGCGAAAGGGACGCGCTGGCCGGGAGGTGTGCAGCCCACGAACAGCAGGCGGCAGAGTTCGCAGACGAACGTGATGCCTTTTCGTGGAGAGAAGATGAGCGGGTAGATTTTCGTTTACCCAGGTGCCGGCGCCGACGCGGCAGACGAGGTATCCCTCAGAGTGCATTCGCTCGAAAACGCTGACGACGGTGCCACGCGAAGTCTTGTATTGACGCGCGAAATCGCGGGTCGCCGGAAGGCGCGTGCCGGGACGCAGCTGGCCGCTGAGCACCGCACGGCGCAATTCTCCGTAGAGCCAGCGACTCACGCGCGCGCTGGGATTGCGCGGCGTGAGGGGAATTTCAAGCGCGCTCTGTTTTTTCGGCATTTGGAGACTCCTGAAATGGTCCAATGAAAGATGTAAATATGGCTCTATTGGTTGTACCAACCTGGCCCCAAGATCGCCCCGTAACATTCAGATGGCTTTGTGAATCTAAATACACAGACGCTTTGTTGAGTTTCATGGAGGAATCATGGACGAAGAGCGGATTCACTACACGAAAGTTTCTCCCGGTGCATATCACGCGATGCTGGTGCTTGAAAAATATCTTCACGAATGCGGCCTCGAAGAAAAGTTGCTGAACCTAATTAAACTGCGCGCATCGCAAATCAATGGCTGTGCGTACTGTCTCGACATGCACTGGAAAGATTTGCGCGCTCTCGGCGAAAACGAGCAGCGCCTGTACTGTCTGGATGCGTGGCGAGAATCGCCGTACTACACCTACCGAGAACGCGCAGCGCTGGCATGGACCGAAGCAGTGACGCTGGTGGCGCAGACGCACGTGCCGGACGAAGTCTACGAACAAGCGCGAAAGGAATTCGATGAGAAGCAACTCGCCGATCTGACGCTTGCTGTTGCGGCGATTAATGCGTGGAACCGGCTTGCGATTTCGGCGCGAACAACGCCGGGCACGTATCAGCCTGCCAAGAAAGAAATGAAGCAGGGCGCGTAATTCGCCCGTGCGCATCAAGACAACAACGCCTCCACTTTCCGCATCTAAGTAAGTGGAGAGAAACTCCGAAATTGGAGAAAAACTCCAGCTGTACAACCGCGCAGCAAACGCTCGCCTGACTCAAACCTACTTTGCTGCGAACGGCTTATAGAAGGGGGCCATATGTCTCGACTGTTAAAATTTATTTCCATGAGTTTGTTGGGTCTCGCAATGCTCGCGCCGGTTGCCTCAGCGCAGCGAGGTAGAGGATTCCGCGGCGGCTTTGGGTTCGAACCCGGATGGGGTTGGTACGCTCCCTATGGATACTGGGGCCCGTACGGGTATTACGGCGAAGGGTACGGCGCGTCGTATCCGGGCCAGGTGAAAATCATCACGCAAAATAAAAACGCGCAAGTTTACGTGGATGGCGGCTATGCCGGGACCGCGGACAAGCTAAAAAAGTTCAAGCTCTCACCCGGACAGCACGACATCGAATTGCGCGACGGCAGCGGGAAAACTCTGCACGCGGAAGTTGTGACCGTGATCCCCGGAAAAACCGTGAATTTCGACGCGGAGCAACTTCCCCCCAAGAAATGACCGCGCTGCAATGGTAAATTGAAAAAGGCCGCCGAAGATTTGGCGGCCTTTTTGTTTTTCCGGCAGCATGATTTCGAGCCTCAAGGCTGTTGGTGCGATTCAGCCTCGTTTTTTCTGCGCGCCAATTCGTCGGCTTCTTTTTTTCGGCGCGCAAGTTCTTCAGTTTGCAATTGCTTGATGACGGCTGTTGTGGAGGCGCTGTTATTATTTTGCACCCAGCGGGCGACCATCCACACGGGGTCTGCTGCGGCCGCCATTTGGAATTCGTTGTTAGCCTCGGCGTGTTGATCGGTACGCCAGGAAATTACGGCGAGCGCGGCGTTGTGTTCGGCATTCGGCGAACTGTTCGTCGCTTGGCTGGCGTCTGCTTGACGGCCGAGATCGCTGTAAACCCACGCTTGAGCGAGCGTGGTTTGCGCGTCTTGCGGCAGCAACTGGCGCGCGTGTTCCAGAATTTCTGCGGAGCGTTCGAGTTTTCCTGCGCGATATAGCCACCAGGAAATTTCGCGAAGAGCGGCGACTCGAATGGTGATGGGAACAGTGGATCCAACCGATACCAATAACGCCAAATGCTCGGTGAGTGGGGCATCGTCGCCTGCGAGAGAGCGCAAGCCCTCGGAATCGACCGTAGAAAAGATCTGGGAATTGGGATCCGTGGGATCGAGGACCGTGTTGTTCACATAACCATCGAATTTGACGGGCGCCGTATGCGGATCAATGGCTGCCAGAGCTCTGCTAAGAAGTTGCCAATCGCGATCGGTGTGCTCGCGGAAAGCTGCTTCGCTTGCGGCCTTCACCGTTTCCTCAGCGTCGCCGGAACGCCACTCTGCCTCAGCGAGGCCGCGCCAGGCGCGTGCGCAATTCGCGTCGAGAGAAAGGGCTTGTTTGAAGTGCGCGATGCTCTCCGAGAATTTTCCAGAAGCATCGAGAGTTTCCGCCTGATCCGTCAGAAAAATTGGGCGAATCACAAACGCATGTTGTGGGGTCGTGATGTATCGTCCCGCGGTAATCGCAGATTCGATCGCAGAGAGGCGCTCGGAAGCAGGCGGATGCGATTGAAAATATTGTTGGAGAGATTGCGCCGACACCTGCGCAATTTCTCCGACGGGAGAAGCCGCGCGCTGCGGATCGGATTCGCTCGGCTTCGAGAATCTCGAAGCGCCTCATGACATCGACGGCGCCTTGACGGGAGAAATCTGCATTCACAGCGAAGCCGAGTCCGACGCGATCCGCTTCAAGTTCCTGTTCTTTGGTGTAGCCTGCGCGAAAGATTTCGATTCCCGGGCGGCCTAGCTGATAAAAAATGCTGAGGCCATATTTGCGCGCGGCTAATTCGTATTGGAGACGTTCGATCGAGTGGCGATCATCCACGTGCGTAATTTCGTGGCCAAGAATGAATGCGAGTTCGTCTTCGGATTCGAGAAGATTCAACAGGCCGCGGCCCACTACGATATTGCCGCCGGGAAGCGCGAACGCGTTTATGAGGTACGGATCTTCGTCGAGATAAAAATGGTAGTGAATTGTGGCGCGCTGAACACCGCTGGTTAAGCGGCTGCCAACGCTGTTCAAATATTTCTCGATCGTCGCGGAGTCGCCTGATTTTTCGCGCGGCTGGTAATTTTCGTCGGTGAGTCCGTATTCTCTGGCGATTTGCGCGCCGATTTTATTTTCGTCGGCGTCGCTGACTCGCGTGAGAGCGAGAGGAATGCGTTCGGCTTCGCGCTCTGTATCGGCAACGAAGTAGAGAACCGGCGCGGCGGAAATTGGAGCTTCGGCTTTCGTGCGCTGCAACGCATAAAGCGCGAAGCATCCTGCGATCAATAAAATTGCGGCGATGGCGCGGCGCATCACAGCACCTTCCTAAAAACTTCACGATGGCGCGCGTAGAGAAAACTTACGGCGAGAAGCGTGACGCCGAGTCCCATGAAAGAAACGATGCGGCCGAGCGCGTCAAGATTCCACACGTCGAC
Source organism: uncultured Acidobacteriota bacterium (assembly GCA_963785395.1). Classification (GTDB taxonomy): domain Bacteria; phylum Acidobacteriota; class Terriglobia; order Acidiferrales; family UBA7541; genus DASTCZ01. The sequence goes on along the minus strand of CAWAVH010000005.1, from coordinate 1,034,523 downwards.
TGTGATGATGCGGCCGACGCAGAGCACAAAAAGCGTGAGGCTGAACCAGCGATAGGAGCGCTCGTCCATTTTGAGAACGGCGAGGAAAATGATGAGCGCTTCGAGGCCCCAGGCCGGCGTGAGATAGCCGCGGCGAACTTCGAGGCTGAGTAAAACCGTGAGCAGAATTGTTGGGACGAAAAAGAAAAGATGCTGCGGATAAATGCGGAGGAATGACCAGCCTTTACGTATCCGCGCGAGTGCGAGATTGCGCGGCTCACGAGCATTTTCATTCGCGCCTAGCGCCGCGGCTTTGCGTTCTTGCCGCGTGAGTTGCGTGACTGCGAATAGAATGTAGAGAAATGCGGAAGCAGCGACGATCGTGGCGATTCGCGTGTTTGTGAAATGCCAGCGGCCCGTTTGATAAAAATTGTCGAAGGCGCAGCGGATGCCGACGAGCAGAGTTAGAGCGAATGATTGATCGCGCAGCGCGAGCAGGCCGCGAATTCCGCCGGCGAAATACAGTGCTACCGCGAGCGCGGCCCACCAGACGGCGACCCACTGAATCTCGGCTTGAAAACGGATGAGCGAAACGATGGAAATTGTGCCGAGCCAAAAAAGCACGGCGCGAAATCGGGAAGTTTCTTCGGATGTGAGCGCCACATAAAAATATGTTGCCGCGAGAAGAGATACAGTGATGACGCGCGCGGGCAAATGAGCGACGCTTGCGGTGGAATTCAGATCCGCGAAGAAAATTCGCGCGAAGCTGGCAATCAAAAGTACGCGCGATTGAATCAGCAGCGGACGATCTTGAATGGAGCGCGCGACTTCGAGCAGGACTAGCGCGAAAATTCCCCAGGCGAGAGCGATCGCGGCGCTGGTGAATTCCTGCCAGATTAAATCGGCCACGAGAAAACTGGCGGCCGCGCTGTAGATTGCGGTGAATCCGCCTGCGTGCGCGATGCCGTTGGTAACCAGCCCGTTCGCCGATCCCGCGGAAAACTCGGCGTCATCGGGATAATCGGCGCGGCGCGAAATTGCGTACAGGAGAAGCGCGGAAATCGAAACGGTGATGAGGCGAACGCTCAGGCCATGCACTGATCCTGCGGCAGGATCGCCGCGCTGCAAATTGAGCGCCGCGAGACGTACCATCGCGACGAGCGCTGCGAAATGTCCGCAGTTGCAGAGGCGGCGATCGACGAAGCGGCGGCCGATGGCGATGAGCGCGGCTGCGACGATCGTCCATACGAGCGCCGTCCACATGAATGGAAGCGCGACCCACGCGGCTGCGAGAGCCAAACATTGTGGCGATGCCGGGAGAAATTCTGGCGCCGACGTTATCGAGATCAGTAAAATCTTCAGAAAATCGTTTTAGCTGGCTATTCACATAGAAGGCGACGGCGAGCGCGATAAGCATCCAACCGGCGCGAGAATTCGGCGGCGTCCAATTCGCGATGCGCGGACTCACGTCAAAATAAAATGCGTAGCCAGCGAGCAGCGTGGAAGCGACCCAGCCGAGGAGGCGCAAGTGCGAGTCGCGAAGACGCAGTCCGATGATGAGGACAGCCTCGGCTTCGACGAGCCAGAGAATTTCGAGCGAGCTTCCGGAATAGCGATAGGGAACGGCGGCGACGAGCAGCGTCATGCCAAGAGTGCTGGCAAGAATGAAAGCGAGACGCCGGCTGCGGGCGCGCGAAAAGGCTGAAACAGCAAAATAAATTAATCCCGCGGCGGTGAGGAACCAGAAGCGCAGCTCGGGATGGAACGATTGATGATGCAAGACGGCGAGATAACCGCCAGCGTTGAGAAGGAATGACGCGGTGAGAAGCTGAGTTTGCGATGTGCTGTCCGCTTCGCGCAAAAAATAGGAGACGAGATAAATCGCCCAGTACGCGGAAAGCAGCGCGACGCTGGAGTTGAACTCCGGAAATATTTTTTGCGCGCCGATGCGCGTATAGATTTGATCAAGCCAGAGCCAGTGAACCGAGTAGGTCGCGATGATTGCGAGCGGCTCGATGGCGTACCAGTTTCGCGCACGAAGCACGTAGGCGAGCGAAGCCGCGAGCAGTGCGGATGCAATCAGCGCACCGAGTGGAATTTCGCTGATTCCGATGGTTGCGAATGCGAGAAGATATGCGAAGCCAGTGGTGATTTCGCTGTGATAGCGAAGCGAGTGCGCAACCATCGCGGCGGCGACGATAAATAAGAAGCACAAATCCGATTGCGGGACTTTCGACGAGTCGGACGCTTGCGATGTTGTGCAGCGCGTACGTTGTGAAATATGCGAGCGCCCAGCCTCCGCCCAGAACGGCGCGGCCCGCGATGCGATAGCGCTCTTTTTTCTCGCCGATAATTCCAGCGGTGAGAAGAATCGCGCTTATCGCGTAGCCGAGAGCGATTTTTCCGCCGGCGCCGAGAAGATGCATCGAGTAATTCAAAAGCAGCGCGACGCCGATCACGAATGCGGCGGTGCCGATTTTGTTGAGCCAATTTGCGCCGAGCTTTTCTTCCATGTCGGCCCAACTGCGCGCGGGTTCGGCGGACGGCGTCGGGGTGTCATGCGTGGCGCTAAGATTTGGAGCGCGAAGCGGCTGAGCAATGGGCGGCGTGACTCGATGTAATTGGTGGCGGCGAACTTTTTGGAATTGAAGTTTCCGCGATGCTGGCGGGCGGAGGAGTAGTTACAACCATTGGAGGAGGCGGAGTTACGATCACCGCGGCGGGTGGTGGTGCGGTTTTTCCGGAGCGGCGACGGGAATTGTCGGCGCGGTGTTGCTACTACGGCAGGGGTGACTGTCACGGACTTCAGCGATTGTTCGAGCGCGTAAATGCGAGTGGTGAGCTCGTGCAATCTTTGTTGCGTTGCTTTGAGTTCAGTCTTCGAGGGCTTTGGAGCGCTTCGAAGCGCAGCCAGCTCGGACGAGAGACACTATTGGCGCGACCACAAAAAATATCACGATGGCGGCGATCAGTAGTTCGAATCATGAACTCGTCCAATTCTGTTAGCCTCGAATAACAGATGCGAACAAACGGTAATAAACAGACGATTTGCCGCGCGCTTCCTGATCTCTGCGGAATTTCGATTGGGGACTTCCGACTGGCGCATCCTACGTATGACGCCCAATACCACACAACGAATTTGCAACAGTATGGCGAGGTGCGCAACAGTGAGTGTTGCGGCCATGACGGTTGCGGTAGTCTTCAGTGCGGTATATCGTTGCGAAGCATGTTGAGCAGAAATTTGATGCGCGCCACTACTAACCAAACGACCCTGTCTCGGCGTCTTACCGGTAGGAATCGCGAGGGTTGTGCCCGGTGCCATTGTTGTCCGCTTCCGATTGGCTTGCGTTTGTTCGCGAACATTTGCGGCTGAACGGAATCCGGCCGGAGCGCGAAGCCGAAATCGCGGAAGATCTGGCGCGGCAGCTTGACGACGCATACCGCGAGGCTCTCGCACGCGGCGCAGCGGAAACGGAAGCGCGCGCGGTTGCGAAACGGCACGTTGCCGATTGGACCAAGCTGGGCCGTTCACTTTCACGTTTGGAGACGCATAAAATGTCATCCGTAACGCAGTGGCAAAATCGCGCGGAAAATAACGATCTGCGCAAGCGCGGGCATTTCACGTGGCTCACCGATTTACGCCAGGATGTTTTCTACGGGTTCCGCGTGCTGCGCAAGAGTCCGGGATTTACCGCAATTGCAGTGCTCACGCTGGCGCTAGGAATCGGCGCGAACACTGCGATCTTCAGCTTGATTGATGCGGTGATGCTGAAGTCGCTGCCGGTGAATGATCCCGCAAGTCTCGTGGTGCTGAAATGGAGTGCGCGGAATTCGCCGAACATCCACAGCTCCAGTTCTTACGGAGATTGCGTTACAAATTTTGGCGGAGCGAATTCGAACGGCTGTTCGCTTTCCAAACCGTTTCTCGAGGACGTGCGCGCGAAGACGGATGTATTTTCCAGCATCGCTGAATTCGCGAGCGGCGGCCGATTGAATTTGAGCGGCAACGGACCCGCGAGCCTGATCAATTCGCAGTACGTATCGGGCGATTATTTTCAGACGCTGGGAATTGGCGCAGCTGTTGGCCGCACTATTCAACCGGGGGATGACAATGCATCCGCCGAGCCGGTGGTGGTGCTGAATTACGGCTACTGGAAAAGCACGCTGGGCGGCGATACATCCGTTGTTGGAAAAACAATTCATCTGAATAATCTTCCTTTCACGATTGTGGGAGTGGCTGAACCGCGATTTGTGAGCCTCACTCCTGGAAATGTTTACGACGCGTGGATTCCCCTGGCGGAACGTCCGCGGTTGCGACAACGCTGGACGCCGCGATCCGATGATGCGGGATCGTGGTGGCTTGTGGCTGTGGGCCGATTGAAGCCGGGAGTATCTCGCTCACAGGCGCAGAGCACGATCAGTCTGCTTTTTTTCAATGATCTTGTGCATGGCGAAAAGACCGTGTCAAAGGCGGAGGACGCGCCTGCAATTACTCTTCTGCCTGCGCAGAGCGGATTGACCGGAGCGCGAGGCAGACTTTCGGCGCCGCTGTACGTGCTGATGGCAGCGGTGGGCGTGGTGTTGTTGATTGCGTGCGCGAATGTCGCCGGGCTGATGCTTGCGCGAGCTTCGGCGCGGCAAAAAGAAATGGCGGTGAGGCTCGCGCTGGGAGCGGGCCGCGCACGAATCGTGCGGCAATTGCTGACAGAAAGTCTGACGCTTTCGATCGCGGGAGGAATTCTGGGAATCGTGCTCGCGTTTTGGAGCGCCCGCGCGCTGCTGGCATTTTTATCGAGCACATCGACGCGGCCCGTGGGATTTTCGGCGGAGATCGATCTTCGAGTGCTGGCGTTTACGATCGGCGCGACGTTGCTTACTGGAATATTATTTGGGCTGGCGCCCGCGCTTCGTTCGATGCGCGTGGATCTGACGCCCGCACTGAAGGAAGGCGCAGGAAAAGGTTCGGCGAGCGGGCACGCGGGGCGGAGCCGGCTGAGCGCGGGAAATATGCTGGTGGTTGCGCAAGTTGCTCTCACTGTTGTTGTCCTTGTCGGAGCGGGGCTGCTGGTTCGCACGCTCGAAAATTTGAAAAATATCGATCCCGGATTCGCAACGCAAAATGTTTTGAATTTCAATGTGGATTCAACGCTCACAAATTACAAAGGCGCGCGACTCGCGGCGCTGTACAACGATTTGCGCGATCGCTTCAGCGCAATTCCCGGCGTGCTAGCCGTAAGTTATTCAGAATCGACGCTGCTGGGCGGCAGCCTTTCCACTACGGGTTTCCATCTTCCCGGCACGCCGCCTTTAACGGAGACCGATGCCGATTGGCTGCCGGTGGGTCCGAACTTCTTCGAGACGCTGCGCATCGGATTGGTGGCGGGCCGGAATTTCACGGCACCGGAATATATGGAATCGGCGGAGGTAAATGCTTCACCAGACCACACCTCCAAGACAGTTTCTCCAGCGATCGTTAACGAAGCGTTTGCGCGCGCGTATTTTCCGAATGTGGATCCACTTGGAAAACCATTCGGCGCCGATACAGACGAACAGGTGGCGAAATATTCGGCCGACAATCCGAAATACCAGCGCAGCCCGGGATGGATCATTGTCGGTGTGGTGCGCGACGCGAGATACAACAGCTTGCGGCGCGAAGTGAAACCGACGATGTACGTTCCGATCGGAGACGGCGGCAGCTTTGAGTTGCGCACGGCTGGGAATCCGCTGGCCGTTGTGTCCGCCGTTCGCGAAATTGTGCGGCAAGCCGGCAGCGACATGCCGATTTCGGATTTAAAAACGGAATCGAAACAGATTGACGATCTGTTGTTTCAAGAGCGTTTGATCGCGCGGCTAAGCAGTTTGTTCGCGATTTTGGCGCTGCTGCTTGCGTGCATCGGTCTCTTCGGTTTGCTCTCGTACGAAGTGACGCAGCGCACCAGAGAAATCGGAATTCGCATGGCGCTGGGCGCACAGGCGCGCGATGTTTTGCGCAATGTGATCGGCCACGGCATTGTGCTGGCGGTGATCGGCGCGGCGATTGGAACGGCCGCGTCTTTTGCTGTGACGCGATATTTGGGAACGATGCTCTTCAATGTGAAGTTGGGCGATCCGGTGACGTTGATTGGAGTTACATCGCTGCTCCTTGTGGTGGCGCTGGTTGCGTGCTACGTGCCGGCGCGGCGCGCTACGCGAGTGGATCCGCTGGTCGCGCTGCGATACGAATAGAGTTCAAAAGCAAAATGCGCACAGGCAGGAATGCCTGTGCCACTGTTTGCTCACTGGCGCAAGGCCACTACTGGGTCGATGCGCGTGGCGCGGCGTGCTGGGAAGTAGCACGCGGCTAATGCGACTACGGAAAGAATCGCGGCAACGGCGGCGAATGTAAGTGGGTCTGACGGCGTGACTCCGAAGAGCAGGGACGCCATCAATCGCATGGCGGCAGCGGCTCCGGCGAGACCGAGGACGACTCCGATCAGCACTGGCGCCATGCCTTGTTTCAGGGCGAGAAATAAAACATCGCGCGGCTGTGCGCCGAGGGCCATGCGAATGCCCACTTCGTGAGTGCGTTTCGAGAGTAAGTAAGCGAGGACGCCGTAAATTCCGACAGCGGTGAGCACGAGGGCGAGTACCGCAAATTTGAGAGCGCGCCGGTTTCAAATTTTTCCGGAGTCAGAGATTCCGCGATCACGGATCGTCAATGCTCCGATAGTGCGCTATGGCCACTGTGGGATCCGATTCGGCGAGAGTCTGCTGGATTGTGCGCGCAAATTGGGAGCGGACTGCGAGCGAATGAAAAGTGCGCTCGAAACGCGCCGCCGATCATCTTTGACATGCGTCAGGAATTTGCGCTTCGGGATGTAAACGGCGGGCTGGGATCTTCGTCGAGTTCGAGTCTGCTTCGCATTTGCGACTACGCCGACGATAGCTTGGGACGCGGGGGTCCAACCTCCGCCCATTCGATGGCTTTCCGATGGGTTCGAATCCTTCCAGAAAAATTGCGCGACGACTTCTTGTTGATCATGGCGACTGGCTGCGCACCAGCGGCGTCCGCTTCCAAGTAAATCTCTCGCCGCTGCGGAGCACATTCATGCGCATCGTCGTTAAATATTCTGGACTGACGGCGTGATACTGTCCGCTGAAACCTTTCTGGGATCTCCGCCCTGCAGTGGATCGAAGGTCCACATGTTCATGCCCTGTTCGAGCGGAAGTTGCTGAAGCGCTGGCAACGGAAGTTACTCCCGGCTGGGACAAGCCCTCGACAGATATGCCTGTTCGAATTGCCCACATCGATTTCGAGTTGGGATATTTCGTGGCGGGCATATTGAATTCCACAGACCAAAGTTTTTTGGATCGAATCCCAAGCGACACATGTTGCAATTTGTGAAGCGAGCGAATCAAAAGCATAGCTCCGCGAGCAGCACGACGGAGAATGCGATCTCCGCGACGACCAGTACTTGGTGACCTCGATGTTTGCTTCCAGAACCGGAGACAGAGAGCGGCGCTTTCTTTCATGGTTTCGTTGACGTCTGTGCGAGTGGCGCGGATGGAGGCGACTGCTCCGACGATCGCTGCCGATAAGCGACCGCGACGCCGCGGTGAATATGATCACGATGCTGTTCAAGCCCATCTGCTGCGTGAATCCGATGAAAGGAGAAAATGGAATCGATGGCAGAGTGCGCGGACTGGCCGCGATGATGGAGCGCAAAGTCCACGACGCGACCGAACAAACCGGCCATGCCCGCCGCAAGCGCCAGGATCACCGCTTCGATGGTCATCTGGCGCAGCAAGCGTATACGGCCTGCGCCGAGCGCAGCTCGAATCGCCATTTCCTTTGCGCGCGTAGGAAGCTTTTGCCATGAGCAGACTCGTTACGTTGACCATCGGCGATCAGCAGAATCATGGCCACGGCACCAAAAAAATCAGCAATGCAGGCCGCACAAATCCGACAAGCCAGGTTTGGTAAGGGCGCATCAACATTCCCTGCTCGCCGTTGCCAACATCTTTCGGATACAGCGATTTGAATCTCTCGAAGATTGCGGGCATTTCCGCGCGCGCCTGCTCAAGGCTGACGTCGTTCCGCAACCGGCCGATCATCAAATAGTTGTGAGCCGAATCGTCGGCGCTAAATTCGATCTTGAGCGGCAGCCACAGATCGGCGGGAGTAGGAAAATCGAATGTGGGCGGGAGAATTCCGACGACGGTGAGAGCTTTGCCGTCTATGGCTATTTGGCGGCCGATTACGCCGGCATCGCCGCCAAATTTACTTTGCCAGAAACCGTAGGCGAGAATCGCGGCGCCGGGGCCGCCCGGTTTTGTTTCCTCCGCGTTGAACCTGCGTCCAAATCGAGGCTCGACTCCGAGGGTGGGAAAAAATCCTGGGTCACGCGCAACGCGTGAATGAATTGCGGCGCGCCGTCCACGGAAAGATTTGAGCCGCCCGCAAAAATATCGTAGGCGGCGACGGAAGCAAAGCTGCGGCTGTTGTCGCGCCAGAAGAAAAATTCGGGTGCGGAGACCGAGGGCACCGGAAAATTTCTAAATTCCCAATCGAAGTGAACGAGACGCTCGGCATTTGGCGTATGGCAGCGGACGAAGAAGCATCGCGTTGACTATGGAAAATATCGCGACGTTTGCGCCGATCCCGAGAGCGAGAATGAGTATTGCGATGGCGGAAAAAGCTGATTTTTGCGGATCAAGCGCAGAGCGTAGCGCGCGTCCTGCAAAAGTGTTTCCAGCATGGGAATGCTCCTTCGATCTCGGTACGATTCTTTCAGCGATTCGACTCCGCCGAGCTTGAGCACGGCTTCGCGGCGGGCGTCGGCGGAATTCATGCCGCGCTGCTCATTTTCTGTAGCGTGAAGTGCGAGATGGCTTTCGATTTCCGCGGCGAGTTCGCGATCGCGGCGCTGCTTGCCGAAAAATCCAGAGCAGCGGATTAGAAATGCGCGGGCGCGTCTCATTGTTGTTTCACTTTGTTGATTCACTTCCTGCTCGACTATTTTTCATTTGGCACGAGGAAGCGGCCGAGAATTGCGTTGGCCTGTTCCCAATCGCGGGCTTCGCGCGCGATTTGTTTCGTGCCGGCTTTTGTGAGGCGATAAAATTTTGCTTTGCGATTGTTGTCGGAAACTCCCCACTGCGATGCGATGTAGCCTTCCTGTTCGAGCTTCAGCAGGGCGGGGTAGAGCGTGCCGTAATTTACCGAGAGCAAGTCGCCGCTGGTCTGCTCGATGCGCCGCGCGATGCCGTAGCCATGCTGCGGGCCCATCGTTTCCAGCGTTTTCAAAATCATGAGTGCGAGAGTGCCCTGCCAGACGTCGGTTTTTCCGCCCATGTCGCTCCTATTGGAAACCAATAGAATTATGACGCGATATTTCAGTGGGATAGCAATATGAGAGTCAGTTGAGCAAACCGGCTGCGCGGGCACCACTTTTTGGATCCCAACATAATTCTGGGAGATCGAATTTTCGAGTCGCTTTTCCGCGATTTTGAGGCGTTTTTCGCGCCATAAGTTCTTTATAATGAACACTTACGTAAAATTTTGAGTTAAGTCCTTTAGAATGAACACTTAACTTTTGTAAGGCCTTTTTTTCGTCCATGTCGGTCCTAAGTCCTTTGTTTGCAATACGAAATATTATAGGACATGCTTGCGCCGGTTTGCCTCTCTACGGGCCAAAAACGGGCCTTAGAGAGGTGAAGAGGGTGAATAGCAATAAAAAACCCGCGCTGTTAGGCGCGGGGCGCGTGATTCTCCACTAAAGATTGTCTCATATTTGAAAAAGCGTGTCAAGTGGAATATTGAGAATTTTGCAAATAGTTTTCGGGGTGGGGGCCGGAGAATTTTGGAGAAGGCATGGGGTGCAGAGGCGAAACGGTGAGGGCTCACCGCAGAGACGAAGAGAGAGGCTGGGGGCATATAACGCCGGCTTGTTTGGTGCCGCCCTTACAGGGCTCCGGAGAAGTCGTTGGGGGCAAAGTTACCGACCGCTCACGCCGTGGGCTGCCTTCGGTGGCGCGCCTATGGCGCTCGGTGAGGACAAAGGAAGTAGCGGACAATGAAGGCTGCGTTTTTGAGTTGAGACGGCGGGTGTCGCGGGCCTCGGCCCCTCGGGAGTATGCGAATTTCTGGCAGAAGGCCGCGGGGGTGGCTTGGTTCCGCGGCTGAGGGTGCAGTAAGATAGCAGTTCTCTATTTCAGGAGGCACGTTCATGAATCCCCGGGAAGTATTGCGGCTTGCGTTGCGTTCGCTGACGAAAAATAAGATGCGGACCGCTCTTACGATGCTGGGGATCATTATCGGCGTGGGCGCGGTGATCTGCACGGTGGCGATTGGCGAAGGCGCGTCGGACCAGGTGCAGCAACAGATTTCCGCGTTGGGCGACAATCTGATTTACATCACCGCGGGCAGCATCAATTCGTATGGAGTTCACCTTGGCAGCCAGGCCACGAAGACTCTGATCCCGGACGACGGCAAAGCCATTCTTGAAAATATTTCGCAAGTGAGCAGGGTTTCGCCGGGCGTGTATACCGGCGGCCAAGTGGTGTATCAGAACCAGAATTGGTTCACGCACGCGCAAGGAGTGGGTCCCGATTATTTTTCGATCCGGCATTGGCCGATTATTCGCGGGAGCGGATTCACGGCGAATGATGTGGAGATTGCGTCTGATGTGTGCGTGATCGGGCAGACCGTGGCGACAAATCTTTTCGGCAACGACGATCCGGTGGGAAAAACAATTCGCGTGGCGAATCTGCCGTTTCGCGTTGTGGGCCTGCTCGCCGTGAAGGGTCAATCGGCGGCATTTGGCAACGATGAAGACGACACGCTCTTGATGCCGTACACCACGGTGCAGAAAAAACTTTCGGGAATTTATTGGGTGCAAAATATTCTGGTTTCCGCGGTGTCGCAGGAAGCGATTCCGGAGGCCGAGAAGCAAATCACGATGCTGCTGCGGCAGCGGCACCATTTGCGGACGGACGCCGACAACGATTTTATTATTCGCGATCCGAATGATCTGGCGCAGGCGCGGGAGCAAGCTGTGCGAGTGATGGAATTGCTGCTTGCGGCGATTGCGTCGGTGTCGCTGGTGGTGGGCGGCATCGGGATTATGAACATTATGCTGGTGTCTGTGACGGAGCGCACGCGCGAGATCGGCGTGCGAATCGCGGTGGGAGCCACCGAACAGGATGTACAGCGGCAGTTTTTGAGCGAGGCGGTGGTGCTCAGCATGTTTGGAGGCGCGCTCGGCGTCGTCTTCGGATTTCTGGCGTCGAATATTGTTTCCAGCGCGCTGAGTTGGCCGACCAGCATTCCTGTATCGGCGGTGGGAATTGCGGTGATTTTCTCGGCGGCTGTTGGAGTGACGTTCGGGTATTACCCGGCGAAAAAAGCGGCTTCGATGGACCCGATTGAGGCGTTGCGTTACGAATAATTCCCCAAAAGGGCAGGGCGAGCCCAGCGCCTACCGTTAGAACATGTCGGAGGGCGGGCGATTCAATAGATTCGGGCTTTCTTGACTTGGCTGCACTCGCGCTCTATCATCCAAACACGCATTTTTTGCGGCTTTTTCATGTTTATCGACGTTAAAGAACTCGCGCTCCACAAGGTACGCATCCGGAAGTCCTACGCTCCGGGTGCGATCGATTTGCACTCCACCGAATTCAAACAGGCGGAGCCTCTTGAGGTGCGCGCGACCGCTGAGTTGATTGAAAACCAAATCCGTATCTCTGGCGCCTTTCATACCAGGCTGGAGCTGATCTGTGCCCGCTGCCTGGAACCTGTGAGCGAAGAAGTGAGCCGGGAATTCGATCTCTTTTACCGTCCGGCAAGCGAAAGGCCGGCTAAAGAAGAGATGCGATTGAAGGACGACGACACCGAGATCAGTTTTTTCGAGGGTGATGGGCTGTTTCTCGCCGATGTGCTGGCCGAGCAGGTGTTGCTGGCTATCCCGATGAAGGTCATTTGCCGCAGCGATTGCCGCGGTCTGTGCCCGCAATGTGGCGCCAATTTGAATAGTGAGTCGTGCCGTTGCGAGGCTCGCGGAGCCGATCCCCGGCTCGCGCCATTGGCCCGGCTTAAGCAAGACTGGTTCAAAAAACAGTAGAATACCGTTGTAGAATACCGGCCATTCGAAATTTGAATGCCTAATCACAGTAGTTTGCCTGAGGAGCCGTTATGCCAAATCCGAAACGCCGCCATTCGAAACGGCGCACAAGTACCCGCCGCGCAAATGATTTTTTGACGCCGCCGGCCTTTACCGAATGCCCGAATTGCCATGAAATGAAGCCGCCACACAACGTGTGTCCTCGCTGCGGCTTTTATAAGGGCCGTGAAGTTTTGGACACGAAATCCTGACGCGGATTTTCCCCGAATAATCGAGCCGGCTACTCCGGAGCATAGATGATCACTATTGCTGTGGACGCGATGGGGAGCGACCAGGCGCCTCGCCCAGAAGTGGAAGGGGCTGCGCTGGCCGCGCGCGAGTATGGGGTTCGTGTACTTCTGGTGGGTGCTCCGGCGTCTATCAACAAGGAAGTGGCGCGGCACGCAAAACGCGGCGCGAATTTGGAAATTGTGCCTGCTACGGAAGTCATCGCGATGAGCGATGCTCCGATGCAGGCGTTTCGCAAGAAAAAAGATAGCTCGGTTCATGTAGCGGCAAAACTGGTGCGGGCGGGCCAGGCGGAAGCGCTGGTTAGCGCGGGCAACACTGGCGCAGTGATGGCGGTGGCGCGATTTGTTTTGGGGGCGCTGCCTTCGGTGGCGCGGCCTGCGCTGGCGGCGGCGTTTCCAACTTCGCGCGGCGGCGCGTGCGTGCTGCTGGATGTTGGCGCGAATGTGGATTCGCGGGCCGCGCATCTGGTGCAGTTTGCGGTGATGGGCGAAATTTATTACCGCGCGATTTTTGGGGCGCGGCGTCCGCGTGTTGGATTGCTCAGCATCGGCGAAGAAGCGATGAAGGGAAACGAGCTGGTGCGCGAAACATTTAACCGGCTGAAAGATTTGCCGATCCATTTTGTGGGCAACGTGGAAGGCCGCGATATTTTCGCCGGCGAAGTGGACGTGATTGTTTGCGATGGATTTATCGGAAACGTGGCGCTGAAAATCAGCGAGGGCGTGGCGCAGCACATTGGCGGAGTGCTGAAGCAAGCGCTTCGCAGCACAATCGCATCACAGCTGGGTGCGGTGCTATCGCGCAGCGCGTTCGAACAATTTAAGAAGAAGATCGATTATTCCGAATACGGCGGCGCGCCGTTGCTGGGAGTGCGGGCTCCAACGGTGATCGGGCACGGACGATCGAATGCAAACGCAATTAAGAACGCGATTCGAGTGGCGGCGGAATTGGTTCGCAGTAAAGTGAACGAAAAAATCGAGCACGAACTCGGCGTTCCGGCCGCGCGCGCTGCAGTGTAAGCGGGCAATCCGGTGACAGGCAGAACAACCTTATGAGCAAGGCAAGCCGATGAGTAAAGTAGCCTTTGTTTTTCCAGGCCAGGCGTCGCAAAGCCCCGGCATGGGCAAAGAATTCGCGGAAAAATATCCAGCAGCGCGAAGCGTATTCGAAGAAGCCGATCGCGCCGCGGGATTTTCGGTTTCGCAAATGTGTTTTGCGGGCACGGAAGAAGAGCTGAAGCAAACCGCGAATACACAGCCATGTATTTTGACGGTGAGCATTGCTGTCTATCGCGTCCTGGCAGAAAAAGGATTTCAGCCTCAGTTTGTTGCCGGGCATAGCCTCGGTGAATATTCGGCGCTGGTGGCTGCTGGTTCGCTGGAATTTGCGGATGCGGTTCGCCTGGTGCGCAAGCGCGGCACGTTTATGCAGGAAGCGGTTCCTGCGGGCGAAGGCGCGATGGCCGCGATTCTTGGGCTTTCGCACGCGCAGGTTGGAGACATCTGCAAAAAAGCGGCGGATGGCGAAGCGTTGTCGCCCGCGAATCTAAATAGTCCCGAGCAGACTGTAATTTCAGGAACCGCCGCGGCGGTGAAACGCGCCGTGGAATTGGCGTCGCAAAATGGAGCCAAGCGCGCCGTGATTCTTCCGGTTTCCGCGCCATTTCATTCTTCGATGATGCAGCCCGCGCAGGCGAAAATGGAGCCGCTGCTCCGCGCCACAAAATTTTCCGATTTGCGCGTGCCGCTGATCACCAACGTGGATGCGGAAGAAGTTACGAAGGGCGACGAAGCGCGCGAAGCGTTGATTCGGCAGATCACCGCGCCCGTTCGCTGGGAAGATTCCATTCGCGAAATGATCGAGCAGGGTGTAAACACATTTGTGGAAGTGGGGCCCGGGCGCGTTTTGAGCGGCCTGCTGCGCCAGATCGATCGCTCTGTGCATAGTTTCAATGTGGAAGATGAAGCGAGCCTCGCAAACGTGCAGGCAAAATTCGCGCAGCTCTCTGGCGAAACGTCTGAATAGTTTGGGCGAGTAACAAATGTTCAATTTGAAAGATCGCGTCGCGCTAGTCACCGGAGCTTCTCAGGGCATCGGTCGCGCCACCGCGATTGCTCTCGCCGCCGCGGGTGCGAAAGTTGTTTGCGCCGCGCGCAATCTGGAAAAACTTGAAGCTGTAGTCGCTGAGATCGGCCGCACCGATCGCGAAGCGCGCGCGATTCAGCTCGACGTCGCGCAGCCCGATCAAGTGAAAGCTGCGTTCAAAGAAATTATCGAGCGATTCGGCAGGCTCGATATTCTTGTAAACAATGCGGCGATCACCCGCGATGGCCTTGTGCTTCGCATGAAGCAAGACGATTGGGAGACGGTGATCCGCACGAATCTTACAGGAGCGCATTTCTGCATCCAGCAGGCGCTAGGGCCGATGCTGCGCCAACGCTCTGGGCGGATCATCAACATCACTTCAGTGGTCGCTGAAATGGGGAATGCCGGGCAGGCGAATTATGTCGCTGCCAAGGCTGGCTTGATCGGATTGACGAAAGCAATCGCTACCGAAATCGCCTCGCGAAATATCACTGTCAATGCGGTCGCGCCGGGATTCATCACGTCGCCGATGACGGATCCGCTGCCACAGAACGTGAAGGATGCGATGCTGTCGCGCGTTCCGCTGGGGCGGATGGGCACTGACGCCGACGTGGCCGCGGCAATCGTTTTTCTGGCGAGCGACGAAGCAGGCTACATCACCGGCCACGTGCTCGACGTGAATGGCGGGCTTTACATGGCGTAGTTTGCGCTAACGCTGTGCGATGTTTCGGAGCGGTTTCCGCCATTGGTAAGACACAGCGAGGGTGTGGTTGACCCAATACCGCGCCGTGCATAGAATAGGCGCGAATAATCGAGCCGGGGAACTGGACGCCCGGATTTTTCGTGTTTCACGTGTGTGGAACACAGGGGGAAGCATGGCGAGTGTGGAAGAACGCGTCAAGCAGATCATCGTGGAGCAGCTGGGAGTGGACGAGGCGGAAGTGACGCCCACCGCGTCTTTCGTTGACGATCTTGGTGCGGATTCGCTGGACACGGTGGAATTGGTGATGGCTTTCGAGGAAGCGTTTGGCATCGAAATTCCCGATGAGGACGCCGAAAAAATCGCGACGGTGAAAGACGCCGTGACGTATATCGAAAAGCACAGCAAGAAGTAGCGCGGCTGCGCTGGGCTGGCCGCGATCCCTTCAGGAGAACCCATATTGAATCGCCGCGTCGTGGTAACGGGTGTCGGCTTGGTCTCCGCGTGCGGGTTGGGAACCGAGGAAACCTGGGCCAGCCTGCTGGCGGGCCGCAGCGGCATTTCTACGATCACTCATTTCGATGCGACGGCATTTGATTGCCGCATCGCGGGTGAAGTGAAAAATTTCGATCCGCTCAACTGGCTCGAGAAAAAAGAAATCAAAAAAACGGGCCGATTTATTCAGATCGCGCTTGCGGCTGCCGATTTCGCAATGAAAATGTCCGCGCTGCAAATCGGTCCAGAAATTGCCGACATGGCCGGCGCGTATATTGCGAGCGGCATCGGCGGGTTCGACGTCATCGAGCGCGAACACGAAAAACTTTTGAAGGGCGGTCCGGGGCGCATCTCGCCGTTTTTTATTCCGGGCACGATTGTAAATCTCGCATCGGGTCACGTTTCGATTCGCTACGGCGCGCGCGGTCCGAATTCCGCGACGGCCACTGCGTGCTCGGCGGGCGCACATGCGATTGGCGATTCGTTCAAAATTATTCAGCGTGGCGATGCGGAGATTATGATTTGCGGCGGCTCTGAGGCGGCGATCACTCCGATGAGTATCGGCGGATTCGCGGCGATGAAAGCGCTTTCCACTCGCAATGATGAGCCGGAGAGAGCGAGCCGTCCGTTTGACGCGGATCGCGATGGATTTATTGTTGGCGAAGGCGCTGGAATTTTGATTTTGGAAACGCTGGATCACGCGATGCATCGTGGAGCGCGAATTCTTGCGGAAGTCGCGGGCTATGGAATGTCCGGCGACGCGTATCACATCACGCAGCCTTCGGAAAATGGCGACGGCGCGAATCGCGTAATGCGAGCGGCGATGCGCGACGCGAAGATTGAGCCGAAGCAAGTTGGGTATATCAACGCGCACGGAACGTCCACGCCGCTTGGCGATGCGATTGAAACGCGCGCGATGAAATCGCGCGTTTGGCGAGCACGCCGCGAAGGTTGCGGTGAGCTCCACAAAATCCATGACCGGACATTTGCTTGGCGGCGCGGGCGGACTTGAAGCGGGCATCAGCATCCTTGCGCTGCGCGATCAAATTTTGCCGCCGACAATTAATTACGAAACTCCTGACCCCACTTGCGATCTCGATTACATTCCGAACAAAGCGCGCAAAGCGGAAGTGGAATATGTGCTTTCAAATTCTTTTGGATTTGGCGGTACGAATGCCGCGTTGATCTTCAAACGCTGGGACGGAAAATAATTTCGTCGCGCGCTGCGTTAGGCGTCTTTTGTAGCGGAGGAAGCAGTTGAAAATTATTGTTTGCGTGAAACAGGTGCCCGCGAAAGATGCGCCGCTGGCGATTTCGGCGGACGGCACGTGGATTCGCGAATCCGATATCGGCTTTGAAATGAACGAGCCGGATAGTTACGCGCTCGAAGAAGCGCTGCGCCTCAAGGAAAAACATGGCGGCGAAGTGGTTGCGCTCAGCATGGGCCCCGAGCGCGTGAAGCAAACGATCAAGGAAGCGCTTGCGAAGGGCGCCGACCGCGGAATTCATGTGGTGGACGATAAATTTTTCGCGCTCGATCCTCTTGGCTTCCGCGCGTGCACTGGCTGCGGCAGTGAAAAACGAAAACGCGGATTTAATTTTGACCGGGTTGCAGAGCGACGATCAGGGATTCGGGCAGACTGGTGTGCTGTTGGCGGAGCTGCTTGGTTTACCGCACGCGACGATCATCATGCAGATTGATGTTGCCGATGGCCACATGAAATTGAAACGCGAACTCGAGGCCGGATGGTTTCAGTGGGTCGAGTTGCCGTTGCCCGCGGTGCTGAGCATTCAATCGGGAATCAACAAAGTTCGCTACGCCACGCTGAAGGGCATCATGGCGGCGAAGAAAAAAGAAATCACAGCGATTCCGCGCGAAACTTTGGGTGTCAATTCCGAGCCGACACAAAAGCTTGAGCGCATTTACGTGCCGCAGAAATCGAAGAAAACGGAATTTCTCACCGGAACTCCAAAAGAAGCAGCGGCAAAATTGATTGAAAAACTCAAACACGAAGCGCGTGTGCTGTAACCGCCCAGGAACTGTCTGTGATGCTGCAATTCTTTGAACGGATTTCCGCGCTAGGAATATTGATCGCGTTATTTCCGATCGGCGGCAGCGGACTGTCCCAGACGACACAGGCCGGCGATTCGAACGACGTGACCAAAGACGAATATCCGGTTTACAACGGCGTGCTCGGAAACATCGAGTTCTCTCGCGTTAAACCTGATAAGGAGATGCACGTGTTGATCGTGGACCAAACTCTGGCCTTCGGCTGCGGCGAAGAGACGAAGAATCCAATTCTCATCAGCGATTGCAGCCCGATGGCGGTGCCGCCGACTACGGCGGACGGCATTCACGAGTTGCTTCGCCAAGAATTCCACTTCGATGAAACTGGCTGGAAAGATTTTCTAGCAAAGAATTCCAAGATTGCTAGTCTGCACGACGAATTCACGACAGACTGGAAGCATCTCCTGACGGGTGCTCATACGCCCGAAGACGACAAAAGCAAGTCGCCTGACTGGAATTCTCCTGACTGCGCGTTCTATTTTTCGCGAGTCGGTTTTAATAGGACGAAGACCGAGGCGATCGTCTTTGTTTTTCTCGCTTCTTACATGGACAAATTTCACTCGACTGGCGATTACTTTCTACTTCGCACAAACGGGCCGGGGAAATGGGAAATAAAGGGACGGGTCAACTATTTCGAGACTGACCCGTCCAAGAGCAAGGATCAACCGAGGTAGCCGATGAATATTCTCGTCATCACCGAACAGCGCGACGCGAAATGGAATAAGACAAGTTTCGAAACTCTCGCCGCCGCTCAGCAAATCGCGAAAGATACGGGCGGAACCTTGCGCGGAGTTGTGATCGGCAAGGGAGTTGCCGCGCTTGCCGATGAATTGGCGGCAAAAGATCTCGCGGAAGTTTTTCTCGTCGAGCACGATCTCCTCGCTTCTTACACGCCAGACGGATATTCGCTCGCGCTCGCGCAGGTGATTCAGCAGGCGAAGCCCGATCTCGTTTTGCTGCCGCACACTTATCAAGTGCGCGATTTTGCGCCGAAGCTCGCCGCGTCTCTCAACAAAGGAATGATTGGGGATTGCATCGCGTTCCGCCACGAAAATGGGCGTCTCGTTTTCGTGCGCCAAATGTTTCAAGGCAAAACCGCCGCCGACGTTTCCTTCGTCGGGGCCGGTCCGAACTTCGCATCATTTCAAGCGGGAGCGTTTCGCGCCGATCTCGTCGCTGCGCATCCCAACGGTAAAGCGCCGGTGAAATCTATCGCGGTCGAATTATCTCCCGCGCAGATTCGTACCAAGCCGCTCGAAATGTTTCGCGAAGCGAAGCAGGCCGTGGATCTCACGCAAGCTCCAATCATTGTCGCCATTGGCCGCGGAATTAAAGCGCCCGAAAATATCGCTATCGCGGAAAAACTTGCGAAAGCGCTCGGCGCGGAAATTGCCGCATCGCGTCCGATCTGCGATGAAGGCTGGCTCCCCATGGAGCGGCAAATTGGCAGTTCGGGCCAGACCGTCGCGCCGAAACTTTATCTCGCGCTTGGGATCAGCGGCGCGATTCAACACGTCGTCGGTATGAAAGGCTCGCGCACAATCGTCGCCATCAACAAAGATCAGAACGCTCCGATCTTCGAAATCGCCGATTATGGAATCGTAGGCGACCTGTTCGAAATTGTTCCCGCGCTAACTGAAATCCTAGAAAAGTCCTAGGCTCGCGCGGCCAGCACGCTCCGCCAATTTGCTAGAATACCCGCGTGCCCGTTGAGCGCGAAAAACTCGAAGCGGATGTACTCATCGTCGGCGCGGGGCCTGCCGGCCTTTCCTGCGCGCTTCATCTTTCGAAATTAATCGCAAAGCACAACGAATCCGGCGCCAAACCTGAACTCAGCGCCGAAAATATCTACGTCCTCGAAAAAGCGCGCGAAATTGGAGCGCACCAACTTTCCGGCGCCGTCATGGACCCGCGCGGAATTCGCGAACTCGTTCCCGATTTCGAGAGTGCGCCGCCGTTCGATACTCCAGTCGGCGATGACGCCGCGTATTTCCTCACCGAGCGCAAATCGTTCAAATTTCCCATCACTCCGCCGCCGCTCGAAAATCACGGCAACTATGTCATTTCGATCAGCAAGCTCACCAAATGGCTCGGCGGGCTGGTGGAAAAAACGGGCGTGAATTTATTCACGCAATTCGCCGGCGCCAATTTAATTTTCGAAAATGGCGGCATCGCCGGAGTGATCACCGAAGATAAAGGCCTCGATAAAAACGGCAAGCCGAAAGATAACTACACGCCCGGCTACGAATTGCGCGCGCGCGTCACCGTGCTTTCTGAGGGCCCGCGCGGCTCGCTCACCAAACAACTCGTCTCAAAATACAAGCTCGACAACATCAATCCGCAGGTTTACAGCATCGGCGTAAAAGAATTGTGGGACGTGCCGGAAGGCCGCATCACTCCCGGCTTCGTCGCACACACGCTCGGATGGCCGCTGCCCACAAGCATTTATGGCGGCGGCTGGGTTTACGGACTGCGCGATAATCGTGTCTCTGTCGGCATGGCCATCGGCCTCGAATATCGCGATCCGTTTTTCGATCCGCACGAAGCGATGCAGCAATTCAAAACGCATCCGTTCGTCCGCAAGATTCTGGAAGGCGGCAAACTCGTTCGCTACGGCGCAAAAACAATTCCGATGGGCGGCTGGTATTCCATGCCGCGCCCTTATGTGGATGGCGGCCTCATCATCGGCGATTCCGGCGGCGCGCTGAATAGCCAGCGCCTCAAAGGAATTCACATCGCGATCAAGAGCGGCATGCTCGCCGCCGAAACTATTTTCGATGCGCTGCGTGCGGGCGACACGTCCGCGAAAACTCTCAGCGCATTTTCGCAAAAGCTCGATCAAAGCTGGATCAAAAAAGAATTGTGGGGCGTTCGCAATTTCCATCAGGGATTTCATCACGGCCTCTATGCGGGCCTCACCAACACCGCCGTACAAATGATTACCGGCGGCCGCGGATTTACAGATCCGGCGCACACTCGCGCAGGCTATGAGGATTACGCGAAGCTAAATCGCAGCGCCGATCTCGTCGATCAATCCACGCGATTCAAAGGCGATGGCAAGCTCACCTTCGATCGCCTCACAGACGTCTATCATTCCGGCACGCGCCACGAAGAAGATCAGCCGTGCCATCTCATCGTGCTTGAGCCAAATATTTGCGCGGATCGCTGCGTGCGCGAATACGGAAATCCGTGCCAGTATTTTTGTCCTGCAGCGGTTTACGAAATGGTTCGCGAAAAAGAAGGCCCGCGCCTGAAAATTAACGCTTCAAATTGCGTCCACTGCAAGACCTGCGACATCTCCGATCCCTACCAGATCATTAATTGGGTTCCGCCCGAAGGCGGCGGCGGGCCAAACTACGAGGGAATGTAGAGATTTTTCTCAGTAGTAGAGTGTCAGAAGCATTTCCGCTCTACCTAGTCAGCGATTCTGCGACAAATTCCGTCAGCGGGAAATTGACAAAAACCGTCATTTTCGAGCGCGAATCGTTCGCGTTTGTCCACTCGGCAGACGGGCATAAAAACTGCAATTCCCCCACATTTTACTGATTCTCTTGGACTTACTCGGTCTGTGTTCAACCGATAACCGAATGTCGCCAGTTCGGAACTGTTCGTGCTCTTCCTTAGTGCGAACGGCGTTGGGAAAACGGACTTAATCGGCGAAAGGAAAACTCCTAGAATGCGCGCGAAACAGAAGGGCTTCTCTCTTATCGAACTTTTGATCGTAGTCGCCATTATTTTGATCATCGCAGCCATCGCAATTCCGAACTTGCTCCGCGCACGTATCGCGGCAAACGAAGCATCGGCAGTCAGCTCGCTCCGCACGATGAACACGGCGGACATCACTTACAACTCGACCTACGGCAGCTATTCTCCCGATCTTTCCAGCATGGGACCATCGAACGGCGCAACACCGACGAGCACGACCGCAGATTTGCTTGACCAAGTGCTGGCGCCAGCAGGCGGCGTGACGACCTCGACCAAGAGCGGCTACACATTCACGTACGCGACGGCATCGGGCGGCTACAACATCAACGCGGCCCCTGTATCGCTGAACCAGACTGGCGTTCGCTACTTCTACACCGACCAGTCCGGCGTGCTTCGCTTCAACGTGGGAGCTGCGGCAACTTCCGGCAGCAGCCCGCTGAGCAACTAAAAGAGCTTCCCCCCCGACACGCAACAGCGGGGCGTCCCGAAGTCTGGGGCGCCCCGTTTTTTATTTTGGACGGCCAACTTCGCTAATCGGGTTGACATTTTCCGTAATCGGAAAATGACGAAAATTGTCGAAATAACTGTACTTCGCAAAAAGACCATCGGCGAGTCGCAGACGCCCGCAAATAGATTCCTGCTAAGCGCAACAAACAAAAAGGCTTACGGATACGAACAATCTAGAGCTGAAAACCTGTACTTCGTCCAAATGGCAACAGCATTGCTTCTCTCTAGTGCAAGACCCCAACGGGTCAAACGATTCAAAACAGGTCATATAAAACAGGTCAGAGAGGAACAATGCGAAACAAACAGAAGGGCTTCTCACTTATCGAGCTTTTGATCGTCGTGGCGATCATTCTTATCATCGCGGCGATCGCAATTCCGAACTTGCTCCGCGCGCGCATTGCTGCCAATGAAGCTTCGGCAGCCAGCTCATTGCGAACGATCGATACCGCGTGCATCACTTACAACTCGACGTACAACGCTTATCCAGCGAACCTATCAGCTCTTGGGCCTTCGAATGGCTCGACGCCGACGAGCACCACAGCTGACTTGCTTGACCAGGTGCTGGCACCCACGGGCGGCGGCAACACCGCAACGAAGAGCGGCTACAACTTTACTTATGCCGGCACCACGTACACATACACGGTTACAGCGGCTCCTGCTTCGCTCAACCAGACCGGCGTACGTTACTTCTTCACAGACCAATCGGGTGTAGTCCGTTACAACATTGGCGCCGCGGCAACCTCCGGCAGCTCACCGATGTAATCTGGTTTCCCCCCAACGAAGTCCTGAAGACCAGCTCGCGGATGCGAGCAAGCGGCGGAGGCCAGAGCTTCCGCCGTTTTTCTTTTTCCTGGACGCGGAATCTTTCGCGCACGGCCGCGTTATCCCGAATCCCACTAAGGAGTGAGGGCTCCGCGACTTGCCTTCGCAAACTATGCGCCATGGCGCTGATGTACAATTCTTCCCGACACACAATGGCGACCTCACCGACGCACGAGACTCATCAGGGACGAAACATTCCGCTCGAATCGATACTCGCGGCGCGCGAGCGCGTTTACCACGCGGCTGTGCGCACTCCTCTCGTGCGTCTGTACTACGATGACGCTCCCGCGGAAATCTATCTCAAGCTTGAATCTTTTCAGCCGATTGGATCTTTCAAAATACGCGGCGCTTACAACGCGATCGCGTTGCTCAGTCCCGAAGAGCGCGCTCGCGGCGTGTGGACCATCAGCGCTGGAAATGCCGCGCAGGGAGTTGCGCTCGCCGCCAAGCTCATGGGAATTCGCTGCGACGTGATGGTGATGGATACTGCGCCCGCGACAAAACTCGAAGCCATCAAGCGACTGGGCGCGAGCATTCGCAAATCCTCAATGGACGAGTGCTGGGCCACGTTGACGGAGCGAAAGCATCCCGCATTTCAAGGCGTGTTTGTCCATCCGTTTGACGATGATAATTTCATCGCGGGCAACGCGACGTGCGGCCTTGAAATTCTGGAAGATTTGCCGGATGTAACCGCAATCGTCGCTGGGTTTGGTGGAGGCGGATTGAGTTGCGGAATTGCCTCTGCCATGGCCGCGATGAGGCCGGATGTGAAAGTATATGCGGCCGAACCGGAAACCGCGTCACCGCTGCATCTTTCGTTTCGAAAAGGGATCCGCGCAAAAATTTCCGGATTGGAAAACAAGTTTCGTCGATGGCAGCGGCGGCAAATCCGTGTTGCCCGGAATGTGGGAACTCGCGAAACGATTGCTCGCGGGCTCCATTGTTGCGACGCTGGAAGAAACGCGCAGAGCGATGGCGATCGTCGCCGCGCGAAACCATATTATTTGTGAAGGCGCTGCGGCGTGCACAGTTGCCGCGGGACTGAGCGGCAAAGCCGGAAACGGGAAAATTGTGTGCGTCGTCAGCGGCGGAAATATTGATCTCGGCAAATTTTGTGAGCTGGTGACCGCGCCTGCGCCGGCTCGAAGTAACCGCGAACTTTTTCCGAAAATATATCTTTCCAATTTACGTATCTGAATTTGACCGCCGGAAGTCTCCATTTTTGGGTCGGCTCAACACTGCGCCAGTGACGCGCTGCCACCGGCGCGAGCGTCTATATGACGGAGGTCCACATGGACACTCTCTGGCAAGACATTCGATATGCGCTGCGAATGCTAGCGCGAACGCCCGGCTTCACCGCGGTCGCGGTGCTTACGCTCGCGCTGGGAATCGGTGCGAACGCGGCGATCTTTAGTCTTCTCGACACCGTGCTCCTCGAAAACCTTCCCGTTCGAGATCCCGGCGGCCTCTATCTGCTCGGCAATGCGCGCAGTTGGGGATTCACCAGCGGCATCAGCCAGTCCTTGCAAGTATTTTCCGCGCCGCTCTACCAATATTTGCGATCGCAAGACACTGCGTTCTCTGAGATGTGCGCGTTCTCCAGCACTGACATTTCGATCGCGGTTCGATCGCCGGCGGCTGAACGCATTGAGCCCGCCTTCGGCAAACTCGTATCAGGATCGTATTTCAGCGTGCTCGGCGTGAATCCAATGTTGGGCCGTGCGATTAATTCTGACGACGATTCTGCCCCCGGCGCGCACCCGGTCGCTGTGGTCAGCTATCGATTCTGGAGCACTCGGCTCGCACAAGACCCATCCGCCGTCGGCAACACCATCGCTGTGAATGGCGTTGCATTTACGGTAGTGGGTGTCGCGCCTCCAGAATTCTTCGGCGAAACGCTCGAAAGCAATCCCGCTGATATGTGGTTCCCGCTCTCCATGCAGGAACAAGTTATTCCGGCGCAAAAATTGCTGAATGCGTCCGATGTTTCCTGGCTGCAGGTTATGGGGCGGTTGAATCCATCTGCCACAGCTGCGCAAGCAGCTGCACAGACTACAACGCTCGCCCACCAGCAAATTACCGCGGCGCTTTCGGGCGAGATTCTCACTGCGGATGTCCGCAAGGCGATCGATCGTTCGCACGTTGACGTTACTCGCGCAGGCTCGGGAATCTCCCATATCCGCAGCCGTTATTCCACGCCGCTGCATTTGCTCATGGGAATGGTCGCCGCAATTCTTCTGATCGCCTGCCTCAACATTGCGAATCTGTTGCTCGCGCGTTCTGCGGCGCGCCGCCGTGAATTTTCCGTTCGCGTTGCACTGGGAGCCGCGCGATCGCGATTAATCCGCCAACTATTTACGGAAAGCATGTTGCTCGCGCTGATCGGCGGCGCGCTTGGGCTCATCCTCGCAAGATGGAGCGCGAGCGCGTTGGTCACTCTCGCCTTCGGCTCCGGCCAGCACTTTCCAATCGATTCGGTCGCGAGTGCTCGAGTTCTTGGATTCGCATTCGGCGTCTGCGTTCTCACCGGCGTCGTGTTCGGATTGCTCCCCGCGTTTCGCGCGTCGCGCAATGAATTGACGGGCGAAATGCACGTCAGCACACTTGGCAGCGGTAGCCGCCGCGGACGAGTGAGTTTGCCGAGCGCGTTAATCGTCGCGCAAGTGGCGCTCTCTCTGGTGCTGATGATTTCTTCAGGACTTTTCATTCGCAGCCTCGTGCGCCTGCAAACCCAAGAAATGGGGTTCGATCACCATCAAATCGTAAACGCGCATTTCGATCCGCGAATTGCTGGATACACCCTCGAACAATTGCCCGCGCTCTACGATCGAATCCTGGAAAAAATTCGCGCACTGCCCGCGGTGGAAAACGCCAGCCTCTCGCTTTACAGCCCGATGAGCGGAGATCAATGGAGCAGCAGCATTTCCGCCGAGCCGTCTTCGGCAGGGTGCCTCGCCGTTTCACGACAATTCGTGGTGGACTCGCGTGACGCCCGATTTCTTCGCGACGATGGGAATGCGCATGCGCCTCGGTCGCGCACTCACAAATGCTGATGGGCCCGCCGCTCCAAAAGTCGCCGTCGTAAACGAAGCTTTCTCTCGCATGTTTTTTGCAGGCGCGAATCCGATCGGCCGTCACTTCGGCTGGGGTCACAATGGCACGGAGATAGAAGTCGTCGGCGTGGTTGCGGACGCGAGGTTCGACGATCCGCAAGACGCGCCCGCCGCAATGTTTTATCTGCCCATGTTTCAGCGCACCGGACGAAGCGATAACGAAGGTATGCGCGCGCAAACCGTTTCGATGTATGCCAACGATGTGGAAATTCGCGCGCTCGGAAATCCGCTCGCCATTGAGCAGAGCGTTCGCGCCGTTCTCGCCGAAGCCGCGCCAAATATTCCCGTCGTGCGCGTGGAATCCTTCGATCAGCAAATCGCGCGCTCGCTCACTCAGGAACGCCTCATCACAAATCTCGCGGCGGGCTTCGGCGTACTCGCGCTCTTTATCGCCTGTATTGGTCTCTACGGACTGATGACATATGTTCTCGGCCGCCGCACCCGCGAATTTGGATTGCGCAAAGCGCTCGGCGCGCAAACCGGCGGAATTTTGCGGCTCGCGCTCGGCCAGGGCATTTCGCTTGTTGTAGCCGGCGTAGTTCTTGGACTGGCGGGTGCGTTTGCAGCATCGCGATTATTTGCGAGCCTGCTCTTCAACACCGCGCCGAACGATGTCCTTAGTTATGCGGGAGCGGCTGTCCTGCTCACAGTGATCGGCATCGTCGCGTCATACATTCCAGCCCGCCGCGCCGCCCGCGTGGATCCCATGGTCGCGCTGCGCTACGAATAGTTTTTTTAAACGTGAAATCGCCGCTAGCTGAAAATGCGGCGGAAGAATCTACCCACGCTCGCGAAGAATCCATGCGATGGCGGCTTCGATTCGCCGGAGTCTGGCGACTGCCGTTTAGCCGCTGCTGTTTTCGTCCCGCCTTTTGATTCCACTTTGTCCGTATAAATCGTGTCCTGCTGCACGCGAACCGAACGCACCAGAATAATCGTTTCAGGATTTGGACCCGGCGGCGGTGCCGGCGAAAGCGCGTCGAATGTCAGCGCAGGCACAAGCACTTTGTAAATCGGGCCGTCGGTTTCCGGCAATTGCTGCTGCGCCTGTGTGTTCGCCGCAGGGGCCACCGGAGGCTGCACCGGCGGGCCGCTTGGCCGCGGCTGCTCGGGAGCAGGTGGAACTTCCTGCGGCGCAACTGGCAGTGCGCTCGGCGCGCTGGTTGCGAGCTGCGGCGGCGCTTGTTCCGCGGGCGCCACGGCAGGTTTCGGAATAACGGGCGCAGCCGGGCCGCTTTGTTTCTGGCGTTGCGAGAGCTCCGATTGTTTCCTTTGTAACCATTGTCGGCGCCGCTTGCACTGCGGGCGCTTTCGGTTTAATAAGCCGCGCTTCATCCACCTGGCACGCGCACGTACCGTTTGGCGATTTCAGCGCCATCACTTGGCCGCCGGCCAGAGAAACTTCTCCGAATTGCGGCACCAGCAAACTTTCGCCCGAAAGTTGCTGCTCCACGCGAGCGGCGCCGTGCGGCGTGTGCAAACACATATCGCCGCTGCGAGCGAGCCCGACAATTGTTTCGCGCGTACCGCCGCCAATCGAAATAGGAGTAGCGACGATGAGCGGTGTAAATATTTTTACGGCGCTATCCGCATCCAGATGCAAATCAATTTCCCCGTACTCAAGAACGACGGTGAGAGTGCCGCCCGACGCGAGCAACTGAAAACGCGCGGCTCCGCAAATCGCGATAGCGCCGCCCGAATTAAAAATCACGCGCGCTTGTCCGCTTTTTACAGTGACGCGCGCGCCGCTCGCAAGCTGGCCATTCACCGCCTGAATTGCCTGCGTTGTTCCGCCATTGGCGGAATCCACAGCGAAATCCTCGCCTTCGATGCTGCCGACAATCTGCGGCGCGCCCTGCGCAAAAACGCACGCGGGAATCGCAACGAAAAATAAAGCGATCGCAGCCCGCGCCAGCAGCGAGATTCGAGCACGTGGACTGCCTGGGATAATTGCTGTGAGAGTCATTCCTGTTGCATCACGCGACGCCGGGTGTTGAACAAGTCTTCGCCTATACTATACGCCGATGGGCGACCCGAAAAAAACGAGCGACGCCACAAAAACGCCGGAAGAGCCCGCATCCACCGGAAAACATTTCGACGTGTCGCTGCCCCAATATTCCTGGGGCCGCCGGATGCAAATTCCGCTTATCGCCGGTGCGGCCATCGGATTGATTCGCACGCTGGGGCCGACTCTCCGTTACGAAATTCTCGGCTGGCAGAATGCCGAGCGCGTTTATGCGTCGCACCGGCGATGCATCTGGACATTCTGGCATTGCGCAATTTTCGGCGTCCTTTGGTGGAGACGCGGGCACGGCGTGGTGGTGATGAACAGCACAAATTTCGACGGGCAGTGGACACGCCGACTGATCGAGAATCTCGGCTACGGCACCGCGCAAGGCAGCTCCACACGCGGAGGTTTGCGCGGACTCGCCGTGATGGCGCAACGGTTGGAAGAGGGCCTCGATGTCGCCTTCACGATTGACGGGCCGCGCGGCCCGCGCTTCGTGGCAAAACCTGGCCCCGCAATGCTCGCGCGCCGCACCGGCTGCCCGATCATGGCGTTTCATGTTGCCTATGAACATTCCAAAACCTTTGAAAGTACCTGGGACCATTTTCAAATGCCGCGTCCTTTCACGCGGGTAGTGATGGCATTCGCGCCGCCGGTGGAAGTGCCGGCAGATGCGGGGCGCGAATTATTGGAAGAAAAGCACGGGGAGATGCAGAAATCGCTCGAACGCGCGCGCAATTCTGCCAACTCATGGTTCTCGCTATCGCCTCAGGAAAAACAGAAACAGCGCACGGTATGGAACGCATAAACACCACTATGCGCCGGTCGGGGATCGGGCGCAGTTGCCCAAGGCTTAAAAATCTCAGTTCGACGGCCGATTGACGCCGTTCAACCCGATTTACACAAACTTCACACATTCGGCGTTGACAGAAGCAGTGGGATGACGTTCAATGCAAAGCACAGTTGCTACCCAGTTGCAACTAGAGTCGCAGGAGGATTTACGCAGTGATCTCAGCCAGCGCTGTTGTTGCGACCGAGTCGCAATTAGGAAGAGCGAAGAGCGACACCAAAATTACGCGTCCCTCGCTGATGAAAGAGTTGCGCGCGCGCGGAGTGCGCATGACCGACCAGCGCCGTCTTCTCGTGGGAATTATTCAGGATGCGCGCCGCCACTTGGATGCCGCTGCACTGCTGGAAATCGCCAGGAAACAGGACCCGGGCATCGATCGCGCCACCGTGTATCGCACCATCGCGCTGCTGAAAGATCGCGGATTGATTGACGAACTCGACCTGATGCACATCGAAGGCGAAAAGCATTATTACGAAGCGAAAACCAATCGCGATCACAGCCACATGGCGTGCTTCAAATGCGGGGCGATTGTGGAATATACCAGCGCGTCGTTTGAAAAATTGAAGCGCGAAATGGCGGACCAGATCGAGTTTCAAATTCGTGTGGTGCGCCTCGAAGTCGGCGGATTCTGCAAGCGTTGCCGCAAGGCCGCCGTGTAGCGGCAGAATAATTTTACGAGCCGGTGTTTCATTGGGTTTTCCATTGCGTGAATGTATTTGCGACTCTGTCGCAAGTAAAAATCGAAGCTGAACGCGAACCAGAAGTTTCATTCAAATTGTTCGGAGATTTTGAAACGGTCCCCACAACCAAACCTTTTGGCGAAGGGGTTGTGGGGACCGAAATCGACAACCCGAAGGGCTGACGACCCAACGCATTATAGGGCGGCCAGCCACGGGTTTTACAAGGAGAAACGCAGCATGGCTGGAAGCGGGCGAAATGGTGTCTTCAGTTTTTCTTCTTCAATAGTGAAATGTATCTCGCGATTTGCGCCTCGTTTTTATTTTGCGTGCTTTGTGTCGTTGGCATTGAGTTCCTGTGCTGCCAACGCAAATGCTAATCCAACCGCGAACTTGATTCTGAGCGCGCGCGCCGCAGTTGGCGGAAGTGTGTCTGGCACAGTGAAGGATGCCAGCGGCGCCGTCGTGCCAAACGCCGCAGTGAAAGCCACGAACATCGACACCGCTGTGCAGCAGCAGGCCGTAACGAACGGCCAGGGCTATTACTCGTTTCCCGATCTGCCGGTGGGGCGCTACAACATTACGATCGAACGGACCGGCTTCAAGTTATATCAGCGCACCGACATCGCCATCGACGCGAGCGGCGCGGTGATTGTTGACGCCGCGCTGGAACTCGGCGAGCAAACGCAAGCCGTCACCGTGCGCGAGAGCGACGTACACGCAGAAACTTCCGACACGCAAATGGGAGAAGTGATCAGCGGCCCGAAGATGACGGCGGTTCCACTGAACGGGCGCAGCTACACCGATTTGCTGGCGCTGCAGCCAGGAGTGGCTCCGGCGACATCGCTGACCTCCAGCACCCAGCAGGATATTGGAGTGAGCGCACTTTCGCCTTCCGGTGGCCTGAATCCCGGGAACGATCTCGATTAACGGGCAGCGCGAATTTTCAAATGCGTTCATCGTCAACGGAAGCGACGTGGAAGAAGACGTGAACAATGGCACGGCAATTATTCCGAATCTGGATTCGATCGCCGAATTCCGAATTCTAACGAGCAATTTCGACGCGGAATATGGGGAACACAGCGGCGGACAAATCACCGTGGTTACAAAATCAGGCACCAATGAATTTCATGGCGACGCGTTTGAGTTTTTGCGCAACACAAATCTCGACGCGAAGAATTATTTTTCGCCCACGCGCGGCGCATTCGACCAAAATCAATTTGGCGGCACCGTTGGCGGCCCGATAAAAAAGAGTAAATTATTTTTCTTCGCCGATTATCAAGGCACACGTTTGACGCAAGGAGTAGACACCGGGCAAATTCCGATTCCCTCACTGCAAGATCGCGGCGGAAATCTGCTCGATCAGGCAAATTCGCTCACCGGAACGGTCACCGGGCAAAACTGGGCGAGCCTGCTTTCGAATGAGCTGCACTACACCGTTTCACCAGGCGAAAATTACTACGCGCCCGGCTGCACGAATTCATCGCAATGCGTTTTTCCGAATGCAGCGATTCCAATGTCAGCTTGGTCCGCGCCAGCGAAAAATTTGCTGCAATACATTCCCGCTCCGAATGTGGGAGCAAATACGTTCGCGACCTCCTCATCGAACGAAACTTTGCAAGACGACAAGGGCGCAGCGCGACTCGATTACAACAGCCGGTGGGGCCTGCTAACCGCCTACTATTTTCTTGATGGCTACACGCTCGACAATCCATACCCAGTAGCGCAGAGCGGCGCTAGCGTGCCGGGATTCAACGCGCTCTATTCGGGGCAAGCGCAATCACTCAGTCTAGGCGATACGAAAACTCTGGGCTCCTCCATCGTGAATGAATTTCACTTCAGCTACATGCGCGATTACAGCGACCTCGGCAAACCCGTTGGCGGAGTGGGCACAAGTCTCGCATCGCAGGGATTTGTGACCGGCTCAGGAACTCCCGGAATTGTTCCGCTCAATCCCGCCGGCGAAGGCGTGGAAAATATCGTGTTCAATTCCTATTCCATCGGCACCAACGCGAATGAGCTGAAACAGGCGAACAACACTTTCCAATGGTCCGATCATTTCTCCAAAGTAACTGGACTTCACACGCTGAATTTCGGATTGGAATTTCACTACGATCAAATCAACACAAATCCGATCGCGCAGTTCAACGGAAATTTTCTGTTCACCGGAAGCGAAACGGGATCCGACTTCGCCGATTTTCTGCTGGGAATTCCCAGCCAGTACAACCAGAGCCAGTTGCAACCATTTTACGGTCGCAATAAATTCTGGGGCGTCTACGCGCAAGACAGTTGGCGCATGCGCTCGAATCTCACGCTGAATTACGGCCTCCGCTGGGATCGCATCGAGCCGTGGTATGAAAAAGACAATGGCATCTCCACATTCGAGCCGGGCAAATCATCCGTCGTTTTTCCTGGCGCGCCCGCTGGAATTTTGTTTCCCGGCGATCCTGGAGTTCCGCGAACTCTTGCGCCAGCGGGAAATTTCGATTTCGCGCCGCGCGTTGGCATCGCCTATTCGCCGAACGCCAGCGAAGATAGTTTCCTCGGGAA
This sequence comes from uncultured Acidobacteriota bacterium, assembly GCA_963785395.1. Taxonomy (GTDB): domain Bacteria; phylum Acidobacteriota; class Terriglobia; order Acidiferrales; family UBA7541; genus DASTCZ01. The sequence goes on along the minus strand of CAWAVH010000005.1, from coordinate 1,002,572 downwards.
AATTCTCGGCGGTCCCGGGAAAAACAAGCATCCGCGCCGGCGCCGGTGTGTACTACACCGCGATCGAAGCGCTCACAATCGGTATCCTCGCGGGAAATGCGCCGTTTGGAATTACCTATTCGAGTCCTGCGCCACCGCTATTCGCCACTCCTTTTGTTACCGCATCTACCGGAGTCGATCAGGGCCAGCCGTTTCCGGTGACGCTCGCCACCGGAATTGCATCGGCCAGCAATCCGAATCCAAACGTAAATTGGTCGCAATACGAACCGATCAGCGGCATTCCCGCGTATCCCACTTCGAATCGGATTCCCTTCGTCGACGAATACATGTTGTCTCTCGAGCGGCAGTTCGGGCAGAACACAGTGCTCAGCGTTAGTTACGTGGGCACGCAAGGTCATCGGCTTCTCGTGATGGAAGAGGCCAACGCCGGCGATCCCGCGCTGTGTCTTAGCCTCAGCCAGCCCAGCGAAGTCGCTTCCGGTTCCGCAACGTGCGGGCCGTTTGGTGAAAGCAATGTGTTCACCACCGCCGCAGGCCAGGTAATTAACGGAACGCGCGGCCCGCTTGGCCCAAATTTCGGCAGCGATACGAACCAAGCTACGATTGGAAAATCAAATTACAACGCGCTGGAAATAAATGTTCATCACACCAGCGGACGGCTGGAACTTTCCGCCGGATATACGTTCAGCAAATCGATGGACGAATCGTCGAACTTGGGCGACGCTGTGAATCCAGTTAATCCGTTGCTCAGCTACGCGCTTTCTGCGTTTGACGTGACGCACAACTTCGTCGTGAGCTACAACTACCGCATACCGTTCGAAAAAATGTTCCGCACCTCAAATCGATGGACGCAGGGCTGGCAAATTTCCGGGATCACGCATTACAGTACCGGGCTTCCCGTGACGCTTGTAAACTTCGGCGACAATTCTTTGCTCGGCGCCGAGCCAAATGGCCTCAACAATTTCGGCATCGATGAACCGAATTACGCGGGTGGCCCTCTGAATCTGAATCACAATCCGCGCAACGGGCAATCGTACTTTAATGCCTCCCAATTCACAGACAACGCGCTCGGAACTCCGGGCAACGCTTCGCGCCGATTCTTTCACGGGCCCGGCCTCGACAACTACGATATGGCGATTTTGAAAAACATTCGCCTCACGGAATCGAAGTCTGTCCAGTTGCGGCTTGAGGCGTTTAACGTTTTCAACCACGCCCAATTCTTCGGCCCCCAATCAGTCGACGGAAATATTTCCAGCGGAACCTTCGGCCAGGCAATTAATGCCGATCCTCCGCGGCTCGTTCAGCTGGGAGCGAAATTTTTCTTTTAGCGGCAGATAGTAGTTGGCGTGCCGCGATTAGAACAACGTGGCGCTCTGCCCCGAATGTAAATGTGCCGACGCAGGTTTGCGTTCGCGAATCAGTTTTCGGCGAGCGTCACGGTGATATCCATTTTGCGGTCGCCGCGATAGACGGTCAACGTCACGGTTTCGCCCGGTTTTTTGTGATTGGTGGCGATGTTTACGTCGAGCGACGATGTGACTTCCTTTCCGTCGACCGCGACGATCACGTCTCCACCGATGACCAGCCGTTGCAAACCAGCGAGCACCATGCGATTTCCGCCGTGAACTCCGGCATGCGCAGCGGCTCCATTTTCCGGAAGACGCTCGACCAACAAGCCCTGGCTGACGGGAAGTTCGAGAGCTTGCGCGAGGCCGGGCCACAGAGCGACAGTGGTGCCGAGCCCAAGTTCTGCGCGGCGCACGCGGCCATCGGTCATTAGGTCGTGCGCGATTTCTTTCGCGGTGCTGATCGGAATCGCGAAACCGATTCCAGCGGTGGTGCCGGAAGGCGTGTAGATCGCCGAATTAATTCCGATTACTTCGCCGTGCGAATTCAAAAGCGGGCCGCCGGAATTTCCGCGATTGATTGCGGCGTCTGTCTGGATGGCTTGATCGATAAAAGTTTTGTCGCCGGTTTGCACCGTGCGGCCCAGCGCGCTCACAACTCCTGTGGTGAGCGTGCTGGAAAAACCAAATGGATTTCCGATGGCGATAACTTTCTGGCCGACCTGGAGTCCGCTGGAATCGCCGAGAGCAACGGCGGTGAGCATCGCTCCTTTCGGATCGATTTTGAGCAGAGCAACATCGTTGCGTTCATCGGCGCCAATAAATTTCGCGGGATAGCGCGTGCGATCGCCCAGTGCAACCTCAATTTTTTCAGCGCCCTCCACCACGTGATAATTCGTGAGGACGTACCCCTTCGTATCGATCACGAATCCAGAGCCTGCGCCTTCCACAGGAACTGCGTTCATAAAGAAATCGTATTCCACAGCCTGCGTGATGATGTTCGCGACAGCGGGCGCAACCTGGCGATAAATTTTTACGGTGCGCGCTTCGTCGTCTGTGAGCGATGAATCGAGCGCGGTAGCGCCGTTCGCATTTATTTTTTCGGTGGATGCACCAGCGCCAACATTGACCGGCTGGCGTTGACCCCATCGTGCGCCCGCCCAATATGCGCCGAGCGTTAGGATCACGCCGGTGGCGACGAGGCGCAGCATGCTTGAAATTTTCCGTTGATCCCGCATCACAACATCCTCCGCGATTCTTACGAGGCAGCCTGAAGTTTCAACCGCGCAACCAGCTCTTCCACTTGCTTTCGCACAGCTTCCATCGTTCCCGAATTGTCGATCTGGTCCGTGGCGATGCTCCGCTTTTTTTCAAGAGGCATTTGCGAAGCCATCCGCGCGGTTGCATCTTCGCGCGACATTGCGCGGCCTGCCGGGTCAATCAGCCGATGAATCTGTTGCGTAGGCTGGCAGCACACCACAATTACGCGATCGAGATTTTTGTGCGCGCCCGCTTCGATCAAGAGCGCCGCCTCGATCACCGCGACCGCGTGAGGCTCGCGACTCGCGAGTTCGTCGAGCCACGCATTTTGCCGCGCGATCACGTACGGATGAACAACCTGATTCAGTCTTCTCAGCTTGGACGCGTCGTGAAAGACGATGTGAGCCAGCCGCGGCCGATCGATGCGTCCATCCGGCGCGAGAATGGTGTGGCCAAATTCGAGTACGAGATCTTCGTATGCGGGCTTGCCGGGTTCTTCGAGTTCACGCGCAAGCGCATCCGCATCCAGAACGTGGCAGCCGAGTTCGCGCATGATTGCCGCGACTGTGCTCTTGCCGCAGCCAATTCCACCGGTGAGGCCGACGCGGAGCATCAGTGAGTCGCGCGCGAAGCCGCTGATGGAAGATTGTTCGTTGCCGGAGCTGCGCGGCGCATTCGGGCGGCGAGCACAGTGTTGTGCATCAGCATCGCGATGGTAAGCGGTCCCACTCCGCCGGGAACTGGCGTGATCGCGCCGGCAACATTCGCGACGTCAGGATGCACGTCACCGACGACGGTGAATCCGCGCTCGCGAAATTTTGCGAGGCGTTCGGGAAAATTTGCGAAAAGGGAAGCCGCCTGCTTTTCGTCGGTGAGGCGCGAAGTGCCAACGTCAATTACCGTTGCGCCGGGACGAATCCATTCAGCTCTGACGAAGCCGGGCTTGCCGATTGCGGCGACGACGATGTCCGCGCGGCGAATCACATCGCCGATATCGCGAGTGCGCGAATGGCAAATTGTGACGGTGGCGTTCGCATTCATCAAAAGCAGCGCCATGGGTTTACCGACGATATCGCTGCGGCCCACGACGACCGCATTTGCGCCTTCGATTTCGATTCCGCTGCGGCGCAGAATTTCCATTACGCCGCTGGGAGTGCAGGCGACGAGCGTGCCGCGTCCGGTGACGAGCTTCCCAAGATTCGCGGGATGGAAGCCGTCAACATCTTTTGCGGGATCCACGGATTCCAGAACGAGTTTCGAATCCACCTGCGCGGGCAAGGGAAGCTGGACGAGAATGCCATCCACTTCGTTGTTTGCGTTTAATTCCGCGACAAGCTTCAGCAAATCGGCCGTCGTCGCGGTAGCCGGAGGCGTAAATCGCCAGCTTGCGATGCCAAGTTTTTCGCACGCTTCCACTTTGCTGTTTACGTACATGTGTGACGCGGGATTTTCGCCCGCGAGCACTGTCGCGAGGCCGGGGCGAATTCCGGCGGCGCGCAGAGCTTCGATTTCGCCGCGAAGCTCAGCGTAAATCTGATCCCGGATTGTGTTCCCGCTTAGGATTCGTGCTGGCATTGGCTTTGAAAAGCGACGTCAAAGTATAAATTTTGTGCCGCGAAAAAAGAAATCGGCCGCGCTGCATTTCGCCCGCTTGCCGATTCCCAGTTTCAGTTTTAGAAAATATCGTACTGCTCCCAGTGCAGCGTGGGATCCGACTTGAATGATCGCGCTCTTCTTTGCTGATGGTTCTCCAGCTCCTCGATCAAGCCCGCTTTCGCGCGTCTTCAGAGCCTTGGCGATTTCCGGATTCACGCGCAGCGTGAGGCTCTGCGAATCCAGATCGCCCGCCATTTTTCTGGCTTCCATCTGAATTTCAAAGCAGATCGTGGGGATCGACTTCACCATTCCCGAACCCGGTGCAATACGGGCAGGGCTGGCAGAGAACTTTTTCCAGCGATTGCTTGGTGCGTTTGCGCGTGATGGCGATCAAACCGAATTCGTTGAACGCCAGCACTTTCGAAGGCGCTTTATCGGCGCGAAGAGCATCATCAAGCGCGTGCATTACCTTGTCGCGATTGCGGCGCTCTTCCATGTCAATGAAATCCACGATGATGATGCCGCCCAGATCGCGCAGCCGGATTTGCCGCACAATTTCTTTCACGGCTTCAAGGTTGGTTTTGACGATGGTGTCTTCGAGTCGCGTTGATCCGCGGCCGACGAATTTTCCGGTGTTGACGTCAATCGCCACCAGCGCTTCGGTGTGATTGATCACGATGTAGCCGCCGGATTTCAGCCAAACTTTCGGACGCAGCGCTTTATCGAGTTCCTGCTGAATGCCGAACTCCTCAAAAATCGGCGCTTCTTTGGTGTACAGCTTCACGCGACTCGACGAGATCCGGCTGGAAGCGGCTGACGAATTCGACGCACCTTGCTGAACTCTTCTTCGTTGTCGATCCAGATGGAGGTGTAATCGGAACTGATGTAGTCGCGCAGAATGCGCTCCACCAAATTCAAATCGCGGTGAAGCAGCGCAGGCGCTTTTTCGTTGTTCCGAGCGGGCGCAAATTTCGTGCCAGGTCTTGCCCAGGAATTCCATGTCCATGCGCGAATGTCCGCGTCGCTTACATTTCCCGCCGCGGTGCGGACGATAAATCCGCCGGGGAAGCTGCCCTTGTATTCGCTGACGATGCTTCGCAAACGCGAACGCGTTTCCGCCGAACTAATTTTTCGCGAAACGCCGATGTGATCCACCGTCGGCATGTAAACCAGGAAACGCCCGGGCAGCGCGACGTGACTGGTGATGCGCGCGCCTTTTTTGCCGAGCGGCTCTTTCGCGATTTGAACAATAATTTCCTGGCCGGCCTTCAGCATTTCCGCGATGAGCTGCGGACGCCGCGGCGCGGAGTGACCTCCGTGCGGACGGCTGTGGCCGTGGCGCATCGGACGCCCGCCACCACCCTGACGATCGTTGCGGCGCGCGGGCCGCTGAAATCGCGGACGCCGCGAGCGATCTTCCACTCGAGCATTGCGCGGCTGGAAATTTTGCGGCGGAGCTTGCCGGTTTCCCGTGCCGCTGTCTTCCGTTTGATCAGCTGCTGCCAAAACATTTCCCACAGCTTCGTTTGCGTCTTCCGATCCGGATTCAGATTGTTCGCCGGCGGATTCGTGTTCGTTGCCTTCCGATTCGTTTTCCGATTCTGCATCGTCGCCGGATTCGGAATCGGCAGCTTCCATCGTTTCCGATGTGCCCATCGCGTCGGCGTGTTCCGCAGCTTCGTGCGCGGCGTCGGCTTCGTCGGAGTCGTCGATTTCTTCCGCGTCGTCCGCAGCAGAAATGATTTCGGTGATTTCTTCCACCAATTCCTGCGAATCCGATTGGGCGCCGTGCGCCTCGAGTTCCACTGCCGCCGATTTTCGCGCAGCTTCATCAGCAGCGGAGTCCGTAGTTTCTTCGTGCTTCGCCTCCGCGAGACTTTCGGCGAGCGTAGCTGCTTGCTCGTCGGAAAGGTCGTGCGGAATTTCGATGGGCTCGGATGTTCTCGTGCCGCCCGAATACGTGGGCGCTTCAGTGGGAAGATTTACTTCCGCAACGTCCTCCGCGGCGTAATCATGCGGCCGCAACGGCAAAGGTTCCGCGTAAAGAGTTTCGGGAAACGTTTGCGCATTTTCGCGCACGACCGAAGCTTCTCCTGCTAAAGCAGAAGCCGCCGCTGGAGTTATCTGGCCCGCACCCGCCGCGCCAGACGGTCCTGCTGCAGCCCGTTCCTTATATTTCGCGAGCGATTCGCCCGGCAAAATAATCGGCTCGAAATTTTCTCCGGTTGGCGCAGGCCCTGAAGGCTCGCTGCGCCGCACAGGCGCGGGTCCACGGAATCCGCCGCTATGTTCACGGCGCGGTCCGCGATCACCGCCCTGCGGTGAAGCGTATTTCGATGAAGGAAGATCGCGCGCGCCGCCCTGACGGTCGCGACCGCCGCGTCCACGAAAACGTCCGCCACCACCTCCGCCGCCACTGCGACGTGGTCCGCGATCACCACCGCGATCTGCGCCGCTGCGTCCGCCGCGATCTCCACGATCGCTGCGTTCGCCGCCACGGTCGCGTCCGCGCCCCATGCCACCGCCGCCGCTAAATCCGCGGTCGCGGCGTGGTGCGCCGGAATGCCGCTGCAAGTGCGCGAGAGGATTCAGCGCGGGAGTGCTGTTGTCTTTCGGTTGCGGAGGATCGCCCGGCTCAATATCTGTGAGAGGCGCATGCGACTCGCTGGCAACGGGTGCGTAATTTCCGGGCTCGGGCTGCGAAGATTCGCCGATTTCGGCGTCCGCAATATCTGAACTGCCGCCCCCGGATTCCGCCTTCGCGATATGCTCGCCCGGCAGAACTTCCAAATGGTGCCGGACGGGTGCCGGCTGATGCGTGCGCGCCGGCGCAGATGGCGCCGCGACAAATGGAATCGTGCCCGCTGGAGTACTCGCTGCCGGCACGATGGAGGGCGCCGATGGCGCTGGCATTTGTCCGACAGGCTTCACGCCTTCGCCGGGCACAGCGTTGTCGTACTCTTCCAGATTCTCCAGGAAATCGCTGACGTACAGGAATGCGTCGGTATCGCGTCCGATATCCACGAAGGCCGATTGCATGCCGGGAAGCACGCGCGTGACACGGCCTTTGTAGATGCTACCGACTAGAGCAAATTCTTTTTCTCGTTCGATGTAAATTTCGCAAAGATGTCCATCTTCAAGAATCGCGACCCGCGTCTCGTGCGGTGTCGCTGAAATAACCAGTTCTTTTGACATGAAAACTCCTCAGTTCGCACCGGTGTGAAGGGGCGCCGCGACCCGATGCAGCGAGCGCAAAGCTTCGCTGGACTGGCGGGCGGCACAAGGCCGCGCCCCGTTTCAGACAACTCGGGCTGCGGCGCATAGTGATGGCGCGATTGCGCGCCATACGGTGCGTTTCTCTTTCGTAGATGTCTTTCCGATGAAGCCGCGCAGTTACTGCCGCTAGCGGCAGCGAGGCGCCGGCTCGGAAGGATTGCAGATTGTTAAATTCCATTTCAGTTGACGTGGCGCCGGATGCGTACATTCATCACCAGGCCCAACGCCATAAATGTAAATAAGGTGGCCGATCCGCCGTAGCTCATCAGCGGCAGCGGAATTCCAGTTACCGGCATGTAGCCGATCACCATGGCCGAATTCACCAGCACGTGAAACCCTAGTATCGCCGCCACGCCCATCACCAGAAACATCCCCGAGCGGTCCATCGCTCTTTGGGCGTTGTGAATCAGGCGCAGCAGCAAAGCCAAGTACAGCAGCAGCGCCACAAAGACGCCGATAAATCCAAGCTCTTCAGCCATCGCCGCCAGAATAAAATCCGAATAGCGGACTGGAACAAATCCGCCCTGATTCTGGCTGCCGCTGGCCCAATCCCTTGCCCCAGAACCCGCCCGCCCCTACGGCGATTTTCGATTGCAGGATCTGGTAGCCGGAGCCCTTAGGATCTTCTTCTGGCCGCAGAAAAGTGTGAACGCGTTCTTTCTGATACGGCTTCAGGAAGTGCCAACCGATCGGAAGCATCATCGCGGCTATCAATAATAAAGCCAGCGCATGCTTCCATTGTATCCCCGCCAGGAAAGCTCCCGACAACCGCGACCGGCACCAGCACCATTGCCGTACCCAAATCCGGTTGCTTCAAAATCAGAGCCAACGGCAGGCCGGTTAGAAGTCCAACTTTCGCGAGATCGGCTAATGTGAGCCGGTCTGTGCGGACTTCGCTGAAGAACCTGGCCAGCACGATTATTATAATCAACTTCACGAGTTCCGACACCTGGAAAAACTGTCCAAGCACAGGAATCCATCTTTTTGCACCGAGCCGCGTGGAACCCACCAGCAACACCGCCACCAGCGCGATGATTCCAATCAGGTAGAAAATCGGCGCTTGCTCCATGATCGAGTGGTAATCGATCCGGGAAAGCACCAACATGCACACCACTCCCAAGGCCAGCCACCAAAATTGTTTCATGTACATCGGCGTGGCGCCTTGAAAACTGTGGCGGGTGGCCGAATAAATTTCCAGAATGCCCATCGCGCAAATCGCGGCGACGATGCCCAGCAGCACCCAGTCGTAATCCCGAATTCCTCTGCGTTCCTGCATTTACTTATTAGGACTTTTACCTTTCATTTCTTTGTTTCGGTTGCTGCGGAACAATCGCTTGTTGCTGCGGCTGCGTCGCTGCCGGTTGTTGCTGCGCCGGTGCGCGCAGGCGCTGCCGCAGCGTCGAGCGCCAGGATGGTTTGCCGCCAATTCCGCCGCCGCCGCAGCCATCGCATCCGCCGGCGTTTCATTTGGCGCCGTCACCGCAGCGGCAGTCAGATCATGCGCTGCGGACGGGAAGCGTCCAGCTTTCTTATCGTAGTAAGCTTTCACAACATCGCGCACGATCGGCGCGACGGAACTGCCCCAGCCCGCCCCTTGAACCAGAGCTGCAACAACAATCTCGGGATTTCGTCGCGGCGCGAATCCGATGAACCAACCGTTTTCCTTGAGATGTTTGCCAAGCCGCGCTTGCATCGCGAAACTTTCTGTTTGCGCTGTTCCCGTCTTGCCTGCGAAGTCCACGTCTTCGCAGCCTCACAGCCATCGAAGTCGTGCCGCCGGGTTCGTTGACCACGCCCCACATCGCGTTAGTCACCTGATCCACGGTGTCGTCAGAAATCGGAAACGTTTCGGTTTTCAAGCCTGTGGCGTCCTTCAGCATGTGCGGAGGAATCAATTTGCCGCCGCTGGCCACCGCTGCAATCATGCGCGCCAATTGCACCGGCGTGGCCGTCACTGGGCCCTGACCGATTCCCACCGAGATCGTATTTCCCGCATACCACTTGTGGTGGTAAACGCGTTCGTCCCAGGCTTCCGAAGGAATCAGTCCGGGTTCTTCGCCCGGCAAATCGATTCCGGTGCGCTTGCCCATGCCGAGGCTAGTGGAGTAGTAACCGATCCTGTCGATCCCCAGCAGCTTCGCCACGTTGTAAAAATAAACGTCGCAGGAAGCAACGATTCCCTTATGCAAATCCACTTCGCCATGTGCGTGATCGCAGTGATACAGATGGCCGTAAAACGTAGCCGAACCCGGACAGTACACCGAATAATTTGCCGGAATCGCTTTTGACTCCAGCATCGCCACGCCCTCGACGACTTTGAATACCGATCCCGGCGCCAGTTGTGCTTGAATCGCGCGATTCAGCAACGGAGTTTGCGGATCAGTATTCAGCGCAGCCCATTCCTTCGATGGAACGCGCACCGCAAAATCATTCGGGTCAAAAGTTGGGCGGCTGATCATCGCGAGTACTTCGCCCGTGCGCGCATCCATCGCCACCAGCGCGCCTTCTTTTCCCACGAAATCGGCTTCGGCCACGGCTTGCAGGTCTTCGTCGATCGTCAACTCGATATTTTTTCCGGCGACCGGCTCCGTCTCCTCCAGCCGGCCCATTTCTTTGCCGACGCTGTTTACAATCACTCGCCGCAAGCCATCCGTGCCCATCAACTGATCGTTATATTGCCGCTCCAATCCCGTCTTGCCGGTCATATCGCCGGGACGCAGTCTGTCGTCGCTGCCCTCGATGTCTTTTTCGTTTACTTCACCTACGTAGCCGATCGCGCTGGCAAGAAATGAGTTCGGGGGATATCGCCGGCGGTGCACCATCACCATTTCCAGCGCGGGCAAATCCGTTCGGTGCGATTCGATAAACGCGATGTCGGCCGGGCTCGCCTCCGGCTTCACCACAATCGGTTCGTATTTCGGCAGCCACTTGGATTGCTCGATTTGCTGTTTTATTTCGTTGACGGAAATATTCAGCCCGTCCGCAATTTGCGGCAATTCCTGCTGCACCTGCGCCATATCGTCGCGCAGCAGCAGCACGCTAAACGATGGATAGTTGTCCACGATTACGCGGCCTTCGCGGTCGAGCATTTTTCCGCGCGGCGCGATCAATGGAATTGCGCGAATGCGATTTTTTTCGGCGAGTTCCTGATAGTGGTTTGAATCGATTACCTGCAGCTTCCAGAACGCGATCAGCAGCAGCAGGATCATTGCCACTACAAGATAGGAAACCGCGGTTAGCCGCGTGGTTGGCAGGCGATTATCGTTGCCCAGCAGTGGTGCCACGTCTCAAATCTCGATTCGCGCGAATAACTTGGCCGGCATATTCAGGCCTGGGCCGCTGCGTCGCGGCGGGTCTTCTTCCGGGACTTCTGCATGGTTGGTTGCACGCAATCGCGTTCCGTGCCTGTGCAGGAAGTGCATGATAAAGCTAGCACTTGCACCGCTGTGGTGCAACCTGTCCTCTGGTGCAAGTCGCGTCGAAATTAACACGTTTCGCGTCTCCAATTTTTGCGATACTCTCCGCCGCATCCGCTGAATTGCACTGAGTATTTGTATGCAAAATGTGCCGCTCGTAAGGAGAGCCAACATGATTCCTCGATTCCGCCTTTCATCCTTATTCGCCGCCGCGATTGCGTTCGCCGTCGCGTGCGTAATTTCCGCGCCGACGCGCGCGCAAGAATCCGCCAAATCGCATCCCGCCGAAAAACCCCACGCCATGAGCAAGACCGGCAAGAAACTTTTCGGCGCCGATGACGCGCTGCACGTGCATAACGTTTCGAATGTTCACGTTTCGCCCGATGAAACAAGACATCGCGTTCACCGCCACGGAACTCGCGTTCGAGACCGAAGGCGATACGAATTCGGAGATGAAATCTCGCACGCAGCTCTGGGTTGCACTCAGCGGCTGATGATAGGCCAGGTATTCGAGCCGACCACCCGGATAATCGCTCGCTACGGCTCTCACAGTTCACCCACGGCAAACAAAGTGTTTCCAGCCCAGCGTGGTCCCCCGACGGGACGCAAATCGCGTTTCTTCGCGCCACCGAAGATAAAGAAAATGAACGACAAGTTTGGATCATCAGCGTCAACGGCGGCGAAGCCGAAAAAATCACCTCGCACAAGGGCGGATTCTCCTCCGTAATATTTTCGCCGGACGGCAAACAACTTTTCTCACCGCCGGCGATCAGCCACCGAAAGAAGACGAAGCTCGCAATAAATTAAAAGACGACGCCATCGTGGTGGATCACGATACTCCGCATGTGCATGTGTGGCTCTACGACATCGCTTCCAAAAAAGAAACGCGGCTCACTGATGGCGATTTCACCGTCAGCGACTTGCAATTTTCGCCCGATGGAAAATGGGCCAGCTTCACTGCGAATCCCACTTCCCGCGCCGACGATGGCGATCTCTCCACCGTCTGGATTTTGAATCCCGAAACAAAGGAAAAGCACAAGCTCCTCGCGGGCGACGTTCTCGATCACACCGCGCGATGGTCGCCCGATGGGAAATGGATCGCCTATCTCGCGGTGCCACACATCGGCGGCGTGAAAAAAACCGATCTCTTCGTCGTTTCCGCGGACGGTTCGAATCCGCGCAAAATCACCGACGTCGTTCGATCTTGATGCGGGCACGCCTGTCTGGTCGCCCGACGGAAAAACAATTTATTTCTCCACGAACACGCACGAAACCGACGATCTCTTTGCCGCCGATGTCTCAACCGGTTCCGTGAAACAAATCACCGAATCAAACGGCGCGTTTGCGATCGCGGCCATCAGCAAAGACGGTGCAACCGCGTTCGGCACCTTCAGCGACGCTCAGCATCCGGGCGAAGTCGCGCTCGCCAATCTCTCCAACCATTCCATCATCGCCTTTCTGACGTGAATCATTTCCTCGGCGACTACGCGATGGGCTCCGCCGAAGTGGTGAAATGGAAATCCACTGACGGAAAAGAAATCGAAGGCGTTCTCTACAAGCCCGTCGATTTCGATCCCGCGAAAAAATATCCGTTCCTTCTGAATCCGCACGGAGGACCGACCGGCTCTTCCACTCTCAGCTTCGGCGCCACGGCGCAAATTATGGCCGCCAACGGCTATCTCGTGCTGCAACCGAATTTCCGCGGCTCCACAGGACGCGGCGAAGCTTTCGCCGAAGCCAATCACAACGATTGGGGCAAGGGCGATTACGAAGACTGCATCACCGGTGCGAAAAGTGTCGTCGCGAGCGGCATCGCCGATCCGAATCGGCTCGGCGCGTTCGGCTGGTCTTATGGCGGCTACATGACATTTTGGATTCTCACGCAGACCGACATGTTCAAAGCGATTTCTCCCGGCGCGGGCCTCACCGATCTCGCCGCGATGTACGCGCAAAACGATATTCAAAGTTATCTGCGCTGGTTTTTCAACGACAAGTATCCCTGGCAAGATCAGCAAATCTGGTGGGATCACTCGCCAATGAAATTCGCAAACAATGTCAAAACGCCCGCCCTGATCCTTCAGGGACAAGCGGACACGCGCGTTCCCATGGCGCAGGCGCAGGAAATGTATCGCGCCATGCTGGATCGCGGAATTCCAGTCGAATTCGTTTTGTACCCGCGCGAAAACCACGGCTTCACCGAACCCAAGCACATCGAAGATCGCTATCTCCGCTACCTCACTTTCTTCGGCAAATATCTCGACAATCCCCCGGTCACAGACGCGCCGCTGAAGCCAGCGCCAGTAGCCGCCCCAGCTGCCGCCGAGGCGCCCGCTGCCGCTAATTTGTCATCCGGCCCAGGGCATTAGCGGAAACGAAGCGCGACAATAAAAGCGTCCCAAATCAGGAGGCAGTCTGATGCGTTCAGTAGTTTTGAAGTCGTTTGTCCTTTTAGCGATTGGCGGATTCTTTGTCGCCTCGCCGCAAGACCGATCGTCATCGCAAGCTCAAGACGGCTCGCAGTCGCAAGAGCAATCAAAAAATTGTGCGCCACAGGATCCACCACCTCCGGTTGATACCGAGTGGCTAAAGGCCCAGCAGGATGCTCTTGCCGCCCTCGATCCGGCTTTCGTATCAGACATCAGGCATTTGATGGATGTGCTCGGACTGCGACAAACGCTCCAAAGGAGCATGTCCGCGCAAATGAATTCGCTGAAAACTAACTCCATGCCACTCCTGAAGGGAATGGATCATCCGGAGCAGATTGCAGATTCCGTCATTACGAAAATGTCGGGGATACTTACCGAAGACCGATTTCTGGATGAGTATGTGATGGTTTACGCGAGACACTTTAGCCGCGAGGAAATCCGGCAAATTCTTGCCTTCTATGAATCACCAACTGGCAGGAAATGTGTTAGCGAGCAATCCTCGCTCTTTGGAGATATTCAGACTCAGGGCCATCTCTACATGCAAAAGATAGTCATTCCGAAAGTTGTGGCTGAGGTCCAGAAAGAAGTCGCGGCGCATTGCCACAATCAAAAATGAAGATTGATTTCTAAGGGTCTTACGAGAAGATTCATCGAGGCCATCCCGACACCCCTGGCGTTTTTACATCGGCTACAGATCACCACCCAAGTTTCCGGAGCGCCAGAGGCGCACCACCAAATGTCAGCCCAGCGTGGCAGCGCTGGGTAACCTTCGTCACCCAAAACCCTCGGGAGCCCTGAAAGGGCGGCACTAGACAAGCCGGTTTACGTATTCCGAATCGTTGGCGCGTCGAAGCCGTATCCCATAAAGTCCCAGTACTGCCAGTACTATTTTCTTATATTTAGTTCTTGACATCATTTTCGGTTTTTGAGATAATGCAACTGGAGAATTCCCGTCAAAATCGATGCCTGGCTCGCCCTTTCACGCGCATAACCGCGTCTGAATCGCCGAAATATCGTCACCCTCCGTCTCTGAACTCTGAAGGCAAAGGCCGTTTTTGACGTCACATATTTTCGCTAACTGGAGCAGAATCAACACTTACGGAAAAACAGCGTGTTTTTGAGGGGGGTGGGGGGGGTAGCCGGTCTCACTTAGCGCCGCCTTCCCATTTCGGGAATTATGGCTCAGTTGAAATCGAAACCACGATCACCATAACTTTCAGGCTCGTCTGAAATCGTTGAAATTTACAAGTTTGGCTAAGACGAAATTTACGAAGGCAGGCGCAGCTTATCGAGCAGAGGAAAAATTATCATGGCAAGAACGGCGTTGATCGCGGCGCCTACAAATAATTCGCGGCCGAAATGTTCGGGCTGAGCTACCAGCCACCGGCGAGTGAAAATATAAACAGTCTGATGAAATAAATAAAATCCAGCGGCGAGGCCGAAGCGGCTCAGCGGATGTTCCACGTCAAGACGCGCGCCGAGCGACGACGCCAAAAATCCGACGAGTGTTTTCGCGATACCAAAAAGTCCAAGCTGGCCGCCTCCCAGCGAATCCTGGATCAGGCCGATCACCATGCCGAGCAGCAATCCTGTGGAGGGATTGCGGCGGCTGAATGCGAAATACAACGTAATGAGCAGCGGCAAATCCAAAATGTGCAGCCGCGGAAAATACACCGGCAGAAACGCCTGCAACAGTAACGCAAACGCAGTGATGCCGATCACGCTTCCGGCGTGAAATTTGTGCACCTCGATGTGCTGCTGCGTTTCGAAAGGGGCTGTCATGATGCTAGACATCGGCGTTGTGCGATTTCGTCATGGATGATCTTGAGGCTCAGGCTGCGCAGCCGGCGGCGTAGTTTTTTTCGATGCGCCCGGCTTCACAGGCGTCGTAGGTTTCGGAGCAATTTCCACCGCCGGTAACTTCGGCGCGAGTTCCACCGGATGCGAGAGCACGACGAGCACTTCTTCCAGCCGGTCGAGACGCGCAGCGGGGCGAATTCGAATTAGTTTGAAAGGATTTCCGGCTTTCACGTCGAGCACGGTGCCCACGGGCAAATCTTTCGCGAAAATTCTGTCCTGGCCGGAGGTTACGATTTGGGTTCCAACAGCAACGGTATCGTCATTCGCGATGTAACGGAGCTCCGGATCTGGATCGCCGTTTCCGCGCACCACTCCCTGAGTGCGCGAATTCAGCAGCAGCGCGCCAACGCCGCTATCTTTATCGGTAAGCAGCAAAACTTCGGAGGTGCCAGGATAGGTTTCGAAAACTTTTCCAACCACTCCATCGGGAGTGACCACGGCCATGTCGCGGCGGATTCCATCTTTCGTGCCGCGATTAATAAAGAGCGCGCGGCTGGCGCTATCGGCATTCGCAGCGATCACGCGCGCGACGATCATCGGTGAATCTTCGTGCGCGTCACGAAATGCCAGCAGCGATTCGAGGCGTTCCGCTTCAGACGCTTTGCCCTCGAGCTGCGCGTTGCGCATCTCGAGCACGTTGAGTTGTTCTTGCAGCGTCTGATTTTCGCGGCGGACGTGAATCAAATTGAAGTAGCCGGTCCACACGCCGTGTACGCCGCTAATCATTGAGGTGCCCACTCGTTCGAGCGGAGTTACAGCGTCCACGGTCCAGATGCGCAGCAGCCGCACGTGGCTGTCGCGCTTGATTTGATATGCGAGCAGCAACACTTGCGCCACCAGCATGGCGGCCAGCAGCGTCACGGAGCGATGTCTTGAAGGGACGGCAATCATTTTACGAATCCATCGCGAACAAAAATTTTGCGCGCGGTGAATTACGCGCGAAATATTTAGTTATGTCAGTCAATCGAAACGAGACGCAGCAACCGGAAATCGCTGAGCATTTTTCCAGTGCCCAGCACCACCGACGCAAGCGGATCGTCCGCGATCGAAACAGGCAATCCGGTTTCTTCCCGGATGCGCTTGTCCAAATTTTTCAGCAGCGCGCCGCCGCCGGTGAGCACGATGCCGCGGTCGCTGATGTCGGCGGAAAGCTCGGGAGGCGTACGTTCCAGCGCCACGCGAATCGCGTTGAGCATCATCGACACGCATTCCGAAAGCGCTTCGCGAATTTCGCTGTCATCGATCGTCACGGTACGCGGCACACCTTCGATCAAGTTGCGGCCTTTCACTTCCATCGTGAGAGGTTTTTCCAGGGGATACGCCGAGCCGATTTCGATTTTGATTTGTTCTGCGGTGCGTTCGCCGACCAGCAAATTGTATTTGCGTTTCAGGTAGTGCATCACGGCTTCGTCCATTTCGTTGCCGGCGACGCGCACCGAACGGGAGTAAACGATGCCGCTCATCGAAATCACGGCGATATCTGTAGTGCCACCGCCAATGTCCACTACCATGTTTCCCGATGGCTCTTCGATCGGCAGGCCCGCGCCGATCGCCGCGGCCATGGCTTGCTCCACCAGATATACTTCGCTGGCATGCGCGCGATATGCGGAGTCTTGCACGGCGCGTTTTTCCACCGGCGTGATTTCGCTGGGCACGCCGATCACGATGCGGGGATGCACCAGCACGCGGCGGTTGTGCGCCTTCTGGATGAAATACGTGAGCATTTTTTCGGTGACTTTGAAATCCGCGATCACGCCATCTTTCATCGGCTTGATGGCCACCACGTTTCCCGGAGTGCGGCCCAGCATTTCTTTTGCTTCGCGGCCCACGGCTACAACTTCGCCGCTATTTTTATTGATCGCGACGATCGAAGGCTCGTTGACCACGATTCCTTTGCCCTTCGAATACACCAGCGTGTTCGCCGTCCCAAGGTCGATCGCAAGGTCGGAGGAAAACAAACTGAAAACCGACCTCATGTTGTACCCGTTCTTTGACATGTCCACCCTCAGAAATTTTGGATCGAAAACTTTTCGCGCACGCCGCCGAGAGGCCGGCGCGCGGCACTGCTTACGGAATTACGATATCAACACGCTTCGTCGCTGTGCCGCCGCGGCGATTTTGCCCCGTAATCGAAATTGTCTGGCTGCCTCGTTTCATCGGATCGGTGAAGAAACGGAATTTTCCGTCGGAGGCAATATCCGCCACAG
This sequence comes from uncultured Acidobacteriota bacterium, assembly GCA_963785395.1. Lineage (GTDB taxonomy): Bacteria > Acidobacteriota > Terriglobia > Acidiferrales > UBA7541 > DASTCZ01. Next base: position 985,185 of record CAWAVH010000005.1, on the reverse strand, counting down.
CCTGCCCATTGATGATCAGCGCCGCGCCGGGTTCGGTGCGGCCGATGACTTCCACTACGCTGCCATGAAGAACGGTTTGATCCACTTCGAGCATCATCTCCTGCGATTTGCCCTGCGCTACGAGCGTGAATTTGTAAGTGTCGCTTGGCTCGCTCTCGTGTTTATTTGCGCCGATAGCGATCACGTTCCAATAATAATCGCCTGCGTCGAGCCCTGTGACTTCGGACGATGTTCCGGAGACGTGGCGTTCCGCCGCGACTTTATTCAAGCTAGCCGTGGAACTGACGTGCAAAACGTATTCGGTCGCGTCAGGCACAGCGGTCCATTCGAACTTCACCGCAGCTTGCTTCGGCTCAGGCGCAGTGAGCGGCAGAAAATTCACGGGGGCGACAAGGTCGGGAGGCGCGAGAACATTGGATTTTTCAATCGTGGCTCCTCGTGCCACAGAGGCGCGTTCCCATTTGCCCAACTCGACGGTCTGCGTTCCTTGTTGCACTTGCGCCGATCCAGCGACGATCGTGATTTCTCCCACATTCGTCGCGGAATCACTGTGTACAGCCGCCTTGCTGTTCTTTTCCACCGATGCTCGCGCATCAGCAAAAGCAATTTCAGCCTTCGACCGCGGCGAATCCCACGCGGGCGTCGTCAAATCCACCGCACCGCTGGAAACCTGCATGCTCACTTGCGTGGCGCGATCTTTGCTGACGGAGTTTTGTTCCACGGTGACGAGCGTTTCGCCCTTCACTGTGTAAGTGGTGCCATCTGGAAACGAAAGCCGCGCGGCACCATCGGTGCCCGTTTGAATCAGGTCGCCCTTATCCATGGTGGTGCGATAATCCGCGGCTACCCAGCGCACGGAATTGGATTTCTTGATACGTACATCGCCATCGAGATTCACGAAGCGAATCTGCCCAGGAGTGAGCGGAGCCGCAACTTTTTCGACCCGCATCCACAATGTGGCTGATGTGATCCATCGCGGCGGTGAGCCAGCCGGGAGAAATCAGATACACCACGGCAACAACGATCGCGAGCAGCATCGCAATGTAAATCTGCCAGCGTGCGGTAGGTGAAGCTGTGCCAATACACCTCCACGCGGGCAATTTTCGCCTTAGGCAATCCGGGTTGTGAGTGTTCCACGCACGTAAAAACGCTGTAATTTTGCGGCCTTTTTGAATCTAGCATGGCCACTAGTACCCCGCAATGCGCTGTAAGTAATGTGATTTCTAGCCAGCAACACTCGTGTAGCGAATGGCGTATATATGTTTAGGGCAAATGGAGTACTACCGAGCAGGAGGGCTAACATGGAACGCGCACCTTGCCGTCGCGCGCACCCCGGGGCCATTATCCTGTGTATTGGCCAAATCATGCAACTCCGCCTGCGAACATGTTGAGGCTGCGCGCCTTAGTCGGCTAGAATGAACGTCCAACACTTCTCAGGGGAGTTCACTTGGCTATCGATTCGAGCAAGTTTGGCGTCAAAGTTTTGCTGGGCGTGATCATCGGGATTCTTGCGCTCAGCATGCTTCTCTATCTGGTGCCGGGACAAGGCACCGGAACCGTGGCCGCTGGCGACACTGTCGCCCAGGTAGCCGGCCAGTCAGTGACCGAAGGCGGACGTCGACCAACAATTTAGTCGTCTATCGCAGGGCGGACAGGTTCCTCCCGCGCTTGCGGGGCTATACAGACAACAAATCATTGACCAGCTTGTATTCGAGCGCATGTTGGAAGAGGAAGCCAAGCGCCTGGGCCTGAGCGTTTCCGAGCCGGAACTTTTTCAGCGCATCAAGTTGATTTTGCCCGAAGCAATGCAGGGAGATTCGTTCATCGGCATGGATCAGTACCGCGCCGACGTGCAGCAAAAATTCCAGTTGTCTACCGAGCAGTTTGAAGAGCTAGTGCGGCAAAGCATCGTGCAGGAAAAAGTGCAGCAGTTGGTGGTGGCGGGCGTGCTGGTCACTCCGGATGAATTGAAAGATGAATTCCGCCGCCGAAACGAAAAAATAAAATTGGATTATGCGCTGATCGATCCGACGGCTGCTGCTGCGAAAGTGGAAGTGAGCGACGCCGACCTGAACTCCTACTACGAAAAAAATAAAGCGAAGTACATGGTCCCCGAGCAGCGCGTGGTTCGCTACTTGTCGCTCGACATGAGCGGCATCGAGCAGAAGACCATCATTCCCGAGGCTGAGTTGCACAAGTATTATCAGGACCACATCGCGGATTATCGCGTGGAGGATCGCGTCCACGCGGCACACATTATATTCAAGACCACCGGCAAGACGGACGCGGAAGTCGCGGAAATCAAGAAAAAAGCCGAAGACGTTTTGAAACAGGCGCAGAAACCCGGCGCCGATTTCGGCGCACTCGCCAAGAAATATTCAGAAGACGACAGCAAAGATAAGGGCGGCGATCTGGGCTGGCTGGTGCGCGGACAAACCGTGCCCGAATTTGAAAAAGTCGCGTTCAGTCTGCCGAAAGGCGCGATGTCTGATCTGGTGCAGAGCCAGTTCGGCTTCCACATCATCAAGATTCTCGACAAAGAAACGGCGCACACGAAAACTTACGATGAAGTGTTGCCGACGATCATGTCTTCGCTCGTCACCGCGCGCGCGCAGCAGGAAGCCGACACGAATCTCAGCGAACCTCGACGCGAAAATCCGCCAGTCCGGCAAGCTTTCCATCGACGATCTCGGAAAGCAATTCGGCCTGGTGGCCGTCGACACGAAGCCGATTAGCTCGACCAGCGTGAGCTCCGGAACTCGGCAACGCGCCGGAACTCAAGGACACAATTTTCCGGCAGCGCATCGGCGACATCAGCCCGCCGATCCATACGGACAAAGGCTACGTTGTAGTGAGCGTGAAACAAATTATGCCAGAGCATCTGGGAGCGCTCGCGGAAGTGCGCGACAGTGTGGTGACCGATTACAAGCACGAAAAGGCGGTGGCCATGGCGAAGGACGAAGCCGCCCAACTGGCGAAGCGCGCGCAAGGCGGCGAAAATTTTGCGTCCGCGGCGAAAGCGCTGGGGCTTGAGATGAAGACCAGCGAAGAAATCGCGCGTGACGGAAATATTCCCGGCGTGGGCAGCGGCGCACAATTCATGGCGGCTTTCAATACGCCCGATGGAAAAACGGGCGATCCCATCGCAATCGGCGATAACTGGCTCGTCTACCGCGTTGCCGAGCACACTCAGCCGAACTGGGCGGATTTCGACAAGGGAAAAAGCGCGATCGAGCAGGATTTGCTTAACTCAAAAAGGCAGATGGCGTTTGACGCGTTTCGCACCGAGCTTCAAGATCGCATGCGAAAAGAAGGCAAGCTGGTTTACAACGAGCAAGTATTGAAGCAGCTCACCAGCCACGCGCAAGGATAGAAGAATTCAACATTGCGTTGTGAAATCGGGAGCACAGTCGGTAGCTCAATCGGGAGCGACGTTGCTCCCGATTTTTATTTGCGAGCCGTTTTATTTTTCGCGAAGAAGCACTTCGCCAGTTCCCACGCGGAAATCATTCAGGAACAGCGAATATTTGTAAGTGGTGGGAACGGCGCCCGGCCGTGGCGCTCCGCTGAGCAGCCGGATTCCCTCCGGCGCTTGAAAAACATTGGAGAGAAACGGGCAGCGGTTCGCATCGAATTCAACTTTGATGTTGCCGCAGTCGCAGACCCAGACGACTTGATCGCCGGGGCCGATGGAGATGACTTGCGGAACGATTCCAATCAGAACGTGTTTTTCAGACATTGTTTTTTAGGAGAGCGATTGCACGGCACTGGCGATGTGGTTCGCTGAAATCCCGAATTTTTCCAGCAATTCTTCCGCCTTGCCCGAATGCGCTACGCCAGAAACCGCCAACCGCTTGATTTTCGCGGGCATCGCGTTTGAATCCGCAATGGCGCTCAGCACCGCTTCGCCGATTCCGCCCTGTGGATAGTGATCTTCCACGGTGATGAGATTATTTCCGCCCGCGCGAATTTCCGCGCCGAGCGCCGCGCCATCGATCGGCTTCACGCAATAAAGATCGATGATGCGAACATTTTTCCCTGCGGCTTTCAGCGTGTCCGCCGCTTTCAGCGCTTCGTAGAGAGTTACGCCGGCGGTGACGATCGTCGCTACATCGCTCGCGCTTTGGCGCACAACTTTGTAACCGGGCGCGGTGAATTTTTCCGTCGTCGAATAAATCGTTTTCGTTTTTGGCCGCGAAGTACGGATGTAACAAATGTTCGGCAGCCGCGCTGCGAGTTCGGTAAGCCGTTCGGCGGCAACTCCGTCAGAAGGATAAAACACGATGGAATCCGGAATCGCGCGGAACATGGCGATATCTTCGAGACCCATTTGCGATGGGCCATCTTCGCCGATGCTTACGCCGCAATGCGAGCCGCAGAAATTTATGGTGGCGCGGCTCACGGCGCTCATGCGCGCCTGATCGAACGCTCGCGTGAGAAAACACGCGAAAGTCGCGGCGAATGGAACGATGCCTTGCGCTTCGAGCCCCAGCGCAACGCCGATCATATTTTGCTCGGCGATGTAGCACTCGATCAATCGATTAGGATCGGTTCTTTCGATCGTTTCCGAAAAAGTGGAATTTTTCACATCGCCGTCGATGGCCACCACTTTCGGATTCACTTTTGCAAGTTTCATCAACGCGATGCCGTAAGCTTCGCGGGTGGCGATTTCCTGGCCAAGTTGATATTCGGGCGCGGCGGGGGGTGGGAAATCCGGCGGAGTCGGCAAATTCTTGCGCGCGTATGATTTTCCGTCGTCGGGAACGATAGGCGGAATCGGCTGGCCCATTTCTGTGAGCGCTTGCGCGAGTTGCTCTTTCGAAAGCGGCTTGCCGTGCCAGCCATCTCTGTCGGCGAGGAAACTTACTCCGTGACCTTTTTCCGTGCGCGCGATGATCGCTTGCGGACGATTTGGAATCGAGCGCGCGCGATCGAGCGCCGCGATCACTGCGGCGGCGTCATGGCCATCGATCACTTCGGTGTGCCAGCCCTGTGCTTCGAATTTATGGCGGTACACGTCCATGTCGTGGCGATACATCGTGCGGCCGCTTTGGCCAAGAGCGTTTACGTCGCACATCACCGTGAGATTTTCCAGCCCTTCGAATGCGGCGAAGGGCGCAGCTTCCCACACGCTGCCTTCGGCCATTTCGCCATCGCCGAGCAGAACGTAAATTCGCGCTTCGCTGCCTGCCATGCGCGCGCCGAGCGCGAGTCCCGCGCCGACGGAAAGTCCCTGGCCCAGCGAGCCGGTGGCGGCATCGACGCCGGGAATGCGCGGAGTAGGATGGCCTTCGAGTTCGCTATTGAGCTGGCGCAAAGTCATCAGCCGCGATGTCGGAAACACTCCTGCTTCGGCGAGAGCGGCGTAAAGAATCGGAGCGGCATGTCCCTTAGACAAAACAAAACGGTCGCCTTCAATCGCATTTGGATTCGCGGGATCGAAACGCATGGCGTGAAAAAATGTTGCGGCCATAAGTTCGGCGCAGGAAAGGCAGGAAGTGGGATGGCCGGAGCCGGCGGCGGTGGTCATGCGCATCGAGTGGATGCGAAGCAGCCGCGCTTTTTCGCGAACGAGATCCAGGACGCTGGCGGCGGATTGCGCGGGATTTTCGGAACGTCCAGGAATGTTTTGTGGTGTCGCCGTCATCGTGCCGCCTCCGTGGAAAGCGCTTCTGCGCAAATCATTCTACCGTACCGAACGCGCGGGCGCAGCCGGGGCAAGACTGTACACGATTTGGGGAAGAGATGCGGCGGAACAAGTCATCTGCAGCCGGTTCGCATCGCGAGATAGCGGCGAGAGTACGGAGCGGTTCCGGCGGGATTTGCCAACACTCCGAATGTGCAGCGAGTATTCGAACTAATTTCGAGCTTGCGTGGAGCTGACTGACGCATTGCGGATTTCGGGCACGATCAGAGAGCATCCAGACGCGCAAGCAATTTGCGGCTGCGGGCTTTCATGGCAGGCGTTCCGGTGCGCGCGGCTTTGCGGAGAAATTCGGCGACCGCAGATCGCATGCGCGCATCGTGTTGCGCCAAATCAAACATGGCTTGCAGTGCGAATGTCTTGACGATCGAGCTGCGGTCGTCGAGGTACGCCTGCAACGTATCGAATGCGAGTTGGCGTTCGCGTGGATTGAGCGGAAGACTGTGGCACCATCGCCGCGAGATGCCAGCGCATTTCCTGTTCGGAAGCTTCGGCGAGGAGCCCGAGAAGTTCCTTTTTGTAGGGCAGAAGCCACGCCGGATTTTCGCGCGTAATTTTTTCGGATGCGTCCGCGGCACGCATCCGGATTAAAGGATCTTCGGACCAGAGACCAGCGACCAGTTGTGGGAAGAGTTTCCGATCCTTCGCAACGATCCACGCTACTTGATCGGCGCGGCCGATCGAGCGCCGGTCGCCGCCTGCGAGCAGAGCGAGAATATTTTTACGTGGCATCGACAAGAGCAATATGATACGCCACACGCGTACGAAGTTTTGTCTGGGTACGCTTGTAACCGGCAACCCGAAGGACACTTGAAAATAGCTTGGGAGAAATCATGAACGAGAGAAATAATTTGCGCGCGTTGGCGATTTCGCCCACGCGACGCCAAATGATCGCAGGCGTTGGTTTCACTCTGGGAGGTCTCGCCCTGACATCAGGAATTGTGCGCGCCGCAGCCGACGAGGAAATTTCGCACACGGCGGAATCCATCCATATGGAACCGATCTTCAACGCGAGCCGCAAGCGCGTTTACGATGCGCTCACAGATGCAAAACAATTCGGCAAAGTGGTGCAGCTCAGCGCAGCGGTCACGTCCGGCATGGCGTCCGCGAATCCTCCCACGGAAATTAGCGACAAAGTCGGAGGCACTTTCTTGATGTTCGGCGGATTCATCTCTGGCCGCCATCTCGAACTCATTCCCAACGAACGAGTTGTGCAAGCGTGGCGCGTGGCGTACTGGAAGCCGGGAGAATTTTCAATCGCGCGATTCGCGCTTGTCGATCAGGGCTCCTCAACGAAAATCATTTTCGATCACACCGGCTTTCCGAATGGCGAGGCGGAAAGTCTTGCCAAGGGCTGGCACGGCAATTATTGGGAGCCGCTAAACAAATTTCTGGCAATGTGAGCGTCGACTTAGAACCCGCGGGGGCCCATGCGATTAACGGAAGGCACGCAAAATCGCGATGTTCGAAGTCATTGCACCCTGGCTTAATAGCGCTGTCTTGCGCCTCAGCTATAGCGCTGGCCTTGTTTTTCCCACAGAGTGCGAAAGCACAGTGCCAGCCAAGTTTTCCGTACCGCGACGGCTGGCTGGGAGGCGACGCAGCTTATTCTATCCAGCTTTCCGAGGGTCGCAGTTTGTGGCTCTTCGGCGATACGCTCGTGGGAAAGAAGTCTCAAATAAATAGATTTTAAGCCGGAAGATGCATTTCCAGTAATCGAAAAAGGTGCCAGCGAGATGACGATTCGTTATCACGCGAAAATCCACAAGTGGGTCGCAATCACAACTGACCCGGAGCATCCGTTCTCAAACAAGATCGTTCTCGCGACTTCGCCCGCGATATCAGGCCCATGGTCACAGTGGCAAGAAATATACGAGATGCCGGAAATGGATGTCGCAACTACTGGATACGACAAGGACACGTTTTGTTATGCGGCCAAAGAACACATTGAATTTGGCAGCGAGTATTCGATGCTCGTCACTTATGTATGCAATTCTTCCAAACTCGAAAAAATGATCGGCAATAAAAATATATATTTTCCGCGAGCGGTGAAAATCCAGATACCTTCCAATTTGAAGTGAAGAATCTCAGAATCTTGCTCACAGAAATAAAAACGGCCGGCAGCTAAAGCCACCGGCCGTTTCAATTTGAATTTATTTACAATTGGCTCTTACCGGTGTCCGTGCCCGCCGCCGTGCGATCCGCCACCGCGAGGTCCGCCACCGTGAAAGCCATTGCCGCCTCGGAACCCACCGCCGAATCCGCCGCGTACGTTGCCGCCGCGGAAGCCGCCTCCGAATCCGCCATGAAAAGCGGGTCCGCGTTCAAATCCTGGCCGTCCGTAGAATCCCGGGCGACCGTAAAATCCGGGGCGTCCGTAGAAGCCGCGGTGGAACCACGGGCCAGCGCCGATGAAGACGCCGCCCGAGAACCAGCTCGGTCCGTAGTAGCCGTAAGGAGCGCAAGCATAAGGAGCGTAGTCGTAGTAGCCGTAAGCGCAAACCGGAGCTTCACCAATGTACGCGCCCGGTCCGCCGACTCCTACGCCAACTACCACTCTCTGTGCATGCGCGTAAGACGCGGAAACCATGCAGAAGCTGAGTACCGCGAGAATTCTTAGATATCGCATTTTGATGCCTCCGAGAGCCGTAATTGCTTTTCAAAACATCCGACGATTTGCTTCACTTACGCCGCTCTCGGGATAGATAAAGGCACGGGGGATGCCAAACGGAGCTCTTGAGGCGTAGCCATACAAGTATTGTATTTTCAGCGAGATACGATAATCGACCTTCGGACGAGGGGCCGTAATTTCGGCACCCAGACGGTGGATTTCAAGCGCTGCTGGTGGTCTTCAGCCACCTCTATTTGGTAGCGCACTGCCGCGCTCGCGCGGTGCATCAGCGGACTTATTACTCTCCGCGAAGCGCGGCGACTGGATCGATTCGCGACGCGCGTCGCGCAGGCAAATATCCTGCGAGCGCCGCGACGCTGGTGAGGAGCACAAGCATCGCAGCAAAAGTGGCGGGATCGCTGAATTTAATTCCGAAGAGCAATCCGCTCAGCGTGCGCGCAAGCGCCCAGGAGACTGCGACTCCGGCGACGATTCCGATTCCGGCGAGCGTCATCGTCTGCAAAATTATTCCGGCTTGTAGATTTCCGGCGGACGCGCCGAGCGCCATGCGAATTCCGATTTCCTGTGTGCGCTGCGTCACCGAATATGAGATCACCGCGTAAATTCCCAGCGACGCAAGAATCAGCGCGAAAATTGCGAAGCCGCCGAGAAGCATCACGATAAACCGGCGTGGAGATGCAGCCTTGTCAACCAACTGTTGAATCGTTCGGATGTCCCCAGTCGCCAGATTCGGCTCGATGGGTTTCAGCGCCGCGCGCACTCGCGCCGCAAGTTCGGCGGGAATCAACGATGAACGCAGCACCAGATCCACCGATGAATAATCGTTCGTTTGCGTAATCGGCAAATAAAATTCCATTCCTGATTTCTGTTCGAGGGCAAGATGCCGCACATCACTTACCACGCCAACTACAGTTCGTTCGGGCCGATCCGCGTGAAGAATCTGTCCGATTGGATCTTGCCCGGGCCACAAAGTTTTCGCCAGAGTTTCGTTGACGATGATCACTTTCAGAGATTCCGGCGTATCGCGCTCGCTAAATTCGCGGCCGGCGCGCATTGGAATTCCCATCGCCGCGAAATACCCGCCGCTCACTACGCGCACAAAGCCTTCGGGATAATGTCCGCGCGCATAGACTTGGCCCTTGGCCTCGAAGCCCCAACTGCGATTTCGTCCCAGCGGAAGCGCGTCCGACAATCCCGCGGCTTCGATTCCGGGCACCTCCATCACTCGCCGCAGCGCTTCATTGAAATAAATATTGTGCTGTGCCTGAGTGGAATATGTCGCGGGCGGATCGATTCGCAGCGCCGCGGCCCGTTCGGGACGGAAGCCGAGATCCACATCCATCACGCGAAGAAAACTGCGAATCAGAAGTCCGGCGCCAACAAGCAGCACGCACGCCAATCCAATTTCCGAAACCACCAGGCCGTTGCGAATCCATGCGTGGCCGCGGCCCTGGCTCGATCCGCGATTCGCATCTTTTAATACGTCGTGAAGTTTCACCCCCGGAACTTGCAGCGCGGGCGCAACTCCAAAAATTAGTCCAGTAGCGATCGCGACGAGCAATGTAAATCCCAACGCGATGCCATCGATGTGAACGTCCGAGAGGAGCGGAATACTTACTGCGCTCAAGTGAGCAAGCGCGCGCGTGCCGGCGAACGCGAGCACTAATCCGAGCACCGCGCCGCAAAATGAAAGGGCCAAACTTTCCGTGAGCATTTGCCGAATGAGCTGCCATTTACCCGCGCCCAGCGCCGTGCGAATCGCAATTTCTTTTTGGCGGCTGGCCGATCGCGCCAGTAGCAAGTTCGAAAGATTCGCGCACACAATCAGCATCACTCCGCCCACAGCGCCCGCCAAAACTAAGAGCGCAGGGCGTACGCGACCGCTCACGTGCGCCGCCAATGTCGTCACTTTCGGCTCGAATTCGTTTCGCTCCGGGTGCGCGCGTTCGATCTGTTGGCCAAGCACAGTTGCCTCTGCTTGCGCGCTTTGCACGGTAGCACCTGGGTTGAGCCGGCCGACAATTGCGATCGTGTTGCCCCACCGATTTGTTTCTTCGGTGAGCGGAAATGGAAAATAAATATCGATGTGGCTGCCGGGCGCGAATAGCGTTGCGAAATCAAACGACGCAGGCAGCACGCCCACAACAGTGACCGGCTCATCGTCAAGGACCAGAGGCCGGCCGACGATCGATGGATCGCTTGCGAATCGGCGCTTCCATAATCCATCGCTCAGCAGAACGGCCTTCGGACCATTCCATTTGCATTCATCATCGGAAAAAAGTCGGCCGATTTTCGGCTGCACGCCAAGCAATGGAAAGAAATTCTGCGAAACGGGAACGCCCGTCAGCCGCTCGGGTTCGCCTTGGCCAGTGAGTTTGCTATCGCCCACGCCGTAAAACGCAAAGTACGCGGCGATATCCGAAAATGATTTGTTCTGCTCGCGCAGATCGCGAAAGTGATTTACTTGCACGGTCGCCGCGGAAAGTCCGGCCTGCGCATCTGTGCTGTGATTGGAAATCCAAACCAGGCTCGCAGGATCGCGAAAGGGAAGTGGACGAATCAAAAGCGTGTCGACCACGCTGAAAATCGTGGAGCACGCGCCGATGCCGAGCCCAACAATCAGAATTGCGAAGGCGGTGAATCCGGCGTCGCGCCGCAGCGTGCGAAACGCATACCGCAGGTCGCGCCACACGGAAGACATACTTCACCTCACGCGAACTTAGACGCCGGGCCATAGGTTTCGTCACTTGTTTTGTCGCCTCGATTCATTGTTCGGCGACGCCACGTTGCGCGTTTCGTGAAACGCGGCGCGACATCGTGCGCCGCCGATAATGCTAGAATTTCGCCCAAGTTTTTAGCGTTGGCACACGCGCTACGGCTTCGTCAAAAAATAATTTCGCCGCGCCGGATACCCCATGTTCACCCGTGGTTCATGGGCGAAGTGGGATTTTTCAATTTCGCCGCGCTACATTTACAAACTTCCCGCGGCCGATTCTTTCGCGAGCGCATCTTCATACGCGCGTTCGCCGTGCAGCGATTCATCGAGGCCGGCTTCTTCGCTGGCTTCATCCACTTTCACGGGAGTAAAAATATTGATTGCCATCAACATTCCATACGTAAAAATAAATGCCCACGCCGAGGAAAACAGCACCGCCACAATTTGCTTCCAGAAAAAACTGGAATCGCCAAACAGCAATCCGTTGCTTCCGCTGGGATTAAATCGCTGATCCGCGAAAACTCCCAGCAGCACGATGCCGAGAAATCCGCCAACGCCGTGTACTCCCCACACGTCGAGCGCGTCGTCCCAGCGCAATTTATTTTTCAGCTCCACCGCGTAATAACACACGATGCCCGCAATGATTCCGATGATCACCGCCGTCGTCGGCGAAACATATCCCGCCGCGGGAGTAATCGTCGCGAGCCCCGCCACAGCTCCCGTGAGCAGCCCCAGAAATTTCGGCTTCTTTTCGTTGGCCCACGCCACAATCAGCCACGCGATCGCCGCGAACGAAGCCGCCACGTCCGTATTCAGAAACGCGGTGGCCGTCACGGAATCCACGCGCATTTCGCTGCCCGCGTTAAATCCGTACCAGCCAAACCACAGCAGCCCCGTCCCCAGCGCCACCAGCGGAATACTGTGCGGACCGTTATCTCGCGTGCGCCGCCTGCCCACATACAACACAGACGCCAGCGCCGCGATTCCCGCGATGTTGTGCACCACAATTCCGCCGGCAAAATCTTTCACGCCCCACTGCTGCAAAATTCCGCCGCCCCACACCATATGCACGAACGGAAAATAAACAAAAGTCAGCCACCCGGTCAGAAACAGCATGTACGCTTTAAACGTCACGCGATTCGTAAACGCGCCGGAAATCAGCGCCGGTGTAATAATCGCGAACATCATTTGATACGCGATAAAAACCATCATCGGAATCGTGTCGTTCGGCGACGCAGTGGTCAGCCCGATTCCACGCAACGCAACATTATCGAAATTTCCGATCACGCCGTGCCAATCGCCGCTGAAGCACAGCGAGTAGCCGTACAAATACCACAGCACCGTCGTCCATCCCATCGACACGAAACTTTGAATCATGATGGCCAGCACATTTTTGCGCCCCACCAGCCCGCCATAAAAAAACGCCAGCCCCGGCGTCATCAACATCACCAGGCTGGTGCACAAAATCATGAATCCAGTGTTGCCAGTATCGAGGTGCAGCATTCGATCCTCCTGCTTCAGCCGGGTGCGCCGAAAAATCGACGGCAGAAATAAGAACTCGCGCGAAAACGAGGCCATTCTGTTCACATTCAATTTATCAAGCAAGTTGTAAATGGAATTGTGCTGTGTCCGCTACGCCGCGCGCTTTCGTAGGGGCTGGGCTTGCCGTGCCCGCCGCGGCCACATTAAACGCGCGAATCTCCGGAGGCCCGCAGGGCCGCCACCAAACGTAAGCCCAGGCTGGCAGGCCTGGGTAAACCGCCCATCAATAAATGTTTTTTTTGGAGCGCCGTCAGCGCGGTACTAAACACCCGCGCTGGAATTACATCCAACAAATTCCAACCCGCTTTGCAATTGAGATGAAAATCCCGCGAATGTAAAATCGCGGCGTGAACCGTCTCGACTGGCTCCTCGATTCCGACCCTGCCATCCGCTGGCAGGCGATGCGCGATTTAACAGACGCTTCTCCGGAAAAAATCGCCGCTGAGCGCGCACGCGTCCCACGCGAAGGCATCGGCGCCGAAATTCTCGCGTGCCAGGGAGCGGACGGCTCGTGGCATCGCACCGGCGCGCGAGACTGGCTGCCCACACTTTTCACTTTGCAACTGCTGCGCGCGACGGGCGTAGATCCCGCAGATCCTGCGGTCGAGTCCGCGATCGCGCGCCTCGAAAAAGGATTTCGCTGGGCCGAAGAATTCGGCGCGAAACCATTTTTCGAAGGAGAAGTCGAGCCGTGCATCAATGGAGGCGCGCTCGCGCTCGGCTCCTATTTCGGCCGCCCGTCTGAAAGCCTCGCGCTGCGTCTCGTTGGCGAGCAGCTCGCCGACGGCGGCTGGAATTGCGACGCGCCGAAAAGTGTGCGCTCTTCCTATCACACCACGATTTGCGTGTTAGAGGGCCTGCTCGACTACGAGCGCGCCGTCGGCGACGCGCCAGAAATTGTAGCGGCCCGTCGCCGCGGCGAAGAGTACCTTCTCGCCCGCGGACTCTTCCGCCGTCTCTCCACCGGCGAAGTCGCGAATCCCGAGTTTCTGCAATTCGCCTACCCGCCGCGCTACCACTACGACGTCCTCCGCGCCCTCGATTACTTCAAAGCCGCCGCCGCGCAAGCCGCCGCACGACGCGATGTTCAAGCAGATGTGCAATCCGATATACACGCGCGACCTCAACAAAACGTCCAGCCCGATCCGCGAATTGATGCGCGCTTCAGCGAAGCCCTGCAGATCGTCGAAAGCCGCCGCCAACCCGACGGTCGCTGGCTCCTAGATCAATCCTACGCCGAGTCGCTAGCCATTCCGTTCGCTGAATCGGTCGGCCAGCCAAGCTGCTGGAACACTCTCCGCGCCCTGCGCGTCCTCCGCTGGTCCGAACGATCACGCCCCGATCCGGCGACCGCAATCGCTTAACCACAGAATTTTCGTGTCAGTGCAGGTGTACGCCTGCATCCAGATATACGCCTTTGTGTAGCCCCGACTTCAGTCGGGGTAGCGGTACGCTAAGTTGACAGCCGCGCCGTGTATTGGCGGTCTAGTCAGAGAACGCGGCAAAGCCGATTCGTTACGACGATCTGCTCTTTCGTTCTCTCGCCTTGATGCCCGCAAGTCTGCGGTCAAGGCGTTCAATCACGGCCTGATCAGAGACCAAGACATAATGAGCAGCATACTCAGTTTCGACCAAAGTATGAGCCTGCAAGAGCTTGCCATGCTGAAACGATTCGACGAGGTAGATGCTCGCCAAGTTTTTGTCGATACGGTCACAATAATAATAGGTGGCAAGTTGCGGTTGTTCGTAGAATTTCCCTTCCTTAAAGACATTCTCGACTCCGAGCGAGAGACTGTGCGGACTAAACGTCTTCTCATCGCCCGTCAGAACGTCTTGAACCTTCACATTCGGAACAAGAAGATACGGGTCAAACATCACGGGGCCAGCGAGTACTCTTGCTTCTGATATACCCGCCCGAACGTGAATGCAGGCTAGGGGTTTTAGCGGCACCTCACCATCATCGGGACCCACGACTGAGCGCCCACAGGACAAGAAATCGTGTGATCGCTATAAGCACCCGCAACGCCGGTGAGAAAATTCGGCGAGGCGCGCTCAACCAAGTACCTGAGTGGTTGCGTCTCACCTGCGATTTGGATAGTCGTCTGGTTTACATAGTAGGTCAGAACGTCCGATCTGTTTGACAACCGCTTTCGGTCCCCGTCGGTATATTCGAGTTCGATGGAGTCAATATGCAGAATCTCAGTGGTGCCTTCCCAGTGAGCCCCAAACAGCGAGAGATCAATATCCGAAGATTCGGTGAGATGAATCAATGTCATACTGTGTTTCCGTGCGACCTCCCGCGCCCCTTTCTGAAAACCGGAAGTGCTAGCCATGACGGCGTGGTGCGCCTGAACATCGGCTGACTTAGTTACAAACGCTTCTACCTTTTCCACTGGTATCGGACTCTCAAAGTTTTTGCACTCGACGACCGTAAGATATTCGTATAGCCCTTTCTGAAAGCGTATCGTCACGTCGAACTGACGGCCGCGAATCGATTCGTTCCATCGGACGTTGGCACCGCGGTCAGCGGCTTGATGAATGGCGGCAACCAATCGCTCAAAGTGTTTCCATTTGTCAGGACCATCTTGCATATGCTCATACCTCCCGGCGCTGATCACCGATTCCGTCGACGGATCGGAGTCGAACCTTCTCTTTACTCCCGAGTCTCAATCCCGCTACCTGTGGACTACTTCTGTACGACTCTCGATATGCTTCACGATGTGCTTGAGGGCAAGAGAGTCGTCCTCGTTGTACTCAATTAATTTTTGCTTTACGAGTTTGCTCGGATTACCAGAGCCATACATAGAAGCTGCGATTAGTCCGTCGATCTCGGGATGTCTCGCTTTGAATCCACACGACTGGGCAACGTCTTTTAGGGTTGTAGTTTGGCTAGGAAACGCCGCGCACGCATGGACCTCGTAATAGATATCCCGAATCTGTTCGACCACGGCTGTTTCCAGAGAGTGAGTTCTGAATCTCTGAGGGAGCAGACGTTGCTCGAATCTGCAGTTCGAGTAGTTCAGGAGTGTTAGCTCAGGGCGGTCGCACAAGAAATGGTGTAGCTCTTCGAGAATAATTTTTTCCTGCTCAGGTGTATTTGCCAAATACGCATACGTCCGTGATTCGCTCTCTATGTGCACACCCACCAACCAAATGTATTTGCATCCAAGATCCGTCTCGATATCGATGTAGGCCCGCCCCGCACTCGAGATATCAGGTGTCCTGAATACGATCGTTTCTCCCTTGAGCCTCGAAGACGCCCTCGCTTTTATGCTCTGCGCTTCGCCAAACCCACACCGCATAACCTCCCTCAATTGTAAGACTGATGCGTTCGCTAGCTTAGCGATCGTGTCGATTTCTGCGTCTCGGAGGCGGGCTGCCCGTCCATCCTTAACGCCGCAGATCGACATGAGTTCCGAACCTCGCGACCCTTCGGGAACGAGCACACCGGTCTTGGCCCCGACGCGATGCCACGTTAGTGCGGAGACTCGGCGTCCACGGAGTTCTACGACCGCAACTTTTCCAGAGGCTCCGACCTTGTCGTGTGAAGCAGCGTTAATTACCGTCGAGCGAAAAAGTCTCTCTGATCGGCCGCCGCAGAAATGCACATGTCCGCACACAACAAGAGGAGCATCTCGACGTGACAAGATGAATTTGCGCAGTGCCGTAGACCCGATGGATCGAGTGCCAAAACGAACGGCAAGGTCAAGGATTCCACGAGGGGGGCTATGTGAAATCAGAATTAGCAGTTTATTTCTCGCCGCTTTTCTGGACGCCAGCAAATGACGTGCGATGCTTTGTTCGCTGTAATTTACTGTTCCTATGTCGCCGAGTCTTTCATCGCGCGGCGCTCCTTCGATGCCAATAACCGCATATCTGCCGAGTACGAGCGGAGTCTCATGGACGTTGAATACATTCTCGCCCCTAATGTAGCGGCGGAGTGTCTTCGTCTCAGATGTAAGGAGAATTTTGCCGTCACGGGACGGGTCGTTCCCCGGCAGGTCATTTCCGAGGACGGCGCACAAACCGTGGGTAGAAGCCGCAGCAAGTTGTTCAAAGAGATTCGTAGGCCCCTCATGGAATCTCTCAACGTCATCGCCGGCATAAACGATAAGATTTGGGACCGGCCTTAGGTTTCTGACAAATTCTAGGAGTGCGGGGATGCTCTGTACGCGGTAATCAGAGAAAGCAACTATTCGGAGTACACCAGGCCTAAGCGTCTTCCTCGCAGGCTTGCCCACAGCCTCGAGCTCTCTCAACTGGTGGCGGGTCTGAACTTTTGTAATTCGTAACATAGCTCATCCAGATTCTAGCCCTATCTTGGAGCGATACGGTTCTCAATAACAGTTATGTTAGTTACCAAAAGAGGACGGCTACGTCGCGTATCCGTTGGAGCTGAGGCGAAACAAACGTACGATTGTCGTGTAAGAATCCTGGATCGCGATGATCACGCATGCCTAAGGCGAAAATCAAAAACGGAATTGTCGACAGGTACGGCAAGCTATGGACTCGCGTACCGGCGAACATCAGGAAGCTAAAAACCGAAGAGATGAAGCGAGTATCCGGGGTCTACGCGCTCTACAACGGCAACATGCCCGTCTATATTGGCAAAGGAAGATTTTCCAAGCAGATCGCCTCGCATAACCGAAATCGCAAAAAAAGCCCGTTCTGGGAGCATTTCTCCTGGTATGAAATCAAAATAAAAAGTCTTGAGAAAGAAATTGAATCTTTACTTCTCATGGTCCTCCCACATTATCTGCGGTCGCTCAATAAGATGGGGGGAAAGTTCATATCAGCTAAGAAGATTGAGCCAGCCTCAGAGGCCCAGGTGAAGATCCTATGGCCGAAGGGAGGCGCAGGGAAGAAATATCACCGCCGCAAGTAAAGTAAATGCGGCTGGCTGGCCAGCCGGCCCCACTACGACATATGAGCCTTTGACTGTCTTCCATTTGCCGATGACTTCAATCCCGGCTTTCTTGAAGTCCGGCTCGCGCAGCAGGTCGCTAAGCCGCACGAGCGAGAATCCCGATTTCACTCTCGGTAGTCTCGATGGGAACAATGTCCGGGAGACTTATATAGATCGACTTCGGATCAAGATCGATCGGCTTACCCGCGAAATACTCACGCCAGAAAGACATGGGGGCCTTAGTCGTAAGATTGACCAGTTTTCCCGTCGCTAGAGAAAGCTCAATTTGCGCTTTCACCAGATCATCTAGTTTTCCGGCGGCCTCACTGCGTGTCGCTCCGCTTGAGATCAAATCCAAGTCCATGCAATGTGCTACGTGTTTCTGATCGTTCTGTGTGAGCAGATAATGCACCGCTCTAAGCCACGGGAGGGACGGAACAATTTCCTTGAGGCTTGTATTGTTCATCTCAAATTCTCCAAGGCTACTCGGCTTAGTGACACTTCGACTTTTGGCTAGCCACCAAAGTTCTTGCAGTCATTCTACCAAAGAGTGTACTCGTAAGTTGTTGATTTTAGGTGACCGTTTTAGGTCCATCGCCCGCGATACCGCATCGTGAGGACGCGAAAATTCCCAGAGCGCGCAACCCAATGCCGCATCGCCGGGGTGGCCGCTGGATCTAGTCTTCCCAAAATTATCCTGTACTTATAAATTACTTTGTGATAATCTATAAACCGGGAACATCAGGTCCCAATCGTCCGGGCTTCGTACGTGTTGGTGGGTGCTCGCTATTTGTAGGATCCTTTGAAACGAGCCGCATGAACGATTAAGCGGTGTATTTGCAATAAGTTACGCACTCTTAGCGATCGCGAATTTTGCTAACCATATTGGAATCAATCAGATAGCCGAAATGAGGCATAGGGAAATTTCATCACGCATCACAGCTAACAAGCTGCGAACGCAGGACTTAAGCCAATTTCGGAGTTACATCTTAATTGAGGCCTTGCGTGCGGTATCGGAAGGAACTGAGAGCAAAATGCAGACTCTAAGAGGGAATAAACGCTACCTGCCAACCGTGCGCGCGATCGGCAGCGCCAATTTTTTAATGGCAGGCACCAGCTCTTTCGAGAAATTCATTTTGTCCAGCAGCATGGACGCGCCAAAACTTTCGGCTAGGGATTTTGCGTGTTCGTCATTGGAGACAGACATCGCGAGCAGGCGTGATCGTCCGAGCGGCAGGGATTTCCGCACGTCCTGCGGCGAGCCTTGCGTCATGTGCAAATCCATGACGATGACTTGGGGCCTTAGGCCGTTCGCCAAATGGACCGCTTCGTTGAAGTCCTTTGCAAGGCCTACCAGCTCAATATCGGATGAATGCGTTAGAAAATCGCGTACTGCATGCAGTGCAACTTCGGCATCGTCAGCCAAAAGCACCGTTACTGGCATATCAGCAACCTCACGGATGGCTGGGGACGGAAGGATTCTAGCACTTTGAATGTTACGCGGACGAGAAAAATTGAGGTGCGGAAGGGTGGGGCAGAGAGTCCACGTTTGCGCTGCCGTTCTCTGCGTCCTCCGCGTCTCTGCGGTGAGCTTTTTTTGAGGCGCGTGCCGCCAAGCCCGGCACCCATATTGGAGGTTGACCGCGCGCGCTGCGTTTAGGAAACTAGTGGCGCCACATATAAAGGATACGACCATGACCCACCATTCCATCGGCGAATTGAATCCACCATCGCGGCTGATGCTTACGCCGGGACCTTCGAGCGTTGACCCGCGCATTTATCGCGCGCTGGCCACTCCGCTGGTGGGGCACATGGACCCGTGGTTCAACGAAGTGCTGGTCACGGAAGTCGGCGAACTTGCTGCGCGACGTTTTTCAAACGCGACAACAAAATCACGTTTCCGATTTCCGCTTCGGGCTCGGGCGGAATCGAAGCGGCGGTTTTTAATCCGCTGGAGCCGGGCGACGAAGCGATCATCGCGGTGAATGGATGGTTCTCGAAGCGCATGGCCGATATCGCCGATCGCGCGGGAGCGATAGTTACTCGCGTGGAATGCCCGTACGGCCGAGCCGTGGATCCCGAAGATATTCGCCGCGCCGGCAAAGGGAAAGCAAAATTAAATTTCTCGGACTGGCGCACGGAGAAACTTCCACCGGCGTCGTACAAAATATCGATCGCTCCGCAAAGTTGCCGACGAACTTGGCGCGCTGCTCGTCGTTGACGCCGTCGCCACGCTCGCCGGAGTTCCTCTGGCCGTGGATCAGCGAGCGCATCGACATTTGTTTCAGCGGCACGCAAAAAGCTCTGAGAGCCCTCCGGGCATGGCGCCGATCACCGTGAACCCGCGCGCCGAAGAAATTATTAAGTCGCGCAAAACAAAAGTGCAGAGCTGGTATTTCGATCTGAACCACATCATGGATATGTGGGGCAGCGAGCGCGCGTATCATCACACTCCGCCGATTTCGCTAATTTACGCGCTGCGCGAAGCAATGCGCATTGTTGTCGAAGAAGGTCTCGAGCGCGCTGGGAACGTCATCGCGCAAATCAAGAAGCGTTTCATCGCGGGCATCGAAGCGATGGGGCTCCTCCGTTCGTGCCCGATAATCCGGCCGACCGGCTGCCCACCGTCACCGCCGTCAAAGTTCCTCGGGAGTTGACGATGTGAAATTGCGCAAACAATTGCTGACCGAATTCGACATCGAAATTTCCGGAGGCTTCGGTCCGCTCAAAGGAAAAATGTGGCGGCTGGGCCTGATGGGATTTCGGCAGCCAGCGCAATCACGTTTTGCTTTTGCTCGCGGCGATGGAAAAGTGTCTGCTCGATCAAAATTGTAAGGTCGCGCCCGGAGCCGGAGTTGGCGCGGCGATTCGCAGCTACATGCACAGTGGCGCAATCGCGGCAGGGCATAAGTAGGTGATGCGTTGACGCAGCACGTCATCATTCCAAACACCGGCGCGATGACTGATTTCGTTGGCGCGTTCGACGTGCCATCGAAACTCACCGACCTGGTGTACCACTGCCGCTTTTCGCACATGTGGAACGGCGTCGCCACGCGGCACAGCGATACGATCGACACGAAATTTTGGGTGGATGGCCGCACCGTGGTGGTCGGGCTCGCACACATTTCGTTTTTTGAATTTCCGCGAAAAAACGGACAGGCATTTAACGGATCGCGAAGCGAGTTACATCGCCGCGCAATATTTGCGCGAACGTTTGGAAGAAGAAGACGAGCACGATATTTACGATGTGCCGCGCGAGCACGTTGATCGCTTGATCGAACGCCTCGGCATCAAGTAGCGGTCAGCGAATTTATTTGTAAATTTTTGTTACGCGTCGGAAAGAGATTCGTCAATTTTTTCTGGCGCCGGCGATTTTGTCTGCGGCGAAGAAAATTCCGCAGGCTCGAAAAGTTCGCCGCAGTCGAGGCACTCCCAGTATTCGGCTTCTTCGTCCTGCGCGATCAGTTGTTTGCGAGTGTGCTTGCACTTTGATGTATCGATGATTTGCGGCATTGCGGTGTCCTTCTTTCTGAAGTATATCACTCGAGTTCATCCGGCATTTCGCGCCGGATAAACTTCGGCGTGCGTTTCAACTTGCCGCTCACGATATATACTTGCCCGCGATGACGCCGAGAACTCCAGCGCAGGTAATCCGTCACCAGCAGCTTTCCACCATTTTGTTTTACGCAGCGGTGCTGCTGTTGGGCTACGCGATCTTCCTGATCTTCCGCCCATTCCTTGAGTCGCTGGCGTGGGCGGTAATACTGGTGATTCTGTTTCATCGATGGCACCTGAAACTTGAAGAGCGTTTCGGGAGAAATGGCGGCGCCGCGGCGAGCACCACAATCGTCACGCTGCTGCTGATTATTCCTGCGCTGTTGCTCGCGGTATTTTTCACTCACGAGACGATCCACGTGGGAGGAAAACTGAGCCGCTCTTTCACCGAAGGAAGAATCCCGTGGCTCAACAATGCCTGGAATTGGATTGCCAACGAGTTTGGCGGCGACCAGGGATTTGATTTGCCAACGGTCGCGCACAATGTTGGTGCGACAATCGGCGAGCGCGCGGCGCAAGTTCTCGCGTTTGTATTCACGCACATGGTGAAATTCTTCTTTGACCTGTTCGTGATGGTGTTCGCACTGTTCTTCTTTTTCCGCGACGCAGACGTGCTGACGAATTGCTCCCTCCTCCTTCTTCCATTTGATGAAGGCCAGCGCAACACGTTGGTGACGCGGACGGAAGAACTTATTTTCGCGACCGTGACGACGAGTCTGGCAATCGCGGCGGCGCAAGGCGCGATCGGCGGCGTGTCTTTTTGGATCGCGGGCATTTCTCCCGCATTTTTTTGGGGAGTGATGATCGCGTTTTTCTCGCTGGTGCCGATGATCGGCTCAACGATTATCTGGGTGCCGGCGGCGATCTGGCTGATTGCAACAGGCCACACTGGAAAAGCGATTCTGCTGTTCGCATTGTGCGGCGGGTTGATGTCGATCGTGGAGCACGTGGTAAAACCGGTGATGCTCGCGGGGCGTGTGCACCTCAGCGGACTATTTGTATTTATCGCGGTAGTCGGCGGGCTCGCCGTGTTTGGAATTTTGGGAATTGTACTGGGGCCGGTACTCGTGGCAACAGCCGCGGGAGTGTTGGAAATTTACGCCGCGGAATAATTCAACCACACAAAACTAATTTCAGCTTGGCTGGCTTCCCAATTTGTATCCGGGCAAACAATAAACGCTTTTTCCTCTGCTATTCCACGCACTCAAGATCATGTGTCCGTGCGGACTGTAATCCACCGTTCCCCAACTGATGCTGCTCAGCGCGGGAATTCCGCCGGTGCCATTCACAATAAACGAGCGATCGGCTAATCGAAGAATTGCGCCACCGTAAATTCCGACGATTGCTAGAGGGCCCGTGGTTCGGAGATAAGTTGCGCTCGATAAATCGTGCCGCGCGGGCCGCTGCACGGTGAGCCAGGAAATCCCGCCGATCATGATTGCGGATATCAGGCCGATCAGCGGAAAAATCGCCAGAAAAATATGCCTCGGCGTCACGTCATTGACAGTGAGATCCAGCACAACTCCGAGCACGAGAAAAAACGCGAAGAAAAAAATATTCACATATTTTACATTCCGCCAATTTCGAGAATTCTGCGCCGTGATTGCAGTGATGACGTCCGGCGTCATGGGCAATTCCACTGTCGAGAATTCCGGCGCGGGAGTAGCGGCAATCTGCCCCGCTGCGGCCGCTTTATTTGCGCTTGTGGACGTTGTTGTCCCGGGCTTTTTCCGCAAGATCCCGCCGCCGGCGCTGCGCAGATTCGCGCCTGTGGCAATCAGCACGCCGCTTACAATGAATGGAACGGCACCAATGCCCCCGCCTCCCAATTCCGCCAGCACGAAAAGGATCAAGAAAATAATTCCCAGAGCCAGCAGCAAATCTCCAAAGATGCGCACGGCCGTCTCCTCGACATCCTGTTTTACCAGGATCGACACTGCGACTTCGCCGTGCAGATATTACCCTAGCTTCGCAGATATTTTGGATGGAGAGTCCAGACGAGGATCTTCAGTTTCGTCGCGCGAGGCGGGTCTTTGCGGATAATCCGCGGCTTTGTCGGGCTTCGCTGTTTAGGTACGACGGCGCGAACGGCATGTTTTACTGCAGCATTCACCGATTTTGACGTGTAAGTGAGTTCGTAGATTGGCTCGTCATCACGAACTCATCTTCGTAAACGCCCAGAACAGAGTCCCTGCTAAGCAAATCGAAACTGGCAGCGTAAGCACCCACGCGAGAGCGAGATTGCGCACTGTGGACCATTGAAGTCCCGAATGATTCGCGGCCATCGTTCCCGCAACGCCAGACGACAATACGTGCGTGGTACTCACAGGTAAGCCGAATCCATCGGCCGCTCCGATCGTCGCCATTGCCGTGATTTCGGCCGCTGCACCTTGGCATAGGTCAAATGTTCTTTGCCGATTTTTTCGCCGACGGTAACCACGATGCGCTTCCATCCGATCATGGTACCCATGCCAAGCGCGAGCGCCACTGCAACTTTCACCCACGTGGGAATGAATTTTGTGGCGTTATCGATGTGCTTTTTGTAATTCGCAATCGTCGCCGCATCTGCCGTGGAAAATTGCGGGTTGTGAGTTTTCTGCATCAGCCGCAGGGCTTCGCTCACCACGTACATGTCGTTGCGGAAGTTGCGCACTTTGTCTTGCGGCACAGCCTTCAGCTCTTTGTACAATGACGTTTCCGTTCCAATTCCATTGATGAGCTGCCGCAACGCCAGCATCGTGTTCGGAGTGAATTGCTTGGTGCGAATGTAGTCCGTGACATCCTCACGCGCGTCGGGCGTTACTGCGGATGGCAAAACATATTTGCTCAGCGCATCCGCGGTCTGCGTGGATACCGCGACGAAATCCTGCGTCTGCGTGTATGTCACCGCGTGGTTCACTGCGTAAGCCGTTGGCACAGTTCCAATCAGTATGAGCATAATCAAGCCCATACCTTTTTGTCCGTCATTCGATCCGTGAAAAAAGCTCACGCCCGTGCATGTCAGAATCAGCAAACCGCGAATCCAAAATGGTGGCGGTTCAGCTCCCTTCGGAGCGGCATACAGCGCCTTATTTGGAATCAACCATTTGAATGTGAGCAGTAGCAACCCTGCCACCACGAATCCCACGATCGGCGAAAGCAGCAGAGATTTACCGATGTTCGTCGCCTGGCCCCAGTCCACTCCGCTGGTTCCCGTCTTCACGCTCATCAATTGATTCGCGATTCCCACGCCGATGATCGATCCGATCAGCGTGTGCGAGCTCGATGCGGGCAATCCGAAATACCACGTCCCCAAATTCCAGATGATCGCCGCCACAAGCAGCGCGAACACCATCGCGAATCCCGCTTTGCTTCCCACTTGCAAGATCAATTCCACCGGCAGCAACGAAACGATTGCGAATGCCACTGCTCCGCTCGATACCAGTACGCCGATAAAATTCCACATTCCAGACCACACCACCGCCATGTGCGGTTCCAGCGAGTGCGTGTAAATTACAGTGGCGACCGCGTTGGCCGTGTCGTGAAATCCATTTACGAATTCGAATGCCAGCGCGATGAACAGCGCTATGCCCAGCAGCACGTAGGGCATCACGCTGGATGAATGAAAATCCGAGAGATCGGAGATCAGCCGGCTGCCCGAATAAATAAAACCAACCACCAGTGCCACGCCGAAAATTGCCATGCCTGCTTTTGCTGGTCCCGAAATCTTTTTGTGCTCGAGCACAGATGTCGTCGCGGCCATCTTTCGTCTCCCCCGTTCAAAAAATTGCTGAGATAAATTTGCGCACAACTAGCCGATTGCGAGCGCCCCGCCACACGTTTGCCGGGTCGCTGATTCGCCATTCAGATTTCTGTTCCGGCGCTCTGCAAGCGCCGGGCGTTACGCGGTTCTAGCGTCCAGCTGCTTTTGATTTGTGTCCGTGATGCTCCACGTGCGACTTCGCGGCTTCGGTCGCGTGATGCGTCGCGTGGTGCAAATGTCCCTGCGCGCTGTGTGCGTGGTGCGCCGCTGTTTCGTG
Organism: uncultured Acidobacteriota bacterium; assembly: GCA_963785395.1. Taxonomy (GTDB): domain Bacteria; phylum Acidobacteriota; class Terriglobia; order Acidiferrales; family UBA7541; genus DASTCZ01. The sequence goes on along the minus strand of CAWAVH010000005.1, from coordinate 960,111 downwards.
GTCGCCTGCCTCGTGGTGTTTTGCCGCTTCCCGGTGATGACGCGCCGCGTGCTCGTGATGCTCGGCTGCCTGATGATGATGCTCTGCCGCTGCCTTTGACATGTTGTCCTCCGCACGAACCATTTGTGGATCGTGAGGGGCTAAACCTATTCGCTGATTGTTAATGCGTTGTGACGCTCGCGTGAACAGTTCCACGGATCCGCGCGATGAATTCAGCGACCGTGAATGTCTAGAAGAGCGGAATTGCGGAGTATTTCACGCGCCGGCGAACTCCAGGCAGCGGAAGCATCTTGTTCGCCGATATCGTGAATCATGTAAATGTTGGAGTGATTCAATGCGGAGACGGCTCGCGCTCCGCGTTGAAAACGCGCGAGCGCCCGAACTCAAGTCAACGCGCACGAATCGAATGAAATTGCGGCGTGCAAATTACTCGAATTCGGATTGCGGGTGATCTACTTCAGCTTCGCGTACTCCGCTTTCGCTTCCTTTAGCACAGGAACATCAGGGTCAGCGTCTCTCCATAGCGCGAGAAAATCCTGATACGCAGCGCGGGCTTTAGCGGAGTCGCCTTGAATCGCATAAGCTCTGCCGATTTGAAGATGCGCCAGCGCTCCTGTCGCGCAATTCCACAACAGCCCGCGATGGTCGAGAATTTTTTGAAATTCGGCCACGGCGTCGCTGCCCTGATGCGCGGCTAGATACGCGGTTCCGCGAACGTAGGCGGGATACATGCAAGAGTCGGCAGCGGTCCCTAACTGGCCCAGCTCATATGGTGCTGCCGCTTGAAGAAGCTCGATGCTCCGGGCAGCGTCCTTGTGGTCTATCTCCATCTGCGCGTGGATGGTAGGCAGCCAAACCGATTGTTCCACGGTATCCAGCGGAAAGCGCTTCCCAAGGTCATCCGCGAGTGACTGAGCGTGAGCCGCATCGCCTGCCAACGCATAGCCCAGCGCCGCCTGCGCCTCTGCATCATGACTCCCCGGTGCGAGCACTACTGCCGCGCCAGCATTCTGGCGAGCCACATCCGCATTGCCGAACAGCGCTTCACGTATCGCCGCGTTCGCTTGCCATAAGGCGGCAGTTTCTTTTGCATCGTTGCGGCGGGCGCTCTCCACAGCTTGGCGGGATAGCTCACGGGCCTTTCCCAGTCTTCCAGACCAAGCTTCGGTATCGGATTCGAGCGAAAGCATCCAGTCTTCCGCACCCGGCTTTCCTACAGCCCAATCCGCCTGCTGCTTCATCCCTGCCACATTGCCTTGAAAGAAGGCGATGCCATACAAGTTCAGGTGTAGCTGAACATCTTCGAGCTTGCGTCCCAGCGCTTCATCGGTTGTGGTTTTTGCTTCATCGAATCGGTTCAGCGCCGTGTAAATCTGGCCCAGATTTACATATGGGACGACGTTGTTCGGTTCAAGGCGAAGCGATTCACGGGTTTCGGTGGCAGCTTTTTCATATTGCCCCAGAATCATCTCGTTGGCGCTCAGACTGCCGTAAGCGGTAAAATCTCGCGGATAAGCCTGTATCCAGAGTTCGTACGTCTGATTCGCTTTTTCCATCTCGCCCGTGACGAGTGAGTAGTAGTTCGCGGTGATTGCGAACTTCTCGCGTTCGGTCACGCGGTCGCGCAGGTCGAAGGCCTTCTTGAAGTAATCAGCGGCTACGCTCGGCTGATTCAGATTGTTGTAATAGGTTCCCAGATTGGTGTACGCCACCGCGAAGTTGCGGTCGAGTTCGATGGCGCGCTTGTTGAATGGAATTGCTTCGGCATCTCCTTTTTCGCGTGAGGTTTTTTGGCCGAGGCTGAAGGCCTTTAGCGCTTCCAGCGAACTCGTGGTGGCCTGCGCCAGCGGAACATCGAACTTCTGTACCGTCGCCAGCGATTCACCCAGTTCGCTGCGAAGCTTTGAAGCTGCTTGCCCAAGTGATGGAAGGACTTGCTCCTTGCCCGTTGCCGTCACCTGCTCGCGTGCCAGCACGTCCCCGCTCGTGCAGTTCAGCGCCTGCAGCCCAATCACATAATCGTTGCCCAGCGCCGCAATCGAGCCTGCCAGATACGCTTTGCTTCCCGCACGCTGGCACACTTCCGGCGCCAACTCTTGCGTCAATCGCTCGTTCGGCGAGCGCGTCATCTGCCGCAAGGTCTGGCGCACTTTCGATTCTGAAAGGATATTCAAGAAGGGCGATTGCCCCAAGTCCACAGCCAGCGCCTGCTTCAGCGTGTCATCAAATACCGTATCGCCAGTCGTGTTGGCAAAATCGGCGAGCACGATGGTGTCTTTCTCGGTGAGCGCATGCGCCTTGTGCGTGAAATAGAGCCACCCGCTTACAGCCAATCCGATGACCACCACCGCAGCGCCTGCCAGTACCGGCCACTTCATTCCATGAGCTTTTGCCGCGACCACCGGAACTGTTGAAACCTTTTCAACAGCGGCTGCCGCTGCCGGAGAAGCTGCCGTAGCGAGGCTTGCGGCTACGGGCTCGGATTCCGCTGCCGCCACCGAATGCTTCGACTCCGTGTCTCGTTTCAGCCGCTGCAAATCCGTGCGCATATCCGCAGCAGATTGGTAGCGAAGCGCCCTATCCTTCTCCAACGCTTTGTTGATGACGTCTTCCAATTTCGATGGAACGTCAGGATTCAGCCGAACGGCTGGAACTGGTTGCCGTTCCAGAATGGCGTTAAAAATAATTCCCGAACTTTCTCCACGAAATGGCAACGCGCCCGTCGCCATTTCGTATAAGACGACTCCGAAGGAAAACAAATCGCTCCGCCCATCCAATTCCTTCGCTCGCACCTGCTCCGGCGACATGTAAGCCACGGTGCCAAGCGTCGAACCCGGACTGGTCAGTTGCTGTTCATCCACCGCGGCCGTCATCGTATTCGCCGAAGCAATCTGGCTCGACGACGCGGCCGCAGACGTCACTTTCGCCAAACCAAAATCCAGAACTTTGGCATGGCCTCGTTTCGTCACAAAAATGTTCGCGGGTTTGATGTCGCGGTGAACGATTCCTTCCGCATGCGCCGCATCCAGCGCATCAGCAATCTCGATGCCGAGCGCCAGCACCGTCTCGATTTCCATCGGCCGCCCGCCGATGCGATGCTTCAGCGTCACGCCATCCAAAAATTCCATGGCAATAAATGCTTCGCCATGCTGATCATCAATCTCGTAGATTGTGCAGATGTTGGGATGATTCAGTGCAGAGGCTGCCTTGGCTTCGCGTTCAAAACGGCTGAGTGCCTGCGGGTCTCTGGCGACATCATCCGGAAGAAACTTAAGCGCAACAAACCGCCCAAGCTTCAAATCCTCAGCCTTATAGACAACACCCATCCCCCCGCCACCAAGTTTTTCGATGACGCGGTAATGCGAAATTGTGCGACCGATGAGTGGCTGGTCTTCCGGCATACTCGCCGCGAATCTTAGAACGCACCCCCACCCAAGTCAACGCGCGCTCATCTCACGATTCCGCTGCCCGCGAATTGGAGATGCGGCTCGCAAATTCCGGCCAGCTCCATCGCAAAAAAATAATCCCCATCTAGCTATCCGCGTCAGCTTGTGAGATAAATTCCCGCTAACAAATTCTTTCATCGAGGGAATCCATGTCCGCAAACGATCGCGCTATGCCGCCCCACGTCAAAGTCCTCGGCCTTTTAGGTGGTGCGAACATCACCGGCGCCGTCGGCTGCGTCGCAAAACTTGGAATCCCCGATCTTGTAAAGTCCGGCCCGCAATCCGCCGCCGATCTTGCGAAACAAATTGGAGCCGATCCGCGAACTCTCTATCGACTCTTGCGCGCCACCGCCTGCGTAGGAGTCCTCGCCGAAGGTCCCGACGGAAAATTTTCGCAGACTCCCATGTCCGAAGTTCTCACCACCGGCGCAAATCCGGGTCTTCGCGCTCTCGCCATCATGGGCAATCGTGACTGGCATTCGCGCGTCTGGGAGCAAATCGAGTATTCCGTCCGCACCGGCAAAACGGGCGCCGAAAAAGTCTTTGGCAAGCCCATCTTCAAATATCTCCAGGAAAACCCTGCAGATGCGCAGATCTTTCAGGACGCCATGACCTCGTTCTCCATGATCGATTCGCCTGCCATCGCGGACGCATACTCTTTCGATGGAATTCACTCCATCGTTGACGTTGCCGGCGGTCACGGATTGCTTCTTGCCACTATTCTTTCTCGCAATCCCAAAATGAAGGGGGTTCTCTACGATTTGCAGCATGTCGTCGATGGCGCCGTGAACGGCCCGCTCAAATCCGTGATGGATCGCTGCACTATCGCGCACGGCGATATGTTTTCGTCGGTCCCATCCGGCGCAGACGCTTATATTCTGAAACACATCATTCACGATTGGCCGGATGACGATTGCATCAAAATTTTGAAAGCTTGCCGCGAGGGCGTGAATGCGAATGGCAAATTGCTCGTCGTGGATTGCGTGATCAAGCCCGGCAACGATTTTGAGCCGGGGAAATTTCTCGACCTCCAAATGCTGCTGTTCCCCGGTGGCGCAGAGCGCACCGAATCTCAATTCCGCGAAATCCTTACCGCATCCGGTTGGCGCTTGAATCGAGTGGTTCCCACCGCCGTATCCGATTCAATCGTCGAAGCGTCTCCCGCCTAAAGTTTTTCGCGCGAACGCCCGAATATTCTTTCGGATGAGAGGTCGCCACGCATGAATCACAAAGTGACGGTGATCGGCGCCGGACGCATGGGCTCCGCTCTCGCAACGGTGCTGTTCCAAAAGGGATTTCACACAACAGTTTGGAACCGGACCGCCGCAAAAACGCAGGCTTTATCAAAGTTAGGTCTCAACGTTGCCCACAGTCTCGAAGAATCGATTCGAGACGCGGACATCATTATTGTCAGTCTCACCGATTACAGCTCAACGCAAAAGTTGCTGCGACACTCTGAAATTGAACCCGCTCTCAGCGGCAAAATTGTCGTGCAACTCAGCAGCGGCACTCCCCAAGACGCCCGGGAAATGGACTCCTGGGCCCGCAAGTGCGGAATTTCATATCTTGATGGCGCCATTCTCGGCAGCCCGGGATGGATCGGAACACCAGCCTGCACGATTTTCTATTCAGGGCCGCCGGAAATTTTCGACCGCGCGAAGCCGGCGCTGATGGCCTTTGGCGATAGGTCATTCTTCGTGGGAAACCAAATCGGTCAGGCCTCGGCCTTCGATGTTGCTGTCCTCACGTTTGGAATCAGCGCGATGTTGGGTTTCCTCCAAGGTCAGGTTGTTTGGGAGAGCGAAAATCTGCCCGCCGCAGGATTTCTGGACACGATCAAGGGAATGTTTCCCACGATGGAAACGCTGTTCACCGACATGTCCCGCAGAATTTCCGCAAAAAATTACACCGGCGATCAAGCGTCGCTCGAAGCGTATTCGGTCGTCACCAAGCAACTAGTAAGCTGGTGCCAGAATCGCGGCTCAGACCACACCATCCCTGACGCCTACGTCAACCTAATGGAGCGAGCAATCCAGTCGGGCAAAAGTCAGGACGATTTCGCCTGCCTCTTCGAGATTCTCAACGCCACCACCACCACCAACCCAACCTAGAAATCACAATTTTGTAAATAACTCGACAGGTTCGATCGCGCACCGCTCACGCCGCAACCGATCGTAGGGGCCAGGCTCGACCGCGAAGCGGGCAAGCCTCGCCCATTGTCGCGTTCACGCGCTTAGGCGCCTTCATCCTTGCCGCACCAATGCCCGAAGAGCCGCCCTAGCACTCAATGTGCTAATTTAGCTCACCATAATATTGACCATAATTGTACTATATGATATACTACGGAAATCGACTGGCGATGGAATCTCTTATGCTCCCCGTTCGCGGCTCCTCAACCCTTCAATCCGGCACCTTTCCATCCGCCGCACGATCTGCCGCGCCCGTCAAATCCGCTGTCATCCCGAACCCGCTTCAGCGGGTGAGGGATCTGCTGTTTCCGTCGATGTTCGTCCACCTAGCGAACAAACCCCAAAACCCAAATAGGCCGATATCCTCACTCGGAAAAACACCTAACCCTATTTATTCACAATAATTTACAATGCATAGTACCCCATAACCCCTGTAGTTTCATCAACATCCACAAAACGTGGTGTATAAAAATCACGTCATCGGCAGCACTTAACCAGTGTATTTTCAGCAATATACGTTTTCAAAACACTCCAAAACTGGGATTTCACACCCCATTTTTGACACTAGTACTGTGTACTACCGAGGTATCCCACCCACCACCCCCGGCCCGCGTCTACCAACCTCGGGCATCCTCATTATTAAGCCGCCCCAACGCCCAACGCGCATGCTCGGCGATCAGCGCATCCTCCGACGCGCCAAGCCGCTCCAGCAGCAACGTCACTCTCGAATGCGCAGCAGACCCCCGCTCAATATTCGCGTTCCCCAGTGCCACGCAAGCATTCCGCACCAGCCCCTGCCACTTCGCCCGCTTCACAGGGCTCTCGCGAGTCAGTGCGCGAAACTCCTCCTCGCTCAGCGACGCCAACCGCTCCAACTCCGGCGCAACAAACTCCGCCCGCGCCGCGAATGCCGCCTCGCCGGTAACCGGTGCACTCCGATTCCACGGACACACGTCCTGGCAAATGTCGCACCCAAACACCTGCCGCCCCATCCCCGCGCGCAACTCTTCCGGAATCGCGCCGCGCAATTCAATCGTGAGATACGAAATGCAGCGCCGCGCATCCAGCAGATACGGTTCGGTGATCGCCCCGGTCGGGCAAGCATCAATACAAAGCGTGCACTGCCCGCAGAGATCAGCCGGCGGCGCGCCAACATTCGTCGGCGCAAGTTCGAGCGAAGTAAGAATCACTCCAAGAAAAAACCACGAACCGATATCCTTATTAATCAGCAGAGTATTTTTCGCGAGCCACCCCAGCCCAGCTTGCTGCGCAGCAACCCGCTCCATCACCGGACCCGTATCCACGTACCACTTCGCTTCAAAATTTTCAGAAAACTCCGCGCGAGCCGCCGCAACCAGCGCTTCGAGCTTCGCGCCAATCACACCGTGATAGTCATCGCCCCACGCATATCGCGAGATCCATCCCCGCGGCGCTTCGTCGCCGGTGATCGCAGCAGACTGCGCCGCAGCGAGTTCAGTCGAGTACGGATTTGCGGTGTTGTAATTCAGCGCACAAACGATCACGCTGCGCGCTTCAGGCATCGCCGCAGCAATCGACGCGCGCCGCGGATCGTGCAGATATTTCATCTCGCCGGAATATCCGCGCGCCAGCCACTCCGCCAAACGCTCGGCTTCCGGCAACTCGTCCGCGCGCACCACGCCGCACAAATCAAATCCCAGTTGTTTTGCCTGCGCCGCGATCCAGTCCGTGCGCTGCTGCGGGTTCATCGCGGAATTCACGGCGCGATTCGCGGCTTCACCATCACCGCGCGCTCGTATCCGCGAATAAATCCCTGTCGCTCCGCGTTTCTGCATGAAGTTGTTTCCAGCAGCGTGCTCATGAATGCGAGATCGCAACCGGCAGCGGTTGCATCCGCCAGCCGCCGCTGCAACATCGCCGCCTGCAGTCCGCGCCGCCGATGTTCGGGACGCGTTGCTGCTCCTGCAATGCACGCGATGCGGTGTTGCGGCGAAATAAAAATCGCGCCGCCTGCGGCGAATTCACCGGAGGCCCGATCAATTGCGACATAGCAACGATAACCTTCCGCGCGCGCGACAAGCAGGAACATGAAACAAATGCTTCCGCTTGCAGCGGATCGTCAAAAAAACTGTTTGATTGCATTTCGGCCCAGCGCTCGCGTTCTTGCCACGCGATTTCTCGAATCTCGTAACCGTCGGGAACCTGCGGCGTGTTGCGCCACGGCAACTCCAGATAGAACGCCAGATTTTGTTCGGCGATTTGGTACCCATGACTAGCAAGCGCAAACTCAAATTCGCGCGCAAACACGCGGCTCAGCGCGATCTGCGATCCGTGTCCTCGCGAAAAATAAAATTGTTCGATTTGCTCGATCTCATTTTCGGTGACGGGCTGCAAGACGCCGCAACCAATGCACTGGCTAATCGGGCTGCCCGGCTCCACAAAAATCGCGCTGCCGCCCGCGACCGAAAAAATTTCTGCGTGCGAATCCGTTACCGTCTCGCGATGAGCGCGTGCGACTGCCGCGCCCGCAAGTTCTTCGGCCAGCTCCAGCCGCCGCGCAAATTGTTTGTCGAATGCCATGCCAAGTGAGAATAGTGTGAAATCATCAAGCGCCACAAGCCAAATGCAAAACGCATCCCCGCTATCGAATCGCGCGCGGCGGAGTGATAACATTCCTCCGAAAATCATGGCCAAACCAACTCACTACAAATTCGCAGTTCTTCTCTTAGTCGCGGCTTGCTGCTTGCTTCTCCGCACGCCGTCCATCACGGCGCAAGACACCCGCGCAGCATCGCATTTGTCCTTCACGCCGCGCGACTACTCGACGTCGAAAACGGAAAAATAATTTCGCCCGGCGAAATTCTCGTGGAAGGCGATCGAATCAAAGAAGCCGGCGCATCCGTCACGCATCCTGCTGGCGCAGAGACAATCGATCTCGGCGACACGACTCTGATGCCCGGACTCATTGACGTCCATGTCCATTTGTTTCTGCATCCCGGCGCCGAAGATTTGCAAACCGTTCAGGAATCCGTTCCCGAACGCACCATTCTCGCAACGCTCGCTGCCCGCGCCGATCTGATGGCGGGATTCACAGCCGAACGCGACATGGGCACCGAAGGAGCCGGCTCCGCCGACACCGCAGTGCGCAACGCGATCGATCGCGGACTTCTTCCGGGCCCGCGCCTCCGCATCAGCGGCAACGCAATTTCAGTTCTCGGCGGACACGAAGACGCAATCAATTACAACCCCGAGCAGCACATCATGGGCAACGCTACTTATGCCAACAACGAAGCCGAGCTGATCACCGTGATGCGCCAGCAATTCAAAGAAGGCGCCGACTTCATCAAAATTTACGAAACAGGTCGCGACACATTTCGCGACGGCCAATACATTTCAACTTACCAATACACCGAAGCCGAACTCACCGCGGCTGTTCGCGAAGCCGCGCGAATGGGAAAGCGCGTAGGAGTCCACGCCACCGGCGAACCAGGCACAGGCTACGCCGCGCGCGCAGGAGTGATGGCGATCGACCACGCCGATTATTTAAGCGACGAAACAATGCGCATCATGCACGACAAAAATATTCCCGCCGTCCCAACATTCGCCATCTCCGAATATTTTGCGGATCACGCAGCGTCGCCCGCATCATCAGCTCGTCAGCACGAATCGCTCGACTTTCACGCGCAGCAATTCAAAAAACAATTAGCCGCGGGAGTTCCTATGGCCTGCGGTTCCGATGTCGGTCCATTTCCCCACGGCACACAAGCGCGCGAACTCGAGCTGATGGTGAAATATGGAATGACTCCGGCAGCCGCGCTGCAAGCGGATCTGCTCAACGGTGCAAAAATTCTCGGATGGGAAAAACAAATCGGCGCGCTAAAACCAAATTTCTTCGCAGACTTAATCGCCGTCCCCGGCGATCCGCTGCAAGACATCAGCGCCGTAACAAAAGTTTCATTCGTAATGAAAGCAGGCGTGGTTTACAAGAAATAGCAAGCGTAGCGAACGAATTGAGCGGGAGAAATTAAGACTCAAGTGAAGCTACGGGACCGGAATCGTTGCGCTGTTAGTTCTGTGGTTTGTGCGAGATCGCGGCTTGATCCCTCGAACGAACGAGGAAAAATAAGGAGCAAGACTTCCGCCGAAGCGTGGATTGATCTCGAGGATATGCGGCCTGCCGCCCGCAACTTTGTAATTTACGCAGCACAATCCTTGAAATCCCACCGAGTTCAGAATGCTGGAAAACAAATCCAGATAAGGACACCGGTGAATTACGCGGTACAAAAATGGATCTTGTCCCTTGATCGGCGTTTCGCTTTCAAACTCGTACATAATGTTAAGAGACTTCGCGATTCTGCCGTTCGCGAAAAGTATATGTGTCGCGAACTCCTGGCGCCCACGCACAATTTCCTGGCAGAAATATGCGGGATCGTTTATCTGCTCCAGAGCTTCAGCTTTGTCTTTAAGATCATGAATTACGCGGCACTCTCTGCCCCAAATGCCGATTCGCTTTTTCAAAATGTAAGGCCGTTCGAGTCCGGTCCCCATCTTCGGCACATAGACTCCAAATCCCGAAGCGATGAGTCGCTGATTAAATTCAAATTTGTCGTCACAAAGCGAAACACACTCCGGAGACGGAAAGGGAATTGCATTCTCAAGCACCAGCTCCGGCCATTCTCGGGCCTGCATCAAGTCGCGAACCGACATGGGAACCACTAGGTCATAGTCGGAAAAGCTCTGCGGGGTTATCGGACCGAATTCAATGGTGTGTCGCAGACGCCGAAATCCACTTTGCATGTCTGTTTGCAATTCAGGTGATTCACCAATCAGTATACGAAGCGCTCGCGATGTTGACAACAGCGAGAAAACTTTCTCAATGTCCATGTAGATTTTATTTCGGTGAGGACTTGCGAGTTGGCGCGCTCGCAGCACAAGACGGCCCACAGAAGATCGGCCGGACGCACTTACAAGTGAGGAGGCTACAGCCGGCGCCGCCACACACTCTGGCGCCGCTTTTTCAATCTGAGCTGGCAGCTCGTCAACGTCTTTGAGTACCTGCAACATCAGGGTGATTAATCTCCAATAACCACCTTCATTAGCCCAAGTGTTGCGTGCAAATTCGGTACCACCGTAAAATACCTGTTATCAGTAACATAGAATTAGGTGTCCACACAGCGATAAGTCGAGGGGAAACCTTTTCACCCGGATAGAGAAATTCGTTACTCACCGTGTTGAGTCTGAGATCTATCCCGGGGGCGCACATTGCGTGGCCAGCGATTTTCCTGTGTGGCCAATGCAATCCGCCCGGCAGACACACCTGAATAGAATTAGGAAGAGTAGAAATTTAGGAACCTAGAACGCATTGCCGCGCAAAGAATCAATAAGTGTTGGCGCAAATACGATTTTGGTGGGCCCGCTAGGATTTGAACCTAGAACCAACGGATTATGAGTCCGCTGCTCTAACCGTTGAGCTACGGGCCCCCATTCATTTCTGCTGGATTTTATATTATTTGTGCGAATCACGCCCTTCATGCAGATGTTGAGTTGCAGATCTTTCCCGTCGCGAACACTTCTGCATTCGTCCTGTCGGCGGCCGATATCGAAATGTAGGTATAGATTTATCTACGCTACGTTCTACCGTAAATCATTTTGCGACATTCGATATCCACCTCGCAGCCTTTGCGGTAAGATGTCTAGTGCGGGTCGTGCAGCTGCCGAAGACTCGTCGCCCCTCCTTGGAAAACTAGCGATGAAATTCACTCGAGTTGTGATCGTTGCAGCGGTGTTGGGCGTCTTGTTTTCGGGGATCGCATTCGCGCGAAAAGCGATTCGCGATATACCTGAGATAAAGGTTTCCAAGTTGCCGGGTCCCGAAAGATTCGCCTTCATTGTGCCTGTGGCGCAGTCTTCCTGCGATGCGCCAGGCGGAAGTGAGTCGAGGCGCGACGCGAATTCGCAGATTGTCGAAAAGGCGCTCAACGCGATCGGCCGACGCGAAGAAATGGCTCAGATTCGTTCGACTCGTTTTCGCGGAAGTGACACGACGACGCGTGCAACAGGCGCGGTTACTTTGCACGTGGAGCGCGTAACCGTGTTTCCCGCGAATTTCTATGTAGCCTTTCAGGATTCGAAGGGTGCGGCGACAAGAGTTGTCGATACTCCAGACGCAAGTTTCGAAGCATCTGGACAAGCTGCCACCGCAATCCCTGCCTCCCAACTTGCAGACCTGCGCCTCGCCGTGAAACTCGATCCGATTTACATTGCCAAATATCGCGGCCAATTTACGTGCGGAGTCGAAGGGAACGAACCGATTGGCAAGATCAACGCGGTGAGGCTCAAAATTTCAGGCGCAGGCGCCGAGGATTTCTGGGATGTCGATCCGACGAGCGGGCAATTGTTAAGGACGAGCCACACGACGGCGGCGAATGGGATGGCAGTGACCGACTATTCCGATTGGCGATCCGTGGGTGGAATCAACATCGCATACAGGCGCCATAGCAAAACCGCCTCAGAGACAGACGATGTTGTAGTCGATCAGTACGAAGTGAACCCGACGATCGATCCCAAGCTTTTCCAGAGCCCGCCGCATATTTCTCCGGCTACACCTGGAACGCGTTAGTTCGGCGCAATTCATCCTGCGCCAACGATCGGAACTGAGTCCCTCTAGAAACTGAACTTCAGCGCAAATTGGAACTGGCGCGAATCGAATGCCGCCGTCGGCTGCCCTGCAAGGCAAGTCGCCGGCGAGCCTGGATCGCACACGTTATTCACGCTCGCGGTGTTGTTGCGATTTAGAAGATTAAACATGTCAGCGATTATTTGTAGATTCGTGCGTTCACCGATTCCAATCACCCTCGACAAGCGCATGTCCCACGACGCAAACATCGGCTGATGGAAAGTGTTTCTGCCGAGAGTTCCGGTGCAACCGTTCGGCGGAATGAGCAATGCCGCATTGGCCGGAGTTGCGCAGTTCGTCGGGAACCCGAAAAAAACACCCGGCAGGTAAGGTGAAGTTACGGCGCCGGGAGTCCCCGCTGGCACAATATCCGGCCGATCAGTATACGGGCTGAAATCGTCGTTGTAGTCGGTGCCAGTGAGCACCGTGAATGGCAATCCCGAGGAAATTTCCACGATCGGCGAGACAGAAAAATCCGCGAGCAATTTGTGAACCCATCCGCCGTCGCGCCAGTGGTAGCCAGTTTGAAATACTCCGCTCGTCACCCAGCGGTGCCGCTGATCAAAATCTGAATTCCCTCGATCGAGTTGTGGATTGCTGTTGTCCTGAGGATCGAGCAGCGATTGCAAATCGGTGGAGTCATCAATCGCGTGGCCGAAGGTGTAGTTGGAAAGAAATTCGAAATGGCGGCTGAACCGCTTGGAGAACGAAAATGTCACGCCGTGGTATACGGAACTTCCGGTGGACTCTTGTTGCTCTACATCACTAAACGGCACCACTACTCCTGATTGGCCGGCGGGAAAACCGGCAAGCGAAGCCAGCGCTTGCAATGTTGGGAACGACAGGCCAAGTACGCCGAATGTTGGATTCGGGCCGGTAGGCCGGAAATCATTGAAGACCGCAGGCGTGCCGATGTATCCCAACTGTGACCCGCCACAATCCGGACCGGTGAATCCAAACGCCAAAGCTCCCGGGGCGATCAGAGCGAGCGTGCCTCCCGCGGGAGAATCCACAAATTGAGTTCCTGCTGGGAATGAGGAGATTACGGGAGCAGGGCAAGTCGCAGCGGTTCCGCTCGCAGGCACCGCAACTCCGAGCGGACTACTGGATCCCGTCGTGAGTCCCGCAGCCACCGCAGTGCCGAAATTCCTCATCAGAATTGCGGGGTTCGCCACATTGACGTTGCGCGGACGGTTCAGGTGATACGCATGGATATAAGTGTAGGTGACTCCGATCTTGTAACTATCACCGAATTGCCGCTCAATCGATAGAGTGCCCTGCTGCCCCATCCCAAATTGAAAATTTGCCGCGACAGGAAAAGTGAATGGAAGCACCGTCAGTGGCAGAGCGCTGGATGGCGAAAGAAAATTCTGATCGGTGAAAAACGAATTCGGAAACAGAGGATCGAATCGCTGCTGGTTTCCGTTAGCCTGATAACCGAGGTTGTAACTTGATGGCGCGTTCAAGACTCCCATAAAAATTGTGGAAGAATTCAGGACGGAAGTTGCATTCAGCGGCGTCAGCGGAGCGTTACTCGCAAGGCCGGGACCAAACGTTAGTTGCGCTGATTGCGCGCCATCCGCCGTTGCCGCAAGGAATGCCACCGCGAGGGGCGGGTGGTCATAAAAAAGCCCGTAACCGACGCGAACAATTGTTTTGCCATCTCCCCACGGATCCCACGCGATCGCAGCACGCGGTCCGAAATTGTTGTAATCGTTTGGAACGCCCTCAACGACGCCAAGTTCCTTTTCCGCTGCCGCGTCAAACGAACCAAACGGAGTGAACATTGGGCTGAGTTCCACGTCGTAACGTACGCCGTAATTAAGTGTCAGTCTGGAATTAATCTTCCAACTATCCTGCACGTATCCAGCGAACGCATCGTTATCAAACGGGCGCCCTGAGTTGCCAATTCCTTGCAGGAAGAAACTTGGAAAGCCAAGTCCGTATGCCTGCACTGAAGTCAACTCCGTCGGAAGTATTTCGCCCGCGGGAATTGTGCTGAACCTATAGTTGCCGCCGAAATCCAGTTGGAAAATCTGGTTTGAACTCGAACGCAACTGAATCAGATTCGCATCAACGCCGAACTTGAAAGTGTGATGACCTTTAATCCACGTCAAATTGTCGGTGAACTCATATCGGCGTTCAATTCGGCTTACGCTCGAATAAGGTTCGCGGCCGAAGGAGGCGACGCCGAGAATATCCACACCCACATCAGAGCCACCTGGCGAATCCGAATAGCCGTAGAAAAGTCCGCGCCGCGCGAACTGAAACCGAACTTCATTGAACAGCGAGTTGGATAGAACGGTGGAGTGCTGCGCCACCACCGCGATGTCGTGCGAATTTTGAAGCGACGTGCGCGAAAGAGCGATCGTCCCCGCAACCTGGCTTTGGGCGCTGCCTTGTAGTCCATTCACCATTGAAGGCGAAACGTTCACGCGCAAGAAAGTCGTATTGTTGGCGTTCCAGATCTGATCGATTCTTCCGTCGTAAAGATTTGTATCTTCTGAGATTGGATAATTTCCGCGCAGCGAATTCAGCCCCACGAAAGACGGCGTGGGCAACGGCGCGAGCGGGTACCCCGAGATTGGAAGCACTGGAAAAAACTGCGAACCGAGACCCGCGGGAATTCCGAGGGTGGTAGAGATCGGTACCACGGTCCCGTTTTGATTGATGTTCATGTTCGCATTCAGCGCGTCATTCGAGCTCGCCGACGTGATCAGCGCAGCGCCGACGGCCTGCTGTGCGGCCGGTGATGCGCACGCGCCACCCGATTGAGCCGGACCGAGCGCGGCGTTATAGAACGCAAATTGATCGCTCGCCAGCGTAATCGGGAACGGCAAGCAGGGAATCGAATTCGTAGACAGTCCAAAATTGTTCGAACCAATGCTATTGAATCCTGTTTCTTGCCGCCGCGTGGTTTCGTAAGAGAGGAAGAAAAATGTTTTATCCTTCTTGATCGGACCGCCGAGCGTCGCTCCGCCCTGCACGCGTGTGTACGATTGCTTTGTCGGATCGAGAGCGCCGGTCGTTGGGTCTACCTGAAATGAAAATGGATTACGCGCCTGAATCGCGCCATTCCTTAAAAATCCAAATACGTTTCCGTGAAGATCGTTCGTGCCGCCCTTGGTTACGATATTAATTACGCCGCCGATTGCGCGGCCAAACTCCGGCATGTAATTGCTCTGCACGATCTGAAATTCCTGCACGGCTTCTTGTGACACCGTCGCTCGGATTCCGTTCACGGAATTGTCCACCGCATCCGCGCCATCCACCGACACTTCATTCGAACGTCCGCGCTGGCCGTTAAAATTCAATCCGCTCGTTGGCGCCGCGCCGATCGTGGGAGCACTGTCGCGGTGCGTGTCGGAAAGAGTCAGCGTGAAATTAATATAATTGCGGCCGTTGATCGGTAAATTGTCGATTTGTGTTTGGTCCACAGTGTTGGATGTTTCGGTGCGTGAGGGCTCGATCACTTCTGTCGAGGCTGTCACCGTCACGCTCTGCGCGCCAGACTGCAGCTGCAATTGCGGGTCGTACTGCGCCGCCTGACCAATCGTGAGAACAATGTTTGGGTTTTCGAGCTTCGCCAAACCCGTGCCGCCTTCAGCCATCAGCACGTAATGCCCCGGAGGTAATCCCGCGAATTGGTAGTAGCCGCCACCGTCCGCAGTCGTGGTCCGCTCCGCTCCAGTGGAAACCTGGCGCACGGTCACCTTCGCGCCTGCGATCGCGAGCCCCTGCGGATCGACCACATGTCCCGCGAGTTGCGCTGTATCGACCTGTGCAATTACGGGCGCAGAAATCACGCATAGCAATGCAAAACAGAGTGCCAGGAAGCTGAGGCGGTGTGTCCGAGGCATGGACCCTCCACGTGATCGAATCAGTTTTTCGGGTTTAGATCTCCGCCGCTGGACGTCGCTGGTGCTGCCACCAGTCCCCAAGGTCCAAACGGCGCGGTCCTAAATAACTCCTCTCCGTGGATAAATTCAAGACAATTCGCGCGAGAGTTCGTACCTACATCAGTATTTCGCATCCTAGCCACCATCGTGAGTGTTACGCCCATTCTTCAGATTTTCTCTTCCGCATCTTTGCGAAACATATAAACTCATAAATTCAGAATGCCACCGCTACTCAACCCGCCAGTGCCGGCTGTCAGAATTCGAATTTCACCGCCAGCGTGCGCGCGATGGTTCCAAACTTACAGAGTGACGCCCCATTTTTCTCGCCGTGCTTCTGCATGTTGATGTGCGGAGCGCAAATTCAAGCGCAATCCAAAGCCGAACCCGCGCAGTCTGCAGAACCCGCGCCAAATTCCGTCGCCAATTCGGCAGCGATCGTTATTTCCGGTAACGCGCGGTTCACGATTCTCACGCCCCAGTTGATACGCCTCGAATGGGCAGCCGACAGCAAGTTTCAAGACCGTCCGTCGCTTCTCTTCATAAATCGTCGCATGCCCGTGCCGAAATTCACCCACGCAACCCAAGATGGCTGGCTCATCATCGAAACCGAAAAACTCAAGCTCCGATACAGAGTTGATAGCGGCGCGTTTAGCCCTCTGAATCTGTCGCTCGAGTTTTCTCTTAACGGACAAGCCGTCGTTTGGGTTCCCGGCACGCCCGGCCCGGGAAATCTTGGGGGCACCCGTCGCACCCTCGACGGCGCCAATGGATCTGTCCCGCTCGATCCCGGCTTGCTCTCGCGCGATGGATGGGTGCTTGAAAACGATTCCGGTTCGCCTGTCTTCGACGCGAATCTCGATTCACCGAGCTGGGCTTGGGTCACTGCTGCGCCAGCCGGCGAACGCTTCGACTGGTATTTTTTCGCGTACGGACACGACTACCGCGGTGAACTCCGCGATTTCATACGTGTTGCGGGACGGATTCCTCTTCCGCCGCATTTTGTTTTCGGTGCCTGGTGGTCTCGCTATTGGGCTTACACCGACGAAGAATTTGAAAGCCTCATCGACGAATTCCACTCGCACGATGTACCGCTCGATGTTCTCGTCGTCGACATGGATTGGCATCCAACCTTCGCCGTGCGCTGGTGGGAAAATAAACTTGATCCGAGTGGCCACACGCTCGGCTGGACCGGCTACACCTGGAATCCTATTTATTTTCCGCAGCCGACTGAATTTCTCAGCTGGGTTCACCAGCAAGATCTGAAAGTCACTCTAAACATGCACCCGGCGTCCGGCGTGCAACCGTTTGAATCCGCTTACCCTGAGATGGCGCGGGCTATGGGAATTGATCCTGCCACGAAGCAATACGTTCGCTTCGACATCGCCAACAAACAATTCGCTACGAGTTATATGAACATCCTGCACCACTCGCTCGAAAAACAGGGCGTGGACTTTTTCTGGCTCGATTGGCAGCAGGAGCCCACCACCACCGTGCCCGGCCTCAATCCCACGTGGTGGCTGAATTACGTTCACTTCACAGACATGGAACGCGAAGGGAAGCGCCCGCTTTTATTTCATCGCTGGGGCGGACTCGGCAATCATCGCTATCAAATTGGATTTTCGGGTGACACGTATTCCACCTGGCCGTCTCTTGCGTTTCAACCATATTTCACTGCAACCGCCGCCAACGTCGGCTACGGCTACTGGAGCCACGATATCGGTGGACACATGCCCGGCACGGTCGATTCCGAACTTTTCACGCGCTGGGTGCAGTGGGGCGCGTTTAGCCCTGTGCTGCGAACGCACTCCACAAAAAATCCCGACGCCGAGCGCCGCATTTGGGCCTACGCTCCACAATATGCCACCGCGATGCGCGCCGCCTTCCTCGAGCGCTACGCATTGATTCCGTACATTTATACTTCGGCGCGCGAAACTTACGACACCGGCATTTCGATTCTGCATCCGCTCTATTATGATTTTCCTGAAGAAGAGGGCGCGTACTCGCGCGATGGCGGATATTTTTTCGGCGATAGCATGATCGCGGCTCCTGTCGTTTCTCCCGCTGATCCAAATTCACATCTTGCAGTGCGCTCGCTTTGGCTGCCCGAGGGCGAATGGATCGAGTGGCCCACCGGAGCCCACATCAATGGACCGGCGCAAATCACACGAACTTTTGCGCTCGACGAAATTCCTGTCTACGTTCGACCGGGTTCAATAATTCCACTCGCGCCCAAAATGGATTCCACCACCGCGCATTCCCTAGATCCGCTGATTCTGCAAATTTTCCCCGGCAAGACAGGCGAAGGAAAACTCTACGAAGATGCGGGCGATACGCTTGGTTACAAAACGAATCAATTTTCGTGGACGCACTTTCAGCAGCAATCGAATACCGATGGCTCAATCCAAATCAAAATTCTTCCTGCGCGCGGCGCATTCCCCGGAATGCTTACCGAGCGCGCCTATCAACTTCGCCTCTACGGCGTTTGGCCGCCAGAATCAGTGACGGCCAATGGCAAATCAATTTCTTACGCCGCGCCCGCCGATCCTTCGCAACCCGATGGGGTCAGCAGCAAAATCGGCTGGCGTTACGACGGCGAACTCGCGACCACCATCATCGACCTTCCCAAGAGCAAGCTCTCGCAGAAAATCGACGTCCGCATCACCTTCGCGAGTCACGGAGCCGATGCCGCCGCTCTTCTCGAAGACCTCCCCGGCCGAATCGCGCGCCTCCGCGGAGCCGAACACATACTGGAAGCCACGTGGGACCAAGGTTGGGCGCCAGACATTCTTCTCGACGCGCTTCAATCGGGACACCGCGTCACCCTCAATCCCGCAACGGCTTTTGACGAATATCAGAAACTCGTCCGCGAATGGCCAGACATCATGAACACCGTGAACACGCTTGATAACCGCAATCGCACCGCCGTCGACGCGGCGCTCGCCAACCTCGCCGACATCTCAAATTAAACTCAACTCATCGAATCAATGTAATCTAGAAAGCGCTTTCTCCTGCTAGGCGCTCGCGGAGACAGCCAACGCGCGCCGCAATTAATTTGCAAATGAATTCATCCCGCCCCATCGAGCTTCCTTCGCACATAAATCTCCCGCGCGAGATTTGTGGCGACCTAGCCGCAGCCACTCAGCGCGAATGGCTCGTCACCAACGGTCTCGGCGGATTTGCTTCCGCCACTTCCGTGGGATTGCTCACGCGGAAATACCACGGACTTCTCGTCGCCGCGCTCGATCCCCCCCGCCGCCGCATGCTCCTCGTCGCGAAGGTCGATGAAATCGTAGCGATCGCGGATCAGCGCTACGAACTTGGTGTAAATCGCTGGGCAGACGGCTCGATTTCTCCGCAGGGAAATCGCTATCTCGACTCACTTCGCCTCGAAGGCGCAATTCCAGTCTGGACATACTCCGTTCCGCTGCCGAATTCCGGAGAGCACGCACAACTGGAAAAGCGCGTATGGATGCAACATGGCGCGAATACCACGTATCTCCAATATTGTCTCGTCCGTGCCACCACTCCGCTCACGCTCGAAATAAAAGTCCTCGTCAACTATCGCGACTTCGGCGCGTTTACGCGAGCTGGCGATTGGCGCATGAATCTCACCAAATTCGATCGCGGCATTCGCGTCGTCGCCTTCGATAGTGCCGTCCCGTTTTATTTGCGCAGCGCCGAATCCGCCGCCGAAATCCCTCAATCTCGATGGCGCACTCTGGTATCGCAATTTCGATCTCGCCGAAGAAGCCGCCCGCGGTTACGACCATATCGACGATCATCTCCACGCCGCCACGTTTCGCATTACGCTTCAACCCGGCGCCACCACGTCATTGGTTTTCAGCGTGGACGAATCAGCATCTCTCGATGCCGCAGCCGCTCTCTCCTCCGAACAAAGTCGCCAGCGCGACCTACTCGGCAATTCTGCGAAATCGTCTTTCTCCAACTCGGCCGCGATCACCCAACCGTCGCTTGCGCAACTAGTCCTCGCCACAGACGCATTTGTAGTTCACCCTGCAAAAGCGGCACAACTCGCAGCAACAGCAATCCGCGCCGCAAATCATCGCCGGCTACCCCTGGTTCGGCGTCTGGAGTCGCGACACTCTCGTCTCCCTTCCCGGACTCACCCTCGCCACCGGACGCCCCGAACTCGCGCGCGAAATCCTTCGCACTTTCGCCAAATTTCTAAACGCAGGCATGCTTCCCAATTTTTTCCCCGAATCCGGCGACGAGCCCGAATACAATTCCGTCGACGCTCTCGCTCTGGTTCATCGAATCGCTCCGCCAGTACGTCGAGCAAACTCGCGATTTCGTCATCGTCCGCGATCTCTTTCCCGCCGTCGCCGAAATAATCGATGGCTACACCGCGGGCACGCGCTTCGGAATTCGCGTCGATCCAAAAGATGGATTGCTCTATGCGGGCGAGCCCGCCACGAGCAATCAGCCCCGCCACGCAGCTCACTTGGATGGATGCCCGCGTCAACGGAGTTCCCATCACGCCGCGCGTGGGCAAGCCAATCGAAATCAACGCGCTCTGGCTTAACGCTCTCATCACCGCCGCATCATTTGCGCGCGAACTCGGCTCCTCAATCGCACCGGCTCAGTCCGAAAAGAAATTCCAAGCCGCGGCCGCGCAAGCCCGCAAAAGTTTTGCACGTTTTTGGAATTCAGAACTCAGCGCATGCTTCGACGTAATCGATGGCCCATCTGGCAACGATCCCTCAATTCGCCCAAATCAAATCTTCGCCGTGTCATTACCTGAATCAGGTCTCAGCGCGAACCAGCAGCGCGCCATCGTCGACATCTGCGCACGCGAACTACTCACTCCTTACGGTCTGCGCACTCTCGCGCCAAACGACCCCGCCTACTGCGGTCGTTACGAGGGAGCTCAATCCCAACGCGACGCCGCCTATCACCAAGGCACCGCATGGCCGTGGCTTCTCGGCCCATTCATCACCGCTCATTGGAAGGTATACCGGGATCGCGCTGCTGCCCAGCGCATCATCGAATCCGCAGCCGCCGCGCTCAATCGCGCCGCGCTCGGCTCCATCTCAGAAATTTGCGACGCCGATCCGCCATTCACTCCTCGCGGATGCTTCGCTCAAGCCTGGAGCGTCGCCGAACTCCTCCGCGCCTCGCGCGCGATCACAGACCAGCCGCAAAAATAACGCGGCGCCCCGTCTCACGCCGTCGCCGTCCCAGCCGCATCCCGCGTAGCCCGCTTGTAAATAAACCTCACCAAAAAGTGCACCGGAAACGAGCCATAAAAACAATACTCCCAGTAGGGAATGCTCAGCGTCGCGGCATATACCACCAGGCTCAATCCCCAAATCCACATCATCAATTCGCCAAGAAATCCGTCCAGCCAATTCGGATTGCTTCCCGCCGCTGGCACCCGCGCCTTCAACGACGGCACCAGCCTCGGCACCGCCGCACAATATCGCTCGTAACTTTCGCCTTGTCCCACCCGCATCTCGGTTTCTTCACGCAGAATCAGCCGCAGCACAAACAAAAACATCCCGATAATGATCAACGCCGCTCCGCTCCGGCTCAGCATCGTCGCAATTCCAAAACTCATTACGATGTTTCCCAGATACAGCGGATTCCGCACATGACGGAATGGCCCGTCCGCCAGCAGCCGATCCGTATGTAATCTCCAATCGCCCATCACTTTCGAATTCAGGTATGCGGTGCCCCACGTCCTGATAGCCGCGCCTGCAAAAATCAGCGCCGCGCCCGCACAGGCGATCACTCGCATCCAGCCATCTACTGAAAACGCCAGACTATGCCGAAATAGCCAGTGCGCCATCAGGTCCGCGGTATTCCTGTGATCGAATCGCGTAGCACCAGAATGCCCCGAAGAAAATCGACGAAATAAAAACCACGCGCAGCTTGAATTCGATCTGCGTCGCTGCGAACCAACTCTTCTTCATCGTGAATTTCCTCGTGGATTTCGAAGTTTGACTTGCCGCGTCCCACCATCGAAGATTGCCGTTCGCTCTTGTAACATGCAGACGCACGAAAAGTCACGGAGGGGACCAATGCCAGACAGCCTGAATGATTTTCAGAAATTTCGCGCGGATCTAAACGAAGAAATCCTCGGCTGCGGCCATCTCGGCATCAAGCGCTTTTTCGCACTCGATCATCAGGCCTACGAACCCGGCCCGCTCGGCACGAAAACGAAAGAACTTCTCGGCCTGGTCGCCAGCGCTGTCCTCCGATGCGACGATTGCATCACCTATCATTTGGTTCGCTGCGCCGAAGAAGGCTGGAATCGCCAGGAAGTCATTGACGCGCTCAACGTCGCCCTCATTGTAGGTGGCAGCATCGTGATCCCGCACGCACGCCGCGCCTTTGCCCGCATGCGCGAAATTCCATCTCTGGCTGAACAATCGAAATAATTCGGCGAAGTACGAACGGGGCCTCCCCCGACTTCGGCCCTCAATTCGGCTTCAATCCATAAACATCCAGCTCTCCCGAAACGGTCGTCGACCCAAACGCTCCGCCCGTATTATTCCCGCGAGTCCCCACATAAACTTTTCCATTCGCAACGGTCGGCACCGTAAACTTCACAGCATTTCCCGCCACGTCCCCAGCCACCATGCTGCTGTTCCACAGGTCGTTGAAAAGAGTTGTCGCATCGTACGCATGCAAGATACTCGGCCCGCAAGACACCGCCCCGTTTGTGCAATAAGTCTCATTTTCCAGCGTCCACACAATTCCGTTTGTCGTGCCATTCGCCGAAACGGAAGGCGTCGCTCCGGGAAATCCATAGGTAGTCGTGGAATGCGATGTGATCGCCGTACTAAACATATTTGTCGAAGTGTTGAACGCGAACGTGATCAGCGGCCCATGCACTCCCGCGATGTAAAAACTGTTATTCCAAAACGCCCCCGTCGAGAAAATCTTGTTGCCGATGTTAAACAGTTGTCGCGCGTTCGAATCTCCCAATCCGCCCATGCTGTCCCCATTCAACAGGTACAACCCGCCATCCTTCCCGCCGCCAATCACCAGATGTTTCAACGTCCCCGAACTTACATTCACCACCACCGCCGCTCCGCCTGAACCGAAATCCTGATCGTTCGCGTTGTCGCTCGATTGATCGGAAGGCGTGAAGTACGAAGTGATGTTCAAGCTCCCCGACATTTGCAGGAACGAATCCCCATAATCATTGTTCGGCGCGCTCGCATTCGTCGCATCAAACGCCGCATTCCCCGTGATCATATACAGACTGCCTGCATTGTCGGCTGAAGGCGCTCCGCCGCTCATCCAAATCCCTCCGTATTGCACGTTCGGCGATACGTTTAAGATGTTCACGATGCCCAGCGTCGCTGGATTGAATCCCACCACCCATCCGTAATAAGGCAGCGTATCTTCATGCGACGCCCACGCCACATACACCACTCCATTCACCAGCGCCAATCCGCATCGTTGATTTTCCTGCTGCGGACTGAACGCCACCGTCGTTCCGCCATCGCCCGTCCCCGCATACGTTACGTTTGTTCCTGAAATATTCGCGGGCCCGCTAAATTTCTCGTTCCCCGTCGCCAGATCAATCGCATGCAGCCTCTGAAAAAATGTCGGCCCCGTCGCATTCACAGATTTCGATACCACGTATAGCGTGTTCGTCGAAGGATCGATCACCGGAGTTCCCGTCACTCCCACTTCGGGTGTGATATCCCCATCTCCTTGTCCCACCATGTATCCCGTCATCCCGCTCGGCACGGAAGTCTCGCCCACCGTCCCGCCGTGCGTCCCGTCGATCAAACTCACTTTCCAAAGTTGGACGCAAGGATTCGCGTCCGCGTCAAACGCATAAAGGCTGTCATGCTGCGTCGCCACGAACACCACGTTGTGCTTTGCCCCGCCCACTGTCAGCGAACTCACCCACAAAGGTTGCGTATAAATCGCGCCATCCACCGTGCATGAAAATAATTTTCCAAATGTCGTCGTGTTCACATTCGCTGTCGTCAGCGCAAATTCCTGCGAGTTCACTCCATCGCGCGAAAGATCGTTGTGATATGTGTACACGCCTCCCAGCGACGTCACATAAATGTTGCTCGTGCTGCTCTTCGATGGGTCGCTGATCGCCGTCGCGGTGATTGTGTAACTTCCCGCCGTCGCCGGAGCCGTGAACAGCACCGCCGTTCCATTCATGCTCGTACTTGTGAAAAATCCGCCGCCACTCGCCGTCCAGTTCACTCCCAAATTATCATTCGTTGTCGCCGTCACCTGCAGCGTTTGCATCGAACTCAGTCCCGCTCGCGCAGGCGACACCGAAACAGTAATTCCCGCCGGAATCGCAATCGTCAGCGTCACGCTCACCGATTTCGTCAGTTGCGGCGTGCTCGAATCGCTCGCCAGAAATGTTAGCGGAGTGTTTGTCACCGAAACTGTCGGAACTCCCGTGATCGCACCACTCGCCGGATCCAGCGAAAGCCCAGTTGGCAAAGTGCCGCTCGTTAGCGACCACGTAATCGGCGCCGTCCCTCCCGTCGCCGCAAGCAGTCGCGCTGTATGCTGTTCCTACAATTCCATCGGGAAGGGAAGTCGTCGAAATCACAATCGGCGGCGGTGCAATTGTCAGCGTCAGGCTCGCCGATTTCGATAGCTGCGGCGTGCTCGAATCTTTCACCGTAAATGTCAGCGGAGTGTTCGTCACCGCAACATTCGGCGTTCCCGTAATCGCCCCGCTCGTCGCGTTCAGCCCCAGCAGCGTCGGAAGCGTGCCGCCATCAATGTCCAGCTATAAGGAGTCGTCCCTCCGCTCGCAGCCAGCGTCGCCGAATAAGCCGCATTCACCTGTCCGTTCGGCAGAGAAGTAGTCGTAATCGCGATCGGTGGCGGCGCAATCGTCAGCGTCAGGCTCACTGTCTTCGTCATCACCGGACTGCTCGAATCCGACACCATAAATGTCAGCGCCGTGTTCGTCACCGCTACAATGGGAGTTCCGGAGATCACGCCACTCGCTGGACCCAACGAAAGCATCGCAGGCAGCGCACCGCTAATCAGCGACCAGCTATAGGGAGCCGCACCACCGCTCGCGACAAGCGTCGCCGAATACGCAACATTTACTTGTCCATTGGGCAGCGGACATCAGTGCTGATCGTGACCGGCGTCGGTGTGCTTTTCTCGTTGGAGTGCGTGCATCCCGACAGAAACAAACACACGCAAGCCGCCAACAGAAAACTAAATTGGGCAATCCTCGCCATCCGCAACCCTCTCTACATCATGAAAATTTGAATGAATCAGGATAACGCGAAAATTAGAAATTCCTCAGCGAATCTCTCTGCGTCTCTGTGGTAAGTGCCTTTGCCTCTGACCTTCCGTCACTCCGTAAACACCACTCCCACCGCAGTCTGTTCCGCCTGCGGCCCCGGCTCCAGCTTCACCACGTACCCGCGCAGCTTCATCCTCTGCGCCGCCGGATTTTCTTTTCCAGGATCATCCATTTCCACTTGTAGCTCGGACTGCAATCGCGGGCTGTGCTGCAAATAAATCATCGCGCCCTGCAACGTAAAGTCGCGAATCAAAGTCTCTTCCTTAAACGCGCGCCCTTCACTCGTAAATCCGCTGATCACCGCTCGCAGATTTCCTTCGCGCCGCTGCCCGCTTCTTCCCGTCGGCAAATGGACGTCCATCACTTCCTGGCCCAGCCCCATCGCCATGCCTTCGGTCGCCGCCCACACGTTGTCAAAATGTTGCCGCGCTTGCCGCAGCAGATCATCCACCGCGCGATCGGGAGAATCCGGATCGTGATGAAACAAAACAAGATTCGCCGCGCGCGCTTCCTTCGCCACTCGCGTTCCTTCAAGCCAGGAAGAATGTCCCCATCCCTTGCGATCCGTTGCCAGCTGTTCCGGAGTGTATTGCGCGTCGTTGATAAAAATATCCGCGTCCGCCGCCAGCGCCAGCAAATTGCGATCCAGCGCCGCGTCGCCCGGCTCGTTATCGGTTGCGTAGGCGATCACTCCCGCCGGAGTTTCAAATCGCATTCCCAAACATCCTTGCGGATGATTCAGCCACCGCACCGTGATCCGCGCATCGTCGATCTGAAATGTATCTCCGCCCGTAATTTCCGTAAAATCGCGCTGCGCCGTCATCGCCTGCACGTTCACCGGAAAATAAGGATGCGCCATCTGAGTTTCGAAAACTTGCTTCAAACTGTCGGGACCCAGAAAGTCCGAACGAAAACTATAAAAATGAAAACTGTTTTGCGGGGAATACAGCGGAGCGAAAAATGGAATCCCCTGAATGTGATCCCAGTGATAATGCGTCAGCAAAATATGTGCGTCTTGCGGTTTCTGATTTCCGTTTGTATTGTTGCCGTTTATGTTTGCGCCGGCAATCTGGTTTCCCAGTACGCGCACGCCCGTCCCGCAATCCAGAATAAATCGAGTCCCTTTTGGCGTGGTCAACTCGATGCACGGAGTGTTCCCACCATACCGCCACGTCGCCGGATCGGCTGTTGGCGTCGATCCGCGCACACCCCAAAACCGTATTTTCGCTGTCGGTTGGCTCATTGCGTCGTTGGTTGGGATCGCCGCCGGGCTGCCGCAATCCACCTGATGTCGCGCTCACAAAATGGTATGGGCCACAGGATTTTCCGTCAATCGCCATCTAGTTTCCAGTTTCGCAACCCACAAGCCGCGCCCATCCCGCATTTCACCTGTCCCCTTGCCAGGCGGCGCCAGAATTACATCCCGCCTCGCTTGTTTAAGTATATTTGACATATATCTACTGTTGTGGTAAACATATCAAGTACCTACGACAAAGCTTCATGCACCGGAAATTCGCTCGCGATAGTCTCGCGCCCAGGAACGCCTCGTATCAGGGCGTGAGTTCACTCGTGCCAAACCACGCCATACCACCACCGGCTTTCGCGCATTTTGCGTCCCAGCGCAGTCGGCCGGGAGGCCCCTGCGGTTTTCCTTCGCCTTTTATAAATGTAGATCGTGAATGCGCGGAACATTTTCGAATCTGCCCAAATATCTTCAAATTCCCCCAATATCGTGGTAATAGCAGTACTGGAAGTACCTTCGAATCACAGCTCAACCACCCCAAAAACGGCCATTTTAAGCCTTCGTTTCACCCTAACTTAAATAAAATCAATAGTTTACAATGCATAGTACTAGGTATCCCCTGTGCTTTCATCAACTTACAAAAACCATGGTGTAAAATTCTGTATGAGTGGCCCAGCCTCTCTAGGCTGCGCGCATTCTCAGATCCCTCGACAACTCCTGTTCCATTTTGGAACACGCTCCTGCACCCATTATCCTTTGCGCAGGACTCCATCCCATCCCACGCACCGCGGAGTAGAATGTATTCTGCTTAACCGAACATTCGGCACCTAACCGACTCCATGCACCTACACTCTCACGGCGATTCTCACAGCCACTCGCATGGCCACCATGGTCACGATCACGGTGCCAGTCTCAGCTCCGGTGTTCTGGCAGCCTCTCTTGCGGCAACATGTCTTTTGGTAGTCGCGGAATTCGTCGGCGGTATTCTCGGTGGCTCCATCTCGCTCATCAGCGATGGCGTCCACAATCTCAGCGATATCCCCTCCCTCATCATTTCCTGGCTCGGCGTGAAACTCGCCAGCCGCCCTGCCGACGACCGCCGCACTTATGGCTATCATCGCGCCGGAATTCTTGCCGCATTCACAAACGCGATTCTTCTTGTCCTCGTCGCCGGGTTTCTCTTTTACGAATCGTGGGAGCGATACCGCAACCCTACGGCCATCAGCTCTCGCGCCATGATTTTGGTTTCGCTTCTCGCGCTTCTCATCAATGGCGGCATTACCCTGGCTGTGATTGGCGGCAAACGCGATCTCAATATCCGCTCCGTCTATATCCACAATCTCGGCGATGCAATGTCTAACGTAGCCATACTTGTGGCCGCGATCGCCATCAGAGAAACCGGAGCGCGGTGGATCGATCCTCTATTGGGCGCCGCAATTGGAGCCTTAGTTTTGTGGTCGAGCCTCGGCATTCTTCGCGAATCGATCCACATCCTTCTCGAGGGTTCGCCGCGCGAACTCGAAATCGAAAGCGTTGCACGAGAAATGCTTTCACTTTCCGGCGTTCAGGAAATTCACGACATGCATATCTGGACTCTCGGCACCGATATGCACGCCATGTCTTGCCACGTCCGCATTCCAGACATGCACATGGAAGATAGCGAACGCCTCCGCGAAGAAATCTGCCGCGTTCTCGAAAAGAAATTTCACATCGCCCATTCCACAATCCAGTTCGAGCGCGCCGGACTCCCGCAAGATTCCGGCTTCCACATGCCCGAACCAATCCAGAAATCTTCGCGCTGACCTTGAGCACACACGACGAAACCAAACAATCGGCGCACAGCCTCCATGCGCTTCCGATTCAGCGCTGTATTTCCGAATCTTGCCGCGCCGAATTCGAAATCCACGAACGCATCTACGAATGCCGCCGCTGCGGCAACCTGCTCGAAATCCATCTTCCTTCTGAATTTTTCCGCGACTCGAAAAAACTGCGCCAATCGTGGGAATTACGTGCCGCTTCTCAGGATCCAAGAGATCAAAGTGGAGTCTGGCGATATCGCGAACTCCTTCCGTTCAGCGACGCCGTCGACATCATCACTCTGCGCGAAGGAAATACTCCTCTCTACAACGCGCCACACTGCGCCGAATATTCCGGCGCACCGTCGCTGCGTCTCAAACATCAAGGTGCAAATCCCACCGGCTCATTCAAAGACACCGGCATGACCACCGCAGTCACGCAAGCAAAGTTACTTGGTGCAGAGACGGTCGCTTGCGCCAGCACCGGAAACACCGCAGCCAGCCTCGCCGCCTACGCCGCCCGCGCCGGATTGCAATGCTTAATCCTTCTGCCGCAAGGCCAGGTCAGCACAGCCAAGCTCAGCCAGAGCATGGATTACGGAGCATCCATTTTCGAAATCGATGGAAATTTTGACGCCTGCATGAAGCTGATGCGTGAACTCGGCGAAGACCCTTCAATTTACGTCGCCAACTCCCTCAATCCATTCCGTATCGAAGGCCAAAAAACTGTCGCCTTCGAATTGATGATCCAATGCGATTGGCGCGTGCCACATCATTTAGTAGTTCCCGGCGGAAACATGGGCAACAGCTCCGCTCTCGGGAAAGGCTTCGATGAATTGCTCCAACTTGGTCTAATCGATCGCCTTCCCAAGCTGAGCATTATTCAAGCCGAGGGAGCAGCTCCTCTTGCGAATTTATTCGCCAACCTGCCCCATGATTTCTCGCTGGAAAAATCTGCATTTCCAACCACCCTGCCAAGCGTGGAAAATCCAAACACTCTAGCGACCGCAATCAGTATCGGCGCACCTGTCTCCTGGGCAAAAGCCCTGCGTGCAGTAATGAAATCACGCGGCAAAATAATTTCAGTCAGCGAAACAGAAATCGCGAATGCAAAAGCCACCATCGGGCGCGATGGGATCGGCTGCGAACCCGCTTCAGCCACCACAGTCGCGGGCATCCGCAAACTTGCCGCACGAAAATTTCATCCATCGCGATGAATCCGTAGTCGCCATCCTCACCGGCCACCTGCTGAAAGATCCCTGAATACGTAAACGCTTATCATCGCGGCACCCTCGAAACAAATGGCGCATTTGGGAAAATCCCGATCCACGGCGCATTCCCAAATCCTCCCCGCCGCGTCGCCGCAAATAAATCCGCCATCCTCAAAACTCTCCGCGAGCGCACTCCATGAAAACTCGTCGACACCAATCCTTCAAAGTCCGCGTTCCAGCCTCCACCGCAAATTTGGGTTGTGGTTTCGATTGCCTGGCTCTCGCACTTGACCTGCACCTCACTGTGCGCGCGACCGTCCTCACGAATCCCGCAGAAAAAAGTAGCGCTCACATCACGGGAGTGGAAGGAAGCTCCGAGCTGCCAACCAATCCAGAAAATAACCTGATGTTCCGCGCAATGCAGCACACAGCAGAACGCGAAAACTTTCTCTCTCCCAGCTGTGCGTCTTGACGCTCAAAACGAAATTCCCCTCGCAGGCGGCCTCGGAAGCAGCGCCGCCGCAGTCGTCGCAGGCGTCGCGCTCGCCTACAAAATTTCCAACAAAAAAGTTGCTCCAAATATGTTGCTGCAGCGCGCCGCAGAAATCGAAGGCCATGCTGATAACGCCGCCGCCGCATTATTCGGCGGTCTGGTTGTCGCCATGTCGAGTGACGACCAAACCTTCGATGCCATCCACCTGAAATGGCCGCGCAAAATTCGCGCCGTTGTCGTCACTCCTCACCGTTCTCTCGACACGAAATCATCTCGCGCCGCTCTTCCGAATCTGATCGCGCTAAAGGACGCAGTCCATAATCTCCAGCGCTCTGCGGTTTTTGTCGCCGCACTCACCAGCCATCGCTACGAACTCCTTTGGGATGCGATGCGCGACCGCCTCCACCAACCTTATCGATACTCTCTCGTTCCCGGCCTCGAAGAAATTCTCACCATGGAAAAGCCCCGTGGAGTTCTCGGCGTTGCTCTCAGCGGCGCAGGCCCGAGTGTTCTTGTGCTCGCGACTGAAAAACTCCGCGAGGCCGGCGATCTCGTAGCCGGTCAATTCAAAAAAAGCGGTCTCGCTTCAACCGTGCGGATCCTCAAGGCTGCGCAGAAAGGACTCCGATCTTTCGACTGACTACGGACGCACCAGGCCCACAACGCTTTCCACGCTTGGCGCAGATGTGCTATAAGAATCGGGCAGTGCAAGACGTATCTAATCAGGCCGTCGCGGTTCACGAGCCGAAATCAGTGCAGGAATCGCAGCCGCCCGCGGAAGCTTCGCTGTTCTGTCCGTCGTGCTCTGCGAAGTTGACGCCGCGCAAATGCAAGCTAGTCTGCGCGAATTGCGGCTACTATATGTCCTGCTCGGATTATTATTGAAGTCTCTGGCGGGAATCGCGCGCTGGAACTTTTTGCCGCTCGCTGGAGTCAAACACGCAATAGGGAATTGAATCTGAAATTAGGCTCTCGCTTCGCCCAACAAAAGTTTGGCGAAAAGCTCCGCGGGCCAAACGATTTTGAAAAACAGTAATTTCGAAGAATACCGCGAGGAGGTCAGACGTGGCACTGAAGATCACGCAGAGATCGGTGGATGGTGTGGATATTATGCAACTCGACGGGCGCATCGTGCTCGGCGAGGAAAGCAACGCGCTGCGCGAAGGCGTTAAGGGCTTGCTCGCGAAGGGCGATAAGAAAATTGTGATGAACATGAGCAACGTCACCTACATTGATAGCGCGGGGCTCGGCACGCTCGTCGCATCACATCACAGCGCAAAGTCGCAGGGCGCCGGACTCCGGCTCTGCAATCTCGGTGCGAAATTTCAGGAAGTGTTGCAGGTTACAAAACTGCTCACCGTGTTTGATGTTTACGATTCGGAAGCGCTCGCGATCGCCAGCTTCTCGAAGTAAACACACTCGGAATTGAAAGCGCAGCGCGTTCGGATTTTCCGGACGCGCTGTTATTTTTTATTCGCTCTTCGAAATTTTTGGAATTTATTTTTCGAGACGATAAATCGTAATTCCGCTGAGCAACTTCGGAAAAAAATCCGTGGATTTTTGCGGCAGCACTTCGCCGCCAATCGCGAGATCCACTACTTCCTGCACGCCAACAGGATTCAAAAGAAACGCAGCCTGTGCGCGTCCCTCGTCCACCGCATTCATCGCCGCCCCGGGATCGCGTTCATAGTGCATATTGCTTTCCGCCCGCACCGCTTCCTGCGTGATCCCCAGTCCTTTTTCCAAAACCAATCGATGCAACAAAACGACATCCAGCTTCTGCTGACGCGCAGACACTTCCGGCAACGCCGCGCCAAGATCTGCATCCGGTTTCAAAGTGAGCAAATAAAACTGATTCGCGCCAACATACATTCCAATCGTCGGAGCAACGCGCCCAGCATCAGCCAATGTCGCGCGCGCGCCGCGATCCCACGGGCATTACCTTTGGGCAAACTCGCAGCGCGAATATCAAAATACGGATCAAGACGCGCCTTCAGATTTTCGAAACTGAAATCCGCAAGCCCAAATACGATTCGGTGAGTAGCCAATATTACGAGCCCTTCGCTCCGCGCATTCACCAGCGTCATCATCACGCTTTCCCACGGCGCTCGGCGCCCGCATTCGGTTCTGCCGCGCGCCGCTCATCGCGATAAGCAAGCGCGGTTTCGTATCTGTGATGTCCATCGGCTATCACCAGTTTCTTGTCCGCAAGCAGCGCCTCGATTTCCGAAATTATTTGCGTGTCATCAATGCGCCATAGTCGATGCTCAACTCCAAATTCATCACAAGCCGCGTGATATCAGCGCCGTCCGCGACGCACGAAATAATCTCATCAACCCGCCGCGCGGGATCGTCGTACAGCATGAACAACTGCCCAGTGTGCGCGCGCGTATGCCGCAACAATTCAAGCCGATCCGCTTTCGGACCCGAGAGAGTTTGCTCGTGGCGAAAAACAATTCCCGACGAATAATCTTCAAGATGCCCGCGCGCAATCAGCCCGCGACGCGTGCGTCGCTCGCGAGTCCCCGGGACCTCAAACGTTTGCGAATACACGTACAGCGACGGTTTGGTTTCCTGTATCAAAATTTTTTCCGGCGATCCATTGTTCAAGAGCGCGTGCAGCGCGAGTGTAAACATTGTCCGCAGTCGAGTCGGTCGGCCGGAGGATTCCTTTTTCGATGGTGATTAGATTGTACGGACTCGCCGCGCATATCGCTGCTGCATTTCGGGCGTGATCTTGTCGTACGGCTGCGTAAGCACGCTGGCAGCGTCAACTTTCGATGTATCGTAGCGATACGCGCGGAATGGTTATATCTTTCGCCATTTTGTAAGTGTGTCCGGCGGTCATTCTAGCGTGCGATTTCGAGAAACGAAAAAGCACAATCACGCACCAGTCCGCTAAGATGGATTCTGCATTCAACTCACGATGACAAACGTCAGAAAAAGTTTTCCCGGATGTGCGTGTGCTGGTGTTCGATCTGGACGGCACTCTGATCGATTCGAAACTCGATCTCGTACTCGCGGTAAACGCGATGATGCGCGAAATGGGCCGCGCGGAACTCGATCACGAAACGATCGCGAGTTATGTGGGAAATGGCGCGCCAGTTCTGATCAAACGCGCGCTCGGAGAGCACGCCAACGAAGGAGATTGTGCGCGCGCTCTCGATTATTTTCTTCGCTACTACCGCGAGCACATGATGGATAACACTGTCGCGTACCCGGGCGTGAAGCAAGGGCCTCGAAGCGCTGCGAACTTTCCCGATGGCGGTGCTCACAAATAAGCCGGTTCGTATCAGCCGGCTCATTCTCGAAGGTCTGGGCCTCGCGAAATATTTTCGCTGCATTTATGGTGGCAATAGTTTCGAGCGCAAAAAACCCGATCCCTTTGGCATGCTTACATTGCTGCGAGAACTAGATGCCGAGCCCCGCGAAGCGATGATGGTGGGCGATTCCGGAGTAGATATTCAAACCGCGCGCAATTCAGCGACGTGGGCCTGCGGCGTTTCCTACGGTTTCGCAGCTACCGAATTTGCTCAGTATCCGCCCGACGCAATCATCGATAGCCTTACAGATCTGCCCGCGTTACTGGGATCGCAGCATGACGTCCGGCAAGAAATGAAATGCAGTTTGAAGTGGCAAAGAACTCGCGACCTCGCTATTTTTCGCCTGGAAGTTTTGTACCACTCCCACGTCAGCCGCAATCCTTCTTCGAATCCGACCGTCGGATTGTATCCAAGCATTTTTCGCGCGGCAGAAATGTCTGCCTGCGAATGCAAAATGTCGCCGGAGCGCGGCGGATCATATTTCGCCGGCGCCTTCTTCCCGCAGATTTTTTCGAGCAGAGCCAGCGTCTTGATTTAAAGTGAATCGGCCGCCGGTGCCAATGTTGAAAACCATTCCCGCCGCGCCCGGTGCTTCGAATGCCAGCAGGTTTGCCTGCACCACGTTTTGCACGAAAGTGAAATCGCGCGATTGCTCGCCATCGCCAAAAACGACGGGCTGTGTTCCGTGAAGCATGGCCGTGCAAAATTTAGAAAGCACGCCGGAATATGGCGAAGTGGGATCCTGCCGCGGCCCGAAAACATTGAAGTAGCGGAGCGCCACCGTCTCCAGTCCATAGCATTTTCCGAAAACGTATGCGTATAACTTCGCCCACAAATTTTGTGACGCCGTATGGAGAGATCGGCACCGGCATCATGGTTTCGACTTTCGGCAGCGTGGGCGTTTCACCGTACGCCGATGAAGAAGCCGCGAAAACCAGTCGGCTTACCTTCGCATCACGCGCGGCCACCAACACATTTAGTGTGCCATCTATATTGATGCGATTCGTTTCGATCGGATCTTTCACCGAACGCGGAACGGATGTTCGCGCGGCAAGATGCAACACGTAATCCGCTCCGCGGCACGCCGTGTGGCAAGTTCCAAATCGGTGATCGAGCCGCGCATGATTTCGATTTTCGCGGCGAGTTGCGTCGAGGTTTTGCTCTTTGCCCGCGGAAAAATCATCCAGCACCAGAACGCTGTGACCGCGGCGGACAAGTTCATCCACCGTGTTCGACCCAATGAAACCAGCGCCGCCTGTGACGATATAACGCATGGAAATCCGTCCTATAGTTAGAGTATGTGGACGCGCCTGCTGCTTTCGCGCGCGATCAAGATTTGTTGCACGAGCGAGTGACAGAAACGAATCGTGCCAATCTGTGGCGCAGGTGAATAAACTCAAGTACGCTTCACTATAGCTTGGGAGAAGGATATTCTTGATGGCAATTCCGGAACGCGTTGCGCGAACATGCAATCGCGCGCGGCTGTGGAAACACCTGCTAGCCCTCGCTTCGTGCGCTGTCGTGGTAATCGCATCACAATCAAACGCATCGCCACAAACGAACAAGCAGTCGAGCCAGAAATCAAAAAAATCAACAAAGCCGGCTGCAGTCCCCGTAGCGCCGCCCATCCCTCCGCCACCATTCAAGGCCGGTGAAATCCTAAGTTTTTCCGGCGAATGGCTGAAGATGAGCGGAGCGATCACCGCGCAGCTTAAAGTTGTAGAGCAGCGCGCTTTCTTCGGCCATCCAGCGTGGCATTTTCAAGGCCACATGCAAACAAACAACCCACTGAAAATTATCCTACCCGTGGATGACCAATTCGATTCCTACGATAGCTTGGGAAGCTTGCCGGGCTTGCAATTCGAAATGTATCTTCACGAGTCAGGAAAATCAGAGACGCATTTGTTGCGCCTGTCCTCGGGCATTGACCCCGCGCCGCCTGCCGGGACAACCGTCGTAAAGGTACTTCCGGATACGCGTGACCCGATCGGATTCACATACTTTCTGCGAACGGTGGATTGGACAAAGACGCCAGAAGTTCGCGGCCCGGTGTATGACGGCCACAAACTTTACGAAGTCCGTGCCACGGTTGCGACCCCGAAAGCTGACATCAGCGTGGCTGCGGGAAAATTCGCCGCGACGGGAATCTCAGCACGCCTTTTCAGCCAGGGAACAGAAATGACCACGTCAAAGATCACCCTGTGGATCGCGCAGGATGCGGCTCACACGCCAATTCTGCTAGAGATGGAATTGCCGGTCGGCACCGGACGTGTGGAATTAATGCGAGTAAGCGGTGGAAGTAACTAGCCTCAACGACACAGAGCGGCCCAGATACTAAGACTCTGTTACGTGACTTTCGTTTCGATCCTCCGAGATTGTTGGTTAGCACCGCCCCGAACTCACCCAGTCGTCTGGCGGAAATGTTATTCCCCACATTTGCGGAGACGGCTGTAGAAATTCAATTCCAACCTGAATACCGTCGGTTCCCTCGTCTCCCAAATAAACCACGCGGCTCGCTTGTGATAATGCGGTCTTTACGTTTTTCACCACGAGTTCTTCGCCATCCGCGACTGGAGGTTTGAGGACAATTAGTGCGCCATGAGCGTTGAGCGCAAGCGTCGCCGACTGCTCCGTAAAAGAATTGCCGTTGGCAGCGGTTCGTTGAACCTCAACCGCGACGCGCAGCAGCAGCCTGCGACTCCGGCGCTGCAGGGGACTGGTTCCTTGCGGATTATCTTGCTGTTGTTTCACCAAGGAGAGGTTAGGCCAATAGACTCTTCCGCGACAATAGAACTCGTGGGGCACTACCCCGAAAGAGTAACGAAACGGAGATTAACCAGAGGTGTTTTCGACGCCGCGGCTGTGCCCAACACTTAAACCGCCGGCGCCAGTGCTTAGGTGCCGAAGAGAATGCTTTCAATTAGACCACAAGCAATATGTCCGATCGTGATGTGAGCTTCCTGAATTCGCTGAGCATCCTCGGAAGGAACATTGAGCAGCAAACTCGCGATCGAAGCGAGAACGCCGCCGCTCTGTCCTGTAAATCCCACGCAATACGCTTTCTGCGCAATCGCGGCACGAACACCCGCAAGCACGTTAGCGCTTTGGCCGCTGGTGGAGAGCGCAACCACCACGTCGCCTTCAGACGCAAAAGCCTCGATCTGGCGCGCGAAAACTTGCTCGTATCCGTAATCATTCGCGGCGGCGGTAAGAACGCTTGAATTTGTTGTGAGAGCGAGCGCCGCAAGCGCACGTCGATTTGAGTGTAGGCGAACTACAAGTTCCGCAGCCAGATGCTGCGCATCGGCAGCACTGCCCCCGTTACCGAAGAAAATTATTTTCCCGCCAGCGTTCAGACTCGCGGCGGATTTTTGTGCGAATTGGGCGATCTTGTCGACGAGTTCGTCGGAGAAATCCTGTTTGACGCGGCAACTTTCAGCGAGCTGCGCGCGAATGTCGCTGGAAAAAGTGCTCACCGTTCCTCAGCAGAGAACAATTTTTTCGCGGTTCCGCAGAAGCCGGCGCGTAACGTTGCGCGTGTCCACAACAAGCTGCGCGGCTTCCACGATCGCGGCGTAATCATAGATAGTGTGATCCGTGGCGATGACGACGCAATCGTAACGCGCGAGCGTTTTCCCGTCGAGGTTCACGGATTTTTTCTCAGAGAAATCATAGTGCCGCATCTTGTAGAGCTGCGGGAACGAGGGATCGTTGTAATCGATTTCCGCGCCGCGTTCGGTGAGCAATTCCATGATGCGCAGCGATGGCGATTCGCGAAGATCGTCCACATCTTTCTTATACGCGACCCCCAGGATCAATATTTTCGATCCGCACAAGGGCTTGCGCCGGCGGCTCAGCGCTTCTGCAATTGCGTCGACCACGTGATACGGCATGGCCGTATTGATCTCGCCCGCCAGCTCGATGAAGCGCGTCGAAAAATCATACTCGCGCGCTTTCCAGGACAAGTAGTAAGGATCCACGGGAATGCAGTGCCCACCGAGCCCGGGCCCCGGATAAAACGGCATGAAGCCAAAAGGCTTCGTGGAAGCAGCGTCGATCACTTCCCAGATATCAATTCCCATCCGCAGAGAAAGTTGTTTCAATTCATTCACCAGCGCGATGTTTACGCACCGGAAGATATTTTCGAGCAGCTTCGACATTTCCGCCGCTCGCGTGGAGCTTACCGGTACGACCCTCGAAACTACTTGCGCGTAGATTGCCGCTGCCGCGCGGCCGCTGGGCGGATTCGCGCCTCCCACCACTTTAGGAATCTGCGCGAGGCCATACTGTTTGTTTCCGGGATCTTCGCGTTCAGGAGAAAACGCCAGGAAGAAATCCGTTGCGATATCTTCCGCATCCGGCCCGTTCGCGACGGGGCAGCGCAATCCCCCTTTTTCGAGGATCGGCAACACGAGTTCTTCTGTGGTGCCCGGATACGTGGTGGATTCAAGCACCACTAATTGACCCCGTTGAAGATGCGGTTGAATCGCGATTGCGGTGTCGCGAACGTAGCTCAAATCCGGTTCGCGGCGCTCATCGAGCGGTGTTGGAACGCAGATAATCACAGCGTCCATACCAGCAAGCCGCGAAAAATCAGAAGTCGCCGAGAAATGTTTGGAAGTTACGTACTGTTTGATTTTGTTGGCGGGAATATGATGAATGTAGCTCTCGCCGCGATTCAGCTTTTCAACTTTCGTCACGTCGACGTCGAATCCGGTGACGTGGTGTCCTGCTTCGGCAAAGCGCAGCAGCAGTGGCAGACCAACATATCCGCACCCGATGACTCCTACTTTGAGGTGCGCTCCTTTGAAATATTCAGGTCTGCGTTCAACGGCCATCATGCTTTGTCGCCTCTTTCAACGGGGTGAATTACAGAAATCTCGCAAATCATTCCGAACTGCCACTATATCAGGCTTGAGAACCGGGGAAATAAGGCACCGCAACGAGTGTTCGCAACCTGAAACCCGTTCTTCGTTCCCGAAAAATTGAAACTTAGGCTGACGAAGCCGGGTATCCTGCCGGAAATCTTTTCTTCCAGTTCCATGCAGATTCCACGATCGCGCTCAACATTGAACTCTCCGGCTTCCAATGGAGTTCATTCTGAAGTTTGGTCGATGCAGCGACCAGCATGGCCGGATCGCCTGCGCGTCGCGGAACAAACTTCGCCGGTATTGCGTGCCCAGTGATGCGGCGCACTTCCGAAAGCACTTCCAAAATCGAGTAGCCGCGGCTGTTACCCACATTGAACGCCTGTCCAGAAACTTCTGCGATCGCGTCCAGTGCAAGCAAGTGAGCTTGCGCGATATCCAACACATTAACGTAGTCGCGAAGACAGGTGCCGTCCGGCGTCGGATAGTCGTTCCCGCAAATATCAATTTGAGCGCGTTGCCCCGCAGCGACTTCGAGGACGCGCGGGATCAAGTGGGTTTCGTTGCGATGAGATTCACCATGCTCGGCAGAAGCGCCTGCAGCGTTGAAATAACGCAACGTCACATACTGAACGCCAGCGTAGCGGGCATAATCACCCAGAACCCTTTCAAACATCAGCTTGCTCTGCCCATAAGGGTTGATAGGTATCGTGGGATGATCTTCAGAAATCGGCGTGTGTTGGGGCTCGCCGTATACCGCAGCGGTGGACGAGAAAACTATTTTCTTTACGCCGTTTCGAATCATCGAATCCAGAAGTTGAATGCCGCCCGCAACATTAATTCGATAAAATAAACTCGGCAGGCGGACCGACTTTTCGACTTCAGCTTCCGCGGCGAAGTGCATCACCGCGTCGGCGCGAAAAGTGGAAAATGTTTTATCGAGTGCATTCGCGTCAAGAAGATCGCATTGCACAAATGTCGCAGTAGCTGGTACTGCAGTGCGATGGCCCTCTACAAGACTGTCTAGCACCAAAACCTGGTGCCCTCGCGCCAGAAGAATTTCGGAGCAGATACTTCCCACATATCCGGCGCCGCCAGTGACAAGGATTTTCATTTTATTCCTTCACTTCGGCGGATGAGCAAATCCGCCTCAGCGAATGCGGGAAAATGATGCCACACAAGGCATAAATCGAAAGAATGTGTCGTCGTGTGTTGCGCAGAATATCTAACGGAGTGGATGAAGCGTCGCGAGACGCGCACTCAGGCCGGAACTTCCCGTTGCTGATAGCACAGTAAGATCAAATCCGCGCGGCGTCTCACGCCGAACTTGCTGAGCAATTTCGATACGTGGAATTTCACGGTGCGTTCCGAAATATTCAGCTTGTTGGCGATCTCTTTATTCGAGACGTTCTCGAGCAGCGAATCCAGCACTTCTCGTTCGCGGCGGCTGAGTTGCGTCTGGCTTTCTACTTTCATCCTGCGGCGCGAATGGTCTGTGAGTATGGAATCCACAAAGGTCGAAAGAACAGAACGCGGCACCCAAAACCCGCCACTTGCAACAAGCGGCAGCGCGCGCGGCAGTTGTTCGAGTGCTTCGGTGTAAGTGAGAAGCCCCTTTGCACCCATGCGAAGAAGCGAATGGCTGGTGGAGTCTGAAAATTTCTCGCACACCACAATCAACTTCGACGCCGGAAAACGATCCAGAATTCCGACGATCAAAGAATTGGTAGTTGGACGCACCGCATGTGCGTCCACGAGATAAACGTCTGCACGCGGCAAGTCGATGCGGCTCAGATCAGTCGCCATCGGTTGTTCTAACTGACGAAGCACCACGCGTGCCGTAGTCTTCGTCAAAATTCGCTCGAATTCCCCGAGCACGAGTGGATGGGGGGAGAGTAAACAAACCGTTAAAGCGCGTGTCTTAGGCTCTTTTACCACAATATAAGCAGGCTAACGGATTTAGTCGTGGCGTGCAACAACCGCTGTGTGACGATGTTCGAAGTAAGTCAACTAAGATTTGCACAGCCCAAACCAACCTTCCGCCGCCCACCGATAGTTGCGGCGGGTTCCAAGTCCCGTTGCAAACTCAAGCACCATCGCTCTCGAAATCAATCGATTGAAACGGAATCGCGATAGTAAAATGCTTGGGCGGGTGTAGTTCAATGGAAGAACGAGGGCCCTCCAGGCTCTAGACATGGGTTCGATCCCCGTCGCCCGCTCCAACCCAACTTTAACAAGCCAAGTCCAAGCCATGCTCAATACTGAAGCAAGGCCTTCGTCTCGAGTAGAACTGATCCGCTTAGGCATTCATGCAGCCGCCCCAAGACATTCTTTAAAAACGCAAGATTCCTCGGCCCATTCCTGTCATCCAAACAGTCAAAATCTCCGAACTCCTCCTCAGTAGCCCGTCACTCATCGGTTATTTCACTCTTGTATTACCTATCCACCTCCACGAAAGAGCCGACGCTCCGCTCAACTCGCGCACAGCCGTTCGCCGGCTTCGCACGCGCCCCTATCTACCACGACACAGCCCAATCCGGCCCTTACCACGGCTCCGCTAAGTCAATAAAAACACAAAACTTAGAGCTCGATGGCCACCGGTACAGGTACGCGGGCAGGACTACCGCCTGTACGTTTTCTATCCCCCTCACCAGTCGATAGCACCCTACCCCCAAGCTTAACCTACGTGTGGGTGGAAGTTGATTCGCGGTAAGGGAAGGCGTGCAAAGAAATGCGTTCAATCGTTCTGATGGCGGGGTTGATTTGGTTGTCGATGGGGATTGCAGGCTGCGCGGTAGGTAACGCGTCGGATTCGCCAAGCAGCGGTCCGGCGCTCTCCGTGAACCCGCAAAGCATCGTTTTTGGCACGGTTAAGACGGGCACGGTTAGCTCGCTTTCCGTCACTGTGGCGAATACAGGTAATGAGGATCTAAAGATCTCTCAACCAGCCATCACCGGCACAGGTTTTGGCCTCAAGACTTCGCCGAACATCGTAACTATTCCGGCGGGCAGTTCCTCGGTGCTCCAGGTAACGTACTCTCCTACGGCAGTCGGCAGCCAGATTGGCTCCCTCTCGTTCGTTACGAACGACTACCGCTGGCACAAGCGCATCCTGCCCGTACATGGCACGGGCGTTGGCACTTCTTCGCCGGTCATCTCTATCAGCCCATCCATTCTGAGCTTCGGCAACATGACCGTCGGGTCTTCCACCACCAAAACCGTGACCGTGCAGAACACGGGCAACGCATCCTTGACCATTCAATCGGTTGTCGCGGGCGGCTCCGGCTACAGCGCCAGCGGAATGACCATGCCAGCAACGATCATCGCGGGCTCGTCTGCCAGCATCAACGTCACTTACGCCCCTACAACCACTGGCAGCAGTTCGGGCAGCATCTCCATCACCAGCGATGCGCCAACATCTCCTTCGACAGTCGCATTGAGCGGCACCGGACAACCCGCGCCCTCGCCCGCGATCGCCGTTTCGCCAGCTAGCCTTTCATTTGGTAACGTCACGGTCGGCCAGTCTGCCACGCAGACTGTCTCGGTCCAGAACACCGGCACCGCCAGCTTGACGGTCAACTCCGCATCAGTAAGCGGCACAGGATACTCCGTAAGCGGCATGGGCATGCCTGCCACAATCGCGGCGGGATCATCTGCGAATTTCAACGTCAAATTCGCCCCAACCACCACTAACGCCTCCACCGGCAGCGTCGCAATTTCGAGCAATGCTTCCACATCCAACACGATGGTTAGCATGTCTGGCACCGGCGCAGCGGCCGCAGCACCGGCGATCGCGGTCTCTCCATCAACCCTCGCCTTCGGGAACGTAACAACGGGCAGCTCGGGATCGCAGAGCGTCACAATTCAAAACACCGGCACGGGCAGCCTCACAGTCAATTCAGTTTCGGCCAGCGGCACTAGCTATACCGTAACGGGAATTGCTACTCCGGCAACAGTCGCGGCAGGCGCTTCTACTAGCTTCACCGTGAAATTCGCCCCTACTACAACCGGCAGCGCAACAGGCAGCGTATCGATCTCAAGCAATGCGCCAACGTCGCCTTCGTCCGTCACGATGACCGGCTCCGGAACCCCGGACCCAACACCGGCGATTTCGGTGAGCCCGTCTTCTCTCTCCTTCGGTAGCATGACTACCGGCACTTCCGCCACACAGAGCGTCACGATCCAGAACACCGGCACGGCCAGCCTTACGGTCAACTCTGCATCAGTAAGCGGCACAGGCTACACCGTTAGCGGAATGTCATTCCCGGCTACGGTTGCTGCAGGTGGATCTGCAAGCTTCGGCGTTAAATTCGCACCAATCACAGCAGGCAGCGCACCGGGAAGCGTCTCAATCTCTAGCAACGCACCTACGTCCCCTTCAGCCGTTTCGATGTCCGGCACCGGTACTGCACCAGCAGCGCCGGCAATCTCAGTTCTTCCGGCGAGCCTCGCATTCGGCAGCGTCACAGACGGAACCACGGGCCTTCAATCAGTCACGGTGAAGAATACGGGCACCGCCGATCTCACAATCAACTCTGCCACAGCAAGCGGCACCGGCTACACGATCAGCGGACTTACGACACCGGCCACAATCTCTGCGGGCAGTTCTGCAAGTTTCAGCGTAACCTTCGCGCCGGCCACCGCAGGCAGCTTGCCGGGTAGCGTTTCGATTTCCAGCAACGCTCCGAATTCGCCGTCCGCCGTTTCGATGACCGGTACCGGTATCGCAACTGCACCTTCAATTTCGGTCAGCTCTAGCACGTTTGCTTTCGGAAACGTCCCCGACGGCACCACCGGAACAAAATCACTCACGATCACAAACTCCGGTAATGCGACTCTCAACCTTTCACAGATCAGTGTGACCGGCACGGGCTTCTCCGGCAGCGGAATCGCAACTC
Source organism: uncultured Acidobacteriota bacterium (assembly GCA_963785395.1). Lineage (GTDB taxonomy): Bacteria > Acidobacteriota > Terriglobia > Acidiferrales > UBA7541 > DASTCZ01. The sequence continues at coordinate 916,810 of CAWAVH010000005.1, read as the reverse complement.
CGGCAACTCTCACCGCAGGCCAGAGCACAACTCTCACGATTACATTCGCGCCCACCACAGTTGCAAGCGCGTCCGGTAGCGTGACGTTCTCTAGCAACGCTTCCTCGTCGCCAACGGTCAGCTTGACCGGCGCCGGCACCAGCTCAGCTCCTGCCAGCGTAACAATCAACTGGACGGCTAGCGCTTCCAGCACCGTCACTGGTTACAACGTCTATCGTTCTTCCGTATCTGGCGGGCCATACACGCTCATCGCATCAGCGGTTTCCGGCACCTCATACGCTGATTCAAATGTTACCGCCGGTCAGACCTACTACTACGTTGTCACCTCAATTGACGCGAGCGGCGACGAAAGTACCGATTCATCGCAGGCTTCAGTAACTGTACCGTTGTCGTAGAAATGAATTGCGACTCTCGCGGTGCACTCCGCGAGGGTCGCTTCCAAGAAGAAACGCCCCGGGTTCGAGCCATGAAATCTCAGCTCAATCCGGGGCATTTTTTTCTTCACGACACCGTCTTCACACCAATTGCAGTGTTTCAATTTGGAACACACCCTTCGAAGTTTTCCACAGCAATCTTGTGAAATTCCTAGATTAAAAAAAACTGTCAGGTACAATCCAAATATTCGATGGACTCAGAAATGATTTCATCGAACCCAGCCAAAACGGCCGTCCCCGCCGTCAACAATTGAACTCGTTTCACCGCGCGAGCGGCAGAGTTGTACACAATTGTAACGACATCGCTCCTGGAAGAAGAGCCTTGCCGTTTATTTTCACTTAAAATTATTTTACCTATTAATAACTAAAGGAAGTGATTGTGTGAGATTTTCATCCGGCGGCAAGATTTTTGTGTGTCCGCGACCCGCTTCCTGGTTCATCTGCGCCCTTTTCGCTGCGCTGGCGGCCGGCGGCTGCGCTTTTGGCAATATTCCCCCCAGCCTATCCAAGGATTCCCCCACCCCGCCGGCCCCATCCCTTAGCCTCGGCTCACAATCTCTCAGTTGGGGAAATGTAACCACGGGATCTTCCGCCACTCAATCCGAGCTTGCTTTCAATTTCGGCAACGCTCCTCTTCTGATTTCTCAAATCGTGGTTACAGGCAAGGGTTTTGCATTGAGCGGACAATTCAATTCGCTCGCAGTCGAGGCCGGGCACACAGCATCCCTCGAAGTGATCTTCGCTCCCACCGCGGCTGGCGCATCCACAGGGACGCTTTCTTTTGCCACCAACGACCCCGCGAATCCCACGGTCATGATCAGCCTCTCAGCCACTGCGGTCGCTCCGGCCACACCCGAAGTTCTGGTGAGCCCGGCATCGCTAGCCTTCGGGGATGTTGCCGTCGGGGCGCAAGGCACTGCCACACTCTCGATCAAAAATACAGGCACCGCAAACCTCTCGGTCAATTCTCTTACCACCACTGGGAAAAGTTTCACAGTGATCGGACCATCCACCTCGGCAGAAATTGTTCCCGGCGCATCTATCAATGTTCAGGTAATTCTCGCGCCATCTCACACCGGCGCCGCCAGCGGAACCGTCCTGATCACCACAAACGCATCCGCATCTCCGGTTGTGATTCCTCTCACCGGCACTGCTGTCGCCGCGACTCCCATTTTGAGCGTTAATTCCACCAGCATTTCGTTTGGCAACGTGCTGCTCGGGGCTCTTGGATCTCGCACCGTTTCCATCACAAATTCCGGTACCGCCAATCTGTTAGTCTCGCAGTTGATGATCGCTAGCAGCGCCTTTCACGTGAGTGGCCTCACCACGCCTGCGACTCTGGCTCCAGCACAGTCAGCCACTCTTACGATCAGCTTCGCGCCGTCGCTCGCTGTCTTGACAAATGGTTCGCTGGTAATTTCAAGCAACTCCGTTGCCGGCGCATCCCAATCGATCAGTTTGTCGGGTTCCGGGATCAGTGTTTTGGGACCATCGGTCACGCTCTCGTGGTCGCCCAGCGTTTCCGCCAACATCGCGGGCTACAACATCTACAGATCGTCGGTCTCAGGAGGACCGTATGAGCTAATCAGCGGCCCAATCGCCGGCGCCACCTTTACAGACACAAACGTGACGCCGGGCCAGACGTACTACTACGTCCTCACCTCCGTAAGCTCAAGCGGTGTAGAAAGCGGATTCTCGGGTCAGGCCGCCGTTACTGTCGCTTCGCCGTAACCGCCAGCATCGCAACCTATTGAACTCGCCACATCTATCTCAGCGCTTGATCCTGCGGCGTGAGCCAGGGAAATAAAAAACGGGCCGCCTCTTCTCGAGGCGGCCCGCTCTTCATTAACTCCTAATTGATGGCCCTAGAACCGGAAGGTAGCTCCAATCTGGACGATTCTGGGTGTCGAGATTGTACTTGTGCTCTGCCCAAACGTCGTCGAGTTGATGTTCTGATCACCGAAGAAAAACACCGGGTGATTCAGCAGATTGAACGCTTCTCCCCGCAGTTCCAGCGACATGGCCTCGTGGATCGGAATCCGCTTGTACAGCGAGAAATCCATGTCGAAGAATGCCGGACCGTCAAACGCGTTTCGTGCCAGATTCCCCAGTTGTCCCGGTTGTGGATTGCAGAACCCGTTCGCCACCAAAGGCGAGCAAGTCAAGCCATCGGGTCCAGCTCCCAGACCGGTGCCCGGGTCGATGAAGCTCGGGTTGATCAGCAGCACTTCACCGGCAAATGGGCCCGAGCTTGGGAAACTGGTTCCAATCGCCGACTTGATCTGGGCTCCGGTGAGGCTTGTGGACACGGTTTCCTGACCGGAACGGCTATCTCGGTTCACAGTTCCCCGCTCGGAGAAGATGGAAAACGGCGACCCGCTTTGCCACGTAAATATGGACGACACATTCCAGCCGGATACGATTTTGTTCAAGAGGTTGCTATTCGGCGCCCACGCGTGGCCCTTCCCGAACGGCAGCTCGTAGTTGAAGTTTGCTTTGAATGCGTTTGGCACGTCGTAGCTTGCGCGGCTCCGCTCAATTTGCGGCGTGCCGTTATCGAGCAGCGGTTGGAAGTTCGTCTGCGATCCATCCGCATCGTCGATGGCCTTGCTCCATACGTAGCTCGCTTGCAGGATCAGCCCATTCGAAAAACGGCGCCGCACTTGCACTTCGCCGGCGTTGTAATTCGAGCTCGAAAAATTCTCGAGCAAATCGCCGCCACGGATGAATTCGTTCGGCGTGAACTGTCCCGCAACCGATTCGATTCCATTGATGTGGTACACATCAGCCAGATCGCCCACCTGACCAGATTCGATTTCGGCCTGTACAGTGCCGTTATCAAGGAATCCTCCGCCAGGGAGCGCCGGGAAAATCGTGCCAGCCAATGACTGGCTCCCCGGGCCCGTGAAGGCGGGATTGCAGCCTTGCCCCGCGGCGATCGACGCAAAGCAATTCCCGCGAGCGACGTTAAACGATGAAAGGAATCCGTTCTGGTTAATCAGCACTTGGTTCACGTCGATTCCACGAATCAACGCTGTTCCGTGATTGCCCAGATAAGATACGGTCACCGTCGTATTCCAGCCGATGTCCCGCTGGAACGACAAATTCCAATCCTGCACGTATGGCGTGCGCAGATTTGGCGAGATTTCGAAGCCGGCGTTATTCGCAGGCCCGCCTAGGTTGTTGTAGTTAGTTTGGAATGTTGTCGGAATCCCGAAGGGCGGAGCTGCCACTCCCGGAGCCGATGACAATCCGTTCACGCCGCTTATCGTGGCAACCACGTTTTGATCGCCATTCGTAGACGCCAACCCCGCATTTCCAGCCAATGCGTTCGTTACGGCCGTGATCAGGTCGTCGTTCACATAGTGCATGCTATATCCGGCCCGGATCGCAGTCTTTCCGTCCCCGAATGGATCCCATGCGATTCCAAAGTTCGGAGCGAAATCCTTCAAGTCTTTCTTGTAAGGCAATGGCCCGCTTCCACCCACGAAATTCACCGCCGCATCCGAAAGCAACGTCTCCGTTGCAGTCGAACCGCCGGGAATCGTCGGAAGCAGCATCAATCCATTCTTTTCATTGAGCGGAGACAGATACTCCCAACGCAAACCGTAATTGATCGTCAGGTTCCTGCGGATACGCCACGAATCACCAGCATACAGTGACCAGTCGTTTTGATTGTAATTGCGGACATTGTCCGCTCCCGGAACGAATCCTGATGTCGGGCTCGTTACGTTAAAAGTTTGGTTTACGCTGCTCACGAAGCCGCCAAGAGTTGACAACAACGCGTTCGCGTTTGCCAAAACGTCCCCGTTCAGCGGAGCGGGGAAATCACTATTCAGCAGTGCGTCCGAATTTGCTTGGCTAAAACCCAATCCAAGATCCTCAGACGTGCTCTGGAAATTGTACGGGTCTGTCGTTACACGTTGCAGCTGAAATCCGAAGATCAGGCTGTGGTTTCCCAATTGGTACGCGCCGTTATCCTGGTAGCTGTAAGTTTTGGTATCGCGGCCCTGATCGAAGAAGTTGGGAAGCGGGTTCGTGAAAGCGGTGCCGGTGATGTACGTCGCACCGAATTGTTGCGTGGAAGTGAATATCGCCGGCGCGAAGTCAAAGCCGAAACGCACCTCGTTCGTCAGCTTCGCTTGTCCCGGACTCCATCGCCATGCGAGCGACGCGAAATTGGTTGCTTCGTTGTTGCTTACGATCGGCACCGTATCAAATGTTGCGTCGATGTCCGGCCTGTCAAGTATCTGCTGATTCCACTGATACGTTCCGGAGAAATTGTTGTGTTCATTGGCTGCATAATCCACCCGGACGCCTGGGTTTCTCAATTTATCGTTCGCTCGGGAGTTAAATGCGAATCCGGTGGTATTCAGTGTGTCGCCAACTCGCGTATTGTTTCCCGCGGTAGGGAGCACTGAAATCAGCGATGCGACCGCCGGATCAATAGTGAAAATCGGTGATGTTCCGCCCCGTGCTGAATTTTCCAGCGTGAGCAGATTTACCGTTTCCAATTGTCCAGGGCTCACACCTGCGGGGCACATGTTCCCGGCCGTGTTGTCGCAACTCGTGTGGTATTGAAATGTTCCTGTCGCTGCTCCGGGCGTAAGAATCGTCGAATCGATCGGAGTCGTCGCGCCCAGCGACTTGAATTCATAGTACGCATAAATGAAAAGCTTCTTTTTGAGGAGCGGGCCTCCGATGTTGCCGCCGCCTTGGTTCTGATTCAGTCCCACTTGTGGAACGCCCGAGGCGTCGTTAAACCAGTCGTTCGCTGCCCACTTATTGCTCCGATAAAACCAGAATCCTTCGCCGTGCCAGCTATTCGTTCCACGCGGAGTGACGATGCTGATCGCGGAAGAGCCGCCGCCCACAGATGGATCGCCGTTCTGCGTGTTGATCGTAAATTCACTCGTTTGACTCAGAAAAAGATTGTTCGGCGAGAAATCTGTATCATTTTCACGGATGAAATTGTCTTGAATGTTGATTCCATCCAGGGTCAAGCTGGTGAAAGAAGACCGCTGTCCGTCGATCACCGTGTCGGTTTTGCCGTTGAAGACCACGCCGGGTTCCATCTGAATCATTCCCAGCGGCGAGCGGTCTAAAATCGGCAAATCTTCCAGTTGTTGAGTATCAATCACGTTTGTGACCGAGGCGCTCGTCGTCTGCACTTGTTCGCCGGCTCCCGCTTCCACCGTCACTGTTTCGGTTTGTGCGCCGATCTGCAGCGCGATTGGTGATGCGGAAAGTTGGGTAGATGCGTCGAGCTTCACGTTGTCGATCGAACCCACCTTGAATCCCGTTTTATTTGCGTCGATACGGTAAGTTCCAAAGTTGAGGCTGGAAAATATGTATCCGCCGTTTGATCCCGTATGTGTTGTGTACTTGGTCCCAGTATCTTTACTGGTCGCGGTAATCTCAGCGTCCTGTACAGCGGCGCCTTGAGGATCCACCACGGTCCCCACGATTGAGCTTGTCGGAACTTGTCCAAATACCTGGCCCGCGAAACACGCTGCTAGAAGAGCGAGAGCGATAAAACCTGCTATGCGCAACCTGCTAGTCATTACTTCCTCCGTTTGGATTTGAAGATCGGAATACCCGAGTACGATATTCGGCAACTAAAATTCGGCGGCCTGAGAAAATACCTCTGCAATCGCATGCGTTGCTTCGCGTCGGCTCACCTCTATGAAATAAAAGTGCGCGAAAGCTTCGTTTCCGGCTGCAAGATATCCTTCAGGCCGCCGGCAGATAGATACAAATGCAATTCCTCTGCCACGTCGCAAATTTCAGCGAATTTCTTGTTAAGTGCTGCACGCACCTACAATTACAGGCTTGCGTCTCGATTCGCGAATCATTCGCCGCGCATTCGCTCTCTACGGATTCCAGTACCATCGCTGTAATTTCATATAGTTTCAAAGTAAGTATACAGTGAACTACTTAGCGGGCAACCCATTCTCGGTTTCACGCATCCTTCGATTCTGATTTTCGCGAAATTCTCGCGCCAACAGCCTCGCAGCTGTTCAAATTCACCTGGGTACTCTCCCGGATCGCTGTACCGAACATAAATTCGATCGAGTCCCGAACCATTCTGTTCCACCTGAACCGGAGTCCGCGTGCTCACCGCTCTGCACCGAACGACCGACAGACCCAAATCGAGAGCCATCCCCCTGTAAGCACCTAGTTTTAGTACTACCCCCAAGACAGCTCGAAAAACACACCCAAAACGCTCCTAACTCCTTTAGAATGAACAATTTTTTAGTAATAGTACTAGATAACTCTATTAGAATCATCATTTTACAAAAGCAATGGGGTGGGGTGGGCAGCCCCCAAAATCGTAATTTTGAGACATGTAAATACCTTATAATCAATAAGTTACACAAATTTCAGGGTGGGAAAACACTCCGCGCAAGCGCGTTCCAACTCGCACAGAAATGTTGTCTGCATCAGATTACCGGAGCAGGGTTAAGTCGATCTGAAGAAGTGTAATTCGAGGGAAAATCACGGAGGAAATCAAAACATCTCATCACTGAACGCGATACACAATTCTTCCATCCTGTACCGTAGCAAACGCAATTCGCGCCCGCTCGGAATCCGGACCCACAATTCGCCACTCGCCGTCGCGCTGGACGAGACCCATCTGCGCTCTGTTCCGCCACCAGGAATTTATTGCTCCCGGCAAAGCAAACCATAATTTTGATGGCTCACGCAGTGCAGTCAAATGCTTCAGCAATTCCCGATAAACGCGCTGCTCGCGTTCTTTCATAATGTAATCGGGATGCACAATGAAACTGATTAGTCCGTTTCTCTTCGTGATCATTTCGATTTGTTGTTTCCACAAATCGATCGAGTAGTCGCGAAGAATATGAAACAACGAATAGTCCTGAGTCGCGGTGAGCGGCAATTCCAATATCTTTCCGATGAAATAGGGGAACACCGTGCAGCATCCGCCGTGCTGCGGTTCCAGATGCGCCACATTCGGAACCGACATGTCGTAAGAGAAGTCGAGCAAATCAAACCAGTCTTGCTTTCGGTACATCGCGCCCGCCCGAAAGCCGCGCGTGCCAAATTCCTGCGCGTAACGATTGATCCGCGCCGCGCGCCGGACGAATTCCTCTTTGTTGCTGAACAAAGTTCCGTCGTGATTTAGATCGTGAACGTTCACTTCGAATCCACGCTGCGTGAAGCGTTGCAAAGATCCCGGCTGTCGCGCATATCGCTCTTCGGGAACAAGTTGAAATGCGGATCGAATTCCAAACGATTCGTCGATGCTCATCAATTGATCGCTGAACTTCAATCCAGCCGTTCCTTCAATGTCGTGCGTCATCATCACGCACGCCTGATTTCCTTCCGGCCAGAACCAGATGAAAGGAATCTCGCGCGTTTCTGTTCGCTGCAAGATCAGCACCAGAACCTTTTCGAATAGATCCTCCACGGTGAAATCCACTGGCCAACGCGGAAAACCTACCTTGTCCCATCCGCGGAGATTCATTCGCTGCAGATGCTTTCTCGCGGAAACGCCGAGCAGCGGCCGCAGAAGGTAATAAAGTTTCCTGACGGCACTCTTCGTTGTCGCGCGCGCACCGCTCGATGAAGGTGTCGGGCAGTAATGTTCCAACCAGAAATTCGCAGCCACTTCATTCAAGTCAAACGGAAGAAGAACACGATCGCCGTCCATACGTATATCCGCCGCGGTATCGGGCAAAACAGATTGCCATCGCGGCGAAGGATCCGCGTGCGTTGTGCGTCCAAAACATGTCACATCGGAACTGAACGAAAAGTATCCGCGCGGACTCGACGGCGCGCCGGCGACTCCAATCTTCACCAGATTCTCGGGACACTTGTAATGTCCTGCTAAAACATTAGTCATTAGTTTTGAAAGAGTGCTACGCGAAGAATTTCCAAATCACCAATTAAGTGAATATCGTTCGGATCAGAGCCTTGATCTAGTATCCCTTTTTGATCGCAAAATAGGGAAGCGAAGCCAGCTCCATGAAACTGGGCCACAGATCATCACTGCTAAATACGGATTCGACTCGAGTATCTTTTAGCGAACGTAGATATGTTCTGAGGCTTAGCCGGCCCTTGAGAAGCCCCAGGGCGCTCGTGGGAAGATCGGTGACCATGCGCATCCATCCGACGCCCGCGCGGCCGCGCGTTGATTCAATTGCGCTGCCAACTTGATCGGCAAACAACAAATACGCGAAGTCCACACCAGCAGCGGGTCCGAGCGAATGAAAGCCCCACGTTCTCGCATTCACATCGAGAATTTTGTATTTGCCGTCGCGCGGATCGCGCTTGAATTCGATTTCCGACAGTCCGTAGTAATTCATGCCCTGAAGAAAACGCAAAGACATTTCCTTGATCTCGGGAAGATCGATCGTCTGAACGAATGTGGCGGCGCGGCCAAATTCTGGAGGATGCTGGCGGCAGCGCTGCGCTTCCATGCTTGCGATAGAATTTCCATCTTTGATGAAAATGCACGAAGAAAACTGAGACTCGCCACCGCCTGGAATAATTTCCTGAATCAATATTTGGCTTGATCCAACCGAAGTTACTTCGTTAGAAGCGACTATGTTGGATGCGCGCTGAAATAGTGCTTTCAACTCCTCGCGATTATTCGCGCGCCATGCTTTCGCCTTTGTCGCGTAGAAGAAATTTTCTTTCACCGCAGGTTTGACGCACAGTGGAAATTCCGTGTCGATCGATTCCAATTCTTCGAGATTCTGAGGACACCAGGTTTTCGGCGCCGGAATGCCGAGCTTCGTCGCCAGACAATGCGTGTTCCATTTATTCCACGCCCACTGGATCACATTCCAATCGGGAGTGGGAATGCGGAAGTATTGTTCGAGTTCAGATTTATGTCTTGAAATTGTGGCAACCAATTCATCGCGTGTCGGATACAAAACCCAGCCAGCCCAATTCATCCGGCGCGCAGTTTCAATCAGAAAGTCAGTGGTCTTGCGTTCGTCGCGCAGTGTTGGTGCTTTTACGAAACCCGATGCGTAACGTGAAAAGCGTCCGACAGAGTATTCGTCGTCGATAATACAGACAGGAATTCCACGCCTGCCAAGGCTGCGAACAATTTCGAGCCCCTGGAAATCGCCGCCAACAACTACGGCGCCAATTTTATTGGTTTCCGTCAAAGAGCCGCCGTCTTCATGTTTGTGTGCGCTGACATTAAGAGATTTACTTTGAGCCTTCCTGGATAAAATGTTGGGCGAGTCTTCGCGCAGCGAAGTCCGTGCCGCAAACAAAAAACATGAGCGGTCCAAACCTCCATGCGGATGGCGCTCCAATGAAATGCAGGCCAGGCACTGAAGATTCGAATCCGTGGGAAAGTAATGGGAATCCGCTTTGTTGAGAAACGCTCTGGCTCAACTCGGGCGCGAGGAAGGGATATTTGTTGATGTCGACGCGGTAGCCGGTGCCGAGCAGGACGTGATCCACTTCGCGAGAACTGCTGTCGGTCAACGTCAAACGAATACGGTTATTGGACGATAAAGCAGAAACGATAGACGTGCTGGTGGTGATGGTGATTGGCGCGCAGCGATCGATCAGCCAGCGTGCGCCGGCTGGGCGAAGTGCGCGCTTACGAAATCGGTTTTGGATGGAGCGCGGAAAATACTTCACCATGTCTGGAAGCGCGACAATCCGGCTAATTCCTGCCGGGCCGATGTCGAACGGTGAATACAAAAGTTTCGCCACAGGGCCGAGTTTCTGAATTCTTGCTCTCCAACCTAGCCAATGAACTGCGGGTGTGCGTGCAATTACTTCCACGTGGGCTCCAGCTTCATGTAACAGCGCGGCGGATTCCAGCGCGCTCTGGCCCGCGCCAATCACTGCAATATTTTTTCCGCTGAATCGTTTCACATCGCGCTGATCGGAAGCGTGGCCTACGGATTCTGGCGGCAGCCCCGCAAATTGAGACAGGCGCTGCGCAAATGAACCGATGCCCGCGGCGATGACGACGCGGCGGGAGTGAAATTCTTCGCCGGTATCAACGAAGAGGCGAAAATCTGTACCGTTGCGTTCAACGCGAACAATTTTTTGGCGCTCCACGTTAGGCGCCGCTTGACCTTGAAACCATAGCCCATACTCCACAAATTTATCGAGCGGAATCGGGACGGGAATCTGCTGACCAGAATCGCGAAACGCATCCATCGTAAGAGATGTTTGTGGATCGGAAATGTGTGAAGCCGCCCACGGAGATCGCAAGAACATGCCTTCAGGCATGTGCGATTTCCAAAAATCCATCGGCTCGCCGAAGGTCCGAACTTCAAGACCCTTCACTCCGCGTAAATGCGCGGTCGCAGCAAGGCCGTAAGGCCCGGCACCCAACACCACCACATCACAAGTAGCCATATTTTATAGTCTCTTTAAGGGATTAGAATCTGCAGAGTTTGAAACTGTGGAAACGAAGAAACTTGCGCACGGAATCCTTATATGATGCCCGGATGTTTCTCTGATGGAGCCGAATTGGCGCGCGACTCTCGATAGCATTCTTCAATCTCGGCGAGTTTTCCCCACACGTTTACTTTTGCGTGGAAACGCCGCGAAGGGTCAACCGTAAAAATCCATTTCACAGTCCACACCGCGAGCCTGCGAAACAAAATCAGCGGAACTCCTGCGATAACCCATTTTGTCGAAGTTGGGATTCCAAATTCCTGAATGTCCGCGCGCGCTTTATCGAACCACCACTTGAGAAGATATTTTTTCTGAACGCGCGCCTCGGTGACCGGATGATGAACCACCGCGGACGGTTCGTACCACAAGCGTTCTCCGGCAGCCATCAATCGGCGCCCGAATTCCGTATCCTCATTCTGGCGTTGGCTGCCGGGGCAGGGTCCCATGTCTTCGCGAAATCCGCCGTACTTTTGAAACACCTCCCGTCGGAAAGCCATGTTGGTTCCGAATGGCGGCTCGGCTAGCGCGTGACCGTCTGTACCGAGATCGAACACCGCAAATGGGGCGAGAGGGTGTGGACCGTCAAACCACAACCACGGCGGTTGCGCACACATCCAGTTGGGAAGAATGCGACCTCCAGCGCCAGCCCACTCGCTGGAGTCGAGGACCTTTGTTAGGTTGCACAGCCAGTCGGGATCGACCGTGACGTCGTCATCCATAAACGCAATAATATAGGCATTTGTGTTCCTGACGCCTGCATTCAGCGCGTTGGATTTGCCCTGCTTTGGTTCGAACAAATACCGAAAATGCTGAGGGCTTCGATGACAGAAGTCTTTCACAACATCAGAAGTTGCATCGGTTGAATTATTGTCTACCACCAGGACTTCCCAATCCGTCGAATTAGGGAATGCGGACGATGCAACGCTATCTAGAGCTGTCCTTAAACTCTGGCAGCGATTGTAGGTACATAAAATGACGGTGATTTTCATCGGCGAGAGGTCAATTCTTCAGCGCGTCTGAGTGGCAACATCATCTTTGGGCTTCGGAGTACTTCCCAGGCGGTAAAGTTCAACAATTTGGCCCGCCCTCGACCAGACCCAGCACTTGGAATAAAACCTGCGTTGCGGATTCACGGACGAAATCCATTTGAGTGTTGCCGGAAGCAAAAGCGCAAAAGCAATCTTGACGCTGGTGAAATAGAATCGCGGCATTCCCCAAATGTCAGGACGCTGTTTTAACTCACGAATTCCTGCCCGTCCGAGATCGAACCACCATGTCAGCAAATACTCTTTATTCATGCGCGATTCCAAGACGGGGTGATAGACGATTGCGTCCGGCTGATAACGCAAGCGCTCTCCAGCAGCCATCAAGCGGCGGCCGAATTCTGTGTCTTCATTCGGACGCGGAATTCTGGAATCAGGACTGGGGCCCAGATCAGTGCGGAAGTATCCGTACTTTTCAAACATTTTCTTGCGGACCGCCATGTTCGCGCCGAAGGGAGCATCGCGAAGTTCCACCGGCGCATCGCCCAAATTAAATTGCGCGGCAACTACACCGCCCAGATTGTACGGGCCCTCCATTGCCAGCCATCGAGGAGGTGACACCTGATTTGCAGGCAAAGTTCTGCCGCCCGTTCCGGCCCAGGTGTCGCCGTGCAGAACTGATGTGAGATTTTCCAGCCACGACGGCTCAGCGGTTACGTCGTCGTCCATAAAAGCGATGACTTCGCCTTTTGCCTGGCGTACGCCCGTGTTCAGCGCATACGACTTGCCCGGATGCGATTCGAATATGTAGACGAACCGGCCCGGATAGCGACGGGAAACTTCTTCTACGGTCGTGCGAGTCTGATCGTTCGAATTGTTATCGACAACGAGAATTTCCCAATCGACAGAGCCAGGCAATTTGGACGCGGCGAGGCTATCGAGCGCCTTCGCCAGCAGCGCGCAGCGATTATGAGTGCATACGATGACGCTAATTTTCATCCGATGGGAGCCGCGCTGAGCGAAAGCGAATTACTCTCACGTGAATTCAAATGCAACGCTTTACGGAAGTTGGGTGAAAAGTCAAGGCTAGATGGATTTGTTGTGATGACATTCGGAACAATCCGGATAGCCAGGATGCTTTGCTGACAGCGCAACCACTACAAATGTTTTTGTGCGCCGGCGCTGTCTGGCCGTTTTTTGAAGACGTCGATGCATAGCCAACGGTCCGGCAAAGGCGTCACGGAGAATTCGGACGAGATGGCATGCAGAGAGCGGAGCCATGACCCTTGCTTCGTGCAAGAGTCTGGCGGATCCAGCGAGAAAAGCAGGCTCGAGTCTTTGCTCATGTTTTGGACATCCAGCGCGGAGGCGTGATCTTCCGGCAACACGATGATCAAGGAGCCAGCGCCGGCTTGTTCTTCATGGATGCAGGGAAAGGCTCTGTAATCCATACAGCGGTTGTTTGGATAAACGCCGGTGCCCTTGATGACGAGTTGAGGACTCGCACCCGAGGCGGCCGCATTCTGAGAGGCAAGACGAAGACCTTTGTACTGCAGGAAATCCGAAAATCCCATCAAGTGGAACGCACTTGCGTACGGGAAGAACACGTCGATCGTGCCGCTTCTAGTCGTCTGGAGCGTATTTATCCAGGAATTCGGCCAATTGCACTTTCGTGGAGATTGTTTCTTTTCGCTCCACCATGCGAAACGCGGAGTAAGCGGCATCATGAATCATGAAGGCGGCAACGGCGATTGCGACGAGCGCTATCCGAAGATGGGTTGGTTTTGCCACCCAGGCCGACACGATAATCGCCAGATACAACAGCGCGAAAAAGTCCACCGGCGCCATGTAATTGCCGGCATTCAGCCGCAGCGCCAAAATCGTGAAGTAGTAGGCAGCCGCTCCCACGCCAAGAGAGTCCCAGAGCAGATCGAGCTTGGCTCCAGAAATAAAGAAGCGCGCGAATCGAATAGCGAGCACCGGAACGAACACAAAAGGCAGCCAATCAAAATGCAGATAGGCCGAAAGCACGTCTTTTAGAGCTTCGCTGTGCTCGGCGATGTATTCAGAACTGTGGTGTGGAAGCATGACCACAAGAAACAGAACCACGTAGATGGTCGATACCGCGAGAATTCCGATCGAGAGCGAATTCTCACGCGCGAGTTGTAACCACGAACGCCGACTCGCACGCCGCGCTGCATCGAACTGCAGAAGTATGCGCGTGACGGCGTACGCGACCACGAACAGAACCACCGTCTCTTTGTAGTAGAGAGCGAAATGCGTCGCTAGAAGGCATCCCACGAAATAAATGCTGGCGTTCGTCTTCGTGTACCGCTGCAGGCACAACACCATGATGGCCAGCCAGAACAAAACATTTCTCTCGGGATAAACGAACCCGGTAAAGGGAATTATGAAGCTTGGGCCGAGCATCGCCGCGGCCATGATCAAGAAGCGATAGCGCAGCCTTAGTCTTTCAAGAACGAAAAACAAAACGACAAGAAGAATCGCAAGCTCGACGACTGCCAGCGCGTGATATCCGATGGGGGATCGCGTGACGTACCGGACCACATTGAATTCCTGATCCGCGAGCGGGAAAAACCTCCCGATATCGGGCCAGATCGGAGGCGCGTAATTCACGCCCTGCACGGAGTATTCCGTCATCACGTCATCGTCGTAATAGGCGAAATCCTCTTTATGGAAAATTACAAAAATATAGAAGAAGAAAAAAAGAAGAAATGCTGCGCCAGCCAGTCCATCGATCAGGCTGAATTTCCGGCGATTTTTAGAGTCTGAGCGCCGACGCGCCTTGCCTGGCGGGCGAAACAGGTGTTGGATTGCTGAAACCGCTGAGAAAAATCCAGCCACCGCTATAAAAGACAGCGAGCAATAGCCATAGCAACAGAAATCGTGTCATCACGATTTTCTGGGCGTGGAGGAATAGCGCTGAATGCAAGATGGAACCGGCTAACGGCACCGGACGCACGGGTGCCATGCCGGCTGCCGCGAGCCAGCGCTCCGCATGCGTGATGAAAGGAACCTCTACGAACATTTTTCCGACATTGCGGGTACAAACACAGAAGCACCTAAAAAGTTGCTGAGATACTTGAAATTAGTTTTTCGGTGGTTCCATACACGGGATCGTATGAAGATCGAGCCGGAAACGCTTCAGCGTTTGTCCGCTGACGCGAATCGCGACTCAGCTTCGGCTTTAGTCCCTATGTTTACCGTCTGCGAGACCAGATAGAGGGGCCTGTTCTTGCTCTGCTCGTATAATTTTCCGACATACTCGCCCAGGACGCCGATACTCATCAGGGTGGCGCCGCCCAAAATGCTGATCAGCACAGTAAGTGACGACCATCCGGGAATGGTGTACCAGTTAAAGATTTTCGAGAGAACGGCGCGAATTGCCTCTTCCAATCCCATCAGCGTGATGATGACCCCTAGAACTGTGCTTGCCTTCAGTGGGAGAATCGAAAACGAAGTGGCGGCGGTCCACGCAAATTGCAGCATTTTTCTGGTCGTATACTTTGTTAAACCCGCCACCCTCGGCGATCTTTCGTAGGAGACGCCAATTTGCGGAAATCCCACCCACGCAACCATGCCGCGTAGAAAGCGATGCGTCTCTCGCATTTGCTGAAGCCCTTCGAGACACGGGCGTGAGAGCAAACGAAAATCGCCCGCATCTACAGGCAGGTCTTTATGCACAAAAGTTTTCATGAACCGATAAAAAAGCCACGCGGTGGAGCGCTTGAAGAATGTCTCGCCGCGCCGCGCTTCGCGCTGGCCGTAAACCACGTCATAGCCTTCGCGGTAGCGCTCAATCATCTGGTGGATCACATTCAACGGGTCCTGGAGATCGGCGTCCAGCAAAACTACGGCATTGCCGGTTGCGTAATCCAGCGCTGCGGTTGAGGCGATCTGATGTCCGAAATTTCTCGACAAGTTGATGACTTTGATTCGAGCGTCCTGCTGCGCCCACTCCACGATTTGCTGGAGCGTTGCATCGCGACTCCCGTCGTTCACCAAAATTACTTCCGATTCGCAGCCCAGCTCCGCCATGAAATCGCTCAGAGCCGCGCGCAGATGTGGGACAACCGATTCCTCGTTGTACATTGGGAATCACAAGCGAAAGCCGCACCGGGTAAGGCCGCGGATGCAATAGAGACGGATTGGCGTTAGCCGGCATGAGTCACGGCTCCCGGTGGCGGCTGTAGCTGGCGCGTTCCATGTTTGGTTGTGGCGAGGGCGGCCAGCGCATCGTACTGCAATTCGGATGCGGGAAGTAGTGTGCGCCGGCGTTGCTGAATCTGTTCGATCACCTGGCGCCTATCTTTGTCGATGCGACGCGACTGCTTCCGTTATGTTTTCGGCCCTGAATTGATGAATGTCGAATAGATATTTCGTTTGGCCGAAGTCTTCCATCACCCAGTTCACTTTCGGATTGAACGATATCGCGATGGAAGGCGTATCCGTATCGAACCCCAGCACGACACTATGAAGCCGGCTGGCAATTAATACATCGGATTCCGAAAGCGCCGCGGCGAGATCTTTCCAGTTTGCGATTGCAGGAACGTAAAATTGTTCGGGCACTTTCTTTTTCACGTCTTCATCGAGAAGATTCAGGATTTCAGGAATCACGCGATCGTCGTCGCCGAGCGATGAAGAAACGATCACGAGAAAATATCCGGCTGCGATGAGCAGCGACACAAGCCGCACGATTTCCCCGATGTATCTCTCGTACACTGCGCGATCCTGGCGCGGCCATTTCCCCGGTTTGGCGTATGCGATTAGACTTATGGCGATTATTTTGCGGCCCTGCGAGATCGAACGAACCATTCCAGACGACGGCAACTCCGATGCGGGAATGCTGAATGCCAGATCGGCGATCACCGAATCGTGAGTAGCTCGATTCGATAGGCTGCCAGCGACAGTTTTGCTATTTTCATCGCGATACGAACGATATCGCGCCATGCGAAGCGCCGCGGACATTAGCCATCGAGAAGTTTTGGAAGTCGCACGCCCTGTGCCCACGCTAGGAATCGCAACGGGAACGCCTGCCATCCTCGCCAGCAGCCCCCATTTGAAGAGCGCGAAAGGATGTCCCCAGGGGCCTCCCCATTCTTCGTCGAACTGGCCGCCGCCTGAGACGATCAACAGATCTTGTGTGCGAAGAAAACGGTATCCGCCGATTGAGTGACGAAATTCGCCTACAGCTGTGACTACAAAGTTGCGAACTATTCTCAGCGCGGACCCAAGTATCGGGATCGCTTTCAATGAACCCTTCAGGCTGCTTGCTTGCGTGCGATCTTCATTCCCAGTCGGGTATCCGGTGTCGCCGTCACTTTGCCCGATCCGCTCCGCCAGCGATTCGCGAGCCATACCGTAAAACGGGCGGTCGGTCACGCAGAGGGGAAATGTTGACGCTACGCCGTGCTGCTGCACGAAACTTTCGCCGCTAAGTGATATCGCCGAGAATTGCGCGTCTGGCAATCGCAGCCGAAGATTCGCGATCAGCGAATCTTGAATCACTGCATCGCCCAGATTGCCGCCGTCGTATGGGGTCAGCAAAGCAATCTTGCAAGACGATTGCGGCGCGGGCTGAAGCATTCGCGGACATTTTTCGCGCCTGAGACGCGTCAGTTCCAATTGCTCGCCGTGCGAGCGGCATCCGATGCGAGCGTTCGAAATGCTGCTCAGCTCGGTCGAAGTATTCAAAGGCTAGTTCGACGCCATTCCCACAAAAGTGGTGACACTTGACGCCGGCAGCGAATATGTAAAACTCGCGCCGCTCACCGAAACTGGAGCCTGCGAAGCCAGCGAAAGTTTCGAGGACGTAATCCACGGAATCACAGAGGCCGAAGCGAAGCCATTCATCGAAAACGTCTGCGAAACGGATTTGTTGCCGGAATTTACTACGACGATCGCGAACGATTGATTCTGAGAATCCTTGAACGCCGAAACCTGCAGCGAACTGGATTGATAGCTCACGCCGATCCTGCTCCAGCCGGGTCGGACAAATTTGCTCCACTGCCCAATCACGTAGGCGCGTTTGGGATATTTCAGATTGATATCCGTGAGCGCTGCGTTGTCAGTTCCGTTGCCATACTTTGGCCCATCCGAGAGAAACCACCAATGCCAGGCATTGACATTCGCAACTGTGAGGTAGGTGTGGATCTTTGACGCCCACGAAAGTGCGTCGTAGATGCTGCCGTCGTAATTCGGCGATTGGCTGCTATCTTCCGTCTGCCAAACGCGTTTTCCGTGATTCGCGGGAGCAACAATCGGCCGCGGACCGTAACCATGCGCCGCGATGATGTCGATGTCCCCAGCCACAGAGCTGTCACTCAACGCAAAGTCTGGCAGATTGAAATTCCATTGAGAAGCTTCGGCGATCATTATCTTCGTGGATCCCACACCGGCTGCCTGAAGCGCGGAATGTAACACCGGCACGAAATCTCGAAATTCCTGCGCTGTGTAAATCGCGGAGCCGTAATCCTGCGCGATGTCCGGTTCATTTTGTACGCTGATCGCGTAGATCGGCACTCCATTGGCGTTCATGAATTTCACGTAGCCCGCCATCGCCGCAGCCCACGCGGAATAATCAGCGCGTAAAAGGGAACCGCCCTTGATTGCCGATGAATTGCTCTTCATGGATGCAGGCGGAGTCCACGGCGTACTCCACACGGTCACGCCGCGAGCAACCGCTTGCTTGGCGATTGCGAGTTCTCCCAGAAGTGTCGTGGCGCCTGACGGATTATCCGCGCAAGTTCCTCCGTCCGCGCCAAACAGGGTCTTGCAGTCCGCTGCGCTCGCGACGACCTGCGCCCGCAAAAGTGAGAGCCCAACTCCTGACGTGGTGAAGAAAAAATCGGCCATCTCGGCTGGCAGAGGTTCGTAGGAATCGGCGCTCGATGCGCCGAAGCCGTCAATCTGCTGGTGGACGTCTTTCCATTCGATCACGACAGTTCCAGATGTCGCGGCGCAGCTTAAGAGTCCCAGCGCCAGTGCCGAAGACGCGCAAAGGATCGTAAGAATCTTTTTGAACATTACTCAGCGACGCGAAAGGCGCGCCAGAATCCGAAGGAGCCTATGTGGAAAAAAAACTCTGCGGCACGATCAATTTGAGAATGAATGCTGGCGTAAAAACTATTCTGTCTGGCGTTTTGTCTGGCCTTCAGGATTTCGCGTGGTTGAAGCGAGGCTCGCATTCGGTGCCGCCACAATCTCATGCCGGATAACTTCGGGTGCGCAATGCACGAATCCCCGCACGTCGTCATCGGAGCTTACATAAATCGTAGCCGCGGGTTCCCACTTGTCATACATCGTTTGATTGTCGTACCGGTACGCCAAAACCGACGGGTGATACATTCCCGCCGCCATATTTAAATTCAATTCGTACGTGCACGCGTAACTCTCGCCCTCTTCCAGCGTGAAGTTTCCGAGTCCGAGGCGCTCCGTCGACGTGTTGAAGATGTCCTGATGCGCATCATCGATAATGTAGAGCGAGACGGAAAGTTTTGTGCAACGCTTCCGCGCCGCAATCTCAATATCAATCCAGGCTTTCTCTCCCGCTTGAAACCGCGTGCATGCACCGAATTCATTTCTGACTTGAACTTTCGTGATCGATACCGGGCTCGAGCTAGAATTTGAATCGTGCGCGCTTCGCGACCGATCGAGGTACGCGGAAATAACTTCCGGCGCCGGCCCGATCATGAGCGAGCGGCCCTTATCCAGCAGCAGACACCGGTGACAGAACTCCGCAACCGTTGTGAGATTGTGCGAGACGAAGAGAACCGTGGCTCCGCTCTTGATCACATCTTTCATGCGATTAACGCACTTTCGCTGAAATACGTAGTCGCCCACGCTCAGCACTTCATCGACGATCAAAACTTCCGGATCAACGTGCGCGGCTACTGAAAATCCGAGGCGTGCGTACATTCCAGATGAATATCGCTTTACGGGCGTATCAATAAAATCTTCGAGGCCAGAAAACGCGATGATCTGGTCAAGCTTCGAAGTGATTTCACTTTTCGACATTCCCAAAATCGTGCCGTGGAGATAAATATTTTCACGGCCGGTGAGGTCCTGGTGAAATCCTGCGGTCACCTCGATTAGCGCCGAAAGCCGCCCGTCGACCACCATCGAGCCCTTGGTGGGCTTCATAATCTTGCTCAGAATTTTTAGCGCCGTGCTTTTCCCTGCTCCGTTGTGCCCGATAATTCCAAATGCTTCGCCATGCGGCACTTCAAATGAAAGGTCCTGCAACGCCCAGAAATCGTGATGGCCTTCTTCCAGCTCGCGCTGCTGGAACATTCTTCCTGTCAATGCGGGCAGCAAATCGCGAAGGGAGTTGTACATCTCGCCCTTGCGAAATTTTTTGTACACGTGCTCCATGCGGAGCGCGACGTTAGACATCTAGATTCTCCCGCCTAAATGCTTTCCGCAAACGCCGGCTCCAAATGTTTGAAGAACACGTATCCGCCCAGAAGCATCGCGAACGCAAACGCAAAGCTGTAAGCGAACCACAAAAGGTCGGGCGTTTGATGACGCGCAACGCTTGCGCTTAAGCCATCCAAAAGCGGGCTCACTGGATTCAGCAATATCCATTTCCGTTTGTCGCCGAACATCGACACTTCGTAAAAAACCGGGGTAAAGAAAATTCCGAAAGTAAGCAGCACTTCCACAATAAATTTCACGTCACGAAAAAAAAGGCTTGCCGCCGCGACGATCATTCCGATGCCCGTGGCCATCACTACCATCGTCAGCAGCAGCAGCGGAACCCAAATTAGCGATGCGCTGATCCCGGTCCCCATCGCGATCAGAAAAATCAGCAACGCCGCGGAAGCCACAAACAGGTCGAACAAACTCGCAAGCACAGAGGCCATCGGAAAAATCTCTTTCGGAAAATAAATCTTCGTCACGAAATTTTGATTCCCGATCAGGCTGTTACACGAAAACCGGATGCTCGAAACCAGAAATGCCCACGGCAGCGATTTCACCGCGACGCTCGCGATATCTGCCGTTTGCAGTGGCTGATGCGATGCAAGAGTGTACGCGTAACGCACCACCACTCCTGCCATCACGATCAGGATCGGCATCAGCAGCGCCCACAAAAATCCCATGATCGATTGCTTGTACCGCACCTTGATATCGCGATAGGTGATCATGTAAAGCAGCTCGCGATATTTGTACAATTCTTCTAAATCGGCTTTCATGATTTGATGCGTTTTCCTCTCGGTTCGCAGAAACTTATGATCCGGCGCGCTGCTGTTAATGGCTCGAATTTCGCAAGCCGTGATAGAAAAGTCCAAGCCCCTTTTTAGGATTCAGCACGACGTCAGACAACGCGCCCAGAAATAATCTCCACGTGTGCCCCGATCCAAATGTGTAACCCATCCGCTTTCGCATCGGCGTATGGAATTTCCAAAACTGGTCGCCGCGCATCGCGACCATTCCCTCTACCAAAACTTGAGCGTACACCCGCTCGCGTTTCCTCAGCTGCTCGCGGTACTCCTGCGGTTCCAAAAACTTCGCACCGAAATCGCGCATCATCATCAGTTGAAACGCTTCGGGACAATCGATATCCAGAAGCCGCTGCATCGTCGACGCATTGTCTCGCCGGCTGAACGTGAGCACCTGATGAACGAATCCAAAATTGCACTTCTCCAGCAATTCGAAAATGACGGTCGCATCCTCAAACGGAATGTAGGACTCATCGTAGAAAGGCGCGCGCCCGAGCACGATTTCCGACCGCAACAGCAACTGCGTGGGCGAGCCAAACATGTAAAACCCTTCCAGAAAAAACAATCTGCAAACGTCGCGTCCGCTCACCACCTGCGAAGAGTAGGGAAGCCCATCGAACTGCACCACGCGTCCTTCCAGGCCGTACGAACCCACAATCGCCAACCGAAGGATCCCGCTCCGCAACTTCCACCATCAGCTCGATACATTGCGGATACATCCAATCGTCCGCCTGCACGAATTTGCAATACTTGCTCTTCGGCGAAACAAAAGTTAGCGCGCGATTGTAGTTCTGCACCTGCGGCAATAATTTTTCGTTGTGCTCAAGCCGAATTTTTCCCGGATGCAGCTTCGCGTAATGCTCCGCCACTTCCACCGATCGATCCGTGCTGCAATTATTCAGAAGAACGTATTCCCAATTTTCGTAAGACTGCGCCAGCACGCTTTCGATACATTCCGCGAGAAAATCTCCGGTGTTGTAAAACGGCGTTACCACCGTGACGAATGGAGCTTGGGAATTCATCAGAATTCGCTGCGTCGCTTGTTTCTAAACGATCGTCAGTTCAATGGCGGGATGCGCCTTGATTCCACGCACAGCTTTCCAAAACGTCTCCGCAATCGCGTCAGTGAGCGGCGACTTCGCCGGCAATTCGTAATCGTCCATCCACGAAACAGGAGTCATCTCCGCAAGCGTTCCTACCAACCGAATTTCATCTGCGATGCGCAGCTCCGTGCGATCAATCGGCCGCTCGACAAACGGTATCGAAAGCGACTTGCAGATTTTCTCCACAATTTCGAGCGTAATACTTTCCAGCCGTCCCTCAGTAGCGGGTGGAGTGATCACGCATCCGTCGCGCACCACCAGCACGCAAGCGCCGGTAGCCTCAGCCACTCTGCCAGATTGATTCAGCAGGATCATTTCCGAGCATCCGCGCGCGCGCCCTTCGATTCGCGCCAGTCGCGCCACTTGATAATTCGTGCTCGTTTTAATTCGCGGCGGCACAGTGTTGTCGCTCGATCGTTGCCAGGTGCTCACTCCAATTTTGATCGGCGCCGGCGGAGTTTTTTTCTGGTGGTACGCCGTAAGCACAAGATCCGCAACCGTGCCTTCGCCCCAGTGTCCCTCCACTACATACAGCGACGCGCGCACCCACATGTCTCGATCCGGTCCGTAAAGTTTTCGCAGCAGCTTAATGCTCGCATTCTCAAATTCTTCATACGAAACCGGCACGGGAATATATAGAAGCTGCGCCGAATGTCTAAGCCTTTCGTAATGCCGCCGCAGTTGCACGATTCCAAACTTTTTTTCGTCCGCGCTCCAATATCCCTTCAAGCCTTCGAAAACATTCAGACCTCGGTTCACAGCTTCGGTTGAAACGTGCAGCGTCGCGTCTGCCCACGGACGCACGTCTCCCTTGAAATAAGCCCACTCAGGAGTCTGCAATCCGAGAGCCGCAAGCGCCGGCGTGGCCACTGCGCTCTCTTTCTCCTTCTTGGCGTGTCCGTTTGTTTTCGTTCGTTGCGAATTCACTTTAGGTTCACCTTGAAATCCTGCGCGGTTCGTAACAATTCAATTTATTTCGCGGGCGCGAGTACGTACTTCAATTCCGTGCCGTCTTGATACGGCGCCATCGACTCTTCTGGAAGATGCGAGAGGTCGCTTCCCCGCAAGTAATCGCCCATCGTAGTTCCGGTACATGCTGAATCGATATTCGGCGCTCCGCTCCGCTTCCACACATCGTCGAGATGTACTGTCCGAAAATCGATACTGAACCGCGTCGCTCCCGTTGTGTTCGGCACAGTGGAATGCATCTGCGCAGCTGAAAATGAGTACGCCGCTCCCACGCCGCAAACCAGCCGCAGCTGCGGCTCCAATTCCATCGGGTCTTCTGCGTGCGGCTGCACGCGCGTGTCAGTCTTCACGTGCTGCGCCGCGCTCTTTCGGCTTTCCAAATTCCATTTGTGATAGTTGTATTCGCTCGAGCCATTTTTTACTGGCGTGTCCCAATATCTCGGATGCAGCGCCATGCAGTTTTCCGGATCAAGCTCGTAAATCGGCATCCACCAATTAATCTGGCAAAAAGGCGCGGAATACCAGGTGTCGCGATGCGGATGAAATGCGTACGCGATTCCCGATTTCAAATAATCTCCTGGAAATGCAGTGCGCATGCGAGGCACATCGAAATAAGTTTTCTCAAGATCGCAGCCCAGTTCGGTAAGCATCTGCTTCAGATATTCTTTCGCGCTCGGATGGTGAATAAATTTCGGCTTTAGCACGCCGAGGATTTCTGCGCACTTTTCCGCGGGCATAGTCTCGTGTACCGTCACCGGTTTCAGCGGACGGAACGCTTCCTCGGTCAATTCCTTCGCCAGTCCGCAAAGTTTTAGCGCGCCCGCGCACGGCGCATGAAGAAACACTGACCCGCGATAAATTTCCCGTCGCCGTTCGTCGTCGCTCATCCGCGAATTAGAAAAAATATTCATTTCCATGCTCCCTGAAACTTTTCACAGCACCATTTTGCGGCAATGAAATGCCTCAGCGTGATCGCTCGGCGAATTGCATTCCATTCCGCGCAGTCGCATCAGCGACATGAACGTGTCTTCGCGAAACCATCGCTTAGCTCCGCTGCGTTCCAAACGCACTCATCAAATGCCGCACTTTTGTCCGGCAAATTTCAGGCGCAAGCGGCACGAACACGCTTGGCCGCCCCATATCGCCGTCGTACTTTGGAATTTCGTACTCCAGAATCAGATGATCGCGAAAAGTGTTTCGAGTCAGTTCCGAAATCAGCCGATGATCCTGATGTGCGTCGCCGCTCCAGTGCGTAAAAATCAAATCCGGATTTACCTGCCCTTTCAATTTCTCGAAGAACTCTTTCACTTCAGCGCCGCGATACGGAAAAAATCCGTCGCGAAAGGTTTTCAGAATTACCTTTGTCTTGCTGCCCGCGGTAAATAATTTCGCCGATTTCGAAGCTTCTTTCCCGCGCACTCCCACGCCGCTAAATACCACCCAATGAAATCTCAAGTGTGGGAATTTCTTTTTCAGATCCAACACCGTCCCGCCGCAACCGATCTCAATATCGTCCGAATGCGCGCCAAGGCAAAGCACGTCAAAGGATTCCGTCCGCTTTGCCGGTAACGCCAGCTTGATCACGCGATCCCCTTCGAAGGCGCATTCCCATTCTTCCACACGCGCCACGGGGCTTCGCCCGAAGCATCCAGCTCATCCAAAATTTGTTTGTCCTTGAACGTATCCATGTGCTGCCAGAATCCGTCGTATTTCTGCGTCCACACTTTGCCTTCTGCAATCATTCGCCGGAACGGCTCATAAATAAGTTCTTCGCCCGGCGAAATATATTTGAATACCTGCTTGCGCAAAACGAAGTACCCGCCATTCACAACCACGTTGGCCTGCTTCATCGTTTGAATCGCGGTCACAGTTCCATCAGGCGCAATCTGCACCGTATCCAGACTGCTCGACCGCGGCTGCACCGAAAGAAACGCAGCGTAACTATCGCGCTTCGAAAAAGTATCGATCATCTGCGGCAGCGGAAAATCCGTCAGCCCGTCGCTGTAATTCGCCAGAAACATCTCTTCGCCGTCGAGATAAGGTTCCACCAGCCGCAACCGGTCCGCGATCGTTGAATGCAATCCTGTATCGACGAACGTAATCCGCCAGTCGTCGATATCTCTCTGCATGAACTCCAATTTTCGTGCCGCCCTGCGACAGCACAAAATCATTTGAAACCGATTCCTCGTATTCCAGAAAATAATTCTTGATCGCGTTCGCCTTGTATCCCAGGCACAGAATGAAATCCTTGTGACCGAAGTGCGCGTAGTATTTCATCACGTGCCACAGCACTGGCCGCGATCCAATCGTCACCATCGGCTTCGGCACGTCTTCCGAATATCCGCGCAGCCGCATTCCCGCGCCGCCGCAAAAAAGCACAACTTTCATATGCCGCTGCCTCTCTCCGCGCTCAGGATCAAGATATCGTCACCGTCGGAATTGGCACCACGAATTTTCCGCCCCACTCGCGGATGTATTGCAATTGCCCGATAATTTCATCTTTCAAATTCCACGGAAGCACCACCACGTAATCCGGTTTCGTTTCGCGAATGCGATCCGGATGATAAATCGGGATGTGGCTCCCCGGCAGAAATCGTCCCTGTTTATGCGGACTGCGATCCACCGTGTAAGCGATCAAATCTTTTCCGATGCCGCAATAATGCAGCAGCGTCGCGCTTTTCCCGGGAGCGCCATAACCAGCCACCGCTTTTCCCTCGCGCGCCGCCGTAACCAGAAAATTCATCAGCTCCAATTTCGTTCGCTTCACTTGCTTCGCAAAATCTTCATAGCCCTTGGCCGAATCCAATCCCGCTTTTTTCTCCGCGTCCACAACTCTCTGCACGCTCGCCTTGATTTCATGAGCGCGGCTGCCGCTTTTGCACGCGTAAACGCGCAAGCGATCCGCCGTGCGTCGGCAATTCGTCCACGTCGAATACCCGAAGCCCGTGCGCCTCCATAATTCGAATCGTAGTCAGCATCGAAAAATACGAAAAATGTTCGTGATAAATCGTGTCGAACTCGCTGCGCTCAATCAGTTGCAGCAGATGAGGAAATTCCAGCGTCAGCACGCCATCCGGCTTCAGCAGAATTTGCAAGCCTTCCACGAAATCATTCAGGTCGGGAACCTGAGCCAGCACGTTATTTCCCAGCAGCAAATCCGCGCTTTTTCCTTGCGTCGCCAATTCCTTCGCCAGCTGCGTGCCAAAAAATCGCACCAGCGTCGGTACGCCTTTTTCTTCCGCCACTTTCGCCACGTTCCCCGCCGGTTCAATCCCCAGCACTGGCACCCGCTGTTTTACGAAATATTGCAGCAGATAGCCGTCGTTGCTCGCCACTTCTACGGCAAAACTTTGCTCGCCCAATCCGAACCGCTCCCGCATCAACTCGCAATAATTTTCAGCGTGCTTCAGCCACGAATCCGAATAGCTCGAAAAATATGCGTAGTCGCTAAAAATATTTTCCACCGATTCGTATTCGCCCAGTTGCACCAGAAAACATCGCTCGCAAACATACACATGCAGCGGGTAATACATTTCGCCGCGATTCAAATCCGCTGCCGCGGGATACGTTTCGCACAGCGGAGACAAACCCAAATCGATAAATGTCCGCTGCAATTTTGCAGCGCAGAACCGGCACGAGTGGCTCCCATCTTGCCGGCTCATCTCTTTCTCTTTCGGAATGGTCATGGTTTCCAAGTGGGCTCCAAAATATGCGATGGGGTAAGTCGATCGTTAAGGTTTCGGCGGCGAATATTCCTGCGTCTTAGCAGTCTTTTGGATTGCCAGCTGGAGCTTCCGAACAAGCTACCGCCCTTACAGTCACACTCGCGGTGCGCATCCAGGCATCCAAATTTGCGAAGCGGTCCAATGCGTCCTTGTTCTGAATCTACCGCACACTTCCGTTGAGCTCAACGCTGGGCCGCGTCTCTTCTTCTATAGTCTAAACCGGTCGAAGTTCTGAAGTCTGATCCGCACTGGCGTTTTTGACCGAAGCGTTACCATTTTGGGATCGCGTCCACCGCAGCGAATTGTCCAGCTGTCCCGAATCGAGAAGCTCCGTAATCCGGTTCATCCGCACGTACCGCCCGCGCCCAATTTCAGCCACCGAAAGCCCAGCTTCGCGATACGCGTCGTAAAGTTCCTTCGCGCCCAGCTTCACAGTCCACTGCGCCTTAAATCCAGGAACTTTGCGATTAATTTTGTCGCAGCTGATTCGGTAACACCGCAGATCCGGTGACCCGCCCGGCGCATATTCCACGCGCGAGCCGGGCACAGTCGCGGCGACAATCTCCGCGATTTCGCTGATCCGGTAATTTTGGTCGTTGCGTCCCACGTTAAAAATTTCGTTGTGAATTGCCTCCCGCGGCGCGTCCACCACCGCCAGCATCGCGCCAATAATATCGCGAATATGAATAATCGGCCGCCACGGAGTCCCATCGCTCTTAATCAAAACGCGCCCGGTTGTAAGCGCAGACGCCACCAGATCATTCAGCACGATATCCAGCCGCAGCCGCGGCGAAACTCCATAAGCCGTCGCATTCCGCATGTACACAGGGCTAAACGAATCATCAGCCAGCAGCGCGATATCGCGCTCCGCCAGAATCTTCGATTCGCCGTAAGGCGTCACCGGATTCAGCGGCGCCGTTTCATCGTGAATCGAATCGCCCGCCGCTCCATACGTGCTGCACGAAGACGAAAACACAAACCGCTTCACGCCCGCTGCCTTCGCCGCTTCAGCAAGCCGCACCGTCGCAAGGTGATTGATCGAATAGGTCAGCTCGGGATTCAAATTGCCCAGTGGATCGTTTGAAATCGCCGCGAAATGAAACACCGCGTCGAATCCCGCCAGATCTTTCTTGGTCACGTCTCGCAAATCTCGCGTCAAGTTCGGGATCTCAGCCGCTGGCTTCCCAAATTCGCATCCCGCGAACAAATCGATATCCATCCCCACCACTTCATGACCGGCCGCCTGAATAATCGGCCCAGCCACCGCTCCGATGTAGCCTTTGTGACCCGTAAGCAATATTTTCATGTCGTGACCATTTTTGGTTTAGGGACGCCCCGCCAATCCGAAGCCAAATTTACCCGCGGAAACGCTGGCGTCTTCCACATATTGGGTGTCAGCGCTGGACTCCACTATAGCCTGTTAGTACCACCTCGGAACAGGGAAGTAACCCCCATCTCCACCGTACATTGCAGCCATTCCACAGCCCCCAAGGTGAGTGACCTGCTGTCGCCTTGGACCTGAACCCGCCATAGCCTTCGCAGGCTCGAAGGCGACGGCGGGCCGCAGCGCCATCGGCGCGCCACGAAGAGAGCCCGCCGCGTAATCCGAATGTTTCGCCTTTGCCTCTTTTGCTCCGCCTCGAAGTTTCGCCGTCGCCTTTCGTCGTCATCCTGAGAGGCATCCGATTAGGATGCCCGAAGGATCGCAGTTGCTGTCGGCTTCGCCTTCACTTTCGCCGTCGACTCTGCTCTCTCGTGCCTGAACCCGCATAGCTTCGCAAATGCGAAGGCGACGCGGTACCAAACGTCAGCCCAGCGCGGGAGCGCTGGGAACTCCCCCAACAGGAGTCCTCCGGAGCCCCATAGGGCGGCACCAAAGAAGCTGGGTTAGCATTAACCATTTCTCGCTCTGGTACAAACACACCACAGCGCAGCTGCGGCGAAAATATTTGCAAACTCCTCATTATTCGCTTGACAACAATTTCAGAATATGAGACTATCCATACAGGGAAGAACCGCATCCCGCGCCGAACAAGCGCGGGTTTTTCATTTTAGGACGCCTTTTCCGTACCTATTCCGATCGCCGAGGGCGAAAAAACGCGTTCGATGTCCGATAATATTTCGCGCTGAAAACAAAGGACTTAACGCTGTCTCAAAACAAAAAAAGGCCTTCAAAAAGTTAAGTGTTCATTCTAAAGCACTTAACTCAAAATTCCGCGTAAGTGCTCATTACAAAAGACTTACAGAGCGAA
Source organism: uncultured Acidobacteriota bacterium (assembly GCA_963785395.1). Taxonomy (GTDB): domain Bacteria; phylum Acidobacteriota; class Terriglobia; order Acidiferrales; family UBA7541; genus DASTCZ01. The sequence continues at coordinate 887,698 of CAWAVH010000005.1, read as the reverse complement.
AAACTACCTCAAATTCTTGAAAAAATCGCCCGTGAAGGCAATTTTCCAGAATTATGTTGGAATTTACAATTATGCATCGTATTTTCAATGACTTAGCTCGGCGAAGCCGGCTAAGAACGGGGCGTTCAGCTCACACACTCTCAGGGAACCGGTTCCAGCAACCCGCCCTTCACCAGCACCTCGGCGGCATCGTCAATCATCTGGAACGCCAACCCAGATCGCTCCGCGATATCAAGCAAAGAGTGTTCGCCGTCAGACTGATTCAGCACCCAGAGACGCGCGTTGATATCTTCTTCCAAAGTGTTGCTATGCGATCGTTCATACAAGCCGCGCCGGCCGAGTTGCGGCTCGCAAAAAGGACTCAGGTTCCGGTAACGCCGGTTTTTTTCCAGCACGTCCACAATCGCGGTACAAACTCGCAGCGATTCCGCCAGATATTGCGGGCGAATGAAATCCAAATTGTCGGCCGATGTGTGGTACTCCGGAAAACTTCCCCACACGCTGCGCATCAGGCAGCCGACGGCAAGATTGAAACCAGGCGAGCAATATTGCCGCTCGTCATATCCATACGGAGAAAATTCCAAAAATCTCCGATGACGAAGTCAGATGGCTCAGAACATGCGCCGTCGCGCGATCGATTTCCGCGCTTCCACTACGGCTCTTCTTGTAGTGGAAGTTTCCGGCGTCGCCGATGCACGTAAGCACCAGTCCGTGCCGTATTTTTTTCGCACCCTCTTTATTTTGCGCGAGCCACGTGATCGCTCCGATTGTTCCCGGAAGAAATAAAAATCGGTACGAGTAACGCAGATCTTTTCCTTGTAGAAATTTCGCAAGCGAAGTCGCAACGGTTACGCCCGAAAGATTGTCATTCGCCAGCGAAGGATGGCAAGCGTGGCAAGAAATCAGAATTTCATCCGAAGTCCGGCCCGGCAAAAGATATTCGCCGTAAGTTAAATTTCCATCTTCCAGCGTGGAATCGATGCACACTTCGTATTCGCGATCTTTCATCGCCAGCAGCTGATTGTGCGAAAGGCAAAATCCCCACTCAGCGTTGTAGTACGAAGTTTTGTACGGAATCCAATCCGGCTTTTCGGGAATCGTAAACAAATGCGCCTTCAGCTCGCTCAGCGTCATCGTCGCGCGAACCGGCTTGCTGTAATTCACCAGGTGCAAATTGCATTTCGCGAAATCGATTACGCGTTCACCGCCCGGCACGCGGACGTACGCGTCGCGAATATTCCATTCTTTCGGGACATTCCAATCGAAGACGGCCGTGCCTGAAGGCACCTCGGAAAGTTGCAGTGGAATTCGTTTCTGAATCATCGCCAGCGTCTGCCGGATTCCATCGCCGGTAATGCTGCGGCAAATTGGAAAAAGTTCCTCGGCGAAGCCGAATAATTCGCGGCCCGTCGCCGCCAAATCTTTCTGATCGAATTCGCGCAGCAGTCTCATGAATTTATTTGAAATCCGGATACATTCTGTCGCGCTCTGAAATCACTTCTACTTTTTCGGGCCACACAATTCCGAATGCCGGATCGTTCCACCGCACTCCGCGCGCGGACTCTGGCGCGAAGAATTCCGTCATCTGATACAGCACTTCGGTATTGTCGGCCAGTGTCAGGAAACCATGCGCGCATCCCTCGGGAATGTAAATCATGTTGCGTTGCTCCGCGGAAAGAATCACGGAGATCCATTCCTTGAATGTCGGCGATTCGCCGCGCAAATCCAGCACCACGTCGTACACGGACCCTTGCGTGCATCGCACGATTTTCGTCTCAGCGTTTGGCGCCGCTTGATAGTGAACGCCGCGCAGCGTCCCTCGTCGCGCATTAAAAGAAATGCTCGATTGCGCTACCCGCGAGTCAAGTCCGTGCTCTTCGAATTCTTTTTTGCACCAAGTACGAGCGAAAAATCCGCGCTCATCGAGATGGCGCTCGATCTCTATTTCGAAAACTCCGCGCAGTTTGGATTCGTGAAAAATCATGGCAAAACGCGCTGTACGCGCTGCAATCCGGAGATCTCGCTCGAACTATTTTCGCTTGCTGAATACTCTTTCATACGCCGCCAGCAAATTCTTGGACGAATATTCCCACGCCAGCTCTTCCCGCACGCGCCGAATTCCGAATTCGCCCATGCGCTGCCGCGCGTCGGGATTATCCAGCAGCCACAGAATTTTCGCTGCGAAATCCGGAATCTGATTTGCATTATCGGCGTACAACGACGCGTCTTGCGCGCTGAATCTGCCTTCCTTCAAGTTGAATTGCACGATCGGTTTTCCCAGCGCCATGTATTCCATGATTTTTATCATCGTGGAAATGTCGTTCATCTCGCACGGCTTGTCCGGATTCACGCAAACGTCCGCGGTCGAAAGTATCTTCAGCAATTGCTCGTCGGAAATTCTGCCGGTGAAATTAACTGTGTCCGCGAGGCCTTTATCCTCCACCATTTTTCGCAGCTCGGCCAGCGCCGGCCCTCCGCCCACGCAAGTGAAATGCACGTCGTCGCGTCCGGAATTCTTGATGTGCAGCGCCACATCCAAAAGAATATCCAGGCCTTCCTGAATACTCATCGTGCCTACGTAGCCCACCAAATATTTCTTGCCGTATTTCAAATCCGGCACCGGAGGAACTGCTTTGAACGTTGCCAAGTCCGGCCCGTTGCGCACCACAAAAACATCCGCAGGATCTAGGCCGCCGCGCGTCACCGCCAGATCCGCGTAGCTCGCGTTCGTCGCCATCACCACATCGCTGAAACGGTACGTCCACTTTTCCAGCTTCACCTGAATTTTGTAAAGCAATCCAGGCTTGTCGTACTTCGAAAGATAAAGTTCCGGAATCGCATCGTGATGATCGAAAATATATTTCACGCCGAAAAGTTTGAATGGCAGCGCAATCAGAAAAATATCGTCGGGAGGATTGCATCCTTGAATTACATGAAATCCGTGGCGCAAATAAGACCCACCACGTATAAAGTTTTTCCCAGAAAAGCGCACAATAATATTCCCAAACATATCCAAGCGCGCTGTTTCCTTCTCTTGGCGCCGGATGCCGGTAAATCCGCACGCCTTCCAGAATTTCGTGCCCCGTCTCGTACCCTTTGCCGCGAGGACAAATCACCGTCACTTCGTATCCCGCATCGGTGAGCGAACGAGCTTCTTTCCACACGCGCGAATCGAAAGGGACCGGAAGATTCTCCACGATGATGAGAACTTTTCGTTTCAAATCTGAAGTCTCGCCGTCTTACAGCAAGCTATACAGGCCGGCCAGCGCGCAAAACATCGTCGCTTGTCCCCAGTGAAGCGTAGGAGTTGTGTTCACCAATTGCGGCGAATAGCGCCGGTAGTAAAAATATCCGGTGCGATCCTGCATGTTCTTGATCGTCCATTGCGCCACTTTTACCGCCAATGAGATGCTCTCGGGGTCGCGTTGGTGAAAGAAAACGAGAGTGTCGATCGCCTGCGACGAACACTGAATGTCGATCGGCAAAGTTTTGTGGTCGTAATATCGCGGAGTTCCATCAGCGAGGAAAAAAGTCTTTTTCCAGTAGTCGTATCCGCGTTTGCAATTCCTTTTCAAACTGATGATCGCCGGTGGCATCGCTGTAATATTTGAAGCAATCCAAAACGTACGCGGTATGAAAATTATCCACCCAGTGCAGATTCGCCGCTTCGCCGTAATACCACGACGAATCCGCCCGCTGATGGTTCGCCGTGTATCGAATCGCTTTCTCCGCGAGCGCGCGGTATGCCTCATTGCGCGTAAACGAATAAGTTCGAGCCAACAAACTGCCGCCAAGTGTATTGGAGTTGTGAACCTGCTTGTTCTGCGTGGGAATGTAGCTGATGCAAACGCCATCGCCTTCCACCAGCACATCCAGGTCGCGCACGATGTGTTCGCACGCGCTGATCGCAACGTCCAGATATTTCTGGTCCTGAAAATGTTCGAACGCATCCAGAAATGCGTGGCCGATCAGCGATGTCCACACAATTGTTGGCACGCCCTTCGGCAAATAAAAACTGCGCGACTGATAATCGAAATGATTTCCCCAGCATGCGCCTGAATAACCCGGCGATTTTTTTTCGATCAGCCATTGCAAGGTGCTCTGTGCTCTTTCGGCCCAAAGTTTTTCGCCGGTTGCTTCATGCAGCCGGATAAATCCTTTGGCGATATAACCCATGCCCTTTGTGGAGCGGCTTCTCGGCACGCCCACCAGCGGCCGCAAATTCAAAGGAAATCTGCGCACTCCTTGCTGAAGCACGGTGCGCAACAGAGGAGTTTCAAATGTCATCCAGCGAACATATTTCGCGTTCAACCCATCGAACGTGTCGTATCCGCGGTAATCATTTTTCTCAAGCCAATCGTAGAGCCGGTGAATCGATTCAAGAATCTGATTCTTCGAATCTCCGTAATCGCCGCGGCCTCTTAGTTCGCTACCAACAGATGCCGTCATACTTGCCATTTTCACTCCTGTCGTTAGTGATGCGGACGAAATCCACCAGCCGCTGGCCGGGACGCATGCGCTTCTGCACTCCGGTGAAATCGGGATCTTTGTTGCCGATCACAATCGTTTGACCGTGCGCCAGAACTTCGTCGATTCCGTTCACCATCAGGCGAGAAATATGAGGAATGCGATTCAGAATAAAATCGCGGTTTGCGCCAACCAGGCTCGCAAGATTTACGTTCTTGTCGAAAAGTTTCAGGTCGTATCCTTTGCCAATCAGCCGTTCAATCACTTCGATCATCGGGCTTTCGCGCAGATCGTCGGTGCCGGCCTTAAAACTAAATCCAAGAACGCCAACTCGCTTGTCGCCTTTTTCCATGATCAATTGCAGGCCTCTCGCAACCTGCAGTTCGTTGCTCGGCAAAATCGAAGTCATGATCGGCAGATCCAAATCGTGCATTTTCGCTTTGTAAGAAAGCGCTCGCAAATCTTTTGGCAAACACGATCCGCCGAACGCAAATCCGGGCAACAAATATGCGCTTGAAATGTTGAGTTTTTTATCCTGGCAGAAAATTTTCATCACTTCGTGAGCGTCAATGGAAAGCGCCTTGCAAATATTTCCGATCTCATTCGCGAATCCGATTTTCAGCGCGTGCCAGCAGTTGTCCACGTACTTCACCATCTCGGCGGTTTGTATGTCGGTCCGAATCAACGGCGCATCGAGCTTCGAATAAAGAGTGGCCAATTTATCGCCGCTCGATTTATCCAGCTCCCCGATTACAGTTTTTGGCGGAGCATCGAAATCTTTTACCGCGGATCCTTCGCGCAAAAATTCCGGATTGTTGCAAAGTCCAAAATCAACTCCGGCTTTTTTCCCGGAGTGCTCTTCAAGAATTGGGAGAACCACCTGATGCATCGTGCCCGGCAAAATGGTGCTGCGAATCACAACCGTGTGGCGCGTGGATTTATTTTTCAGCGCCTTGCCGATCAATTCGCAAACGCGCTTGATGTAAGTCAAATCAAGATTCCCGTTCGCCTGGCTGGGTGTGCCCACGCACACAAACGAAATCTCAGTTTCGCGGATCGCATGATCCTGATCGCTCGTCGCGCGCAGCGTCCCAGCTTTCACGGTGCTCGCGATAATTTCACCGATCTCCGCTTCAATAATTGGAGACTGGCCGGAATTTATCAGATCAACTTTCGTCGCGACGGGATCTACACCAATCACTTCGTGCCCGTCGCGCGCAAGGCACCCGGCGGAAACCGTACCAACGTAACCCATTCCAAAAATGCTGATTTTCAAGTCCCGGGCCTTTCGCAAATATTGGCAACTGGTACTGCGCGATATCTCACTGAGATTCAAACCAAACGCAAACGGATGGAACGAATGCAGATCACGCAGTCATTTGAGCGTCGTCCCTCGGCTGAAGGTGCGCGGTGTTCCGATTTCTTACTCAGCGCAACAATCATCTCATCGAATCCAAAAATTCCTAGTCCGGCACGATGGGTGCGTGACCAGTTGATTAAAGGGATTTTGGGCACCGGCACGTCTATCTTTCGGTACGAACCCAGAAAGAGGATGTGCTCGCATCGTCGTCCGCGGGCTATAATGGACGACATCGAAGCAATACGACTGGTGGCAGTCCGTGTCCCCCCCACATTCGCCGCCAGCGCTTGGGATGGCGTGAGCCTGACGTTGCTTCGTGGCTCTTCACCGCGTGAAGGGTCGTATGGAGACCAACCAAAAGTGAATGCCGGATGGACCCAGTACCAGAGAGCACGCGCTGTGTTCCGCCGCCGAAACACCAGTAATTACAGCGGTTAATGGGAACGGGAACGCTGTACTTATACTGTCCTTCGGGCCAATTCACACGGTACAGGGGTCTTGTATAGTCTTGAAGCCTGGATGTCGAACGCTGCCATGACAACGAGGGGAACCGAATGTCTGTGATCCGTCTGAATGCAAAAAGGGGCCTGAAATCGCTGTATTTCGTGCTCCCATTCCTTGTTTTTCTATGCTTTCCGAAGCCATCAGTAGCTCAAAATTGGTCGGGGATTTTGTCATCCTCGCGCGCCACGAATTGGTCTCAAGCCGGTGTGGTTGGCGGCGTCCCTAGCGCAAATTGGTCGCAATGCGGCAAGACGATTGCCGCCTATTCAGGCACCGCCGCAGCCATCAACAGCGCTATGGCGGCATGCAGTCCGAATACTTATGTGCTGCTGGGGGCCGGTCCGTTTAACCTGACTTCGACAATCACGATGGTCCCGAACGTGGTTCTGCGCGGCTCCGGAGCTAACTCCACGCTGATCGTGTTTACGAATAGCGGAAACTCCTGCGGCGGACTTGGCGGCGACGTTTGCTTCGCGGATAGCGTCGGCTGGTACTACGGGAGCACCGCGATTGCCCCCGGTGGAACCTATTCCGCGAATTGGACTGGCGGTTACGCGCAAGGCAGCACAAGCATCACCCTGGCGAGCGTCGGAAGCACCGGAATTACAACGGAAACTATATTTACCTCGATCAAATTAACGACAACTCCGCGGCTTCTACCGGATTGGTTGTTTGCGACAAAATTCGACGCCGTGCTCGCTGGAAGCAGGTTCGCCGGGCGCTGCAGCACCGGCCCGGGAGGCTCTGCCTGTACCGGTGGCATCGATCGAAACCAAGTCCAAATTGTTAAGGTCGTAAGCGGTTGCGCGTCGGCTTGCACAGGTGCGGGGCCATTCACTCTGACGATTTCACCCGGTCTTTACGCGGCGAACTGGCGAGCCAGCCAGTCCCCAGGAGCGTGGTGGAGTTCCAGCAACATGCAGTACGCGGGCATCGAGAACCTTTCGATGATACAGCGGTTCTACGACAGACAGCGGAATCCTCTTCAATAACCCCTCAACTGCTCGCTTTCCGCTGCGCGATCTGATACGTTCGCAACGCCCTGTGATTCTCGCAATCGGCGCACATCACTGTTCAAAACAATTATTTCTTTGCAACCCAAAATGGCCAGGAAGAAAGCTACGGAACAGAATCGTTCATCTCCTCGGATAACTTGGTGGTGAACAATATCTTCCAGCAGGTGACCACGCCGTTGATGATGGGCCCTGCGCAGGGTTCCGCGTTTCTCTACAACTTTGCCATCAACGACAAATATGCGCTCGCAAGTACGTTTTTATTTGAAAGTATATTACGGCGACCCATGCCGGTGGACTTTACAACCTGTTTGAAGGAAACATTCGTTCCGGCTACGGTGGAGACGTGTTCCGAGGCACCGGCAGTTTGATACAGTTTTCCGCAACTACTTTGTCGGATGGGAAAGCGGAAAATAAACGAACACTGTCGCCTTCCAGTTATTTTCCTACAACCGTTTTAATAACATCATTGGAAACGTTCTCGGTTGCAACAACAGCTCGGCTAGTTTCCCCGGCAACTGCGGCGCCCCCTATGCCACTTCCTATCAGACGGCAAAACCAGCGATTCGCAGGCCATTTACAACCTGGGGATGGGAAATACAGAAAGCTCCACCCGTAGTACCCACCGACAAGTACACGATCACTTCGTTATTTCGCTGGGGAAATTACGACGTGGTGAACGCAGCGGTGCAGTAGAATTCTTCGGAAGTTCCCTCGGCCTTGACGGACGGATATTCAGATCCAGTTCCCGCGAGTCAGACTTTGCCCGCTTCATTTGCCTTTTCCTCGGCGCCTAGCTTGGTGGCCGACGGGGAGCGTGGCCTTTGATCGGGCCGGATGTAACGGGAGGAAATATTCCCGGTGTCGCCGGGCATGCGTACACAAATCGGCCGCGGATTGTTATCTGAATACGCTAACCGGTCAGAAGATGGCTCGGGAGTCGCGCTTTTTTCAACGCAGGCTCCTGCTACGGCGCCAGCGCAACACAGAACCAGCGCTGCTGCCGCCGACAAACCTAAGCGCAGTCAGCCACTAATCTGCTAATAAGCGATTGGTCTTAAGAACGAAGAATTAGAGCAGGGAATATCCAGTTACGGTGATGGGACTCGGGCGGAGGGGCTCTATAGATTCTCGGTACGCTTCAAAGTTGAGGCGCTCGACACGAATGATAGGTCTCCAAGCGAAATAATGCCCGGTCCCATGATCTGTCTGACGACCATCTGAGTTGCAGCAGCAGAAGTTGGCCGCGTTTCGCAAGATTCCAACCAAATAGCATCTTCATCCAGGAATATTTCCTGGAGAGCGTGGGAGACGATAGCTGCCCTCCCAGTTCGCTTTGCCATTTGATTCGACCTGCTTCCACGGATGGAGAGGTTTCCGGGTAGAGACGAATGAGCGATGTTTGCAGATATCTTACAGACACGCCGATCGGGCTCGCTACGCTTTCCTCCAATCGAAAGAAGATAGCCGAATGTGCAGCTGCATCGAGAGCCACAACGCTTTAAGTTTCTTCGGGCGGATTGCCCAACGTGGCTCAGGTTGCGAATCGCCAGACCCCGCCGCGGTAATACACTCTTGCTTCCCGGCACAAACTGAACACCAGCTCGCTTGCCAGGAGCACGCGGCAAAAATATTCGCCATCATCGTCTCCGACAGGTTGAGTGTCCCACGGTCCGGCGGCTTCGGTTAACTCGCGTCTGCACGAGCCATGTAGCGGTCTGCATGTAGAGATTCTGTCCCATCTTGCGGATGCAGCCACTCCGAAGGAGACAAATCGCACCACAACGGAGTCGGAACGAAACGCGCCCTGTAATACCGGTAAATGAATGACGCCCAGGAACAGGAAAAAAGCGTTCGCTTGCTAGCTTTGTTCGGCGGCTTTCATCTGTGCGAAATTTTTTCGGGGTCCAACAAGTCATCAGCATCCAGCCATTGAATGTAATCTCCGCCGACTCAGGGAGAACGCGTGATTTCGCGCCGCGGCCGCACCCTGGTTTTGCTGGGTGACAACCCGCACTCCTGCGGGCTTCAAATTGACGCGCAATCGCGACGCGTCCGATCCGACGAACCATCGTCGACAACGATGATTTCCTTCGGCTCCCAGGTCTGTGAAACTGCGGATTTAAGAGTATCCGCGATCCATTGTTCGGCGTTGTACGCAGGCACCAGAATGGAGACCAGCGGTTTCGAGCCGGAACCTAGGCAGTATCAGTCTCGGCCGATTCAACGCCGTTCGCGGGGAACTGTTTGAGCACTGGCACGGGAGATTCGGCCCGCCAGATCATTTCTCTTACCAGGCTCGCGAATTCATAAACAGGTTTCCAACCGCCGTGGAACGCAACGACCGCGAGGAGATACAGCGCGCCGTACATAATGGAAATCGTAACGATGCGATATGCCGGAGAACCCCCGGGCGGAAACACTGACGGTAGTTCGTGACAAATTCCCAGCGTGATTCCTGCCGCGATCAGCGACGCGGCGACATATTTCCAAACTGCGGCAAAGACCGGGCCGACGCCGAAGTCGATGGCTTTCCCGCGTACCACAGCGCCGGGAAAGTGAGAATCCAGAACGATGCGGTCCAGGCTGCGGCGATTCCTAGGGGCCCCCCGGGAAGCCCCAGGAGGAACAAAAGAAACGTTACGGTGATCTCAATAATTCCCCAGCGCAGCCAGCGGTCAGCCTTGCCGATGGAAAGGTGGATCCAGCCGTTGGTGTAGTACAGCAACATGACACCAATTCCGGGACCAAAGAATAAAAAGATTGCCCGGCCGGCGCCCTTGCGGCCCCAATAGAGGCGGATTAGATCGTTGCCGAGAATGGCGAGATCCGCAGACAAGCCCATGCCGACAAATGCCATCACAGCAAGCGCAGTGAGGAAATGTTGCCTATATTGGTCGGACCTGGGGTTTAAGCTGCTGAGCGCCGACACAGCGACGTTCGTCAATGGCGATGCCAGCTGGCCCACAGAAGGGCAAACAGGTCATATGCCTTTTTGTAGAAGCCGAGGGAAACCGCTCCGAAATCCAGCCCGACCAACAGGTTATCAGTGTTTCGGGAGAAATAATTTACTGCGAAGCGTCCGTACACGCTTATTGAGTAGCGAACCAGCGCAGACGTACAGGCTGCGCGCCGGGGGAAGCTAGGAACCCAGCGGCACAGCGACCAGGCCCCGATGGATTACGCAGAGGTTAACGAACACCTGCTACCAGCGCCCAGTACCCCCACCCAGCAGCGCCAGGGATATGGAAGCAACAGCGAAATTGCGCGCCAGACAGTTCATTTGCAGAAGTCACGAGAACCGCATCGCTCGCTTAAGGAGCGCGAGATGCTGCACAGACAGACTAGTGAGAAGGATCGATCCGGAAATGCCCACGGCCACTCGTGCGACGAGTGGGTAATGGTAAAACCGTGCGAGCAGCGTTCCAGCTGCCGAAAAACCCACCGTCAGCAGGGCACCAATGCCAAGGTTGATCCAGAAGAGATTGCTGACCTGAAATTCGTCAATATCCACAGCTTGGATAACGGCTTCTGTGAATCCGTTTAACCCGAAGTTCAGCAGAAGCAGGCTGAACGATGTGACCATGGCCACAACGCCGAAGTCCGCGGGAGTGAGTAGCCGGGCGAGGATCACCGTCCCGACGATCTGGATCACCAGGCCCGTACCACCGGAGAGAACCGTTGCGCCGGCTCCTCGGAGGGCATGACGCAGGAATTCTGTCTCCTGTTTTAAGGAGTAGGCTTGAACGCATTGTTTGCGTCGACCGGTATCAAATCACGTCCCCATACACGGGCACCGAGAAACCATCTCGTCAGGTTTCTTGAAATTATTTTGCGCCAGGATCCAAGCGGGTTGCGATTCTGGAGCGGCTGTATACGGAACTGCGATGGTCGCGAGTAAAAACGCAAACCACACAGGAGTCATCATTCTGAATCCTGCTTCGGTGAGGCTGTAGACGAGCCCCACAACAAAAAATGCCAGCTTGATCCTTCCGACATTCAGGATCATGTCTGATCGAAGAAATCATGTTTCGGTAACCTTTTATTATCAGTAAACCGAGGAGAGTGACGCCAACCCAGCCCAGATTCAAATACACTTCGAGGTAACCGTTGTGAGCTTCCTGGATGCCCTTCTGGTTGAGCGCGACCCAGATTTTTGGGTAGCCGGTCTCCGAGCCAAAAGCTCTCGAAACCTGTGCCCAGAACGGGGTTCTGAACCAGCGAAAGTACCACCGACCAGACTGGGGTCGGCCGGGAATGTTGCGTCACGTCCCAGAGTACCGACCAAGTTTCCGCCGGTGTCCCCGAACAGCGCGAAAAGGGAGACGCATACGATCCCCAATAACGAAAACGTCAACCAAGCGGGCTTCCGAGTGATCGGAATCACGGCGGTGAACGATGATCGAAGCGCCGGCCATAATGAAGCAAGAGAGGGAGGTAGCCGAGTTCGCCATCCAAAAGAGCCAAACAACCATGGCGAGAATTGTGCCGTACGCGATGACTCCGTTTCGCGCGCTGCATGCCCTTTTTCTCGCGCAAGACATCGGTAAAAATCCAGAGGCACCCGAGACCGCAAATCAGACAAGTCATTCCGAGGAGGTTTTTGAAAGTCGTAACGCCGCCATAATTTGAAACTCCGTCCCACGGGTTGTAGCTGCGGCCGAAGTCGGGGTAATACTTGATCAGCAGAATGGAAAGCGGAATCAGCAAAAACGCCGTTCGCGACATCAGCCGCTTAATCGCCGAATAGGTATTGGGATCGGTGAGGACGACAAGCACCATCACCACGTCTCCCGTCGCTTTGAAACATCGCTTCAACGCGACGAAAGGATAATCGAACCAGGTGGAACTCAGCGCGCAGTAAGTGAAAAACAAAAGGATCGGCCAATTCGCGAGAAGAATCGGACCGATCTGTTTTCGTCTGTAGATGAGGACGAGCACGCCTCCAGCCATCAGCAACGCCGAAAATAACAGCGTCAAGCGGACTGCCTTCGAGATAGCTGGCGGATTGAGAAATTGTGGGGCCGGAATTGAGCCAATCCGAAACAGAACGCGACTCGTTGATCAGCAGCCAGACGACGGGGATCCACAGGGCTTTCGACGGGCGAATATCGCGCTCGCGATCGAGCCAGAAATAGCCCTGCGATTCCGATGGCGTAAACCAGAGTGGCAATCTGCGCGTTCATTTGCCGTCGATAAATAACCTATGATTAAGTTCCACTGTCAATAACTGATGAATCTCGCCTGGTATAGTTCCGGTTTCCCTTTACGTGCGCCGCAACAATCATCTCAACTTGTTTCTTGTCGACGTACGGCCACGACGAAGCCACGCGGATCGAGCAGCATTTCCTGTACGTAGCTGGAAAGGGCATCGCGATACCAAACGCGATAGTGCGCGAATTTGTGTCTGCCTAGAAAAATTCGTTCGAGGTGAAACGCCGAAAACATATGATCGATCTTGGCTACATCTTGAGGCATTCCGTAATCGTAGGCGTACTCCGCTTTGAATGTAAATTCAAGATAGTTGCGAGTGAGCGCCGCCAGCAACTTGCCCCGACTTCCGGCAAGCCCGCGATCCGTGCGAATGCAGATGAGATTCGGATCTCCTTCGGCAATCAGCCGCAGACAAACGTCATTGTCCACGCACGCGGAATCCGGTGCCTGGAAAACGGTGCGTACTAGATCGTTGTCAAGGTAAGGAGTGCGAACGGAAAGCTGCGTTTGCTCGAGCGCGAGCAATCCGTAATGGTGCCCGGGGGCTTGGCGAAACACCGCGAACGAAAGAGGGTGCCCGTTGATGAGAGATCCGTTGAGTTTTCCGCAGCTCGTTGAAAGAAGGGGAGCAATTCCTGTGAGAATAATCCGGGTAGCGGCTTCCCAGGTTTGAAGGCGCGCACTACTCGGAGCACTTCTCCACCGTAGTTTCCCGTCATTCTTACGGGAGCGATCTTGCGAGCGATTTCGTTTACGTCTTAGAATCGGCGGCGCGATTTACGTCGACGCAGCCATCACTGAAATAAATTGAGCGCTCCGCGTAGTGCGAAAATTGCGAGAGGAATTCTTGACCGACAGGAATTACCTGATGAGATTGTCCATAAGCGCGCGCGACTTAACGCGCCATCAACACATCCTGACAATCGCGATAGGTGCTTCTGAAGGAGTAAGAAGGAAGCGCGCCGGGCTGTGACTTGTGCCACGCCAGAATCATTCGCGAATCGAGCCCGCCGGTTAAAGACAGTCCGATTCGATCTTCGCCGCTGAAATATCGAGGGAGGTTCTCCCAAAAAACTTCGCGGATTTTTTGGTAGTAGGCTTCCGGCTCAAGATTTGGAAGTTACTCCCATTCGTGCGGCTGGAAGTATGAATTCTTTTTTTCGATTGAGCCATTGCGGAAAGTCCACGCGGAGCCGGGTGGAAGCACGCTCACCCCGTTGAACAGGGTGCGGTTTTCGAGGACACAGCCGCACGTCAAGAGTTCGCCGAGCGATTGTGAATCCACACTTCGCAGCGTGGGGCAAACAGCGAGAATGGCCTTTGCTTCGGCCGCGAAATAGAAAGCTTCAGTTGACTCGTGAAAATAAATTCTGTGCAATCCGTAACGATCGTTGAATAGCGTTGCCGTTGCCGCTTTTTTTGTCGACGAGCAAACCCTGAAAGCGGCCATTCAAACTTGCAGGAAATTTTGAATCCTCTTCGGAAAGATGAACGAGGTAGGAGCAGGCAGCTTCTTCCGCGAAAGCGTGGCCGAGTCGCTTAAGATTTTGAACCGTGCCGGGATCGGAGAACTCTTCTCCGGAAAACAAGAGAAGGGAATCTGATTTTTCGTTGGAATAGGGAAGTTTTTCCTGCGCCCTTAGGTCTTTCAAAATCCCACCGGCATGAATGCCCAGCGATTCGTCGATCCACGTTCCGGTTTGATAAAAGGACTCATGGCGAAGCGCCGATACCATTTGCTGCAGGCGCGGCTCCGCCCACTCGCGCGGCATCTTGGTGATGAGACCAACAATTCCGGGCATTTGCGATTTTTCCTAGGAATTTTCTGAGACAGATTGAAACTTCCGCTTGTACCAGGCGTTCCGGAAATCGCGGAACTTGGTAATCGCGGATTCGGGAAGGAGGTCTGCCAAAGTTTTGTGCAAACCCATGCGGAGGGCAAGACTGCCGGTTCGCGTCAGCGGAACGTAGTATCGCGGCACATCCACGCGAGCGAAACCGTTGTTTTCCTTGAAATCACTGAGACTGTCTTTTTGTTTTCGGCCGTACGAGAAATTCTGATACACCGAGATTTGGAATTCCATGCTCGGCGCAATATTTAACGGAGTGAGCGATCAATGCGTTGGTGGGGGCTTTCTCCTTGTGGCAAACCATCGAAACAATGTTCATCAGATTTGCTTGCGTGCGAGATTGGGCCCCACGTCATCTTGATAGAACCCGATTAATTTATTTTCAAAAAACGCTCCAATGAATGCGCTGCTGTCGAGGTACGTGGCACTTTCGCGGCGAACTGTTTCCACATCTTTGCCGTAATGCGCGTTCGGCTTTCCCTGCCGGACGGGCGATTCGTTGTAGACCTCCCGGATGCCGTTCACCAATTCATCATCGAAAGGAACTTCGCGAAGCGTCACTCCTCTTTTTTCTGCCTGGCGTGCGCGATTGCGAGGGAGCGAACGAATTTGATTCTTCCACCAGTTCTCATACGTGGTGACGGGAAGAACGGCGATGTTGTCCCACTCCATCGGATAAGAATATTTTGGCGAAGTATCGGGCAGCATCTTTCTGAAAGTGAGCAAATCGATTTCGACTACCAGATTTTTTAACGCAGGCAATTAATTGCTCGGGATCTTCAACGTATTCGTAGCCATCGGCGTCGGGGCAGGCGATGCGCAGGAATCTTCCGGCAATTTGAATTTCCTTGCCGCCGACTTTGATTAATCGTTTCATTCGAAATTCATCCGATCGGTACTTCTCAATATGCTCTGTGCGGCTTCTCGGTGATAGAGATCAGCTGGCTGCTTTTGGCGATAATTTCGCGTTATTCGCTGCGGGTTTCGGACCTTTCTTCGCGCGATATTTCTTTCTGAGGGTGTCGCCGAATTCAACGCAGAAATGGCTCAGCGCGCTGGCGTAAGAATCGTATCCGCCGATAAAGAAAACATCTTTGCCGTGCGTGCAGGCCAGATCGTTCTTGAATTTGTAGGTGCCGGGTTCCGGGGTTGATTCCATTCAAGTTGTAAACGGGGCAGCCGGATTGCTTGAGGCTTTCGAGATTTTTCCACTGCAGCATGTACGAGCCGCGACTCTTCATTCCGGCGTTGCTGGTGGCGCCGAACATATATACGCAGGTGTTTCCCATGGTGCTGGCGATCAAACCGGAAGACACTTCCTGTCCGGACTTGCACAGGATGATTTTCATTTTTTTTCGGGCAATCGAGATTGAATTGTTCTGAATTGATTTATGTCGTTGGGTTCCTTGAATTGTTTGCGCGACACCATTTCTTTGTAAATTTCGATGAAGGATCCGAACAGCTCGTCGTTTGCGCCTTCCAGTATTTCCAGGTTCTGTTTTTGCGCGACTTTCAGTTCTCGCTTCCAATGCGGTTTCATGCCTTCGTGGATTTCGGCGAGCGTGGGGCTGAGATCCATCAGTATGGTTCTGCTGCGCATTTCCTGAGCCGAAGAAGCAAAACCTTCCTCCGAAAAGAGTTCTGCGCGACCGGAAATTTGGTTTTCGAAAACAACAGGGAGCAGTCTTAGTACCAGGCCCCGTTTGAAAGCGAATTCGTTTCGCAATGCACGAATTGCCTGACAGAAAAACTTCGGCATCATGCGGGGCATTCACACGCTGCCAAATCGGGCCCCAGCGGACATATGCAATCCCGATTTTTAGCAGCGGAACTTTTGCGATTCTTACTTGAGCGAGCGCGACAACTTCGCCATTCTTTTTCAAGACGAGGTGGCTCATATTTCGCGCGCCGCGAGTTACTTCGGCGTACGACCACGTTTTAAAAATGTTGGCGTCGTCGAATAGTTCCAGAAGCTGACACCAGGATTTTTCATCCACGTTGTCAACTTCAGATGTGTAACCCGGCGCTAGTTTGTGAAGCTTTGAAACGGCCATGAGTTTAGAAAATCTCCCAATGATGTTCGTGAACTGCAGTTGCGATTTTCAGATTCGTATTCGAAAGACTCGGAAAGTCTCGGCGGTCCGCGCGTCGCCAATAGAGGGTCAACGCTGCTCGAGCTAATTTACAGATTGAGCAGGCTAAAACTGATTTGCAACACTCCCAGCGCGATCGCGCGCGTTAATTTGCTCGAAAATTTGGTAAGATGATTCTGGCGGTCACCAGAATTTCTCGATAAGGGATTGGGACTGGCGTACCTTCGGAAATCGACTTGTAAAAAGCCTCGATCAAAGATTTCATTCCGTAACGAACCTGGAAGTCCCTCGCAAGAAACGATTGTAAATTCAGACGAACATTGTGCAACCTGCTGACGGGCGAAGTTAAACGGCGGGGCAAATTTCTCGATGTAACTTTTGTGCCGGTCGCCGCGAAGTTTGATAAGGGTTTCGTGATCCTGGTCGAGAATCGCACCGTTCTTTGGGCCGTAAATTCGGAACTCATGCAGTGAGGGACGCATCTGCGATGAAAACGTAAAGTAAGCGGAGGGTGCGGTCCTCTTCGGAAATAATGACGCGCAACTCATCCACAATTTCCGTTTCTCCAATTCCCTTTAGCAGCGGGCTCACATAACCGTGAGCGATTACTTGCGGCGAATCTCCGGTGAGGAATTCCGCGATACGCGCAACTACCGTGTCTGATGATGTTGTGAAGCAGCAGGCAGGGGCAAATTGCGAACCCAGTGTTGTTTGTCTCCGAGAAGCGCTTTTGCATATGTGGCATCGCCCAGGTCATAGCAAAAATAACTTTCCATGTGGACTGGTGTGCCACCTAGATATCCGCTCTTCAACCAGTTTTGCGCAAGCGCAGCGCTACGTGGCTGAATTGGTCGTCGTGGCCAACAGTTACCTTGAGCCCTCGTTCGTCGGCGAGAGACAAACAGAATTTGAGCCTCTGCGGCGTTTACCGTGAACGGCTTCTCCACGTAAACATTGCAACCGCGTTCCAAACAAAGTTTGGCGAGATCGAAATGACTTTGAGGAGGTGTGGTGATGTGGACTACGTCTGGACTAGCTTCACTAAGAAGAGTGGCTTCCTCGCTGAAATATTTTTCTTTACGGGAAATCTTTCCGTACAGCTGCCGCGCCATCAGCGGTTCTCTATCGCACACGCCAACGATTTCGCAATCCTTGATCCACTTGATCTGCGAGGCGTGCGAATCCGCAATTTTTCCGCAACCGATGATGGCGACTTTCAACATTTCAGTGCGCGTTTTCGATTTGCCTGCAGCTCTCGAAGTAGCGATTCATCCCGTCGGGAGTAGAAACTTGCGGAGTCCATCCCAATAATCTCTTCGCTTTCTCGTTTGTGTAGCGGGTCTTTTTCCACGAGGAATGCCAAACTCTACGATTATAAACGGCTGGCAACTGGCCTCTCGACCAATTTGAATATCGTTCCCACAGCGAACACAGCGCGTAGCTCACGGCGTGGGGGAGATAAATCGACCTGAACTTTTTTACGTTTCGTTTGTAGAGGCGCAAGAATTTCCGGCTGGATGGCAGATCGTCGTCGACGACATTGAAAATTTCGCCGTCGACGCCTTTCATCAGCCCCGCGAGGGCAATCGCTTTTGCGCAGTTGTCGACGTAAGTGAATGGAATTTTGTTTGATCCGCCCAGATGGAGAAAAACGCCGAATGCTCCCGTACCAACGCGGCTGGTAATTCCCTCGTGCCCGGGACCATAAACGTAGCCGGGCCGCACGATTACATACGGGACGCCGGAGTTCTTGCCATATTCTTCGACAATTTCATCCTGCTTTATTTTTGCAAAGCAATAAGCGTTGTCGCGAAGATCGTGCCGTGATTCCACGGCGCATGATTCGTCAAGCAGCCCGCGATGAGGATTTCCGAGATTTGTATAGACGGCAAACGAGCTGATATTTACGAAGCGCCTTAAGGATTTGCTACGCGTTCCCGGTTCCAGAAGATTTCGGGTGGTGACGACCGAATTCATGAATGCATCGGGAAAGGACTTCCCATCTTTGCCGGTGGATAAGTGAAAGACCACCGCAACATCTTTCATCGCGCGTTCGCAATCTTCTCGGGAAAGCAAATTGCCTTTCATCACTTCGATTTGCGCGCTGCCACGGTGTTTTTCTGCGATGGCGGTGATTCGCGGAGCGTCGCTCGAAGGCCGCGCAAAACAGCGCAGATTGCGGAAGCCGAGATCGAGAAGACTTTCCACGACCTTCGGGCCAATAAAACCGGTCGCTCCCGTTATCAGAAGCAGATCGTCCGGCGCGGCGATGAAATCGTTTTGTTCCATCAGAAAATCTCGTTGGGATTATTCGGTTACGTAGGATTCTTTGATCGGATTAATTCCCACAAGGGAAAGAAGTTTGCCGCCGTGATCGCAAAGTTTTACCAGTAGCGTCATAAATTTGTCCTGCCCGAGAACCAAAGCAAAGGGCAAAGCGAGAGCATACGCGGGGACGGCGATCGCGGATTTTGCGACTTCTTTTGCTCCAAAATTTGGATCCACGCGCGCGATAGTCCCGCGTAGTAAAGCTCTGCGGAGCATGAAGGAACGTTTCCAGCGGATCGGCGGCACAACTTCATACGCAACCGCTTCATCGCACCAGATGAACTTGTGGCCTTTCTCGATCATTCGGCCGAAAAAATCCTGGTCTTCTCCGGTACGGAATTCCGGCCGAAACGGTGGTTGGCCATCTTCGAAAATTGCATTTTCAAAAGTACGTTTCCCGTGCGGCCGCGTTTTCCATCGATGACAAAGCCTGTTGGATAAGTGGGTCGATCGTAAAATCCGCCGCGAACCACCCAGCTTGGTGGTTTTGAATCGAAATGAGGTTTTACCGGGCCAAGCACTCCATCGACGTCGTATTCCTTGAAAGTTTTGAACAGGGTTACCAGCCATCGATCAGTGGGGAACTGATCGTCATCGATAAAAGCAATGAAGTCGCCATGAGAATTTTCTATGGCCTTGTTTCTTGTAAGCGCGATGTTTTGTTCGGCCTGAACGCAATACTTAACGGGAATCGAAGACTCCGTTTCGAATTGGGAGGCCACGGATCTCGCCGACTCCAAGTGATCGTTATCGGCAACAACGATCGAAAATGTGAAAAGATTGTCGGTCTCTTGCTTCGCAAGTCCAGCCAACAGCCGCTCAAGAAGTTCGCGGCGCTTGAAGGTGCAGATGCACACACAAATGTGCGGGATCGAATTCGACGTGGTTGTTGACTGCGCGGAGCCTGAATTATTCACGATCTAGATCGAATTAACTCGACGCGCTCCTCTTTGTATGCACTTTAAAGTTTGATGCGATGGGAAACTTTTCGGTCAATTGAAGTATTTCAGGCCCGCAAAGAAATCGATACTCCTCTGGTACATAGGGATGTGTTTCAACTTCGACGACGGATGCTGAGCTAATGAGAATATTCTCTGCAGGCGGCCCGGTTCATCGATCGGATCGATCGAAAAAAAGAAATCCGTAACGCGATGATTTCGCGCGACGACGCCATCAACAAAATTCCGGAAGAGAGCGGTTGTACCAGCTTTTCTCGCCTGGCTTGAATGAAAAGTTTCTCCGGACGATCGTCCCGGCGGGAACAAGCCGCCGAAAACTACATTCGAGGAAAGATGAACGTGGTGATGTCCGTCAATCCGCGCTGGGTCCGTTCCGTAAATTCGCCGAAACTCGTCTATCTGCGCGCCGACGACATCCTTGAATGCGCGGGCCAAACCAGGGTGATACACAACGCGTGCAAGAGGATGGTAGCGCCGGAAATATTCCGCGATGCGATGTTGTTGATCGATCAGTGCGGGCGAGCAATCTGGAGCCGTAAACGGAGTCGTTAAGTTTAGGTGGAGGCCAGCGTCGATTCCGGATTTGCGCGCGATTTCTGCGGATCGCTCCGAATCCTCCATGAACACCATTGCGCTGACGGACGAAACAGTTTTGCGGCACGTGCATTCGAAGATTCGATCGGTGGTGTCGCGATTTCGACCCCAATCGTCCGCATTGATTATCAGGCATCCGGAAACGGATTCGCGGGCGGCCGCGATGGAATTGTCTGTGGAATTCTTCGCCATCGATTGAGCAACGGGCGGTGATGCCAAAGTTGTTGCACTTACGGATCGAGATGAGAGTGAATCCTTCACAATCGCTAAACTTTTCGCAACACGCAGAAAAGTGTCTGCTGCATGTTGTTTGAGATCTTGCCCATCATTCTGCTGACGCCGCGCATCGCGTGGAACACTTCTTTGTTAAAGGCATAGTACATATACGAATAAGAGTAGGTTTCGAGGTGACTTACTTCAAAGCCGCACTGAGTAGCGAGTTCTGCGAGTTTTTTCTTGGTGTTCGCACGATAGAACGTAGGGAATGTTGTCGCGATATCCGGACATCGACCGGAACATATTGTGTACAAAAGTTGGAGTGACCTGAGAAAACAGCATCGAATAGTTCCAAAGGTTAGGGGTTTTTATGTAGAGAACGCCGCCCTTTTTGAGGACTCTGCCAAATTCGCGAATAGCCTTTTCTGGAGTTTCAAGATGTTCGAACAACCATCTACAGGCGACAACATCGACGCTATTGTCTTTTAGTGGCAACGAGTAACAGCTGGCGCAGGCGCGATAGGTGATGTAAGGATTCTTCGCAAGCGCTTCCTGATCGATATCAATTCCCAGCGAGTGCGCTTGTAGCGCGGCGAGCCGTCCAGGTTTTCTGCCAAGCAAACCAAGAGCGCCGCATCCAACGTCGACAAAAATCGCGTCATCGCCGCCGTGGGAATTTTGAGCGGCTTCCACGAGGTCATACTCGTGATCCAGCACTTCGTCCCATTTTTTTGATATTTCGTTTTTGATGCGTGAATCCACTGTTTTTTCGTCCTTGCCGGGCGTTCGAGAGCGTCGAAAGCTAAACTAAATTTCTTGTGTCGCTAGGTTGTGCAGGAGTCTTTGAAGAAACCGGAGGCAAACTGCCTTTGATGAATTTCTTTTTTAACCGTTGCAACTGTTCTTGTTGCACAAATTTCACCAGCTCAGGGGAAACTGGCCGCGGGTTTCGTTTGATTGCGGCGCGTAAATATCCCAGCCCGAGCGTCACGCCGCCAATGACAAACGGTTTTTTTGTCATCTGGTAAAAAGTTCTGAAAAGTTCCCACGCTGGATGGTTTCCGAGATTGTAATCCTTCGCACCCATCTTGAATTTCGCCGATAAGAGCGCCATTCTGCGCGGTTCCGATTCCGCGATGATGGAAGCAAACTTTTTCAGTGTATGTTCGGGTCTTCCAACCCTTCATTCTCGCGGTGACCACCGCGACGTAATCGATGCCGCCGCCTTTTATTGGTGTGTAGCCGCCGATTTCTGCGAAACACTCCCGCCGAAATAATTGGCACGCGCCGGAGACGTGCTCGATGCTGACGTATCGGTAGTCGTAAGTTGGATTTGACCCTTCTTTGAACGGTGTTCCGACCAAGCCGAGCGAAGGATCTTCCGCCATCTTCTGAAGCAGAAACGAAAAATAATCTTCGTCGAAAGAGATGTCGGCATCCAGGCTTCCGATCGCGTCATATTGAAGAGAGCCCAGCCGCTCGTAGCCCGCATTGAACGCAATCACCTTGCCAGCGAAATTTCTTTCGCGACGCTCGGGCATGCGGACAAGTTCAATCCACGGATTCTCCGGCAAATATTTCGTTACGATTTCGTCCATGCCGTCGGTGGATCCGTCGCTAACGATGACCCACTTCAGAGGGCGAACCTTCTGGTTCACGACGGATTGAATCGTGAGCTCAATGAATTGGGCCTCGTTTCGCGCAGGGCTGATCAGAACGTAGGTTGGAGTCGCTGGCATATTTTAGCCGAGTCCTAATTGCCGAAGGCATAGAGCAACCAACCGATGTGATATGGCCGCCATTCATGCCGCAGCGTGAGGCCCTGCCGCACGCTATCTTCTTCGCGCTTGGTGAACATCGCGAAAGCCGTCTGCAAATATCGTTTGTAGTTGTCCCGGCAAATATATCCTGCGATGATGTTCGCGGATGAGTCGCACAAATCTTGGCCCAGCTCGTTATCACCTGTAATCCATCGAACGCCCCGCTCAATCCATGGAGTGAAGTCGGACTGAATTGCGTTGCCTAATTCCATCAAGGCCATTGGCGCTGTGCCGGCTTGATGCACCGAAAAAACCGGATAGCGGCCAACAACCCGGCCAGTGATGGCGTCATAGTGCCACCACCATTGGCCAAGCGAGCCTTGCAACTGACACATTGTCAACGCGCAATCGAGCGCAGCGGTCGCGGCACTCTCAAAGGAAAACGCGAGTGCAGTTTTAGCCAAAGCGTAAATTGAGTAGCTCTGATCCGCGAATGATCCTATTCTTCCGCGGACGATTCCTGAAAAACTTTTGCGTCGAGCGCAATGCCCAAAAATGCCAGTCTCACCTTGGTTGTCCTTCAGACGATTACAGGCTACGAGCGCCTGGTCGGTGAAATTTGAAAGCCGGCCAGTTTCCGCGGCGGAGTGATGGGCGAGACCGGCAAGAAAGTTAGCGAGATCAATCGTGCTGCTCTCGGTCACGCTTGCCAACGCCTCGCGGACATTGAAAGTTTGCACCACTCGCTCGAGATACTCCGGACAAGCCATTGCACTCAGCCAGAGCATCAGTCCGATATCGCCGATATTTTTTACCCAACGAGAATCTTTGAGTAGCGTTTCAAAAACTTCCGCGATTGGGAGAGGAGATGATAACCCGCAGCCTCAAGCCGATGCAGACCGAGAAGCGCGATGATTGTGTATCTGGGCGAAATTCCTTCCGGTGAAAACCCGGATCCGGTCCGCGTCATGCGGTGGCAGAACAACCCTACTTCAGGGTTGAACATCCGCATCAGCCCTGCAAATGCAATCGAGTTCAACCGTCGTAGTTCAACTGCAAAGCTCTCGTCGGGTGAGAAATAAGGTGAATCCGCGCCGAGTGTCCCATTTCGCGAATTAGGGGAAGGAACTGCGTAGCCGCAATGCTTGAGCGCGGGCGATTCCGAACGCGAAAAAAGAGAAGCAGCCTCATCGGGCAACGCCCGACCGGTTTGATTCGCGTTTGATTGTCTTGAAATTGGCACGGCTGGGGAAAATACTCGCTCGGCCAGCGGAGAATTACGCTAGACGACCCCGCGACAGGGGGCCTCAGCGGTTTCAGGTGAAATGCCGGAGCGGAGCTTAGGAAACGGAATTTACGCTGACAGCTTCAAGCACAGATTGAACGACTCTGCTTTGTTGCTTGGCGTCAAGCTCCGGGAACATCGGCAGCGATACAATCTCGGCTGCGACCCGCTCGGTGACTGGATAGTCGCCCGTTCGATAGCCAAATTCCTGGTAGGCCTTTTGTAGATGAAGAGGAATCGGATAATGGATACCGGTGCCAATGCCCTGTGACGTCAAATATTTCTGGATGTCATCTCGATTCTGCACTCTAACGACGTATAGGTGATAAACGCTCCGCGCCCAATCCGGCTGTAGCGGCAGAATGACCTGATCTGCGCACGGTGCGAGAAGTTTGTCATAGCGCTCGGCGGCTGCGCGGCGCAGCTTGTTCCATTCAGCGAGGTGACGAAGCTTTACGCTTAGTATGCCCGCCTGTATGGAATCGAGACGGCCGTTGTAGCCTTCGATGTCGTGATAATACTTTTTGGATTGGCCGTGGTCACGGAGCATCCGAATTTTTCGCGCGATTTCTTCGTCGTTTGTTGTAACCGCTCCTGCTTCACCGCACGCGCCCAAATTTTTGCCCGGGTAAAAACTGAATGCGCCCGCGTGGCCCATTGATCCCGCTTTCAGCCAGCGGTTTTCGCGCGCGGAGAAGTACTCGGCGCCATGGGCCTGACAAGCGTCTTCGATCACGAACAGGCGATAGCGTCGCGCCAAATCCAGGATCGGATCCATGTCCGCGGTTTGGCCGTAGAGGTGAACGGGAACTACGGCTGTCACAGGGGCTTTGAGCTTTTTGTGGAATGGGCGTCCCGGTTTCGCGATCGATCACGCACTCTTCTTCCAGATAGGTTCGCAGTTTCGCGGGATCCATCGAGAAGGTGCGCTCATCAATGTCCACGAAATCGGGGCGCGCGCCAGCCTGCGAAATTCCTTCTGTTGTCGCGATGAACGTATGCGGAACCGTCACGACGATGTCGCCAGGCTGAACGCCGGCGGCCATGAGTGCGAATCGCACAGCGTCTGTACCGCTGGCGAGGCCGACGCAATGGGGCGAATCTGAGAATTGCGCGAACTCACGTTCGAAATTCTCCACCATCGGGCCGCCGATAAAGCCGGCCGTCCGGAGCGCGGTCTGAAATACTTCCGTTAGCTCCGATTCAAGCTGGCGGTGCATCGTTACCAAATCCAGGAAAGCTACTTTATCGTTTGAAGAAATCATGCGAGCCTCGACTCTTTTTCCAAGTACCGCAAGACCTTGGCGGGATTACCTGCAACAATCGCGTTTGCTGGGACATCTTTGGTTACAACACTTCCTGCTCCTACAATCGCTTTTTCGCCGATGGTGACATTCGCGAGAATCGTGCATCCTGATCCGATCGATGCGCCGCGCTTCACAACTGTGCGCTCTACCTTCCAGTCCTTTTCAGTCTGGAGGCTGCCGTCATCGTTCGCGGCGCGCGGATAGGAGTCGTTGATGAACGTCACGCTGTGGCCGATGAATACGCCATCCTCGATGCTCACACCTTCGCACACGAATGAATGGCTGGAGATTTTGCAATTTTTGCCAATGTCAGAGTTCTTCTGAATCTCAACAAACGCTCCAACCTTTGTGTTGTCGCCGATCGCACAACCATAAAGGTTGATGAACTCGGCCCAGTTTTACATTGGCCCCGAGTTTTACGTCCGGGGTGACGCATTGAAACTCGTTCATAGCCGGATGATTTTTCCTCTCTCTTTCAGAGATACATCAGCAGCCTCAAGCATGCGAACAACGTCAAGCCCTGAATGGCCATCGTTTATGGGAGTCTTCTGGTTTAAGACGCAGTCCACAAAGTGGTTCGACTCAATCCGCAGCGCCTCAGTCTGCTCCACCTTGGGCGCCCACATATCGCCGGTTCTGTAGCTGACGAGCACGTCGTAGAGTCCCTGACCGCCTTTAACGTTGACACCCTTGTCGTAAATCTTGATTTTTTCGTCGGCGTCGAGATCGTTCCACACGAGCATCTTTTTCTCTCCACCGAGGAGCGTGGTACGGATCTTCACGGGCGAAAGCCAGTTCACATTGATGTGCGCGATGATGTTGTTGGGGAAATAAACGGTGATGTATGCGACGTCGGCATGTTCGTTCAAATGGTTCTGGCCGGTCGCCACCAATGCTTCGGGTTTTTCTTGAATGATGTAATTCATGATCGAAAGATCGTGGGGAGCCAGATCCCAGATCACGTTTATGTCGTGCTGAAAGAGTCCGAGGTTTACTCTGCGAAGAATCGTAATAGTACAGATCACCCAGAGTGCCATCGTCGACGAGTTGACGGATCTTCCTCACAGCCCCTGTAAATAGGAATGTGTGGTCCACCATGATCGTCAGTTTCTTGCGTTCGGCGAGCTCCACCAATTCCTCTGCCTGAGCGGCAGTGCTGGTAAAAGGCTTTTCGACAAATACGTGTTTTCCGTTTTCCAACGCTTTCTTTGCCAGCTCGTAGTGGGTCCAGACGGGCGTCACAATCGCAACCGCGTCAATTTCAGTGGAGTTCAAGATTTCAGCGGCATCGCTAACAATCTTGATGTCAGGATGTGCGTGGCGGGCCCGCTTCTGCGATTCCGCACGTTTATCGGCGAGTGCAACAACGCGCGATGTCTCTAAGTTATGGAAATTACGCGTAACTTGCGGTCCCCAATATCCATAACCGATAACACCCATGCGAAGCAGATGATCGCCGCGTCCATTCGAGCTGTCTGTCTGGCGGCCGGGTTGTATTGTAGTGGTAGCGTGTTTCATGAGGGACGTCGCCTCTTTCGGTTTACTGATTAGACTATGGAGGGTGAAACTGCGGGGTTGAAATTGCGATTAGTATGCGCCTTCGCCAGTGATTACAGCACGCGGAGTCTGCAGGATGATCTTGATATCCAACCAGGGCGACCATGAGCGCGCGTACTGTAAGTCGAGCCTTACCATTTCATCGAATCGAGTCTTGCTTCTGCCTGTCACCTGCCATAGTCCAGTGATTCCTGGCTTCACTTCCAGAAGCCGCCGTCTGTGCCAGATGTCATAACACTCGAGTTCGTAGGGAATTGGCGGACGTGGCCCGACGAGCGACATCTCTCCGAGCAACACATTAAAGAATTGGGGAAATTCATCAAGGCTGGTCTTTCGAATGAACTTGCCGACAGATGTCACACGGGGATCATTCGTGAGTTTGTATACAGGAGCGATCTCTTGCCCAGAGTGCTGGTTCCGTTTTTGCCCGCGATGAACTGGCTTACATACTCTTTGTGGGCGCTAGAATCGTTTTGAAAATGCATCGAGCGGAATTTCAAGAATGTGAATGTCTCGCCGTATTGCCCCACGCGCCGCTGCCTAAACAATACTGGCCCGCGTGACGTCAACTTTATCGCGGCGGCCACGGCCAGAAACACCGGCGAAAACAGCGCAATTGCGGTAAGACTACCGGTCACATCCATAACGCGCTTTAGGCCGCGCGACATTTTTTTTGAGCTCCCGGGCCGAAACAGATCCGGGTAAAGTTCGCGGCGGGCCGCGGGCTCTTCGTTCAACTTGCCCCATTCCTCCGGGAAGATAAAGAATGAGAGATGGATACCTTTAAAAATTTCGCGCCCAAGAGTGTGGCGCAACGCTTTCAACGTTTTCGCTTTCAAAAGATCAATTACGGCTTCGGGTTCGGAATCTCCGAGTTCAGAGAAAATCAGCCCGATTGCCGATTCTCTTTCGTTATACCATCCGCATAAATCCGTTTCGCGCGAGGCATCGCAAAGCGCCGTCACAATTTGCAGCAACACAGGCTCGTCCGGAAAAGTCCGCAACGCAGGCTGCGCATCAAGAATCATCAGCAGAAATGGCCTCTTCGAACGCTCTGCTCGCTTGCGCTCCACGCACAACATTCGAATGAATAGTTGCTCCGAGACAAGGCCTCGGACATCGCCAGGTCTTGAGATCCAGGTCTGGATTCGAACGCTTCTCGTTCCGGTACGCTTAACTTCAGTGGCATATTTTTCGCCCGTGCTCTCTGGATACTCTATCTACTTCCCCAGCTCTTGGGCCACGACTTCTGGACGCAAACGGCTTGCAATCGCTTGGAGCAGCTTCGACTTACTATGCTGTGGTCAAAGTAACGACCGAATTCGGCATAGCTTCGACCAAACGGACTGATTTCGCTTTTTCCGCCGGGTTAACGTCCACGGTATCCAGTTCGACTGCAACCGACCTGCGGAGCAGCGATACGGACAGTACCACCCGGCGCACACCCTTGAAATCGATCAGAATCCCTTCAAGTCCGCACAGCGGCCCCGACATGATTTGCACTCTTTGACCGACCTCAAGAAATGGCCAAGGTTGCCGGCCAAGGTCACATTGTGAAAGCGCTTGAATCGCGACAATTTCTGCCGAATCGATCGGGTCAGGTTGCTTGCCGACTCCAACCATTTGGATTACTCCGGGCGTGGAAAGAATCGGGAGCCGGTTGTGTGGATCAAATTGGCAAAACAAGTAGCCCGGGAACAGGGGAGTCTGGATTTCCTTGATGCGATCCGACCACCGGCTACGCGAACGGTACAGCGGCAGCATTGGCTGGAAGCCCTTCGCACGAAGCAAGCAGCAGATTGTTTGCTCGTACCGCGACCTGACTTGGAGCGCGAACCAGGGGTATCTGATTGCGAAATCCACTGAGCCGACGAGGGTTCGACCCCGTTGTCCCTCGATTTCGTTCCCTTGAGATAAGCTACCGCCCATCGAGTCCCATCCTCCGGGAGCCAAATGCCACTATGATTTCAGCAACCGACATGCCAGCTTTCGCTTTCAACTCCTCTCAGTTACGATTAACATTTTCAACCACTTACAGCACGTCTCACTCCAAAACTTGGGGTAATAAGAGACATCCAATTGGGGTAAAAGATGAACCTTCTATTCCATTTGTGAAACCCTTTTCCACTACTGAGTTCTGAGACTCGAGCCCATGCGCATTCACGCGAACGAGAGTCGAACAGCCCTAATTCGATGGCCGGAAACTGATCAGCGGAACTCACGATTGGCTCCTGTCGCTTGTCGTTCCGGACGTGTAGCCGTACTTGCCGTAGTCGTATCCACCGTAACTTGCTCTAAATTCGGCCCGATTTAGGACTGCTCCCAAAATGGGCTTGTTGCGAAATTCCTGGCACGCTTTTTGAGCCAGATCAAAAGGTGTTGAACCGGCTCGAACGACCATCAAAACCCCGTCACACTGCCTGGCGAGAATCGTCGCGTCGGAAACCGGAATCGTTGGCGGAGAATCAATCAGGATCCAGTCGAATGCGGGTGCAAGGTCGACAGAAGTTTCTCGAGCCTGCCATTGGCAAGCAGTTCGGTTGGATTCGACGCCGTCTTTCCGCCCGCAATCAGAAATAAATTGTCCTCACGCCCTCGCTGCAAGACCGACAATTCATCGGATTGACCCAGCAAGTATTCGGACAAACCGGGAGTGGAAGGCGCCCCGAGCGGCTCGTGGAGTCTGGATATCCTTAGATCGCCATCGATGAGCAAAACGCGGCGCTCTCGCTGGCGCACGATTGATTGCGCGAGATTCGAAGTTACAAATGTCTTTCCTTCGCCGGGCAGCGCGCTCGTGACCAGAACCGTTTTCAACGGCTGTACACTGCGAATTTGATACAGACGAGTCCGCAACGTCCGAAACACTTCTTTTGCCGCCGCATGATCTTCGCTATCCCCGAAGAGCAACGCCGAAGGATCCGGATTCCATTGGGTTTGCCGGCAGCGCGAAAGAATTGCCTCCACTCCCATCGGGCTGGGTTTTCGCAGTAGGGTCGATATGCGCAGTTTCAGGCGAATCCAACACCGCCGCGGATCGGTTCGAGATTCCAGGCATCTTCTCGATCGCAGGCCAGGCGGATTCGTTCGCGGATCGTCAATGATCCAGATCGCTCTTGTTCCGCCTTCTTCAATGCGTCGTGAATACGACTCATGGTTTCCTCTGTCTGGAGGTCTCGACCGTTTGACCCGCCTGACCAAGCTTTTCGAGCAAGGTCGCCAGGTTTTGCATTAGCGAATGAACCTCCGGTGCGACGTCGGGAGGCGCACTCACTGGCTGGCCATTGGGCTCCGTTTGGTCCAGTTGAAATTCGCGAGCGACTGTCTCGATGGTGTCTGGCAGTATCGGTTTTTGATGCTCGACGAAGGCACTAATCAGCGCGTGTTCGCATAGCAGATTGGTTACGCGGGGTATTCCCCGAGCAAAATGAAAGATAGACTGGATCGCCTCGGCAGAGAAAATGTTCGTATCCGTCGCGCCTGCGATTCGCAATCTTTCCAGGATATAGCCGCGGGTCTCATCGAGAGTGAGGGGCAGAGTCTTGCTGTGCAACGTCACGCGCTGCCGAAGTTGCCGCAACTCAGGGCGGCTGAGCTTCTGCTCAAGCTCCGGCTGGCCGGCAAGCACAATTTGTATCAGTTTTTCGGTAGCCGTTTCGAGGTTCGTGAGCAGACGAATCTCTTCAAGAACGTTCGCGGAAAGATTCTGAGCCTCGTCAATAATAAGTACCGCTGTTTCACCAGCTTTGTAGCGCTCCAGAAGCCACTGATTCAGGCGCAGCAGAACCTGGCTCTTTTCGCGGGAATCGCAAGGGATTCCAAAATCCGCCATCATGAAATCGAAAACTTGAGACACAGAAAGCCGCGAATTGAAAATAAACGCAGTCGCAACCCGCTCGTTCCGCAGCCAGTCCAGTAACCGGTTCAGGAGCGTCGTTTTTCCAGTTCCAACTTCGCCTGTCAGGACGATAAATCCCTTACGCGTGCGCACCCCATAGGTAAGGCACGCCAGCGCTTCCTGCGTTTGCTTCGTCATATACAGATAACGCGGGTCTGGATTGACGTTGAAAGGACTCTCTCGGAGTCCAAAGAAGTTTTGGTACATGGCCTCGCTTACGCGCCTACCTGCTGTCTTGGATTTTGTGAATCTGGCGAAAACACACGTTGTGTAATTTCAACCTCTTCGACTTTGAGCCTAGGCACAAGTGCAAGCGTCGGAATCTTCAGAAATAGTGCGATATCCAAATCACTTCGCAATGATTTGTCACGAAACTCCAAAAACAAGATCATTCCTATGCCGAGCGCCAAACCACCGGCAAATCCGCCGCCAAGAATCAGAGGCCGATTCGGGGAAGATGGCTTATCCGGAAGGCTCGCCGAATCCAAAATCTTGAACAATTCACCCTGCTGACGGTGTTCCAAATCCTTCGACATCGTGGCGTCGTCATGTTTCTTTAACAACCCGTTGTAAAACGAGAGGGCGTTTGCGTGATCACGCGTAAGCGACTCGTACTCTGCTTCGACAACTGGACTCATCTGCACCCGTGATTTGTAGCTTTCGATGTCTGTTTGAAGCTTATCTTGTTGCTTGGTTTTCTCTCGGATCGTTTGCTCGATCGAGAAAAGCTCTGTGCGAAGCGCTTGATATTGGGGCAATTGCATCACCGCAGCACTCACGGCAGGATCTGCTCCTGCTTGCGTCGAGCCAGAGGCCGTAGTGCCATTGTTAGTCGGTGCATTCTTCGGCGAATCTGCGCCGGGAGCCTTGTTCGCCGTAGTCGCTCCGTCTTGCCCGAGGGCGGCGATTTGTTTCTTTAGGTTCTCAACTTCTGATTTTTTCTTGATGACTTCCGGATACTGCTCCGTGTATCGCGACTCGAGAGTGGCAAGGTCTTGTTCCGCCTTGTCGAGTTGCTGACCCAAGGAATTTGGGTTGGCAACAATCTCGCCCTTTTGCTGGCTTTTCGCTGCGTTCACGAGCTGCGACATTTGCGATTCCGTAAACGCCTTTTCTTGCTGTGCGCGGCTTAGAGCCTGGGTTACACCGTCGAGCTGTGTATTCAAGCTCATGAGAAGGCTCATGTTGGCTTGCTGCTCGTCGGGCATATCATTCAGGTGTCTTTGCTTGAACGCCGCGAGTTTTGCATCCTGGTCGTCCAATTTCTGTTGTGCTTGGACGAGCGTCTGGTCGATAAATTGACTGGTATTCTCGGCTTGTTGTTCGCGATTTTGACCGCTTTCAACCGTGAACATGGAAGTGACCTGATTGCATACCAACTGCGCAAGCTTGGCGTTATTCAGAGTTACGAAGACATGGAAGCCAGGCAATCCGCTGGAGCGCGTTTCAGCCATCGTTTCCACAGGCTTCACATCAATGCCTTTTTGCAATTCGGCAATTTTCTGGTCAGTCGAAAGATTCGTATCGCTATAGAGTCCAAATTGCGACACGACCGGTTCCAACCGCGCTCGGCTTAATATCTCTTCCTTCATCGATGCCAGCCGTTCATCCAATCCCACCGTTACAACCGGCTGGACGACGGTGGTGGGGACTTGCGGCTGCTCGATGAGAACAAGTGTTTGAGACGTGTATCGGTTCGGTACTCCCATCAAGACGAGATACGTAGCGAGCCCGATGATCATTGTCGGAACTACGAGGTACCAGCCTCGTCGCCGCAGGATTCCTGCGTAGTCGTTGGTGTTTAGTGGCCGGTGACCCAGCATCTTTTCCTCCCCTCGCGCAATTCGCCGCCTAATACATCCGCGGCTGACGTGAATCCCAACTGAATCCGATGAATCCTTCTTGGCGATTAAATGTCGCCAAACAGACAGTGCTATTACAGGTGGCGCCAGCCGCTGATTGGTGTTGAACGTCGTAGCGCAAGAAAACGCTGGCTGTACGGCCAATCCTGCGAGAGACGGCTCCGCTCACAATCAAGCTGCCGTAAGAACTACCAGCTGTTGCGGTCTGCGAAAGCGCTTGGTTAAGGTTATATCCAACACTTCCCGTAAGCGCCCACGCCCTGCCAATAGGCTGCGAAATAGAGATCTGCGCACCTGTGGTTTCCGCGCCAAACAAGATTCCCGATCCTCCGGATACGTAGCGATAGCCAGAAACCTGCAACTGAGCGCGCTTGTAAACGTAGTTAAGCCCGAGATTCACGCTGTACGAAAGCCTTGTCCCGGGAGTCGCACCGACCTGCGACGTGAAGGTGTCAATTTCTGGTCCTGCACCTGCCTTGAATGCGAGCTTTCGACTCAGGTTTCGGCCGTAAGTAACAGTGATCGTGTTGTCGTTCGTCGAATAAATGCTCGGGCTGAAGCGATAGAGAGTTGCAGAATCACTGAGTCCGAGGACATCGTTTGGCGTCAGCGCTCGGTTATATCCAATCACAAAATTGAAGTCCGACGGCTGGACAAACGCCGAGTTCGTGTAATGAAGTATTCCGTATCCTGCCGTAAACGTCCAAGTCGTGCGCACACTTGAACTCCATTGACCTTGAGCTAGCAATTCGTTGCTCAAACGGTCTGTTTGCGAGTTCAGAATTGTCTGATCCGGAGTCGCGGATGGATTCAGAAGTCCGTAACTCGATAGCGGAGTTCCCGGGATTCCGTTCGGACCACCAGCCCCAAACCCGAGAGGAGAGTCCGGTAGAAAGGTAAAGAGATCGGTGACGACAAGAGACCCGCGCCGGAACTTTATGGTATCCGTAATCCCTGCTGCTCCGTATCCCGAGTTGTACTGTGAATTTCCAGGATAGATGAGCCCGCCACCAGTTAGGGTCAACGCCAGATCCGAAGTCTCTCGTTCACGTGTCAGATCAACATGCCCGCCAATGTCAGTCGTGGCGAGCCAAGACGAACTTGCGGTTCCTAAAATGTTCGAGTCAACGTACTCGTCCGCGTGGACACCGAAGACGACCGAACTGCGAACTTCTCCCGCAGCCTCCACTTGTGGATTAAACGCTCCGGTAACCGCCTGCGTCGATGTCGCGACAGGCGACACCGGACCCTGATTTTGATCCTGGTTGTTGGAACCCGGAACTTGCGATGGCGCAACCGGCGGAGTCGAGCCAGATTGCCCACTCTGCTGCCCCTGTGCAACAGCAGCGAGCGCACACAGGCCCACCATCAACGCTTGGATGGCGATCAGCCGCGGCGTAAGGCGCCTCAAAGTTTTCCTACGGAACAACAATTTGGTCTCCCGCCTTCAAAACAATGTTCTGCTCCGGCTTTTTACCGGAGACCACGTCTTTGTAATTGAACGGAAACTTTATCTGATGTCCGTTTTCCATCCGCAACACGAACACGCCGCTCTGCTTGGCGTATACGGTGAAACCACCAGCGCTTGAAAGCGCTTGCAAGACGGTCATGTTCGGCAGGATCGGATATGCTCCCGTTCGAACCACTTCTCCGATTAAGTAAACCCGCTGGCTGTTAATCGCGATTACGATCACGGTGACTTGTGGGACCTTCTCGAATTTCGAAAGTTTCTCCGTAATCACCGCCGCAAGCTGCATCGGCGTTTGGCCCGCTGCTTGAATGTCATTCAGAAGCGGAAATGAAATCTTGCCGTCGGGCCGCACGGGAACTGTGCGGGAAACATTCGGATTCTCGAACACATCTATATTCAGCTCATCACTCGGCCCAATCAAATAATTAGGGTCGCCTGTAGCCGCTTGGACTGGAGGATGGGTCGCGCCATTGTTTTTGTCGCTCTGGGTCTGAGGGGCTTGCTTTGAAGCGGGATCCGACTGGCGTGCCTTCACAGGCGAACCGATCAGCGCACATGAGAGGATCATCAGTATCAAAACCCGGTACATCTATTCCTCCTACGAAGCTTCTGTATTATCTAGGCCGAGCTGCTTCAGCTTGTACAAAAGCGCCTTATAGCTGATCTGCAATTCCTGAGCTGCACGTTTCCTATTCCAATGAGTGCGTTCAAGTGCTTTTGAGAGCAATTCGCGCTCTGCCTGTCGGCTTGCTGCTTTCGAAGCGACCTTTAACGAAGGGCCAACGGTTTTGCTTCCCTTAGGCACGCCGCGAGCAATTTCCACGAGATCCGCCATCGCAACGTCCGTATCGCCTGTCGCTACGATTCTTTTGATGGTAGTTTCAAGCTGGCGGACGTTCCCAGGCCACGAATATTCTGCCAATCGGCTGCATGCAATCTTCGCTGATCTTCGGACGCCGGCGCTCGAAGAGGTCGCCGTATTTATCCAGAAAGTGATCGACGAGTTCTGGCAGATCTTCCTTGTGCTCACGCAAGGCGGGCACTCGAACACACACACCATTTAAACGAAAATACAGCTCAGCGTTAAAGTTCCCAGCGCGGAACTCATCCTCGATTTCTCGTCTCGCTGTCGAAATCGAGCCGCGTGCCGTCCCCATTTCCATTCGATATGACTCGCTCTTCCGGGAGGTGGATGAGCAACCGGCGCTGACCGTCCTGATCGAGTTCGCAAACATTGTCCAAAAGCATGGTGCCGCGAGTAGGACTACTCAACCCATTTCCGGTCTCGCCTGAGCTTCCCTGCAATTGGGCTAATAGACTACCCTGGTTCAGTGATCGACAATTGAACTTAAAGAATGCCGCATCTCGATACCGAGACAGTCGGTGCACTTCCCAAGCAATCGCTTCTTTTCCGGATCCGCTCTCTCCAACAAGGAAAATCGGAAGATCAGTTTCAGCTGTATCGCTGATTAGCCTGCGCAGAGCCTTCATTGAGGAACTGCTACCCCAAATAAGAGTTCCGTCACCAGTCCCATTTAAGTCTGGCCGCTTCAGAGCTTCGGTTTGTTCGGAACTTACTTGCATTTTCTAGCTTTCGTGACCGCCGATCCGGCAGACAGAGTACACCCCTGCCTTGGGTCACGACTGTATATGCACGGCGGCTACCAGTCTCGGCAATTGAGATCGCGTACTGACTGACCGATCTAACTTACACTGAATGCAGTAGTTAAGGAGAATTGTTCCGGAAATGTGGGGCAGCACCGAGCTTCTGAGCACTCCACCATAGTGCCATTTGGTGGTAATTATTCGGACATTTTTGCCCGTGTGCAGCCAGTTGGAATCAGGTTGCAAACGGTCGAAGAGGAGAGACGCGCTCCATTTGCTCGATGAGCTTTACTATTTCATCTAGCATTTTGATTCTAAAGTGCTTAGCCGGACAAGTCTTAATTTGGCGCTCGAAATCGTCTAAGAAGGACGCTCGTGCTCGTGAAAACTAATGCTTGTCTGGGATACGTCTCTATAGAGGAGTAGCACAACTTTAGGACGCAAAACGCAAAAGCTCAGTTGATCTCAGGGACTCGACTAGACCCTTTGCGGGAGCCCAATCCGGCTTGACGAATCTTGTACAAAAGCGTCCGGTAGCTAATGTCGAGTTCCTTCGCCGCCTGCTTTCGATTCCAGCGGTGCGCTTCGAGCGTACGCAGAATGATCCTACGCTCAGCGTCCCAAATTGTCTGCCGCGTCAGGCCCTTTAGAGCGCCACCATTCGCAAGCAATGAATCAATGTTGCTCCGTCCGCTCTCCATGAGCGTAGCGTTCAATTGTTCTCTGACGCTGTCTTCCGAGCCCAGAATCACATACCGTTCGATCAGATTTCCAAACTCGCGGATGTTCCCCGGCCACGTGTGAATTTCGAACAGGCGCATCAGTGAATTTGAAAGAGGCTTCACATCGAGCTTGTACTTAGCTCCAAATAACTGCTCGAAATGCCGCGCCAGCATTGGAATATCCGCGCTGCGCTCCCGCAATGGCGGCAGCTGGATATTTACGACGTTGATCCGATAGTAAAGATCCTGGCGAAATCTCTGCCTTAAGATTTCAGCTTCCAGGTCTCTACTCGTCGCGCAAATCACCCGCACGGACACATGCGTATCTTCGCGGCCGCCGATTCTCCAGAAACGGCTTTCCTGCAATAGCTGCAGGAGCTTTGCCTGCAATCCCAGGTCGATCTCGGCAATTTCATCTAAGAAAAGCGTCCCACCGTTCGCCTGCTCCACCCGCCCGGGTTTGGTGGCCAGCGCACCTGTGAATGCCCCCTTCTCATAACCGAACAATTCTGACTCGAGCAATGCACCGGGAATCGCAGCGCAGCTGACTTTTACAAACGGACCGCTAGCCCACGGTGACTTGCGGTGCAGAGCTCGAGCGGTCAACTCTTTTCCAGTACCGGTGGGCCCATGAATCAATACCGAGACGTTTGTTCCCGCGACCTTTTCAACCCGCCTACGAACCGCGATCATTACCTCTGAAGTTCCGAAAATTACGTCATCGGAAGGGAGGCAGTCGTTGAACTGAGCCCCGAGACGTGCGGCGGACATGGATGGCGAAGCCATAGCTCGATCCTGCGAGGACCTCGAATATGGGGTCGCACAACCGCTTCCAAAGCACCGGCTCAAATTGAAGACGCTGTCCCGACGGCACTAACCCGTTTAGATGTAATCACTTCCGTAAACGGACTGGATCCGATTGTGCACGGAAAGGACACGCCTCGATGAGTTCCAATTCGAAAACCCGAGCTGGATATCGCTTATGATGTGAACGCTTGCTTCTCATTATTGGAAATGGTTTTCCCTGCTGCCGTCACTTTTTGCAATCTAACTTGCTTTCCAGCTAATGCTCGACGCTGGTGAAATTTACGGATTTAGCAAGAATCCAGGGAGTCTTTGATTCGCAACATCGTCCGAGACTCCAGCCCATTCAACCCACCGCCTCGCTTAAAATGATTGTGAGCATGGCCAAGCAGCCCAGTGCGAAAGATCGACGGTATGCCCGTATCGGCATACCTCGTGGCCTGTTCGTCGCTTGGAATGCTCACGGCGAACGAAAGGTCTCCCGCGTAGGAACGCTCGGCCTGGGCGGACTCTTCATCCGCACGGGCGAGCCGCAGCCGATTGGTGAAAGACTGCAACTTGTTTTTGAGGTTCCGGGTGGAGTTGTTCGAGCGGCCTGCATTGTGAGAGATTCCGAGGACGGCCGCGGCATGGGTGTTGAATTCACATCTATGAATGCGGACGCGCGGGCGCGCTTATCGCACCTATTGCGCAGGTTGTTGCGGGACTAAGAACAAGTTGGGAAACAAATTCCGAGCTTAACTGCCAGAGTGCTCGCCGCGAATAATATCGTATCGCTCGATCACCGCTGCAACTCCGACACGCTGATTCGCGGCATCGTGTTGGGGATCAACTCGAATTACTCGGCCCTGCGCTCGCACCAGCACTTCCGTTCCTCGAGTAATCTCTGCAGGAAGAGTGAGCGTGATATCGAGTTCCGCTCCAGCTTCCACATCTTTATCGAGTGTGAAATATACGCCACGCGTCGAGATATCTCGAGTGCGGCCGTTTCTCGTGGAAGATTCATTCTCTACCGGAACCCGGATCAGGATTGGTAAAGACAGGTCATATCGGCGTGCTGCTCGCCTCTCGGTCATGCGCCCCCCGGCTCAAAACACACTATCGCTGCACAGTAGTCGTCAGTAAAACCTTGCAATCACTGTTCCAAAACAGCCGTATCTCCAAGCGATTCTGCAATTTCCGGCTACTGCGGCTCCTAGTACTCCGATTACCCTAGGACTGCAGTCGTAACCGCTTACGACAGAACGACATGCGTCTTGCCGATCTCGATACGTATTACTTGTCAGTCGAACTACCGTATCGGAGGGATGCTCCGATGTCCAACCGGCCCTTATGGACTCCCCCCGCTTCAGAACCGTTTATCCCAGTGTGTATCGTGTTTATGCAACGAATTCCACCTGGACTCAGGCATCCTGGGTCACTGGGTCGGGTGTCGGAACAACTGGGGTTGTCTGCGCCGACCTCGAACCGCGCCCTCCGTCAAGATTGAACTGGCGCATTTTATACAGCAAAGCCTTATAACTAATTCCTAACATTTTGGCTGCATCCTTACGGCACCAGCGTGTTTTCTCGAGAGCCGCTGCGATGGCTTCCATTTCGGCTTCGTCTTTCAAGCCTCGGACGAGAGCCTTCAAACCTTGCTCTTTCATTACCGGAGCTGCTTCGCGGGGTGTCGCTCGCTGCTTACGCGCAGCTGACATTTCCACCAATTCGCGCAAACTTCCTTCGTCATCCTCGAGGATTACGTATCGCTTGACGAAGTTTTCAAGTTCACGCAAATTGCCCGGCCAATCGTATCGCCGCGCAGCCTCGATCAGATGGACAGAAGGAATCGGTTCTTGCTTGTTGAATTTCTCGCTGTACTGCTTCAAGAAATGCCGGAACAGCATCGGAATTTCCTGAGTCCGTTCGCGAAGCGGCGGAACCTGAATAGAAAGCACGTTCAACCGGTAATAAAGGTCTTCTCTTAATCGGCCCGTTTTCATTGCCTCTTGCACTTCCACGTTCGTTGCCGCAAGAACGCGCACGTCCACATCGATCAGGTGCCGTCCGCCAAGGCGCGAGTACTGATGATCCTGCAAAACGTGCAACAGCTTTGCCTGCAAGTGCGGGCTCATTTCCGCAAGTTCGTCGAGAAAAATCGTTCCCTTGTTTGCTAGTTCGAATTTTCCGGGTTTCGATCGCACTGCTCCTGTGAAGGCTCCTTGTTCGAAACCGAATAATTCCGATTCCAACAGCTCGCCTGGCAAGGCCGCGCAATTCACTTTGATAAATGGCTGGCTGCGCCGGTTGGATCGCAAGTGGATCATCCGCGCGACTACTTCTTTTCCGACTCCGCTTTCTCCGCAGATAAACACGGGCACATCCACAGGAGCGATCTGCAGAATCTGCTGCCGAATGCGCACCATCTGCGGACTTGCGGTAAGGAAACACAAGTCTTCAGTAATCTGGTCGCAGTATTCCTTCATCGACTGGTTTTCGTCTTTAAGCTTTCGCTTCTGCTGGCACTTTAGAATCGCCGCTTCCAGTTCGGCTTTCTCGAAAGGTTTTGTGAGGTAATCGTGCGCACCCAGCCGAATCGCTTCCACCACTGTGCCGATTTCGTTTGAACACGAAAGCATGATTACGTTCAGACCTCGGTCGATTTGCATCAGTTTTTTCAGTGTCTCGAGGCCGTTTAGTTCCGGCATCAGCACGTCGAGGATGATGAAATCCGGCTTGTCGCCGTTGCCTACCTTTTCAAGCGCTTCCACTCCGGACGACGCGATTTCCACGTGGTATCCGTCGACCTCAAGCAAGGTCTGCAAATACTTCCGTATGCTCGGTTCGTCATCCACTACCAGTATTCGTTCCTTCTCCGCCATGAGTCAGCCCTCTTTCCGAAACTCCGCCTAAACTCGTTCCGCCGGGAGCAAAATCGTAAACGTCGCGCCGCGACCGGGTTCGCTATCCACCCAAATTTTTCCGCGGTGCGCATGTACCAGCCGCTTCGCGATTGCGAGGCCCAAACCCATTCCCGATGAAGTTCGGTCTACCCGCACGAAATCTTCGAATATTTCCTGATGATGCTCCGGCGCGATCCCGCGCCCAGTGTCAGTGACGCGGATGATTACCGAGTTCGGCGTATGAACTTCAAACCGACGCCTGTCCTGCGGTGCCGGCTCTCCGGTGCTGCGCCGTTCCCAAAAATGCGACTCCGCATTCAAAGTCACACACCCTTCTGCCGGCGTGTGCTTCAACGCGTTGTCGAGCAAATTCCCGACGGCCTGCTGCACCTTTTGGTAATCAAACCTGAAGGTGCTCAGCGAAGGATCTATCCTCAGATCCATCCGCACATTCTTATGCACAAATGAGTCGTGCCATCGATGCGCCACTTCGTTCAAGCAGTCACGCATGTCGTTGTCGTGCAACAGCAGCACGAGTTTTCCGCTCTCCAGAGCGGAATAATTCAGGAACATCGAAATCAGCCGCACCAGCCGATCACAGCTTTCCTTCGACTCCTGCAATATGTCCCGCTGTTTCTCGCTCAGCTTTCCCAACGAGCCTGAGAGCAGCAGGTCGTAGTAACCCTTGATTACCGCCAGCGGTGTTTTCAACTCGTGCGCGGCCGACGCCAAGAAAACTGTCTTCTGACGATTCACTTCTTGCAATCTCAGATATGCTGCGAGCAAATTCCGGTAAGTGATTTCACGTTCTTGCAGCAGACCCTGCACAGTGTGCTGCTCGGACTGTTCGCTGCTGTCTGCTTGCGAATCGTCGAACTGCACTACCAACCAATCAGGTTCGGGTAGCCACTGAATCCGCGCCCGCGCTGGGCCTTCCTTCGTGTCGATCCGCAAGTCCACTTCGTGTTCGCCGTTCTCGATCTGATCAAAGATTACCTTTGGATCAACATGCAAAAACACGGCGAATTGGTTGCGCCCGCTCTTTCTGAAATCATCCACTCCCAGAATCTGCCGCGCGCGCAGATTTGCCATCACGATGCCACCGGACCGCTCGGCAATCAGCACTCCACGGTCGAGCGTATCGAACAGTGCCTGCGCGACCATCCCGGGGATCGCCAGGCCGCTACGCGGTTCGGTTATTGCTGTCTCCGGCAAACTTCCTCCGATTCAAGCCAGCTATGTTACGAGTGTCAATGCGTTACATCGAACAAGGAACTGCCCTAACAAGCTCATTCTTGATCACCCGAGGCGTGGACTTTCCGTGCAAATACTGGCAAAGGGTCCCACGGGTGTCAATGGTAAAGGAGTCCCTTTGCACACTTCGAGAAAACAATTGTCTCACATCATCCCTCTTCGAGTGGGAACTCTTTTTCCCGTGTCACCGTTTGTACCCTAACTCTAATAAAATTAAGGAGTTGTGCGGATATCCAGGCGATTCGCTTTTGGCAGGAAATCTGCTCCTGTTAGTACTGGAACTTTAGTACTAGACACGCAGGGAAATAATTTTCCTCTGAGAGGATGGCTAACGCTTGAGCCCCGCCGAGCGCCGCCGTTCGCCCAGGATGAGACTGCAAATTCCTTTGTTCATCCGAGGCGTTGATATTTCGGGATCCGTGTTTCTCGATCTCGCCAAGTCGCTCGATATCGGCGCAAATGGCGCATTGCTGGCTGCTGATCGTCAGCTAAGTCCCGATTCGCCGTTGCAAATTACTATTCCTGTTCCTTCGTTCACATCATCCACTTACACTAGTTTTCCGCCGGAAACTCCGCCGATCCAAGCGCGCGTTCGCAGACACTCCGCGAACGGAAATGTCCATGTGATAGCGGTGGAGTTCGTAAACCCGCTTTCGTAATCCGATAGCTGAAGGCAAAATGGTGCCAAGGACTTATATAATTGAGTAAATCTTTGCACCTTTGTCCCATTTGATTCGACCGACATTTTCGCTTGCGTCTCGCGACGGAACGATGGCACCCTGCTTGCTCCGTCTTGTTCTGTATTCCGGATACATCCCCAACTCCCCGCTGGGGCTACGACGATCGGAGCCACTAAAAGCGGCCATGCCTGGCCCTCTGCGTAGTACGGGTGTGCACTTGCCCGCCGAAGAAGGTTTCTTTGAGCTGCTGATCGATACCCTCGAAGGGTTGGATCGGCCCGCTCGAGGACTGTTCCTTCAGCGATTGTTTCATTCGCTTACTCAGCTTGAACTCACCGAAGATCACAGCCTTGAATACTGGGAGCGCGTAGTCGAGCGGCGCAAGGAACTGACCACCGTTCTAGGCAGAGTGGTCTCGATCAAGACCGCGCTCGTAGATGTTTTCGCTTCGGAAAATATTCTTCGTGTACCGATCTTCATGGAGTACGAGGAACTTAAGAAACTTCAAATCAACGCGGCCACTGACGCGCTCACGGGACTCTACAACCGCCGCCTGTTCGAGGAATATTTCGATAAGGAACTGAATCGAGCCCAGCGATATGAGCACACGCTTTCGCTCATGATCGTCGACCTGCATGTATTCAAGCAGGTAAACGATCGTTTTGGCCATCAGCTTGGAGACCAAGTCCTGCAACTCGCGGCTTCTACGCTTCGCGATTCGATGCGCACATCCGACTACGCGTTCCGCATCGGCGGCGATGAATTCGCGCTTCTTCTACCACAGTCCGACGCCGAACAGGCCACCATTCTCGGCCGGCGTCTTCAAACAAATTTCAACGCTGCAGTTGCCGGATTCAATTTCAATCTGCCGCTCGCGATCGATTTCGGTCTCGCGATTTATCCGCAAGACGGTGATCGCATGTCCGATCTGCTCCGCGCGGCCGACCAGCGGCTGTATCAAATGAAAGGGACTTCGCGCAGAGACCGGTCACGCACCGTTGCCATTGCACCTCCTGTGGCGGCAGAACCGAGCGCTCCAGTGGAAGTATCGGGTGCCCCAGGCGAATCATCTGCTCCCGTCGATCCAGCTTCAGCGTCTGGACCTGACATCTCGCCTACACGAGACTCAGGATCGCCTCGGCCACCTCAAGCACCGTCGAACTCAGCACTCGAGCCCACAGCAGCACCGACATCTGGCGTAGAGCCAGTCGTACCTTCATCTGCCGAGCCGGCTCGCCCAGTTGATGCGCCGGAGCGACGCAAGACCGAGCGTGTGCCGCTCACACGTACTCACGCTCACGCTCAACTGATCGGCACAGAAACGAAGATCCGCATTCTCGATATCAGCAATGGTGGGGTCGCACTCGAAACCGAAGATGGCTCCGAACTGCGCGAGGATTTTCAGGCGATCTTGCACGTCCCGATACTTCCGGCAGTTC
This sequence comes from uncultured Acidobacteriota bacterium, assembly GCA_963785395.1. Taxonomy (GTDB): domain Bacteria; phylum Acidobacteriota; class Terriglobia; order Acidiferrales; family UBA7541; genus DASTCZ01. Next base: position 844,571 of record CAWAVH010000005.1, on the reverse strand, counting down.
GCGTTAATCTCCGCCGCGTTTACAAACTTCCGCTTGCCCGGGGTTTCTCGCGGGTTGGTTGTTCGTTCGTCGCCTAACTCATTTCTTTGATCGCGACGCGCACCTCACGAATATTTTCATTACTCAATCTCGATCCCGGTTTTCTGTCTTACTGCTCGCGAGACAAACAGCAGCGCCTGCTGCACTCGCGCTACCCCCAGTCCCCATCGCATGCGCGCTTGCTCCGCCGACTCTCCACGCGCAGCAATTTCGATTCTTAGAGCTCCGCCATCGCGTCCTTCCGCGACGAATTTGCAGGGCAGTAATTCGACTCTTACTTTCAGCGCCTCTGCCGAAGGTTCTCGCATCCACAAATCCACCAGCCGCCTCATCGCGTCTTCAGCACTCGAAGAGGAATAGCGCAATTGCTGGTAATGCAAAACCAGATCGCAGCGCGAATGAAATTCCCAATCACCGCCGCGCTCATTTCCGCCTGGATTATCTGCCCAGGTTCTCGCACGGATACTGGAGAAAATGGATTGCTCGCCGTGAATGGCAGCGAGAAATGTTCCCATGGGTAGATGTTCTTTCGCAGCGGCGATCTGCACTACCAGCGACGCATCACTTCTTAAATCAAAATATTCCTCGGCATCGCCGTTTTTCCACGGGACTTCAATTGCTCGCGCTGAGCTTAGTAGGTTTGCTGCCTCGACACGCATCGCGGCTACCTGCAACTCGCGATCACAGAGGAAATCTTCGCGACATCTTCGTCACGCAATTCCGGATACATCGGCAACGAAAGCTCTTCCTTCGCCATTTGCTCCGACTCGAGAAATTCACCTGAGTGATATCCCAGATCCGCGTAAGGCTTCATCAAGTGAACTGGTTCCGGATAATGCGTCGCGCTCTGAATGCCTGCATCCGCCAGAGCTTTCTGCACAGCGTCGCGTTGCCGTGTGCGTATCGCATAGACGTGATACACGTGCTCGGCATAAGGCATTTCCACCGGCGTTTGCGCATCGCTTCCTCGCAACAATTCGTTATACCTAGCAGCGTGCGCCCGCCTTGCGCCATTCCACTTTTCAAGATGTCGAAGCTTCACACGCAGAATTGCTCCTTGAAACCCTTCCATACGAGCGTTGAATCCGCGAATTTCGTGGTAATACCTCTTCTCCTCGCCCCAACTCCGCAACATTCGAATCGCTCGATCGTGTTCGGAATTATTCGTCACCACAATTCCGCCTTCACCGTAAGCGCCCAGATTCTTGCTTGGATAAAAGCTGAAGCAGCCCAATTCGCCCATTGCGCCAACGCGCTTACCTTTATATTTCGCGCCATGCGCCTGTGCTGCGTCTTCAATCACCGCGATTTTGTGTCGCTTAGCGATTTCCAAAATCGGATCCATGTCCGCTGGCTGGCCGTACAGGTGAACCGGCAAAATTGCCTTCGTTTTCTTAGTAATCGCGCGTTCAATCTGACTCGCGTTCATCGTGTGCGACTTCGAATCAATATCCACGAACACCGGTTGCGCACCCGTGTAAGTGATCGCCGCCACAGACGCCACAAACGTAAACGGCACCGTAATCACTTCATCGCCTGGCCCCACTCCAGCCGCCAGCATCGCCAAGTGCAAAGCACTTGTTCCCGAATTCACAGCGATTCCATGCTTCGCGCCGCAGTACGCCGCAAACTCTTCTTCGAACGCGGCGACTTCACTCCCCAGTACAAACTGCGAACTTTCCAGGACGCGATCGATCGCCTCGCGAATCTCCACTTGAATACTTCGGTATTGAGCCTTCAAATCCAATAAAGGAATCAAGCCTTCATCCTCCTACGCGTTCTGGAAAGTTTGCTCCGATTTCTCGAGCCAGCAATTCGCTCACATTCAGCAAGAGCCATGACGGCTGGGATCTTCGGCATCCGAGCATTCTCTCCGCGCCTTGTGTAAAATGTCACTGAAATCGCGCTCATGGCTTCCTATACTCAAGATCATGCTGTCTCTGGGATTGCCGCCAGACTTCCAAAAATCGAAGTCTGGCCCAACCAATTTCCCGGCTACACCATCTCCACAACATACCCAGAATATACTTCGGTGTGCCCCAAAACTGGCATGCCCGATTACGGTACGATTATCATCGAGTACGAACCGCGGAAATCATGCCTGGAACTAAAGTCCCTCAAACTTTATCTCCTTACCTACAGAAATCTGGGCATCTTTTATGAGAACGCAGTGAATCGAATACTCAAGGACATTGTTGCCGCCGCGCATCCAGTCTGGTGCACGGTGCGGGGTGAGTTTACCCCTCGGGGTGGTCTTACAACGACGGTCGAAGCGCGTTGGCCGCGTGTTACATCCCGGAAACGATCCAATGTTCGTCCATAGACGTTTATCGACTAGCTTTGCATAATCGCTCAGTGCCTGGCGGTCCCCCCAGCTCCGTAACAGGCCGCAAGCGTGAGGAGAGAAAATGAGCATTACACCAGCGCCTAATGCGCCACCATCGGGGCCTTCTTCAAGTTCGCCACAGTACATCGAAGTGGCTTCAACACCGCCGTGGATCTACATCGCCTTTGTGATTTTGCTGCTTGCTTGCGGCTATCTTGGCTATGCGGGCTACATGGCTCGAGCGAAATTTGACGGCGATCTCGCTAAATCAACGGATCGCGCCGAACAAATGTCCGCACGCCTCGACCAAGCCAACTCGCGCATCGCGGAACTTCGCGGCCAGCTCGAGGTCACATCCAACAAGCTTGGTTTGACGCAAGCCGAAACTGCGCGCGCACACAGCTTGGCGACTCAGCTTCAGCAGGAACAACAGAAACAAGATTCTGACCTATCCAGCCAGATCGGCCAAGTCAAGAAAGAGAGCGACACGAAGATCGGCGCAGTGTCGAGCGACCTCGATGCCACCAAAGGCGATCTCGCCGGCGCCAAGAAAGATCTCGCGGACACGCAGGCAAAACTCACCACCACAGTTGGAGATCTTGGCGTACAGAGCGGTCTCATCGCCAAGAATTCGGAAGAGGTGGATCAGCTCAAGCGTCTCGGCGATCGCAACATCTTCGATTTCACTGTACAGAAATCGAAGAATCCTCAGCGCGTTGGCCCCATCCAGTTGAAGCTCGAAAAGGTGGACACCAAGCACTACACGTACACGCTGACCGTCTATGCAGACGACAAGACTCTCTTGAAAAAAGATAAGACCGCTGACGAGCCAGTCCAATTCTACGTGGCTCGTTCGCGCGTCCCGTACGAAATCGTCGTGTTCGAAGTCAGTAAAGACAAAGTGGCGGGCTACCTCTCGACACCCAAAGACTCGGTAGCCGCAGCTCCTGCGGCCGCTCCAAAATCTGAAGAATAATCACCTCTTCATCTGCGGATCCCGTCCCGAACGGTTTTTCGGGACGGGACCATCCGCGCTCTCCTCGCAAGCCCGTTAACACTTGGCCAGCCCCATTCGTCATCTCAACGACGCGGATTGTGTAACTCGCGGGCGATTTGATTAGCCGTCGGAGTGCGTCATTCCTGACACCGCGCGCTTGCGTGTATGCCACGAACTCAGATGTTGCGCAACGTTGTGGTTTGGATTGACCCTTGGAAGGAGCTTAACAATTCTATGCGAAAGAGTTTCCGTTGGATCGCGATGGTTCTCTTGATCTGTGTTGTCGCTGCACAATTCAAACGATCCGCGACAACAAATCCACTGTCTGATCCGACGCAATCAATCGAAACAATCGTCCACGTCCCGCCTGATATCCACGCGATTCTTACGCGCGCGTGCGCCGATTGCCACTCGAATCAAACAACTTGGCCTTGGTATTCGCATGTCGCACCCGTCTCTTGGTTCGTCGTCGGGCACGTGAACGACGGCCGCAGGCGCGTGAATTTTTCTACTTGGGTCCGCCCCGGAAAAGAGCCAGTAGATTCCATAGATCGGCTGAAAGGGATGTGCAGGGAAGTGCAGGATGGTGGAATGCCGCTAACGTCGTACGAGATTATCCATTGGAGCGCGAGACTCTCCGCGGAAAATTCCAAACAGTTATGCGATTGGTCGGCACAGGAGCAGGAGCGATTGAGCAATTTTGCGATCCGCAATTGAGCGGGAACTGGAGTGGCGCAAATGCGTCTCGAACTGCGAACATTCAAAAGTACCGGATATTTCGGAACGCCGATTATCCTAGCGATTCTCTTTCTTGCGGCACATTCGGTTATCGCGACGACTGATCCTCAAGACTCAAGTAAGTTCGACCGAATCATCGTCCCCACCGGCCATCAGGCCTGGTTCCATCGCAGTGGCGGATGTGAATCACGATGGCGAACCTGACATCATCGTTGCGAATACGGAAGATGAGACTGTCAGCGTCCTTCTGGAAACGGCAAGGGACATTTTTCAAACGCGCCCGGATCTCCTTTCGCATGCGGCAAAGCTCCGAATGATATTGCTGTCGCGGACATGAATGGTGACGGAAACCCCGATCTCATCATCGCGAACACGGGAACTCCGTACATAACGATTTTGCTTGGCGACGGCAAGGGTGGATTTTCTCCCTCACCACACTCACCTTTCGCCACACAATCGTACCCGCACGTTCACGGAGTAGTCGCGGCCGACTTCATGGGAAATGGCCACCTGGCAGTAATCACAGATAGCTGGGGGCACGACCAGATTCTGCTGATCCCCGGCGATGGCAAAGGAAACCTGATTTTGCCCGGTCAAATGTTTAATACCGGCAAGCGGCCTTACGAACGTTTACGTTCAGCTGATTTCAATGGCGACGGAAAGCCCGATGTTGTTACGACGGATCTTGGCGCGAACACGGTGACGATTCTGCTTGGGGATGGCCACGGCGGTTTGGTGCCCGCGCCCGGTTCGCCGTTCGCAGCGGGTGCAGCCCCGTGGTCGGTCGCAATCGGCGATGTCAATCGTGATGGCAAACTCGACCTTGCGGTTATTCCTTACGAGCCTGATGTACGCGAGCCGAATCAGTTCGGTGTAACGGTGCTGCTCGGAAAGCGGAACGGGGCCTTTTCGAAGATGCCCGGCTCCCCTTTTTCGCTCGCGGGATGCAGTGGACCAGACCGCGTCGCGATCGGCGATGTGAATGGAGGCGGTCTGAACGATCTGGTTGTTTCTTGCGCGCAAAACCATCGGGTGATGCTATTCCTAGGAACAAGAGATGGGGCATTTAGAGTTTCCACTCTCGATGTGCAGACGGGTTGGTCGGGACTTGCTGTGGCGGATCTCCTGGGCGATGGCAAAAGCGAGATCATCGTTTCGAATGGGGCGTTGGATGGCGATCCGAAAAATCAGCCGGGAACAATTACGATTTTCTTTTGGAAGTAGCAGCGACGTTGACTGGTGGAACCGGTTACGGCTCTGTTCTCCATGCAGGCGATTCAAAATCTCTTAGCGCATTGGCCATCTCTCGCAATCGTGAATCCGCCGCGGCGAATACCGTGCCCTCCTCGAATTTTCCTCCCGGCTCGCGATTTCCCGCGCGGACACCTGTAAGAATTTCGATTCCTTGTTCAATATTTTCCATCAGGAAAATCCGGAATTTTCCGGCAGCCACCGCTTCAACAACATCCTCACGCAGCATCAGGTCTTCCACGTTTCGGCGCGGCACGATCACTCCCTGTCTCCCAGTCAAGCCAGTTAGCCTGCAAATATCGTAAAAGCCTTCAATCTTTTGATTCACTCCGCCGATTGGCTGAATCTCGCCCTGTTGGCTCACCGAACCCGTCACAGCAATATCTTGACGAAGCGGCAAATCGCACAGCGCGGAAAGGAGCGCAAAAATCTCCGTCGCGCTCGCGCTGTCTCCGTCCACGCCCGAATATGATTGCTCAAAACAAATGCTTGCGGCGAGCGACATCGGCTTGTCGCGCCCAAACATTCGGCGCAAATACCCTTCGATGATATGAATCCCTTTGTCGTGCAGGCGACCGCTCAGATTCGCTTCGCGCTCTACGTTGATTATTCCCGCGCGGCCCAGTCCCACCGAGGAAGTGATCCGAATCGGTCTGCCAAATGCGTATCCGCCGATTTCCAGAACCGTCAGGCCATTAATTTGTCCGACCTTACTTCCAGTCGTATCCACGAGCAGCACGCCTTGCTCGATCATCTCGCGAAATTTCGTCTCGACCAGATTGTGCCGCTCCACTTTCGATTCAAGCGCTTTGCGCACATGCGCCGCAGTAACGGGAGTCTCGCCACTCTCGCGTGCGAGGTAACACGCTTCTCTTGCCAGATCCGCTAGGTCCACGAATCGAGAAGTTACTTTGCTTCGGCGGCCCGCCTTGCGCACTCCATATTCCATCAGCGCCGATACCGCCTCGCGATCGAACGGGCACAAACCTTCGTCATCGGATAATTTTCGCAGCCGGCCCGCAAATTCCACGATGACTTCATCCGCCATTTCCATCTCATCGTCGAATTCCACGCGGACCTTAAAGATCTTCCGGAAATCATCCTCAAACGAGTACAAGAGTTCGTAAATCTCTCCATCGCCGATCAAAATAATTTTCACTTTCAAATTAATCGGCTCGGGCTTTAGCGCGGAAAGCCCCATCGGGAACATCATCTCCGGCGGCTGAATTTCCAGCCTTCCGTGATTCATCGTCCGCTTCAAGGTTTTCCAAACCGCTGGCTCGGTTAGCGCATCTGCCGCGTACAGAATCAGAAATCCGCCATCCGCACGCAGAATCGATCCGCCGCGCAAATCCATAAAATCCGATGGCGAAGAACCGCGCCAGTCGTAAGCGCGTTGTACCGTTCCAAATAGATTTGCATAAGTCGGAGTAGTCTCGAAAATTACCGGAGAACTCTCGTCCTCGTTGTGCGCCAAAATCACATTCACGCCGTACACGCGGAACGGATCGCGTTCCATGAACGGAGGTGCGCCCCGCATCGGCAATTCAGGAGGACCCGGCGGCGGTTCGTCGTCTCCTTCGCGCTCGCGAAACGGTTCGAGATTATCCAGGATATGTGCTCGCACTTCTTCCAAATATTCCGCAGCCCTCGCGCTGGGATATTTGTCCTTCAATTCTTCTATCACTCCATCCACGAGCACCGACGCAGCTTCCTGTTCCAGATAACTCAATTCGCTCGCCAGTTCGCGTGAAAGAGTCAGAGTCTTCCGGTACACCACCGTAAATTCCTGCCGAAATTGTTCGTACTTTCTTTCCAATTCCTCCGCAGTGGGCGATTCGATTTTTCCTTCGTGCACCAGCTTCGGCACATCTTCGATCGGCACCATCTGCCCTTCGATCAAAGGAAAAATCTCCGGCAGCGCCACTGCGTCCGACTTGCATGTGCCCAAGAGCGAATTGGTCTCGCGCAATTTTTCGCGTGAAATCGTCCATCAATTCTTTTTCGCGCGCGGTGTAACGATCTACGATGCGCGCTTTCTGCCGCTGAAACGGTTCACCTTCGAACACCTGCGGAATTCTCCGGCGCAAGAACTCAATTCCGCTCTGCATTTCTTTTTTGAATGAATTCGCGCGCCCGCGCGTCAAGATCAATAGCCGCGGTCTGTCAGGATTTTTGAAATTATTTACGTAGCAGCGATCGGGAGAATCCGAATTGTCGGGCCGCAATTCCTTCAAGATACTTGTGATTGTGCTCCCGCGGCTCGTGCCCGCGAGTCCGCAGACGAATACGTTGTAGCCGGGAGCCTGCAGCTCCACTCCCATTTTCAGCGCGCGCATCGCGCGGTCCTGCCCGATCACCCCTTCAAGCGGCTCAGCTTCGGCGGTCGTGCGGAATGGCACGCGCGCAGGATCGCAGCGCCAGCGAAGTTTCTCGGGCGGAAGTTCAACGGCCGCGGTTGCAGGTTTAAAATCCATCGCAATGAATCAGCCGGTTAATGTAGCACAACTAGTTTTGCCTCTCGCGTTCTCTATATCTGCATTACTTCTAACTCGATCAGTCCGCCCTCCCGCGGGGCATTTGAATGCGTGTTAGAATTGAGTCCCAAGTTTGGCCCGCAAACATCCAATCGCCTAAAGGAGAACAGCTTGAATTCATACGGAGCTAAAGAACTAGCGGCAAGTTTTCGTACGGTCCGCGGCAATACACTCGCGATAGCGAAGGATATCCCCGAAGACAAATATAGTTTTCGCGCTGCACCTGATACGCGGACAGTGGGGAACTTGCTTGTCCACATCGCATTTTCCTACACGTTTCAGTACACGATTCATGGCAAAGACAAGCTTTCGACGATCCGAGGATTCAATTTCCCAGCGATGCTGGCGGGATTGATCGCGGAGGAAAAGACGCCGCGAACGAAGGCGCAGATAATTGAGTTGTTGGAGACAAACGGCGAGAAATTTGCGACTTGGTTGGATGGACTCAGCGATGAATTCCTTGCCGAGCGAGTGGAGATGCCCGAGGGCGCGATACCGGCGTCGAAGAGCCGGCTGGAAATGATCCTTGGCGTGAAAGAACACGAGATGCATCACCGCGGTCAGTTAATGATGATTCAGCGCATGATTGGAATCGTGCCGCACTTGACGCGACAAATGCAAGAGCGGATGGCTGCTGCGAGCTCGGCTAAAAACTGACCGATTGTCGTGAAGTAATCAATTGACTTGCAACTCCGGTAGGCAGAATAATCCGTCGCAGATTGTGTCCCCGACGGAAGATTCGCACCCCGGAGGTGCGCCATGCCAGCTCCATTACAGAGTCTGTTGGATTGGGTCACCAAGCCACAGACTACCGTGCAGAAGCATTCAGCGCCCGTAGTGGATGCTCTGCTAGGTGTGACGTTGACTCCCACCAACACTGAATTCCTCGCGACAACCTACAACTATGTCGGAGCGCTTACTGGCAGCCCTGAGGGCAACGGCTCGCTGCAGGGTACTCTGAGCATTTTGGCGCCGGGGGTGCACACAGATTTCGTACCTACGTGTTTGGTGAGGGTCGGACCGAACGGAGAACATCGAGTCGCGCTAACTTTTTTCAACTATCTGACAAATTTGACGAAGGCGATGAACAATCTGCCGAACGCCGATCCGATATTCAGCGAGACTGACAATTTCTTCCATTTGGGCTTTGCGTATCCGGAAACAGTTAGTGATGGCGGATTCAGCTATCGAATCACGTTTGAGCTAACTCTATGGGCAGGAGTTAGCGCGCTCGTCTCGACAATTCCGTTTGCGCGGATGGCGGCTCCGGCAAACGCGAAGTCTGCGAAATAGCCCAGATAGAAGAGCTGCTGACTCGCAGAAAATTTTCTTCAGCAATTAGAGTGATTCCGAGCGGCGGTTCGCCAGCGGTTGAAAACGGCGCGCAGCCATATCCGTCAACGATGGTCAAGCATCAAACAGATGCTCTACCCGTGTGTTGCGTCGTGTGGGATGACAATCGACAGACGCATGGATAAAATTGGCGCGCAACCGTTTTAGAAAAGAGCAGATTGGAGCAGTGGCATGACTGAAAATCAAGCGACTCAGAAGAAGGAGACATCAAACGTGACGCACGTTCTTCCGGCTCTTCCTTACGCATTTGACGCACTGGAACCATACATTGACGCGAAAACGATGGAGATTCACCACGACAAGCATCACGCAGCATACGTGACCAATCTGAACAAAGCTCTCGAAGGGCATGCGGATCTTCAGGCTCTATCGGTGGAAGATCTCATCGCGAAAATCGATTCGGTCCCCGAGAACATTCGCACCGCGGTCCGCAACAATGGCGGCGGGCACGCGAACCATTCCATGTTCTGGAAAATCATGAAAAAGGGAGGCGGCGGAGAGCCGAAGGGCGATTTGGCGGCCGCGATCACGAAAGCCGTTCGGAACATTTGCTGATTTCAAAACGAAATTCAACGCCGCTGGAGCGACGAGATTCGGATCAGGCTGGGCGTGGCTGCTCATCAAAGGTGGCAACCTGACGATTGAGTCGCTTCCGAATCAAGACAATCCGCTCATGACCGGCGGCAAACCGGTGATGGGGCTGGACGTGTGGGAACACGCGTACTACTTGAAGTATCAGAACCGCCGGCCTGATTACATGGAAGCGTGGTGGAACACCGTGAATTGGGACGCGATCACGGAGCAATACTCGGCTGCGAAGAAGTAACGCGAATCGCTTGACCTAAACACAACACGAATAGAAAAAGGGCGAGGCTGGTGTCGAGACAGCCTCGCCCTTGCTTTCCCCCCTACTCCAAATCAACGTAACCCTATTAATTCACCGCGAGCGCAAGCCGCTGTGGCATACGCAGCATCCTGCGATTTTTTTCCGGGCGATCGGCGCGAGCAATTTGTTGCGCGCGAACAGGTTCCGAAAGTTGAGTTTCGGGCAGTTCACGCGGAGTATTGCGCGCATCATTATTGCCGACGGTGTTTTGCGAACGGATCCACGCCGGCGGCACTGAATTTTCGGAGCAGAATCGCGCGAGTTCCACACGATCGCGCGCGCCAAGCTTTGCGAGCAGCGAGGAGACGTGAAATTTCACGGTACGCTCGCTGACGCACAAGCGCGCGGCAATCTCCTTGTTGCAAAGGCTCTCGGCGACGAAGCGGAGCACTTCTTGTTCGCGCCGGCTAATGCCGACGGGATTGGCGTAGACTCCCGCCGCATCGAGAAGCGTGGCGGCACGGGCAGTCACGTCGACAAACATTTCATCCTGCGTGCCGAACACCAGCGTGAAATCCTGAGGGGTGCGGTGGTGCGCGAGACAGTAGATGGCAAGCACGCTTGCGGCATGTTCCAGAGGGAGCTGTCCATCGGGTTGGGCTTCGACGCGGAAGCGTGACGCGCCGGTCTTGCGATCGCAAAACATGAAATAGGCTGGTTTGAACTGCGCTCGTTTGGCGGGATCTTTATGGCCCGTGGCTGGAGCGAGCAGGTTGCGGATACTTTTCACACTGGCTCTCCTCTCGCGCATCCCACTGCATGGGGTCACGCGATTGCGCCCTCGTGTTTTGGAGAAACCGAGCACGCCGTAGATTGGAATCCGTGCTGCAAACTGCCGATGCTGCGTTACGACTGACGGCTGAAGGAAGTCGCGCGGGCTAGGGCACCCTGAAGCGATACCGCGTCGTAGAAGGACAACTGGGGTGTTACGGTCGTGCTATCACGTCATGCTCAAGCGCCTCCTGGTGCTATCTCGAACCTGGGCAAGTACTAGGAGCAACCCGTTTGCCACACAGGAAAAAGAATTCATCGAGTACAATCAACTACTTAGAGGCCGTAGGGTAAATACCTTAAGGGGGTAGTTTGCGTAGAGTTTTCGTAGTACCGGGACATTTTACAGGTACTGTTAATCGATTCGCATAGACACGCGATGTGCGCACGCGAGTGGTATACAAGCTGCGTACCGGATAGATACAGGAGCGGAGCGAATGAATCCATTGATCGCTGGACTGATTCTATTTCTGAAACTTGACGTGGAGTTTCCGATGGGCGGCGGACAGCTCGAGCAAATTTTCCTGCGCTGGTTGCATATCGTCGCGGCGATTATTTGGATTGGGCTGCTTTACTACTTCAATTTGGTAAGTTTTCCGTCGATGAAGGAACTGGATTCTGGTACTCGCGCGAAAGTAATTGCGACATTCATGCCGCGCGCAATGTGGTGGTTCCGATGGTCGGCATTGGTTGTGTGGATCGTCGGGTTCCGTTATTTCATGATTCTTGCGCAGACAGATGCGGCGGCGATTGGAACGCCTTCCGCAGCTGCGCGATGGCTTGTGGAGTGGTTTGCCTGCTGGGTTGTGGCGTCTGTGCTGATTGTGGGTGTCATGCAGATGAGCACGGGTCCGCTGAAGAATGGTTGGCTCGTCGCGGCAATCGTCATTTTGATCATTGTCGCTGCCGGTTGGGTAGATCTCTTTTTACTGGCTACGCCCGGAGCGGGGAACCGCACACTATCCATAAGCCTGGGCGGTGGGTTGGGGACAATCATGATGTTCCTGGTCTGGGGACTCGTGTGGCGCTTCCAGAAAAAAGTAATTGGTTGGGCGCAGGCGCACCGCAGCGGAGACACCGAGATGCCTCCCGAAATACAAAAGTTGATGAGAGGGACATTCGTTGCGGCGCGCACTGGACTCTGGATTTCATTTCCGATGATCTTTTTCATGGCGGCATCGTCACACTTTCCATTTCTGTCGGGGATTTGACAATCCGAAGAGATGCCTGAAATGAAGTTGAGTGTTGACGCGCGCGGCTGGGTTAAGCACGCGAAAATAAGAGAACGCTTGGCGCGACTCGCGTAATCCGCGACAATTTATCGAAATGGCCAGTACATCTGTCGCGGCTCACGGCCGCAAAATCGCACAATCCACCGGGATTGTAATGGCCAGCGTTTTGCTCAGCCGGGTGCTGGGGTTCGCTCGCGACTGGACCGTGGCTCACCAAGTAGGTTCAAACGGTGCAACAGACGCGTTCAACGCCGCGTTCACGCTGCCCGATTTTCTGAACTATCTGGTGGCAGCCGGCTCGCTCAGCGTGACGTTCATTCCTGTTTTTTCAAAATACCTCGCCGAAGAAAATGAAGAGGAAGGCTGGCGCGTTTTTTCAATCGTCGTTGCGGTAATGGGAGTCGTGGTAGCGGCGCTGGTTTTGCTCGGCGAAGTTTTTGCGCCGCAACTTGCCACAGCAATCGCTCCGGGTTTCCATCCAGCCGAACGCGCGCAACTGATCTATCTCACGAGGCTGATGCTACCCGCGCAATTTTGTTTCTATATGGGCGGAATACTGAGCGCGGTCCAGTATGCGAAGGGCCAATTCATCGTTCCGTCGCTCGCGCCGCTGGTCTACAACGCTGGAATCATTGCGGGTGGTTGGTTGCTTTTCAGCCGGATGGGAATCACAGGTTTTTCAGTCGGCGTGCTGGGCGGCGCGATTGTCGGCAATTTTCTGTTGCAAGTTTATGGAGCGAAGCGCGCCGGCGCGCGATTTTTCCCATCGTTCAATTTCAGGCATCCGGGATTTATTTTATTTGTGAAGCTGGCCATTCCCATCATGCTGGCGCTTTCGCTTTCAATTACGGACGATTGGATCATCCGTTGGTTCGGATCGCACTTGCGGGACGGTTCGATTACCTGGCTCACCTACGCAAAAAATCTGATGCGCGTGCCGCTGGGTGTTGTGGGACAGGCGATCGGAGTGGCGTCGTTTCCAGTTCTAGCGCAGCTCTATTCTGAAAAGCGTTTCGACGACCTCAACGAAATCCTGAACACCACCATGAAGGGGCTGATCGTCTTTCTCATCCCAGTCGCTGCGCTCACGATGGCGCAGAGCGTGCCGCTGGTACATCTGCTCTATTCCCACAGCAAAATGCACGAGGCGGATTTACTCGCGACAGCGGCGGCGCTGGTGTGGTTCTCCGCGGGAATGTTTGCTTGGGGCGCTCAAAATATTGTGGCGCGAGGCTTTTACGCGACGCACGACACGATTACACCCGCAGTCGTCGGCACGGTTCTCACCGTTGCCACGATTCCGGTGTACTGGTTGCTCGTGCAACGATTGCAGCATGTCGGACTGGCAATGGCCAGCTCGATTGGCATCACAGTATTGATGTTGGTGCTGTTCGCTCTGCTCGTGCGGCGAACAAAAGATCGCGGCACGGTACCGCTGCTAACCTTTTTCGCGAAGGTGACGCTTGCCTCCGTAGTCGCGGGCTTCGCGAGCCGCTGGTTCGTAAACTGGCTCGGGCAACATCTTTCATGGCACACAACGCTTGGCGCATTCGTAGATTTGTGCGCGGCAACATCGTTGGGCGCGCTCCTCATGCTGGCGCTCGCGCGATTGATGGGAATCCATGAAGTGACGGGTTATATGAAGCGCGCCAGCGCCAGGATCGCACGCGCCTTCACTTAAACTACGCACGATGCGCAGCACAATCAGACGATTCGCGTCTGCACAGGTGAAATCAGCTCGTACGAAACTCCGCGCCATGTGATTCGTCGTCGAAACGCAGACACCGCGAAATTAATCGCGAAAACAAACGGCGCCACCGGCGCCAGCAGCGTCCAAGCCCACGCATATTTAACAAGCTGAGGCTTCCACGTCGGCAGCAACTCGTTCACGGCCACCCAGCGCAACACTCCCTTGGCAGCGGCCAGCAACATCAACACGCACATCAGCAGGCTCACCTGAAGCCACTGCTCGCCACTTGTGATCGCATCGGCAATTGAAAGAGCACCCAAAAGGAGCGCTGCACAATAGACAACGTGCGAAATAGCGCCCACCGTCCAAGTGCTCGGTGAGTAGACGCGCGTGATTGTAATTTGCCGGTTCGTGAACTCGATCAGCGTACGCAACGTCATGTCGCGTGGTGTTGGAGTGAGACTCTCTGGCACAAAAACAATTTGGCGCCCCGCGGATTGCAGCGCGCGCGTAATCGCCCAGTCGTCACTCAGCGCGCCTTTCCAATATTCAATAATGTTCGTCGTCTCAAATACCGACCGCCGAATCGCCGTGCCGCCACCCCAACAAAAATTATGAGCGTGATCGCCAAGCATCGTCACGATACTTGCGTCCCACGCAGCTCCGAGCGCGCTCCAAAATCCGCCGCGATCAGGAAGCGTCCACCGGTAAGTTGTAGCTGCGCCGAGTCGCGCGTCAGAAAGCGGCGCCACCAGCCGCGCCAACCATTGCCGCCCGGGGCGCCCGTCAGAATCAGCGAAAGCAAAAATTTCAAAATCCGCCGGAACTTGCTCGACGGCAACCCGGAGGTTGTTTACCTTTTCCCCGCAATTGTGCGCAGCTCCGGCGATTACGACATGTGCCGGAACCGCGCTCGATTGAGCAATTTTGCGAACCAGGCTGCTCGCCGAATCTTCGCTTCGCGCCAGCACAAAAAATACTTCATACGAGCCGTAATCCTGTGAAACTAGCGCGCGCAGATTCGATTCGAGTCCCGGCTCCATCCCCTTGCACGGGCAAATCAGCGCCACGCGCGGCGCATAAAACCCAGGATGCCTCACCGCGTGCCTGCGCACCATCTTCATCCACTGATACCCCTGGATGACCGACCAGAATCCGCTGAACAGTGCGAGCGCGGCGAAAGTGTAGAAGAGAATTGAGAGCATACGGATGAACGGACGGCGATCGCGCATCTTAGTCTCGCGGAAGGATATCCGCTCGGTGCGCAACTGTAGGGTCCAACGAAATATGAGCAAAAGCGACCGCAACCGTTCAACCGATTGTCGCATGCACTCCGTCCGGATTGCGGGTAGAATCCCTCGGCGTTTCGTTCCCAGTTAACAGGATTGCTTGACGCAACTAGAGGAGAGCCAACATGCCACTACGAATGGATCCAGCACGCGTAACCACCGCTTTCGAACTGGATGGATTCAGGGTTGTGCGGACGGTAGGAATTGTCCGCGGCATCATCGTGCGCTCGCGAAGCCTTCTGGGAAATCTGGGAGCTTCGTTGCAAACGATTGTCGGCGGCAACATCACGATCTTCACCGAACTTTGCGAGAAAACTCGTGAAGACGCATTCGAATTGATGGTGGATCACGCCGTCGAGCGCGGTGGAAACGCGATCATCGGCATGCGTTATGACGCCACGGAAATCATGAATGGAGTCACCGAAGTATTGGCATACGGCACGGCCGTCATCGTCGAGCCCATCCCCGCGAAGACAGCATAATCGCGGCGACCCTAGGAACCCGATCTCATGTCGTTGCGTTGCTCAAAGTGCGGGCGCGAACTTCCTGACGGCAGCAAATTCTGCCTCAGCTGCGGAACCCCGCTCGATTTAGCCTCTGCGGAAACGGTGCTCGATACCGGCGAGACGGTCCTCGACGTCACGCCCGGCCCCGCGCAGCCTCGCACTCCGTCGCCCAACACGCCCTCCGGCCCACGCTCCAGCGATTCAGCGCGACGCTCCGATAGTTCAAGCTCGCGCTCGCCGACTATCTCTGGATCATCCTGGTCACGGTCGAGCCGCTTCGCTCCGGGCACCATGCTCGCGGGCCGATATCGCATCGTCGCAAAGTTGGGCCGCGGCGGAATGGGCGAAGTTTTCCGCGCGGAAGATCTCACGCTCGATCAAGAAGTCGCCCTGAAATTTCTTCCTCAAGAATTAGCTACCGATCCCGCGGCCCTCGAACGATTTCACGCAGAAGTTCGATTGGCTCGGCAAGTTTCCCATCCAAACGTATGCCGCGTCTTCGACATCGGCACTGCCGATGGCGCGCCCTTCATCACGATGGAATATGTTGACGGCGAAGATCTCTCCTCCCTCATCCGCCGCGTTGGCAGGTTCCCTCAAGACAAAGGTGTCGAAATCGCGCGTCAGATTTGCGCGGGCTTGTCCGCGGCCCACGAACAAGGTCTGCTTCATCGCGATCTCAAGCCCGCAAACATTCTGCTGGATGGGCGAGGACGAGTTCGCATCGCAGACTTCGGCTTGGCAAGCGTCGCCGGAGACACGCGCGGCATAGACTCGCGCTCCGGCACGCCCGCATACATGGCGCCCGAGCAACTCGCTGGCGGCGAACCAACCATCAAGACCGACATCTACGCGCTCGGCCTCGTGCTCTACGAAGTTTTCACGGGCAAGCGCGCATACGAAGCCGCCACAATCGCAGAATTGCAACGCCTTCGCGACACAACCGTCCCGCAAAGTCCCACTGCGATCGTCAAGGAATTGGACCCGCTCGTAGAGCGCGTGATTCTGCGTTGTCTCGAGAAAGATCCATCTCGGCGTCCGAATTCTGCATTGCAAGTCGCCGCCGCACTGCCCGGAGGCGATCCACTCGCCGCCGCACTCGCCGCCGGTGAAACGCCATCGCCGCAGATGGTCGCCGCCGCCGGATCCACCGAGGCTTCCTCGCGCGTCTATGTCTGGGCCTGCATCGCGATCGTCGTAGTCGGAATCATCGTCGAGTTCGCACTTTCCCCCAGAGCGCGGCTTTCAGAAACTGTCGGCGTGCCGAGTTCTCCCGAAATCCTGACGGCTCGCGCTCAAGATTTGGTTCACCAGCTCGGATACACCGACCCGCCCGCCGCCACCGCAAACGGTTTCGATCTCGATGCGGACTACATCAATTGGATCGACAAAAACGATGCATCTGCCTCTCGTTGGAAAGCTCCCGATCAAATCGAGTTTTGGTACCGGCAAACTCCGCGCGAATTTGATCAACGGCAAATCCTGGGCACACAGACGCAGGGCCGCGTAAGTTCCAGCGATCCTCCGATGGAAGATCCTGGAATGATTCTCGTCATGCTGAACCCTTACGGCAGGTTGCAACATTTTCGAGTCGTTACACAGCGCAAGCCTGCCGCGCCGGGCGCTCAGCACGAGGTCAACTGGAATCAACTTCTGCTGGCTGCGGGGTTTGATCCCGCAAAATGCACTCCGGCGCAATCTCATCGCACTCCACCAACTTATGCGGACGCCGTCGCCGCATGGACAGCACCGATGCCCGGCCGTCCGGACGTAACTCTGCATCTCGATGCTGCTGCGTATGCGGGACGCGCAATCTACTTCAACGTAGACGGGCCGTGGTCCCCTGCGCCGGGCGAATCGCGTGTCTCTACGTCAGACCGCGTCACAATCACATTCGCGCTCATCATCGTGGGATCATTGCTGGTGTTCGGTTCCGCGCTGGCATGGCGCAATTTGAAAAATCGCCGTGCGGATATGCAGGGTGCCTGGCGTCTGGCGGGATTCGTATTTGCAATCGTGATGGCCACTTGGGTGTTGGGTGCAACACACGTTGCCGAGCAGTGGGAGGCGTACAACCTCACGCTCGTTCTCGCATGGGCCTCTCTCGCCGCGCTGTTCCTCTGGATGATGTACGTAGCGCTCGAACCTTTTGTCCGCCGCCGGACGCCGGAACTCCTAATCTCTTGGAGCCGCGTTCTCGCCGGAAAATTTAGAGACCCGATGGTCGGCAGAGACTTATTGGCTGGCGCTGCGGTGGCGCTGCTCATTCGCATGCTCAGCCGCCTCGATATCCCTTACGCTCTGCTGCGCCACTTGCCGCCGCCCGCCCCCTCCGCTCCCACGCCAATTCTAGTAACGTCGGCGCCCGTGGCCTTCGCTCAGATTCTTTCTTTGGTGAGCAACGCAATTTTCAACGGGCTGGCGCTCCTGTTTGTCTTCGTAATTTTTCAGCGCATCGTTCGAAACAAGTGGGTCGCGGCGGTAGTTTTCATCGCATTCTGGGTGGCGCGTAGTATCCTCGCCGGAGGCCTTTCGTCGCCTGCATTCATCGGCGGTCTCATGAGCCTGGTGTTGTTGGTTGTGCTGCTCATGCGCTTCGGACTTCTGGCCATCGTCGCGGAAGTGTTTTTTGAATCCATTCAACTTGCGCCATATACGCTTCAAGGATCTGTTTGGTACGCGTGGATGGGATGGCTCGCTGTTGCTGTCGCGATGGGGCTCGTTATTTTTGCGGCGCGCAACGCGCTCGCAGGGAATTCGCTGTTTGGGAAAGTAGCTTTCGCCGAGGATTGACCTGCGTTATTTCTGGCCGCGCGAAGATCGGATCCATTCCTCAAGAAACTCATCTGCCAGCGCTTCAATTTCGCGAAGCATCTTTCCTGAACTTACGCGCGCGTTTTCCATCATCGAGGGATCAAGCACGAACGCGCAGCGGTCCACAAATGGCCCTGCATTTGCCCCGCGCCGGAAACCTGAACCAAAACTCGCGCCGCCCGCGGTGCGCGCAATCGGCGCGGAATTCTTCGCCATGATCGCGCGGTAAAGATTTAGCTCGCCCAGTATTTCCATAGAGTCGCCCGCGGTCCAGCCGCGTTCGCGCCCAATCCACGCCAGCAAATCACGGATTGTCCGATTCGCGTCGGGTGCGGGAATCTTTTCTCGTGTGCGCCCGCGCGGCCGCTCGCGTGCGCTTTCTTCCAGCGTTTGGGCGATTCGCGCAAGCATTGCCAGTAGAATTTCTTTCTCCAAAATGAATTCGAGTTCGCGGTTTCGTTCCTTGTGAATGATCAGTTCGGCGCGTTCGAATTGTTTTGCATAGCTTTCAATGAATCGCGCCGCCAGCCTTTGTTCGGAAATTCCCGCGAGAATCTGCGCCGCAAGATCAGCCGCCATCGTGCGTCGCGGCTGTGCGGATTGTTTTGGAGTGGATCGGCTCGGCATCGCGAACAGCAAGGGTTACAGGATGCGGTGCATCATGGCAAGTGGCAACAATCTCCGCGCCGCAAAAAGAGAAAGGGCAGCTCCGATTTCTCGGAGCCGCCCCAGTTCGTTGCGCTATGGAGACGACGTGATTCTTAGTGCAGCGGCGTCGAAGGCGGCACCGGTTGCACCGCGTTCGGCCTCAGCGGCTCGATAAGTTTGCGTGGCACCACCGGCTCTTTTTCGAGAGCGATGTTGAGCACCTCATCGAGCGTGCGAACGTAGTAGATCTTTACGCCTTCCAGAACTTCCGGCCCAAGATCTTCCTTCACGTTCGCTTCGTTGTCCGCGGGAAGAATTACTTCCGTGATCCCCGCGCGCTTCGCGCCCAGCACTTTTTCCTTCACTCCGCCGATTGGCAGCACCACTCCCGTGAGCGAAATCTCGCCGGTCATGGCGAGCCTCGCACGCAGCGGCCGATTCGTCAGCAAGCTCACAAGTGAAGTGACCATCGCCACTCCCGCCGAAGGACCATCCTTTGGCACCGCGCCTGACGGCACGTGGATGTGGATGTCCTGCTTGCGGAAGAAATCCGGATCGATGTCGTACCGGTCCGCGTTGGCTCGCACCCACGAAAGCGCCGCCGTCATCGACTCCTGCATCACCTCGCCGAGATGGCCCGTCATCGTGAATTGTTTTCCACCGCGCATGCGGGTCGCCTCGATGAAGACGATGTCTCCGCCGACCGGAGTCCACACCAGTCCGATCGCCACGCCCGGTTGCTTCACGCGTTCCTCGACTTCCTTTTCCGAGCGGTACTTCGGAATGCCCATCACTTCGCGGACCACTTCCGGAGTAACCACAAGTTTCTCCGTCGTGCCTTCCGCCAGCCGCCGGGCCTGCTTGCGCACCAGGGTCGCGATTTCGCGCTCCAGGTTGCGCACGCCTGCTTCTCGCGTGTAGCTGTGGATCACTTCGCGCAATCCCTCTTCGGTGAATTCAATCTGCTCGCCTACCTTTATGCCGTGTTCGGTGGCCTGTTTCGGTATCAGGTACCGGCGAGCGATATGCATTTTTTCTTCTTCGGTATATCCCGCAAGCTCGAGGATCTCCATGCGGTCGCGCAGCGGCTCCGGAATTGGATCGAGCCAGTTTGCCGTGCAGACGAATGTGATCTTCGAAAGATCAAACGGCACATCAAGATAGTGATCGCGGAAAGTTCCATTCTGTTCCGGGTCCAGCACTTCCATCAGCGCCGAAGACGGATCGCCTCGGAAATCGCGCCCGAGTTTATCCACTTCGTCGAGCATGAAAACCGGATCGTTCACTTCCGCTCGTCGCAGCCCTTGCAGAATCTGTCCGGGCAGAGCGCCGATGTAAGTGCGGCGGTGTCCGCGGATTTCCGCTTCGTCGTGCATTCCGCCCAAAGAGATGCGCACGAACTTACGTCCCAGCGCTCTCGCGATCGATTTCCCCAGCGAAGTTTTGCCCACTCCCGGAGGTCCCACGAAGCACAAGATCGGTCCCTTCATATTGGGCTGCAACTTTTTCACCGCGAGATAATCCAGCAGCCGCTGCTTGATCTTCACGAGGTCGTAGTGATCCTCGTCCAAGAATTTCCTGCGCCTTCGCGATATTGATTTCTTCGGTTGCTGTGCCAGAAGATTTCGACCACGGCAGCGAGGTCATCCACTCGAGATACGTTCGCGCCACCATGTACTCCGCCGATGCAGGAGTCATTCGCTGCAGCCGCGTAAGTTCCCGCTCGCATTCTTTCTTGGCTTCCGCCGGCATGCCGGACTCTTCCACCTTCTTGCGAAGCTCGTCCACTTCGGCTTGCGAATCGTCGGATTCACCAAGCTCCTTTTGAATGGCCTTCATCTGCTCGCGCAACAGATATTCGCGCTGGCTCTGGCTGACCTGTTCCTGCACCTGTTCCTGAATCTTGTTTTTCAGTTCGAGCACTTCAAGTTCTTTGCTCAATTCGCGGATCAAAGTTTCCAGCCGCTTGCGCACAGACGCAGTTTCCAAGAAGTTCTTGCCGGATCAGCGTATTCAACGACGGCAACATCCCCGCGATAAAATCCGCGAGCCGGCCCGCATCATCAATATTCATCACCACTGTCTGCAGATCGTCTGAAAGTTGTGGAGATCGCGCGACGACATCCTTAAACAAAGTTTGCGCGTTGCGATGCAGCGCGGAAAGTTCCGCGTCCGAAGGTCCGGAAATATCCGGCTGCGGCTCAATTCGCGCATTCATAAACGGACGAATCGAAATCACTTCGAGAACCTTGATCCGCTGCAGGCCCTCAAGAAAAATCACCATGTTGCCGTTCGGCATTTTTACGGTCTTGTGGATTTTTGCCGCGGTTCCCACCGAATGCAGATCAGCGGGACTCGGGTCGTCCACGCGCGGATCGAGTTGCGCCACCACGCCCAGAATCTTGTCGTCGCTGGTCAGCGAATTCACCAGCGCCAGAGAAGTCTCGCGGCCAATCGGAAGCGGCAGCACCGCTCCCGGGAAAAGCACAATGTCACGTACTGGAAGTATTGGAAGCTCGTGCGGTATTACAGCAGGCTTATCTGCCATATCAGGTTCCCTCGCAAGGCGCGCCAAGTTACGGGTTACGCCCCGACTATCAAGGTTAGATGCCGATGATCACAAATAGTTTCGTTTTGCTACAAGCATAGACTAAAGAAGATTGAGCGTGTAAGACTAAGGATATGCTACCACGATGCTCATTCTGCTGTCCAATCTCCTCGATATTCCTAGTAAGCCATTTATAATCAGTATTTTATACGAATTTCAGACTCAGCAACCATCATCCTAATTCTAGACGCTTGACTCCCCAGATCCTTGATAATTGCTTGCAACAAACGCCAAAGCTTCGTCTCGGCTCCCAACCTTTCCCTCCAACTGAGCCTCCTCCACCGCCTCCAGGATGGTCTTATATTGAGGACCCGGCCGGAATCCCAAGGCCCGCAAATCATCCCCAGTAATAAGACGCGGCGGACGCACCTGTTCGGGCGGCGTATCAGTAATAAATTTCTTTACCAGTTCCAGGTTGTCTAGCTGGCGATGGCTCGACAGGCAATCCAACCGGTGCAATTCCAGATGCTCGTCAAAATGCGGCAGCCTCACAAATCGCTTCAGAGTTGACGTCCGCATCTGCGTCACATCTTTGAACTTCATGTGATTCGCAACCAGCGCCGCGATCTGCTCCGTATCCTCATTGGAGAAACGCAAGCGGCTGCAAATCGCTTCCGCCATTTTCACTCCCACGTCTACATGATTATCGAACCTGATGCGGTCTCCTGTCTCAGCGGCAGATCGAAACGTCGCGGGCTTGCCAACATCATGCAGCAGCACTCCCCACGCAAGAGTGGGCGCACAACCCGCAGGAAGTTTTTCGATCATCAGCATCGTGTGAATCCACACGTCGCCTTCGGGGTGATATTGCGGCGGCTGTTCCACTCCGTGCATTCGCGTGATTTCCGGAAGCACCACGGAGAGCAGCCACGTTTCGTCCAGCAATTCAAAAGCGTCGCGAGCTTTTCCTTCGGTGAGCATTTTCGTCAGCTCGTCGCGCAACCGCTCCGCGGAAACTTGCATGATTTCCCGAGCGAGTTTTCGAATCGCTTTGAAAGTTTCCGGCTCGATTTCGTATCCGAATCGCGCGGCAAATCGCACCGCGCGCGCCAGCCGCAATTTGTCTTCCGTGAACCGCTGTTTCGGATCGCCGATCGCGCGAATGATTCCTGCTTGCAGATCTTTTTGTCCGCCAACGAAATCAAGCACGCGATTGTTCGCGGGGTCCATGAACATTCCGTTGATCGTGAAATCGCGGCGCGCCGCATCCTGCTCCGGCGTTGAAGTAAACACAACATTGTCAGGATGCCGTCCATCGGAGTAGCCGATGTCAGATCGAAAAGTCGCCACTTCAATTTGCGCCTCTTCGCTGGGAACGATCACCACCCCAAACTGCGCGCCCACCGTCAGGCTTCCCGGAAAAATTTCTTCAACTTGAATCGGCGTTGCATTCGTAGCGACGTCGTAATCCGCGGGCTCGCGGCCCAGCAGCAAATCACGCACGCATCCGCCCACAAAATAGGCGGCGAATCCGCGCTCCGCGAGCACGCGGCAAATTTCCGCCGCGCGAGCGCGTGCTGCTGCAGACGAATTGGACCCCGGCGTCATGGGCGAATTATGCGGCACTCGAACTGCCGCGCCAAGCATTCACAAATATGATGTTACTTTGCCGCTGGGATGTAGAGGATTAAGCAGGTGATGTCATCGTGTTGCCGCGCCACACCAATATAATTTAGAACTTCCGCGAGCGCTCGATCTCGCAATTGCGCAGCCGACGCAGGCTGAAAGCTGCGAACAATATTCAACAAGCGCGGCTCCGTAAATTCCTCGCCCTTTTCATTGAGTGCTTCGATCAAACCGTCCGTAAAAATCAGCATTGTGTCGCCCGGCGCCAGTTGCACGCTTACCGCTTCGTACACAGTCGCGGGAACCACGCCAAGCGGCACGCCACCTTGATCGAGCCGCTCGATCGCGCCCAAAGCGCGCCGCAAAATCGGAGCGTTGTGTCCAGCATTCACGTACCGAATCACGCGATTTACTGGATCGAGTTCCGCCAGAAAGGCGGTGGTGAATCGCCGTCCCAGCGCGCTGTGCGCGCACGCATAAGTATTCAGCCGCATCGCAAGTTCGTCGAGCGTGCTCGGCACATCCGACAACGCATGTAAGCTCGCCTGCAACGTCGCCATCAGTAACGCTGCGGGCACGCTTTTTCCCGCCACGTCTGCGACGACGATCATCAGTTTCGAGTCTGCGTTTGCCGCACTCGAATCCGTCGAAAGAATTGTCGCATCAGGCGACGCCGTTTCCGGCGGCGGCTCGCCGCGCCAGAACGCATCGTAATAATCGCCAGAAACTGTATTCGCGGGACGGCTCGCGAACGCGAGTTCCGCTCCCGCAACAATTGGCGGCTGCGACGGAACCAGCCATCCTTGAATTTCGCGCGCGATTTGCAAATCGCGTTTCATCACCACGCGATCCGCCAATTCCAGCGCCAGCAGAATAAAAAAAACAACGCCGCCCAGCTGCGCATAAACTGGATTCGGACTCAGAATTCCTAATAGAAGGATCAGGCCGATCAGCAAAAGTATCCGCCGTGGCGGAGAAAGTTTGAGAATCAGCGACCAAAAGAAAGCTTTAAAAACGTGTACGGCCCACTTGAATTTACTTTTCTTATCGTTCGCCGCGTCCCAATCCACTTCTTGCGAATAGAGGCCGTAACCTTCGCGCGCTTCGTTTACGAATTGCCGCCAGAGCGCTTCCATTTCGAGGCCGGACGTGACGCGCTCCCAGAATCCACTCACACCCGATCCAGTACGCCGGAAAAATCCCTGGCGCGGCGCATTTGGATCCGGCTTTTGGTTTGGATCGGGCATTTCTGGATTATACAGTGGCGCGCGAATAATTCCGGGAGCGCAGATCAGCGTTGTCGCGGCGATTGCCCATGATCGTCGTCGTGGCCCATCGAGCCGCCATACTGTAATTTCGAAAATCCGAAGCGATCGCGAAGCTGGTCGGCCGCTTTCGCCAAACGCTCCATTTTTTCGCGGCGCTCGGGATCGAGCAAATCCAATTGTTGAGCGCCATGCGAAAACGAAGAAAGCTCCGCGCCCACCAAGCGTACTTGTTGCGAGCGATCCCATCGCGCATCGAATAGTTCGCGCAACGTTGCGAGAATTACAGTGTCAAGATCGGTTGGGTCGGTGAGCGTGCGCGCGTGCGATGTGGTGCGAAAATTCGCGTAGCGGATTGTCAGCGTGATGCACCGCGCGGAAAGTCCTGAATCGCGCAATCGTTTGGCTGCTTTTTCTCCGAGATGGCTCAGCATCGAGCGGATTTGCACGCCATCTCCAGTGTCGAATCCAAAAGTGTGATTGTGCGAAATGGATTTCGCTTCTGCGTCCACAAAAAATTCAAACGCATCCGCGCCGCGCGCCTTGCGATAAAGCGCGCTGCCCCACTCGCCAAAATGTTCGTCCAGTTTTTCGCGCGGCATTGTCGCAAGCTGGCCAACCGTTTTGATTCCGAGCGAGTGCAGCGCAGCTTCGGTAACTTTTCCGATGCCGGGAATTTTTCGCACGCCAAGCGGCGCGAGAAAAATTTCCTCGGAGCCGGCAGGAACCCACAGCAATCCGCGCGGCTTGGCTTGGTCGCTCGCAACTTTCGCAACCAGCCGCGTCGCCGCAAGTCCCGCGGAGCAGGGAAGTCCCGTCGTCCGCGTGATTTCGGTGAGCAGAGAATGCGCCGCCGCGAATGGTTGGCCGAGCAACTTTTCTGTGCCCGCGAGATTTAAGTAGGCTTCGTCGATCGAAGCCATCTCGACGATCGGCGAATATCGCGCCAGAATTTCCGCAACGCGATCGCTCCACTGCGTGTACAGCGCGTGACGATTTTCGAGAAACACAGCTTGCGGGCACAGCTTCGCGGCGGTTCGCAACGCCATCGCCGAATGCACGCCAAACTTGCGCGCTTCGTAACTCGCCGAGGTGACCACGCCGCGCACGTCGCGCGCTCCGCCAACAATCACTGGCTTGCCGCGAAGATCCGGCCGCTCGAGTAATTCCACCGACACGAAAAACGCATCCATGTCGAGATGCAGCACGCTCGCGGATGTGGGCGCGGCTTCGGGAGTGGCGCCATCATGTTTCGCTCGAAAATGTGCGAGCTTTGGCATTCAAGTACAGTCCTGCGCGTCCAAATATATCGCAGGCGAATGAAATACGAAACAATTTGTAGGGAAATTCGATGGCCTTCAGGACTTCGTGGCCGAAAGCACGCGTGGAATTTCGGCGAGATCCATTGTCGCGCTTACGCGCGTCCATCCGCGCGCGGAATCGAGCATGTCGCTCACAGCCTCAAACATCCCGAATCCCAGCTCGAGGACGAGGACTCCGCCTCGCCGCAGTCGCGATTCAGCTTGCACGATCAGCGGCGCATATACGTCGAGTCCCGCATCTCCAGCGAAGAGTGCGATGCGCGGTTCGTGTTCACGAACATCGCGCGGCAAAGACTCGGCGTCGCGTTCCTTGATGTACGGCGGATTGCTGATGATCACATCGAACTCAGCGGGTTCCGTAACACCTGTAAGCAGATTGGATTCCGAGAAACGAACCCGATCAGCGACTCCGTGACGCACAGCGTTGCGCCGCGCAACTTCAAGCGCGGCGCTCGAAATATCGGTCGCATAAATCTGCGCGCGCGGAAGCTCGTGGGCTAGCGCGACTGCGATGCATCCGGAGCCAGTACCAATATCGGCGATCTTCAATTCAGCGCCGCGCCGAGCTTCACCGATGCGTGCGATCGCTACTTCGATCACGTGCTCGGTTTCGGGGCGGGGAATTAGTACGTCGCGAGTCACCTCAAAATCGAGTCCCCAGAATTCCTGATTGCCGGTTAGATATTGCGTTGGAGTTCCGGACGCACGGAGAGATAGTCAGCTCCGAATACTTGCCGAGTTGCGCGGGCGATAAAACTTCCTCGGGATGCGCATACATCCACGCTCGATCCTTGCCGAGCACATGCATCAGCAATAGCTCTGAGGCAAGCGGCGCTGAAGGAGTTTCCGCAGATTCAAGGGTGCGAATGCCGTTGCGCAGAGCTTCGCGCACAGATGTCCCAGCATTTAGTGGATCGGCGGAATTCGGATTGGATGTATCGGATGTCATCGGATTAATTCGCGCGGATTCAGCACGGTATGACCGTCAGTGGCCTTGCGTCGACCGAAATGTTTCACGTGGAACATTCTCGCTGCCGCTATGCGCGCGACATCTCACCAATTGTTCCACGTGGAACAATTTGCGGCCAATTCGAGTGGGGCTTTTCCCAATTTGTTTCACGTGGAACATTGTGTAGCTCATTTCGCACGAAACAGTTACCAAATTGTTTCACGTGAAACATTTTCTCGCCGAACTACGAGTTTTCAATAACTTAGCAGTTCCATTTTGGGAATCGCGTACAAAGCCCATCCAAAACGCGGTTTATGCCGCGTCCAGCTCCTGTTTCAGCCGCTCTGCCTCGTAATGCTCCACTAGGGCATCAATCAGCGGACTCACTTTTCCATCCATCACTTCTTCAAGCTGGTGCGAAGTGAAACCGATGCGATGATCGGTGACGCGGTTCTGCGGAAAATTGTAGGTGCGGATTTTTTCTGAGCGATCGCCCGATCCGATTTGTCCGCGCCGTTCGGCGGCGATTTGCTCGTGCTGTTTATTTTGTTCCATCTCGTACAGGCGGGTGCGCAACACGCGCATCGCTTTCGCGCGATTTTTAATTTGAGATTTCTCGTCCTGCTGCGAAACCACGAGCCCGCTTGGTAAGTGCGTAATGCGCACTGCGGAATAAGTGGTGTTCACGGATTGGCCGCCGGGACCGGATGAGCAAAACGTATCGATGCGAAGATCCTTCGCTTCGATTTTGATATCAATTTCATCGGCTTCGGGAAGCACGGCAACAGTAGCGGCCGAAGTGTGGATGCGTCCCTGTTGCTCTGTGGCGGGGACACGCTGCACTCGATGCACTCCGCTTTCGTATTTCAATTTCGAATAAACACTTTTGCCTTGAATCGCGGCGACGATATCTTTCAGGCCGCCGAGGGAGGTCGGCGAACTCTCCAGGACTTCGACGCGCCACTTCTGTCCTTCGGCGAATCGCGAATACATGCGAAATAATTCGCCGGCGAAGAGGCCGGCTTCGTCGCCGCCGGTTCCGGCGCGAATTTCGAGGATCACGCTCTTCTCGTCGTTAGGATCCTTCGGAAGCAGCAAAAGTTTTAGCTCGCTCTCGATGCGCGCTTGTTTCGCCGCGAGTTCTTTTTCTTCTTCGTGCGCCATCTGACGCATGTCCGCGTCGTCGGACTCCGTGGCCATCTGTTTTGCTTCACGCAGGCCTTGTTCGATGTGTTTCGCCTCGCGGTACTTGTTCACCACTTCGGCGAGATCAGCGTGCGTTTTGGCGAGCTTCTGAAAACGCGCGGAATCGCCGAGGATTTCGGGCGATGAAATCTCGGCGGTCAATTCGTTGTAGCGCGCTTCGATTGAATCCAGTTTTTGATATAGCGATTGAGCAGGCATGAGCGGCTCCGCATTCAGAAAACTACATGTTAAAGGTTCAACAAAACAGAAACTCAGTGCAGGAGCGGCCCTTGCGCGGGCCGTTCGAAAGAGGAGCGCTAATAAAAGGGATTAAACATTGCCGTACTCATTAAAAATAGCCTCTGAATATGTTCGAGTCAATCTGCGCGAGCGGCATAAGTTCCAACGGGCAGCGCAAACGCTCGATGCACGCGATACAGCACGAAACTCGTGGCTGCTCCTGCTAGCAGCCCCTGCCACACGCTTGCCCGAGCCGAAAGCGTCGCTTGGCCAAAAAGAATTTTCTCCAGCCAGTCGTAACGAGTCCCCGCCGTGAGGGGTTCAAGTTGCGCACCCGCAATTCCAATCAAGAGGAACACAACAAGAAAAATTCCAGCGCCGCCGATTACCCAGTGCCATGCCGCGGACCACTTCAGCGGACCTGAAAGTTTTCGCAACACAAACGCCGCGACGATTTGCGGAAACCATCCGAAGATGGTGCCCAGAAAAAATGCCAGCAGAATGTCGCGGCCCCACACTCCGTTCGAAGCGCGATTACCGAAATCTGCCACAAAATGCACGAGCGTGTAGAAGAAGCTGCCGCAAACCACGCCAGCCATGTAGTAGGCGAGACTGCCGGAGCGCGTCATATCCGCCGCTGAATGTTCGGGAAGTCGTTCCAGACTTTCACGCCGCAAAAGTGCGAGCCTTCCGTGCAAATCGGTGTGGCGATTCCCGCGCGCAAATAGCACGGCGGGCCGATGTGCCGCGATATTTCGGGCACGGCGGCGCGAAGCTGGTCCACTTCATCCATCGAAGCCTGATAAATTTCTTCCTGTGCGTTGAAGCAAGTCCGCATCGTCCATTTGTGCAGCAGGTGCAGCAGCGAGCCCGTCTCGGTCACGCGAATCGCTTTCGCATTCGGCAGCAAATTCATGGCGATCTCGCGAGGAATCCCGCGATCCAGCAGTTCATTTTTCGCCGACCACGCTTCCGCCATCGCCTGCGCATAAATTTCGCGGGCGTGAGCATTTTCAGCGATCAGCATCGGGGTCAGGAAATCCGGCGCGCGTGTGTCGGCGAGCGTCAGCAAAGGACGCGACCCCGGCACCATACGATGGCGCTGATCCTGACTATCGGCGGTGTGGCTGATTTTTTTCGCAAAAGTAAAATTCGCATGTTGCAATGCCCGCATCTGCGGAGCGTGTACTCCAATATTCAATGTCTGCAAACGGTATGGATTCCGCGCAGGGTTAAGCAGCCTGTCAATCGCTTCCGTATCGGAACACGCCGCTTCCGTCAAACCCACCACCGCGCGATACGATTCCGCCATCACTCTCGCGCAGTTCGGTGAATAATCCACGAGCTTCGAAATTCTGCCTTCGAGCTTGGCATCAAACTCGCGCGCGAACGCTTCGCCATCCGCAGCCGCCGCAACTTCGGGCGCCCACTCTGGCAAATCGTGCATCGGGGCATTTTCGAAGCGGTCGAAGAATTGCGGGTCCATCTCCCGCACCTTTTCGACCATCGCACCGATCACCGCGCGCGATTCTGTGGGCGTGTCGCACGCATCCTGCATCTTCCACAAACGGTGCAGCACGATTCCACTCACCGTATGGACCATGGTGGTTGCGGCGGCGACTGGCAGAACATACCGAGCGACTTCGATTGCGCGCTTCTCTGCTGCTCTCTCTACTTTTTGGACGCGCCGCGGGTGGGAAAGTGTTCCAACATGCCAGATATCGCCCAAGATTTCGCGCGCGTTTGGCTCAAGGACATTGCTAAGTTCGCGATAGTGCTGCCATGAGCGAGCGATCGCGCCTTCATAAATTGCGCGTTCCTCGTCGCCGAATCCCGGTCCTGCTGGTGGAACGTACGCCACGGCATGATCCAGCCGAACGTATCGCTGGCTCTGCTGCTCGGAATTGTAAAAAGGATGCGCGTGCAGAAATGACCAGGTGAATTGGCGGCTTACATTTTCCAGGCCGAATTCAAAATGCGCGTGCTGCCATACCGTATGGTGCCCGCCAAAAAAAGTGGCGGCACCGATATTCACGCGCTGCTTGTCTGTGATTTCTTCGGGACCAATAATCCGTGTTGCGTAGCAGGTGCGCGCCGCAGCGATCGCCGAATCGTAGGGATGCGCGAACCAGTTCCGCAGCGTCACGCGCGGCGTGGCGGCTTCCACTTTCACGGATTCACGCGGATCAAATTGTGGCACGGGTCGGGTAGCCATTGCGATTCGGCGGTCTCCGGTTTTCGGGCATTCTACACCGCACGCGGCATCGCTGCCGTATCGGATTTACGCCAGAAATTGGGAAAGCAATCGCCGGGACGCGCGATTATTTCTTGAGCGCGGCTTTCGCGTCTGCCGCGGCCTTTGTCTTTTCGGCCGCCTGAGCATACTTGCGCGTGAAGCGTTCCACACGGCCCGCGGTATCGAGCAGTTTCTGCTTTCCCGTGTAAAACGGGTGGCAGTTCGAGCAGATTTCCACTCGCAGCATCGCGCCCTTCAGTGTCGAACGGGTTTTGAATTCGTTACCGCAGGCGCAATGGACGTTTACTTCGTGGTAGTCGGGGTGAATGCCTTCCTTCATTGGGTTCCTTTCGCGGGCCGGTCTGCACGGTGAGTGTTTTGTTGCGTGAAGCAGGCTGCCCGGTGAAGCTGGGCACACTCAATCCGCGTCGCTAGGTCCGCTGAGAACACTTAGATTACGCGATGAGGCCCGAGGATGCAAACTCGCCGGAACCGCCGTGCGGTGCGTAGTTTTCTCTTGCGGCACGGCGTCAGTCCGTCTATGCTTCGCGCCGTATCCCCTCAGAAGGCGTTCTCGTGATCTGTGCTACCTGTCATGCGGATGGCTGTCGCCGTTCGCGCCGCCAAGGGCTCCTCGACTATGCGATCGGGCTCACCGGATTGCGGCCGTGGCGATGTACCTCATGCGATAAGCGTTTCTACGGATGGATAGTGCCGATTCGATTTGTTTTCACAGCGCACTGCGGCAGCTGTGGCAATTTTGACGTGCAACGCATTGCCGCCAAATATGGTGAGGGCGAGTTCGCGTTTTTGTGGCGCACCTTGCGGATTCCTTGTTTCCGCTGTCCGCGCTGCAGGCACCATTTTTTTTCGATGCTGCGCCGCAAGAGGATCCAGCCCATCCCGCAACAATCTTCGCCGGCGTGATTCCTCAATTTGTACTAATCCGACGTGCAGGATTTTACTTTTCTTTACGTGACCCTCGCGGGTGTGTGGAGCAGTCTTGACACCGCTCGCGGCATGCAATATACAAAACGCGGCAGCCGCGAATTACCAGCACTCTTATTGATCGGAATCAACCTGCAATCTTTTTAATCGAGGAGCGATTCATGCAAATGTTTACGGGATGGCGCCGCAATCTTCTACTGGCGGTAGTAGCGATGCTCTTGTGCGGTTCCACGTCGTTCGCGCAGCGTCGCGGAGGGCGCGGCGGCGGCGCGGACGCATTTAGCTATCGCTGGGTGGGCCCAGCCGTGGGCAATCGCGTGTCGGCCATCACGGGAATACCCGGCGATCCGAGCACTTACTATGCGGGCGGCGCGTCTGGCGGAGTTTGGAAAACCACTGACGGCGGCAACGATTGGAATCCAGTGTTTGACGCGGAGCCCGTGCAGGCGATTGGAGCGCTCGCGTTGGATCCGAATTCGCACGACATAGTTTGGGCGGGCACTGGCGAGGCATGGGCGATACGCGACATTGATGTGATGGGCGACGGTGTCTACAAAACCGT
The DNA here is from genome assembly GCA_963785395.1 of uncultured Acidobacteriota bacterium. Classification (GTDB taxonomy): domain Bacteria; phylum Acidobacteriota; class Terriglobia; order Acidiferrales; family UBA7541; genus DASTCZ01. The sequence continues at coordinate 812,613 of CAWAVH010000005.1, read as the reverse complement.
TGATGCGGGCAAGACCTGGACGAACATGGGTCTGAAGGAAACCGGCCGGATCGGCCGAATCATCGTCAATCCAAAAAATGGCGATGAAGTTTTTGTGTGCGCGCTGGGACGTCTTAGTGGGCCTCAGCAGGAGCGCGGCGTTTATCGCACGATGGACGGAGGGAAAAATTGGGAGCGCGTGTTATTCGTTGACGAAAAAACTGGATGCTCCGGACTTTCGCTCGATCCCGAAAACACTCATACGCTTTTCGCCGGAATGTGGCAAGTGGAGATGCATACGTATGCCGAACTGAGCGGAGGACCTGGCAGCGGCGTTTACGTTTCGCATGACAACGGATCAACGTGGTCGCACATTGAGGGCCACGGCATGCCGCATTCGCCGGTGGGGAAGATTGATGTCGCGATCGCCCCTTCCGATTCGAATCGCGTCTACGCGTTGATTCAGACTCCGGATCAAGGATCGCTGTGGCGCTCGGATGATGGCGGTGCAAACTGGCGCGTGGTGAGCTGGGACCGAGCGCTGATTGGCCGCGCCGGATATTACATTCGGCTGGCAGTTTCACCCGCGAATGAAAATGAAGTGGTGGTTTCCGATAGCGCGTTCCTGCAATCCCTGGATGGCGGCGAGACTTTCAAGACTGTGAACTGGGGCGGCGACAACCACGACATTTGGTTCGATCCGCTCAACGCCGATCGCATCGTGGTCACAGACGATGGCGGCATCAATATAACAACGGTTCACGGCCGCGGATTTCACCGAGTGCAATTGCCAGTGGCGCAGATTTATCACGTCGCCGTCGACAATCAGGTTCCGTACTATTTTTATGGAAACATGCAGGACGATGGAAATATGCGCGGGCCGGAAATAAATATTCGCTCTGGAGGTTATGGCGGCTCCGCGGAACCCGGATGGGATCGCACGATGGGCGGCTGCGAATCCGGTTTTACGCTGCCGGATGTGGTGGATCCGAATATTGTTTGGGCCACTTGCTATGGCGATGAAGTCACGCGATGGGACGCGAAGACTCACCTTGCGCGTTCTGTAAGTCCCTGGCTGCACACTCTAGATTCGCCTCCTACTGACACGAAGTATCGCTGCCATTGGACGCCGCCGATGGCCGTGGATCCTTTCGATCACAACACCGTGTACTACGGCTGCCAGGTAATTTTCAAGACTTCGAATGGCGGGCAGAGCTGGAGCGTGATCAGCCCGGACCTTTCTACCAACGATCCGAAATACATTATTCCGTCGGGCGGGATCGTGGGCGACAACCTCGGCCAGTTTTACGGCGAAGTGGTTTTCGCGATCGCACCTTCGCAATTTCAGAAGGGTTTGATCTGGGCGGGAACAAATGACGGGCAGGTTTGGTACACGAAAGATGGCGGCGGACATTGGACGAATACATCGAAGAACATGACCGGCCTTCCGCCGCTTGGCACCATCACTAGCATTCAGCCTTCGTTTTTCGATGCGGCTACCGCTTACGTTTCAGTCGATCTTCATTTAATGGATAACCGCGATCCGTTTATTTACGAGACGAACGATTTCGGCCAGACGTGGCATTCGATCAGCAGCGACTTGCCGAAGCACACGCTCGCGTACGTCCGCTGCATTGCTGAAGACCCGAACAAAAAGGGCCTGCTTTTTGCGGGGACGGGGAACGGAGTGTATTACTCGCAGGACGAAGGCGGGCACTGGCTGCCCCTGCAAAATGGGATGCCGCACGCGATGGCGTCGTGGGTTGTGGTGCAGAAAAATTTCCACGATCTTGTTGTCTCGACGTATGGGCGCGGATTCTACATTCTTGACGACATTACTCCGCTCGAGCAGATGGCTGGAGGGGCGCAGGCTGACGCTGTGAAAATGTACGCGCCGCGGCAGACGTATCGGTTCGTCAATAATGGCCGCGCGTTTATCAATTTCTCGTTGAAGGAAGCGCCGCAGAGCATCGTCACGCTGCAAATTCTGGATGCGGCCGGAAAACAAGTACGCGAGCTGCGTTACACCGGCGGGCATCCCGGGATGAATCGCATTGTGTGGGATCTTCACTACGATGGCCCGCGGCTGATTGCGCTGCGCACTACACCGCCAGAAAATCCGCACATCTGGGAAGAGCCGCGTTTCAAGGGGGCGGAATCACGGCCGATCACGCACTGGGGAATGTCTCCGTTCCTTGAGGGGCCGCTCGCAGCGGCTGGAAAATATACGGCTAAGATTACAGTGAACGGACAAACGTATTCGCAACCGCTTGAACTTGTGAAGGATCCGAATCAAACGGCGTCAGACGCTGATATTGATGCGGGCGTGAAATTTCAGCTGCGCATCATGGACGACATCGACAAATCTTCCGACATCGTGAATCAAATCGAATGGATGCGGAAACAGTTGGATGATGTCGAGCGAATGCTCCGTTCCGAGCAGGGCAAAGCTGATTTGCTGAAGACCGTGACGGACATGGATCAGAAGATGCAATCGGTGGAGTACAAGATTTTGAACAAGGAGCTGGCGACCAGCGACGACAAATATTTTATTGCTGCATACAAGGTCTACTTTAATTTGCTGTGGCTCAACGGCGAAGTGGGTCCCGGCGCGGGCGACGTTGCCGGTGGCGCGGACTACGGCCCCACCGACACCGCGAAAGATGTTCTGCTTCCGATGATTGAGAAAGATCTGACGTCGGCTTCGGCGGAATATCAAACGTTGCTGAAGACGGATCTGCCCGCGTTTAACCGCGCACTTTCGGAGAAGGGTGTTACGCCGCTCGTTGCGGCCGTCCCTGCGCCCGCGGCTCCGTGGAACATGGATGATTCTCCAGACGACGACCCGTGGAATTAGTAAAATGATTCTGCCGCGAGGAGCGGCTTGCGTGCCGCTTCTCCCGCATTACTTATGAGCGAAAAAATTCCGCGGGTTCATGTCGTCGATTCACATACAGGCGGCGAGCCCACGCGCGTTGTTGTAAGCGGAGGCCCTGATCTGGGCGCTGGCCCGCTGGACGCGCGCGTCCATCAATTTCGCAAAGCGCACGATGCGTTTCGCGCTGCGGTGGTCAACGAGCCTCGCGGCTCGGATGTGATGATCGGCGCGTTGCTTTGCGAGCCGTACGATAAATCGTGTGCCGCTGGCGTGATTTTTTTCAATAACGTGGGATATCTCGGGATGTGCGGCCACGGCACGATTGGTTTGCTGGTCACGCTCGCCCACCTTGGAAAGATTAGTCCCGGGTCGCATCGCATCGAAACTCCCGTCGGAATTGTGGATGCCAAGCTCGACGAAACAGGAGAAGTTACCGTCCGCAATGTTCCGTCGTATCGCCTCAAAAAAAATGTTTCCGTCAATGTCCCGCCGTACGGAAAATTTTCGGGAGACATTGCGTGGGGCGGAAATTGGTTTTACTTAATTTACGAAAATAGTTTCGATATTTCTTTCAGAAACGTGGAAAAGCTCACCGAATTTACTTGGGCCGTGAGGCAGGCTTTGCGCGCCGAAGGAATCACGGGAACGGGTGGCGGGGAAATCGATCACATCGAATTATTTGGTCCGCCACAGGCTCCCGGCGCCGATAGCAAAAATTTCGTTTTGTGTCCCGGTAAAATTTACGATCGCTCGCCGTGTGGCACTGGTACGTGCGCGAAGCTCGCATGTCTTTATGAGGATGGAAAACTCAAGCTCGGCGAAACGTATCGGCAGGAAAGCATCGTTGGCAGTGTTTTCGAAGGAAGCGTCGAAGTGGAAGGAGACGCTGCGAATCCGATAATTATTCCGAGCGTTCTCGGTACCGCGTTCATTACCGGCGAGGCGGATTTGATTCTCGATCCCAACGATCCATTTTGCTGGGGAATTGGCGGGTAGCGCGTGCCCGCTCCAGACGTCGTGATTGTTGGCGCTGGAATTGTTGGCGCGGCGTGCGCGCTGGCGTGTGCGCGCGAGAAATTGCGCGTCCGCGTGATTGAAGCGGGACCGATTGGCGGCGGAGCAACGGCGGCGGGCATGGGCCATCTTGTCGTGATGGACGATAGCGAAGCGCAATTTGCGCTTACAAAATATTCCGTAGATCTTTGGCGCGAACTCGCGAAGGAACTTCCCGACGATTGCGAGTATGTGAAGTCCGGCACAGTTTGGGTTGCGGCGGATGACGAAGAATTTTCGCACGTCGCGGCAAAACGCGAATTTTACAATTCGCGCGGAGTGCGCGCGGAAATTCTCGATGCCGCGGCGCTCGCCGAGGCCGAACCGCATCTGCGCGGTGGCCTCGCTGGAGGATTACTCGTTCCGGATGATGCAGTTGTTTATCCGCCGTGCGCCGCTGGCTATTTGCTGGAGCGCGCGCAGGAAAATGGCGCGGAATTAATTCTCGGAAAACGAGTCTCCAAAATTGCGGGCGGCTCGCTGACTCTCGATGGCGGCGAAAAATTATCTGCTGCCGCAATCGTAAACGCCGCCGGAAGCTGGGCGACGAAGCTCACTCCTGAAGTACAAATCCGTCCTCGCAAGGGCCATCTCGTAATCACGGATCGTTACGCTGGATTCGCGCGACACCAACTTGTCGAGCTCGGCTATCTGAAGAGTGCGCATTCCATCGCCACCGATTCCGTAGCATTCAATATTCAGCCGCGCCCCACGGGACAAATGCTCATCGGTTCTTCGCGCCAGTTCGACACGGAAGATGGCGCCATCGATCCCGCAATTCTTGCGCGCATGCTTCAGCGCACGAATGAGTACATGCCGGAAGCGAGCGGGCTCAGCGCGATTCGTACGTGGACAGGTTTCCGCGCCGCCACTCCAGACAAATTGCCGCTGATCGGACCGTGGCTCCCGACTGAAGGAGTTTTTCTAGCGGCGGGTCACGAGGGGCTCGGCATTACTACTTCGCTCGCAACTGCCGAATTGCTGGTGGATCATTTGCTCGGCCGCGAATCCAAAATTCCACAAGCTCCCTATCTTCCCAGCCGCAGCTTTCACAATGTTTCTCACAACTGAATTACACTCCACGTTGCAAACTCACGATGCCGGATAGCGGTTCCATTTCGATTCGCATAAATGGCGCGACGATTTCAGTAGTGCGCGGCACAAGCGTCGCCGCTGCCGCGCTGTCCGCGGGCGTCACGCGTTTCCGGCGGTCAGTTACTGGTGAATCCCGCGCCCCACTCTGCGGCATGGGTATTTGTTTCGAGTGCCGCGTGAAAATTGATGGACGCGGCCACGAAAAAAGTTGCCAGATTTTTTGCGCTGACGGCATGGATGTCCGCACCGATGAATGAAGCCGCCGCACGTGACGCGGGACCGCGCGGATACGATGTGCTGGTCATTGGCGCAGGTCCCGCCGGAATTGCGGCCTCGTGTGCTGCGGCGGAATCCGGCGCCCATGTTGGAATCGTCGACGACAATCCCGCACCCGGCGGACAAATTTGGCGAGGCGTCTCTGCCACGAGCGATCCTTCGTCACACCATGCCCCGTCTGGTCCCGCAGCAAAGTGGCACGCACGTCTTCAGCGCGCCAGTGCAGCCGGAAAGCTAACCAGAATTTTCGGCGCGACGGTAATTTCGCATCCGCAACCCAGAACACTAATCGCGGAATCGCACGCAGAAACATTCGCTCTGTATTTCCAAAAATTAGTTCTCGCAACCGGCGCGCGCGAGAGATTCCTTCCATTCCCCGGATGGACCTTGCCTGGCGTGATGGGCGCGGGTGGCCTGCAAGCGCTTGTGAAATCCGGCTTGTCAGTTCGCAACGCGCGAATAGTAGTTGCGGGCAGTGGGCCGCTTCTTCTAGCCGTCGCCGCATACCTAAAGAAATCAGGCGCGAAAGTTTTGTTGATCGCCGAACAAGCGCCGGCATCGCGCGTCCGCGGATTCGCCGCCAAATTAATTTCGCATCCGCGAAAATTCTGGCAAGCTGCGATGCTCCGCGCGGAGCTATTGGGCATTCCATACCAATACGGAACCTGGCCGGTGCGCGCAGGAGGCGCAGAAAAACTCGAATGGGTTGAGCTGAGCGACGGAACGAAAACGCAGCGCATCGCCTGCGATTTCCTGGCTTGCGGATTCCATCTAGTACCAAACACGGAGCTAGCCGCGCTCGTCGGATGCACACTGCATAAAGGTTTTGTCACGGTCGACCAATCGCAACAAACATCGGCGCCAAATATTTTCTGTGCAGGCGAGCCAATCGGAATCGGCGGCCTGGAAACCGCACTGATTGAAGGCGAAATCGCTGGTTACGCTGCGGTAGAAAATTCCCACCGCGCGAAATCGCTCTTCGCAAAACGCGACGCCGCGCGCAGATTTGCGGCGGCGCTCGACAAAACTTTTGCGCTGCGCGACGAACTCCGCAGTCTCGCAACTCCCGACACGAATATCTGCCGCTGCGAAGATGTCACTCGCGCACGCCTCGCACAGCATCTCGATTGGCGCAGCGCCAAACTTCAAACGCGATGCGGAATGGGTCCGTGCCAAGGAAGAGTTTGCGGCGCTGCGGTAGAATTTATTTTCGGATGGAAAGCCGAATCCGTGCGCCCGCCAATCTTTCCTGCGCGCGTTTCGTCGCTTATGATATTGCCGGAACAATTCCCTCTCGCGAACGACTCGAAGGGAACACAGGAGCGAGCATGAACTGGACAGGCGTAATGCCCGCAATCACTACTGCTTCGACGCGAATCTGAAAGTCGATTCCGCGTTCGTCGCCGAACACAGCGCGTGGATGGTGGATAACGGCTGTACCGCGATCATTCGCGCTCGGTTCGCTCGGCGAAGGCGCGACGCTCAGCTTCGACGAAAAATTGCAAGTGATTGACGCGTGCCATGAAAGGTGCGTCGCGGAAATTTCCAGTCGCAGCGGCGTATTTCCGCGCTGAGCACCGCCGACGCAGTGAAATTTGCGAAAGCCGCGGAAGATCACGGTTGCCAGGGATTGATGGTGCTGCCGCCTTACGTTTATAACGGCGACTGGCGCGAAATGAAGGCGCATGTGAGCGCGGTGATGAAAGCCACGAAGCTTTCTTGCATGCTTTACAACAATCCGATTTCGTACGGCACCGATTTTTTGCCGGAGCAAATCGCGGAGCTCGCGAGCGAACATTCGAATTTGCATGCGGTGAAGGAATCGAGCGCGGATGTGCGCAGCATCACGGCGATTCGCGCGCTGATCGGCGATCGTCTTCAAATTTCAGTAGGAGTGGACGATTTAATTCTGGAAGGGATTTCCGCGGGCGCGGTGGGTTGGGTGGCGGGACTTGTGAATGCCATGCCGCGGAATCCGTGAAGCTCTTCGATTTTGGCATGCGCGGCGAACGGAGAAAGCTTTGAGATTTATCGCTGGTTTTTGCCGCTGCTTCGCATGGATACCGTTCCGAAGTTCGTGCAGCTCATTAAATTTGTACAAGAAGAAGTTGGGAAAGGCAGTGAACGTGTACGTCCACCGAAACTTGAAATCGCCGGCGCCGAGCGCGAAGAGGCGCTAGCCACGCTCAGGCATGCGCAAGCAACTCGTCCAGCAATGGATGCGGTGAACGCCGCGCGCAAATAATAAATTTCGTGCACGCCTTCGAATAAAGGAGCAGTTCGTGACGCAATCTGATCCAAACAAAATTGAGCTGCGTGGCAAGTCGCTGATCGGTTGGAGCAGCGGCGCCGGCGGCGCGAAGTTCAAAGCCGCGAATCCCGCAACCGGCGGCGCGCTCGAACCTGAATTTTCTTCGGCGTCGCTTGATGAAGTAAATCGCGCCTCTGAACTCGCCGCGAAAGCGTTTCCAATTTACAGCGCGATGAGCGCAAAAAAACGCGCTGAGTTTCTGCGCGCAATCGCAGACGGCATCGATGCCATCCTTGATCAAATTGTCGCGCGCATGCCGCTCGAAACCGCGCTTCCCGAACCGCGCGTGCGCAACGAGGCGGGCCGCACCACCGGCCAGCTTCGCCTTTTCGCGAGCGTGATCGAAGAAGGCTCGTGGAGCGCGCCGCGCATCGATCGCGCCGATCCCAATCGCAAGCCGCAGCCGAAACCCGATATTCGCTCGATGTGGCGCTCGCTCGGTCCCGTCGCGGTTTTTGGCGCGAGCAATTTTCCGCTCGCATTTTCCGTGGCCGGCGGAGACACCGCCTCCGCGCTTGCCGCGGGAAATCCGGTGATCGCCAAAGCTCATCCCGCGCATCCCGGCACTGCTGAACTTGTGGGTCTCGTGATTCAGCGCGTCGCGCGCGAACTCGGAATGCCCGAAGGAGTTTTTTCGCTACTGTTTGATTCCGGCATCGAAATTGGCGCAGCGCTTGTAAAGCATCCAAAAATAAAGGCCGTCGGATTCACCGGCTCGCTTCGCGGTGGCCGCGCGCTGATGGATCTCGCCGCAGCGCGTCCCGAACCAATTCCTGTGTACGCGGAAATGGGCAGCACTAATCCGATTTTTGTTTTGCCGGGCGCGCTGAAATCGCGCGGCGCGGAAATCGCCGCGGGACTTCACACCTCGGTCACTCTTGGCGGCGGTCAATTCTGCACCAAGCCCGGATTAATTTTTCTGCCGAAGGGCGCGGAAGGAACCGCGCTCGCCGAAAATTTAGGCGCGCGAGTTGCGGCGACGAAGGCTGCGCCTCTTCTTACCGCGCAAATTCGCTCATCTTACGAAAAGCAACTCTCACTTCGCGCGGCGCACAACGACGCCGTGCTTCTCGCCGAGGGCGAAATTCCCGAAGTGAATGGCGGCACTCACGTGCGCGCCGCCGTTTTCGAAATTGGCGCGGCCGAATTCAGCCAGCGTCCTCAACTCTCCGAGGAAGTTTTCGGTCCCGACACTCTGCTGATCCATTGGGGCACGCGCGAACAATTGATTCGCGCCGCAAACGACCTCCACGGCCACCTGACCGCGACCGTCCATGGCACGGAAGAAGATTTGCAGGAATATCGCGAGCTCGTCGAAATTCTCGCCACGCGCGCCGGCCGAATTATTTTCAACGGTTTTCCCACCGGAGTGGAGGTGAGCCACGCGATGGTGCATGGCGGCCCGTATCCCGCAACGTCGGATGGGCGCTCGACCTCTGTCGGAACCCAATCCATTTATCGTTTTGCGCGGCTGGTCTGCTACCAGGCGTTTCCAGATGCCGCGCTTCCGGTCGAATTACAAAATGCGAATCCGCTAGGCGTGTGGCGCTTGATCGATGGCGACATCACTCGCGATGCAGTCGCGGAATCTACCACACAGGCGCGCGGCGCCGACTAAGCTTTCGCGCCAAGCAGGATCGTCCAGCACTCATGATTTCGGCACTTCATCGGCAGCTGCGACCGCCGGTTTCGAATTAAACAGCCGCTCGCGCGAACGTCCAAAAGAATTCGATTCGCCATTTGCAAGTGCGCGTCGGGAGACGCGGAATCTGCCGGATTTGGCGTTCGCGGCTTCAAAGCTGCGCTTGCGCTGCCGTACGCGAAGAAACCATAACAGCGGCAATTGTGTTCCGCCAGGACTCTTCAGAAACGCCACATTCTTTTCGTCCAGCGCGGCGACGAATTTTTCCACGGAAGTTCCGTCGCTTTTCGCTGCATTAATCATTTGCCAGCGCATCGTTTATTGCGCCCACGCGACTTTTCGATTTTGCACGATTCGGCCAACCCAGCTTGCATCGCCGAAGAATATCCGTCCGCGAAAAGAATTGCTTTCACCGAAAGCGAGCGACTGACCGAAGCCCGAGAAGTGGGAGGAATGTGAACGCGAAAAATTCGCGCGTCGCCGGCTTGAATCGTACGTTGTCTCCTCCCTGCAAAACGCTGTCGAAACCAGTGTCCGACGGGCGGAGAGGCGGCCCCGACGCCGCCACCTGTTCGAAAAGCACCACGGTAGCAGTGATGGTTTGAGCGGAGCGATTCGTAAGCGTCAGTTGCAGGATGCCATCGGGCAAACTTTCAGTCGTGAGGTCGACGCGAGGATCTTGAGATGACTTTGAGGCGGGCGCGGCCGTACTTGGCCTTCTGTTGGCGGCAGAACCGGCGCGGGTTGAAAGCGCACGCCGTTAGTAAGCAAATACTTACAAGCGCTGTCGTGAAATGTAGAATCTTCATCCGAATCGTCCCAGTGAGTATAGGACTCGCCGCAGGCGAGACGATGCGCCGATGTCAGACAATTTTCGATGAGTGGCTGAATATCGCGCTGCACCGATCATCGATCAAAAAGAATGAACGATTTCAACATCGCTGATTTGGAATCGCGCGCGAAGCGCTTTTGCAGATGGCGCGCAAAAGGATAAGCGAGCCGCGCGAGCGGCGACGGCCGCGAAAACGCGTAGATGTCGTACCACACAGATTGGTCGCGTGAATCGAATTCAACCGTGAATCGTTCTTCGCCGCGCTCAGCATGATCCGGCAACGTGCCGTAGGCGAACCCATATTTTTCGATCGGCGCGCTTTCCTCAATCACATAAATAATTCGGCAAAAATTCAGCGACCAGAATCCCAGATGCGACACAAGAACCGCGACCGTGGCGCCGGGCTCAATAGGAGTGTCGGGCCAGCACAGTTGGACCCACGGCATCTCAAACATTTTCCAATCGCGGATCGCGCGCTTCGCCCGCTCGTATGCAGCGGCCCCTGTGCCGAGTTGGATCGCGATTGTGGTCAACCGTGAATCCCGGCGGAGATTTTCGTTCCCGCGAAGATCCAACTCCGGGATATGAATAATTTTGATCGCATTGTGCAGAGAGGAAGCGGGCGACTGCTTCATTGAAAGGTCTGGATGCGAAAAACATGTTCGCTGCCTCTTATGGGACTTGAAGCTGCGTTAGTATGGCAGGAATTGGATAAGTACACTGATGTATACACGAGCTCTCTATTTCGGGGTTCAGGTTGATACCAATGCGCTTCCTCCCCATCTGGTGGGGTGCTTGTGCCGTGTTTCAGCTCGCGACATTTCTGTGAATGAAAATCGAGTTTTCTTCAAGGGTGGAATGTTCCGTTTCGTGGGCAACTGGAATGTCCTTCATCCAATAGGATTTGGAGCGCTAACCGTTGATGCTAAAGCGCGATGCATCCGCTATCGGTTAAGCTTTCGTCAATCCGTGCTCTTCGCCACGTCCGTGGCGCTCCTCTTTGCGGGGATATTGTTGGCGGAATCCGTCCCGCCCAAGGTGCTCGTCATCTTGCCATTCGCGTGGCTATGGATTGTAGGCGTCAACTTTGTAAGCGGAACCGTGCGGTTCAACCGATTTCTGAGCAGGACAATCGCCAGCGCACCACGTGTGCACCGGCCACCGGAAAATCCGATGAGTAGTGTTTGAAGACTTTGGTAGCGGTACCGGAAACCGAACCCGGGTATCCAGATTGAGAATCTGGCACGGGCGAAAGAAACCAGAGTCATCCTAACAGAGTCAACGAGTAAGGTGATGGCAAGGATTGGTTCGACTCGGTTTCTGGTGCGTGCTTTTGGCTGGTTCAATGGAAGAACAATGGAAGTTTGACGCGCTCCCAATCGCTCCGCGCCCTTCGGCGATGACGCGATACGCACAAGAAATTCTCGGATTCATATTTTTTTCAGCCGCGTTCTATAATATTTTCATGAAAAGTCGCGCTCTATCCTGCATCCCGGCCAGACGAACAATAGGAACGGCTTTAACCGCCTGCGTTGTCGTTAGCGCTTGGATGTGTGCTTGCCAAAACCAATCCGTCGCTAGGACTGCTTTTCCGAAAACGGCGGAATTGCAACGAATCACATCTCCGAATGGTCAGTTTGACGCCGTTCTGGTGAGCGACTCGTACGGACCGGCTGCGGGAGGCGGCGTGGACTCGAATGTCTATGTCGTCCGAAAAGGGTCCCCTGTATACGCTGAACCCGGCCAGGAAATATTCAATGCAGACCCGATGTCAGATGGGAAATTGGTGTGGAGGGGTGACCATCTTTTAGAAATTCGCTACGACATCGCCTACATACACAGATTCCGAAACGTATGGGGTCTGCATGAGATTGAGAAGGTTGGAAGCACAGGGGAGGGTGACTTTGATGTTGAGGTGCGGCTAGTCCCAACGTCAGATACATCGGCGATTGCGTCGGACGGCAGTTTCCGCACAATCGGCGAACACTGAGTTCTCGTGAATTTTGGCGCGAGGTCCCCACAAACACGGGAACCGGCCAAGCAGGTAGAAAAAGAAATTGCTTCGGGCTGAAAGTCCATTAAAAAGATGCGTTTCAGCAAGCGAGAGCGCTCCGAGAGTTTCGAGCATCCAATTCACTAATGACGCGAGGAGCTGGCACGGTCCTGATTGGGAACGTTAATTGCCTAATGACTGCTTTGGACCAAATTGCTGCTCAAAACCGAGTATCGTGCGCTGCCAGTCGGTAATTCATCGCTCGCTGCGGGTCACTTGGAAATACGACAATGAGGGTTTGGCCCGGAACATTACGGTTAGTAATCCGAGCGGCGCTGTTGTTGCTCCAGAGAGAACGGCATCCGAACGGGCACGTCCAGACGAGATAGTTCTATTTTGCTCGCTGGAGATCTTTGTACGTTTTCCAAATCAAGGCAATAATTGCGATGTTGCCAGCCGCAAAAGCTCCAATGAAAACAATCAGAAGACTCTACGTTCGCGGGCCACTATTCAGAGGCGTTTCCAGTTCCCAATGACCAATGGGGGCATCCCGTGTCCCCAATTGGGGAAGAATATAAAAGATGATTACGAAAGCCATTTCAAGACGTAGCAGCCCAATTAGGATGGCCATTCGTATTGCTAAAATGGGTTTTAACCGCACGCCATCCTCACCTTGGTAATTTTAATGGGTGCGGACGCTCCGACAAAAATGGATTCGCCAAATGTGGATTCCTGATAAACCGACGTCTGGCGTGGATAGGCTGTTTTCCGACTTCGCGTTCCGGGCTTCCCAGAAAGCCGCGCAGCGGGGGATGGTGCCTGAAATTTCCATGGTTGTCAGCACTCGAAGCGGGCTCTATTGAGTAGCCCAGCGGCCATCGGAAATTCAGTCATCAAGGAGAAGAAACCATCTCAGTGTTATGCTGTGGGCGTCCGCGAGAGGATATATGCCAGCGTGGTACAAGATTGATAAGATCCACCGGCTGATCTTGAGTTACGGGTCAGGCGTGGTCAGCATAACGGACATGCTCGAACATCAAAAGAAAGCTCTTCGAAGACCCTGATTTTGACCCCACCTTTTCGCAGTTGATTGACTTCACCCACGTCACAAAACTTGATGCGACCGCCGCTGACTTCCATACACTGGCCGAGAAATCGAAATTCAAGTCCAACGCGCGGCGTGCCATTTTGGTGGCGACTGAAGACACATTCAAATTTTCAGAATTGTTCCGCACGCGCCGCGAAGACGTCGGCGACCGGGGAATCAAGACTTTTCCGAAATTTGGATGAAGCGCTCGACTGGCTGGCCCGCAAGACGAAATAACTCCGGTGTGAGTGAAACAACGCTGAGGCCCCACCGTTAAGCCTGCCTCCAACATCAGGATCAGCGCCGCTGCCAACAAATATTTTCGCTTTGTGCTGCGGTTCATTTGGCTGTGTCTATGCGTTCTTGGGGCGCGACGTTCCACCGCCACGCAAGCCGGGACAGTTGCCAATCGTCATCGTGATTTGACCAAACAACTCTCTTGGCGCAGGGGAACTCAAAGCGAGTAGCGGAAAGGCGAATGAAAATGCGTAGGAAATGGCTCGTCGTATGTGGCTGCGCTGTGTTTTGCCAAGCGCCGCGCTAAAAAGCAGCCAAAAATTGGTAGCGGTACCGGGAATCGAACCCGGGTTTCCAGATTGAGAATCTGGCGTCCTAACCCCTAGACGATACCGCCGTCGCGCGGAATGCGATTCGCTGAAAACGCCAAGCAAAATGCGGTGAAGCGAATCGTGCGCGAATTCATAACTATAACGTCGGAAGTGGGAAGGTTCAACTGGCGCGCGGGGCGTTTGCAAATCGGACGGCGGTCCTTCGGCGATCCTGACGGATCGCTCTCAGGATGACGGCGTTGATTGGCGGAGTGACGGCGGTATTTTGGGGATGGATGCGTTTATTGGGCGGATTGCTGCGCGAGGTCGCGCAGGCGCTTTAGATCGAGTTTGCCGCTGCCGAAGTAGGGCAGCGTTTCGATTTCCACGAATTGATCGCGATGCGGTTTCCAGAGCGAGGGCAAATCGCTCTTCGCGAGTCCATCGAGGCATACGTTGCCAACTGATCTTCGGAAAGAGTGTGCATCACGATCAGGCGCTCGCCCTTTTTTTCGTCGGGAATCGCCGGTGACGGCCACCACTTGTTCGGTGACGCCGCTGAGTTCCTGCAAAATTTCTTCCACTCGCAGGTGCGGAACCATTTCGCCGCCGATTTTACTGAATCGGCTAAGGCGATCGGTGATGCGGATGAATCCATCTTCATCCACGGTGGCGATGTCGCCGGTGCAATACCAGCCGTCCTGCAAAACTGCGGCAGTTTTTTCGGGCTGCTTCCAATAGCCCGCCATCACGTTTGGTCCGCGCACAAACATCAGGCCGGCTTGGCCGCTGGGCACCGGCTCAAGCGTATCGGGATCGAGAATTTTTACGGTGACCCCCGGAAGCGGATGGCCGATGGTGCCGCGCTTCGCACCAACTTGAAAAAATAATGGCGCGCGAAAATCTGGAGTGTTCACAGCAACCACTGGAGAACACTCCGTGCAGCCATAACCTTCCAGCGGACGAATACCGAAGTGATCTTCGAAGGCTCGCGATATTCGCTCCGGCAATTTTTCCGCGCCCGCGATCACGTAGCGCAGGCTGCCAAAATCTTCGGGCACGCAACGCCGAGCGTAAGCGCCCAAAAAAGTTGGCGTGGCAACGAGCATCGTGACGCGCTGCTTGCGAATTGTTTCGCCAATCACGCGCGCTTCCAGAGGATTTGGATGAAACACCGCGCCGATTCCGGAAACCGCGGGGAGGCAAAGAGTCGCCGAGAATCCAAACGAATGGAAAAACGGAAGAATGCCAGAGAATTCTGTCGCGCAGATTGAGATGAAATACCTGGCGCATCTGCTCGACGTTTGCCGCTAGGTTGTAGTGAGTAAGGACCACGCCCTTAGGTTCGCCAGTTGAGCCGCTGGAAAAAATAATCGTGGCCACATCATCAAGCTCCGGAATTTTCTCGCAGCCCGCAAACCTAAAAATCATGCGCGAGGGTAACAGTGAAACAAAGAATGCGGCGAGGCGTTCGAAGAATCCGGGATCTTTAGCAAGATCTTCGAGGATGATCGATTCCGCCGGAACCTCGAGATGAACCTTTTCCAGAGAATGCGCGCGACGTCACGACAGTTTGCAAATCGCACTGGTCCGCGCACTTTTTTAAAACTTCGCTCGGATGCCGTGTAATTCAGATTCACCGGAATTTTCCCGGCAAGCATCGCCGCAAAATTTACTAGCGCGCCGGGAATGGAAGGCGGCAGCAGAATGCCGACCATCTTTTGATCGCCCCACGGCTTTCGCAGACGTCGCGCGAGAAAAAGAGTTTTTGCCAGCGCGGCGCCGTAATTCAATCGCTGCGTGCGCGTGTCTGACATTGCAAATTGAAATGGATGCCGGTGCGCGGTGCGAATCAGCGAACGCGGAACGGTGCTCATGTGGCGCTTGCGCCGCGCGAACGCATCGGCCGCCAGAGCCTGCACTGCTTCGCGCGCCTGCTGCGAAGTGGCATCGCCGGGAAGCGCGGGGCCAAACGTAACGCGAATCGGATAGCGAAATCTGCGCGGAAATTTCCACAGAAACCGGCCTCCCGAAAAACTGAACATCGATCCCCATACGCCATCGAGATGCACCGGGATGATCGGCGCGTCCACACCTTTCATGATTCGTTCCATGCCGCGGCGGAAGGGAAGCATCTGCCCGATGCGCGTCATCTGCCCTTCCGGAAAAATGCACAGCAAATCGCCATTGCGAATCGCTTCGGTGGCGGCGCGAAGCGAATGAATCATTTCGCGCGGCCGCTGATCCGAAGAAATCGGAATGATGCCCAGAATTTTTACGAAGGGTTTCAGCAGCGGATGCTCGTAAAAATCTTTGAACATCAGAAATCGAACAGGACGTCCGGTGGTGGCATAGAAAAACATCGCGTCAACAAGCGTGGTGTGATTCGCAACCAGCAGCGCCCCGCCTTTTTCAGGAATATTTTCCAGCCCCGCCACATCAATCTTGTAAATCGTGTGCGTGGCAAGAAAAAGTATGAGCCGCAGCAGCGCTTCCGGCAGCAAGATACAAAACGTAGATCGTACCGACGAGTGTAGCGAGCGACGCCCACAGAAAAACTGCGGCGGGAGTTGCATGCAGAAAATGTGACAGTACGTAGTAGACGCCGAACGCGCCGCCTACTCCTACGAAGGACCACAAGTTCGCTGCGGCAATCACGCTTCCTTTTTTATCTTCGTCTGGACGGCGTTGGATCAGCGCGTTGACTGGAACCGCGAAAAATCCGGCTGCGAATCCAAGCGCGACGAGTAATCCGAGCACCGTGTTGAACGAAAGATTGGGAAGTGAGAGCGCGATGCCGAACACCGTCATTCCGAGCGAGCCGAGAGGAATGAGGCCAACTTCAATCGTCCCGTGGGAAAGAATTCCAGCAGCCATACTTCCAACGCCGATGCCAATCGCAACAGCTGCTTGGAGGATTCCACCGCGAGTGTCGCTGACATGAAGGATGTCGTGCCCGTAAAAAATAATGGTCTGCTGAAGTAATGCAGCGAGTAGCCAGAAGTAAGTGTTGCCGATGACAGCGAGCGAGAGGATGCGGTCATTGCGGATTCCGACAGTTTCGCGCCACAGCTCGCCAAAGAAATTCGCGCGAAATTGTTTTGACGGATTTGCAGGCGGGACGCGATGATCGCGTAGCTGCAGGCAAGTCCAATTAAAGAGAACGCGGCAAAGATCAGACCAGAAATTCCCTGGCGGCCGTGAAAAACATCCGCCATGGTTGCGCCGGTCACGGTGCCCGCGATGATCGCGACGAACGTGCCAAGTTCAAGAACTCCATTCGCCCATGAGAGGCGATCGCCGGGAGAAAGTTCCGGAAGCAATCCATATTTCGACGGACCAAAAATTGCGGCCTGCGTGCTCGCCAGAAAAACTGCGGCCATCGCGAGATTCATGTTTGACCACGCGAGCGCCGCCGCGGCAAAAAGCATCACCGCCAATTCAAAATATTTTGTGCCGATTGTGACGAGGCGTTTACTGAATCGATCGGCGAAATATCCGCCGAGCATCGAGAAAAGAAAAAACGGCACGACGAAAAGCGCACCGACAACTAGAACCAGTCCTTGCCGGCGAGCCTCGTTGATGTCGAGCGAAAGGATTAAATAAATGACGAGATTTTTTAGTCCGTTTTCGTTTAGCGCGCCCTGAAATTGGGTGGCGATCAGGCTCCAGAAACCGCGCCGCCATTTTGGATTGAGGGGTTCCATCGGGCGCCATTCAGGACGCGTGGCGTACGGGTGCCGCGACCTGCCGAAGCGATGGCGCGGATTATAGCAAGGGTTGGGTGGCGGGGAACGGGTGGATGGGCAGACCGCATCGGGTAGCGACGCGGCGACAAATGGAACAAGTGGACCTGTCCGTTTACGCAACGAATTCGTCCCAGAAATGGCCAGGATTCAGGGTCATGGCTGGTGTGGAGCGAATAAGTGCTTGTATTCGAATAGATTACGGCGCGAGAATAACGGCACAAGACGTGCGCTATTTTACTGATTAACTTTGCGCGCTGCGTTGCGCCAATCTGGAGGCTCTATGAAAAAGCTCGAGCGTGTCCGGCATACCCTGAAAGGTGATTTCGATCCGGCGCAGACATCGCAGATGGCGCAGGCGGGCTGGCGTCCCGTGGCGGTGGAATGGGAGCGCGAAGTGGAAGCTCCGGGCGATGCGAACGCCGCCGCTGAGGCGACTCCTCACTACGAAGAATTGCCGTATGGACTTCGCGTCGCGCAGGATTGCCATCACTTGGAAGAAGATCCCGCGGAGATGCACGCGATCCACACGCTGACAGAACTGATCGTGCAAGACGCGACGTTAACGCGCATGGCGGATGAATTGAATCGCCGCGGATTTCCCACGCGCAATGGAACAAAGTGGACCGCGCTGATGATTTACCAATTATTTCCACGGCTGATCGAAGTGACTCCGAGAATTTTTGCGGAAGAGCAGTGGAAGCTGCGCCGGCCTGCGGTCGCCGCGATTTCCTGGAATTCGTAACGCGCACTTTTTTGCGGCGGGAACCCTACCTTTGCCGCGCGCTGAACGTCAAAACTAAAAGCATAGTTGAATGCGAACGCTTGGGGTGTTTGCGGCGTCTATCTATGTGGCCGTGATCGTTGTGTGTGCCGAATGAAATGGGGGCGGTGTGAATAATCTGCTGAAGGATATTCGCTTTGGGTTGCGAGTGCTGTTGCAGAAGCCTGGATTCACGGCGGTTGCGGTGCTCACATTGGCGCTGGGAATCGGCGCGAACACGGCGATCTTCACGCTGTTCGATGCGGTGCTGCTGGAATCACTGCCAGTCCATGAGCCGGCGCAGCTGGTGCTCTTCAGCGACAACTCTGGCGAGGGCACGCAGACGAGCGATCCTCCGCCGACAGGACACTGGCGATATTTTTCTTCGGACTCGTACGATTTTTTGCGCGCGCAATCGCTGCCGTTTGAATCGCTCGCGGCGATTCGCAGCGGAGAAGATCCAGTTTCGCTGCGATATGCGGGCGCGGGCGGAAGCGATGCGCAAGTAGAACGCGCGCGCGCGCATCTAGTATCGGGAAATTATTTTGAAACGATGGGCGTGGGCGCGGCGATCGGGCGCGTGCTCACGCAGAGCGATGATGTTCCAAACGCGCAGCCTGTCGCGGTGATCAGCGATGCGTATTGGAAGCAACATCTGGCAAGCGATCCTGCGGCGATTGGAAAAGTCGCAATTCTGAATGGCACTTCGTTCACGATTGTAGGAGTTACGCCGCCGGAATTTTTTGGCGAGCGCGTGCGGCGTCCCGTGGATTTCTGGGTTCCGCTTACGTTCCAGCCGCAAATCGAATTGCGGCCTTCGTTCATCACACAGTCAAACTATTACTGGTTGAATTTAATTGGACGGTTGCACCATGGATCTACGCGCGCGCAAGCGCAAGCCGCATGCACGGTGGCGCTGCAGCAATTCCTCACAAACAAGGGAGGGTCGAAGCTGACGGACGATCGCAAGCGCGATATCGGAACTTCTTTTATTCAATTGGAGGATGGAGCTGCGGGAGTTTCCGGGCTTCGATACGCGTATTCGCAGCCGCTGCACATTTTGCTTTACGTGGTGGTAATGGTTTTGTTGATTGCGTGCGCGAACGTTGGGAATTTGTTGCTGTCGCGCGCGGCGGCGCGGCGCACCGAAATATCTGTGCGATTGGCGCTGGGCGCGACGCGCGGAAGATTGATCCGGCAATTGCTTACGGAAAGTGTGATGCTTGCATCGATCGGCGCGGTGTGCGGAATTTTGCTGGCGCAATGGGCGGTGAATGGATTGGTTGTACTGGTGGCGAAGAATTCGCCGATGAAGCCGCATCTGAATTTGCCGGTGCTGGCATTTACGGTGGGCGTCACGCTGATCGCCGGATTACTTTTCGGACTAGCACCGGCGCTATACGCGGGCAAGACGGATCTAGTTACCGCGCTGAAGGCCGGCGGACGAAGCGTTGCAGGACAACAGAGGAAATTTGGAACTTCGCAAGCGCTGGTGATCGCACAGATCGCGTTGTCATTGGTGTTGATCGTCGGCGCGAATTTGCTGGCGCGAAGTTTGTTGAATCTGGAACACGTGTCGCTGGGATTCGATCCGAGTCATGTGCTGCTGGCGCGGATCAATCCGCGGCTCGCAGGTTACAAGACGACGAATGTCGGCGGCTATTACCGAAAACTTTTCGACCAATTGAATGCGGTTCCCGGAGTTCGCAGCGCGACGCTGGCTTCCTACAGTCCATTCGGCGGAAGCACGAGTATCAACGATGCGGATGTCCAAGGATATACGCCGAAGCAAGACGAAGACATGGACGTGGAGACAGTTTACGTGGCGCCGAAATATCCAGAAACATTTGGGATTTCGCTGCTGCAGGGCAGGCCGATCGGGCTTCAGGATGCAGGCGGAGCGCCGCTGGTCGCGATGGTGAACGAAACTTTTGCGCGAAAGTTTTTCGGAAATGAAAGCGCGATTGGCCACAGATTTGGAGTTGGTGGGTCAAAGACGGCTGCCGACTACGAAATTGTGGGAGTGTTGAAGGATCCGCGGTTTCACGATCCCAAAGACAAAATAATTCCGATGGCGTTTTTCGCGCTGATGCAAGACACCAGCCAATTCGCGCTATCGGCAGAAGTGGAAGTGCAGACCTCGGGCGATCCGGGAGCGGCGACATCGGTGGTGAGGCAAGCGATCGGGCAAGCCGATGCGAGCGTGCCGATTTCAGATGCGCAGACATTGCGCGATCAAATCAGCGGAAATTTCGATCAGCAGCGGCTCGCGGCGCGGCTGGTGAGTTTCTTTGGCG
Source organism: uncultured Acidobacteriota bacterium (assembly GCA_963785395.1). Taxonomy (GTDB): domain Bacteria; phylum Acidobacteriota; class Terriglobia; order Acidiferrales; family UBA7541; genus DASTCZ01. The sequence continues at coordinate 792,113 of CAWAVH010000005.1, read as the reverse complement.
GATTGGCGCTGCTGCTTGCGTGTGTAGGTTTTACGGAGTGGTCGCTCAAGGAGTGGCGAGGCGTACGAATGAAATCGGAGTGCGCATCGCGCTGGGCGCGCAACGCGGCGATATTTTGAGTATGGTGCTGCGCGAAACGCTGATTTTGCTCGCGGTTGGAGTAGCGATCGGCGTTCCGGCTTCACTAGGAGCGGGGAAATTTGTTGCGAGCCAGCTTTTCTCGCTGAATGCGCGCGATCCGTTTTCTTTGTTGCTGGGAATCGTGATTCTTGGCGCGGTGAGCGTGTTTGCGGGATATGTTCCGGCGCGACGGGCCTCGCGTGTTGATCCGATTATTGCGCTGCGATACGAATAGGCGGCGCGCGCGATTTGGCGGGAAATTGTTTCACGTGAAACAAAATGTGCGCCAACGAGTGCGCGAATGTTTCACGTGAAACAATTTGTGGCTGGTGATTGTGCAAAATGTTTCACGTGAAACAATTCTTGCGCTAACCCCTTTATTTCCAATATTCCCATTTTGGGAATCGTGTGACATGCCGGTGCTTGGGGCGTAGAGACGATTTTCAGTCTCTTCCTCTTGACAATCGAGATAAGCGGGCGTAATCTCCTCTTGGCAATCAAGAGGAGGAGTGGATGGTGGATTACGATCGCGACCTCGTTCCAGGCACGCTCGACATGCTGATTTTGAAAACGCTCTCGCTAGAGCCGATGCACGGATACGGAATCACGGTGCGAATCGAGCAAATCAGCAAAAGTGTGTTCCGCGTGAACCCGGGATCGCTGCTCCCGGCGCTGCGCAAATTGGAACGCGCGGGATTTGTGAATGAAGAATGGCGAGCCACGGAAAATAACCGGCGCGCGAAATATTACAGCCTCACCGAACGGGGCCGACGCAAATTGAAATCCGAAACGCAGCAGTGGGACCGGCAAATCGCCGCGATCACGCGAATTCTGGAAGCATCGTAGGAGGCCGGCATGTCTCTTCTTACATAACTTCGCGCAGTGGAATTCGTGGAATTTTCGCAAAAGACAAATCCGAGAGTGAAATTGACGAAGAAGTGCGCGGCTATCTGGAGGCTTCCGCCGCCGCGAAGATGAAATCCGGCATGAGCCGCGCAGATGCGATGCGCGCAGCGCGGCTTGAGATGGGAAGCGTGGAAGGCGTGAAGGAAAGCGTGCGAAGCGCGGGCTGGGAATTTTTCGTGGAGACGACGTGGGCGGATGTGCGATTTGCGTGCGCGTACGCTTGGCGAAAAATCCCGGTTTCACCGCGATCGCGGTACTTACGCTTGCGATCGGGATTGGCGCGAACAGTGCGGTCTTCAGCGTGGTGAATTCAGTGCTGCTGGAGTCGATGCCATATCGCGCGGAGAACCGATTGGTGATGGTGTGGGAGCACAATTTCCGCCGCGGGACGGATCACAATGTCGTGGGTCCTGCGAACTTCCTGTATTGGAAGGAACACAACAACGTATTCGATCAGATGGCCGCGTTTTTTGATGACACGTCCACGCTGACCGGCGAAGGCGAACCGGAGCAAATCCCGTCGCAGGGAATTTCGACGAATCTATTTTCAGTGCTGGGAATTTCGCCGATTCTCGGACGCGATTTCACGAGCGATGAGGGCGCACACGGCCAGAACCATGTTGTTCTTTTGGGCTACGGATTATGGAAGCGGCGATTCGGCGGCGATACATCGATCGTCGGCAAATCGATCAAGTTGGATGGAGTGAATTACCTGGTCGTCGGCGTGATGCCGCCGAACGTGACGCTGTTCGCGCCGAAGGGATCGCTCACCGGAAAAGTTGCACAACTCTGGTGGCCCTACGGGTGGGGCGATCGGGACCGGCATTTTGGCGGGCGGTGGATGAGCGCGGTAGCGCGGCTGAAGCCGGGAGTGAGCGTCGCGCAAGCGCAGGCCCAGATGGACGAGTTTGCCGCAGAAGTTACGAAAGCGTATCCGGAATTTGAAACGGGCTGGGGAGTGAATCTAGTTCCCGTGCATCAAGATATGGTGAGCGGCATGCGGCCCACGTTGCTGGTGTTGCTGGGCGCTGTGGGATTTGTGCTGCTGATTACTTGCGCGAATGTCGCGAACCTTTTGCTTTCCCGCGCGGCAAGCCGGGAACGGGAACTCGCGCTGCGCAGCGCTCTTGGAGCGAGCAGGTGGCGAATCACGCGGCAATCCTTCACTGAAAGCATTTTGCTGGCAGTATTCGGCGGCGTGCTGGGGATTCTCGCGGCGCGTTGGGTGGTATCGGCGCTGGTGCTGCTGATCCCAAAAGAATTTCACGTGCAGTCGGTTTCGCTCGATTGGCGAATCGTGCTCTTCACAGCCGGAATTTCTGTGATGACCGGAATTCTGTTTGGCATCGCGCCAGCGCTGGACGCGCGGCGAACAAATCTGAGCGATGTGTTGCGCGAAGGCGGCCGAAGCGAAACGGGCACGCGCGGCCGCAGATTGCGCGACGCGTTTGCCGTCGCGGAAATCGCGCTCTCGCTGGTCTTGCTTGCGGGAGCGGGGCTGCTGATCCGAAGTTTTGTGCGATTGTCGTCTGTGGATGCCGGATTCAATGCGGCAAATATTCTGACGACGCGGATTACGCTTCCTTCCGCGAAGTATGCGGGCGATCCGCAGTGGGTCGGCTTCTTTCAGCAACTTCTGGAACAAGTGCGCGCGCTGCCCGGCGTGCGAGCTGCGACGATCAGCAATGCGTTTCCGCTGACTGGCATGACGCCCGGCACGGATTTCGACATTGTGGGAAAACCGCTCGCGCCTGCGGGTGAGGGCTATGTGACAGACGTGCAACTCGTTGGGTCGGATTACTTCCGCACGATGGGGGTTCCGTTGCTGCGGGGACGCGTGTTCACCGATCGTGAAGAGACGGTTCCGTCGAACGTGGTGATTATCAGCCAAACTTTGGCGCAGCAGTTTTTCCGCGGCGAAGATCCGATCGGGCAGAAAATCATCATTCACATGAAGAAGGAGGATAAGCCATCGGAAATTATCGGAATCGCTGCCGATGTAAAGCGCGACACGCTGGATAAGAGTTCGATCGCGATGAGCTACTGGCCGCATGGGGAGCTTGCCTTTTCGAGCATGGTGCTTGCCGTGCGCACCGATTCCGATCCGCTTGCGAAACTCTCGGCGGTGCAGCAGATCGTTCACAGAATGGATCCGGAACTTCCGCTGGAAGATGTGGGAACGATGGAGAAATGGATTGGCGACGCGGTGGCGCGGCAGCGATTCAGCGCGCTGCTGGTGGGAGTGTTCGCGGCAATTGCTGTGCTGCTTGCCGCAATAGGTATTTATGGCGTGGTTGCGTATGCGGTGGGTTTGCGGACGCGTGAGTTTGGAATTCGCATGGCGCTAGGTGCGGAGCGCAGCGATGTTTTGTGGCTGGTATTCCGCCACGGCGCGGTATTGGCGGCGATGGGAGTATTTTTCGGAGTCGCAGGAACTCTTGCGCTAACGCGTCTGATTCAAGGATTGCTCTTCGGAGTGAGCGCACACGACCCTACGACGATCGCAGGTGTGGCCGCGCTGCTGGCGTTTATTACGCTGCTGGCTTCGTGGATTCCGGCGCGACGTGCGACGAAAGTGGATCCGATGATTGCGCTGCGATACGAGTAGCTGCTGCCGGGCAAGGCTTTCATTTCTTCGCCAAGAAGCGGCTAATCGATTTCAAAACATCCTGAAACATTTTCGGCGTGAGCAATCCTGTCTGCGTATTTTGCTGGCTGGGATGGTAGGAGCCGAAAAGCTGCGGAAGATCGCCGGGCAATTTGTAAGAGGCTCCATGCGCGAATTGATAGGCGCTGGCACGCTCGATCTTTTTCTCGCTTACCAACAATCGCAAATAGTATGTCCAGCCGATTTGACCGAGCGCGAAAACCGCGCGCGGTTTCAGAATGGCAAGCTCGCGCGCAAGAAATGGAAGGCAATTCGCGATTTCTTCGGGCAGTGGTTTGTTATCCGGAGGAGCACAGCGCGCGACCGCGGCGATGAAGGCGTTCTTCAATTGCATCCCGTCGTCGATGGAAACTGCATTAGGTTGATTCGCAAAACCCGCGCGAAAGAGCGCTGGATACAGAAAATCTCCGCTGCGATCGCCGGTGAACATGCGTCCCGTACGATTCGAGCCGTGAGCGCCGGGTGCGAGGCCAATCAATACCAGTTCGGCGCGCGGATCACCGAAGCCAGGAACAGGGCGTCCCCAATAGATGTGATCGCGGTAAGCGCGCCGTTTGGTAACGGCAACTTGTTCGCGATATTCGACGAGGCGCGGGCAGGCGCGGCATTCGACAATTTCTTGCTCGATGATTCGTAGCGACTGCTCAGGATTTTTTTGTTCACGCGCGGCGGAAGATTTCATCGCTTGAGGAATTTCAGCAGAACGACGGCCTGATTGTGCTCGGCATCGCGCGCGCCGAATACCAGGGTCACGTGCTTGTGCTCTTTCTCAACTTCCAGGAGTTGAGCGACCGCATCCTTATTAGCGCCAGTGCGGAGTTCCGCTTTGTACCGCCGCTCGAACTCCACCCATTTCGGTTCCTCGTGCATAAACCATTTTCGCAATTCATTGGAGGGCGCGATCTCTTTCAGCCAGAGATCTACTCTTGCTTTTTCTTTGGTAAGGCCGCGCGGCCACAATCGATCGACGAGCACGCGAAATCCATCTGATTTCGCCGCTGGTTCGTAAACTCGTTTCAGATGTGAACATAAGTACCGGGAAATTTTACTGCATTTGGATGGGCAGGCGCAGGCGCGCGCGGCAACCGCGAGAGTCGGTACGATTTTCAAGCGACAAGCTGCCGCCGTGGCCTTCGGCGATTTGCCGGCTCAGCACAAGGCCGATACCGGAGCCGCCGGGCTTGGTGGTGAAAAACGGCACGAACAGGTTATTCGTGTTCGAAAGGCCGGGGCCGTCGTCGTCCACAAATACATCGATGTAGCCGCCGTCGTTCGCCCAGCTCACGCGCACTCCGCCGTGAGTTTCAAGCGCAGCATCGGTTGCGTTGCGCACTAGATTGATCAGCAACTGATCGAGTTGATCGCCATCGGCGGAAATTTCCATGCGCGGACCCGGAACCACTTGAACGTTCACGCGCTGCTCCAGGCTGACCGTGCGGGCGATCCAGCGCGCGACATCCACCGGCCCCGCGACAGGCGCGGGCAATCGCGCGAGACGCGCGTAAGCATTCATGAATCGGCCAAGCGCTTCGGCGCGCGCGCGAATCACGCTGAGGCCGCTGCACATGTCTGCCGAAGCATCGTCGGGCCATTCCGTTGGCGTGGGCAGGCGCAGCAACATGCTCTCAATGCTTTCGGCCACGCTTTGAATCGGCGCGAGGGAATTATTCAGCTCGTGGCCGATTACGCGAATCAGGCGCTGCCACGCTTGCCGCTCTTCTTCGCGCAACGCGCGGCTCAGATCGGTGAGCACGAGCAACTGGTGCTGCAAGCCGCCCTCGCGAAATGTGGTGCGGCGCATATCCCATCGGCCTTTGCCGCCGGGGAAATCGATTTCGATGGTGCGCTCGGGCTCGCCGGTAATGCATTCGCCCAGGTTGAGTTCTTCCGCGGTTTTGCCCATCATTTTCTCGTTGGACATCGCGAGCAGTCGTTCCGCGGCGCGATTGCCAAGACGCAGGCGATGATCGCCATCAAAGGTGAAAACAGCGACGTCAATTTCTTCCGCCACTTTGCGCATCAGCGCGGTGGCTTCCACGGCGCCGAGGCGCTGTTCGCGCAGAGTTTCGCCGAGCGCATTGACTTCGCGCATCACATCGCCCAGCGAATCGCGCGCGGTTGCGCCGCGGCCGCGAATGGAATAATCGCCTTCGCGAATCGCGGCCAGTAAATTCGAAAGTGTTTGCAGCGGGAACGCGACGTTATTTCGCACCGCGGCGGTGAATCCGACCCACACGCCGACGATCAAGACGGTAAGCGTCCAGCAAACTTTTCCGGAATAGGGTCCGTTCCACAGGAGTATCAGCGCAGCCACCGATCCCGGCAGGCCGGCAACCACGGTAAGCATCACAATTCGCCGCTCGAGATGCAGCTCGCTCATAAGTCCGTATTTCTGCATGCGGCGATAAAGCCCGCTGCGGCTAAGGCCGAGCGCAACAGCGGCCTGGCTCACGTTGCCATCGAAATCGCGCGAGCGTGCGCTGCACGAGATAGCGCTCCACATCTTCGAGGCTCATTTCTTCCAGGCGCTGCTGCGCTCCGGAAGAGGCCGTGCGCAAGCCCAGATCGGAAGCGCGCACTTGATTCGCTTGCGCCAGCAAAACCGCGCGCTCCACGCTGTGATCCAATTCGCGCACGTTGCCGGGCCACGGATGTTCCATCATTGCCTGCATGGCTGCCGATTCAAATCCGGAGAGCGTCTTGCGATACCGCTGAGCATACATCCGCAAAAAATGATTCGCGAGCAGCGGAATATCTTCGCGGCGTTCGCGGAGCGGCGGCAAGGCGATCTCAATAGTATTTAGACGGAAGAGGAGGTCCTGACGGAATCGGCCAGATGCAACTTCGGCGTTCACATCGGCATTGGTAGCGGCGAGGATGCGGACGTCTACTTTGCGCGTTTTGGAGGAGCCAACGCGCTCCATTTCGCCGGTTTCGAGGACTCGCAAAAGTTTCGCCTGCAAGATTCAGCGGGACGTTGGCGATTTCGTCGAGGAAAAGCGTGCCGCCATCGGCGAGTTCGAATCGGCCTACGCGATCCATTTTTGCATCGGTGAACGCGCCCTTTACGTGGCCGAATAATTCGCTTTCGAAAATTCCTTCGGAGAGGCCGCCGGCGTTTACGGTGACGAGCGGTTTCGTAGATCGCGGCGAAAGCGCGTAAAGAGTTTTCGCGATCACTTCTTTGCCGGTTCCGTGCTCGCCGGTGATCAGCACGTTTGCGTCGGAAGGACCCACTCGCGCAATTAGTTCAAGCACCGGACGCATCGCCGCGGATTCGGCGATCAGCTTCGGAAGGGAATCGGCGCGCAGCAGGCGGTTTTCCGCTTCAAGACGAATCTGGCGACGCAGCGATTTGCGCAGCTCAACCTGCGTTTTCAAAATCGCGATGAGCCGCGCGTTTTCCCAGGGCTTCTGGATGAAGTCGCGCGCGCCGCGGCGCATCGCTTCCACGGCGAGTTGCACGCTGCCCCAGGCCGTCATCACGACCACGGGCAGAGCGCTATCAATGATTTGAATGCGAGTGAGGAGGTCGAGACCTTCTTCACCGGAGGTGGTGTCGCGCGCGTAGTTCAAATCCATCAGGACGATATCGAATTCGCGCGCTTCGAGCGCAGACATGATTTCCGCGGGCGAAGAGGCCGTCTGGATTTCGTAGCCTTCATTTTTCAGGAGAAGCCGCAACGCTTCGCGAACATCCGGCTGATCATCAGCCACGAGGACGCGTGCGGCGCCAGGGGTTGGAGGTCTCATGCGTTCGCTGGGTTGACGCTTTCTGGCCTGAGCTGCACAGGCAGGGATTAGACTCGCATTCGCAGGCATGACGCGGCGTGCCGGTGCCTTCCGCACACCACACCTGCTGCGGAAGACGCCGGCGCGTACCTCGCCCTGCCGACACTCTATTCTACTCGACGCGAACGCTGCCCGAACCTGTGCTTACGCTGATGAGCGGTCCGCCGCCGTGCGCTTTGCCGCGCAGTTCGCGACGGCTCATGGTGCCGCTGATGGTCAGCTCATGCGAAGTGCTCAAGCCGCCGGAACCCGTGCTCGCGTCCAGCTCGAATCCGGCATCGGCGGGCAAGTGCAAAGTGACGCCACCCGAACCTGAATGCAGCCGCCACTCGCCGGCTGGTGAGCCTTCCGCGTCGATTGAGCCGCTTGCGGCGCGCGCGCTCAGCTTGCCGTGCACTCCGCGCAGCTCGATTCTGCCCGAGCCGGTTTGCACGTCCACATCGCCTGCGGCTGTTTGTGAGTATTCAATATTGCCGCTGCCGGTTTGCGCGGTGATTCCGCCGCCCACGTTATCGGCGCGAATGGAACCGCTGCCGGTATTCGCGCGCACGGCGCCCTGAATTGTGTCGAGCGTGATTGTGCCCGAGCCCGGTGCTGGCTCGAAGCTCCGCGCCGATGTGGCTGATGCGAAGCGAGCCAGAGCCGGTGGTGGCTTCCACGGGACCCTTTACGCCATCGAGTTCCTGGCTGCCGGAACCGGTGGAGGAGCGCAGACGTGTGTCCGCGGGAACAACCAATTCGTAGCTGATGCTTACGTTGCGCTTCAAATCTTCATCGTGAATGTCGCCGATGGTGATTGTGTTGCCGTTTTGATCGATCGGCGGATTGGATTCGAGACGATGAACTTTATCCTGCGCATTTTTATCGTCGATGTGCCAATCACTATTCACGCGAATTTTCCCGACCACGTGAATCGTAGAGCCATCGCCGGTGCGAACGGTGATGCCGCCCGAGCCGGTTTCTACGGTGAGGTCCACCGCGCCAGAAACTTTCAGCGTGCGGTCAAACGATCCTTCGGCAACCGTATCGCGCGCTAACGCTGGCGCGATTGCGACGGTCGCAAGCGCGGCGGCGATCAACGCGCCCCTGTGCCAATTTGCCAATCCCATATTCATTCTCCTCTCGATCCGCCGGTGTGGTGTGTTGCGGCCGGTCGGGCTACTCGTAGCGAAGCGCGATCATTGGATCAACACGTGTAGCGCGCCTCGCTGGAAGGTAAGACGCCAGAGCAGCTACGAATGTCAGCAAGAGCGCAACGCCCGCGAAGGTGGCTGGGTCCGTTGCGCTGATTCCGAAAAGAAATTGCGAAAGTATGCGGCTTAATGCGAATGCTCCGGCGAGGCCGACAATGACCCCGATGATTGCGAGCTTGAGTCCGTGACCGATGATCATGCGGAGCACGTCGCCGGGCTCCGCGCCGAGCGTCATGCGGATTCCGATTTCGTGAACGCGCTGGCTCACCGAATAGGAAATTAATCCGTACAAGCCGATCACGGAAAGAAGCAATGCTGTCGCGGCGAAAATGCCGAGCAGTACAGAGCGAAATCGCGGAGCGCTGATCGAGCCAGAAATATTTTCTTCCATCGTGCGAACTTTCACCACCGGCTGATTCGGACTGATATCTCGCACCACGCTGCGCAACGCGGAAATTTCAGTATTTGGATCGGTGGTTGTTCGTAAAACGTATGAGAGGGTGAATATCGGCAGCATCGAATCGGCTTGCCGCACCGGAACATACATCTCCGATTTCGGATCGCCGGAGAGATCCTGTTTCAAATCGCCCACTACGCCGATCACTTCCATCCACGGCGTGCCCTCATCTGGGATCGCGCCGAGTTGCATGCGTTTGCCAAGTGCGGAATCCCCCGGAAAGTATTGGTTGGCAGCGGCTTGATTGATCACTACCACGTACGGACTTTTGTCGGTGTCGGATTCTTTCGGAAGTCTGCCGCGAAGTAGGGGCACGCCCAGAGTTTCCAAATAGCCCGCACTCACCGGGCGATAGCCCATGATGATGTAATCGTGCGGAGTTTTCGGCGCGCGTCCCTGAATGTTGAAATGAATCGCGCTGCCGCTGCCGCTCACCGGAAGTATTAGTGCTGTGCCAGCAGAGCGGACTCCGGGAAGCGCGCGAACTCGATCGAGCAGGCGATCGAAGAATTCCATTCGCTCGGGAGATTGCGGATACGCATTTGGTGAAAGTGGAACATCCGCGACCAGCAAATTTTCCGGACGGAACCCCGGTGAAACATCCTGCAAACGCTGGAAGCTGCGAAGAAGAAGTCCGGCTCCGATTAACAAGACGAGCGCAAGGGCGACTTGAATCACCACCAAGCCGCTGCGCATGTGCTGCTGCGCTCCGCCGCCGGTTGAGCCGCGAGTGGATTCGTTCAGCACGCTGCGAAGATCAATCTTCGCGGTTTGGATCGCGGGCGCCAGGCCAAAAACAATTCCAGAAAAAATCGCGAGGCACGCTGCAAATCCAAGCACGTGGCTATCGAGCGTAACCGGAGAAATATTTGGCACGCTGGTCGCCGCGAGCCGCAGTAGAGAAGCCATGCTCGCCCACGCGAAAAGCAATCCGATACCTGCTCCTGTGATTGCGAGCAGAATACTTTCGGTAAGCAGTTGCCGCACGATGCGCGAGCGCGTTGCGCCGATCGCCGTTCGAATCGCCACTTCACGCTGGCGTCCGCTCGCTCGCGCAAGCAGCAAGCTCGCAATGTTTCCGCACGCGATCAGCAGCACGAGCCCCACCGCGCCAAGAAGCACCAGCAGCGCAGGCCGCACATTGTCCACAAGTTTGTCGCGCATCGCGACAACTTGCGATCCCATGCCGGTATCGTAGATTGGATATTGTTGTTCGAGCCGCTTCGCGATCGTCGTCATCTCCGCGCGAGCTTGCTCGATCGTCATTCCGTCTTTCAGCCGCCCCACCGCAGTAATCCCCGCGTGCCAGTTCCGATCATCGGGCAGCGTCTTCGCCCACGGATCGAATGGAAGCACCACATCGACAGGCACCATGAGCTGGTAGCCTGCCGGCAGAATTCCAACAATTGTGTAGTTGTGATTGTCGAGCACAAGCGATTTTCCAACCGCATCACTCGCACCAGCGTATTTCCGCTGCCAGAATCCGTAACTAATCAGCGCGACGTTCGGCCCGCCCGCGCGGTCTTCCTCCGGCAAAAACGTGTGCCCCTCGATCGCATTCACGCCAAGCAGCGAAAACATGCTTGCCGATGTCATCTGCCCGGCCAATCGCTCCGGTTCGCCCGCTCCAGTAAGCGTCAGTGTCGCATTGTGCGCGGCCGACACATTCTCAATCGATCTCGTCTGGTCGTGAAAATCCTGATAATTTTGATAAGACGGCCCAATCTGTGGCGCGGACGGCAGCGTCTCGTAAATCAGCACAAGCTTATCCGGATCGCGAAACGGAAGCGGCCGCAGCAACACAGCATTCACAACGCTGAATATCGCGGTGTTCGCGCCAATCCCCAGCGCCAGCGTAAGCACCGCCACCGCCGTAAAGCCAGGATTCTTCGCAAGCGTGCGAATCGCGTACCGAATGTCTTGCCACAGTGTATCCACTGCTTCTCTCCCGCTGCTCTACAAAAAAACTTCCGCTGCAAATAAGCTGTACTCTAGGCTACTCGTACCGCAGCGCAACCATAGGATCCACTTTCGTCGCTCGCCGCGCCGGAATGTAGCAAGCCAGCAACGCCGCTGCCACCAGCAACAAAGTCACCGCGCCGAACGTCACCGGATCCGTAGCAGTCACGCCAAATAAGCATTGACGCAACCGTCCGCGTCAGCGCCAGCGATCCCGCAATCCCGATCACTACGCCCACAAGTATCGTGCGCAACCCCTGCCCCAGCACCATTCGCAGCACGTCTCCAGTCGCCGCACCCAGCGCCATTCGCACTCCGAATTCACGCGTACGCCGGCTCACCGAATACGCCATCACGCCGAACACTCCAGCCGTCGCCAGCAACAGCGCCGTGATTCCAAAGAATCCAATCAGAATCACGTTGAATCGCCGCGAGCCCAGCGACGCCGAATAAATCTGCGAAAAAGTTTTGAAACTTACGGGAATTTCTGGATTGAGCTCCGTCATGATTCCTCGCGCGGCGGCAGACACTGATCGCGTATCCGCGTCGCTCAGCATCGCCATCGTCACCGAATTTCGCGGACGCTGAAATATATCCACATACACCGTCGGCCGCGGCGGCGCATCCAGCCCGTTCTCGTGCGTATCTCCCACGATTCCAACAATCGTCAGCAATCGCAAATCGTTATCCATATTTCCAAATTCAATCGTGTGTCCGATCGGGTCTTGCCCTGGCCAACGATCTTTTGCCAGTGATTGGCTGATCACCGCAACGTGCGGAGCGTTCATCCCGTCGCGCGCGTCAAAAATTCGTCCGCGAACCAGTGGAATCCCCATCACTTGGAAATATCCGTCGGACGCCACGCAAAAATCCGCGTCGCCAATTCTCTCCTTTTGCTTGAAGAATGCTCCCAGCTTGGCATACGCGCTAGGGCCGTCAGCGGCATTCGGAACTTCGTTCGGCGATAGCAGCAGAAACATTCCATCCGGCAGCCCGCCATCAACCATCGGCAACGTGCTCGCCGCGCCCGCTTTGCGTACACCCGGAATTTGCGATAAGCGCGCAATCAGTTCGGAATAAAATCCCGCCTGCGCCGCTTTCTCTTTTGGATCTTCCACGAACGGTAGTGAAACTTCCATCGATACGATCTTGTCCACACGGAAACCGGGATCCACTTCCATCACTTTCATCAGACTGCGTCCCAGCAATCCCGCTCCGATCACCAGCACCAGTGTGATCGCAATTTGCGCCGCCACAAGAATGCGTCCCACTCTTTGCCCGCCCTGCGAGCCGGCGTTTCCGCGCCCGCCTTCGACCAATCCTTTGCGCAAATCTCCCGAAGTCGCGCGCACCGCTGTAAACGCACCCAACCCAGCCGCTACGCCTGTAGACAGCAAGAATGCGAATAGCAGCACTGGAATACTGATCGACACACTATCCAATCGCGGCAGATTTGCGGGAGCGAGCGACACCAGTCCCGCCACTCCCCACAATGCCGCCAGCACGCCAAGCACTCCGCCCACAAGCGATAGCAAAAACGCTTCCGTAAGAAATTGCCGCACCAATCTTCCGCGAGCCGCTCCCAGTGCGCTGCGAATGGAAAGCTCGCGCTCGCGTACAGACGCCTGCGCCAACAACAAGTTCGCCACGTTCGCGCACGCCACCAGCAGCAGAAATCCCACCGCGCCCAGCAGAATCATCAGCGGCGACCGCGCTTTGCCAGTCATCGAATCCTGCAGCGGCATCACCCTCCCGTCGATCAGCAGGTAATCGCCTTGCTCATTCGAGCCATCATGAATTCGCCGCGCCAGCACGCTGATATCTTGATCCGCTTGCTTCGCGCTAACTCCATCGCGCAATCGCCCCACCGCCGAATAGTTGTGCGATGTCCTGGATAGATTCTCGCCATCTGTATCAGCCGCCGCCCACACTGACACGTCCGCTGGAAATTGGAATCCCGGCGGCATCACTCCGATCACGGAGTACAGCGTGTTGCTCACCTTCAAAGTGGAGTGCGTGAGATCCGCCGCCGATCCCAGAAATTCTCTCCAGAATCCATAACTCACGATTGCCGTCGGCGCCGCGCCTTTTTGGTTGTCGCTCTCCGCGAAATCTCGTCCCGTCATTGGTTCAACGCCAAAAACTTTGAAAAAATCGGGCGACACCTGTGCGAACGTCGTTCGCGTTGGCTGCGATCCACCCGAAATCGGCACCTCGTACGAGGTATATTTCGCCATCGACTTAAAGCTATGGCTTTGACTGCGGAAGTCATCGAAATTTGGATCGGCCAAGCGCATGTTGTGGTTCTTCGTGTTGATTTCCCACACCGCCATAATCTTGTCCGGCTGCGGATACGGCAGCGGCTGCAGCAACACGCCATACACCACGCTGAAGATTGCCGTCGTCGCGCCGATCGCCAGCGCCAGCGTAAAAATCATGATCGCGGTGACGCCGGGGTTCTTGCTCAACACCCGCGCAGCGTACTTAAAATCCTGAAAGAAGCCGCCCATACTCACCTCGCTTCAAAATTTCGCAGTCGTCTGCCAACACTCAAAACTTTATTCGTATCGCAGCGCCTGAATCGGATCCACTCTCGTCGCGCGAGCCGCTGGCACGTAACACGCGAGCAATGTCACCGCCATCAACAACACAGGCACAGTGAAAAACGTGACAAAATCAAAATGAGTTCCGCCCAGCAATTCACCGCTGCTCCGCGTCAGGTAAAGCGCCGAAGGAATTCCGATCGATAGCCCCGCCACGGTAAGCAACGCTCCATTCTTCATTACCAGCAGAAAAATGTCGCGCTTCTCGGCGCCCAGCGCCATCCGCACGCCGAACTCGTGCATTCGCTGCGCCACCGCATAGGCAACAATTCCATAGACGCCGACGATCGCGATCAGCAGCGCCAGCCCGCCCAGAATCGTCATCATTCCCGCCAGTTGGGGATTGCCTGACAGTGACTCGTCAATCGCCTCATTCAACGGCATCACATCATACGCAGGCAGCAGCGGATCAAGCGCCGCAAGTTGTGTCCGTACAGCACCAACAAATCCAGACGGATCGCCGCTCACTCGAATTCCAAGTTGCGTTTCCGCCGGAGCCGATTGCGATACCGGCCGATAAATCACAGCCTCTGGCAATCGGTCCGTCCAATCGTAGAGCGCGTCACCCACCACGCCAACAATCGTCAATTGCGGCCCCGGATTTTTCGCCGATCCAACGCTGATCCTTTTTCCCAACGCACTCTCACGCGGAAAATAGCGCTCCGCAAGTTTCTGGCTCACTAGCGCCACAGGTACCGTGCTTTCTGTATCCGCCGAACTAAATTCGCGCCCTGCCACCAGCGAGATCCGCATGAATTTCAAAAACTCCGGAGAAATATCCTGCAGCACGCTGCCCGCAACATGCGCCTCGTCGGGCTCAGGCCTTCCTTCGATTTGAAACGCGCTCCACGTCACGCCATTATTGCTCATCGGAATCGAAGTAAACGCCGCGCTCGTTTGCGTTCCCGGCATCGCGCTCAATCGCTCAATCGCCGCGCGATAAAATCTCGCGCGCGCCGCGGCATCCGCGTATCTCGCCTCCGGCAGATTCACTCCCATCACCAGCACCTGCTGCGGAGCGTAAACATCCCCGGTGTGCAGCATCGCGCGAAACGTCCGCACATAAATCCCCGCCATCACCAGCAGCACCAGCGCCACCGAAACCTGCGCCACCACGAACACGCTGCGCAGGCGCTGCTTCGCCCGGCTCGCGGTAGCTCCACGGCTCCCTTCCTTCAGTCCATCATTCAAATCCGCGCGCGAATTTCCCAGCGCCGGCGCCATCCCAAAAAGAATTCTCGCGGCAAACGCGATCGCCATCGTGAAGATCATCGCGCGCCCATCCAGATCGAATTGTCTGAAATCCCGGCATCAGCCTCGCAACGTCCGCGGGCATCGATTGCAGCAGCGCGCTCAAACACCATCCCGAAAAAAGCAAACTGGCCGCGCCGCCAATCACTCCCAGCAATAAATTTTCCCAAAGCAACAGCCGCACAATTCGCAGCCGCGAAGCACCCAGCGCAGTCCGCACCGCAATTTCTCGTTCGCGTCCAGTCGCCCGTGCGAGTTGTAAATTTGCGATGTTCGCGCACGCAATCAGCAGCACCACTCCCACCGCGCACAGCAGCATGAAAATCGCTGCGCGCACGATTGTACCTTCCACAAATTCCGCCAGCGGCATCACGTGCGCCACGCGGCTTTTGTTCGTTGCCGGGTACGCCACCTCAAGCTGCCGCGAAATCGTCGTCATCTCAGCTTGTGCTTGAGTTTGCGAAACTCCCGCATTCAATCGACCGATCACATGCAGCGACCGCGAACTTCGCTCCGCTTTTTCCTGCGGCGTCAGCGCCAGCGGCACCCACAAATCCGTCGGCGCCGGAAAATCAAATTCGCGCGGCATCACTCCCGCAACCGTAAATGGTTTCCCGTCGAGATCGATCGCGCGGCCAACAATATTCGCATCGCTTCCGAATCGCCGTTGCCACAATCCGTATCCCAGGATCACCACATCGCCGCGGCCTGTCTGGTCTTCTCCCGTGCTAAACGTTCTCCCCATCGCAGGAGTCGCGCGCAACGCCGCAAAAAAATCCGCGGTCACTTGCGCCGCAAATTCCCGTTCCGGCGCGCCGCCGCCCGTCAGATTCACATTCCGCTGCCGGTACGCCGCCAGCTCTTCAAACGAATGGCTCTGCGTTTTCCAATCGAAATAATCCGCCGGCGTAACCGGCGCTTTTTGTCCGATCACTACAGCCGAAATTCGGTCCAGCTCGGGAAATGGCAGCGGCTGTGTGAGAAATGCATGAGCCACGCTGAAGATCGCGGTGTTCGCGCCAATGCCCAGCGCCAGAGTCAACGCCGCGATAATTGTGAACCCCAGATTTCGCCGAAGCAGCCGCAGTCCATATTTCAGATCCTGCGCCGTTCCGCTGAGTGCTGTGATCATCGCTGTTACCAGTAGACGCCGACAGTGAACAGAAGTCGTCGCGAGATTAAGCCGTCATCTGAGGTTTTATACGTTCAGAGGTGGGTATTCGTTCCGTCACGCAGCAGCCGTAAACCCCGCAAAACACGCGCCAATTCCGCGCAGGCTTCATCCGGGTGGGGCGTGTCCCCACCCGCCTTCCATCCGATCGAACTCTACCCTGCGATCGTCGGCTCCGAGCTCATCGGCGCAGGCTTCGTCTCGTCCACAATCCAGCCGTCCTTCAAATTCACAATCCGGTTTCCGTACGCCGCATTTCTTTCCGAGTGCGTCACCTGAATAATCGTCGTCCCCGCATCATTCAGCCGCTTGAAGAGCTGCATAATTTCTTCGCCCTGGCCCGAATGCAAATTTCCCGTCGGCTCGTCCGCCAGAATTAGTTTCGGAGCCATCACCACCGCGCGCGCCACCGCAACAAGTTGCTGCTGTCCGCCGGAAAGCTGGCTCGGATACAAATCTTTTTTTCCGACGATGTAGAACCTGTCGAGGATGTCGCACACCAGGCTCTGCCGTTCGCCGCGCGGCACATTTTTATACGAAAGCGGAATTTCCAGATTTTCGAACACCGTCAAATTGTCGATCAGGTGGTAGCTCTGAAACACAAATCCGATGTAGCGCTTATGCAGTTCGTTGCGCTGCTTGACGCTCATCTTGTGTACCGGCTGGTCCAGAAAATAATATTCTCCGGTCCACGAGCCATCCAGCATTCCGATAATCGAAAGCAGTGTCGATTTCCCCGCGCCGGAAGGACCCATGATCGTCACGAACTCGCCTTGCGCGATATCCAAATTAATGCGCCGCAGCACGAAGAATTTTCCCGCGGCAATATCGTACGATTTCTCCATGCTTCTCAGTTGAATCAGTGGTTCTGTGCCCGCCATGTGTTTTTTCTCCTTGGCAAATCCTTTTCAAATTTTCCCATTCAAACTTTTCGCTGCCGCAGCAGCGTCAGAACTTATTCATATCTCAGCGCAGTAATCGGATCAGTCCGCGTCGCCCGCCGCGCCGGCAACCAGCACGCCAGTAATGCCGCCATCGAGAGCACCGCCGCAATCTCCACCAGCGTCATCGGATCAGGCTTGCCAATCCCGGGAACAAATCCCGCCATCACGCGCGCCAGCGAATACGCGATTGGAATCCCCATCGCCAGCCCAGCCGCTGCCAGCGTCATTCCTCGTCGCAACACAAGTTTCAGCACATCCTTCGGCAGCGCGCCCATCGCCATTCGAATCCCAATCTCGTTCGTCGATTCCGCCACCGAATAGGCTAGCACGCCGTACACCCCCAGCGCCGCCAACACCAGCGCCAGAATCCCCAGCGCCTCCATCATCGCCGCCACATACGAAATGCTGAAGAGAGAATCGTTGATCACTTCCTCCATGGGCCTCAACTTCATCAACGAAATCTCTGGATCCATCGCCGCGATCGCCATGCGCGCTTCACCCATCATCGCTTCCGGCTGACCGCCGGTCCTCACCAGAAACGAAATATATGACCGCGAAAGCTGCTGGTACGGCCGGTATACCGCCAGCGACGGGCTCACATCAGACCAGTCTTGCTTCACGTCCGCCACAACACCCACGATCGTGGCCCATGGAAGCTTAGACTCCAAATGCCCGAACTTGATTCCATGCCCGATTGGACTTTCTTTCGGCCAGTAAGCCCGTGCCAGGCTTTGGCTGATTATGGCCACTTCCGCGTTTCCGGTTACATCTGCGTCCGTGAACTCGCGTCCCTCTACTATAGGTACGCCCATCAGGTGAAAATAATTCGGACTAATAATCTCTAAATCCGCAGTTCGCGCCTCTCCCGCGTTAGTCCACGGCCGCCCTTGCATCACGAAGTCCGTATTGGAATTCCCGATTGTGTGCGGAACTATGGTAGTTTCCGCCGCACCCATTGCTCCCGGCAGAGCCGCTAGCCGCATCAGCGACTGGTTGATGAATTCCTTCTGCTGCGATTGTTCGCCATAAGTCTTCGACGGTAGATTGAGCAGCATGGTAAGTAAAGACTCCGGCCTGTACCTCGAATCTGATTTCTCGATCGCTCGGAATCCCCTCACAATCAGCCCAGCCCCAGCCAGTAACACCACAGCCAACGCCACTTGAATCATCACCAGCGCGCTGCGCAGTCGCTGCCGAACCTTGCCACTGGTTCCGCCGCGTCCGCCCTCCTTCAGCGTCTCGCTGAGTTTTACTCGAGTACTTTCCAGCGCAGGAAAAAGTCCCGCCAACATTCCTGCCACTACCGCAACCACGATCGTAAATCCCAGCGCTCGCGCGTCAATTCGAATCGCATCGAATCCCGCAATTGTCCGCGCCACATCTTGCGGCATCCCCGCGATCATCAGGTGTACGGTCCACTCCGCCAGCAACACTCCCAGCGCCGCGCCGACCAGCGCGAGCATCATGCTCTCCGTCAGCAGTTGCCTGACGATTCGCCATCGGCTTCCGCCCATCGCCCTGCGTATCGCAACTTCTTTCACCCGCTTCGCTCCGCGCACGAATTGCAGATTGCCTACATTCGCGCAAACAATCAGGAGCACGAACCCCACGGCTCCCAGAAGTAGATACGTATATTCGTATGCGTTTTCTCCTACCGAATACCTCCGGATTGGAGTCACCTGCACACCCCACCCGCGATTCGTGCTCGGATACGCATCACCCAGCC
Organism: uncultured Acidobacteriota bacterium; assembly: GCA_963785395.1. Taxonomy (GTDB): domain Bacteria; phylum Acidobacteriota; class Terriglobia; order Acidiferrales; family UBA7541; genus DASTCZ01. The sequence continues at coordinate 773,323 of CAWAVH010000005.1, read as the reverse complement.
GCCGTGCAATCGTGTCCATCTCTGCGTTTGCGCGCTCCGCATTCGTCCCGGGATTGAGTTTCCCCAAGACATACAGTGGATGCCACGTTCGCAACACGCGCTCGCTCGGTTTTAAGGCGAGCGGCGTCCACAACTCTGTGTCGATCGGATATCGAAATCCCTGCGGCATCACTCCGATGATCGTATAGACGCGCTGATCGAGGTGAATTGTCTGTCCGATCACGGAGCGGTCTCCTGCAAACCGCCGCTGCCACAATCTGTAGCTCAGCACTACTTCACCGTCTTGCCCCGGTTGATCCTCGCTGGCTGTAAACGTCCGGCCGAGATACGGTTCCGCTCCGCACAATTCGAAAAAATTCGTGGAGACGTAAAATCCCTGGATCTGTTCCGGCAGTCCGTTCCCGGTCATGCTCACCGAGTTCCACATCCACGCCGCCAGAGCCCTGAAACGATTTCGCCTGTTCTCGCCAGTCCTGTAAATCTGCCGGAGAAACTCCTGCGCCTGCAATCGTCTCCGTCGGCGCCTTCTCCAGCATCACCACGAGATGTTCAGGATCAGGCAGATTTCCCGGCTTCAACAGAAACGCATCCGCGATACTGAAGATCGCCGTGTTCGCGCCGATTCCCAGCGCCAGCACCGCCACCGCGATCACCGTGAACCCCGGCGATTTCCGCAGCGTCCGCAATCCGTATCGAATATCTTTGAACCAAGTTTCCATCGGCCCCAGATAATACTCCCAACCGCCGCCTTAGGGTGTACGAATTGGAGCACGTTTTAATCTTGCAATTTCACCCCGATTTGCTATCCTATCCGTGGAGAAGAACTGTCAGTTTTATCCATCCCCCTAAAAATTGTATCGGTCGCTTACTCCTCGTAGGAACGGGTCTTGTCCCGTCCTCGGTCCGAACCGCGGACTAGATCCTTGATCTAGGTGCGCGATCGCAATTCTTCACCCGGCCGTAGGGGCGTGGGCTCGACCGCGAAGCGGCGAGTCCCCGCCCAGCTTTTCAGAGATTCTCAGCCGACTATGACAAGGGGTCTCAGCCTGAATTCAACGAACGACGCACGCCTGGATCGAACATGGTAAATCAAATGGTTGGGCGCAAACAGGCCAAAAAACACCCCTAAAACGACCTTAAGTCCTTTAGAATGAACGACTTTTTAGTAATAGTACTAGGTAACCCCTGTAGTTTCATCACTTTACAAAAACAATGGGGGGGGGGTCTCCCCTCTAATTTCGCGCAAGATTCTACCTATAAACTGTTATTTATGAATAGCTTAGGGGATATCGGAAGCCCAGAAGCCGTCCCAACTCACTCGTATCTCAGCGCAACGATCGGGTCAGTCCGCATCGCCCTCTGCGCCGGTATCCAGCAAGCCGCAGCAGCCACCGCGGCCAAGATTAGCCCCACTCCCGCGAAGGTTACCGGGTCCGTTTTCCCTATCCCAAAGATCAAGCTTCCAATCAAATGCGATGTCCCCAGCGCCAGCGGCAGCCCGATTACCAGCCCAATTCCGGTCAGCAGCAACCCGCCACGCAACACCAGCCGCACCACATCAAACCGCTGCGCTCCCAGCGCCATCCGGATGCCGATTTCGTACGTCCGCTGCTCCACCGTGAACGCCATCACGCCATACACGCCCACGGCCGCCAGCACCAGCGCCAGTATCCCCAGCACTCCCATCATCACCGCGACATACGCGATACCGATCATATTCTCCTGCACCGCCTGCGACATCGGCATCACGGCGTACCCGGGTTCCTCGGAATCCACCGCGACAACCGCCGCGAGCGCCCCAGCCGAAAGAGACATCGGATCCCCAGAAGTCCGCAGAAACGCGCACGTGTATCCACGGGGTGCCTGTTTGTAGGTTCTGTAAAACGCGAGGTCGGCGCCGATGTGGCTCCAACCCGTTTTTACATCGGCCACCACGCCGACAATTGTCATCCAGGGATTTTTTGAATCGCTGGCGCCGGCTTTAATGCGATGGCCGATCGCATCGCCCGCGGGCCAGAATTTTTCGGCGAGGCTGCGGCTCACAAGCGTCACGCCGGTGGTGTTCACCGAATCGGCGTTAGTAAATTCGCGGCCTTGAAGAATGGGAATATGAAGCAGCCTGAAAAAATTTGTGCTCACGACTTGCGAATTCGCATTTTCGGATTCGCTGGCGTCACGCCACGGCCGTCCTTCGATATTGAATTGCTGCGTCGATCCCGTGTCGTCATCCATCGGAATTGCGCTCGCCAAAGCGACGCCGCTCGCGCCTGGCACCGCGGAAAGCTTGTCAACAAGTTGATCGTAAAATGCGATGCGTTTCGCGGGCTCCGCGTATTTCACATCGGGCAAGCTGAGTTGCATCGTCAAAACACTTTCAGGTTTCCATTCTGCGCCAACTTGAATCAATTTTTGAAAACCGCGCACGATCAGCGCAGATCCCGCGAGCAACACCACCGCCAGCGCTACTTGCGTCACCACCAGCGCATCGCGCAATCGATGTCGTCCGCGGCCGCTCGATCCGCTGCGTCCGCCTTCTTTCAAAACTTCGTTCACATCCACTCGCGAAGTTTCAAGCGACGGCAAAACTCCAGCGATCACACCTGCTGCGACGGCGGCGAAAATCGTAAACAAAAGCGCGCGCGCATCCAGATGAATCTGATCCCATCCGGGAATTTCTTTCGCCACGCTCGCGGGCATGTGCGCCAAAATCGACGAGATCGACCATTTCGCAAAAACCAAACCGAGCGCTGCGCCGCCGAACGCAACCAAAATACTTTCCGTAAGCAACTGACGCATCACGCGCCATCGGCTTCCGCCGAGCGCGCCGCGAATCGCAATTTCTTTCAGCCGGCTCGATCCACGCACCAATTGCAAATTCGCCACGTTCGCGCAAACGATGAGAAGCACGAAGCCCACTGCGCCCAGCAACAAATACGTGTACGAAATTGTGTCGTCGCCCACCGCAAATATCCGGATCGGAATCACCGTCGCCCGCCATCCGTGATTGGTCAGCGGATATGCTGTGCTCAGCCGGTTCGCGATTGTATTCATCTCGGCCGTCGCGCTTGCCGCGGTCGCGCCATCCTTCAATCGCGCGATTCCCAAGAGTCCGTGACTGCTGCGCGACTGCCACTGCTCTGGAGTCAACGCGAGCGGCAGCCAAAGTTCCGCGGCCATAGGAAAGTCGAAAGTTTTCGGCATCACACCAACGACGGTGTAGGGCCTGCCATCGACGTGAATCGATTGGCCGATCAGATTTGGATCCGAGCCGAATCTGCGAATCCACAAACGTTCGCTCAGCAGAACGACGCCGTCGTGTCCGGGGGCGTCTTCACCCTGAAGAAATGTGCGGCCGAATTTTGGGAAGACATTGCAAACCGAAAAGAAATTCGCGCTGACCTGAAACCCCTGCACTTTTTCCGGCATGCCCTCGCCGGTGAGATTCACGTCGTCGAATTCGTACGCGGCGAGCGAATCAAAGGATTTCGCCTGCTGCTTCCAGTCCGCAAAATTCGCGGCGGCGATTCCAGAAGTGCCTTGCGTTTGCGACGGCCGAAGTTCCATCACAGCGACAACATGATCGGGATCAGGAAGATTGAGAGGCTTCAGCAGAAATGCATCCGCCACGCTGAAGATCGCCGTGTTCGCGCCAATCCCCAATGCAAGAGCCAATACCGCGATCGCGGTGAATCCGGGAGACTTGCGAAGTGTTCGAATGCCGAACTTAATGTCTTTCCACAAAGTCTCCATCACAGCCTCCACGTTACTGCTCTTGCTAAACTATTCTTCGCGCAACGCGATGATTGGATCCACGCGCATCGCTCGCCGCGCCGGAATGTAGCAAGCCGCGAGCGCTACCATCGCCAAAACTATAGGAATGGTTGCAAACGTTGCCGCGTCGGTTGCTTTCACTTGAAACAGCAACGCCTCCATGAACCGGCTCAAAGAGAATGCGCCGGCGAAACCAATCGCCAGGCCCGCTGCCAGCAACGTCATTCCGTTTCCGAGCACGATGCCAAGAACATCTTTGCGCTGCGCACCCAGCGCGATACGAATTCCAATTTCGTGCAATCGCTGGGTCACCATGTAAGACATCACGCCGTAAATTCCGATCGCCGCAAGCACCAGGGCCAGAGCCGCGAAAACTCCGAGCAACACCGACGAGAGGCGTCGCGATGCAACGTTTGCGTCCACCACATCGCTCAGCGGCTGCACGTCGAAGAGCGGCACGTTGGGATTCACTTCAACAATCGCGGATTTCACGGCGCTGACGAGGCTCGCGGGGTCAGCTTTCGTTCGCACGATGATGCTGCCAAAGCTTCGCGGCTGCTGCGCGTCCGGTTCGTAGATCTCGACGCGCGATGGCTGGTCCACGCCGTAATTCATTACATGCGAAACGACGCCGACCACCGTCATCCATTCAGGCTTTTCAGGGAAGCCGCGTGTCGCGACGCGCCTGCCGACCGGATCCTGTCCTGGCCATTCTTTTGTAGCGAACATGGTGTCAACGATGCATACGCGCTGCGCCTTGTCGCTATCGAAATCGTTGAAGAATCTTCCTCGCTCCAGGCGGACTCCCATCGCCTTCAGTGCATCTGGAGTCGCTACTGTATTGTCGACGGACGTGGGGTTTTCTGGCGTCGGTGCCGGCTTTCCCTCGATCATGTATCCGTCTTGCGCGCCGCCGAGCAATGGCCACTCGAATCCAGCGGATTCAACTCCTGGAATCGCCTGCACTTTCGCGACGAATTGATTTACGAACTGAATCTGTTTTGCGGGATCCTGGAAATCGCGGTCCGGCAGGTTAAAGGTTCCGGTCAGAACTCCGCGATCGTCGAAACCTGTATCGGCCCCAAGCGCGCGGAACAGACTTTTCACCGCGAGCCCGGCGCCAACCAGCAACACCATAGAGACCGCGACTTCAGCGATGATTAACGCAGACTGGAATTTTCTGCGTCCCTTGGTCGCGCTCGCGCCTCGTGTGCCTTCTTTCAGCGCGTCTTGCACATCAGATTGAGATGCTTGCCACGCGGGGAATACGCCGAACAAGAATGCTGTCAGCACGGAAGTCCCGAGCGCAAAGCACAGCACGCTTACATTGATCGTGAGGTCGTCCATCCGAGGCACGCTCGAAGACGCCAACCGCGTCAGCAGACCAATCGAAGACCATGCCATTGCGAGACCGAGCAATCCGCCAGTGACTCCGAGCAGCAAACTTTCCGTTAGTAATTGCCGCAGCAGACGAGACCGGCTCGCGCCAAGCGCCACTCGGATGGACATTTCTTTTTGGCGTTCGGTGGCGCGCGCGAGCATCAAATTCGCCACGTTGGCGCAGGCGATCAGCAAAACGAAACCGACCGCAGCCATCAGTATCAGAAGCGGCTGGCGCAGATTGCCCACATACGAATTCATGACGGAGTCTACGGATACGCCGTGCCCGGTGTTGGACATGGGATACTGCTGCCGCGAGCCGCGCCGCGATTCCGTTCAAATCCGATTTTGCCTGCTCAATCGTGACGCCCGGTTTCAGCCGCGCCAGCGCGTATATCCCGGGGTGGCTGTCGCGGTTTGCGGGGCCGCCCATTTTATCGTCGAGCCGCCACAACGAACTGAAGAGCGACTGGTTTCGCCAGCCGCCGTGAAAGCGCGCGTTTGCGAGGACGCCGACAATTGTATAAAGCTCGCTATCAAGATTAATTTTTTGCCCGATCACATTTGGATTGCGCGCATATTTTCGCGCCCACAATCCATCGCTGATCAGCACCACCGGCGCGGCGCCAACTTTGTCGTCTTCTGGAGTGAGCGCGCGGCCAAGAATCGGCTGCACGCCAAGCGTTGGGAAAAATCCCGCGGTGATCCGCCGCATCCGCAATCGCTCTGGATCGCCATTGCCCGTCAATATCACGCTGGCGGACTGATAAGGCGCCATCGCTTCGAAGACATGGTTCGCAGATTTCCAGTCGTCGAAATTGGCCATCGCAATACTCATGTCGGGAACTTGCTGAGTGGTCTCAGCAATGAAAACGATTCGGCCTGGATCTTTGTACGCGAGAGGCTGCAGCAGCACCGTATCCACCACGCTGAAAATTGCGGTGTTCGCGCCAACTCCGAGAGCCAGAGTCAGCAGCGCGATCGCGGTGATTCCCGGGCGGCGCAGTAGCGATCGAAATCCGTACACGATGTCTTGCCAGATCGCGTCCATTGTCACTCTCCGATTTCTGGTTTTGAAACAGCGCGGCGTGCCAGATTCAACAGCGTGCGGAATCGGTTGGGCGAGACACTACACCCGCTGCGCGCTGCGCCTGCATATACAACGCGCGAGAGGCGGGTGATGTTCCCTGGAATACGAAGTTATTCGTAGCGCAGCGCGATCATCGGGTCCACGCGCATCGCGCGCCGCGCCGGCAGCCAGCACGCCGCGAACGCGACGAGCAATGAGTATCCCCGCCGACCGCGACAAACGTGAGCGGATCGCTTGCGCCAACTCCGTACAGCATCGTAGACATCAACCGCGTGAGCCCGAGCGCGGCGACGACTCCGATCCCCACGCCAAGCAACGCGAGCCGCGCACATTCACCGAGGATCATGCGCAAGATATCGCCGCGCTGCGCTCCGAGTGCCACTCGAATTCCGATTTCATGCGTGCGGCGGGCGGTGCTGAACGCAATCACTCCGTAAATTCCCATGCCCGCGAGCAGCAGCGCGAAGCCGCTGAACACGCTTAACAGCAATAGCGTCGAGCGGCGATCCGAAACCGCGTTGGTCTCCATCTTTTGCATCGTGGCGATACTGAATGCCGGCTGATCCTTGTCCAGTGTGGCCACTGCTCCACGAATCGTGCCAATCAGACTCGCTGGATCCACCGAGCTGCGAACGACGACGTGCATGTCGCTGTTCGTTTTGACGGTAAGGAACGTAAACTTCGAATCGCGAAGGATTCTCGAGGCCATACAATTTGGTGTCGCCAACCACGCCAACAACTGTCATCCATTTTGTCGGCCTTGCCGGGCCGCGGATGGCCCCACATGAATTGCTTTCCAATCGGATCCTGGTCTTTGAAATATCGTTCCGCCAATTTTTCGTTGATCAGGCCGACCGGCGGCGAAGTTTCGGTGTCGGTGTCCTGCACCGAGCGCCCGCGTATCAGAACGGAATTCCCAAAGACTCGATATAGCCGGAGCTTATGACGTGAATGTCGGGATGCGGATATTGTCCGCGCGCAGGCACGGGCATATCCTGCAAACGAAATATCGGTGCGGCTGTGATCGAAGGTGAGCGGAACAGCGGTTGCGACTCCCGCGCTGCGCACTCCCGGGAACGGCGCGCACCCTATCGAGGGCTTGTTGCCAGAAATTCAGCATCGGAGGGTTACTGGCATATCGCGATGAGTTCAGATTCAATTCCATCGTCAAAACGTTGTCGGTGCGGAAGCCGCTATCCACGCGGAGCAAGCGGGACAAACTTTTCACCATCAACCCAGCGCCGATGAGCAGCACCATCGCCAGCGCAATTTCAGCGACTGCAAACGCGGCGCGCAAACGATTGTGAGCGGATCCGGACCTGGACCCTTTTCCGCCTTCTTTCAGCGAATCATGGACGTCCGGTCTGGAAGCTGCGAGGGCAGGAGCAAGTCCGAATGCGAAAGTAACGAGGACGATGATGCCTGCGGCAAAAAGCAAAACCGCGCGATCCATGCCGGCGGCGGTGTCTTGAAACATTCCCGAGGGCATAATGCCCGCCAGTCCGTTGATTCCCCAGAATCCGGAAACAATTCCGAGCCCTCCGCCAAGAACAGCGATCACGGAACATTCGGTGAGAATCTGGCGAAGAATTCTGCCGCGGCTGGCGCCCAGCGCGAAGCGCAACGCGATTTCTTTTGAGCGCGAGGCCGCCCGAACGAGATACAAATTCGCAACATTGACGCACGCGATCAGCAGCACGAAGCCGACTGCGGCGAACAGCACGATCAATTCAGGACGGGAGCTGGAGACGATCGCATCGCGCAGCGTGTGATCGCGACGGCGCTTTTGATCGTTGTCGTCGAGCGCCGCCGTTTTGCCGGGCGATGCCTCGCTTGAACGCCGGTCATTTCGGCGAGTGCGCGGTTGAACGTAACGCCAGGAGCGAGCCGCGCGATCACGGCGATGTCGCCGTGATTTCCGCGCTCCATCATTTCACCGGTGGCGTACACGCCCATCGGAGAAATGAAATCGGTCTGGCCGAAGAATGTGAATCCGGGAGGAAGAATTCCTGCGATGACGAAACTCTGGCCATTGAGCGTTACAGCTTTACCGAGCGCGTTCGGGTCTCCGGCGAGATGGGATTGCCACATCGCGTAACTCAACAACAGTACTGGCGCGGTGCCTTTTTTTTCTTCGCCCGGAAGAAGATCGCGGCCCATGATCGGGCGAACTCCAATCATGGAAAGAAAATTAGGCGAGACTCCGTAGCCGAACACGCGCTCGGGGGTCTGCATGCCGGAAAGATTCGCGCCCGACGTTGTGAGCAGCAGCCATTTCGGAAAACGACGTGACTCGAGTTTGCCAGTCGAGGAAATCGGGATACGCAACCGACACATCGCCGACGCGCGAATCTATTTCATTGAGGATTACCATCTGTTCCGCATCGCGGTAGGGAAGCGGGCGAAGTAAGACGTGGCGTTGACAAGGCTGAAAATCGTAGTGGTAGCGCCGATACCAAGAGCAAGTGTTAGAACGGCGATGGCGGTGAAACCCGGTGCGCGAAGCAAGGTGCGGAATGCGTACTGAAGGTCTTGACGAAGCGTACCCATACTGGCCTCCTCGCCGCGCCTCAGTTGCGGAGGCTGCGGCCGGCGAACTTGGCGCGGCGCGAGGGCCAGTGACCAAAATTTCCGGAGAGCGGCGACTCGTGCAAGCCGCCGCCTCCGATTTAATCTTCTGGACTAGTGCGCTGCGGCGCTGCTCTCTTCGAAGTTTTCTTCGACGATGCGGCCGTCAAACAAGTGGATGCTGCGGTCTGCGAACGCGGCGTAACGCGGATCGTGCGTAACCATGCAAAGAGTTGCGCCACCGCGGTGGAGTTCCGTCATCAATTCCATCACTGCTTCGCCGTTTTTCGAGTCCAAGTTACCGGTCGGCTCGTCTGCGAGAAGGATGGAAGGATCACCGACCAACGCACGAGCGACGGCGACGCGCTGTTGCTGACCGCCAGATAGCTGCGAAGGATAGTGCTTGATGCGGTGCGCCATGCCGACCTTTTCGAGCGCCTGCTGCACGCGCTGCTTCCGCTCGGAAGCGCCCATGCCGCGATAGGTCAAAGGCAGCTCGACGTTTTCGTACACGTTGAGGTCGCCGATCAAGTTGAACGCCTGGAAGATAAAACCAATCTCGCGGTTACGGATGCGAGTGCGTTCCGAAAGCGTGAGCTTCGATACGGGCTTGTTGTTCAGAATGTAGACGCCATCCGACGGCGAATCGAGCAGCCCGAGAATCGAAAGCAGCGTGGATTTGCCGCAGCCCGATGGGCCGTTGATGGCGACATATTCTCCGCGCTTAATTTGAAGATGAATGTTGTCGAGTGCGTGGGTTTCCACCTCGTCGGTAAGAAACACTTTTTTCACGCTCTCCATACTGATCAATGCTTCGTCGTTCGCAGCCATAAGCGTCGCTCTCCTTTAATCGGTACGACCCTGCAACCCGGCCCACTACCAATACGCACTATAGGTCTCAGACGTTCCCAAATGAATATGGTCACCCAGCAAATTATTGAAAACCGGGCCCCGAACCCCTGATGACGGCAGAACGCAAATTTACATCAATTTGTTCCCGTAACCTACTTCGTTCTCAGGCAGCGTTGGGCGACGAGTGGATCCATGCGCATCAGCGGCCTGGTGGAAGGGAACTGATAAAACTTTGTAAATCGGCAGCCCCTGAACTGACTAACTCCGCCGAAGTGGAAACGGTTCATTTCCTTGCGAGAGGAATCGAGAACGAAAAAAAACGCACGGCTGCGTGAGGGCAGCCGCGCGTTCAGAAAAATTTACTTGATCGAGATGCGATCTACGCCGTCCCAAGTGGACATGTCAGAGAGGATGACCTTGTCGCCTTCTTTCAATCCACCCATGATTTGCATGGTGTTCACGGAAGCGCGGCCCAGATCAACTTGGACGCGGACGGCTTCCTTTCCATCATCGGTGTATTTGAAGAGGCCAACTTTGGTGTTTTGCTCGCCATGTACTGGGCGGCCGACATAGAGGACGTTCGTCAGATGTTCGATAGTGATCGTACCGTCGACGCTCAAGTCTGGTACGGCGCTTGAGGGCAGCGGTTGATCGAATGAAATGTCGACGCCGCGCGTGCCGTTGACAACCGATGCGTCAATTCGAGTAACGTGGCCTTGGACGGTGCCGTTGCGCGTGTCCACTTCGGCCTTTTGCAGGAGGGCGACGGTATTTGCCTGAGTTTCTGGAATTTGCACGGTGGCTTTCAATTTCGTAGGGTCTGCCACACGCGCAAGGTTTGTGCCCAGAGTGACCTGTTGGCCTTCCTGGAGTTCCACGTAATTCGTGCCAGTAGATGTGCATACGCACTGCAACACACCGTTAATTCCAGCGCGAACATGCAGCGCGTCGAGTCTTCCTTTAAACAAGCCGTCGAGGGTTCGTGCGGTATCAACCTTGGCTTGCTGAGAGGCTAGAGTTGCTGTGATATTTTCCGAAAAGGCAGCGACCTCTTCCTTTTGGAGTTCGAGGGTTGCTGTGTATTGCTTGACCGTAGCTTGATCGAGTTCCGTGGTGAACTTGGGGCCAACGTCGGCCTTGTACTTCAAAACGTCTACGTCGCGCTGTTGCGTCGCTACATCAAGTTGCCCTGTGGTAGCGGTAACTTGAGTCTTGAGCAGGAGCATCGCATTGTTCAGAGAAACCTTCTGAGCCTGATAATCGGCCAGAGCTTGCTTGTAAGCCAAATCGGCGGCTGCCGCGTCGTTCTGCAGTTGAGGGTCGCTCAGTTCCAAAATTACCGAGTCCGCTTTTACCGTCGCGCCAGAACGCAGAACGATCTTGTCGACGCGAGCAGCGGATTGCGCGGTGATCCAGCGAATATCTTCAGGCACAAGGGTTCCCAGGCCGCGCACGAGCACGACCATGTCGCCGCGCTTTACCGTATCGGGCCAGAGCACGGAACCATCCACGCTTGGCGCTGCGGGCTTAAGTTTCGAAAGGCCGACGGTGACGCCCGCGATCACGATGACCGCAACGACGCCGTAAATAATGCGCCGAATGCGCTTCTGGCGCGCTATTGATGGCCTGGCAATATCCATGGAGAATCCTTCCTCTCGGGGCTTTCACAGTATAAATTTGCAATTATCGGGCCGCTTGTAGCATTGGCTATCTGCTTGAGCTATCGAGCCTTAAGCCACGTGGCGGGCCGCCCGCGGGCCTATATTTGGCCGCTATCGGGATTATACGTTGCGAAAGCGAACAACGTTACGCGCCAGAGTACCGGCCAGTAACTTCGGGCTGCGAGGACGCGTACACGCGCGAAGACAGAATTACTCGTTCGCCGCGCGTAGCTACAGAATACTCCTGTAGCGGCCTCGCGTCCAGCAGTGGCGCGCTCTTGCATTTGTTGCGGAGCGCCTCTAACCTCGAACTCTGCCTGCGCATAGTTTTTTCGGCGATTCGCGAAATGTCTGCTGAGACAAAATCCGGAACGGTTCTCGACCGCATACTCGAAGCGAGGCGCGCTGCGATTTCGCATCGCAAGCGCGTGCTGCCCGAGACTGTGTTGCGAATGGCGGCGAAAAAAGCGACTCCGCCGCGCGATTTCGCGGGTGCGCTTTCGAGGCCACAGGTGAACATTATTGCGGAGCTGAAGAAGGCTTCGCCCTCGCGAGGACTGCTGCGCGAAGATTTTCGTCCCGCCGATTTGGCGAAATCGTTAGAAGCGGCTGGAGCTGCTGCGCTGTCTGTGCTTACCGAGGAAGAATTTTTTCAGGGATCGCTAGGAGATTTGCGCGTTGCGCGAAAGAATGTTGATGTGCCGGTGCTGCGGAAAGATTTCATCATCGATCCCTGGCAGGTGTGGGAAGCGCGCGGCGGGGATGCGGATACATTCTTGTTGATTGTCGCGGCGCTGGGCGATGCGCTTTTTTCTGAATTGCTTGCGCTGGGGCGCGAGCTTGGGATGGAGCCGTTGGTTGAAGTGCATACTCGCGCGGAACTCGATCGCGCGCTTGCCGCGGGGGCGCGCATCGTTGGAGTGAATAATCGCGATTTGCGAACGCTGGAAGTACAGTCTTGAAACTTCGTTCGATTTGATCGATGCGATTCCCGATGATTGCATCGCGGTGTGCGAATCTGGAATTCGTACCGCCGCAGAAATCGCGCGGCTTCGCGCGGCTGGATTCGACGCGTTTTTGATTGGCGAATCGCTGATGACGCAGCCAGACCCCGCTGCTGCTCTTTTTGCGCTGATGGAGGCGCCGCAATAATGGTGCGCGTAAAAATCTGCGGAATCACCAGCTACGCCGACGCGAAACTTTCGGTGGACGAAGGCGCGTACGCGCTGGGCTTCAACTTTTTTCCGCCGAGCCCGCGATGCATTTCTCCTGCTGCTGCGTGGGACATTATTCGCCGCCTGCCGCCATACGTGGAGCGCATTGGAGTTTTCGTGGATTGGGAGCCGACGGCGGTTGCTGCGCTTGCCGAGGCTCTGCATCTGAGTGGAGTCCAGCTGCACGGCGAGGAATCGCCGAGTGACGTAGCTCACCTCGCGATGCGATTTTCTGTCGTGAAAGCACTGCCCGTGAAAGAGGGGTTTCGTCCCGAGAGCATCAAGCGCTACGCCAAGGCGAGCGCGATTTTGCTCGAGCGATTTCATCCGCAATTGCACGGCGGCACGGGCGAGCCGTGGGATTGGAGCTTGGCGCGCGAAGCTGGAAAGTATGCGCCGATTGTGCTGGCTGGAGGGCTCGCGCCAGACAACATCGCCCACGCGATTCGAGTGGCGCAACCGTATGCGGTGGACGTGGCTACGCGCATCGAGAAAGTTGTGGGGAAGAAAGATCCCGAGCTGGTGAGGGAGTTTATGCGCGCGGTATCTTCCATTAGTGGAGTGACCAGTTGAGATGACTATGGTAATCTGTAATGGTGAATGGGGGGTTCGAATGGCAGCGCGCCAGAAGAAAGCATTGCAGGAAGTGGCAGTCTCGGATTTCAAGGCCAGGTGTTTATCGATCCTCGAAGAGGTTAACAAAACGAAGATCGGGATTCGTATCACAAAACGGGGCAAGGCGATCGCTGAAGTGATTCCGCCGTCTCCGGATGTTCATGATCGTCGTTGGCTCGGCTTCATGGCGGGTAGCACTAAAATCACCGGCGACATAGTTTCTCCCGTGATTGATCTCGATACGATTGAGGCGATGCGAGATTGAAGCTCCTCCTTGATACTCACATTTGGATTTGGAGCATATCCGAGCCTGGGAAACTTTCTCGCCGAGTTGCTCGGGAAATTGAGGACCAGGGCAATGAAGTATGGCTCTCTCCCGTGAGCATTTGGGAAGCGTTGCTCTTGTATAGCAAGAGACGGATACAATTTGAGGGAACCGCAAAAGATTGGGTGGCGAAGTCAACATCTCGCTTTCGGGAAGCGCCGCTGACAACGGAGATCGCTCTCGCCGCATATCAGCTTCCGCTTGAAAATGCTGATCCGGCGGACCGCTTCCTTGCTGCTACTGCGGAAATAGTTGGTTTGACGTTGGTGACAGCTGACAATCGACTTTTGGGATTGGGAACGATTGCAACATTGGCGAATCGCTGAAAACTTGTTCTAAATATCCATGACGGCAGAACCACAATCCGCGCAAGTTTCACCCACCTGGCCCGACGAGCGCGGCCGCTACGGCCCATACGGCGGCTGCTATGTGCCCGAAACGCTGATGGCTCCGGTGGCGGAACTCACCGCCGCGTACGAAGCCGCGAAAAAAGATCCGAAATTTGCCACCGCGTTTGGCGCGACTCTGCGCGATTTCGCGGGGCGGCCCACCCCGTTGCAATTTGCCGAGCGGCTCACCACCCACCTTGGCGGTGCGCGAATTTATTTGAAGCGCGAAGATTTGCTGCACACCGGCGCGCACAAAATTAATAATTGTATCGGCCAAGGACTGCTCGTGCTGCGCATGGGCAAGCCGCGAGTCGTCGCGGAAACCGGCGCGGGGCAGCACGGAGTGGCCACCGCGACCGTCGCCGCGAAATTTGGCCTTGCATGCACCGTTTACATGGGCACAGAAGATATGGAGCGCCAGCGGCTGAATGTTTCGCGCATGCGCATGCTTGGCGCGGAAGTGATCGGAGTGGATTCCGGCAGCCGCACGCTGAAAGATGCGATCAACGAAGCGATGCGCGATTGGGTCACGAATGTCCGCAACACTCATTACTTGCTTGGCTCGGTGCTTGGCCCGCATCCATATCCGCAGATGGTGCGCGATTTTCATTCGGTGATTGGCCGCGAAGCGCGCGAACAAATTCTGCTCGCCGAAGGCCGCGTGCCGGATGCGCTTTTTGCGTGCGTTGGCGGCGGATCAAATTCGATTGGACTTTTCAGCGCGTTTCTTGGGGACGCATCCGTAAAAATGATTGGCGTTGAAGCTGGCGGCCGCGGTCACGGCCTCGGCGAACATGCCGCGCGTCTCGCAGCTGCTGCGGGATTTGCGGGAGCGAAGCCCGGAGTCTTGCACGGAACATACACTTGGGTTCTGCAAAATGCCGGCGGCCAAATTTCGCAACCACGCATTCGATTTCAGCGGGACTCGATTATCCCGCCGTCGGACCCGAACACGCATGGCTCGCCGAGCAAGGCCGCGCGGAATACACAGCCGTGAGTGATGAAGCCGCGCTCGATGCCGCGCGCACGCTTTCACGCATGGAGGGAATTATTCCGGCGCTTGAAAGCGCGCACGCTGTCGCCACATTGATCGAACGCGCGCCGAAAATGCCGCGCGATTCCGTGGCCATCGTCAATATTTCCGGTCGCGGCGATAAAGACATGGAAACGTATGCGAAGCATTATTGTAGCGGCCGCGCATCATCGATAATCCGATGAATCCTCCCACTCGCATCGCGCGCCGCTTTGCGGAACTTTCGCAGGCTGGAGAGATGGGACTCGATCGCCTACATCACCGCGGGCGATCCTTCGCTCGCCGCGACGCGCGAAATTGTTTTGGCAGCGGCGGACGCGGGCGCGGACATCATCGAGCTCGGCATTCCGTTCAGCGATCCGCTCGCCGATGGCCCCACGATTCAGCGAGCCAGCGAACGCTCGTTGCGCGCGGGAACAACTCTTGCGGGAGTGCTCGATCTCGTCGCGGCATATTCGCCGCGATTCGCAAGTGCCGCTGGTGCTCTTCAGCTATTTCAATCCGGTTCTGCAAATGGGAGTCGCGCAATTCGCGCAACGCGCGGCCGCCGCCGGAGCCGATGGCGCGCTAATCACCGATCTCACTCCCGAAGAAGCCGCGGAGTATCGCGCGGCGATGCGTGCAAATAATCTGGACACGGTTTTTCTGGCGGCGCCGACGACTACTGACGAGCGATTCGCGCGTATCGCCGAAGCCAGCAGCGGATTTCTGTATCTCGTTTCGCGCACGGGAGTCACCGGCGCGCAGGAAAATCTTCCGGAAGATTTGCCGGCGCTGGTTCGCCGCGCCCGCACACGCAACGAAACTTCCGCTCGCGATCGGATTCGGAATCTCGCTTGCCGGGACATGTCTCCGTTCTCGGCGGACTCGCCGATGCCGCTGTTGTCGGTTCCGCGCTGGTGGAAGAAATCGAGCGCGCCGCAACTCCGCGGCCGCGGCCACCGCCGTCGCGGAAAAAATTCGTTCGCTGAAACAAGCCGGCACGCGCGGACTCTCGCGGCGTGCATGAATACCTGAGATTTCCGCATTCTTACGGTATGGTGTTAGTGGGAAATTTGAGCTCGACGCGGCGATTTCTCGCGTCCCCGATGGAAAAATGACGATTGACGACTGGCGCCGCCGCATTGACGAAATCGACCGCAAATTGGTCGAATTGCTGAACGAACGCTCGCACTGCGCTATGGAAATCGGCCACATCAAACACGAAGGCCAATCTGCCGCTCTATCAGCCCGATCGCGAAAAGCAGGTTTTGGCGAACGCCGAGCGAGCAAAATCACGGCCCGCTGCCGGACGCGGCGATTCGTGCGGCTCTTCGAGCGCATCGTTGATGAAGCGCGATCCGTCGAACGGCACGCGATGTAGCCGGGAGAATCAAGCCGAGCGAAGCAGAAGTAGCGTGCGTATTCTAGTATTCGCGACATAATTTGAATTTAGCCGTACGGAGAACCCATCCATGGTCGTCGTGATGCAAGAAGGCTCGAGCGATGAACAGATTCAGCACGTAATTGACCGTCTCACCGCGCTCGGATTTGACGTTCATCGCTCCACCGGCGAATCGCAGACAGTGCTTGGCGCGGTCGGCGTCAAAGCCGATTTCGATTCGCGCTAGCTTGAATTGATCGAAGGTGTGCGCGAAGTCGTGCGCATCACGCAGCCGTACAAGCTTGCGAGCCGCGCGTTTCGCCCCGAGGGAACGATTGTCGAATTGCCGCTGGCGTGAAAATCGGCGGCCCGGAAGTTATCGTCGCCGCGGGACCATGCGCGGTGGAATCCAAGGCGCAGATCGATCGCATTGCCGAAAGCGTTGCGCCAGTACGGCGCAAAAATTCTTCGCGGCGGAGCGTACAAGCCGCGCATCTCCGCTATATTTTTCAAGGAATGGGCGAAAAAGGCGCTGAAATTTTTGCGCGATGCCGCGGACCAACACAATCTTCTGGTCATCAGCGAAGTGATGGACGCTTCGCAAATTCAGAAGATGCTGCCGATGGTGGATATTTTGCAAGTCGGCGCGCGCAACATGCAGAACTATCATCTGCTGCGCGCGCTCGGCGAACTTGAGAAGCCCGTCCTGCTGAAGCGCGGCATGTCCGCCACGATCGAAGAACTTTTGCTCTGCGCCGAATACATTATGGCCGGCGGAAACTACAACATCATTCTCTGCGAGCGCGGCATCCGCACCTTTGAAACTTACACGCGCAACACTCTCGATATCGCCGCGATTCCCATCATCAAAAAACTTTCGCACTTGCCGATCGTCGCCGATCCTTCCCACGGCACCGGACGCCGCGATAAAGTCGCTCCCATGGCGCGCGCAGCAGTCGCCGCAGGCGCAGATGGATTGCTCATCGAAGTCCACTACGATCCCGATGCAGCTCTTTCCGATGGCGCGCAAACTCTCTACGTGGATCAATTCGCGCAGCTCATGACGGAGATCCGCATTATCGCGCCGGCCGTCGGCCGCCGCATCGGCGCCTGAAATTTTGTCGCGCTGGAACGTGATTAATTTGCGCAATCGGCCATCGCAACTATTTGTTCAGCGGCTGAAATCCACCGCAATAGTGTTCCCGCCGCAAATCAGCACGCCTACTCGCTCGTCCGCGCAAGGCACATACCGGCCAGACGTAAGCGCCGCAAACGCAGCTGCTCCACCGGGTTCGGCCACAACTCGGATCTCTTTCCAAATCATCTGCTGCGCTTCTCGGATCGCGTCGTCGGTCACCAGCACCGTTCGCGCGATGTAACTGCTGGGCAATCGGAAACATCAATTCGCCAACTCGCTTTGGCGCCAGTGAATCCGCGGCGATGCCGCCCGCAATCGCATCGACAGGATGGCCGGCTTCCAGCGCGCGAGTCAGCGTTGGAGCAGCTTCGGGTTCCACACCCATCACTCTTATTTTCCCTTGATACCACGAAGCGATCCCGCCGATTAATCCACCTCCTCCAACCGAGACGAGCAGCGTATCTAGAGCAGGAGCTTGCCGCTCGAATTCCAGCCCTACCGTTCCTTGGCCGAGTAACGTCTCCGCCTGATCGAAAGCGTGGATCGGCATCGCGCCCGATTGTTTCACCCACAATTCACTCGCTGCCAGCGCATCTGCATAGCGCTCGCCAGCGATTTCGAGTTCCGCGCCGTACTCCTTGATCTGCTGAATTTTTGCGGCCGACGCCACGCTTGGAATAAAAATCTTCGCGGGCACGCCAAGTTTCATCGCCGCAAATGCCACTGCAGCTCCATGATTTCCGCCCGACGCTGCGACCACCCCCGCAGTCGGAATTTTCCGCGTGAGCAAATTCGTGAACGCGCCCCGAACCTTGAATGAACCCGCGTGTTGTAGCAATTCCAGTTTTAGGCTTAGGCTGCCCGCGCTGAGTTTGAAGTCTTCGGGATCCACTTCGATCATGGGTGTCTTGCGTATATGTGGCGTGATTATGGTGTACGTTGATTCAATCTGGTCCGGTAAAATCATGTTCTCTTCTTTCGAGTAGGCGGCAAGCCCTTGACAAATACTTCGTCGCTTAGCAAACTAACTATATGTCAATGCTGAACGCGCTGCAAACCCTCGCCAACGGCAAGCGAATTCAGATTCTGCGCTGGCTGAAAAATCCCAGAGCCCACTTTCGCCCGCAAATCGATGGCGACCTCGTCAAGGATGGCGTCTGCGCTGTCTTGCTCGCTGAAAAACTTCGCGTCTCTCAGCCCACTCTCAGCGAACACATGCGCGTTTTGTGCCACGCAAAGCTCGTGCAGTCGAAACGCATCAAACGCTGGACGTTTTACAAACGCGACGAACGCCAAATCAAAAAGATCAAGAAATCCATCTCATTGGATTTATAGACGCTGCCTGTTTGCCATCTCATTCGCCGCTTGCGGTAGAATCCTCCCCTTATGTCTTCCACCGCAAATTCTTTCCACCGCATCGCTATTCTCGGCACCGGCTTGATCGGCGGTTCATTCGCTCTCGCAGTTCGCATGCATCTTCCATCCGCGCACATCGTCGGCTACGATCGCGAACCGATTCTCGCTGAAGCCCTCAAGCGCGGCGCCATCCACGAAGCCGTCACCGATCTCGCCGCCGCAATCGTAGACGCCGACCTGATTTATATCGCGCTGCCAATTTCCACCACCATCGAATCCATCCCAGAAATTGCGCAGCTCGCTCCCTCGCGCGCTCTCATCACCGACGCATGCAGCACGAAACGTAAAATCTGCCGCGCAGCCGCCGAAAATTTCAAATCAGGCGCGCTGTTTCTCGGCGGACACCCCATGGCAGGCAAAGAAACAGAAGGCATCGCCAGCGCCGATGCGAATTTATTCAGCGGTGCAAAATATGTTCTGGTTTCCGATACCGCGATTCCCGGCGCCAGCGACGCAAATTACGCGCCCGAAGAATTTGCAAGCGATCCGCGAGTCGCGCAGTTTCTCAGCCTTCTCAAAAATATCGGCGCGCGACCTACGTGGATGGACGCCGAAACGCACGACTGGGCCGTCGCCATCGTTTCTCACCTTCCACAAATCGCGGCCATCGCGCTCGCTAACGTAATCGCCGCCGAAGAAGACGACGAATCCGGCCTTCCGCTCTCTCTCGCCGGAACGGGCGCACGAGATTCTCTCCGCCTCGCGGGAAGTCCCTACGGAATTTGGCGCGACATCGCGCTCACCAATCTCGATAATCTCGCGCGCTCCCTCGATCGTCTTGCGCAAACCGTCGAGCATCTCCGCAACAATCTAAATTCGCGCGAACTCGAACGCGCTTTCGCCGTCGCCAATCGTCTCCATAAAAACGGCTTTCCAATTTGACCCGTCCGCCGCAAAGTCCCCGCGTGCAAGCACTAAATCTGCAAACTAGTTTCGATTTCACGTCTCACAATTCGCTTCTGGTTTCCTCTCTCGTATATCCCATATAATCGCCGCGCGAATGAGTCTTACTCCCGGAACAAACTTGGCCCTTACGAAATTGTCTCGCCTCTCGGCGCAGGCGGCATGGGCGAAGTCTATCGCGCGCGCGACACCCGCCTCGATCGCACCGTCGCCATAAAAGTTCTGCCGCCGCATCTGGCTGATACCGCCGATGCCCGCCAGCGCTTTGAGCGCGAAGCGCGCGCCGTCTCCGCTTTGCAACATCCCAACATCTGCACGCTCTTCGATGTCGGCTCGCAAGACGGCACTGATTTCCTGGTCATGGAATATCTCGAAGGCGAGACGCTCGCCGAGCGACTGAAGCGCGGCCCTTTGCCTCTCGATTCGCTTTTGAAAATCGCGATAGAACTTGCAGAAGCGCTCGAGAAAGCGCACAAAGCCGGATTAATTCATCGCGATTTGAAACCGGGAAACATCATGCTCACGAAATCGGGGGCGAAGCTCCTCGATTTCGGTTTGGCGAAAACGCGCGCAGCGCCAACGATTCCTTCCGCGACAAGCATGGAAACTCTGCTCACGTCCGCCGCGCTGACAATTTCAAGTCCCGCATCTCCGCTCACCGGAGTCGGCGCTGTACTCGGCACCGTTCCAGTACATGTCGCCCGAACAAATCGGCGGACAGGAAGCCGATGTGCGCTCAGACATTTTCGGTTTCGGCGCGGTGCTCTACGAAGCCGCTTCGGGCAAGCGCGCCTTCGAAGGGAAATCTTCCTCGGCGATCATCGGCGCAATCCTCGCGAATAATCCTGCGCCGGTAAGTTCGCTGCAGCCCACAGTTCCCGCATCCTTCGATCGCTTGGTTGCCACATGCCTCGCGAAGGAACCGGACGACCGCTTTCAATCCGCGCACGATTTGAAACTCCAACTCGAATGGGTCCGCGATTTCGGCGCGCAGAAAGCCGCGGAATATTCCGCCAGCCGCGCGCAGCAAATCGCGAATGGCAGTAATCGCAGCGATCGCAATCGCCGCGCTCGCCATTGCAACTTGGGCCGGATTCGCGATTTCGAATTCAAATCGAGAATTGCCAGTGACGCGCACGGAAATTTCGTCCGCCTCCCGACTTGATGTTCGATTCCATCGGAGATATCCGCGGGCGCACCCGCAATTTCACCACAAGGAGACAAGATCGCATTCGTAGCGCGCGGAGCTCGATCCCAGGGCAATCGTTGTGGGTGCGCTCGCTCGATAGCTTGACTGCAAAACGATTGGAGGGCACCGACGGAGCGATGCATCCGTTTTGGTCCCCGGACGGAAAATCAATCGGATTTTTCACACCGACGAAACTCAATCGAATCGGATCGAGCGGCGGTTCAATAGTCGCCCTGGCTGACGTGAACAATCCGCGGGGAGGCACATGGGGCGCAGCCGACGTAATCGTGTATACGCCAAATTTCCAATCGGGCTTGATGCAAGTCAGTGCGAATGGCGGAACTCGTTCACCCGCAACAGTGCTTGATTCGCACAAGCACACCACCCATCAGCTGGCCTTCGTTCCTGCCTGATGGGAAACACTTTTTGTATCGTGGCGATGAACCACTCCGGCGGCCGCAAGAAAATAATGGAATCTATTTCGCCTCGCTCGACGGAAAAGAAAATCATCTGGTGCTCGTCCACCGATGCTGCCGGCGAATTCGCGTCCGGATATCTGCTCTACCACTCGCAGACTCAATTCGTCGCGCAGCCGTTCGATCCTCTTCGCTGGCAAACTTTCCGGTTCCGCGATTCCTATCGTAACTAATGTGCGGCACGATTTGGGCGTTTGGCGCACTGTCTCCAGCGTCGTCTCAAAATGGCATCTTGTGCTATCAGGCTGGAACTTCCAATTCCGTGGGCAGCCAGCTTGCCTGGTTCGATCGCTCCGGGAAACCTCTCGGTAAGTTGGCGAAAGAACCGCGCAGAATTCGCTGCGTCTTTCACCAGATGGAAATCGTCTGGCCCTCGTCAGCCGGCGAACCACTCCTGAACTCTGGGTGCTGGATTTCGTAGCGCGGAAGTAGATCGCGGCTCACGTTTGAAGAGGGAACGTTGGCGAACCCTCCTGGGCGCCGGACGGAAAATCATTGGTTTATCCCGTCATCCTGCAGGGTGGGGATACTTCTGATATTCGAACAAAGTCTGCAAGTGGAGCGGGCGCCGAGACAACACTCCGCACCGAATCCGAGCGCATACTATTTCCCGGGAATCTCGCCCGATGGAAAATACCTCACCTATATTGGGGGACCAGGGAAGAACACTCAGTCCGCTTTTGCAGCGCCGCTATCGGGCGATCGCAAACCGTTCGTCGTCGTCAACCCACCTTCCGTACGGATCAAAGCATTGTTCACTACCGGATCTCTCCCGAATAGCAATTGGATTGCATATGTCTTCCGACGAAAGCGGCCGAAACGAAATTTACGTTGCGCCATTTCCAGCGCGGCGACGGGAAGTGGCAAGTGTCTACGTTTGGCGCGGCGTATGCGGCGTGGCGCGCAGACGGCAAAGAACTTTTCATGCACAGCCTCAACGATGAAATCTTCGCGGCTTCGATCACGGAAAAAGGTACCGACCTCGAAATAGGCACGCCGAAACTGCTATTCAAAATGAATGTCTCCGGTGTCGGCACGCCGTATGATGTCACTCCAGATGGCCAACGCTTCCTTCTGAACACGTCTGAAGAAGAAGGCGCCGCCCCGCTGTATCTGGTAACAAATTGGCTCGCGGAGCTGAAAAAGAAATGAGTACTGGCGACGTGGGCAAGTTGCGGCATATGTCGGACTATCTCGGAGACGTGAATGGATAAACGAGTTTCCAACGCAGACGTCGCCATCGAAAAACTTCGCGATGGCGCCACAATTCTCATGGGAGGCTTCGGCCTCTGCGGCATTCCCGAAAATTTAATCGCCGCCGTTCAGCGAAAAGCCACGCGCAATCTCACCATCGCCAGCAACAATGCGGGCGTGGATAATTTTGGTATCGGACTTCTCCTGCAAACTCGCCAGGTGAAAAAAATGATTTCCACCTACGTTGGCGAAAATAAACTTTTCGAGCAACTAGTTCTCGCGGGCGAACTCGAAGTCGAACTGAATCCTCAAGGCACTCTCGCCGAACGCATTCGCGCTGGCGGCGCCGGAATTTCCGCGTTCTTCACTCCCACCGGTTACGGCACGATGATCGCCGAAGGAAAAGAAGTCCGCGAATTTCACGGACGCCCTCACGTTCTCGAACAAGGGCTCCGCGGCGATTTCGCTTTCGTCAAAGCCTGGAAGGGCGATCGCTGGGGCAATCTCATCTACAGAAAAACCGCGCGCAACTTTAATGCCGTGATGGTCACCGCCGCCGATCACGTCATCGCCGAAGTCGAAGAGTTGGTCGAAGTCGGCGAACTCAAGCCCGACGAAATTCACACGCCCGGCGTCTACGTCAACGCAATTTTTCAAGGCACCGGCTACGAAAAGCGCATCGAAAAACGCACCACGCGAAAACGCACCGCCTGCAAACGCAAGCATCGCTGCCGAAGCCGGCAGCAAACAAGAATTCATCGCGCGCCGTGTCGCACAAGAACTTCGCGACGGCTTCTACGTAAATCTCGGCATCGGCGTGCCCACTCTCGTCGCGAATTACATTCCCGATAGAATGGAAGTAGTTCTGCAATCTGAAAACGGAATGCTCGGCGTCGGCGCATTTCCCTACGAAGGCGAAGAAGATCCCGACCTCATCAACGCCGGAAAAGAAACCGTCACCGAAATTCCCGGCACCGCATATTTTTCCAGCGCCGATTCTTTCGCCATGATTCGCGGGCGCCACATCGATCTCACCGTCCTCGGCGCGCTGCAAGTCGACGAGCGCGGCAATCTCGCCAACTGGGCCATCCCCGGCAAAATGTTAAAGGGTATGGGCGGCGCAATGGATCTAGTCGCCGGCGCGCGCCGCGTAATTATCGCCATGGAGCACACCACAAAAGACGGCAAACCAAAAATCTTGCACAAGTGTTCTCTGCCGCTCACAGGAGTGGCTGTCGTAAATCACATCATCACGGATTTAGCGGTCATCGATATCACCCACGAAGGCCTAGTCCTCCGCGAAGTAGCTCCCGGCGTCACGCCCGAACAAGTTCAAGCCGCCACCGAGCCCCAGCTGCGCATCGCGCCAAACCTAAAAACGATTCAACTCTAGCTGAGATAATGATTTAGTAAGCGCGCCGCGCACAGCGCCCATTTTTCTGCCATACTAAACGCAGACGGAGAAAGCTTTGGAACCCAACTCCATCGTGATCGTCAGCCTCCACACCCCCAAGGAAAAAATCTGGGGCGAGCTGATTCAATTGCAGGCTGCGGGAATTACGATACGTGGCATCGAGTTGAATTCTTTCGACGATTTCATCCGCCAAGTTCTGGAACCAGACGGCGCGCGCGTCGGCCTCCCCACCATGTTTCTTCCGATGCAGCGCGTGGAACGCATTTCGCTCGACGAGCCCACCGGCTCGATTCCATCTCTCGAACATCTCTTCACTAAAAAGGTCGGCCGCTCTCTGCGGGAATACCTGGCGCTGTTTGCCTGATTTCGCTTACAGTTCTCGCACATGGCTCAGCGCGTTTTCACTGTTCCCAATCAACTCACGTTTCTCCGGCTCGCGTTTCTGCCGCTGATTCTGATCCTGATTATTTACGATCGATACGATCTCGCGCTGGTCGTTTTGTTCGTCGCCGCAATCACCGATGGTCTCGACGGTTTGCTCGCCCGCAAACTAAACCAACGCACCGCGCTCGGCGCCTATCTCGATCCCGTCGCCGATAAGCTGCTGTTGTCGTCAGCTTTCGTCGTGCTCGCCTTAAAGGGACGCATTCACTGGTGGCTCACGCTGCTCGTGCTTTCGCGCGACGTAATGATCCTCACTATCGCGGCGGCAATTATTCTCGTCTCGGGCTATCGCCGATTTCCGCCAAGCATCTATGGCAAGGCAACCACGTTCGTGGAAATTCTGCTGGTGTTCGTTGTGGTGGGTCAGGAAGTTTTTGCGGTTCCTGCGTTCGCGAAAATTCTCGTCGTGCTCACATATTGCGTTGCCACGCTTACCATAGTCTCAGGATTGCAATACAGTTTCAGCGTCGCGCGCCGCCTCAGCGGAAGTTCCAGCAGCGCGTCAAGCGACTAAGCTTCAACTTAGCTGTGCGTCGCGAGTAATCGCGATGCGCTCATTCGGAATTTGCCGCCGCGTTTCAGGCGGGCGATGTTCGAGTTGGTAGAAAAACGAGAACATAAATCCAAAGCAAACCACAATCGTCAATCCGGCCAGCCAGCCCAGCGCTCTCGCGCGCCGCTGCTCGCCCAAATCCACAGGAGCGCGATCCGCCACCATCCGCCCGATCAAGAACCCGGAAGCCAGCCCGCCGAAGTGCGCCGCGTTATCCGTGCCCGTAAAAATAAATCCAAGCACGAAAATATACACAAGCCATTTCAGCAATTGGTTCCGCATCATCTGCGCCGCAAAATTATTTCGCCGCATCGAAGCCGCAAGCATCAGCCCGATCAGCCCCAGCAGCGCGCCGGAAGCGCCGATGCTCGGTATCAGGGGTGGGACCCCGCCTCTGGAATAATAAATCCACATCCATAGCGAGCTAACGATGTAGCCGCAGATCCCAGTGACAACATAGAAAAACAGATAGCGCGCGGAGCCGTAGAGTTCTTCGAGCATCGGCCCGATATCCATCAGCACCCACATGTTGAAGAGAATGTGCATCAGGCTTCCGTGCAGAAAACATGCCGTTACGAGTCTCCAGGGTTGCATCCATGTATACAGATACGGAAAGGGAAGCGACGAGCCCATGCGAATCAGAATATTGCTGTTGATCCCGCCCATATCGAAAATTCCGCCGCCACCGCTCCCGCCCAGCCGCACCGTCAGCAGCAAACTGATTCCGTAAAACAGGCAGCAAATACTCAACACCAAATATGTCACGGGAGATTGCGTCGGCAGCATGCGGCTCAGCCCGCGCGTCACCGCCGCGCCGGAAAATCGCAAGCTCGCGCCGCACTGATAGCATTTCGTCGCGGTGGTTCCGGCCAGCGAGCCGCACGCCGGGCACAATCTCGGCCGCGCGTTCGATTGTTTCGCGCCGCCTCCGCCGCCGAATAGCCGCTTCACGCTTTCGGCGAACTTCTCGAGTTTCCAGCGCCAGCGTAGTGGAAGCTGCAACACGTCTCCTTGCGCGTCCTTGCGAGCAAAATTTCGCGTGCCTATAATAGCCGAAATCGCAGCGCGCCGAATCGCGGCGCTCGCGCGGCGTTCGCGATTTGCGGAGAGCGCATGACAGACTTCGAAGATTTCGGCCACTGGCTCGATAAAGAAATCGAGCACGTGAAGCAAGTGGTGGAAACCGAAATTCGCCCCACCGCTGAAAAAAAGCTCGTGGCCGCGCTGCGAGCCGCCTCCGAAAAGCTCGGCGAATTCGCCAAAGAAATCGAATCGCGCAAGAAGCCCGGGCCGGCCGCCTAGCCCGTGTTGCGCGCGCGCCACTCGAAAAACTTTCGCGCGTGTACTCGCTCCGTAATCCCTGCGGCATTTTTAGTTCTCGCGCTCACCGTTGCGGGCTGCCATTCGCGCCCGATCGCCGCGAATCCGCCGTCAACTACATCTGCATCTTCTTCCCCAACGAGAACCGCTTCGCCCGCGCCGAGTTCGCGCAAGCCATCTTCCACTACCTCTTCCACTACGCCCACCACTGAAACAATGTCGGCCGCGCCATCGCCGGTAAATCCGCGAATCGGTCCGCCCACATCCTCACCGCTCGAAACTTTTCCCGAGCAGGGAGTTGCTTCCTGGTACGGCGTCCCATTTCACGGACGCCGCGCCGCCAACGGCGAAATCTACGATATGTATAAAATGACGGCCGCTCATCGCACGCTGCCGTTTGATACCGTGGTGCGCGTCACAAATCTCGCCAATGGATTGCACACCGATGTGCGCATCACCGATCGCGGCCCCTTCGTGGAAGATCGCGTGATCGATCTTTCTCTCGCGGCGGCGCGCGCGATTGAAATGATCGGCACCGGCACCGCGATGGTGAAGCTCGAAATTATTTCCGGCTCGGCTGCGCCCGCCGCTGCGGGAAATTTTGCCGTGCAGGTCGGCGCATTTTCCGATCGTGGCAACGCCGATCGCCTGAAAGACCAGCTCGCCGCGCGATATTCTCCCGTGCTGGTGGAAGAATTCAACGCGCCCTCGGGACATCTTTTCCGCGTCCGCGTGGGCAGCATGCCAAGTATTGATGCGGCGCAGCAGCTCGCCACCAAGCTCGCAAACGAAAACGGAGTTCGCACATTCGTAGTCCGTCTCGATAACGACATCAACGACGTGCCGTGAGATAAGAAAAATCACGGCGCACGCGCGTGAAAAAACGAGGTACCCATAAATGAGCGACTGCATCTTCTGCAAAATCTCGGCAAAAGAAATTCCGGCGAAGCTCATCTACGAAGACCCCGAAATTTTCGCCTTCGAAGATATTCATCCCCAGGCTCCGGTGCATTTGCTGATCTGCCCGCGAAAACACATCGAATCGCTCGCACACGCGCAGGAAGCAGACGCCGCCGTGCTGGGCCGCATGCTCCTCGTCGCCAAAAAACTAGCCAACGAACGCGGCCATGGAGCCGCCCATCGCACCATCTTCAATACCGGCGCCGCCGCCGGCCAATCCGTCTTCCACTTGCATCTCCACGTCCTAGCCGGCCGCCCAATGACCTGGCCCCCCGGCTAATCCCAGTGACACAGGCTCTAAGCCTGTGCGCCCTCAGCCCGCCGGGTGCCCCATGTTCGCCCCAAGTTTCATGGGCGAACGTGGGATCTTTGCCACCCTCTCCGTTGTCGCCGACGTCGCAGTCATCCCGAGGCTACTTAATGCCGAGGGACCCCCTCCCCACCGCGAAATCTCTCACTTTTTGCGTATCCAGCTGATTCCAAATATTCGCCCCACGATTCATGGTATCGAAAGTGCCCCCAGCGACATAGTTTCACGCATTTGCCCTCTACCAGGCTCCCTCCTCAAAAGATCTCGAAAACAGAGGTACGCGCCGCCTGCCGCAATGCCGTCACATTCCCGTTCGGGACGGACTCGTGACTTCGCTTCTCACACTGGGCCGTACGGGGATTGCGATAAAACCGGGACGATTATAACGCATAAGATAACTGTTGTCGGGGCGCACCCCAGGCGCAAGTCACCCACCAACACCGCGACCGCCAGATTCCGCGAATAGCCCGTAATACCGTTTGCGATTTCTCGGAGTGAACCCACGCCAAGCTACTCACAGCTCTATTATCAGTCGCAAATCAGTCATATAGGTACATTCTAGTAAAGTACAGCACAAGGAACGAAATGGTGCTATAACTTAACCGAGGATAATCCCCTGAAAATAGCATTCGCAGCAGCAATTGCTCTCGCGCTCGTCGTGTCCCCGATTCATGCAAACGTCAAACATGCCCCACTTGCCGCCAGCGTGATGGCTGCAAAGACGGTGTACATTGACAATCAAACGGGCCACTCGGAGATTACAGACCGGGCCACCGACGCATTAAGCAAGTGGGGGCGATTCAAGATTTTGGATAACGCGAAGGATGCCGATTTGGTCCTTCAATTCACGGCAGACACCAAAGGCAGGCCCACCCCGCCGCACAACGATATAGACATATCGCCGACTCCTGTACATTTCTCCGTGCTTGATCAAGCCAACAACGTGCTCTGGTTTGTATCTAAGAACGAGCCGTTCCATAGTCAAACGCGGCTAGACATCAGCGAATTTAAAAAACGAATCGAAGAACAAGAAAAAGCCAATTAGGCAAGCCGCATGAAACCCGGCCGCTGCGCGACCGGAGGACGCCGCTCGAGTGGGCGTCCTTTGACTCGGCCGCCGCTACGTGGTGATAAACTGCGAGCCGAGAATCCCACATGCGCTGGTTCAAGCCCCCCATCCCATCCGCGAAGCAAATTGAACGGCTGAAGGTACTTCAAGCCAGGGGACGCAAACACTACATTCTCTATAGGGGCGTTTTGGGTTGGGGACTGCTCGTGTTTCTGCTCAAAACATCATGGCGCTGGTATCACTTATATGGGTGGCACGTTCCCGCGCGTGGAGACATGTACGAATCCTTTTTGATTGAGCTACCTATTTGGCTCGTAGCGGGATATTTCTTTGGGGCATTCATGTGGAAAGACCTGGAGAAAAAGCTAGTTCGTGGCAATGCGGCGCAAGTTTGAAGAACTTCATGGATGCGTGCGGAAAGACGATTCAAAATCGTAGGTTAAGGCTGCGTCACCGCCCACCAAGAGTTAGTGGTGGCGCCTGCCCAAGAGTCTGAGGAGTTGCAAAATCAAATTGATGATGTCTAGATATATTTTGATGGCGAGATGCATTGCATCTGGCCAAGTGTTGTCGCCTGCATTTTCTTTTTTCAGTAGCGAATTAAAATCAAAAAGCAAATAGAGCGTGAAAATCGCCACGCCAAATCCAGACAATATCCTCTGCTTCACACCATCCATCGAGGCGAATAGATTGAAGAGAGTGAAAAGCAACAGAATACACAATGCGATGAAGAGCGGAATCTGAAGGAACCCAAAATCAACATGGGAATATATTCCGATGAGAGCCGTCGCCAGGACTATGACGGCGGTCAGGGCCAGAACTTTACGGCCCAATCCTTCCTCAACGTTTAACAGAACGTATTCCAGTTGTATGCCGGTGAGGATTGACCAAACCGAAAAAAGCGAGAAAGAAATGCCTAAGGGCTGCGCAATTCCCCAAAAAAGCAGCACTAGAAATAATCCGAAGCTAACTATAAGAATTGCAAAGAATAATGTGCTCGAAAAAACCCAGCGATAATCTGGTTCTGTATCTTCAGCCACGCGAGCCAGGATGTTTCCGTTGTCCGGCAGGTCCGAATATGGATTTGCCGTTTCAAGTTTCGGATCGATGCGTTTGAAAAACTGAAACGCGAAATGCGTCGTGAGCCAGGTAATAAAAAGCTGGGCGCTAACAATAAAGAATGTTTTCGAGAACAAGGTTGGGAAAAGATGGTTCACGTTAAGTTGCAACCCCCGTTGTTGGCTCCCTCAACTGCGACTGCCCAGATTGGTAATGATATCCTACTAAATCGTGGAAGTCGGAACACGCGTTGCAAGCAGAACGAGAGATGCGAGAAGAGATCGAGTTCCATCGCAGGAACATGAATGACCAGAAAACCATTCAAGATACTGCTGGTATCGTTCGCCATCGTCAGCGTACTCGCGATGCTCGAACGAAGCTATGGGTCCTCGGTGTTTTTCTATCTGCTGTACCCCGGAAATATCCTAGGACTAGTCATCACGGGCGGCCATGGCGGAACACATACTGAGAATGTGCTCGCAGCAGTTCTTGGATTCGTGGCTAATCTTTGCGCGTACTGGCTGCTTCTGACTTGTTGCGTATTTCCTTTCAAAACATTGCAGACGACAAATGTCTCGAACAGGAGCTCCGAGCCCGACCGCCAAGATTTTGAATCTCGGTAGCTTTAGAGACTGCGCGGGGATGACGCATTTTTCGTCTTTTTGCTGAGCGTGATGACAAAGAAACTGTCGGGTGGCAAATCCTTCGCAGCACGCTTAAGATGGGGAAGTTCGGCAGCGTGTCAGTTTGAATTTTTGAACCCTCGTATAATCAAGAAGCGGAACATGTAGTGGAAGTCCCCGAAGAAAACGGGAAACAATTCGTATGTTTCTTGGATTCTTTGTATGCTATACATGGGGGCGAACATGAGGCAAAGCCTTCGGGGGAAACATGTTGATCGTCAAAATTCGATGCACAATTAAGAATGGATTTATTCCATCCGAAAAAACAGTCTACATCAAGCGCGCAGATGGAGCGGTTGAGGAAGTGACGGTTTCAAAAGGCAATTTGAATGCTGGCCGGCTGGAAGCCAGTGAAATCGGCAGAACATTTAACAAAGTATTGGTTGAACTTCCTCGTGAGAGTGCTTCTGGTCGTTGGAGAATTTGGGTTAGGCCATCTCAGGTTGGAACGGTCAGAAAATCGCAACTTGGAGCATAGATTTGATTCTCACAGACCGTGAGATACAGGTCGCCATTGACGCACGCCAAGTAATTATCCGCCCTCGCCCAGACCCCTCTACTTATAGCTCCACGAGTCTTGATCTAACACTTTCGAATTCTGTTCAGGAATGGGACAAGCCTGCTCCTGGCGAGCAACCACACATTGTTGACCCTGGCGCAAGAGGATATTCGTATATTGAATTTGCGGAAGAATTTTCCAAAAAGAAAACTATGTCATACAGAGGCTACGTTTTGGAGCCCCACGGGTTCATCCTTGGTTGGACAAAGGAATATCTCGAACTTCCTGTAAATTCTCGGCTTGCGGCTAGAGTTGAAGGCAAAAGTTCATTGGCTCGAATTGGCCTAGGCGTTCACATCACCGCGCCGACGATTCACGCAGGTTTCAAGGGCACGATTCAGCTTGAAATATGCAACCACGGTTCTCTCAGGGTTCGCTTACGCCCCAATATGCCCGTATGTCAGTTAATTCTTGAACAGACTCTCGGAACCCCCGTAAAGGGTTACAAAGGCCAATTTTACGGTCAGACTGCTCATTAAGAATTCAGACTTACCCACTATCGGAAGTTCGTCTTTCTTGTGATTCGTTCGTGTTTATCTTTTGAGTTCGATATTGCGAACACTTGCACAAAATTGACGATCCAAGCGAATGCGCCTCTCTTTTGCTACACCTTCACTTCCTCGTCCAAATCAAATCCTCATTGTTCCGGCGGTCGATAATCTCATCGACCTTTCCTTGTGCATTCCGGTGAAACAAGAATCGGCCCTCCATACCAGGCCGAAAAAACAGATCGGTGGTCTCGGGCAGCAGAGCGTGGCGCGGACTCTTGTCTCTTTGCGAGTAGAGCTTGCCGCCATCCAACGTGATTTTTAGCGTATCGCCGGGAGCCTGCTCGTAAGTGCCAACGTAATCGGTGAAGCGAGAGGCATCCACTTCGCCTTCCGCGGGATCTTCGTAATAGCGAAGCACCTGGCCGGCAATCATTTGCCAGCGCGCGTCGCGCCACATCCATGTATCGGTTTCGTGATAGCGGGCGTGCAGCGTGCGGCCGTAGACGATTTCGGTCTCGTTCATATCGTAGGCCAGAATCGCGGTGTGGCCGATAATGCGGCTTTGCGGGTTCACAATTTTAATCGTGCCGGAATATCCTGCTGGCAGCGGAGCGATCTCGGCGACCTGCGCGGTTTTATCCTTCAACTGGCCCTTCTCGTCGAAATACATCAGGTCAGCAGCGAGGTATTTTTCCCACGGACCTTTGTCGCCGGAAGGGAAGCCGTCCATAAGTTCCTGCGTGCGGCGGACTAATTCTTCTTGCGTGATTTTTTCGGGCTCGGCGGGTGTGGCTTGCGCGTGGGATGGAGCGATGAAGAGTAGTGATGCGATCGCAGACTGCGCGATTGACCGGAGCCAGTTTCGTTTTATATTGTTCGCGAATGTCATGTGTTTGTCTCGATGTCCCGTGCGAAATCCTTGCTTGAATTCGATCGTATCAAATGTTGGAGAGATGCGAGGACGGGAAAACCTAAAATCGAATCGGCCTCAATAAGTGTCATTTCAAATTGTTCAAGCCGCGGATACGACGCAGTAACGGTGGAGCAGAACGATGAATCCTTCGGAAGAAACCCTCGAAGTCGAAGTTTGGTTCCAGATTCAAAAGGACCCAGAGGGGTATCCGAAATCCAGGGATGCTGAAGCCCTTCGCTGCAAACCGATCGATCCAGAGTGCACGCAATGCATCGTCGCAAGCATACCTTTCTACCTCAACGACATCTCCTACCGCGACACGATCGCTACGGTCGAAAACCCTGCGGGATATCTAAGGTTCAAGGAAGTCCTAACGCGCGGCGGATACAGCATTTACCGAATTTTTCTCCACGATTCCTCACTGGCTGACCAGCTAGTGACTTCTGTTCTCGAGTTCGACGTTCTTCTTGAACGCGAAGGCAATTTGTTTGCAATTGCTGCCCCATCGACAGGAAACGTGGACGCTATCGTCGATTTCTTGCTGAAGGGAGAGCAGGACGGCTCTTGGGGCCTTCAGGACGGCTATATTTATGAGACTTAATTAGCAACGGGGATCGGGAGCGCTATTCTCCACACCCAAAGCCGAGCGCACCTCCCCTGTGAGGACCTAGTTTTGGTACTACCCCCAAAACACCTCAAAAAACACACCCAAAAACGGACCTAACTCCTTTAGAATGAACAACTTTTTAGTAATAGTACTACATAAGTCTATTGGAATCATCACTTTACAAAAACAATGGGGTGGGGGTGTCTGACGCATGAAACGCCATTAAAATATTAAAAATAAAGAGGTTAACGGAAAATTAGCCTGT
This sequence comes from uncultured Acidobacteriota bacterium, assembly GCA_963785395.1. GTDB lineage: Bacteria > Acidobacteriota > Terriglobia > Acidiferrales > UBA7541 > DASTCZ01. The sequence continues at coordinate 740,099 of CAWAVH010000005.1, read as the reverse complement.
CCAAGGAGCTTTAACTTGTCGGTCTTGCGAAGAAGGGATTTACAGAATTCGGACGACTACCACAGTGGAATTGTCGGTCCCGCCGCGCTCATCGGCTAGCGCTACCAGCTCATCGGCGGCTTGCTGAGCGGTCTTCGCAGACGCAAGTTTCGCGGCGAGATCGGCATCGGAAACCATGCGCGTAACTCCATCGGTGCAGAGCAGAAGGATATCTCCAGAAACGACTTTGTGATCGGCGGCATCGACTTTGGCTTCTTCGCGCGGACCCAGCGCTCGCGTGAGCACATTCTGAAATGTGCTGACAGCTGCTTGCGCGGGAGTGAGCAATCCGTGGCGAACCTGCTCGGCAACGAGCGAATGATCGGCAGTGATTTGCTTCAACTCGCCGGTGTGAAATAAGTAGATTCGGCTATCTCCCACATGCGCGACGCTGAGATCGGAACCGTTGAGCCACGCAGCGACTACCGTCGCGCCCATGCCGCGCTGCTCCGGATTCACCACCCCTGATTGGAAGATAGCGAGATTCGCTGCGCGCACTGCGCTTGCCAGGCGATTCGCCTGCGCGGAAACATCGGGATTATCTATGCCTACTAGCGTTGTTGTGGGATCAGCGGCTGCGGCTTTGCAATGCTCGGCGATCGCTTTCACCGTAAGAGCGGATGCAACTTCGCCGTGGGCTTCGCCGCCCATTCCGTCGGAGACCACAAACAGTCCGTCGGGCTCGGAGACGAGGTAAGCGTCTTCGTTATTTTCCCGGACGCGCCCCACACTGGTGCTCGCGCCCACATCAATTCGCAAGTGTTTGCCTCTGGCTTCGCTGAAGATTGAATGACAGCGCGTGGCAGGCTAGCAGAGAGGCAAGCGCAGAGGCAAGCGGAGTGGGCTATGAATCAACAGGTTACGCAAATCGATGCCGATTTGCGAGCGTAGCAATGTCGAACGTGCCAGTCTGGCGCACCTGTTTGTTTCTGGAACACACCGTTCACGGGTACCAGTGGCCAAACCATGCGTTTCGATATACTCGATATGCTCATCGGAAAGCGTCTGCTATGTCGGCCCGCGAACAAGTATTGGTGTCTAAGAAAAGCCTGCCCACGAAATGGGTTTCGTGGATTCGCAGCCAGTATTCCGTGCTCCCTCTGCCTTCCCCCGGCAAGACTAACGGGCATAACGGGCACGACGAAACGCCCCTATCGGTGATCCTGGCCGATCCTTCCCACGAGAATGCTGATGATTTGCGCGAATTGGTGAAAGAGACCGGCGCGCGGCTGATCGGCGTGATGGAGAACGGAAAGCCCCTAAAGGGGGGCGGCCTGCCGTGGTCCGGCTGGCTACCAAAAGACGCCTCCCGCGAGGCGCTGGACACGATATTGGCGATGGCGTTTGAGAATTTGCGGCTGGTGGAACGCGAGGCCGCGGCGCGGGTGCAACTCGCGAAATCCGAGCGCGAAATTCGTCTGCTGCATGAAGTGGGAGTGTCGCTTTCGGCGGCGCACGAATCGAGCGAAGTTTTGGAATTGATTTTGCGCAAAGCGCGCGAATTGACCGGCGCGGATGCGGGTTCGATTTATGTAGTGGAAGAAAAACGAAACATTGGCGACGACAACGGAGAAATTGACGGAGAGCGGATGCTACGCTTCCAGCTTTCTGAAAACGAAAGCATACCGTTTCCGATGCGCGAAATAACGCTGCCGATTTCGGAGACTTCGATCGCGGGATATGTGGCGCTGCATGCCACTCCGCTGAGCATTGCGGATGCTTACGATTTGCCGGAGACCGCGCCGTACAAATTCAACGATCGCGTGGATCGCGAATACGGTTACCGCACAAAATCTCTGCTAACGATTCCGATGAAAAACGCCAAGGGGGAAGTGCTTGGCGTACTGCAGCTGATTAATTGCAAGCCCGATCCCGAGGTGAGACTAACCACTCCGGATACGGTAGTGAAGCACGTTCACGCATTTCCCGAACGCATGCTGCAGATGACGCTATCGCTGGCGTCGCAAGCGGCGGTGAGTTACGAAAACGCGAAGCTGTACCAGGATATCGAGCGGCTGTTCGAGGGATTTGTGAAAGCGTCGGTGCTGGCGATCGAACAACGCGATCCGACAACTTCTGGACATTCGCATCGCGTGTCGAACATGACGTGTGGCCTTGCGGAAGTCGTGGACCGCGCGGATTCGGGAATTTATTCGGGCGTGCGATTTACTCCCGAGCAGATGAAAGAAATCCGTTACGCGGCGCTGCTGCACGATTTCGGCAAAGTTGCGGTGCGCGAAGAAGTGCTGGTGAAAGCGAAAAAACTTTATCCGTCGCAACTTTCGATGGTGGAGACGCGATTCGATTACGCGCGCAAAGAATTGGAAGCGCGCTATCAAAAATCGAAACTGGATGCGGTGCTGCGGCTGGGAATGGATCGCGCGAACGGCGAGCTGGAGCGGATTGATCGCGAACTGAAAGAGAAGCTCGCGGAATTAGAAGATGCGTTCGATTTTGTGCTGCGCGCGAATGAGCCCACGGTGCTGCCGGAAGGAAATTTCGATCGGCTTTATAACATTGCGCAGCATACGTTTCGCGATCCGCGCGGGCGAGAGCAGCGGCTTGCTGACTCCGGAGGAGATTCGCTTCTTGTCGATTCCGCAAGGGAGCCTGGATCCGGGCGAGCGGGATGAAATTGAATCGCACGTGGTGCACAGTTTTAATTTTCTGATGCAGATTCCGTGGACGCGAAATATGCGCGACATTCCGAAGATTGCGCGCGCTCATCACGAAAAAATTAATGGCACCGGATATCCGTACCGCTTGAAGGGTGACGCGATTCCGATTCAGGCGAAGATCATGACGATCTGCGATATTTTTGATGCGCTGTCGGCGGCCGATCGTCCGTACAAGAAGGCGGTTTCGCCGGATCGCGCGCTGGATATTTTGGATATGTGCGTGCGCGACAACGAACTCGATCCGGTGTTATTCCGATTGTTTGTGGATTCGAAGATTTACGAACTGATGCAGCAGAGCCACTAAGCTGCTTCGCGCCTGTCCCGCCGCGAAAATTTCCAATCCTTTTTGCTAATGGCGTTCGCGAAACCTGAGGCGGCGATCCGCCGTCCTTGTCCCCACAGAAATGTATTCTTGCGAATTGCGTTGTGCCACAATGCGCCTGCATTCGGCGGGATAGGCGTTGTGAATCGCTATTATTCGTGTGTGCTAGATGCGGAGGGAATCATGAATTTTGGAGCGCGAGTTATTCGGAATCATTGCGGAAGTTTCTTGCGAGCGGCGATTTGGATTGTCGTGCTGTGCGCGGTGGCGATGCCGGCTGCGAACCAAGCTGGCGCGCAAACGAAATATCAGAAACCGCCAGAGAATATTTTGAAGGTGCTGGAGGCGCCGACAACGCCAAACGCGAGCGTGAGCCCTGCAATGGACTACGTGCTGATGTTCCGCGCAATTCCGTATCCTTCGATCGCGGATATGTCGCAGCCGATGCTGCGGCTCGCGGGATTGCGAATCAATCCGCTGACGAGCGGCCAGCACAACCCTGCGCACTTCACCGATTTCGTGCTGAAACATATTCCCGATGGAGCGGAAACGCGCGTTGCGCTGCCCGCGACTGGAAATTTGGGCGCGCCGATGTGGGCGCCCGACGGAAAGCACTTTATCGTCACGCAGGTGACGCTAAATTCTACGCGGCTATGGATTGGAGACACGACCGGCAAAGCGCACGAAGTTGCCGGGCTCGAATTGAATTCTATTCTGAGCGGAGGATTCGGCGGAAACGGCGCGTGCGCATGGATGGGAGACAGTTACACGCTGCTTTGCCGCGCGGCACTCTCGGCGGCCGCGCGTGGATCTGTTCCAGCGGAGCCGAAAGTTCCATCCGGTCCGCACGTGGAGGAGAGCAGCGGACACGCGACAGCGGTGGCGACATTTGAAGACTTGCTGCAGAACGATCACGACGTTGAGCTATTCGATTACTACGCGCGTTCGCAACTTGTGATTGTGGAACTTAATGATAAATCGAAGAATCTGCCGGCGGGAATGGTGGCGCGTTTTGTATCGGAAAAAATTATTCCTGTAGGCAAACCGGCAATTTTTATTACGGCGAGTCCCGCACCGGATGGGAAGCACATTCTGGTCGGAAAGCTGCACCATCCGTATTCGTTTCTGCTGCCCGATAACGCTTTTCCTCGCACGATTGAGGTGTGGGACCGCACCGGAAAAGTGGTTTACAACGTGGCGGATGTGCCGCTCGCGGACGACGTACCAGTGGGAGGCGTCCAGAATTTTCAGCGCAACGTGACGTGGCGTACAACGGCACCTGCGACGCTTGTGTGGGTGCAAGCGAACGACGGCGGAAACACGCGCAAGAAGTTTTCGGGAGCGCGCGACCGGCTGATGTGGATTTCCGCTCCGTTCTCCGGCCAGCCTGCCGAATTCGCGCGCACCGACGATCGCTTTGCTGGAATTGAATGGAGCGAGGCGGGCGATTTTGCGATTCTTCGCGATTCGAGCCGGGCAGCGCATCGCAGCCGAGTATTTTTTCTTGACTGAAAAATCACCACTGCAGAGCCAAAATTAATTTGGACGCTCGACGCTGATGAGCGCTACCACGCTCCCGGCACGCCGATGCTCGTGGAACTCGCGAACGGCCATGAGGCGATCCGGCAGCAAGGCGACTTTCTTTTCCTGGAGGGACCTGGTGCGTCGCCCGAGGGCGATCGCCCGTTTGTGGATCGCTACAATATTCGTACAGGCGAATCCACGCGGATTTTCGAGTGTCCGCCGAAAACATACGAGAGCGTCGCTGGAGTTTTAAAAGCCGGATGGCTCGCAATTGCTCACGCGGCACGAGACTCCCGACGATCCGCCGAATTATTTCATTCGCGCTGCGGGAGCGGCTGATGCGAAAAAATTTACGGATTTTCCCGATCCGCAGCCGCAGATTCGCGGAATCAAAAAAGAACTTGTGAAATACAAGCGGCCCGACGGTGTGGATCTTTCGTTGGAGGTGTACCTGCCCCCGGATTACAAACACGGCACGCGATATCCCGCGGTTTTCTGGGCGTATCCGCGCGAAGTTGCGAATGCCGCGGCGGCCGGAGAAGTTACGGGCTCGCCGTATCGCTTCACGGTGATTCGCGGATATTCGGAATTATTTTTTCTGCTGGACGGATACGTGGTGATGGACGACGTTTCCGCGATGCCGGTAATCGGCGATCCGGAAACGGTGAACAACACTTACGTGCAACAGATCGTCGCGGACGCCAAAGCCGCCGTCGATAAGGTCGCCGACATGGGCGTGGTGGATCCGAATCGCGTTGGCGTGGGCGGACATAGCTACGGCGCGTTCATGACCGCGAACTTGATGGCACACTCCGACGTTTTCCGCGCGGGAATCGCGGAAAGCGGCGCGTACAACCGCACGCTGACTCCATTTGGATTTCAGAATGAGGAGCGGACAATCTGGCAAGCGCAGGACACTTACATCGGAATGTCGCCATTTCTTTTCGCGGACAAAATCAAGGCGCCGATTCTGCTGATTCACGGCGAGGCAGACAACAATTCGGGCACGTTTCCGATTCAGAGCGAGCGAATGTACCGCGCGATCAAAGGAAATGGCGGCACGGTGAGATACGTTACGCTGCCGCTTGAAGCGCACGGATACGCGGCGAAGGAAACCATCGAGCACGTGCTGTGGGAAAAACTGAATTGGTTCGATAAGTATGTGAAGAACGCGGACCCGCCGCAACTACGACCGGATCCGGCGCAGCGAATCAGTAGCTAAGAGAGTTCGACAAGAATCGCTTGCGCGCGGTGATCGCGAGTGGCTTGTTCGCTGTACGCGCCGGGTGCGAGTTACAATCGCAATAATGTTGCGACACCGTTCGCGTGTTTCGAGTGTGGCGCTATTTTTTAGCGTCCGCGTTTTTAATGTGCGCGACGCTAGCGTCCGCGCAAACAAACCCGCCGCAGCGGAAGCCGGCCTCATCACCAGCCGCTGAAATTATTCTTCCTGCGCTACTGGCCGTCGACAAGCCCGGCACGCTCGCGGTGCTCGATGCGCAGGGCCAACTTGTTTCCGGCGTGTCGGTGGATTTGTCGACCGGCAGGCGCGTGACGACGGACGAAACCGGACGCGCACGTTTTGTAGTCACCTCAGAACCGGGACCATTTCTCGCGTCAATCACTGGAACGGAAGTGCGCGCCTCAAGCGTGGTCGTCGCACAGACAGACCTTCCCGCATCGCAGATTCTCATCGTCGCGTGCCCGCGCGCGGTAACGCGCTCTGACCACTTCACGGTGAATGGTTCGAATTTTCGCGGTGATGCGGACGACAACCATGTGACGCTCGGCGGCCAGCCCGCATTGGTGGTCGCTTCGTCTCCGCTTTCGCTAGAACTCTGGCTTTCTCCGCAAACGCCGCTGGGAAGCGGAAGTCTTCGCATCGAGATTTCGAAAGGTGGCGGCGTAGCGACTTCGGTGGACGTGGTATCGCTGCGCATTGAACGACGAGAGCACGGAGCCGCCGCGGCCGGACTGCGGCCGGGGAAAACGCAGCAGCTCGTGGTACACGTGGATGGAACGCAGAACCAGACGCCGATCGTGCTGCTGAATCTTTCGCCCGGAGTTGTGGAATTGGTTGGCGGCGCGTTTCAACGGATCGTCTCCCGCGGCGGCGCGAATAACGAAGCCGCAGTGGAGATTCACGGCATACACGATGGCGAAATTTCGATCAGCGCGCGGCTGGCGGTGCGGGGAAGCGCGACGCGCGATCTCGCCGCGGCGCGGCGAGCGCTGGAAGCCGCACGCGATTCCGCGAAAGGGGATTGGGCGCGCGCGTGGATGGCGCTCTCGAGCGTTTGAACGGCGAGCCTAATCGCGTGGAAGATGTGCTGCAGGATGTGGAGCGCATGCTTGATGAAGATCCTCCACCGATCGTGGGCCGCCATCTCGAAGCTGTGTGGATCGCCCTCGCCAGTTAACCGCTCTCGCATACATACACAGTTCCATCCGAAGTCACTCCGTGCGCGTATGCTAAGATTGAATTTCCAGCGAGTCCCCTCACGAGGCATCGATGAATAGTTTTTCCCTGAGTCCAATTGAAATTGGAGTGGCGGCGCTGATATTTGCCGCGGGATTTGTGCTGGCATGGTTCTGGTCGCGAGCCCGCGCTGTGGAACAATCGGCATCGCGAATCCGCGAATTGGAAGCAGGAGCGGGCGGGCACCAGTCGGTGGAATCGGAGCTTCGCAGGCAAACCGCCGATTTGCGCGTGGAATGCGACGGCTTGCGCGAAAAACTCAACGAAGAGCAGCAGCGCCGCACCGTGGCGGAAACCACCGCGTCAAAAGTCCGCGAAAACCTGGACGAGCAGCGAAAGTTGCTGGACGACGCGCGCTCGAAATTCAGCGAAGCGTTTCAGGGATTGGCCAGCGAAGCGCTTGGCAAAACCACGCAGCAATTTCTGGAACTCGCCAATTCGAAATTCGAATCACTGCGCGGCGATACGCTCGGCGATTTGGAACTGCGTAAAGTGGCGATCGAAGGGATTGTCGCGCCGCTGGAATCGACTCTCGCGCAATTAAACGAGCGGCTCTCGCAAGTGGAATCTTCGCGCCAGGAAGCCTACGGCGAATTGCGCGGCCAGTTGCAGATGCTCGCGGAAACCAGCAAAGAACTTCGCGAAGAAACCGGCACGCTTTCTCATTCGCTGCGGCAGCCGCAGGTAAAGGGGCGATGGGGTGAGCTTACGTTGCGCCGCGCTGTAGAACTTGCGGGGCTGGTGAATCACTGCGATTTCGCCGAGCAAGTTTCGATGGATTCGGAAGATGGCAGCCGCCAGCGCCCTGATCTGATCGTTCATCTTCCCGGAGGACAAAGCGTCGTCGTTGACGCGAAAGTGCCGCTACACGCGCTGCTCGCTGCGTCGGCGGCGGAAAATGAACAGGAGCGCGAGCGGTTGCTGGATGAGCATGCGCGGCTGGTTCGCACCCACGTGCAAAATCTTTCCACGCGCGAATATTGGAAACAATTCGATCAGTCGCCGGAATTTGTGGTTCTGTTTGTGCCGGGCGAATCTTTTTTCAGCGCGGCGCTGGAACGCGCTCCCACGCTGATTGAAGAAGCGATGAATAAGAAAGTGATCCTCGCGAGCCCCACCACGCTGATTGCGCTGTTGAAAGCAGTCTCGTTCGGCTGGCGGCAGGAAGCGCTTGCCGAAAATGCGGCGCAGATCAGCGAGCTTGGCCGCGATTTGTACGATCGGCTGGCTGTTTTTTCCGATCATCTTCGCGAAGCGGGCCGCGGGCTCGAAAAAGCGAATGACGCTTACTCGAAGGCGGTGCGTTCGTTTAATTCGCGATTGTTTCCCGGCGCGAATAAATTTCGCGAGCTGGGTGTGGCGAGTACACGCGATATTGAAGCGCTCGATCCCGTGGAGAGTTTACCGGAACCGATTACCGCGACGGGTTCTTCAGAGCCAGCGAACGAGTAAGCGCAGCTCGCTCTTCCATTCGTTGCGGCAATTAAGATTTATCCGGAAAATTTCAGATCAGTTTGGGTGTGTGAAAGTGCCGCCGCGAATTTTGCGCGCGTGCTGTCTTACGCTTGCAGCTTCCGCACCAGCCTCCGCAGCCTCTCACGATCTTTCTGCGCCATGTGAAGGAATTCCACTCCGCCGCCTGCCGGCGAAATATTTCGCACAATCGCGGTGGAGCGAATGTGCCGCAGGCCCGCGCGAATATCCAGGTGCAGCTGCTCGCCGGGAGTCATGCGCGCTGCTGATTCGATAAACGCACCGCCCAGGCTGATGATGCTCACTCCTGCTTTCGCCGCCATCGCGCCTTCAATGCGAGCGGCAAACGGACGCTCGAGTGGAATGCGAATGTATCTTCGCGGCCGCGAATGTTCCTGATTTGTTTTTACGCGAGATTCATCCGCGGCTCGCACGCGCGCAGACGATGGGCGATTTTCCATCATAGCGAGCGCTTCTTCCGCAGCGGCGCGCAGCCCCGCGGGCTCAACGTGCGCGAGTCCCTGATGCTCGCGGACAATTACGCGCAGCAGCGCCGCGGCTTGCGTGGCCTTCATGCGCCCCAGCGCTTCCACCGCTTTGATGCGAATAAAAATATCGCGTTGAGTTTCGAGTTCGCCCGCCGCAATTTGCATCAGCAGAGAAATCGCCGATGTTTCGTTCGCGATGCCGATCGCGTCGATCATCATCGGCGCAACCATTTCGTGCGCCTCCGGCAAAATCGCCGCAAACGCGCGCGCGACGCCCGCAATCGCGGGGACGCCTTCGCGCCTGCTCAATTCGCCGACAGCCATGTCTTGCAAATTCCACTCCCAGCCCGGCATCGCGCGCGGCAATGCTTTCACGAGGCGTTGCGGATCGGCGGCAGCGAGCAACTTCACCGCAGTGGCGGCTCGCTGGCTGCGCGCGTCGTACAATCCCGATTCCAGCGCGCCGAAAACCGGCTCGCCGCACGCGCGCACGAGTTCCGTCATTCGCGCGAGCCCGTTGGAACCTCCGCTCGCGGCGAGCGATGTTCCCAGATATTCCACGAGCCGCGTTGGATCGCGCCGCAAAATTCGCGGCAGAGCAGGATCGAGAGCATTTCCCGCGAGCGCGGCCTCCACCAATTCGCGCCACGCGTCGCCTGTAGTTTCGCGCGCGATGAATGCGGCGATGTCCGCGCGCTTCGCGTCTTCGGAGTGCACCAGTTGCGAAGTTTGATCCAGCATCCATTCGAATCGCGAAAACTCGCGCCGCCGTTTCGCACTTTGTGCCAGTGACTCCACCAATTGCAAAAGCGTCGCGCTGATGCCGGGAGAAGTTTCCGCGATCAGGCTGCGCGCCGCAGCGCGATCAATTTCCGCGGGAATCTCGTCTTGCCACAGTCGTTCGATTAACGGAATCAATTCCAGAAGTGTGCCCGCGACCACGCGCCGCGGACGCGGTTCTTCCGCCGCAAGCGCGCGGGAATAATTCAGCAGCACGATTCGCGCTTCGCGCCAAGGCGCATCGCCGCGCGCGCCGTCATCGAGACCAACAAGCTGCACGATGTATCGCTCAAGCGATTTTCCGGGCACGCACCAAGCATCGGGGCCGCGCAGCACAATTGATTTTTCTCGCGCGGGCATCTGGTCCCAGAATCGTTCGCGCAATAATTCCGCGTAAGCTTCGGGAGTAGTCTCTTCGCCCTCTGTTGCGGCCGCGCGCGCTACGTTTGGCGCAAGCACTTTTGCCGCGCGCGACAATGCGGCCGGCAGCGGCATCGCATCGCGCAACGACACGTTCCCTGCAGAGGCGTCGCGCAACGGCGTGTCGCGCGTCGCGATCGGCGCGGGAGAAATCGCCTGCGCAATCGCGTCGCCCAGCGCCGAAAATAAATTTCGTACATCGTGAATCGGCAGGCGGGTGTTCGCAAATTGCGCGGCGAGAGTGTCGAGGAGCAGTCCCTCGGCGAGGCGGGCAAGATATTGTTCACTCGCTTCGTTTTCGTGCGAGATTGTGCGCGACATCATTCCCAAAATTTGCGAAAGAGTTCTGCGCTCGGCGTCGGCGAGCACGGCGTGAAGCTCTTGAGCGGTTTTCTGCGGGGCATCCGCGCCGGCCGCGGGCTCAAGCCGCGAGAGCACGCGCAGTGCCGCCGAAAGATCGTCGAGCGTGGGCGCAGCGCCGGGAGTGCGGCTATCCGCGGGCACCGCACCGTGCGCCACCAACGCGGCGGCCAGCGTAGCCAGCACGGGAGTCGTCGCCTGCACCTGAATTCGAACATTCGCGCGGATGCCGCGAATTTCTTCCGACGTAAGCAGCGCCGTCCATTCTTCCACGCGCATTCTTCGCGCGCTCAGCACATGCGCCAGTGATTCCAATTCCGCGCGCGTGGTCTGCGGCAGAAACACGAGCGATCGCAGCCCCAGGCGCCGCCAGTTTTGTGCGATGGCAGGCCACATGTCGCTGCCTTCGAGCTTCGCGCGCGCGCTGCCCGGCCCGCGGTGAAACGAGAGTGAGTTTTCATCTACACGAATCGCGACGGGCACAACGAGCATCAGCGCTTCGTGCAAATGTTGTTCGGCGGATTCGGCCGCGGCAATCGTGAGCGAATGCCCTTCGTCGTAAAGCCGCGTGGATAAGATAAGCGCTTGAAAGGAACGCAGAAATTTCGAGACCGCGGCTCCCACAACTTCGACGGCGGGAAGATCGCTTGGCGCGCCAGTTGCCACTTTTTCATCGTGCGGTCGCGGAGAGCCATGCGCAGGAGTGGAGACATGCGACGGCGTAAGTGCGTCGGCGCGAACGTCCGCGCGTGCGCCCAAGTTCCCCCCTTCATGTAAGTGATTCGGCGCCATCTCGCAATTTTCCTGATGTCAGAGTGCTGCGAATCGGGCGTGTTTACAAGGGAATGGGCGCTGTAGAGGCTCGTAACAGACAACTGGTCTTGCGTGCAGAAATGTTGGGAAGCGGCAGGCGAGCGCGCAGAACTATGTTAGTTGCACCACGTCGCGGCGACGCGGAGGCGCGGGCTTCAAATTCTGCTCGCCACGCCAGTTATCGATGATCGAAATTTGTTGCACGCACGAAACGGTGCATCGCGGCGCGCAGGGTTTCTTTGTGTAATATTCGCGCTTCACATCTGCGCGTGTGTATTCCGCGAGCGGCGTGCCCGGGCGGCCGCGCTGCTGCGAGCACCAGTGCACCAAGCCATCCTCGCATATGTACAAATAACGCGAACCCGAGCGGCATCGCCATTCGTTGGGCTTGCCTTCCGCGATGTTCATTTGAAATCCGTTGAATCGCGAGAAGGAACGCTTGCCCAGCTCGAGAATTTTCTTGAAAATATCGTGATCGCGCTTTTCCAGCGGACGAAGTTGTCCGTGCCCATCGTGAATAATTCCCACCGTGCTGGTGAATCCCAGTCCAAGCGCGCGTTGGGCGATCGCCAGCGCATCTTCGGAATCCGCTACGCCGCTGCCGAGAACCGAATTAATATTCACCTGAAAAATCGCGTGCTCCGCTAGCAATTTCAGTTTCTGATCCAGCACCTTCAAACTTTTTTTCGATACGTCATCGGGCTTTACGTTATCAATGCTGATTTGCAGGTGCTCCAGCCCCGCTTGATTCAGGCTGTGAATCCGCTCAGCCGTGAGCAAATATCCGTTCGTAATGAGCCCCGCGATCATTCCGCGCCGGCGGATGTGCGCGATAAATTCATCGAGTTCGGGATGCAGCAACGGCTCGCCGCCGCTGATGGTCACAACAGAAGTGCCAAGATCGGCGAGGTGATCGATGCGCTTTTTCAGCTCATCGATCGGCACCGGCTTCGAAAAATCATCAAACTCGTTGCAATACGTACACGCCAGATTGCATCGCCGCACCGGAATAATGTGTACCAGCAGAGGGTGCTTGGTAGACATCAGGCCCCACGCGATCATGCGCAGCTCGCGCATTCGCGTGCGCAGAAAACGCATTCCGCGCCGCAATTTCAGCTGCTTCGGAGCTGTTGGCGAAGTTTTCGGCATTGGCTTAATGGAGAATCAGCCAATTCAATTCTAGCAGATAGAGGCGTACTCAAGCCCCCGAAGGCGCTGGCGGGTACACAACTGTGCGTTCCAAGCAATGAGGGCGATGCGAATTGCGTCGTTCAATTCCCGGGCGAAGTGGAAGAATGCGTCCCCGCTCCAACCAACTCCTCAGCCTCATCCGCGACCGCGTCCGCGTTTTCGGGAACAGCCTTCTCTTCGTGATATTCCACTTCCGTATTCACGTCCCAAATATTCGATTTGTCTTTTCGTCCGGCAATAATATTGTCCACCGCCGTCATCGCCGTAAGCATGGAGTGATCCTGATTGTTGTACTTGTGCATTCCATTTCTGCCGACGGGAAACAAATTTTCGAACGAATCCAGATATTCGCGGATCTCGTCAAATCGCGAATAAGTTCCGAAATACGCCGGATACGCTTTCGGCATCCGCAGCACCACGGAATCGAGCATCGCGCTTTTTTCGATGATGCCGATTTTTGCCAGCTCTTCCACCGCGAGCTGCTTCAGTTGCTCGTCGGTCCGGTTCCACAGCTGGTCGCCTTCATTGCAAAAGTATTCCACGCCAACCCATACTTTCCCCGGATCGCTCACCAGCCAGGGGCTCCAATTGTTGAAAATCTGCAACCGTCCTGCCAGCACATCCGGTTCCTGAATGTAAATCCAGTTATCTGGAATCAGTTTCTTGCCTTCCACGGTTTCATCGTGAATTTTCAAGTCATTCAGCAGCAGCCCCACGGTGATGAAATCGCGATACATCAACCCATCGCTTACTTCTTTCACGTTGCTGGGCACGGGAGTTTTCATTGAGCGAACCAAGCTGCGAACCGGCATCGTCGAGAAAAAATAGTCGCCCTCATAAACGCGCGAATTTCCGTCGCGATCCACCGCGGTCACGCCTGTAATTTCTCCGTCGTGCGCGTGAATCTCGCGAACTTTCTCCTGCATGATCACCGCGCCGCCCATATCCTGAATTTTCTTGGTCACCACTTCCCACATCTGCCCGGGACCATACTTGGGATAGAGAAATCGTTCGATCAGCGACGTTTCCGTATCTCTTTGCGAAACTTCCGAAGATTTACGTTGAAATTTCTTCTTAACGAAATGTTTCACGGTCTTCCACACCGAAAGTTCCTTGATTCGCTGCGCTCCCCATTCCGCGTCAATCTCGGTACACGGAACTCCCCACACTTTCTCCGTGTAAGATTTGAAAAACGTCAGATAAAGTTTTTCGCCGAACCGGTTTATAAAAAACTGCTCCAGATTCTTTTCTTCTTTCAGCGGGAACACCACGCGCCACACGTAGCTGAATCCGATCCCGGCAATCCTGAACAGTCCAAGTTTCTTGATCGTGTCGCCGCTCAGCGAAATCGGGTAATCGAAAAATTTTCGCAGAAAATATATCCGCGATTTGCGTTCGCGGATCAGCATCACGCATTCGTGTTCACTCGATTCTGCGCCGCCGTTCGCCGCCACTTCGCGCGACTTTCCCTGATAATTGATCCGCACCTGCGAATCGGCCGCTTTTTCCATCGGTAAATGTTTGAACCACCAGTTCATCACGCGATCGCTCTTTGAAAAGAAACGGTGCCCGCCGATATCAATCCGATTCCCGCGATAGTTCACGGTGCACGAAATGCCGCCGATCTGATCGCTCGCCTCGATCACGATGGGCTTGATGTCTGTGCGCGTAAGCAGTTCGTACGCCGCGGTGAGTCCCGCGGGTCCTGCTCCAATTATGATTGAAGTTTTCTGTCGGGGCATGGTTTCATTTTCACCAGGAATGGGGTGCCAAATTTTCGGTGCGATGCGCCGCCGTGGTCTTCGCTTTCGCAGAAGAAACCTGTGCGCTCACATTTGCAACTTGCGCGGTATTCATATCCTCAGCCGCGGCGTCAAACGCCAGCTTGATCGGAGCCATCACTTCGTCGTAAGGCAAAATGGAAGACGTCGCGTCCCCGCGATCCGTGAACCACGCTTGCCGGTCCGGAAAAAACTTCAGCAGCTCTTTATTTTTCAGGTAGCCCATGTCGCGCGCCCACACCACGTGGGCGTTATCGATATCCGCGTCGTTGTAAATCCAGTCCTGCGCGGGCACATCCGAATACGATGGATAGTGCACGATAATCAGCTGCTTTCCGGGACGCGCTTCTAATTCAGACTGAATCCGCGCGCGTCGAATCTGAAGTGGCATCGGTCCGGCTTTAATTTCGGCCACCTGCGTTGCTTTTGGCTTGGAGCTGGTCGGCCTCAGTTGGTAGGGATCTCGCAACGTCTCCGCGATCGGGCTCAGCATCCAAACCGCCATCACCATCACCAGTGCCCGCGATCCCCAGATCGCATAAGCGCTCTGTGAATTCCTGAAGTGCCTCGCGCTGAACAGCAACGCCAGAAACACTGCGCCCACCGCTGGCGCCGCATAGTGCGCATGCGGCGGCCAAACCTGCGCGAACAAATCGGCGCACATGAATGCCACCGAAAATAGAACCACACGCAACTCGCTCCGCCACATCGCATACACGCAGGGCCCAATCAGCAGCGCGAATGGCCAGATGAAAAACGCATAGTAAACATTGCCCTTCAGCCGCGTCAGATATCCCAAGTCGTATTTTGCAATCATCAAATCCGGTAGTTCGTGAAACACATAAAACGCCCGCATCGACAAATGGTGATATTCGGGAATCGGATTTGGCTTTTCGAACAGAAATGGCTTGCTGATGTGATACGTCTGGAAATTTACCTGGTACGGCATCTCCAGCGGGTTTCCAGTTCCGCGCCAATTGTAAAACAGCATCCACATCGCGCCCATCATCAGCAGCGCGGCCGCGGGCAATACAACTTTCGCGAGAGCTCCCCAGCCAATTTTTCGGCTGCGAATTTCTTCGAACGCAAATACCGCCAGCGCAATCATCAGCGGAATGCTGAATAGCAATCCTTCCAGCGGACGGCTATTTGCCAAAATCAGCAATCCAATCGCGAACACAAACATCGTCTGCATTTTCAAATCGCGACGGAGCCGCGGAAAGGCGCCCAGCACCAGCGCGCCGCCAATCGCTGCGACCGCGCCGCCCCAGTACGAATTCATCCAGTACGAAAAAATTCCAAACCGGACGCACGCAAACGCGCCGCCCAGCCACGCCCACGTTGGCGGCAGCCATCCAAGCAGCATCCAGTAAATCGCGCCGCACATCAGCGAGGTCGTCAGCAAAACTCCGACCCATGGCACATGCGTCAGCACTTGCCCAACTGCGAGCGCCATTCCTTGCGCCGGCGGATACATCGATTGATATGTCGGCTGCACATTGATGTGGAAACTTTCGAAGTGCACCCACATCGGGCTCGGCGGATTCGTCAGCCGCGCGTGCGCGAAAGTGTCCGCGCCCAGAAGATAACTGAATTCGTCATGCACAATTGGCACAGGAATCGGAAGCCAGTGGAGCAGAAGAAGGCGGAGCACGATCACGCCAGCAGGAAACGCAACGAGCCACACACTAGTGCGCTGGCTAAACGAACGCAGCGAATTCTCGGCCTTTTCCAGCAGCGCGGGACGGTATCGCACCAACGCCAGCGTGAGCAGAATCACGACCAGCCAAAACAGCAGCTCCAGCGCGAATAATCGCAAGCCGGGGCTATTTTCCATTCCATAGGCTAGGCGCGGCAATAGCCCAAGCATTTCGTCGTGTCGCATCAACTCGCTCTATTTCGGGCAGAATCGTCCGGTAAGTGCCAACTGTGGCTTACCTCTGAGACGCTAGAGTTCTTTTGAGTCGGTGGGAATAGTCAGCAAGTACGTGTGTGTCCAAATTGTAGATAACGGGCAGCGCGCGGATTGCTCCGCCGCCGTTCCTATCTCAAGAAATCGCACGTCGCCACGATGTCTCCGTGTCCTCTGTGTCTCTGTGGTGAAAGCAGTTGCAGTTGCATTTGCCGTTCGCTTCGTATTTCGAATCTGACTTCTGGTTCAGGAGTGGCCGCGATCCGCCTTCGTCGCTACCAAAATATTATTTAATCCCACCTCAAATCTCCGATGCAAAAATTCCACGTACCCAATCTCCTTCAGCATCGAAATCAAATCCGCGACCGGAACCCGCCGCTGATGCTCCTCGCTTTCCATCTCTCCGCTAACCATTCCAATTTTGTGCAGCACTCCCAGAATCGGGTCCACAACGCTCTGCGGCCAAGTCATAATCAGCGACCCTCCCGGCGCCAGCGCACGAAAAGTTTCGCGCAGCACTGGTTCCGGTTCGCGCAGATGTTCCAGTACCGCCAGCATCACTACATGATCGAAGCTCGCATCCTCAACAGGCAGCCGATTCGTAATGTCCGCGCGAATCCGAGTCCACTGTCCGCCCGTGCCATCCGCCACTTGATCGTCGATCCCCGTACCTGACGCGATTCGCGCAGCCGCAAAATCCAAAAACGCCGCTTCAATTCCGCACCCCACATCGCAAACGCGCGACTGCGGCTTCACATAAGGAAGCGCCGCGCGAAATCGCTGCCGCGCCACAAACCGGTCGAATGCGGTGTATCCCATCGCAATCGAATTTCAGCATGGCCGCCCGGCATTGCAAAGCGGCGTTCGCGCGCGCTGTGCTTTCCCGGTGAATCGCATTCGCGGCGCGCAATCCACAAAATCGCGGCATGCTATGATTCGCTCTCGCGTTATGCAGAAATCTTCCGCCAAGCCCGCTAAAACCAAGCGCGAAAATAAACGCCTCGAAATTCTTCGCAGCGCGGCAGGAGCGTTTCGCCGCCGCGGCTACCATGGCGCCAGCATGGACGATATCGCCCATTCCCTCCGAATGACCAAGGGCAATCTTTACTACTACTTCGAAAACAAGGAAGACATTCTCTATTTCTGCCACGATTATTCCCTCGGCTTGATTCTCGATCTCCTCGATCAAATTGAAGCCTCGAAAAAATCTCCCGAAGATAAATTGCGCGAACTCATTATCGCCTTCGTCCACATGATCATTGACGAGCTTCATGGCGTAGCTCTCACGCTCGATCTTCAGCCGCTTTCTCCCGCGCGCCTCCGCACCATCATAGCCAAGCGCGACCGTTTTGATCGCGGCATCCGCCGCATTCTCAGCGAAGGAATGAATCGCCACACATTCAAACGCGGCGACGCAAAACTCCTCAGCTTCGCCATCCTCGGTGCCGTAAACTGGATCGCCCGCTGGTTCAACCCCGCTGGCCCCGCCCACTCCGAAGAAATTTCCAATACCTTCGCCAATTTCCTAATCTCCGGACTCAAGTCTCCCCGCGCGCGACCGTAGGTCTGGGGCTTGCACGATGCTCGCTCCGGGGGTGCCGCACCCTTTGAGTTATAAGGCTGCGGTTTTGACTGTGCATTTAGCCTTTCGTGATCCGGCCACCGTACCCCGCGCGCATCCCACAACTTTCCTCCTCATTTCGCGATAAACTATCCGCACTCCGGGGACGTAGCTCAGATGCATAGAGCGAGGCACTCCTAACGCCTAGGTCGCGGGTTGGACTCCCGCCGTCCCCACCACTTCTCGTCAGATTGATTGGAGATTTTCTGGCTACGCTTTGCGTTTCTTTGCTAGATACGCTTTCCACGGGCGCCAGTAATATTGGTGCCAGCCTTCCGTGACGCCTTTGTGATCGTGCTCGGGAACATTGACGTGGACCATGTCCACGCGGCCGCCACGCGGCGTCTTGCTGAACTCCAGAATCAGGATGGAATCGGGATCGGATTTCTTCCAGTGCGTTCCGCGCCAGCTCTGCACGATGAATCTCTTCGGCACGATTAGCAAGTTCTTGCCCGCCAGCATTCCGTTCCACGCTGTAAACTTTCCGCCAGTCTTGCGGCTCATCTTTGCGACGCCGCCGGTGGATTCGGAATGTTTCTTCGAATCCATATACATCTCAAACAGCGCCTCGGGCGCTGCGGCAAATTCCACGTTCTGCTGAATCGCGCGCGTCATCATGCCGAGCCTCCACACATTTCGAATTCGTCCGGCAAAAGTGTAGCACTCCTGGCCGGGATTCTATTTCGCGGGATTTGGCTCAGGAATTGGTTTCACCTGCACGCCCTGAGTTGTTGCGCTTGGTTTCGCTGGAGTTTCCGGCGCTGGTGAGCCAACTGATTTCAGATTCGGCTCATTCTCCATCACGGTCAGCAGCGCGCGCGTGATCTTGTCGTCAATCTCCGATGCGTTCTCGCGCGTCACCGGGTATCGCACGATAATTTCGAGTCCGCTCGGAGTGAATCGCAGCAGGCTCTGCGGCTTCGGCGCGGCCACCGGCAGATTCAGCGCTTCTTCCATCTGCACATGCTGCTCTTCCACTTTTCCGCTGTATGCGCCGTACACTTCATTCACAGCTTTCATGATGCGATCTTCAGCCGCGTGATGATCGCTTTTCGCTTCCAGCGTGATCACCACCTGATGCCACACAAAGTTGATCCCCGGAACCTGCTTGAAGAATCCCGCCGCGGGTTGAAACACGGTGGAGTTGGAGAATTCCACCGTGCGTCCTGTGGGCATTCCTTCGGCGCCGCTGCCGGGTTGGCCCACTTCCATCAGCGACAATCGCATGAGATCAATATCCACTACGTTTCCCACTACACCCGAGATTTCCACCCGGTCGCCGACGTGTACGTGATATTTCCCAAGCAGCACGAAATATCCCACCGCCGAGAGAATCACGTTCTGCAAACACACCGCAATTCCCGCAGCGAGCAGCCCAGCAAAAGTGGTGAGCGATCCGAGATCGGTGGCAAAGCTGAGTGCGATGATGATCGCGAATATACAAAACATCACGATGCGCCGCAGCAGCATGAACTGATGGCGGCGCCGCACGTCGGGAATGTAGTGATACGTCGCGCGCTTCCACAAGCTAGAAATAATGGTGGCGATAAACAGCGCGATGCCCAGCGTTATAAGTCGAGCGGCCAACCTCTTCAGTTCACTTCTCTCTTCGCTGGTTACCGCTCCGCGCCAGCTCATAAGGTTGGCCTGATATCGCTCGAGCAATATCCGGCTTTTGCCAACGGCAAGAACGCGGTCGATGTCCTCTTGATCTCCATCTCGAGCGCGTCTATTTGCTGCTTCCGTTGCTCCGTTGCTTTCGGGTCTTTCGAGTTAGGTTGGTTCGAGAGTTCGTCGCCCTGTTTTGCGGCGTCTTGCAGCGACGAAGTGAGCGGAGCCATCAATCCGTGCGCCGATTGAATCAACGCCGCCGTCGATTGGATCGCAACTTCCAGCGTGTGACTCTTATCGCGCAAATCCCACACACTTTCGGAGAGCCCAAGAATTCCAGTAGGAACCTGCTTGCTCGTGGGAACCGCAACAGACGGCATGTTGTTTTCCGGCTTCGCCTGCTCCGCGGGTGCGCGCTGCGCGTTCATCGCCATCGTGGACATCATTGTGGATACGGCAGCTCGCGCTTCGGGAACTGTTTGTTCCAACTCCGCGATCTGCGACGCCAGATCATTGGTTTTGGTCTTGCCGGTACTCGTGCCCGAGGAGAATTGCAGAATATTCTTCAGGAGTTCGCTGCGCGTCTGCGCCAGCGAGAGTTCGCTCTGATCTTCATCGAGTTGCGATTGGAGCACCACGCGATTGCTGCCACCCGCGTTCGCCAACTTCGCTCGAGTCGCATCGATGTCGGATTGTTCACGCTTCACAGTGTCATCGGCTTGTGCTGTGAGCCGCGTGAGCCGTTGGACCTGCGATTCTCCCGTGGCGTCGTCGGCCGGCGCGGGATTTGGATTCTGCGCCGCGATCAATTGTGATTGCGCCAGCGCGTACTGAAATGCGAGGCCCAGAATCTGGTTCGCAGCTTGCCGATCCTGATACACGAACAGCACATCTGTCGGTTGATCGGCGATGTGCGTCTCTACATCCGTTTGGCGATACCAGTCGATCGATTGCCCCAGGAACTTCATGATCTGCGCCGGTTCAGGCGCAGGCGCCGCAACCGCCGCTGCCGAAATCAGGCTCGCAGCAATCAGCGCCGCAGTAAGCAGCCGCTTCTTTGTCTCGGGATGTGTTTCGTCGATGCGCACGCGCTAGAGCTCCTCGTCGAAGTCTTTCCATACTACGATATCGGTCTGCTGGGGTTCACTGTTAGATGAGGTTCGCGGCACACTCGTTGTGATACTTATGATTCGGCGTACTCACTGTAACTGGAGACGATCGTGAATAGATTTCGAATTGGATTGCTTTTGCCGTTTGCACTTTGCTTCTGCGTTTCGGCTGCGCCGCAAATGGCTCCGCAGAATTCCGCGCAAGTTGCGCAGCAAGTACGCTCGTGGCGCGAGGCGCACGAAGCGCCGGTGATGACCGAGCTGATCTCGTTGCTCGCGATTCCCAACGTGGCGACAGACACCGCGAATATTCCGCGCAACTCCGCGAAGCTCGTGGAGATGCTGCGCGCGCGCGGATTCACCACGCAATTGCTGCCGACAATCGAAGGTCGCGGTCCAGTTGTATTCGGCAAACTGGAAACGCCGAATGCGAAGCGCACCATCATCTTCTACATGCACTACGACGGGCAGCCTGTTGATGCAGCGACATGGCACGGAACGAAACCATTTGAGCCAACGCTGCGCGATGCGCCATTTGAGAGCGGCGGCAAGATCATTCCGGTTCCGGCTGACGGTAAATATAAGGATGAGTGGCGTTTGTATGCGCGCTCATCGGGCGACGACAAATCGCCAATCGTGGCGCTGCTCGCGGCGATGGATGCGTTGCGGGCCGCAAAGATTCCCATCGCGATGAATGTGAAGGTGGTGCTCGATGGCGAGGAAGAAGCGGGATCGCCGAACCTCGCGAAGACCCTGATGGCGCACCGTGATTTGCTGGCCGCGGATCTGGTGATCAGCGGCGATGGTCCAGTGCATCAATCGGGGCGGCAACTGATTGTGTTTGGCAATCGCGGAATTGTGGATGCGCAGATTACGGTTTACGGTCCATCACATTCGCTGCACAGCGGACACTACGGAAACTGGGCGCCGAATCCGGCCATGCGTTTGGCGCAACTTCTGGCGACCATGAAAGACGATGATGGGCGTGTGCGCATCGCAGGATTCTACGATGGCGTTGAGCCGCTCGGACCCGCGGCGCAAAAGGCTCTCGAAGAGATGCCCAATAATGATGCGGAGCTCGAGAAGGCGTTGGCGATAGAAAAGCCGGAAGGCGGCGGAAAAAACTCGTGGAGTTGCTCATGCAGCCTTCGCTGAATGTGGATGGATTGCGAAGCGAAGATGTAGGTGAGCAATCGCGCACGGTAATTCCGGAGCGAGCAATCGCCGCGATTGATATGCGCCTCGTGAAAAACATCACGCCGAAGATGCAATTCGATCGGCTGGTCGCACACATTCGCGCGCAAGGATATTTTGTCACCGAGAATGAGCCGACGATGGAGGAGCGGCGCATGCATGAAAAAGTGGCGCAGAGTAACGATGTCGAGCGGCGGTTATCCAGCGGCAATGACGTCGATGGATTCGCCCGATTTCGCTGAAGCTCACGGAAGTTGTGAATGATGCGAGCGGAGGAAATCTGGTGAAAACGCCGATTCTGGGCGGAAGTTTGCCGATGTATGTTTTCGAAAATTTGGGATTGCCGGTGATTACGGTGCCGATCGTAAACTACGATGATAATCAGCACAGTCCCGATGAAAATTTGCAGCTCGGATTTTTCTGGCGGGGAATTGAAGTCTATGGCGCAATTTTGGCCGAGATGAAGTGGTGAGACTCCACATACATTTCGCGAATTAGTTCTTCGTCAGGCGATCCTCAGTTCAGGCTTAAAAAATTGCGCAACAATTGTTTGCCCGAATCGGTTAGAACGGATTCGGGATGGAATTGGACGCCTTCCACGCGCAGTTTGCGGTGGCGCAGGGCCATAATCACGCCTTCGGCTGTTTCGGCTGAAATTTCCAGCTCGCGGGGAAGCGATTTGCGATCGACGATCAGCGAGTGATATCGCGTCGCTGTAACCGGATTCGGCAGGCCGCGAAAAATTGTTTTGCCATCGTGGCGCACTTCGCTGGTTTTTCCGTGAAGTAATTCTTTGGCGCGAACGACTTTGCCGCCGAAGGCGTGGCCGATGGCTTGATGGCCCAGGCAGACTCCCAGGATTGGAATTTCTCCAGCGAATCGACGAATCAGCTCCACTGAAATTCCAGCTTCCTGCGGAGTGCAGGGGCCGGGAGAAATCACGATGCGCTCCGGTTCGAGCGCGGCGATTTCGTCGAGGGTGATCTGATCGTTGCGGCGGACTTCGAGCTGGCTTCCCATTTCGCCGAGATACTGAGCGAGGTTGTAGGTAAACGAGTCGTAGTTGTCGAGCAGCAGGATCACGAACCTATTTTAGCCTTTCCCGCGCCTCTCCGTCGCGCACAGAAGCAGCCTTCGCACGGCGCATTTCCATTTACAGGCGCTGGCTGATTGCGAGGATGTTGCCTTCGGTGTCTTTGAACCAGGCGGTTTTTGCGCTGCCTGCGGTGAGGATGTGGTCTTTCATTGTGAAGCCGGGAAAATCGTAGGATTCGAATTCGACTCCGCGCGATTTCAGATCGGCGACTTCGGCTTCGACGTTTTCGACGCTCCAAAATGCCTGGCTTGCTTTGGAAGTGCCGGCGTTGGGTGTGGGATAGAGGAAGACTTCGGTGCCGCCGCATTTGTAGAACACGCCACCGGCATATTCCTGACTAGGTTCTAGGCCGACTATGGTTTCGTAGAACTTCCTCGCACGGGCTACGTCTGATGCGGGGATGTAAGCGTGGATGGGGGCGGATTTCAGCATAACGGACTCCTTTAGGTGCGGGCTAGAGAGGTTTTGTCGAACAGCAGCTCGATGTATCGGTGGAGATGATCGAGAGTGTCCGCGGCGATTTCGGGACCGTGTTTCGCTTTGGCGAGGATGAATGCGCCTTGAACTACGGCTTGGGTGTAGAGGGCGAGGCTCTTGGCGGTCCAGCGGGGATGGATGCGGTACTTGCGGATCGCTTCGGTGATGTCGGCTTCGAGGGTGGCGGCGTGTTCGCTGATACTTTTGTCGCAGGCTTCGCGGATTAGAGGGTGGGTGTCGTAGGTCTCCTGTACCATGGTGCCAATGAGACAGGTGAATTCGGGCAGCTCGCCTTGGAGGAGGGCTTTGCGGAAGTCGACATAGCCGAGCAGGCGATCCAGCGGGTCTGGCAGGGAGTGGTAGGAGGCGGAGGCGAAAACGGAACTGGTTATGAAGCCCCAATACTCGGCTGCGGCTAGAGCTAGATCTTCTTTGGTGGTGAAGTGATGGAAGAAGCTGCCTTTGGTTAGGCCGGCGGCCTCGCAGATGTCTTCGATGCGGGTGGCGGAGTAGCCTTTGGAGCGGAAGACAAGGAGAGCGGAGTCAAGGAGCTTGAATTTGGATTCGTGGATTTTAGGAGCAGCGGCCATATTAGTACCCACCATCCGGTACGGAACATAAAATACCGACTGGTTGGTATTGTGTCAAGGATTATTTTGTCGGTGTGAGGAAACCCAAAGGCGAAATTCAACGGAGATCAACGCGGGGACGCAGCCCGCCGTCGCGTTCGCGAAGGCTATGGCGGATTCAGGGCACGGAGAATTTGAGGGGACTGGGACTATTGTTCGCGAAGAGCCGACGGCTCACCGCAGAGACGCGGAGTACGAAGAGAACGGCTGGAGATTCGACGCTGGGCTACAGAAGGGCGTCGTGTCTGCCCTTCTGCAGCCCAGCGTTTCGGTAAAGAACGTTGATGCTGATGAGCTTGCTCTTATTCCGAGCAGCTTTCGCTTACCATTTTCAGATTGCTCACATTCAGGTGATTTTGCGGTGACGAATCGGCCGGAGCGGCGTTGGTCTTGGGTTTCTGTGGGATTGTGCCGCTTAGGGTGACTTTATGGCCGACGTGTTCGGAGAAGTGGATCGTTGGGCTGGAACGTCCCAGAGCTTGCCGTTTTCGTCGAGGAGGCTATAAGTGTTGGCAGCCGGGCCGGCTTGTAAGACATCCGGTTACCGTCTGCATGGCGTCATCGGGATTGCTTTGCGCGGGCGCGGGCCTGGGGGCGATTACTAGCGTCGCGGAAAGCGCGAGCGCGGCGATCGCGATTTTGAGATTTGTTTTTAGATTCATCGGACCCTCCATGTTATAGGTCTCATTTATTAGACACAGCGGCGGTGGATTGAGCGGCCTATCGGGCGAACTATGTATCGAAGTCTGTTCGCGGTGCTGAACGGCTGAAATGTGGGTGCAACGCTCCTGCTGTCAAACAAAATCAGTGGCGGGCCAGCTCTATCGCGCGGAACACAGCCTTCGCTTTATTTACAGTCTCTTCGAATTCGCTGGCGGGGACGGAGTCGGCGACGATGCCGGCTCCGGCTTGAACGTACGCGACGCCATCTTTTACGACGAGGGTGCGTATCGCGATACAGGAATCGAGATTGCCCGCGAAGTCGAGATAGAGAATTGCGCCGCCGTAAACGCCGCGGCGAGTGGGTTCGAGCTCGTCGATGATTTGCATGGCACGGATCTTTGGAGCGCCGCTGAGGGTGCCTCCCGGAAAGCAGGAAGCGAGCGCATCGAAGCAATCCACATCGGGACGCAGAGTGCTGCGAAGACTTGAAACGAGATGCATTACGTGCGAGTAGCGTTCGACGTACATCAGCTTTGCGACTTTTACGGAGCCGTATTCGGAGACGCGGCCTAAATCGTTGCGGCCGAGATCGACCAGCATGATGTGTTCGGCGCGTTCTTTGGGATCGGCGAGGAGGCGCGCTTCGAGGGCTTGATCTTCCTGCTCGGTGCGTCCGCGAGGAACGGTGCCCGCGATGGGATGGTAGAAGGCGTCGCGTCCCTGAACTTTCACGAGCATTTCGGGCGAGCTGCCTGCGATGCTCGCGCCGCCAAGTTTCAAAAAATACATGTAGGGCGAAGGATTTACCACGCGTAGCGCGCGATAAATTTCGAAGGGATCAGTTTCAATTTTTGTGGAGAAGCGCTGACTGATCACGACTTGAAACGCATCTCCAGCGCGAATGTATTCCTTGGATTTGCGAACGGCAGCGAGAAATGCATGGCTTCGAGAAATTTGAAGTAATGCGCGGAGATCTCGATGCGCGTCGGCGCGATGGCGCGCGGACTTGTTCTTCGGCCGCAGGCTGCTCGAGAAGTTTTCGCGTGGCGGCGATTTCGCGAATGGCGGCGTTGTATTTCGCGCGCAGTGTGCCCGGCGCTCCGGTGAAAACATTGCGAACGATCCAAAGGCGATGCTGCACGTGATCGAATACGACGAGGCCGAGGAAAAACATCATGATGGCGTCGTCGAGCTTCAGATCATCGCGGCCGGAGTCGGGAAGTTTTTCGAATTGGCGGACCATGTCGTAAGCGAAATAGCCGATGGCGCCGCTGACGAGCGGAGGAAGTCCGGGAACGCGGACGGCTTGATAGCGAGTGACAAGTTTGCGAAGGAAGTCGATGGGCGGCGCGTCTTCCACGCGGCGCTGCGTGGCGGATTCCACGATGCAAGCGCCATCACGAAATCGAAAAATTTCAGAGGGATTTGCGCCGACGAAAGTGTAGCGCGCGATTTTTTCGCCGCCTTCCACGCTTTCGAGAAGGCAGGCGTATTGCGCGTCGCGAGCGAGACGCAAATAGGCGGAGACCGGAGTGAGCAGATCGGCGCGGATAGTTTCGTAAACGGGGACGAGGTTGCCCTCGCGCGCCAGTTTGCAAAACGTTTTGAAGCTGGGCTGAACCATCGCTAGTGAGAACGCGCGAGACGTCGCGTGGCATCCTTTCGGGCGGCATTACGAAGAGCTTTCAGTGCTGCGCGACGCATCACTTTAACTGGCGCGACGGAACCCCACCAAATTTTCCACTGTGCGGCAGCTTGGGCGATGAACATTTCGAGGCCGGAGATTGTTTTTACGCCGCGCCTGCGCGCCATTCTCAGAAACGCTGTATCGATTGGGTTGTAGATCATGTCCATCGCTAACTTGCAGTTTAGTTCAGGCGCGCTGAGCGGCGAAGAATCGTCAGCGGACATGCCGATCGGCGTGGCGTTGATGATCAGATCGAAATTAGTACGCTTGAGATCGGCCCGCGAAATTGCATGCGCGCCAGCAGCGCGCGCAAGCGCGAGGGCGCGATCGGGACGGCGAGAGCAGATGCTCACGGATGCTCCCGCATCTGTGAGAGCGAAAGCGGCTGCGCGAGCGGCGCCTCCTGCTCCGAGGATAAGGATGCGGCTGCCGCGCGGTCGCAAGTGCGGCGCGATCGCGCGAAGAACTCCAATGTAATCGGTGTTGTAGCCGAAGAGGCGGCCGTCTTTTTGAATGGAGACTGTGTTTATCGCTCCGATGCGGGAAGAAAGCGCGTCGCATTTTGCAATGTGCCGCAGGATAGTTTCTTTGTGAGGAATGGTGACGGCGAAACCGGAAATCGCAAACATTGGCACGGCGCGCAGGAAATCGCGAAGATTTTTCACGCGAATCGGAAGGAAGAAAGCGTTTTTCTTTGACGCGCGGTACGCTGCGTTGTGAATTTTTGGCGAGAGCGAATGCGCCACGGGATCGCCGATGATCGCGAAGATGCGCGTGCGCGGCGTGAGTTTGTCCGCATGATAAATCTCGCGCATTTCGCGGATGGAAAGCTGCCCAGGCGCTGTGGATTGATTGAGCGAAGCGTAGGCAAGCACGCTGCCGAGACGCACGGCGAGAATTCTTCCGGACAATCCGGCGTCACCCATCGGAACGGCGACGACGTCGGTGCGTCGACGCACTGTATCGATGATTCGCGCTGCGTCAGAGAGGGAATTGCACTGGGCAGCGATTTTTATGGCGTCGCCGCGGCAGCGATCGAGACGCGCGACGATGGCGGAAAGATCGCGAGGCGTTCGACGAAAATCGTGGAACGAAACTAGGATTCGTGCGCCGGCGCGCCGAAGCGTGGTGCGTTGCGCCGGAGTCAGCCGCTGCGCTACAGGCAATTCGATATCGCACCAGTTGCAGCCTGCGGCTACGGCGGCGAGAAGGAATTTCAATTGTGATGAACGCGAGCCGGCGAAGCGTCCTCCGGCATCGCGGCGGCGAAGGGTCGCGATGATGCACAATTTTCCGGAAGCACGATGAGAGTCGGCCCGAATTTTCGCGAGGGCTGACGGTAGGGAATCGAGCACTCGCTCGATTTCACGCGCGTTCACAAGCCAATCGAGGCGCAGCTCGCATGTTGAAGAAAGTCGCACTGCCGTTCGCAGATCACGCAGCATCGCACCCGCGGATGGCGCGGCGACGACTGCGCAAATGGGATCGGATGCGAAGGGCACTGGAGTAAACCCTGGGGAACACGCGCAGGGCGGAAGCTGGCTTGTAACACGCCGGGTTGCAAGGTGTAAAGCGGGCGGCGACATGCCGCGGTCGGCGGGCGGAGCGGCTGAGGTGGGCGGGACCGTCCTTAGGGACAGGTAACGAATTGTCCTGAGCGACAACTAGGTTCTATTGACGCGCTTTCGAGGCGCTTGTTAGCGTTTGAAGGTGAGAGATAGCGCCCGCAGTGTGCGGGTTGTAAGTCCAAAGGAGTGAATGAGATGCGAGCGAAATGGGTGTCAGGGCTGATCCTGGCAGGATTCGCGGCAGCTACTGCCGCAGCGCAAACAGTCCCCACGATGCCGGGCGATGGCGCGATGTATTGTTCGGGGATGATCACAACCGAGAACGTGCCGCAGGATTCCTACATAATTTCTGGCGAGGAAAGCCAGATCAAGCTGACGTTTTTTACTCGCGATTTGGTGTACATCAATCGCGGAGCGGATCAGGGAGTGAAAGAAGGCGACAAGTTTGACGTGATGCGCGCCGAGAAGAAAGATCCGCTGGACCAGGAATGGTTCAAGGGTCAATTCGCGATCATGCGAGCCATGGGAACGAAATACGCGGACATGGGTCGGCTGCGAGTGTTGCATGTGGGGCCGAAAGTCTCCACTGCGACGGTGGAGTTTGCCTGCGACTTGATGCAACGTGGCGATCTGGTGATGCCGTTTGTGGAGCGGCCTGCGCCGCAATACAAGTCAGCGGCACCAATTGATATTTTCGCGCCGATCAGCGCGAAGGCGACGGCGGGAATGCTGGTGAGCACGCGAAGTTTTGGCCAGGCAGCCGGATCGGGTTCGGTTGCATACATCAATCTTGGTTCGACAGAAGGATTGAAGGTTGGCAGCTATGTGC
Organism: uncultured Acidobacteriota bacterium; assembly: GCA_963785395.1. Classification (GTDB taxonomy): domain Bacteria; phylum Acidobacteriota; class Terriglobia; order Acidiferrales; family UBA7541; genus DASTCZ01. The sequence continues at coordinate 711,355 of CAWAVH010000005.1, read as the reverse complement.
GTGTGTACCGCTACGCAGGGCCCACGAAGGAAGTGGTGCCGCAGGAGCAGAAAGCCGCGTACGCGATGTATGGATGGGGAAGCGCGCCCGTGAAATACACTCCTGAACAATTGCCGCGCGAAATTCTGGGCGAAGCGATTGTGATTCGTGCGACCGCGCATACGGCGACGGTGCTGATCACCGCGATGCGAAACGATATGTACGTGGGAGACTACGTGGAGGTTGAGCAGTAGACGCTTTCGTTCGCTACGCAAACTTTTCACGAACAAACAATTTGAAGGCCCTCGGACGAGAGTTCGAGGGCCTTTTTTGTTTGTGTCTGCTGTCGTCTTTGAATGCGAGTCGCGCGGCTACGCTGCGTGCGACGTGCGATGCGATTTGCGAACTCCGTAACGCCAGCGCCACAGGCTGATCGCCACGATGATAAGCGCGCAAATTTCGACGAAAACTTTTCCGCCATCGAACCAATCAATAGGAGTTTTTTTGAGATCGGGATTCGTGAAGAGGCTGTGCCAGAACATTACCCCGGCCGCGGCGTAAACGACATAGTGAAACGACTTCCATAAATGGCGGCCGAGTTGAACTCGGAAGTAAGAAGTGATCACCACAAACGCCGTGAGATATAACGCGATTGCACCGATGGTATTTTCCAGCGGCTGCACGGGCGAGTGGACCGGATAAATGACGTCGACAATCTTGAAGCGGACTTCTTTGATGAAAAACAAAATAATCACGTGAAGAATCGCGAGACTGAGCGCGATGTATCCAGACCAATTGTGCAGCCGAAAATAATTTATGTGGCGATGCGGCCAGAAACGCACGGGGCTGTAGCGAAACGCCATGAGCATTCCGAGCAGGAGATTGATTGTGACTGCGCCGACGGCAACGAGGCCGGCGTAGGCGCAGATATCGTTTACGGTGATATCCATTTCAGCTTGCGATCCGTTTCAAACAGAAGCCGCGAGCGCGGCGAAATGCCGCAGTACGTTAACAGAGTCAGACGCAGCGGCGAAGCTTTACGGTTTCAGTGGATCAGCGCGAAGCATCCCCGGAATCCGCTTCCGAGAAAATTTCCGCCGAGAATGCGAAGATTTTTGTGGAGGAAGATTCCCACGCGTTGCGGGGAAGTCCGGCTTTCTCGCACGTTTCTTCGAGGAATCGCATCGCGTCCCACTTGCGCTCCACGGGCACTTGCGGGAGCAATAAACCATGCGCGCGACCTTGCTGAACTAACAAGCCGTGGCGCCCAATTTCGATTTCTTCCAGTGTGACGGGCACTAGCGGTGTGAGCGCGGAAATTTCGATTTCCAACTCTGAAATTTCCTGCGCTTTCACCGGAGAAAATCGCGGATCCTCGGTCGCAGCGGAAACCGCGCAATGCGCTACTGTGTGCGAGAGCGGATCAATTTGTTCCGGTTGTCCAACGCATCCGCGCAAGCGTCCGCGACGTTTGAGTGTGACAAATGCGCCGCGCAATTCCGCGAGTGCGCCTTCGCTCGTTGCAGAGGCAGCCATTCTATTTTATTTACAGATTGCTTCGGTGATTGCGCGCCGCGCGATAGCGAGAAGTTCTCGGCGCTCTTCTTTAGACAGTAGGGACATCCTGCGTCTTTTTCGCGGCTTCCAGAATTCGCAGACGGCGGCGCTGCTTGAGGCTGCCGTCCACCTGACTCCAGAATTTCAGGAAATATTGCACGGCGGAAATTAATGCGCTGGCGACTACAAGTACCAGAAATAAATTGCCGAGAGGTTTCAGATAAGCTTTCCGCGCGGCAAGAATGATCGTGCATGCCGCGAGCACCTGCAAAACCATTTTCGTTTTTCCGATTGCAGACGCGCGGATCGTAAAACCTTCCGCCGATGCGATACTGCGCAGGCCCACCACAGTGAATTCGCGGCCAATAATGATTACCACCACCCAAGCGGGCACGAGTCCCATTTGCACGAGTGAAATGAAAGCGGCGGAAATCAGGAGCTTGTCAGCGATTGGATCGAGCAGAATTCCGAGCGTGGTTTCCTGGCCGCGCCGGCGGGCATAGTATCCGTCTGCCCAATCGGTTGCGGCTGCAGCCAGAAGAATCAACACTCCCCAAATCACAAACGGAATCGGCACGCCCCACAAAACGATATTCGGCGAACGGGTGAGCAACACCACCACAAGCAGAGGCACGAAGAAGATTCGCAGTATTGTGAGCGCGTTCGGGAGATTCATATCGCACCGGCGACCGTGTTGCTCTCCATCAGCCGGGGATCGCTGCTGGAAAAGCCACTATAGACCTGGGGTTCGTGCGAGTCAACGCTACTCCCGGGGCAATACGGCGAAGCAGATACGGAGCCGCGAACAGACCGGAGCCTGAAAGGGTGTTTACTCATCACATACAGCGATTGCTGTAAAGTTGTGCAAATCGGAGAAGTCGATTTTTGAGGGCATAGAGTCATGAATGCACGATGCAATAATTAAGATACGGCCTAACGTCCGCATTTTCAATACGTTACGCAGCGCTCACGTCGCCGGACTTCTCGGGCTTGGCTCAGGTTCACACATTTGCCATAATCGTGAGACCCAATTCCCACAGAGATTTCCACAAGCGGGCCTTTCGAAAATGATTTGAAAACGAGCCAAAAACGCCCGTTTTTTGCTATGCGCGCGCTGGCCCACGCAGCACTCTCGCGGGCAGCATGATGATGGCGCGCAGCAATTCAAAAACGCCGCGCACGGTGATTCCGATCAGGCGAAATGGCAATAATAGTAACCACACAATTGGGTAAATAATCAGCGCGACGAGCGCCAGCGGCCAGCACAGCACCAGAAGAATGCACCACAACAAAAATGAAGGCATGAAACCTCCTTGCCCTTTTCTAGTAATAGATACGCTGTTGTGCGGCGTCTGGTTTCATCAATTGACTACTGAATCCGCCGCAACGTGCAGCAAGTCCGCGGAATATTTTTTCAGCTGGCGCGCGAGAGAGTCAGGGATATCGGCTTCGAGAAGCATATTGGTCTCTTCCACTACCGATTCCACCACGCGGCCGAGAGCGTGAATCAGTGCCAGCGTTTTTCCATCCGAAAGCGGAATCCGCAGATTCATGCGCACCACAGGATCGGCGGGCATTTCGGCGTCGATGCGCCGCAGAAGTTCGTCGAAACCTTCGCCCGTTTTCGCGGAGACAAAACATTTCGCGCGATTTGCCGCGCGCAAGCCATTCAATTCCTCGGGCGAGAGCTGATCGATTTTATTGTATACCTGCAATCGCGGAGTGCCGGCGACGCCAAGATCGGCAAGAACTTTCACCACTTCGGCGTCGTGTTCGGAATGTTTCGGATCGGTAATGTCCGTAACCTGGAGCAGTAATGATGCTTCCTGCACCTCTTCGAGTGTCGCGCGAAACGCAACCAGCAGCGCCGGCGGAAGCGCGCGAATAAATCCCACCGTGTCTGAAAGCATCGCGCGCCTGCCGGACGGTAATTTCACCGCGCGCGCAGTGGGATCGAGCGTCGCGAACATGCGCGAAGAAACCAGCACGCCTGCTTTCGTCAATCCATTGAACAGCGTGGATTTTCCGGCATTCGTGTAACCAACAAGAGCGACTGTGCCCAGCGGAATCGCCTGTCGCGATGCGCGGCGTTGCGAACGCTGGCGGCGCACCGTTTCAATGTCTTCGCGAATTCGCTTCGCGCGATCTCGAACGCGGCGGCGATCGGTTTCGAGTTTCTGTTCGCCAGGGCCGCGAGTACCGATACCGCCGCCGAGTCTCGAAAGTTCGCTGCGCTTTCCGGTAAGCCGGGGCAGCGCGTAATTCAATTGCGCGAGCTCCACTTGGAGCTGGCCTTCGCGGCTCCGCGCGTGCCGCGCAAAAATATCCAAAATTAGTTGCGTGCGATCGATCACTCGCCGGTCGAGTACGCGCTCGATGTTGCGCTGCTGAGTCGGCGTCAAGTTGCAATCGAAAATAACCACCGATGCATCTTGCGCCTGAGCTTCAGCTTCAATTTCGTCGAGCTTGCCCTTACCTACCAGCGTGGCCGCGTCCGGCGCATCGCGAAATTGCAGAATTGAACTCATCACGCGAGCGCCCGCGCTCTCCGCAAGTTCAGCAAGTTCGGCGAGCGATTCGCGCTCGGCCGCTCCGGGTTCTGCTCCCGGAACGCGCGACGCGCGCTTGCGTGCGATGGCCACGAGCACAACTCGCTCTGGATTATTCGTGGAACTCGGTGTTTTCATTTAGATGGACGGGCAAACGCAGCAAGAGTTATGCCGCTCCCAGAATTATACTACGCGGCTGTTTGCGTCATCTGTTCGCGCACGTGTTCAAAGATTCCTTCGGCAATTCCGGTGTTGTCGCCAAATCCTTCAAACCAGCGCACGTCGGTTTCTTTGCGAAACCAGGTGACTTGGCGTTTCGCGTAGCGGCGAGTGGCCTGCTGAATCGCCGCAATTACTTCCGGCATTTCCCGCTTGCTTTCCAAATGTTCGCGCAATTCCGCATATCCGATAAATGAAAATGGCTTTGCGTCTGGCGGCATTCTGCGTGCCGTCAATCCACGAACTTCATCGAGCCAACCGCGATCGATCATCTCGAACGTGCGACGATCAATTCGCTCGTAGAGTGACGTACGCGGCGGATTCAATCCCACTTTAATCGGCCGAAAATTTTCGAGGCGCTGTCGCCCGCGCCGATGAACTTCGCTAATTGGCTCACCGGCAAGCACCGAAATTTCAATCGCGCGCACGAGCTTGGGCGTATCTTGCGGAGCGATGCGCGCCGCCGCTTCGGCGTCCATTCGAGTGAGTACGCGATGCAAATATCCCGGCCGATTGCGGCTGGCGCGGCGAAGCAATCGCGCGCGCAATTCTTCGGAGCGCAGCGGCGTATCGGCAAGCCCTTCCAGAAGCGCGCGCAAATATAATCCCGTTCCAGCCGTCAAAATCGGAACGTGCCCGCGTTTATGCACCACATCCAAAACATCGATCGCACGCTTGCGATATTCACCCGCCGTGAATAATTCATCGGGCTCGACCATGTCGAGCAGGTGGTGCACGGCGCGATCGCGTTCGGCCGCACTGGGTTTCGCTGTTCCAATATCAAATCCGCGATACACCTGCGTGGAATCGCACGCCAAAACTTCGCCGCCAAATTTTTCCGCGAGCGCAACTCCCAGCGCGGATTTGCCCGACGCGGTCGGCCCCAAGATAACGATCAGAGGCGCGAGTGCAGCGCCGCGCGCAGGCGTGGTGGCTTCAGACATCAAAATCTTTTCCAATAGCGCAGCAGCAAAAGAAAAAACACGAGAAATCCCAGCAAAATAATTCCCAGAACTTGATTTCGTGTGGTTTTCACCGCGATGCTTCCATTTTTCGGCGCGCGACTACTGCGCAGCGCTCAGCGGCAGATTGTACAGATATGTGAATCGCAATTCGATATATGGCCCTTTGAACGCAGGCGGCAGCGGTTCGAATGGCGACGACGCATGAATCGATGAAACCGCAGCGTGATCAAGCGGCACTTTGCCCGAGCTGCCGATCATAAATGGTTCGGGACTCTGCACGGACCCGTCGCGATAAATTTTGAATTGCAGAATCACGCGCCCCTTTTCACCCATGAGCGCCGAGGTCGGCATAATCGCGTACCAATTTTGTTTAACGCTTGCGACAACGCGATCGAGATAGCTGCTGAAGTCCACGCCTTCGTCAGGCGTGAGCATCTGGACGGCGCCGTTTCCCTGGCCGCCTTGGCCGCCGCCACCTCCACCGAAACCGTGGCCGCTGCCGGGCAGCGAGCCACCGAATGCACGCGCGTTGCCGCCGCCTCCGCTGCGGGGATGTGACAAGCCATCGTCATCGCTTCGGGACGGATTCCCGGTGCTGTATGAAGGCAATTGCAAACTGGACTTCGGCGGCGTGGTTGTGGCCGGCGGAATTGACATCAATGGTTTCGGCTGCTCGATGCGATCGGGCGTCGGCGGCGGGGAAACCTGCGAACTTGCCGGTGGCGCCTGTGCCGGCGCTGTCTCCTTTGTGACTTCGCGAGGAGCTTGAGGCGGAGCGATTTCGTTTGGCCGCGGCACTTGTTTTGGCGGCGCAATCTGTTTCAAAAATTTCGGATCGATCTTCATCTTCGGGCTTGGCGGGGGCGGCCCGGGAATTCCCCGCGGACCGGTCTTCAGATCCGGCGGCATATAAAGGTATCCAAGGCTGCGCGCGGCTTGATCGATTTCCGCGTCTGTCACGTGATGTTCGGGAAGCATACGCGAGATCAAAATGATCATCAGAAACGCGGCAGCGTGAAGAACCGCAGAAGCTCCGCGCAGCACCCATTTATTTTCTTCGCGCGTGCCCGGCGCCGGCTGCGCGAGAAGTTTACTTCGCCAGTATTCAAGACGTCGGGCTCGACGACGTCCGAATACGCCATGTTGTAGCGCGGCCGCGTTTCCGAAACCACCGGCGGCTTTGCATCGCGCGGCACCGCGAGCGCGGGCGCAACCACATCCAGCGGTGTGTACGGAGAAAGCGTTCGCACCTTGTCGATCGGACTGATCGGCAGATCGCGCGGAATCAACATGCGCGAAGCAAGCACGTCGAGCGGCATGTACGCCGGAATATTCGAAACGGTTTCGAGCGCGTGGACCGGCAGATCGGCCGCCAGAAGCTTGCGTGCGTCTAGCTCTGTCGTCCGCGAACTTCCGGCTCCATCATTGGAGACAGACAGCGGTTTTGCGTCGCTCGGAACTAGAGTGCGGCCGATCACAATTTTGCGCCTTGAGGGGAAGCGAAGGCACCCAGTTGGACGCGCTGCGCGTGCTCTTGGATGCTTTGTGCCACACGCGTTGCCAAATCGAGCGCGCGCCTTCCCGCGACCCCATCCACGCGCGGAGTTTGCCGCGTGCGCACAGAATCGAGGAAAGCGCCAAGTTCCGCGGCGAGCGGTTCGTGCGTTTCCGCTTCCACTTTTTCGAATGTGAATTCGGGCTGTGGTCCCGGCTTACCCACTCGAACGCGCAACACATCGCGCCGCGCGTAATCGAGCGAAACGTATTCGTGGCTCTGGAAAAAACGCATCTTGCGAACGCGTTCGGTGGAGACGCGGCTCGCTGTTACATTGGCAACCGCGCCCGATTCAAATTCGAGACGCGCGTGCGCGATGTCTACTTTGTCTGTGACCACAGGAATTCCCACCGCTTTCACGTCGGTCACGGCTTCACCGACCAGCGCCAGCAAAATGTCGAGGTCATGAATCATTACGTCGAAAATTACGTCCACATCCAGGCTGCGCGGTGTAAAAATGCCCAGCCTGTGTACTTCGAAAAATAGCGGCTTATTCACAATTTTTTCCGCAGCCATCACCGCAGGATTAAATCGCTCGAGATGCCCGATCTGCAGCACGCGAGAATTCGCACTTCGCCGCCGCGATCAACTCGTCAGCCTGTTCCAGCGAAGCCGCCATCGGCTTCTCGACGAGCACATCCAGTCCCATTTTAAGTAGCGCGCAGCCGAGACTCGCATGCTGCGCCGTGGGAATCGCAAGGCTCACGGCATCCACACGGCCACGAAGCGCTTCGATATTTTCAATCGCCGCGACGCCATATTCCGCTGCAACTTCGCCAGCGCGCGCGGCATTCGCATCCAGCACGCCAACAAGTTCCGCTTGCTGCAGCTCGCGATATACGCGGGCGTGATTGCGGCCAAATTCGCCAACGCCGATCACAGCCACGCGAATTCTCGCTGATGAAGCGGGCTGGCTCACGGCTCGCTCTCCACTGCAGACGGAGGAGCCACGACTGGCTCGAATGCGGAAATCGTAATCCCCGCCGCATTCGCAGCTTCGATCAATCGCGCACGATCGAACAAAAGCGTTCGGTGAGCATCAATCGCGAGTGCTGTCGCGTGCGCGCGCTTCATCACTTCGATTGTAGGCAATCCGATTACCGGCACATCGAAACGCATGTCTTGCTTCGGCTTGCTCACTTTCGCCACCGTTAATTCCTGTCCTCCCACGATTCGCGCGGCGCGTTCGATGGTTTCGTCGGTGCCTTCCATCGCTTCCATGGCAACGCACGCGCGATCTCGCACGACAACCGTTTGGCCGAGATCCATTCCGGCGATGTGTCGCGCGACTTCAAGGCCATATTTCATGTCCGCAATTTCCCGTTCGTTTGGCTTGCGCGTTGTTAGCAAGCCTGGAGCGGGAATCAGCGGCTTCAAAAATGCCGTGGAATCTACGAGCTGAATTCCTTCTGATTCCAAAACTTTTGCTACCGCGCCAATCAGCGAATCCGTATTTTTCAGGGTCAGCGAAAGCAATAATTTCGTGAATCGCCAGTCGGGCTTTATATCGCTGAAAATCTTGTTGTGCTTTACCTGCCCGGCCATCACCGCGCGATTTACGTTTTCCTGATGCAGCAAATCGATCGTCTTTCCCAACTCTCCAAGACCAACCCAGTGAATCCGCTTCGCCACGTGCTCAAGTTCTGATGACGCTTCTTCCTTCAGCGCAATCACAGCCATCTCGATGCCCTGGCTGCGCGCGCCCTCGAGCACCAGAAACGGAAATCTCCCATTTCCGGCGATCAAGCCCCAACCGCCTGTCGAATTCAAATTGGACGCAGAAGATGGCTCAGGCGAACCCATATTGGCGCTACTTGATGAACCCGCGCTTGGAACTTTCGATGAATGCAATCAACTGTTTGACGTCTTCGGAGTCACCTAGCGTTTCGCGCATCCGCGCCACCGCTTGCGAAGTATTCAATTTCGAGCGCGTGAGAATGCGATACGCCTGCTCGATCGCACGCGTACGTTCAGCTGTAAATCCTTTGCGCTCGAGGCCAATTTTATTTGCGCCGAACGAACGTGTTTCGCGTTCGGTTACGACCAGAGCAAACGGCGGCACATCCTGCGAAATCATTGTGAGCGCGCCGATATATGCGTGGCGGCCGATGCGGCAAAACTGGTGCACTGGACTCCAGCAACCGAGCGTGGCGTGATCTTCCACGATCACATGTCCGGCGATCGTGCCACCATTCACAAAAAGACAGTGATCGCCCACCACCGAATCGTGGCCGATGTGCGCAGACGCCATGAAAAGATTGTGGCTTCCGATTTGCGTAACGCCACCGCCGTGCAGAGTTCCGCGGCTCACCGTCACATATTCTCGAAACACATTTGAATCGCCCACGATCAGCGAAGTTTTTTCTCCCGCGAATTTCAGATCCTGCGGATCCACCCCCACCGCGCAGAAGGAATGAAAAATATTTTCACGGCCGAATTTCGAAGGACCTTTTACCACCGCGTGCGGCAAAACTTGGCAGCCTTCGCCGAGTTCCACGTCTTCACCTACAATCGCCCACGCGCCGATGCTGACTCCGTTTGCGAATTTCGCGCGGGGCGATACGGACGCAAACGGGTCAATCTCAACTGTGGTTTTCGGAGGGGCCGAATCCGACCGTGGTGTTTCGTTCATTCTGAATCCGCTTGCGCTATGGTTGCTGCGGAGCCGCAACGGCTGAGGGTTCGCGGTCCACCGTTTTGCAAATAATCGTAGCTTCGCACGCCAAATTTCCCAGTACGCGAGCCTCGCATTGCAGCTTCGCGACGTTCATTTTCCACGCAAGAACTTTCACTTCGATCATCAGTTGATCGCCCGGAAACACCGGCCGCCGGAATCGGGCGTTGTCCACTGCCGCGAAAAACAGAAGTTTCTGGTCGCGATCCGGAATTTCCGGCAGCAGCAAAAGACCGCCTGCTTGCGCCATGGCCTCGAGCATCAGAACTCCCGGCATCACCGGCTTGCCGGGAAAATGTCCCTGAAAATAATGCTCGTTGATGCTTACGTTTTTCAGCACCAGAATGCGCTTCAGGCGCTCCACTTCCACCACCGCATCCACCATCAGAAACGGATACCGGTGAGGCAAGATTTCCTGAATGCCGTGGCTATCGATAATCATGCCATCTCTCCGGCGCAACGCGCGCCCACAGGGCAAAATGCGCTGTTCGCGTAATCGCAAGATTATACGCGAAGGGTGCGGGCGGCGCGAACACGATGCGCGGCACCTCTTGAGCTTCTCGCGATGCGATTTTCACGTGTCAACGGAATGGTAAACCAGCCGGCCACCACCCCCACCCCCGGTGTTTTTACGTAACTGCAGATTCTAAAGGAGTTACGTAATACCCCTCCCGTAAGTGCAGATATATATAGACTTAGCGTTCCCCGGATGGACGGGGATTGCGAATTTGGGCTCTAAAGCTACGTTTTGACGTAGTTCGACGGCTAGAAGGGCGCCGGCTGCTTGGATTTTAGTTGGAAATACTCCATGTATATGGTCTCAATTTTCGAAAAGTATGTCAAGAGCTAAATATAAGAAAAAAGTACTACGAGTACTACGAATCGATCGATGGGCGCGCGAGGTGAAGCGCGGCAAAATATGGATATAATCGCCGGATGGATGCGAGTTCTCAGAAAGAGATGATGACCGCGCTGCTCCGCGATTTGCGCGGGCGCGAATCGGAGATGGTGCGCCTGCTGAGCCAATTCGTGCACATCGAATCGCCCAGTGACGACAAGGCAGCTGTTGATCGCTTCGGCAAAATTGTTGCCGCCGAATGGCGAAGGCGCGGAGCGAAGGTCACATTTGTTCGGGCGCGGGAACGTGGGGATTCGCTGGTCGTGAATCTGCGCGGTACTTCACGCGGCTCCTCGGGCACGTCGTCGCGGGCGGCTTCGCGAAGCCGCCCGCGGCGCATCATGTTGCTCGGCCACCTCGACACGGTCTACGAGATGGGGACGCTTGCGAAAATGCCGTTTCGAGTTTCGCGCGGCCGTGCGTGGGGCCCAGCTACATTCGATATGAAAGGCGGCATCGTGCTTGCGCTTATGGCGATCGATTCGCTGAAGCGCTGCGGAATCGAAATCCCCTGCGAGATTGCGTGCGTGTGGACCTCCGACGAGGAAGTGGGCGCTCCCTCATCGAGCGCGCTGATCGAACGCGAAGCACGGCGTAGCGATGTTGTTCTGGTCCTCGAACCTTCGGGCGAACCGCTTGGCTCGCTGAAGACTTCGCGCAAAGGCGTGGGCGAAATTGAAATTAAAGTTCACGGCCGCGCCGCGCACGCCGGTTTGAAACCGGAGCAGGGAATCAACGCCGTGCAGGAACTTGCGATGCAAATCGCGCGCGTGATGAATTGGGACGATCCGGTTCGCGGCACGCGCGTCCACGCAAATGTGATTTCCGGCGGCACGCGCACGAATGTAATTGCCGCGGAAGCGCGGGCGCTTTTCGATATCCGCGCGTCGAGCATCAGCGAAATGCGCAAGCTCGAAAAACGGTTTCGTTCGCTGCGCCCGATACTTCGCGGCGCGCGGTTGGAAATCCGAGGTGGATTTTCGCGCTCGCCGCTGGAGCGCAAAATGACTGGTGCTCTTTACGCGCACGCTCAATCGCTCGCGGGAGCGATGGGCAGCAAGCTGACGGAAATGGCCGCAGGTGGTGGCTCGGATGGCAATCTGACAGCCGCGATCGGAGTGCCCACTCTTGATGGACTCGGCGCTGTAGGCGCCGGCGCGCATAGCGTGAATGAGAATATTGTCATCCGCGAATTGGCTCCGCGCGCTGCGCTGATCGCGGGACTTCTGGCGACCCTGTAACGATTCAACGCACGCCGGCCGTTTTCACTGCGCCGTTTTACCCAATTCATCAAAATAAAATTTATTGCCAAGCGTGCTAACCTTTTGCCGCTGGCATAGTCTAACTATGCCAGAAGTGATTTCAGGAGTATTCGCATGCGCAAAAACGAAATTCCGCCGGGCACGCTATACATGCTGATTTTGAAAACGCTGGCGCGAAATAAAGAGCTGCACGGTTACGAAATCGCGAAATCGATCGAACTATTTTCGGAAGATGTGCTGGCCGTGGAAGAAGGTTCGCTGTACCCAGCGTTGCAGCGGATGCTCATCAAAGGCTGGGTCGTCGCAAAGTGGGGCGCCACCAGCGAAAACCGCCGCGCACGTTATTACCGCCTCACCGCCGCGGGCCGCAAACAGCTTGAAGTGGAAGTCACACAATTCGATCGCGTGATCGCCGCGATTTCGCGCGTGATTCAAACCGCCTGAGACAGCGATGCCGCAAATTTTTCAAAGCCTTCGCGAATTCGTACGCCGCTCGCGCAAATTTTTCGCGCGCGAGAATTTCGACGCGGCTCTCGAAGACGAAATGCAATTGCATCGCGAGCTTCGCGCGAAAGAAATGCTTGATGAAGGCATTGGCACAAAGGAAGCGCGCGAATTCGCACAGCAGCGCTTCGGCAACAGTTTGCAACTGCGAGAGGAGAGTCGCGATATGTGGGGATGGAGCTGGCTCGAAAATATTTTGCGCGATCTGCGCTACGCCACGCGCATGCTGCGAAAGAATCTCGGCTTTACCGCGGTTGCGATTCTTACCATCGCTCTCGGCATCGGCGTAAACACTGCCGTCTTTTCCGTTGTGAATGCCGCGCTCGTGAAATCTCTCCCGTATCCAAACGCCGATCGTCTCGTCCATCTCTGGGAAACTTATCAAGGCCACTCGATCGCATCGCAGCGCGAAGCGTCGTGGCCAAATTATCAGGACTGGCTGCAGCGCTATCACGCGTTCGACGGGATGGCGGGCTATTGGTTCACTCCATACAACGTCACCGATAACGGCCAGCCCGCGATGATGCCGGGCGGTGCAGTGACTTCAAGTTTTTTTACTCTGCTGGGAGTTCATCCGTCCCTCGGACGTACATTTGCGGGCAGCGATGAGCAGCAAGGTGCTGGCCACGTCGCCATTCTTTCAAACGGTTTGTGGTTGCGAAGATTCGGCGGCGATCCGGAAGCGATCGGCCGCTCCATCGATTTGAGCGGCGTAAATTTCACCGTCATCGGGGTGCTCCCAAAAGATTTTCAATTCGCACCGCTGGGACTTTCGGAAATCTGGACGCCGCTGATTCCCGGAGGCAATCAAGCGACCAAGAGATATTTCCACTGGCTGCACGTAATCGCGCGCCTAAAAGATGGCGTGTCGATTGAGCAAGCCCGCGCGGAAATGGCTGTCGTATCGTCCCAACTCGCCGCGCAATATCCAGACACAAACACGGGCTCGGGAATTCGCGTTATCACGTTGCGCGATCAGATCACCGGGCAGGTCAAGCCTGTGCTCTTCGCGCTTTTTGGAACCGCGGGCCTGGTGCTGCTCATCGCGTGCGCGAATCTTGCGAATCTGTACCTGGCTCGCGCAGCATCGCGGCAAAAAGAAATTGGCCTTCGCATTGCGCTTGGCGCCGCGCGCGGAAGAATTCTGCAGCAGATATTTTGCGAGTGCGGACTCTTGTCTCTGATCGGCGGCGCGCTCGGATTGTTTGCCGCGAAACCGGGAGTTCGCCTCGCGTTGCGCGCAATTCCCGACGGCATCCTGCACAGCGGCTTGCCTTACTTGAAAAATGTGACCACGGATTGGAACGTTTTCGGATTCGCATTGTCCATCGCGGTATTCACCACTCTCGCGTTCGGGCTGCTTCCGGCGATCAAAGCCTCCGGCACTGATGTGCATGAGGCGCTCAAAGAAGGCGGAAAAACTTCACAAGGAGGAGTGCGCCAGCGCACTCGTGATGCTCTGGTGGTTTGCGAAGTTGCGCTTTCGCTTACGTTGCTGGTCGGAGCGGGGATTCTGCTGCACAGCCTCACGCGCCTGCTTGATGTTGATCCCGGCTTCAATCCGCATAATTTGCTGACGTTGCAAGTCTCGCTGCCTCGCGCGCAATACCCTGGCGAACCGGAAATCATCGCGATGCAGCAGCGCTTGTTCGATCGCGTGCTGCAAATTCCCGGAGTCGTCTCTGCCGGAGCTATAGATACGCCGCCGATGATGGGAGGAGGAACCTCTTCCGTTTCTGTGGAGGGACGACCCATACCGCGCCTCGAAGACGCGCAGGAAGTAAATATGCGTGAAGTCAGCGCGGATTATTTCACGGCCATGAAAATTCCGCTGATCCACGGGCGATTTTTTTCGGCGCACGACGATACGAATCCTCCGCCCAGGGTGATCATCAATCTGACTCTCGCGAATCTTTTTTTCCAGACGGAAAATCCCGTTGGCCACCGGCTGGTATTTGTAGGAAGCACGAATCAAACCGCGATGGAAATTGTTGGCGTTGCTGGCGACGAGAAACTTGGGCCGCTGGATCAGCCCACCACGCCGATTGTCTACGACTCACTTTTGCAGGACGTGAACCGCACAGTGACGATGGTCGTCCGCACCGGCGCTGATCCAAATTCCGAAATCAGCGCGATACGCTCGGCGATTGGCGAAATGAATCCGCAAATTGTGGTCACGCGCTTCGCCACGATCGACGACATTATTACCGCATCGCCTTCCACTTTTTTGCGGCGTTTTCCGGCGTTGCTCATTGGCACTTTCGCGACGCTGGCATTATTGCTTGCGACGATTGGAATTTATGGCGTGATCGCGTATTTCGTTGCGCAGCGCACGCGCGAAATTGGGATTCGCATGGCTCTCGGCGCGGCACCGCGCGACATCGTGATGCAAATTATTTCGCGGGGCCTAAAAATTGCCGCCGCGGGAATCGCCGTGGGAACTTTGCTCTCGCTGGTGCTCACCCGTTTTCTCGCTACGCTGCTTTTTCACGTCGCGTCATTCGATCCGATCACATTTGCGGCGGTCGCTGCGCTGTTGGCGGCCGTTTCCGTGATTGCCTGTTATCTGCCCGCCAGAAATGCCGCGCGGGTGGATCCCATGTTGTGCCTTCGCGCCGATTGAAGGCGAGAAAGAAATCGCCAATGTTTGTACGCATAAAACAATTCGGCCGCCGGTGCGGAATGTTTTTTCGCCGCGAGCGCTTTGATCGCGATCTCGAAGAAGAAATGCGCCTGCACGTGGAGCTGCGCGCAAGAGATTCTCGCGAGTCTCAGAATTCCGCGCAGCGCCGGTTTGGAAACTCACTTCTACTCAAAGAGGAGAGCCGCAAAATGTGGGGATGGAACTGGCTCGAAGATTTATTTTTCGATACGCGCTATGCCGCGCGCGTGATGCGCAAAAATCCCGGCTTCACCGCCGTCGCCGTGCTCACCCTCGCTCTCGGCATCGGCGCAAACACGGCGATTTTTTCGCTGATGAATGGGGTGCTTTTGCGCCCCGTTCAGTATCCCGACCCGAATAGCCTGGTATTGCTGTGGCAAACGGAAACGAAGAATCCTGCGAACATTAATATTATTTCGGCGCCAAATTTTCTGGATTGGCAGAAGCGGGCCACTTCTTTCACAGACATGGGCGCGTTCGAGTACCGCACCTTCAATATTTCCGGTGGCAGCGAACCCGAGCAAGTGGATGGCCTGCGCGTTTCCTCCACCGTGTTTTCCGTGCTGGGTGTGCAGCCAATGCTGGGCCGCACTTTTCTTCCCGAGGAAGATGCGCAGGGCCGCGACCATGAAGTTGTTCTGAGCTACTCGCTCTGGCAGCATCGCTACTCCGGCAATCCTCAAATCGTCGGTCAAATTGTGAAGATAAATTCTGCCGCATACACGGTCGTCGGTGTGATGCCCCGCGGTTTTGTTTTCCCTCGCCAGATTGACGCGCTCTGGGTTCCCATCGGATTCACTCCCGATGATCTGTCCTACCGCGATGGAAGTTCGTTCCTGGCTTGTGCGCGCTTGAAGCCCGGCGTCACTCGCGAACGCGCGAGCGCCGAAATGCAATCTATCGCGCGGCGTCTTGCGGTGGAATATCCCCGCGAAAACGCCGGCGTCAGCGCCACTGCGATGGCGATGGACCGCTACGAAGTTGGTGATTTCGCGCAGCCGATCATGATCGTCTTCCTCGTAGTCAGTTTGGTTTTGCTGATCGCCTGCGCGAACGTTGCAAATCTTTTGCTTGCGCGCGCCGCTTCCCGTCAACGCGAAATGGCCATCCGTCAGGCTCTCGGCGGCAGCCGCTTTCGCATCGCGCGCCAGTTGCTCACCGAAAGTGTTTTTCTCGCGTTTCTTGGCGGCGCTGCCGGACTCGTCATCGCGTATTGGGCGGAAAAAGTTCCCGTAAAACTGTGGCCGCAGCTGACGAACTTTCCATTTCGAGGAAGCATTGCGCCGTCGCTTGATTTACGCGTCCTGGGATTTTCGCTGCTCGCTTCGCTCGTTACCGGAATTCTCTTTGGGCTCGCGCCCGCTATCAGTGTGAAACCGCGCGGACTCAACGAAAGTCTCAAGGAATCCGGCGGCCGTGCCAACACTTCCACTGCCGGCAAACGCATTCGCGAAGCTTTGGTCGCCGTGGAAGTTGCGCTCGCGCTCGTGGTTCTCGCTTCTGCCGTCCTGCTTGTCGTCAGCATGTCGCGCGTCCTGAGCGTCAATCCCGGATTCAACGCCAAAAATTTGATCACCATGCGCCTCGAATTGCCGCAGGCGGATACCTACGGTCCTCCAGTGCGCACCCAGTTCTGCGCGGATGTGCAGCAGCGTATTGGCGCGGTTCCGGGTGTTGTCTCCGTTTCCGCAGATAGCCATCTCCCACTGTTAGGTTTGGCCACGCGCGGATACGTGATCGAAGGACGTCCCGATCCTGGCGAAAATCTTCCCTACGGCTTCTATAGCCTCACGTGCCCGAATTATTTCCACACCATGCAAATTCCACTCATCGCCGGCCGGGATTTCGATGAGCGCGATACTCTCGCGTCGCCGCTCGTGGCGATCATTAATGAAACCGCTGCCCACCGATTTTGGCCGAATGAATCACCCGTTGGCGCTCGCATTAAAAACGGCGATTACCAATCCACGGCACCTTGGATGACGATCGTCGGCGTCTCTCGCGATACGCGCCGCTGGGGCCTCGACGGGAAAATACGTCCTGAAATATTTCGGCCTTACAACCAGCGTGTATGGCCGGGCATGACGATTGTGGCCCGCACCGCTTCCGATCCAGCAACTTTTGTTGCCGCGATTAAGAGTGCAGTCTCTTCGATTGAGCCCGATCAGGCCGTTTCTGAAATCGAAACGATGGAAACTGTAGTCAGCGACTCTGAAGGACCCCGCCGTTTGCCGATGGTTTTACTCGCCGCGTTTGGAGCGCTTTCGCTGATTCTGGCGGCCGTTGGAATTTATGGTGTTGTGAGCTATTCGGTCACGCAGCGTACCCACGAAATCGGAATTCGAGTGGCGCTTGGCGCGGATCGTGGCGATGTGTTGCGAATTGTATTCGCGCAAAGTTTGAAGTGGGTATTCGTCGGAATTGTTGTCGGTCTCGGCGCATCATTCGGAGCGACTCGATTGCTCGCCACTTTGCTTTACCGCATCAGTCCCACCGATCCGCGCGTACTTTCCGCCTCGGCAGTCCTGCTGATTTCGGTCGCGCTCCTCGCAACGTACATTCCCGCACGGCGCGCGATGAGAGTTGATCCAGTGATCGCGCTGCGCAACGAATAAAAAAGCTCCGCATTTAAATTTCCCCACACGCGCGGATTGCGACATCCTAGGCGCGGTAGTATATTCAACGCTCTCGACGAGGTGAAAAGATGATTGGTGTTGGCCGAGCGGTGCGATTGTGCGCGAACGGAATTATTTTCGCGGCGGTATTGAGTTTTATATTTGGCGCGTTGCCTTTGCGCGCGCAACAAATTCCCGCTTCCGCGTACCAGGAAATGCGCTGGAGAAATGTCGGCCCGTATCGCGCTGGACGCACGCGCGCGCTTGCCGGAGTCCCCAGCCAGCCAAATGTTTTTTATATGGGCGGCGTGGATAGCGGCGTATGGAAATCCGACGACTACGGCGAAACCTGGACTCCGATTTTCGATGATCAGCCACCGGCTCCATCGGCGCGATCGCGGTGGCTGATTCTGATCCGAATATTATTTATGTCGGATGCGGTGAAGGATTGCCGCGCCCCGATCTCGCCATCGGCGACGGAATGTACAAATCCACCGACGCGGGAAAAACCTGGACGCATCTTGGTCTTCGCGACGCGCAACAAATCCCGCGAATATCGCGATCGATCCGAAAGATCCGAATCGACGTTTTCGTTGCCGTGCTTGGCCATCCGTTACGGCGCGAATGCCGAGCGCGGAATTTATCGCTCCACCGATGGCGGCGCAGAATTTTCACAAAAGTTCTTGGACGCGACGACGATACCGGCGGCAACGATGTGGAAATCGATCCAACGAATCCAAATATTCTTTTCGCGTCGCTTTGGTCCACGCGGCAAGGTCCGTGGGAAGACGCCAACACTTACAACAAAGTTGGCGGACTTTTTAAATCCACCGACGGCGGCACAACCTGGAATCCTGTGACGAATGGTTTGCCCGGAGGACGTGGGCCAAGTGGACGTCACAATTTCGCCCGAGCAATCCGAAGCGCATGTACGCCACCGTTGCATTTCCGCGGCGGCGTCAGATTATGCGCTCCGATGATGGCGGCGATAGTTGGACGCGCGCGACGACGGATGCTGCGCCCCGCGGCTCGAATTGGCGGCGGCGATCTTCCGGTGCCGAAAGTTGATCCGAAAAATCCGGACGTTCTTTACACCACCAGCACGGTGACGTGGCGCACCACGGACGCCGGAAAAACTTGGACTGGAATTCGCGGCGCTCCGGGCGGAGACGACTATCAAAATATTTGGATCAATCCAAATCATACCGGAAATTATTTTTCTGGTCAGCGATCAAGGCGCGCTGGTCAGCGTCAAATTAGGGACGCACCTGGACCTCCTGGTACAACCAGCCGACCGCGCAGGTGTATCACGTTGTTGCGGACAATGGATTTCCGTATCGCGTTTGCGGCGGGACAACAGGACAGCGGCTCGGTTTGTATTTCCAGCCGCGGAAACGACGGCGAAATTACTTTTCGCGATTGGCATCCCGTCGGCGTAATCGAATACGGATACGCGGTGCCCGATCCGATGAATCCAAATATTATTTACGGCTCGGGCCGCACCGACGTTACGAAATATCGACTGGGATCACCGGACAAGTTCAGAAAATTACGCCGCATCGTTCTGGCGGCTCGCGAATTTCCGGACCGATCGCACGCAGCCGCTGATTTTTTCTCCCGTGGATAAGACGCACTTTGTATTACGCCGCGAATGTTCTTGTTCAAAACGACCGACGGCGGACATTCGCTGGCAGCAAATCAGTCCGCGATCTGACGCGCGAAAAGCCCGGCACTTCCCGACAGCCTCGGCAATATGGCCATGGATGCTCTGGAAATCCGCGAAGCAAGGATGAACATCGCGGCGTGATTTATTCCATCGCTCCTTCTTTCCACGACATCAACACAATCTGGGTCGGGCACCGACGACGGACAATATTCAAATCACGCACGACGCCGGAAAAACCTGGAAGAATGTCACGCCGCCGGAGATGGAACCGTGGAGCAAAGTTACGCAGCTTGTCGCTTCGCATTTCGATGATCTGACCGCTTACGCTAGCGTCAGCCGTTTCCGCGTTGACGATTTCATCCTTGTATTTACGGCACGCACGACGGCGGCAAAACCTGGAAGCTGATCGCCACCGGAATTGCCGATGGCGCCGCGGTTGACGTTGTCCGCGAAGATTCTGTTCGCAAAGGATTGCTTTTCGCCGGAACGGAAAATGCCGTGTGGGTTTCGTTTGACGACGGCGACGAACTGGCAATCGCTGCAACTGAATTTGCCGCACACCGCGAATCGCGATTTGTGGCTGCAAATCGATCCGAAGGGCTGCACGCCGATTTAATTGTCGCCACGCATGGACGCGGATTCTGGATTTTGGATGACATTACTCCGCTGCGACAATTCAGCGCAGAAATGGCATCGACACAGGCACATCTTTTCAAGCCGGAACCTGCTTATCGCTTTCGCCGCGTCGACAAACTACCGATACGCCGCTGCCGCCGGAAACTCCCGCGGGAGAAAATCCTCCGGATGGAGCGATCATTGATTATTATTTGCCGCAAACCGCGAGCAGCCCGGTGACGCTTGAGATTTTCGATGCTGCCGGAAAACTTGTGCGCCGTTATGCGAGCGACGGACAAACCTGAATTCGATGTAAACGCGCTTGAAGCGCACGCTCGGCGTGCCAACTTACTGGGTGCGGCCGCCGCGTGTGTCTGAGCGCGGAAGCGGGAATGCATCGCTGGATTTGGGATCTGCATTATCCGCCGCCAGAAGCGGGGCCGCCGCGATTATCCGATTTCCGCGGTGCCGCATGACACGCCGCGCGAACCCGGAGGCCCGCGCGCCGCGCCGGGAACTTATACTGTGAAACTTACTGCGAATGGCCGCAGTGACTCGCAACCGCTGGTTGTGAAAATTGATCCGCGAGTGAAATCTCCAGCAGCGGATCTCGCGCAGCAGGCCGCGGTGGAACTTCGCAGTCACTGCATCGATCAATCGCGGAGCCGAAACTGTCGCTGCGATTCGCGCGCTGCACGAAGAACTCGCAAAGCTCGCAAGTAATTCCAGTGTTGCCGACGCAGTTTCTGCGCTCGACAAAAAAACGCAAGCCCTGATGGGAGGGCAAGGCGGATTCGGTGGCGGCCGCGGAGGCGCGGGCGCTGCTACTCCTTCCTTTGCGCTGATCGACGGAGAATATTCCTCTATCTACGGCATGGTTGACAGCGCCGATGTGAAACCAACTGCGTCGCAGATGACGGCGCTTGCAAAACTCGACGCGGAATTCGCGAAGCTTGCCGCTGATTGGAACAGAATGAAATCGCAAGAGATTCCCTCGTTAAATCAGCAACTACAAAAAGCGGGGCTCGCTGCGATTTCTGTAAAGTAGCTGCGAATATTTCGTTTGAAAACTGCGCGTCGCGAATCGCAAATTGATTTCGCGACGCGTTTTCATTTTCGGTCACGCACAATTCGTACCGTCCGTTCGTACAGGTGCCTCTCGCAACACGCGGAGTTGGTGCAGCGCACGCTCTGTGTTACCGCGCGTTACCATCAGACGATGGAGTGCCCGAAGTGCAAAACCGCGAATAGCGAGACGGAACGCTTTTGCAAGCGTTGCCATTTCACTCTGCTTTTCAATTGTCCAGCGTGCAAATCTTCGCAGCGGCATGGCGGAAAATGCGACAAGTGCGGCGTGGATCTCGCAAAATACGCGATGGCGCTTGCCTCGCAAGAGCAAACTCGCGCTGTTCAATCGCGCGAACGCAAACGCGAGCACGCGGGAATGTGGAAGCAGATTTTATTGTTGCCGATTACCGGTGGATTTTCGCTGATTCGTTATTTTTTGCGCCGCACCTAATTTGAATTCTTTCGGCAGTGCGCCGTGTCTTCCGCGTTAGAAACAATTTCTAAATTATTTGCAGAATCGTCGTCCTGTTTCCGCGAGAACTCTCGCGCAACTTACGACTGAATCCAGATCGGCCCATTCGACGGCCTGATGCGCGCCATCACCATCGCCGCCGTAATTCACCGTTTCCATTCCAGCGCCGGCGAAAATTGCGGCGTCCATCCAATAGGCGACACCTGCTTCGACTGGCTCTTTGCCACAAATTGTTTTTGCGGAATCGCGGACGCACGTCGCAATTGTCGAATCGCGCGAACAAACCAGCGGCGCGCGATCGAGCATGATTCGCACTTCGGCTTCTTCGCCGGCTTTCGCGATGGCGTCGCGAATTTCGCGAACGACTTGTTCGGGAGTTTCACCCGGCAGAGTGCGGCGTTCGATTTCGAGAGTGCAGCTCGGAGCGTAGGTGCTGAGTCCCGCGCCGCCGTGAATTGTGGCGCAATGTTGCGACGCCGGCCCAACGAGAGGATGTTTATGTGCGCGCAAATTCGTGCGATCGAATTCGTCAATCGCCGAAATAATTCTTCCCATTTTTGCGATCGCGCTCACTCCTAAATCCCAGCGGCTGCCGTGCGCAGCGCGCCCTTCGGTTTTTACTTCGATCCACACAAATCCTTTGTGCGCCAAAATCAGGCGGCCCTCGCTGGGTTCCGTAACCACGCATGCATCCGCTTTGTGATGCGCGACAAAATGTTGCGCGCCGATGCTCGCGTATTCTTCATCCGCTACGAGCGCGACCATGATCGTACCCGCGAGTTTTTCTTGCGCGAGTTTGGCGACTGCGGACATCAGCGACGCGGCGCCGCCTTTCATGTCGTAACTTCCGCGACCGTAAACGCGATTGCCTTCGACGCGCGGCTCGAACGGCGGAATCGTCATGCCTTCGGTGCTTACGGTATCGATGTGAGCGCAAAAAACGAGAGTTGGTCCGTGGTCGTTGCCAATCCGCGCAATAGAATTCGCGCGGCCCGGCGCAACTTCTTCTACCCACGCTTCGATGCCGCGCGCGGCAAACCAATCGCGCGCTACATTTGCAATCGCGGTTTCTCCGGTTCCTTCCGCGGGCGCGAGCGACGGATTGACCGACGGCGTTCGCACCAATTGCTGCAACACATCGAGTACTGCGTCCCGCGAAAGCGGATCGCTGATTGCCACGCACCACCTCCCATATTTTGTCGAGCAGCTAGACGTTACCTGTTCGCTGCGAGCGGTGTAAAATACCAATATGGCTAAAGCAACTTTTGCAGAGGGATGTTTCTGGGGAGTGGAAGCGAATTTTCGCCGCGTGCTTGGCGTGACGGATGTCGCCGTGGGCTACACGGGCGGCCACACCGCGAATCCCACGTATGAAGATGTTTGCAGCAGCCGCACGGGCCACGCGGAAGCGGTGGAAATCGATTTCGATCCGCAAAAGGTGCGGTACGAAGATCTGCTGGAAGTTTTCTGGGCGACTCATGATCCCACCACGCCGAATCGTCAAGGACCGGACGTCGGCTCACAATATCGTTCCGCGATATTCTTTCACGATGCCGATCAAGAGGCGGCCGCACGCGCTTCAAAAGAACGCGCAGAAAAATCCGGGAGATTTAAGCGGCCCATTGTTACGGAAATTACCGCAGCCGGCCCGTTTTATCGCGCGGAAGAATATCACCAGCGCTACTCAGAAAAGCACGGGCTGCACGGATGCGGAATATAAGATAAATATTTTTAGAGGCTGAAATTATTTTGTAGGTGCGTGCGGCAAGCAAAGCGCTGCAGCTCCAGCGATTCCCGAATCCGCGATGTAACGCGCGAGAACCAGCGGAATTTCCTGCGATCGGCGATTGATGGTCCACGACGGCAATCGCTCGCGAATGTACGGGAACCAGTGGCTGGCGAGTTCGCCGATGCCGCCGCCAAACACCATCACTTCAGGTTCGAGCAGATCGATAATATTTCCGAGCCAGACTGTTAATAAAACCGCCGTCTCATCGAGAATTTCTTTTGCGAGCGGATCACCCGCGCGCCAGGCGTCCGCAACATTTTCGGAATGAATTTGTTCGATGTCGCCGCGCGCGGATTGCAAAATCGCGGCGCCGCGGCGCGGTTCCTCCAAAACTTTTTCACGCGCTCGGAGGGCAATCGCTGGGCCCGACGCAAGAATTTCGATGCAGCCACGCTTGCCGCAATTGCATACCGGCCCGTGCCAATCGATGGTGACGTGGCCGCCTTCGGCGGCGGCGCCGGTGCGTCCCCAATAAATTTTCCCGTCGAGGACGATGCCAGTGCCGATTCCGGTTCCGAGCGTGGCGTAAAAAACATAGCGATAACCGCGAGCCGCTCCCCAAATATATTCGGCGAGGCCCGCGGCATTTGCGTCGTTTTCAACCTTTACGGAGACTCCGTAAATTTTCCGCACTTCATCGGCAAGCGGAAAATCGCGCCAGCAGGGAAGATTCGGCGGATTGATCACAACTCCCGTGTGCGGATCGAGTGGACCGGGCGAACAGATACCGACGCCCGATAATTTCGCGCCCGGATGTGATGCGAGCGCCGCATCCATCGCCTGCTTCACTGATGCGAGACCTTCGGCGGCGGTACCGTGGGCACTCATCGGCGCGCGCGTTTTGAAAATCACTTCACCCGCGTTGTTGACGAGCCCGGCGGCGACTTTTGTGCCACCGATATCCACACCGAGATAGAGAGAATCATTGGCCATGCGATCGATCACCGTTTCGGAAAATTATTTTCGAGTGTTGCTATACCCACTGCGAAGAAAGTTGGAGCACAATCACGGCGAGAATCAGCACGGCGACGCCGCTCAACTGAATTCGTAGCGGAGTGGTGCCGGTTCCTTTCCATTCTCCGGTGCGAATTCCGTGAATACTTGCGGTGATTACGATCAGCGACATGAACATTGGCCACGCGATGCTGGTACCCCACGCGCCGACGTAATCTTTCGCAATGCCGTACATCAGCGTGCTGCCGAACCAGCAAATCGCCATGATGAATGCAAGAAACCAGTAGCCGGCGGTGCCGGATTCAGAAAACTTTTTCGCAGTTTTATTTTTCGCCTGCAGGTACAAACAATAAATTAAATTTGGAATTCCGCCAGCGACCATTAACGGAAGAAACGCTGCCATGGGCGCCCAGATTGGATTGCCATGATACGTATTCACCGCCGCGACTTTGAGTCCATCACCTTTATCCAACCCGATTGCGACGAGTGCGGAGCCGAGTCCGCTGATCAAACAGAAAAAAAGTCCGACGCCAATGGAAGCTTTTCCCTCTTGTGGACCGAGACCGAGAGCGGCTTCGCGTTTTCTTCCTGCGACTGCGCAAATTCCCACTCCAACGATTACGAGCGCGACGCCGGCAATAATTCCAAGGCCGCCGGTGGAAAAAACTTTATCGGGATGATCGCCGAGCAGCGAGCGCAAGCTGCCAACGGCAGCGGCGATTCCAAGAATCACGGAGAAGGCAAGCGCGATTCCAACCGCCTCAACGGCGAGCCCAAAAAAAACCTGAGAGATTCCCCAGCCAGCGCCGCATGCCGCGACGACAAGGATTGGTGTCCAGCTCGATGCCGCGTAAACCTGGCTCACTTGCGGCAGCATGATGTAGGTGACCGCGGGCGGCAAAACAAAGAGTGCGAAAATTGTCCACGCCAGCCAGGTGTTTTCCCACGCCCAGCGCTTCGTATATTTCATTGGCAGCGTGAAGCTGCCGTTCATTCCTCCGGCGATGATTAACAGAATCAGTCCCAGGACGGCATTCTGCATCTGGTCTCCTCGCGGTAAGAAAATTTCTGCGAGCAATGTCGCTCGCGCCAGCATGGCAACGTGCAGGCGAATCTATCACAGAGCGAAGCCATCTCATCGCGCATTTGCGAAGCGAGTTTGGCTCGGCTAGTGTGGAATCAAATCTAAAAATCTGAGTCAACGGAGCGTCATGGCTGCAGCGCAGAAACTTTGGAAATTGAGTCCATCTGATTTCGGATTTCTGTGGGGCGAATGTCCGAAATGTTTTCATCTGAAGGTGACGCAAAAATATTCGCGGCCGGGAATGATGCCGCGAATTTTCTCTACGATCGACGCAGCGATGCGGGATTGTTTTCACGGCAAGCGCACCGAGCAGCTTGCGCCGATGCTCGCTCCTGGAACTTTTGATTGCACGGACCAACGAGTGCGCTCTGGTCCGATTTCGAGGCCGGGGCGGAATTCACTTTCGTACTTGAACGGGAAAATTGATGCGCTGGTTCGGTTCGACGATAAAACGTTCGCCGTAGTTGATTTCAAAACCACATCGCAATCCGGGAACAGCGTCTCCACATATTCGCGGCAACTTCATGCATACGCGTACGCGCTGGAAAACGCGGCGCCCGGTGAATTCGCCGCCAAACCGATTGCACGCATGGGGCTGCTGGTATTCGAGCCGCGCGCGTTCAGTTGCGCTATGCAAGGCGCGGCGTTTTCCGGCTCGCTTGGGTGGCAGGAAATTCCACGCGACGACGGAAGTTTCCTGGCATTTCTCGACGAAGTCTCGGCGCTGCTAGATTCTCCGTCGATACCGCCGCCCGCGCCGGGTTGCGTGTGGTGCAGCTATCGCGAGCAATCGCGCGCGAATCATTGGTAGCGCAGCGTGAACGCGGCGCTAGGCGCGCAGTTCGTCCGCTTTCCAATTTTGAATCGCCTGTTTGATCGGTTTGCGATTCGTGATTTTTTCCTGAAGAACTCTGCGCGACAACGCGGGCAATTCGGCGTCGCTGGCGAAACGCAGACCGATCAATTGTTCGAGCGTAAATTCATCGATGCGCGGCTGAAGATCGGCCGGCAAAAGTTGCTTCATGCGCAGAATCATTTCCAGATGAATCACGCGATCCTGAATTTTGAGCGCAAAAATTCTTCCAAACAAGACGCCCATGAGCAGAGCGAGAGCGAGCAAGACTCCGAAAATGGTGTCGAAACTCTGCACGCGATAGGCGTGAGAAATCGAAACGCCCACATTCACCAGCAGCACGGGCAGAACAAAGAAATGGAACGGGGGAACAAACTTCGCATGGTTCGAATAATTTTGGCTCATGGTTTTCTCCTGGATGTCCGGGTGGCGGCACTATACGCCCGCGCCGAGTGAAATCAAAGTTTTCGAGGTGCAATCATCGGCGCTGAAATTCTGGAGTGCCGAGCACCAGTCCCGCGATCATACCCAGATCAACTTTCTGAATTGGATCGTCTAGTTTTGCGCGTACGATCTGAGGATCGGTGACTTCTTTTTCGAGCGTGGCGCGCGATGCGGCTGAGAGTTGCCCGCCGAGAAAAATGTCTGCGGCTCGATCGAGCGCCATTTTCGGATCGGCGCCGAAATCCGATCCTATTCGTGAAGGCAGATCGACTTGCGCGCCGCGAAGATTGTTGCGCGCAAGCTGCAGAGTGAAATTCAGGCGATTCAAGAGCGCGCCGGAATTTACCCACGTAGCTGCGTTGTCTTTGTAGCCTGTGGGCGGCAGACATTGATACAAAGGCTCGCCGATTCGTGAAACCCAATTTACGAGCTGCGTTGGAGCTTCGACGTCCGCGCCGACTGCGCGGGCGGCGGAGGCGACGAGTTCAAACGGCGTTTTGATTTTCGCGGCGTAGACGGCGCGAGACCAAAATTCCGGCGAGTAAATCATCGTACGCATCACCTCGCGAATATCTCCCTTTGATTTCTGAAACGATTTTTCCATTTTGCCGACGAGCGCCGCAGGCGGCTGATCGGAGATAAAATGTTCGGCGAGTTGGTACGCGATGTGGCGGGCTGTTGCGGGCCGCGTCACAAGCAAATCGAGAACTTGCTCGCCATCTTTTTCTCCTCTGGCTTTTATCTTTTTTCCGAGTACGTGTTTATCGCCGATAGAGTGGACGCGCGGATCGAAATAAAATTCCGCGGAAACCTGCGGCTGCTTCACGGTCCAACCGGTAAAACATTTTGCTACTTCGATTACATCATGCTGCGAGTAGCCGCCATCCACGCCCAACGTGTGCAATTCCAAAAGTTCGCGGCCATAATTCTCGTTGAGGCCGCGCTTTCCGCCGATGGGCGGCAAAGTTTTCCAGGCCGATTTTTGCTGCGGCGTAGAGTGTTTGATTCGGTCGAACGAATCGGGATCTGCGCTGAGAAAATTATCGAGATACTGCATCATCGCGGCGCTGTGAGCCGTGGCGCCGAGGAGCGTGCGAAATTTGCCCAGAACATTTGGACGGATTGCGTCACGCTCGTAACTTGTGACGAGATAATTCTCCTGATCTTTGTAAATAAAAATATTGAAATGGTTGTACCAAAAATCGGTGAGCTGTTCCTGCAACTGGCGTTCGCTGTAAATCGCGCGCAAAAGTTTTGCGTCCATTAATTCGTTTACGATCACGTTGGGCCTGCGGTCAGGAGCTGCGCGTTCTCCCTGCGCGGGGTGCAACGATTTTTTAATGCGGTCGTTGTACTCGTCGACGGTGATTCCGAGTTTTTTCGCGGCTTGATCGGGCCGCGGATATTCGGCGATCAGAGAAGCGGGCGACATCGAAAGTGTCGCGATATCCAGCGAGACGTGAATGCAACGCTTCATCGTTAATCGATTCGGGATGAAGCTGCGCGTTGATCCATGTCTCGAGTCCAATCTTGCGAATGCGTTCGATGTCTCCCGGACGCGGGCCGTAGCCTAGCCTGTTGAGCGCGTGCGTGATGGCTTCGGTTTCGTTTAGCTCGGTGATCGGTAAGCGGCCGGCCCAGGAATTATTCTGCGCTGCGTTTGCCGGCGGAGTGGCGAGTGCAGAATAATTTGGTGAATTATCGCGAGCTGAGCGCGCAGCAATTGGAACGAGCAATAGTGCGGCGGCGCAACAAGCTCGTGCGATGAACGCGGTTTGTTTGCTGCGCGGTTTTCGAAGTGAAATTATCCGCATGCCGGGTTCGCCGGGGAGGAATTGGACTCACTACCTATACAACCAGCGCCTTTACAATACAACCCGGAGAAACGCCGCAAGTTTCGTTGGCGCAAAAATCAGGCGCAACGATGGCGCGATATTTACGATTTTATTTTGGCGGCGCCTGAGCGGGCGTGGCTGGCGGGTGAGCGAATTTATCGTCGTCGATCGAAATATTATTTTGGATGTCGATGATTTTGCTTGAGGTACGCATGCCCCACGAGCGTCCCGCGCTTTGCCAACGGATGGTGTAAGGAATTTTGACGCCGTCGACGTCGCGATAATCGTCGAGATCGGATTCCACTTGCAGGACGCCGAAAATATCCGGCTCATCGACATGACGGCGCAGGAGAAGGCCGCTGGCGGCGTCGAAATAAAATTTCTCTTTAGCACCCTCTGGAGAAATTCCAGAAATCACATAAGTATCTTTGTCTCCGATTTTTTCTTTGCCGGCCACTTTCACTTCGGTGTAGGAAGTTCGCAGACGGCTGCCCTGATAAATCTCCGATTCGCGCATAATTTCGTTTCGTTGCGAGTTGCTGAGAATTCCCCAATAGGATTGCTGTGAATCCTGAGCCCACGCTCGGGTGCCATCAAATCCGGCCCACGAGGTGTAGCCGGGCGAGGCTTGCAGGCGGAGAATTTTGCCGGAGGACGTTTGATATATCTCCGTGACATTCTGCGGATTTTTTCCAGAGAGAGCGTTGGTTTTGATTAAGCGAGTTTTGATATTTGCAGAGCGCGGCCTGGCCGCCGAGCGCTTGGATGTAGTGATCTAGGACCTGATTGACGCTGGGAAGCGCGGCCTTCTGTTGCGTCGTTGGCTGGCGAGATATCCGCAGATGTAGCCGGCGGCTTAGCGACCGCAGTTGCTCGCAAGAATCGGCGCGATCGAGACGGGCTTCCCGCCGCCTTGGTGGCAGGTGAAACAATTCACGACGTTTGCGCCGTGAAAAGTTCCGTCGTTAATTCTGCGGACCATGAGCATCATTTCGCGAGCGCGCAATTTTGCGGGAACAGTATCGCCGCCAAAATTCTGGCGATGGCAGTAATCGCAATCGACGCCGAGCGAGCTGGCGATGAAAGACATCGCGCCCTGAATTTCCGCGGCACGCATTCCCTTGAGCACCTGAATATTCGTGAAAACTTTTTCGGCGGGAAGATTTTCGGGAGACGCCTGCGCGCTCATTTGAGTGTTGATCGGCGCGTTCGATTGCGCTGTTACTTGAATCGCGAACCAAAGTGCGATCGTGGTCGCCGCGCCGCAGAAAATTATGGCGCGCATTTTGTGTACCGATCGTTTCGCAGGATATGAATTCATGGTTGCTCGTCCTCCAAGTTCGCAGTGAATACCACTGTGCATGCGCTGGCTTACTCGCGCCAGTTACGGTGTGAATCGCAAGATTGTTTCGCGTTAACGCGTAAATACGAATTCAATTGTGGCTAGCCGCAACCGGCGGTGGCGAGCCGTCAATCTGCGGGGGCGAACCGCCGCTGCGCCGGGTACGATGGTGTGCCAATCAAAGAAATTTTCCGAGAGGGCGCTCGAGTTTCTCGCGATATGTGCGGCTCATGACGAGTTCGGTGCCGTCGGTGAGCAGCACGGAATAATCTCCGTGGAAAAGTGGTTCGAGACGCGCGACGCAATCTAGATTCACGATTGTGGAACGATGCAGTCGAACAAACTTGTCTGGGTCGAGACGCACTTCGATGCTGGCCATCGTCTCGCGCAATAAATGGCTCTCGTTGCCGGTGTGCAAGCAGACGTAATTATCGGCAGCTGAAATCCAATCGATGTCAGCTACGCGCAGAAAAGTGATGCGGCCGCCTGCGCGCACGATGAGGCGTTCGGGGCGCGGCTTGCGCGCCTGCAGTTCTTCAACAAGTGCGGCGATTCGGTCGTCGAGTTTTTCCGCGCGGCCACTGGCGATTTGCAGTTTCGCGCGCTGGACGGCGGCGGCGAAGCGCTCGGGATCAAAAGACTTGAGCAAATAATCCAGCGCGTGGAATTCGAAGGCTTTTACGGCGTACTGATCGTAGGCGGTGACAAAAATTACCGCGGGCATTTTTTCGGCGGCGATTAATTCCAGTACATCGAAACCATTCATCTCTGGCATTTGCACATCCAGAAAAATTAGATCCGGTTCTAATTTTGCAATCGCGGCGACCGCTTCGCGGCCGTTGGCGCATTCCTGGATGATTTCGATTTCGCGGTCGGCGCTGAGCAGCGTGCGAATTCGCTCGCGGCCTAGAGGCTCGTCTTCGACGATGATCGCGCGGATCGGCGCGGGAGCGGATGGGCGCGCCGCGGTTCGAGTTGGAATTGCTGACGTGGAAGCCATTTGATTATTCGCCCGCCGATCCTGTGATGTCCGTGTTGAATGGAATCGCAATCGTCACTACAAATCCGCCTTGTGCGCCGTTGTTCGCTTCGAACCGCTGATGGTCTCCGTACAATTTACTTAGGCGCTCGCGCGTGCTGGATAATCCCAATCCTTCGCGCGCTGGAGCCGATAATCCTGCAGCGAGGCCTGCGCCATCGTCGCGTACTTGCAAAATTAGAAATCCATTTTCGCGCGCTGCGCTAACAACTACGCGACCGGGTTGCGCGCGCGGAGCAATGCCGTGACGGATGGCGTTCTCGACCAGCGGTTGCAATATGAGATACGGCGTTCGAGCGGCTAACGTTTCGGGAGCGATCTCCAAATCGACGCGGAGGCGATCCGCAAAACGAGCCTGCTCGATTTCCACGTAGCGTTTTAGAAATTCAATTTCCTGAGCGAGCGGAACTTCCTGCACGCCCACTTGCTCGAGACTGATGCGAAGCAAATCGCTGAGGCGCGCAATCATGCGATCGGCTTCGTCCGGATTGCGATGGACGAGCGCGGCGATAGAATTCAAAGTGTTGAATAAAAAATGCGGATGCAGTTGCGCGCGCAAGGACTGAAGCTGGGCTTGCGAGAGCTGCGCGGAAAGTTGGGCCGAATGCAATTCGCCTTCGCGATAGCGTTCGTAATAGTTGTAGCCGGAAATCGCGCCGACCAATATCCAATAGATCAAGAAATTCTGGTGAAACACGAATGCGATTGACGTGGAGCCGGGAAACCCGAGCACGTAATGGCGCGAAAGATTGCTGAGTTCCCAGTGCAGCAAGGCCGCAGCTACGGCTGCGCCCATGTGGATCGCAAGGTTGCGCGCAAGTTTCTCCTTTTCAATTGGAAATTTTCGGGCAAGCCACAAAACCCCGGGCGCGATGAGCGCCCAAATGCACCACTGGCTGAAAGATAATTTTAGAATCGCGCCCCAGTGAGCTGTGCCGTTGGAATATTTGTACGTAAGGAATGTCTGGCTCGAGAAAAAAAGGGCGACGAGGGTCCAACCCAGAATATATGCGATCCAGCGGAACCAGCGATTGCGCAGCATTGAAATAAATTTTCCTTTTGGCAGAGTGCTTAACGGGTTCGAAAAATGCAACAGCAAAGCTTCGGGGGTTGAAACCCCCGAAGAGAAAAGGAAAGAGGAGCGATTACGGCACGAGTAGAACTCGTGCCCTGATACGACGCGCGCTCTCGCACGAGGATTCCGACAATCGAGTTTGGCCGCTGAGTCTGCGCGAGCTCGTTAGTGAGGCGCCATCTCGTCTTTAAACACTTTTCCGTCTTTCATTACGAAACCGACTTTTTCCATTGCCTTGATATTTTGGAGAGGATTCTCGGTTAGCGCGATCACGTCGGCGTATGCGCCGGGCGCGATCACGCCGAGATCGCCCTGTCGGTCGAGCATTATCGCTGGGCGTGAGGTGGCGGATCTGATTGCGTCCATCGGCAGCATTCCGAAATCAACCATGCGGCCGAATTCCTGAGCGATGGAATCGGTCCACGGAAATCCGCCGATGTCTGTGCCGAAAACGATTTTCACTCCGGCTTTCAATGCTTTTTGAAATGAGGGGCCGTGAACTTCGGCGCGTTTGCGATCGCGATCGCCTTCTGGCGTGCCTTGCTTTCCCCAATAGTAGTAATAGGGAGTAAGCGTGGGGCAATACCACGTGCCTTGTTTCACCATCTGCGCGATGTTCGCGTCGGTGAGTTCGAGTCCGTGCTCGATCGAATCGCAGCCGCCATCAAGGGCGCGCTGCAATGCCGATTCCGTTGTAGGCGTGGCAGGCAACTTTTTTGCCCCAGCCGTGCGCTTCGTCGACGACAGCCTTCAATTCTTCCACCGTGAGAGTTGGTTGCGAGACGAGATTTCCGTCGCGGCCAATCCAGGAGCGGTGCGTCATATAAATTTTGATCCAATCGGCGCCGTGATCGAGTTGCTCGCGCGTGGCCTTTCGAAATTCCACTGGGCCATCGGCGATCTGCGCGCCCTTGGGGAGCGTAACTTCGGGCGCGTAGCCTTCGGGGTTGTAACCGCCTGTAGTGGAAATTGCGCGTGTCACTACAAACATGCGCGGGCCGGGAATTAATCCTTCGTCGATGGCTTGCTTGATGCCGACGTCGCCGTAACCCGCGCCTTCAGTTTCGAGATCGCGGATTGTGGTGAAGCCTTGTTCAAGAGCGCGGCGCGCGGCGATGGTTGCGCGAGCGGCGCGATAGGCCGCGGGATATTTCAGAATTTGAATATCGTAGCCGCCGAGGTCGGGGTCTTCACCTTGCAGAAAAATATGCGTGTGCGATTCGATCAAGCCGGGAAGAACAGTTGCGTGGGAAAGATCGATCACGCGCGCGTCGGCGGGAATTTTTGCAGAGGCCGCATCGCCGACGGATTCAATCCGATTGCCGCGGATGACGATGACTTGATTCGCGCGCGGGGAGTCGCTGGTGCCATCGATCAGAGATCCTGCGCGAATCGCGATTACTTGCGGCTTTGGCGATTGCGCGGCGCTTTGCTGCATCTGGGCGAAAGCGGGAATCACGGCGAGTAGGAAAGTCATCAATGTGAGCGCACGAATTCGCATGTCGTCTCCAGTTTGCGCGTTAAAAATAAAGGCCGCCGCCATTTTCAAATGTTTGGATCGTAAGGCGCTATACCAATACGCCTATCGGGAACGAAATTCAATATGGGCCGTGAAAACTATCGGGTAAGGCAATTGCGAGAGCCTTCGCTGAAACGTTTTGCGCAACCGAACATAATCTGGGAGCGCGGAAATCTGAACGGCAATTTTTCGCGATTTTGGAGCGTTTTCTCGCGCTGTAAGTCTTTTGTAATGAACACTTACGCGATATTTTGAGTTAAGTGCTTTAGAATGAACACTTAACTTTTATAAGGCCTTTTTTTTGCTCTTGGGTTGGCGTAAGTCCTTTGTTTGCAACGCGAAATATTATAGGACATGATTTGCGGATTTTGCCTCTCTACGGGCCAAAAACGGGCCTTAGAGCGATGGAGAGTGTAAATACCAATAAAAAACCCGCGCTGCTAGGCGCGGGATGCGGTTCTTCTCCACTACGGATTGTCTCATGTTCGGATTTTTATGTCAAGGAGAATATTGAGGAGAATGAAAATAGTTCTGGGGATATTGAAGCGAGTGGAATCGTGTGGTTTGGTGCACCAGCAACGGCGGTAGTCAAAGGCAAAAGCAGATCCCTCACCCGCTGAAGCGGGATTCGGGATGACACCAAAACTCACGGCAACCGCGAGCCGAGAGTTAGGCGGTGTCGGTGGTGGATTTTAGGGACATGCCGGCGGTGAAGCGGAGGAGAAGGACGGTGACGTCGTCGGCTTGGCGAGCGCCGCGGGCGAATTGGCGGACTGAATCGAGAATATTTTCCTGGAGGTCGCCGAGAGTCGCTTTTTGATTTTTTTCGACGCTGTCTTTGAGGCGATCGACGCCGTATTCGTTCTGATCGGGATCCATCGCCTCGCTGACGCCGTCACTGAAAATTACGAGCGTGTCGCCGGATTCGAGTTTGGTTGTGGAGCTGCTGAATTCCTGCGTGGCGATCAAACCTACGGGGCAACACTCCGCGGGAAATGGAGTGGTGACGCCGCCTCTGCGAAGAAGAACCGGCGAGGGATGGCCCGCATTGATGTAGGTGAGATTTCCCTTGGAATCGAGAATTCCGAAAAACATTGTGGCGTAGCGTTCCACTTGAGCGTGATCGCAAAGGAAGCGATTGATGTGCGCGAAAGTTTCGGCGGGACTCTGTCCGAAAATTGTTGCGGAGAGCGCGCCCTGCAACATGGTGGTCATCAACGCGGCGCCAAGTCCTTTGCCGGAAACGTCGGCGAGAACAAATGCGGTGCGATCTTCGCCGAGATCGAAGAGATCGAAATAATCGCCGCCGACTTCGAGGCAGGATTGGTTGCTGCCAATTACATCGAAAAAAGTTCCGGGACGAAATTCGCGGGGAAGCAACGCGCGTTGAATATCACGAGCGATATTGATTTCGCGCTCGAGGCGTTCGCGTTCGCGTTCGACTTCGACGAGGCGCGCGTTTTCGAGCACGCCGCCTGCTTCGAGGGCGAGCGCATCGAGAATTTGGCGCTCAAGTTTGGAGAACGCAGTGGGCCTGCGGCTATCCATGTAAATCACGCCGAGCAGAGTGGATCGCGGAGCGCTGCCATCGGCTGGCTGCTGGCCACCGCGCGCTTGCGACATCGCGAAAAGAGGAATCGCGACGACCGCGCGCAATCGCTGCGCGATGATGCTTTGCGCAGCGGCGAGATTTTCGTCGCCGAGGGCGATGTCTTCGGTGACGATGCTGCGCCGCTGTTCGATGGAGGCGCGTATGGCGGTCTGGCTCGGCTCGATTCCTTCGGAGGAAACTGTGTGGCCGCCGCGCTGACGCGCGATTCGAATTCGCAGAGCGCCATCTGGGCCGGGCTCGAGGAGAAGTCCGCGATCGGCGTCGGTGAGCATCATGGTTTGGTCCACCATGTTGCCCAAGGATGGTTTCGAGTGGCGTGTGCGAATGAATTTGCAGCGTTGCTTCGAGCAGAAGGCTGAGCTTGCGCAATCCGCCAGCGGCCATTTCGGAAGACGTGACGTGCTCGAGGCGATCGAGCAATTCGGGGAGGACGGCGGCGCTCGATTTGAAAACGAGTTCGTAGGAATCCGGCATGCCGAAGCTGATGATGTCGCCATCGGAAAGCGCCGCGCCATTTTCGGATTTTTGGTTGTTGATGAAAATGCCGCGCTTTTGGCCGCGATCTTCCAGGCAAAATGCTTTGCCGTCATAAACGATAGCGACGCACTGGCGGGAGATACGGCGATCGGCGAGCTGGAGATGATTTCCGGTTTCAGCGCCGCGGCCGATTAGAAATGGAGTGCGGTCGATGCGGATTACGCTGCGTCCGCCATCGGGGCCAGTAACTTCGAGCGCGGCATCTGGAATGTCCGCGCCCGGAACGATCGTTGTTCCAGCTTCAGCCATGGTCGTTGAGGGCCAATACTACCACGAGGTTTCGGGGAAGGTGGAAGCGAAATGGCGTGAGGAGTGGAACTCGACGAACGCACCCTTGGAATTCAAAGGGTGCGGCACCCGTGGAAGGCACAGGCGAAGGCTGCCGAGCTAAAGCCCGGCGCTACACGAGCAAACACAAAGGCAAAGGCGCCGATGCGGAGATCGGCGTTCCCCGGGGAAAGAAAAAGGGCGGAACCTTTTTTGGTTCGCGCCCTTTTTTATTTCTTATCGAGCCTGCGAAGAGAATGTTCGCAGGGTTCGCTTACTTCTTTTTCGCGGTGAATTCGCGATCGCCGCGGCCGCCGCTCATTTTGCCGGACATCGTGTCGCCGTTAACCGTCGCGGTGTAAGTGATGGTCATGGCGTTGCCGTCGCGTCCCTGACGGGTGATGGTGAAGGTGAGGGTGTTTCCGGAAACGCTTCCGTCAATCGGAGTGTCGCCCATGCGTCCCGACATTGTGCCCGAAACCTTTGCCCCGTCCTGCTTCAGCGTGAGTGTCGGAGGAGTTCCGCCGCCACCACCCTGACCGCCGCCACCGCCCTGTCCACCACCGCCGCCACCATTTGCCGGAGGCGCCATGGTGATTTCCCAAGTGCCGGCGACGTTCGCGTTGGCCTGCGGCGCGGCGTGCACGGCAACAACCGACAGCAGCAGCGCGAAGACACACAGTCCTGCGAGCCACAGTCCAGATTTCTTCATGTAGGTTCTCCTCAGAGTTTAAGAAATGCTCTGCATCGGGCTTTTATCTCGACCGTGTTCGAGGGGCAGGGTGTCACGGTGAGTTCCCCGAATATACGACGTGGCGAGGGGCGATTCGGTTGCGGTGGCAGATGTTTATGGGCGGGCGGGCGTGGCCTGCGCGGCGGCCTTGCGTGCGGCGACATATTTGGCGACGAATTCGGCGAAGGCGATTTCGAGTTTGAGAGTGATGGGTCCAGGAGCGGCGGCGATTTTTTCGCCGGCAATTTCGGAAACGCCGAGAAGATTTCGATTGGTGGAGGAAATAAAAACTTCGTCAGCGGAAATCAGATCGCGGGGCATTAACTTTTGTTCGGCGATGGGGACGCCGCGAGCGGAGCGACTTCCATCAGCGTGGCGCGGGTGATTCCTTCGAGGCATCCCGAATCGAGAGGCGGCGTGAGAACTTTTCCGGCGCGCACGCAAAAAATATTTGCGGCGGTGCATTCGGCAACTTCGCCGCGTTCGTTGAGGAGAACGACTTCGTCGAATCCGGCGTCGTGGGCCTCGGCGAGATTCCAGACATTATTCAGCCACGACGTTACTTTCACACCGGCGAGTGGCGAGGCTGCGTGGCGGCCGTGTTCGCGCAGATTTAGTTTTACGGGCTCGCGATAAGCGGGAAGACCGGCGGAGTACAAAATCAGATCCACTTGCGGAACGGGTTCATCGCTCTGCCAGAAGCCTGTCTTGTTGTAGACGATGTAGATGCGGGCGGTGCCTTCGATCACATTGTTGGCGCGCAGCACTTCGTAGAGTTGGCGGCGCACGGTTTCCGGTTCGAAGGGAAGCGGGACGCGGGTGCGCGCGGAATCTTTTTCGAGGCGATGCCAGTGGCGTTCGAACGCGAATGCTTCGCCCGCGTGAATTCTCACGGTGGTGAAGAGGCCCCAGCCCTGGAGGAGGCCAGCTTGTCCGGGCGACAAGCGCACTTCGTCGACGGGCATGAGGCGGTCGTTATGGAAGACGAAGCGATGGATCACGAAACTCTCCGTGGAATTATTCGCGGCGCGTATTGTACCTCAGCAGATCGGGATTCAGAATTTGCGATCAGGCTGCGTGGATGCGGTCGGCAGGGACTTCGACTTCGCTGACGCCTTTGAAAGAGAAAATGAGTTTTACGAGATATTTCGCGGGAGCGTCGGTGGATTGCGGCGCGGTTTCCCGGACGATGTGGCCGACGGCGTCGGTGACTGCGGCGTGGAACAGAACGGAGCCGACTTGGAGGCCGGCGAGATTTACGCGGACCATTTGGCCGTTGGTGAACATGGGGACATTTTAGCGCGCGCCAAACAGCATCGTCGCGGCTACTCGGTCACACGAAAGAGTCTGCGCCAGACGACGGAATCGCCCAACGCCACGTCAACTCGGTAGATACCTACAGGCATTTTCTCGACAGGCACTTGCCAAGTGGAGGATGCGATCGATCCAGCGCTCAAATTTACCTTTACCGGTTTCGATTCGCCGATCATGCGATTTTCGGCGTCATAGAGACTCATCGTGGCCACGCCTTTTATCTTCGACTTCGGGCTCCAGACTACATAGATATAAGCAATCTTATCTGCGTGCGAATACTGTTGCCTCTCGCCGCGCGGGGTTATCATGCCGGGCGTTTTTGCCATCGCGGGCGTTAGTTGCGCATAGTCGACCTGGTCGGCGCCTGACACGAGTGGGAGCATTTGCCCTTTGCTCGTGAGATCAGAGAGTGAGGCAGCGACGGACTTCATTCCGGCGTCTGGGATGAGGGTAATCGGCACTGCCAGGCCATCGCGAATGATATTACCGGCGGCTGCAGAATTCTCCATAAGCGTGTACGATTCGAGAAGATTCGCGCCCGGCGCGAGGCTGCCGCCAATCATTCCGATTACGTCTCCGAACTCATCCAACAATGGCGAGCCGATCGACGTAGTGCTTGGGCTCATCGAGATGTTCAGCCGATCGCCCGCTTTCGGAAACTCGGTTTCACCCACGACATTCGCTGAGGTAATTACGCGACTTGAGCCGGAAGAAGGCTCGAGATAGTAAGCGATGCTCCCGACGCTCCAGGATTTTGATGGAGCTCGCGGTACGCCCGGCGTTTTGGGAGCGCTGACGCCGAGGATGGCCCAGTCTTGCCAGCGATTCCAGGACAGGACTTGATCTGTCAATTGTGAATGGCCATCCGGATAAATGATGCGAAGTTGCGATGCGCCGTCAATATTTTGGAAGGCGGTAACAAGTCGCCCATCGTCGAGGAAAAATCCAGATGCGCGGCTGACGGTTTTGCCTTTCGGATCGAGTTTGTCCACGTAGACCGTCGCGGCGAGCGCGTGCTGGTAAATATCGCCAGCGGGCATGGGCTGTTTCGGCGGCGCAGCCTTTGGTGCCTCAGCGCCGGGCTCCGTCACGAGTTGAAATGGAAAGCTGCCAGCGGCTTCGCCGTCAATGCGCGCTTCGAGCGTCCAGATACCCGTTGCCTCAGAACTGCTCAGAAGCATCGTCCAGTACCCCGCAAATTCGTCGGTGGTAGCCGCGTACTGGAAGTCGGATACCAACACGACTCTGCCTTCGGGATTTTTCCAAAGGCCTTCGAATTTGTGCGGCCCAATCGGGCCCTTCCACTCAAAGTAGACGATGACTTTTTGATCGTGACCAAGATGAAAAATCGTTTGGGGATCATCGATTACGAGCTTGCCGTTACTCTCGGTACCGGACGTGCCGGCCATCGATCGCACGACGGTGTATTTTGGACCCGATGCGGAGACGCCTCCGGCCGATTGGGCTGGAGCCTGCGCGGTTTGAGCCACTGCACTCGCGGCCGCGAGCAACACAACTGTAATTAATTTGACGAGCAGTCTATTAACTTGCATGGGCGCGCCGGTTGATTCAATGTGAAATCCACGGACACTGGATTCTATCGAAGCCGGACGGCGACACGCTACAACATTCTCACGTAATTGTGCGTGCACTCCGTTGCGTGGCGGAGATTGGAGTCGAGTGACAAAAGCAAATGCAAAAGCAAACAAAAGCGCCAATGCGGAGATTGGCGCTCCCAGGTAACCCAATTTTCTACTTCTTCGCGGGCTTTGCGGCGGAGGGCGTGGACCGTTTGTCTGCGCCGGTCATGATTTGCTGCATGGATTTTTCGTCGGCGCCCATTTCGTACGCGAAGTCGTAGGCGTCTTTCGAAGTGAACTTCATCGTGTAGCGTTGGTGAAAGTTCTGGCCGTTCATCATCGAGTCGCTGACCCAGGTCCAAGTGTCGCCGTCAACCGTGCCGTGCGAGACGGCGGACATGCCGGTGCTATCGACTACGGAATACGTATATTTTTTGGCGCCATCGTCGTAGGCGATCAGCGCGGTAGTAACGGAGTTGAACATTCCGGGGATTTCGCCGGTTTCGTGGCAGAGGACGCCGAATCCGCCAGCCGTCCATTCACAGGAATTCGTTCCAGAATATTTTCCGCCAGGACCCATGGCGCTGGCTTTCAATTCGCCGGTCTCCTTCCACTTTCCGATTAAAGCGCCAAGTTTTTTAACTTCGGGGCCGGGCTTTGGCGCCGCGGGAGGATTTTGCGCGAAAGCAAAACTGGCAAAACAGACGAGAGCGATGGTTCCGGCGGCGAGGCTGATTCGATCGCGCATTTGATTCTCCTGGTGGAAAGCG
This sequence comes from uncultured Acidobacteriota bacterium, assembly GCA_963785395.1. Classification (GTDB taxonomy): domain Bacteria; phylum Acidobacteriota; class Terriglobia; order Acidiferrales; family UBA7541; genus DASTCZ01. Next base: position 671,348 of record CAWAVH010000005.1, on the reverse strand, counting down.
GTGACGGCTGCGGCGAATCGTAACAAACCCAGGGGTGGCAAACAATGGTGGAAGCGGGGAAGCGAGCCGGATGCTGTTCGGTTCGATAAATAAAAACCTGAGAAGTAGTTAATTGTGTGGTATACTTCTGGCCCTTCAAGATGCGGGGACGGCCGTGCAGGGTATGTCGGATTCGCGGAGCCGTTCGTGGAGGTTGTGAATGGCCAGAATTGTGGTGGTGACGAGGTGCATTGCGGCGGTGATCTGCATCGTGCTCTTCGCGATGCCTGCAACGGCTGGAACGCTGGCCTCTGGCGCGGGGCCAAAAATAACGGCGCCTGTAGGAGTGGTGACAGCAGCGCAGGGAGCGCAGGTGAGCCAGATCACCGCGCGAGACGGGACCACACTTTATGCGGGCGATACGCTCGCGACCGATGCGGCTGGTTCGCTGCGAGTGCGATTTGGCGCTTCGCAACTGATGCTAGGGCCCGGAACAGTGGTGAAATTGGTTGACGCGATTCATGGCGTGACGGCGGTATTGCAGCATGGTTTGGTGCGATTCGCGGAATCTGGCTCGCCGATTGAGTTGCGTGTGCTGGCGGCGATTGTTCGTCCGCAGGAAGGAGCGGCGGGCGAAGTAGTGATTGTGGGGCCGAGCGAATTTCAAATCGCCAGCACGAAAGGCGATCTGGATGTGGAGATCGACGGGGTGATCAAGACTGTGGGCGAATCGACGGCGTACGACGTAACGCTGGTGCCGGATCCGGATCATGCGAACGATAAGCGTGTTATCAAGCAGAAGGCGCTATGGATACCGATATCGATCGTCGCATTGCTGACGATACTTGCAGTGACCGCGTCAACGTTGAGCAGAAGCAAGTTTTGATTAGAACACGATGTGAAATTGTGAATGGATTCGTTAGTCAAGCTGGCATAGCAGAGTGAGTTCGGGATCGATGGCGATGTGCTTGGGTGAGAAGGTTGAACGGAATTGGAAATGTGTTTCGGCCCCATTGGTCACGACATGGCCGAGGTACGCGGGCTTCGCTCCCACGCGCGCGGCGTAAAGCGGGACGTTGGCTACGAAGCGGGAAGGCACTCCTGTCTGGTGCAGAGTGCCCTTCACGATGAAGTGATCGCCTTGCGGCTCCACGCTGAAATCCACTTTGTAGCGGGGAATTCCAGTGGAGCGCACCCACTCATCGAAAAACCAGCTCATGGAGTGGTCGCCTTGAACGTCCATCGCCGGAGTCATCAGGTGCTCGACCGCGCGTTGCAGATTTTCGGTGGAGAGAGGCGCCTCGCGATAGGCTTCTGCGAGTGAACGAAGCAATCCGGCAAATTTGGCGTCGGGTTCCGCGGCGTGCGGATCGCGTAGCATTTCGCGGAGCATGTGAAAAACCCAGGTGGCTTTGGGATAGGTGACCTCTTCGTAGCCCTTGGGATCGATCGAAGAACTCAAACGAAATCCGAGAGAAAGCGGACCGACTCCATCGACGCGCGTGTCTTTATCGGGAACGTGAACGAGCAATTCGGCGCGGTAGCGTTCCATCCAACTTATTAGTTCGTGCTGCGTTGATTTTCGGCTTTCGACGAACATGAGCGCGGTGTAATTCGCGAGGCCTTCGGAAATCCATTGGTCGCGGTAACTATCCCAACTGACAAGATTGCCCCACCATTGATGGGCGACTTCGTGATAAGGGACGACATCGCTGAAGTGCTGCTGGCCTGAGGCGGTGACGCCGACACTGCTCTGCGCCTCACGCGATAAAAATGAAAGCGTGGGCAAATAAATTAATCCCGGCCAACCCTGGCCGGAACCGCCAGGCGCTTGAGAAACTGCGAGGCGCTTGAAAGGAAATGGCCCGCCGAATTGAGTGAAGAATTGCGCGGCTTGCGCGATTTCTTCGCCGAGCTTGGTGAGTTGCGCGGTGGGGCTCGGCGGAATTACCGGGAGGGGATCGATTGCGAGCACAGCGCCCGCGCTGGCTGAAGAAGGAACAGGCGGGGGCGCGGCATCGGAACTGCGCAAACGCTGCTGCAGAGCCTGCTCGAGCCGCGCGTTCGCGTAAAGATCGACGCGAATCCCGGCGGTATCCACGGAAGCTGAGTGAAAAGTGCCGAGGTTGAAGCCAACGAAACGGTAGGGCATTTCGGTGCGCCATAGGCCTTCGCGCCATTCGCCCGCTTCGGTTTCCGAAATTTTATTTCCGGTGGCGACAAGCTGCCATTGATGCGGCCAGCGGAAACGCATGTCAAAGGTAGAGAACTGCGAACCTTCCACTCCGTGCGGATACCAGCTACCGCGTTCGCCGACGAAGAAAACTCCGTTGCCCGCGTCGGCGATTACGCGTCCCTGATAAGTGACGCGCAGGCGGAGGGAATCTCCCGCGTGCGGCGAATCGCCGAGGATGACAAATAGAGCGTCGTTTCCGAGCGCGGCGATTTCCTGGCGGCGCGCGGGATCGCTCTGGAAAAATTCGAGGGCGTGGCCATTGGCGTCTGCGACCGATTCGACGCGGAGCATGCTGGAAAGCTGAAGCGAGAGAATGCGCTCGCCGTCGCGGCCGCACTTCAGCGAGAGGTTTGCGGTGCCTTCGAGATCGAGATCGGGAAGGATTGTCGTATCCAGCGAATAAGAAACGGGATCGAACGCGGCTGGCAGCGGCTTGGGAGCATTTGCGCGAGGAGCGGAAACCCAGGAATCGAACACTGGTTCGCCGCCGGAAATTTTTGGCTGGCCGATCATCAGTTGCTCGACACGGCGATCGTCGACAAGCACGTCGAACGGGCCAGAGATCGAGCCTTCCATGCCAGCGTAAAAATACGGCTGAGTGTGAGCCGAGTAAATGTCGTCGAGAAGGCGAAGCGAGTGCCAGCGATTTAGAACGGATACGACGGGATTCCATTCGGTGGCGATAGAGTCGGGTCGTCGGCGGGCTCATCGCCTGCTTTTTGCAACTTGGATTTCAACTCGGCGGCGGTGTCGTCGTCGAAGCGCAGATACGTGTTGGAAATATCTTCGTCGAGCAGCGGAGTGCCGACGAATCTTGCGAGCGATTCTTTTTCGGAGGGCTCGCGGGGAACGGCGAGGATGTGTCCGCGGCCGGAAAAGACGGCGCCGGTAATTTTTCCTTGAAATGTTTCGAGGAAGGCGAGGCGTCCTTCGACGAAAGTGATGTGCAGGATGTCGCGGCGCAGATCGAGATTTTTGATGGAATAAACTTCGTGCGAATTTACGCGCAGCGCGTTGAGCGTATCGTAGAGAGCGTGGGCGGGTCCGGCGGCGGGAACGGAAGCTGCGAGATTGTGCGGGTGCTGGCGGCGTATCGTTCGATTGCGACGGAGCGGATTGCGCTCCACTTGATTGCGCGCTGACACATGGCGCGCAGAAAACCAGCGCGATCAATAGGAAATGGCGCACGCCTGCCTTCATTGGGATCAATGTAGCAACCCCGCGCGGAGTGCGACAAGATAAGTTTGTTTCAAGAAGAAGCTTCTTTCTATTGATTTAAGACACCGCGAACGCTCCGAATGTTCCGCGGGACAGTTAACTAAAAGGGGTTGCTCTGCCGCGTTGCTCTGCGGCTGGGCTGTGTCGCTCTTAGAATTGATGCATGAAGGCGAAATTGGTTTTCTGCGCCCTGCTGTTTGTCTCCGCGCTGTGCGTCGCCGCGCGGGCAGACACGATTTATTTGAAGAACGGGCAGAAAATCACGGTGCTGAAAGCGGTGGAGTCGGGCGATCATGTGACGGGCGAAACGGCAGTCGGAGAAATTTCGCTGCTGAAGACGTCAGTTGAGCGGATTGAATACGGAGACGCGGCATCGGATTCTTCGGCGCGAAAATCGGCAGTGGCCGCGCCGGAAATTGCGCCACCTGCGGCCGCCGGGCAGGTCGGCGCCGCGGATTCAACGGAGGCTTCGCTCGCCGTTCACGATGGGCGGGTTGATGGCGCATACATTTCGCGGCTCGATATTTCCGCGGACCGCGGTGACGCTGCCGCGACGGAGAGCGCCGCGCTCGCGCACGCAGCCGCAGCGCAATTCGAAATCACGCAAGGCAAACTTGAATCGGCGGCGGTGGATCTTGATCGCGCGCTGCACCTCGCTCCTAATAATGTGATCGTGCTGCTTAACGCAGCGTATCTGTACTTGCGGCAGAGCGAATTCAGCACAGCGCTGCAATATCTGGACCGCGCGAAAAAAATCGCGCCCGATTCGCCTGACGTCGCGAAACTTTCCGGCTGGGCGGATTATGGCCTGAATCGCACGCAAGACGCGGTGGCGGAGTGGAAGCGTTCGCTGGCGTTGCGCGAAGATCCTGATGTGCGGCAGGCGCTCGAAAAAGCGCAGCGCGACGCGCAAACGGAAAGCCAATTTCGCGAAGGCCAGACAAATCATTTTCGTGTGCGATATTCCGGCGACGAAGAGCCGGGGCTCGCGCGCGAAGTGCTCGGCACGCTGGAAGATCATTACGATGTGGTGCGTGACACTCTGAATTACACGCCGCCCGAGCCGATCGGTGTGATTCTCTACACGAACCAACAATTTTCAGACATCACGCGCGCGCCTGCATGGGTCGGTGCGCTCAACGACGGGCGCATTCGCATTCCTGTGCAGGGACTCACGTCGGTGAGCGACGATCTTTCGCGCGTCTTGAAACACGAATTGACGCACAGTTTTCTGCAGCAGAAAACCGCGGGACGCTGCCCGGTGTGGCTGCAAGAGGGAATCGCGCAATGGATGGAAGGCCGCCGGTCAGACAGCACCGCGCGCGCTCTGGTGGTGGCGTTCGAAGCGAACGCTGGCGTGGACATGCATGGCCTGGAAAGTTCGTGGATGAATCTTTCGACGCATGACGCCACGATGGCGTATCCGTGGTCGCTGGCCGTGGTGGAAGCGATCATCGAAGGCCGCGGCATGACCGATATGGATCGCATGCTCGATGCGCTGGCAACCGAGGGCTCTCCTGAAGCGGCGCTGCGCAGCGTATTCCACTTGGATTATTCCGAGTTGCAGCAGCAGACGATTTCTTATCTGCGCGCGCAGTATCTGCACAATTAGCGTCATGGGCTTTCGTTTTATTCTGCCCGTTGACATCGCAATTTGAATTGCATATTCTTCTGCCAGTTCAATCGTAAGAATGTAAGAAGGTCGCAGCCTATGTGGGTCGTCATCACCCTCCTTTGATTTGTTGCTGGTGGATCTCAGCACGCTAATTCGCTGAAATCTTCCGCCGCTCTTTCGATTCCGCCGCCGCGCGGCCGAATCGCTCACTTTTTTCACGCCGTCTCATACTTTCGGTGCATTTCTGCGGCCTCGCACAAGGCCAGAGGAATTTCTCGTGTCTGAATTCGCGTTGCAGGTTGAAAATTTGGTGAAAGTGTACGAGCGCAAACCGCTCTTTCGCGGGGCGCGCGAATCCGTCCGCGCAGTAGATGGAATGAGTTTCACAGTTGCTCGTGGCGGAATTTTCGGATTGCTCGGCCCAAACGGCGCGGGAAAAACCACCACGCTCAAAATGCTCACTACGCTTGTGCGTCCCGACCAGCGGTCGCGCAAATATTTTCGGATTCGACGTTGTGCACCAGCCGCTCGAAGTGCGCCGCCGCATCTGCGTGGTGCTGCAGGAAACCGCGGTCGAATTGTTTTTATCCGTCCGCGATAATTTGCTCACGTTCGCGCGTTTTCACGGACTCGATTCCGTCACCGCGCGCAAGCGCGCCGCAGAAGGCATGGAGCGATTCGGCCTCACCGCCGAATCCGGTCGCAAAGTGCAGGATTTAAGTGGGGGATTTCGCCGCCGCGTTCAGGTCGCGAAAGTTTTCATGGTGGATGTGCCGCTGCTTTTTCTCGACGAGTTCTCCACCGGAATGGATCCGTTGCTCAAGCGCGAAGTGATGGACGCGTTTCGCGCCGAAGCCGATCGCGGCCGCACCATCGTGCTCACCACGCAAATTCTCAGCGAAGCCGAAGAACTCTGCGACGACATTCTCATCATGCAGAGCGGCCGCCAGGTGGCGCGCGGCGATCTTCACGCGCTGAAATTGCTTTCCGATGGCGTGTACGAAGTCGCGCTCACGTTCGACAAAATGCCGCCCGCGATCGACGCAGAAATCGAAAAGCTGCGCCCGATTCGCCGCGCCATCAATCACAACACGCTCGAACTCGCCGTGAAAGCCAGCGAAGCCGATGTGCTGGAATGGCTCGCCGGTCTCGCGCGGCGCGAACGAATTCTTCACGTGGAACTTTCCGGCGCGAGCCTCGAAGATATTTTCATCGCGCTCACGCAGAAAGGGAGCTGACATGCAAGCTATCGCCGCAGTTCTGTATCGCGAGGCGCGCATCCGCGCCACCAACGTCACATTTCTTTTTTGGGATCTGGTCTACCCGCTTTTCTACATGCTCGTTTTCGGAGTCGGCATCAACAATGGATTGGCCGCGCCACTCGCATTCGGCGCCGCGGATTACAATTCGTTTTTCCTCGCGGGCGCGTTGGGAATGGCGAGCTTTGGCATCGCGTCGAATACTTCGTGGTCGTTTTTCATGGATCGCGACAACGGAATTTTCTACGAGATGCTCACATATCCGCTGCGCCGCTCCGAATATCTTTTCGGCAAAGTCACATTCAATTTGATCGTTTCTGCGTTTCAGGCGGCGATCGCCGTCGGCCTCGGCGCGTTGTTGCTTCACATCAAGCTGATGGCGGATTTGCTGCCGTGGCTTGCCATTGGAGTCGTCACCGGTGCCGCGGGCTGGTTTTTCTTCTACGCGATTTTCGCGCTGCGCATTCGCCGCAACGACGTGTTTAATAGCGTCACATCCGTTTTTTATTTCGTGTTTCTTTTTGCCAGCTCGATGTTTTATCCGCTCGCTCCGCTGCCGCAGTGGTTTCGCTGGATCGCGTACGCGAATCCGGTTACCTGGGAAGTGGATTTTCTGCGTTACACGTCGGTGGGGATTGGCAATCCGCGCACTGTGTGGATCGAAGCCGCCGCGTTCCTAATATTCTCCGCGGTTTCGTTTTTGCTTGCCGTGCGCGCGCTGCAGCAACAGGAGTAGTGAGTTGCCTGCGAGCGATGAACGGCGGGCCATAAAAACGGAAAGCCCATCCACCCGCAAAATTTCGCGAGCAGATGGGCTTTTCCAGACTTGCGATTGTCGCTAGTTCGCTTTCGCCCAGTCGTCGGCCGCCATTGGTCTTGCCGTCCGCCGCTGTCATCTCGATCTTCTGGAACGTGAATTCAATCTGCTCAGTTGCGTGCGCGCTGCCCATGCTCTTTTGGCCGGCGCCACTGTTGTGCGCGGCAGTCACCATCACGTCGGTGAGCACCATTTTCTTGATCACCTGATCTCCGCGCACGTAGTCCACTTCGATTGTTGCGAAGTGCTGCCCGCTCGCCACAGCTTTCATCAGAAGCGGCGAAGCAGAATCAACTTCCTTCGTTATCGTAAAGGGCTTGTGCATTCGCTTGCCGCTGGCCATTCCACTTTGCGCGTCGCGCGGAGCGGCAATATCTGAATACGTTGCGTCCGTCACGGGAATCCAGCCCGCCCACTTGCCCTGTCCCGAGCCCTTGATTTGTTCTCCTTTTACTTCTTCGATTTTCAAATACGCGTTGATCGCGGCGCTCGCCGGCGCGGCGGCCACCAGCAGCGTGGCGCTCATTGCGAATGCCAGACCTAAAGCAATTCTACGAACGTTCATCGTTTCCTCCGAGAGAGACTTGCCGATTGCCAAGTAGAGAACCAGAAACCATCGTGAAACCAAATCTTCAGGGAACCCACTGATGCCTGAAAAAATATAGCCCGCGATTTTGCAGGAAAGGAATGGGACGAACAGCAGATGTGGCGTATCGGAAACGGTGGGGTTGGCGGAGCTGAGATTCTAGCGATTCGTAAATTCGGCGAGCGCCGCAAGTTTCTCGAATGCAGCGCCCGTATCAATTGAAGTGGCCGCAAGCCATGCGCCTTCGCGGAAATTCGCGGCGCGGCCTGCCGCTACCAGCGCCGCTGACGCGTTCATCAGCACAATATCTCGCCGCGGCCCCCGTTCGCCTTCCAGGATGAACTGGATAATCTCAGCGTTCGCCGCCGCATCGCCGCCCGCAAGCGTTTCAATTGGCGCGCGCGTTACGCCGAATTCCTCGGGAGTGACGCGCCGCACCGTCACAATTTTTTCGCGCACTTCGGCCACGTGCGTTTCGCCACTCAGCGAAATTTCGTCGAGCCCTTCCGCTCCGTGCACCACAAATGCGCGCCGCGTTCCCAGCTCCGCCAGCGCGTGCGCCATCGGTTCCACCCAGCGCGCATCGAAAACTCCCAGCACTTGCGCCGCCGCGCCCGCTGGATTTGTCAGCGGCCCCAGCAAATTAAACACGGTATGCCCGCCGAGTTTTTTTCGCGCAGGCACCGCGTGACGCGCCGCGCTGTGCGCAGTAGGCGCGAAAAAAAACGCAATCCCCACCGCGGAAATTGCCGCAGCCGAATCCGCGATCGAGCGATCCACGCGAATCCCCAGTGCTTCCAGCACGTCCGCCGAGCCCGATTGCGAACTAAACGACCGGTTCCCATGTTTTGCAACGCGCGCTCCCGCGCCCGCCGCCACAAACGCAGCCGCCGTGGAAATATTAAATGTTCCGCGCGCGCCGCCTCCGGTGCCGCACGTATCCACCAGCCTCGCGCCGTCAAGTTGCGCCAGGCTCGCGTCTTCGCGCGCGCGCCGCCGCATCGCCGTCGCGAATCCCACCAATTCTTCGACGGTCTCGCCCTTCGTGCGCAATGCCGCCAGCAGACGCACGATGTCGTCCTCAGCCACGCCCCCGGCCAGAAGCTCAAGCATCACCGCTTCAGCATCAACCCGCGAAAGCGATCCGCCCGCCTCAATCTTTTCGATGTGTTCTTGAATCTTCAAAGCGTCTCCGGCATCTCTCTGAAATTCTCCGTGTTCTCTGTGTCTCTGTGGTAAAAGTTCTTATTGCTTCTCAGGCCTGCCGCCTCAGTTTTTGTCCCTGCGATTTCCAGTCAAGATTGATTAATCTAGACCTAGTTTAATTTTAAACGGTTTGGCGCAGACGTCGGATGCCGCAGCCGAATGGAGGTGGACAACCACCACATAAGGCACAAATCCAGATCTTTGTATGGCGAGTTGATAGACGCCATCCTGGCGTTCGGCCAGCGCGAAGTGCCCTGAACCGTCCGTCTTTGTCGATTCAATTATCCGCCGGTCGCCATCATTCGAGAACAGCCATACGCCCGCACGCGAAACGGCGGCGCGGCTTGTATCCGTTACGTCGCCGCATATTTCACGAGCGGTGATGTCGAGAGTTGGCTGTCGGCGCGAATACATTAGCCCACAGCCCGAATTGCTTATGTAAAGGTCCATTCGTTCAAATTTTGCACGGCGTCTGACTTCGATGGCAATTGCTCCGTCCACGTAAGGTGGCTCGGCGATTTGAATGAAGTAGATTCCAGCTCCAACAGAATCCTCGAAAGCGAACCGGCCGGTCTTATCCGTCACCGTCGTCGCGATTACTCGTCCGGTGCGCCCATCGAGCAGCGACAGCGAAAGCTGATCTTGAAATTGCCGCGGATAAAAGTTCGTCGATCGCAGCGTGCCAGCTGCAGACTGCACGCTAATCGCTAGAGAGCTTGGCCAAGTGAGCGACAAAGTTTTATTCTCGGGCGAAGTTGGTGCCACATCAACACTAAGGTCATCGATTGCAGGTGGGTCATGACTTGCTCTGACGTAATACGAACCGGCGGGAATGTTGGAGAATTCTGCGTAACCCTGCGCATCAGTGACCTCGACACGGTTCGCGGTCACATCGGCGACATTTGGATTCAGGCTAAAGGGTCTTAATTCCAATTCGAGAGCTGGGACCGCATGGCCGCGGTCCAACACTCTTACGCGAAATGATGAACCAACCTGTTCTGGATTGACTGTAATAGTGCATGCATTGGCCACGTCAGAAAAAAAAGCCGCCGCGAGAATTCCGACGGCAAGCGTCAGCGAGATATGGCGGAATCGACGCATTGTGCGATCCGCGCCTAACTTTTCGGTATGCTCTTGAATCTCCAAATCGTTCCGCTTTCCTTCCGGGTTTCCTCTGCGTCCTCTGTGTTTCTATGGTGAATCCGATTTTTTTCTGTGTCCTCGCGAGACACCCGCTCCTTGCCCCAATTCCCCGCAATCATTAAACTCACTAGTTTCGCGATCACAAAATCTTATCACCAATAGGACGCTCATGAAGATTCACGAGTACCAGGCCAAAGCCATCCTCTCCCGCTACGGAGTTCCCACTCCGCGCGGCGAAGTCGCTTTCACCGCCGCGGAAGCCCGCGCCATCGCCGAAAAACTCGGCACGCCAATCGTCGTCGTGAAAGCACAAATTCATGCGGGTGGCCGCGGCAAAGGCGGCGGCGTAAAGCTGGCAAGATCGCCGGAAGAAGCATCCACTCTTGCCAAGCAAATGATCGGCATGACGCTGATCACTCCACAAACCGGCCCCGCAGGCCGCATCGTGAAACGCCTCCTCGTAGAAGAAGGACTCGACATCAAGCGCGAACTTTATCTCGGCGTCGTAATCGATCGCGCCAGCGCCGCCGCGGTCTTCATGGTCAGCGGCAGCGGCGGAATGGAAATTGAAGAAGTAGCGCACGACAATCCTGACGCGATCATCAAGGAAACCATTAATCCCACCGTAGGTTTGCAGCCGTATCAAGCGCGCAAACTTGCCTTCGCTCTCGGACTGAGCGGCGATGCCATCACCAACGCCACTCCATTTTTTCAGGCTCTCTATCGCGCCGTCATCGAAACCGACGCCTCTCTCGCTGAAATTAATCCGCTCGTCCTCACCGGCGAAGGCAAGCTCGTCGCGCTCGATGCGAAAATTAATTTCGACGACAACGCTCTCTATCGCCACAAGGAACTCAAAGAATTGCGTGACATCGAAGAGGAAGATCCCCTCGAAGTAGACGCTTCCACCTTCGGCCTCAATTACATCAAGCTCGAAGGCAACATCGGCTGCATGGTGAATGGCGCGGGCCTCGCGATGGCCACCATGGATATCATCAAACTTTCCGGCGGCTCGCCTGCAAATTTTCTCGACGTTGGCGGTGGCGCTTCCGCCGATCAAGTGCGCAACGCGTTTCGCATTTTGATCAGCGATACCGACGTGAAGGGCGTGTTCATAAATATTTTCGGCGGAATTCTCCGCTGTGACGTCCTCGCAGCGGGAGTTGTCGCTGCCGCTCGCGAACTCGACATGAAAATTCCAGTCGTCATCCGCATGGAAGGCACCAACGTGGAAAAAGGCCAGCAAATCCTGCGCGAATCGGGGCTCAGCCTCACCATCGCCAGCGGCATGAAAGATGGCGCGGAAAAAATCGTCAAACTCGCGGGCGTCTCGTCAGGAGGTGCGCGATGAGCGTCCTCGTAAATGAAAACACTCGCCTCATCGTTCAGGGACTCACCGGGCGCGAAGGCAGTTTCCACGCGCAGCAGATGATCGAATACGGCACGAAAGTCGTCGCGGGAGTCACTCCCAACAAAGGCGGCACCACTCATCTCGATGTGCCGATTTTCAATACCGTTTCCGAAGCCGCGAAAGCCACCGGCGCAAACGCATCCGTAATTTTCGTGCCGCCGCCGTTTGCGGCCGACGCGATCTTGGAAGCCGCTGACGCGCAGCTTCCGCTCGTCGTCTGCATTACCGAAGGAATTCCGGTGCTCGACATGGTTCGCGTCGCCGCAGTTTTGCGCGGCGGAAAAACGCGCCTCATCGGACCGAACTGTCCCGGCATCATTTCTCCGGGCAAATGCAAAATCGGAATCATGCCCGGCCGCATTCACAAGCAGGGAAGCGTGGGGCTCGTCAGCCGCAGCGGAACTCTCACCTACGAAGCCGTGGATCAGCTCACCAAACTCGGCATCGGACAATCCACTTGCATCGGTATCGGCGGCGATCCCATCATCGGCACAAATTTTCTAGATTCCATTCGCTTCTTCAATGACGACCCAGAAACCACCGCCATCGTCATGATCGGTGAAATCGGCGGCAACGCGGAAGAACTCGCCGCCGAATTCATCGCCAAAAATGTAAAAAAGCCCGTCGTCGGTTTCATCGCCGGACAAACCGCGCCTCCCGGCCGTCGCATGGGCCACGCAGGCGCAATCATCAGCGGAGGCCAGGGCACCGCCAAAGATAAATACGCCGCGATGCAAAAAGCCGGCATTCGCACAGTCCAAAGCCCAGCCGACATCGGTGCAACATTAGCCGACGCAATCAAAAAATAGGGGACGAGCCACGGAAACAAGGAAGCAAGGAGGCAGGGAAAAGGCAAAAGCGCATGTCCGGCCCGATTCGCACTTATCGCGATTTGGATGTCTTCAAGGAATCTTACGCCTCTGCGCTGGCGGTTTCGCGTCTGGTCCGGAAACTGCCGAATTTCGAACAGTTTGAATTAGGCCGCCAATTGCGAAGGGCGGCCCGCTCAGTGCCCGCAAATATTGTCGAAGGCTGGGCCAAACGCAATTCGAGCGCCGAGTTCAAAAGATATCTGCAGGTCTCAATCGGTTCGTGCGACGAGACGCGGATGTGGCTCAGTATGTGCAAAGATGAAGAATATATTTCCGAGAGTGAATGGAAAGAATTAGTGTCCCGATACAATCGAATTGGGGCAATGCTTCAAAGTTTGTGGAAACACTGGCAGACGCGAGCAAAATAGGAGCCCATGTGGAGAATCGAAGTTCCCTGCCTCCTTGCCTCCCTGCTTCAGTTAGACTTGGAGACCAACAACAATGGCGACTGAACGAACTTTTGCAATGATCAAACCCGACGCCGTGAAACGCGGTCTAGCTGCAGATATCTTGGCGCGAATTCATAAGGCCGGTTTCCGTATTGTCGCGATCAAATCACTTTCCATGTCAAAGACAGAGGCCGAAGGTTTTTACGCCGTTCACAAATCGCGCCCCTTCTTCGGCGAACTCACCACCTTCATGTCCTCCGGCAAAGCCATCGCGCTAGTCCTCGAAGCCGAAGGCGCCATCGCAAAATGGCGCGACACCATGGGAGCCACCGATCCCGCCAAAGCCGCGCCCGGCACAATCCGCAAAGAACTAGGCGCCAGCATCGGCGAAAATTGCACCCACGGCTCCGACGCCGCTGAAACCGCAGCCTTCGAAATCAGCTATTTCTTCGCCGGCTACGAACTGCTCTAAGTGGCACAGGCTCTCCAGCCTGTGCGATTCAGTTTTCCTGAAAGCATTTGGAAATCGCACGCGCATCCATGCCGCCTGCTCAAAGCAAGCCTAGGGTTAACGCACGTGCCAGGTCATGGCCGCATTTCCCGTAGATTTGAGAATTATTTAGATGACTCCATCTGAGCCTTTCGCAGCCTCTTTCGAACGAGATCGGCCTCGCCGTTGCTGTTGCAGTTGCTCTCATCGTTGCTGTTGTCGCCGTCGCCGTTGCTTCCGCCCTCTCCGTCCTGCGGCCCGGAGGGTCGGCACCAAACGTCAGCCCAGCGTGGAAGCGCTGGGTAACCTGCGTAATTAAAAATCCTCCGGAGCGCTGGAAGCGCGGTACTAGACCTAGGCCTTTAGAAGAGATCAACACCGCCAAAATATTCGGGACTTCCGCCAACCTTCGATGCCTGGCCTCGGTGGGTTAGACACATCGATCCCATCGATTTAACTTGAAATTGTATTAACTCATGTGATATATTAAATCGACCGAGATCGCCGGCCGCTCGTGCAGGATCGACCGGGATCGCGGACACTAGCAACAAAGAGGTCTCAAAATGTCTAACTACATTGAATTCAATCGATTACGCACTCTTCACGATGGCATTTTCGCGTAAGGCCAGTAGAATCAATAAGTTAGCGTTCTAGCGAGTGTGAGAAATTTCGAGCAACATCAAGCACAACGAACAGATTCAAATGGCTTTAGCCCTGAATTCAAGTTACAGAACTAAAACGCCCGATCCGTGAACGGAGGTCACAGTCGCCCATCAACCGTCATTCAGTACTCGGCCACACCCGCGATACAATCGCCGCGAGGTAATGTTCGCAACGTGAATCCGCTCCGCGAAATCGGCCGCTCGCTCTTAGTCCTCGGCGCCGTATTTATTATCGTCGGCGGCTTGCTATATTTCAGCGGCAGACTCCCGTTTCGCCTGGGACGCCTGCCCGGCGATGTCTCGTGGCAGGGAAAGCACTCCACGATCTACTTTCCGATCGTGACGTGCATAGTCGTCAGCGTTTTGCTGACGTTCGTTTTTTGGCTGATCTCATATTTCCGTCGTTAAACGGTTTTGTAGCACAGCCTTCAGGCTGTGGGCATTTGGAGCACACAAAACATGTCGCAGCTTCAATTCAATCTGATTCCAGAGAAAAAAGTCTGGACCGTCAGCGAGCTCAACGCCCGCATCCGCGAACTCCTCTCTGCGGCTTTCACAAACATTTGGATTGAAGGCGAAATTTCGAATTTCCGTGAAGCGCAATCCGGCCATCTCTATTTCACTTTGAAAGATCAAGCCGCGCAGGTGCGTTGCGTTTGCTTCCGCCAAAATGCGATTCGCCTCCGCTTCCGTCCTGAAGACGGATTGCACATGCGCATTCGCGGCTCCATCAGCGTTTACGATTTGCGCGGCGAATATCAGATCTACGTCGACCACATCGAACCCGTCGGCCTCGGCGCCCTTCAACTCGCCTTCGAACAACTCAAGAAAAAACTCGAAGCCGAAGGACTCTTCGATCCCGCGCGAAAAAAGCGGCTGCCCATGCTGCCTCGCCGCATTGGCGTAGTTACTTCTCCCGCTGCCGCTGCGCTCCGCGATATTTTGCGAATCCTGAAACGCCGCTTTCCAAACGCGCGTGTCCTTCTCTACCCAGTAAAAGTGCAAGGTGATGGCGCCGCCGAAGAAATCGCCAAGGCTCTGCAATTTTTCACGAAGCACGACGCAGCCGACGTGGTAATCCTCGCACGCGGCGGCGGCTCGATCGAAGATCTCTGGCCATTCAACGAAGAAAAAGTCGCGCGCGCAATCGCGGCATGCACAATTCCAGTCGTCTCCGCGATCGGCCACGAAACCGATTTCACCATCGCCGATTTCGTAGCCGACGTTCGCGCATCCACTCCTTCCGCCGCCGCCGAAATCGTAATCCAGGAGCGCGAATCGTTCGACAAACACATCGCCGAAATTCAGCGCAAACTTTCCGATGCCATCAGTTATTTAATTCTCGAGCAGCGCCATCGCCTGCAAACTCTTATCGCCGATCGCGCGTTTCGCCGCCCTGAAGATTTGTTGCGCGAATATCGCCAGCGCACCGACGAACTTTCGCAGCGCATGGCGGAATCGCTGCGCGGCCGTCTCGATTTGCTGCGCGACCGATTCACGGACGCTCGCGCTCGCATGGCCTCATTCGATTTGCGCGCGCGCCTCGAAACGATGCGTCTCCGCACCGAGCATCGCGCGGGCGAACTCCGTCTCCGCATCGAGCGCATGCTCGTCGCAAAACGAAAACAATTTGAGCGATTGATGCTGCAACTCGACGAGCGCAGCCCGCTAAAAGTTTTGGACCGTGGCTACGCGATTGTTTACGACTCGGCGGGGAATCCATTGCGCGCTGCGAGCGATGTCGCCGTCGGCGATGAAGTGAATATGCGCCTGGCTCGCGGCCGTCTCTGGGCGGAAATTAAACGCCGTGAAACATAAAAACTATTCTTCTTCGATGTCGCCGCTAACTTTGAGGACGGCCAGAAATGCTTCTTGAGGAATATCCACGCGACCCACGCGCTTCATGCGCCGCTTGCCTTCTTTTTGTTTCTCCAAAAATTTCCGTTTGCGCGAAATATCTCCGCCGTAGCATTTCGCCAAAACATTTTTTCGCATCGCGGCAACCGTCTCGCGCGCAATCACTCGGCTTCCAATCGCCGCCTGAATCGGCACCTCAAACATTTGCCGCGGAATCAATTTCCGCAATCGCGACACCAATTCTCGCCCGCGTTCGTACGATTGATCGCGATGGCACACCAGCGACAGCGCATCCACCGGCTCTCCGCCCACCAGCACATCCAGCTTCACTAAATCCGCTTCCTGATATCCAGACAGTTGGTAATCGAGCGAAGCATATCCGCGCGACACGCTTTTCAATCGGTCGTAAAAATCCAAAACAATTTCATTTAACGGCATGTCGTACGTCAGCATCACGCGCGTCGGCGAGAGATACTCGAAATTTTTCTGCGTGCCGCGCTTGTCCTCGCACAGTTGCAAAATTCCGCCAACGGAGTCTTCAGACGTGATGATCATCGCGCGGATCACCGGCTCATCAATTGCGGCAATCATGCTTGGCGCCGGAAATTTGGTGGGATTATCCACCTCGATCTGTTCCGCGCCCGTAGTCGTGATTCGATAACGCACGCTCGGCGCCGTCGTGATCAAATTGATTCCGAATTCGCGCTCAAGCCGCTCCTGCACAATTTCCATGTGCAGCAGTCCCAAGAAATCCGCAGCGAAATCC
This sequence comes from uncultured Acidobacteriota bacterium, assembly GCA_963785395.1. Lineage (GTDB taxonomy): Bacteria > Acidobacteriota > Terriglobia > Acidiferrales > UBA7541 > DASTCZ01. The sequence goes on along the minus strand of CAWAVH010000005.1, from coordinate 654,842 downwards.
AAATCCCAGCGCCACGGAATTTTCCGGCTCGTAGAAAAATGCCGCATCATTCAACTGCAATTTGCCCAGAGCATCGCGCAACGTCTCGTAATCATTCGCCTGCACCGGAAACAATCCCGCGAACACCATCGGCTTGATCGCTTCAAATCCAGGCAGCGGCTCCGCGGGACGGCTCGCTTCCACAATCGTATCGCCCACTCGCGCGTCAGCAACTTGCTTGATTCCTGCGACAACGAATCCCACATCGCCCGCTGCCAGTTCGCCCAGCACCACAGGCTTCGGCGTCAGCGTGCCAAGACTTTCCACTTCGCGGACTTCGTCGTTGAAACACAACCGGATCTTCATCTTCGTCGTCATCCGGCCTTCCATCACGCGCACAAGAACCACCGCGCCGCGATAAGGGTCGAACCACGAATCGAAAATCAACGCGCGCAACGGCGCATCCGCCGATCCCTTCGGCGGAGGAACGCGCGCAACGATCGCTTCGAGCACATCTTCCACTCCGATTCCGCTTTTCGCGCTGATCAAGATCGCGTCGGCTGCTGGAATCGCGAGCACAGTTTCAATTTGTTCTTTCACCACATCCGGTTGCGCGGCGGGCAAATCAATCTTGTTGATCACCGGAATAATCGTCAGGTTGTGCTGCGCGGCCAAGAAAAGTATTCGCCACGGTCTGCGCTTCCACTCCCTGGCTCGCATCCACCACCAGCAACGCGCCTTCGCATGCGGAAAGCGCGCGCGAAACTTCGTACGAAAAATCCACGTGTCCGGGAGTATCGATCAGGTTTACGCGGTACAGATTGCCGTCTTTTGCTTTGTAGTGCAGCCGAATGCTCTTCGCTTTAATCGTGATGCCGCGCTCGCGCTCCAGATCCATCGAGTCGAGCACCTGCTCGGACATCTCACGCGAAGAAAGCGCGCCGGTAATCTCCAGCAATCGATCCGCCAGCGTGGATTTGCCGTGATCGATGTGGGCGATGATGCAGAAATTCCGTATGAATTGCGGGTCCATGAATAAGTTTTGAGCGTGCCATACATCTTAGCAGACGCCAAAATGCGTGACCAAAACCAGCGTGACGGAGCGTGCGATATGGCAATACTTGAAATACGCGCCAAACTCAGGTGGTACACATTTCTAGGCACACTACATCTTCGTTGGCGTTGGTTGTCCCTTCCCCCGCGTATATATTGGTAAGAGTCTCGCTCTTGCCTGCGGCAGGCGGGATCTGCTTGGAGTGTGCATCTCCGCTCCCGTTACGAGCAGGTCCGCACGAACACGGCGTACGCTGTCGCCTGCCAGCCGAAGTGTCTGCGCGAGCTTCCGGAATTCTGATGGCCCAAGACGTCGACAAATATCTCGAGCGCGGCAGGCGTTACCTGGAGAAAAACAAAACCCAGGACGCCATCGAGGCGTATCAGTCCGCGCTGACGGCAGCTCCTGGCAATCTGGAAGCGACGCAAGCGCTGGGCGATCTTTTCACGCATGAAGGCGATGCAGTTCGCGCTGCCACGTACTACGGACAAATCTTCGACCGGTTAACGCAACCGAACGAAGAGCCTCGTGCCATCGCGCTCTACACGCGGTTTCTGCGTGGGCTCGATCAACCGCCCGAGCGCCAGGCGCGTTTCGCGATTCTTCTTCACAAAGCTGGACGAATTCCCGAAGCCATCGAAAATTATTCCACGGCCGCGGATCGATTCCGCGTGCGCGGAAAAGATGACGAAGCGCTGAAGTGTCTTGAACAAGTCGCGGAACTCGATCCGGAAGAGGCGGACCCGCAAATCGTCGTTGCCGAATTGGCGGAAGCCCGCGGCAAAAAGGATGTAGCGGCGCGCGCGTACGTCCGCGCAGGGCAAATCGCGCTCGGCCTGCGGCAAACTCCCAAGGCCGTCGATTTACTGGGCAAAGCGCATCGCTCGATGCCGAAAGATTCCGACATCGCGCTTCTTTTCGCGCAGGGACTCTTGATGGGCGGGGATCCCAAAGCGGCTGCCGCAGCGCTCGAACCCGCGATGCCTGCAAACGCGGCCGCGCCGTTCCGGAAAACGTTTGGTGAAGCGTTGCTGCGCACCGGCGAACTCGACAAAGCGCGCGACCAACTAACGATTTACTACAAACTTACTGGCGGCGATCACGCGTTGCTTTTCATTCTTGCGGACAAATACGCCACGGACAAGCAAGACGAAAAATCCGTGGAAATCCTCAGCGCGGTGCGCGACGAGCTGAAAGATTCAACCGCGCAGGGAGAATTCGCAGCGCGCCTCGATCGTGTCGCGGAAAAACATCCGAACTCTTTGCCGCTGATTGAATTCTGGGCGAAAGTTTATTCAGGATTAAATCGTGAAGCCCGCTACTTCGAAGTGCTGGTGCATTTATTCGACGCATACATGGCCGCGGACAATCCGAAAAATGCCTGCGACGTGCTCGATCGCATGGTGGATATCGACGCGTATGATTACCGCAATCAGCAGCGCCTCGAACAATTGCGCGGCCGCGCGGACGACACATATCTTTCGCGAATCGCTTCGCGCCTGGGAGTAACTCTGGCAGGAGGCGAAGGCGGCGCAGGCGCAACGGATGCCGGTGGAGGGAATGCGCCGACCGACGTCGGGCTGGATGACTTGCTCGTGCAAGCCGAAATTTTTCTTCAGTACGCTCTGCAACCAAAAGCCGTCGAAAGATTGCAGCGAATTTCTCAACTCTATCCCGGCGAAGAGCAGCGCAACGAGCGCTACAGAAATTTGTGCGAATCTGCGAAATGGTTTCCCGCAGGATCCGATTGGGAGCAGGGCTCCGCGTCGGCTTCAGAGCGCCAGAGCGATTCGCACGCAGAACCCACCGCAGCGCAAAACGGCGTTTACATCGCCGAGACGTTGCGCGATCTCACCAAGATTTCTGAAATCGCGCAGAACATTTACAGACAAGCAAATCCGAAAGAGATGCTTACGTTCGCAGCGACAGAAATCGGAAAGCATCTTCGCGCCACGCGTTGCATCGCGGTGATTGGCGCGCCGGGGCAGCCGCCGCAAGTCGCCGCGGAATATTGCGCGCCCGGAATTTCTCCGGCCACTTCCACGCAAATCGCAAATGTCGTCGCGCAGATGGATCGTGCCGTTCCCGATGCGCTCGGCGGATTGCCGATGCAAGCCGCCGCCGCTCCCGCGCTGCGTGAAATTGGACTGGAAACCGCGCTCGGCGGCGTGATGCTCGACAAAGAAACGCAAACGCCCGCCGGAATGATCTTGGTGGGCCATCGCGGCCGCCATCGCTGGAAGCCCGACGAAACATATTTTCTGCACGCGGTGGGAGATCAAGTATTGCTCAGCGTGAGCCACACGCGGCTGCGCTCACTCGTGCAAACATTAAATGTCGCTGATGCAAAAACCGGTTTGCTCGCACGCAGCGCATATTCCGATCGGTTGATGACGGAAATGCAGCGCGCGAAATCGCAAGGCACTCCGCTCTCGCTAGCAATTCTGCAAATTGATCACGGCCCGGAAATGGTTCGGCAACAAGGCGAAGCGCGCGTCGACAAATGTTTTGAACACGTGGCGCACATGGTCGTGCCGCTCGCGCGGCCCGGTGATCTCGCGGTGAAATACACCTCATGGTCTCTCGCCCTTATCATGCCAGACACCACGCTCGCCGCGGCCCTCGGCCTCACAGACAAAATGCGCCAAGCAGCCGGCGGAGCAGGGAACAACGGAAACGATCGCGTGACGCTGAGTGCCGGAGTTGTTGAAGCCATCGCCAGAGCCGACTTCGATTCCGAAGACATCGTGACAGAATTAATCAATCGCGCGGAAATCAGTCTCGATGAAGCGCGCAAACGCGGCGGCGACACAATCGTCTCGCTCACCGAACCAAAATTTTAGCCGAATCAGTATCTGGGATATCGAAAATTAATTAATGCCCAGTTGGATTTTTTGCCGGCGGCACCGGCGCGCCCGATTGCAATATCGAATCCGGGAGAATTTGCCGACCGTCCGGTTGCCATGTAGGCAGCCAGCAGGCGAGTCCGCAATTCTTGATCATCAGGCTGGAGTTGAACAGCGGTTTCCATTTCGTGAATGCCGTCATCCACAGAACCCAGTCGAATCTCCGCCTCCCCCAGCACGGCGTGCGCTTCGGATTCATTCGGGTTCGCGGCAACAACTTTGCGCGCTTCGCCCGCGGCATCTTGATCCTGATGCGTGCCGAGGAGGAGGCTCCCGCCAGCCCAAGGCGAGCGCTGGAATTGTTTGGATCGTCGCTTACAACCTGCTTGAATTTTGGAAGCGCGAGCGTCATATTGCTGTCCTGCTCCAGATAAGCGGCTCCCAATTCTTGCTTGGCGGTATCGTTGCCGGGCTGCAGAGTATCGGCCTGAGATAACTCTGTCACGGCTTCTTTGGATTTTCCGGTTCGAAGGTACGCAGCACCCAGCGCAAAATGCGCGAGGTAAGAATTTGGCTGCTTTTTCACGATTTGCTCAAGCCGCGGAGTCACGTCAGCAGATTTTCCAGCGTCAATTTGCTCCAGAGAGCTGAGCACGAAATATCGAATCAGTCTTGCATTCGGTGGATGCCGAGCGCCGCAATCACCACCGCGATCGCACACGCCGCGCCGATTTTGGCGATCTGCGTGTTCACCGGCGATTTCTCAAAACTGGCACAATCGACGGCTGCGCGTCCGGGGATTGCAAAAAACGCGGCAACGCTGCGGCAATCACCAAACCGGAGGCGATACCGCCAAGATGCGCCATGATGTCTATTCCGGTTTAAGGCTATAAATAAAATTGTAACCAACAAAAATCCCCAGGCTCGTGAGCTCTTTTTTCGCGAGCGCGAAATCCAGCGGCGCTTTTTTCATCCACAGATATGTGATCAGGCCGCCGGTAATTCCAAATACGGCGCCGCTCGCGCCAGCGGAAACGAGTTGCGGATGCACGGCCAGGCTCAGCAATCCTCCAGCGATTCCCGTTGCGAAATAGAGCAACAGAAATACCGGCGCGTCCCATCAACCGCTCCGCAAGGGAACCCAGCGCCCACAGACAAAACATGTTCATCAGAATGTGAAAGAAACCGAAATGGAGAAACATCGCGGTCAGCAGGCGCCACCACTGCCCCGTGAGGGTCAGCGGACCGTAATTAGCGCCCAGCTTAATTCGCGAGATCGCCAGACATCGTGTCAAATCCCGCACCCTTCGCGAGCTCGAGGACAAACACGGCAGTACAAACCGCGATCAGCGCATACGTCATCACCGGTTTCGCAGGGGCGATCCTGTTCAATTCCACTGCGAATTGCCTTGGCTTGCGAAGTCGCTTTGCTTTGGGAAGGTGGAATTAGCGGCCACGCTCTTGCCGGCGCATTCGGGGCATTGAATGGCAGCGGTTCCTGTGACCAAAGTGCCGCCGCCGAACACGGGTTCAAAAGTCTTTCCGCAGGTTTCGCAGGTAAGCACAAATCACTCCATCCGGAAAAAATCGGGAAGGCAATTTATGCAGCGGAATATATGTATGGGGGCACGAAAGGTCAAGCACCGCTGAAAGAATGCCGTCGTCGAGGTGACAATTTTCATTTCCTGAACAATACTAGATACCTCGACTGGCTGTCTCACTCGGTTCCCCGAAGGCGCGCTGCTGCGTGTTTTCGGGTTTCACAGAATAAGAGGCTGAATGTTTCCAACAGATGTGGTGATTGTGGCGGGAGCGCGCACGGCGATGGCGCGATATACCGGCGCGTTCAAAGATATTTCGGCGATTGAGTTGGGAGCGATTGCTTCGCGCGAAGCGATTCGGCGCGCGGGAACTGATCGCGGGCGAATTCGATCACGCGATTTTTGGAAATGTGATGCAGACGAGTTCGGACGCGATTTATGGCGCGCGGCACGTTGGTCTGAAAGCCGGACTGAAAACTGAAACGCCGGCGGTGACGGTGAATCGTTTGTGTGGATCGGGAATTGAATCCGATCGCGCAGGCGGCGCATGCGAATTTTGCTGGGCGATTCGTCGGTGGTGCTGGCGGGCGGAATGGAAAACATGACGCAGTCGCCGCACGTGATTCGCGGCGCGCGAACGGGATTTAAGACTGGGCGAAGGAAAATTGGAAGATTCGCTGATGGTCGGGACTGCTGGACACCTATTGCGGATGCAACATGGCGGAGACGGCGGAAAATGTTGCGGTCGGAATACGGAGTCACGCGGAAAGCGATTCGGATGAATATGCGTTGCGAAGCCAGCAAGCTGGCGGAAGCGGCGTACTGGCGCGGAAATTTTCAACGACGAAATTGTGCCGGTGGAAGTGAAAATCGGACGCAAGACAGAACTGTTCAGTGTGGACGATCATCGGCGGCCGGAAACTACTTTGGAAGACGCTGAGCAAACTTGCGCCCGCGTTCCGCAAAGATGGAATCGTGACGGCGGGAAATGCCAGCGGAATTGTGGATGGCGCTGCGGCGGTAGTCGTGACGCACGCGAAAACAGCGAAGGCGCGCGGATGGAAGCCGCTGGGAAGAATTGTTTCCTTGGGCACGGTCGGAGTTGATCCGCGAATTATGGGAATCGGGCCGGTGCCTGCATCGCAAAAAGCTCTGGCTGCTGCGGGACTGAAAATTGCGCAGATGGATCGCGTGGAAGTGAACGAAGCATTTGCGCCGCAATATTTGGCGGTGGAAAAAGGATTGGGACTGGATCGCGACGAAGACCAATGTGAATGGCGGCGCGATTGCGTTGGGACATCCGCTGGCCGCTTCAGGAACGCGGTTGATTTTGACGCTGCTGCTGGAATTGCGGCGCAGCGAATTTGCGTTATGGATCTGGCGACGGCGTGCATTGGCGGCGGGCAGGGAATTGCGATGATTGTGGAGGCGATGCAGTAAGGATCGCGAAGCGCTCGACAAGATCCAAAATGAAAGTTGTGCCGCGAAAATAGGGAGAATTTTGAATGTCGATTGAAAAAGTCGGAGTGGTGGGATGCGGGCTGATGGGCGCGGGCATCGCGCAAGTGTGCGGCGCAGTCCGGCTGCGACGTGATTGTGCGCGAAGTTTCGCCGGAGCTGGTGGAAAAAGGACTGAAGAGTATTGAAAAGAATTTGGCGCGGCTGGTGGAAAAAGGCACGATGACTCGCGGCGGATCGCGATGCAGTGCGCGGACGTTTGCGCGGCACGACCAAGCTGGAAGATTTCGCGGATCGCGATTTAGTTGTGGAAGCGATCATCGAGCAATTGCCGCTAAAAAAGAACTTGTATGGCGCGCTAGATAAAATTTGCGGGCCTGTCGACACTTTTTGCGAGCAACACTTCTTCGCTTTCGTCACAGAAATGGCGACAGCGACGAAGCGCGCGGACAATTTCGTCGGATTGCATTTTTTTAATCCTGTGCCAGTGATGAAACTCGTGGAAGTGATTCGCACGATTGCCTCCGATCCGAAAGTTTACGACGATTTGGTCGCATTTGGCGACGAAGCTCGGAAAAATTCCGGTGCTGACGTCGAACCGACAATTCGGGATTTATCGTGAATCGGTTGCTGGTGCCGTATTTGCTGGACGCGATTCGCGCGCTGGAAGAAGGCGTGGGCTCGTATCGTCGACATTGATAATTCGATGAAGCTGGGATGCGGCCATCCGATGGGGCCGCTGACGCTGCTGGACTTCGTGGGGCTGGACACGACATACTATATTGCGCAAATCATGTTTGATGAATTTCGCGAGAGGCGTTTTGCTTCGCCACCGTTGCTGAAGCGCATGGTGCTGGCGGGATGGAACGGACGCAAAGCGGGCCGCGGTTTTTACGATTACAAAGATCCGCAAAATCCGAAACCGATGAAGTTGACTAAATTCGCGAACGAGAGATTGCCAGCGAATGACTTACGAAAATTTAATTTACGAAGTGAGAGACTCGATCGCTTACATTACTTTCAATCGGCCGAAAGTTTTGAACGCGCTGGATCGCCGACGATGCGGAACTTGGCCGATCGCGCTGCGGCGCGGCGAACTTGATGACGCGGTTCGCGTGCTGATCGTGACCGGCGCGGGCGAGAAAGCGTTTATCGCGGGCGCGGATATCGACGAACTTGGCGCAGCAGACGCCGGTTGACCGGCAAAGAAGATGTCACATTTTCGGCCAGGGCGTGCTGCGCAATTCTGGAAACGCTGGGCAAACCTTCGATCGCGGCGATCAATGGATTTGCTCTGGGCGGCGGATGCGAACTGGCGCTGGCGTGCTCGATTCGAATCGCGTCGCAAAAGCGCGAAGCTCGGCCAGCCGGAAGTGAAACTGGGAATTTTGCCGGGATATGGCGGCTCGCAGCGATTGGCGCGGTTGTGCGGAAAAGGCGTGGCGCACGAATTGGTGCTGGGCGGCGGACATGATTTCCGCGGAAGAGGCGATGCGCATCGGATTGGTGAATCACGTTTAGAACCGGCGGAATTGATGCCGCGCTGCGAAGCGCTGGCGAAAAAAATAGCGGCGAACGCGCCGCTGGCCGTGAAATACGCGATGGAAGCGATCGAGCACGGAATGGAAATGCCGCAGGAAGAAGGCTTTTATCTCGAAGCGACGCTGTTCGGAGTGTGCTGCGCCACGGAAGACATGCGCGAAGGCACGCGGGCGTTTCTGGAGAAGCGTCCCGCGCAATTCAAAGGAAAATAAAAGCGCTCTCGCGACGATCTTTAAACGAGTTCTTTCACAGATGACACTCCTCAAACTCAGCCAGCCGCCGGAAAATTCAGCGCGGATGGACTGCGTTTCGGAATTGTGGTGAGCCGCTTCAACAATTCCATCACGGAATCGCTGTTAGCGCGGCGCGCTGGATGCTTTGAAATCGGCCGGCGCGAGCGACAATCATGTTGATGTGATTGAGCGTGCCGGGCGCGTTTGAAATTCCGCTTGGCTGCGAAAAAATTGGCGGAAGACCGGACGCGTGAATGCGATTATCGCGATTGGCTGCGTGCTGCGCGGAGAAACTTCGCACTACGATTATATTTGCTCGGAAGTGGCGCGCGGAATTCAGCTGGCGCAAATGGACACCGGAGTGCCGGTGATTTTTTGCGTGCTGACTTGCGACACGATGGAGCAAGCCATCGATCGCTCCGGTGGAAAAGACGGCGGGAATCAAGGAAACAAGGGATTCGATGGAGGTCTTGCAGCTGTGGAAATGGCGAATGTTTCGCGCGAACTTGATGCGCCGAAAAAAAATAAATTGCATCGCGAATTAAAAGCGCGCACCGCCTCGCGGCGCGAAGGCGCGCCGCTGATGGCTCCTCGCGGCCGATCACGAGAGTTTGCGCTACCAGATGCTTTACCGATGGGAGATGCGTCACGAAACCACCGCCGCAGATTGAAGAAAGTTTTTGGCGTGATGTCGAAAGCGGTGCTGGTCACGCGTGAATTTGCGAATAAATTGCTGGAGCACCGCGGTAAAGCACGCGGCGCAGATTGATGCGCTGCTGGAAATACACGCGATAGGTTGGACCTTGGATCGCCTGCCGGCGGTGGATCGCGCCATACTTCGGCTTGCGATCTGCGAACTTCAAGAAGGCGCGCTCGATCCGCCGATCGTTATCAACGAAGCATTCGAACTCGCGAAGAAATATTCGTAGGATGAATCAGCAGTGTTTATTAACGGCGTGTTGAACGCAATCGTTCGAGAAAAAGCAAAGGGCGGCGCCACTACTGCCGCAGGCTGAAATTCCGCCGCAGCTTACGCTTCGATCGATCCCTCGAAAACTAGGACAGCTTCGCCGCTCACTCGCGGCACGAGTTTGTTTCGCTGCTCGTCCACGACCACGCCGATTCTGCTGGTGCGTCCCATTTCCACTCCTTGCGTCACGGACAAGCGTTCGCCAGCCGCCAAGTTTTCCGTGGCGCACAAGATACGCGCCGAGTGAACCCGCGGCGGAACCTGTGGCGGGATCTTCGTAGAGTTCCCACGTCAACATTCCGCGCGAATACGCCTGGCCTTTGCCTTCAAGAGCGAAGCAGTAGGCGACGGTGTCCGCACCGTGCAGCGCTTCAAGCAACGCGCGCGAATCCGCGGAAATGCGGCTCAAAGTCGAACGCTTCACGATCGGCACCATCAAATTGAAAATTCCGGTGGAGACGCTCGTCACCGGCATCACCTGCGAAATGTCGCTGGCATTCAGGCCCAAAGCCTTCGCGAGAGCCTTGCGCGAGATTTTGTCGCTTCGAAATTCGGCGGGCTTTTGCTGCATGGTCACGCGCTCAGGCCGCCCATCGCGAAAAGTGATTTCCACGGGAAGCAATCCTGCGCCGGTCTGCTGCCAAATGTGGACGGAGCCGCGCTGCGCGGGCACTACGCCGAGTTGCGCGAGAAGAAACCACGTTCCGATCACCGGATGACCCGCGAGCCGCAACTCGCTCTGCGTCGTGAAAATGCGCAGCCGCGCGAGAGCTTGCGCGTTCGTGGGCTTCTGCACGAAAACTGTCTCGCTAAGATTCATTTCGCGCGCGATATCGAGCATGCGGCGAGAACTAAGACCATCTCCATCCATGACAACTGCGAGCGGATTTCCCGCGAAAGGCGTGTTGGTGAAAACATCGAGTTGGTACAGGCGTCGTTTCACTTTGTCTCCGTTAAATATTTGTCCGCAGACGCGCGCGAATCGCGCGCCGCTGACGTAGAGATGATGCCCGATTGCAGGTGTTTCGTCGAGAAGATGCTGCGCCCCGCGCTCGCAGACAAATCAAACACGAGACAGGAATCCGTAATTGCAATCGAAAGATAGACCGTCCACTTTGGCTGGCCAGATCTCCAAATTTCTCAAGTGGACTTGGCGGATTTGCTTGCTCTGGCGCTATGCGTCTACGAGAATTGGCTTCAAGATTGGCGCAGCATTTTGGGCAACCACTTGTCCATAAGAATCCACGGAGGCACGTTCATGCTCGGGAGAAAACTTGCTGTCACCGGAATTGTCGCTGCGGCCCTGATCATTTCCGCGCACGCGCGGACACCTTCGCCTGCTGAAGGTGCCTTCCACAAATTGCAATCGCTTGCGGGCGATTGGGAGGGAAAAGATGCGGACGGCATGGCCGCGAAAACGAATTTCAAAGTTGTGGCCGCAAATACGGCCGTGATGGAAACAATTTCACCGATGCACATGGAAGAAATGGTCACATTGTATAGCCTTGATGGCAATTCCATCGCGCTGGTTCATTATTGCCCCACAAATAATCAGCCGCACATGCAGGCGAATCCGGCGTCCGCTGACGCAAAGGAATTAGTCTTTGAATTCAAGAGCGCGACGAATTTGAAAACGCCGGAAACGGGCCATCAGCACCGGCTGGTGATGACGTTCGATGACGCGGACCATATCACCGAAAACTGGACGTGGAGGCAGAACGGAAAAGACACGCCGATGGTTTTTCATTTTGGGAGAAAGAAAAATTAGAAATCACGGCGCGCGAAATTTCCGCGCGGTTCGCCTCGCAAACCTAAAGCAGATCTTTACGCTTGCTCGTTTCGAGCCACTTCACAATTTTCCCCACGTCTTGCGCGCGTTCGCGAGGGCAAATCAAGCAGCGCGTCGGCCGTTTCCACGACCACTAAGTCGTTGACGCCGATCGCCGCGACAAATTTCGTGGGACTCCACAGAAAATTTCCATGCGCATCGATTTCGAGATGTGGACCGGCGCTGATACTCGCTCCCCTCGCGCGATTCTGTTTCGTGTCGCGGGCAGCGAGCAATTCGTACACCGCGGCCCACGATCCGATATCGCTCCACCCAATTTCGGCAGGTAAAACATGCACTGCCGGCTTACCTTTTTCGCGAGTGGCCGGTTCGAAAATCGCGTAATCCACAGAAATATTTTCGAGTCGCGGATAAATCGCCGCGAGCGCGCGCGCATATCGCGAAGTACCAATCGCGGCGCGCAATTCCATCAGCAATTCATGCGTCCGCGGTAAAAACTTTCGCAAGTTTTCCAGAAATGTGGACGCGCGCCAGAAAAACATTCCAGCATTCCAATAAAATCGGCCACTCGCCACGTACTTTCGCGCCAGCGCGATCGGCGGTTTTTCCGTGAATCGGCGCACATCAAAAACGCGCACGCCTCGCGCCGCAGCGCCCGCCGCCGCGCTCGATGTAGCCGAATCCAGTCTCCGGATGCGCGGGAGGAATTCCCAGCACGCACATATCGCCCGGCTCTCGCGCAATCCGCATCGCTTCGCGCACCACTGCGCGATACTTCTGCGGCTGCTCGATGTAATGATCCGCGGGCAGCACAGCCATCAGCGCGTCCCCTGATTTTTTCGTCAGATGAATCGCCGCGAGCCCAATCGCAGCGGCAGTATTGCGTCCCACCGGCTCCGCCAAAATTTGCGCGCCAGGAATTTTTGGAAGCTGTTTGCGAACGGCGGCTGCTTGCTCGCGATTTGTCACCACCCACAAATCCGCATCGCTAAACATCGGCGCGAGCCGCGCCGCCGTTTGCTGCAGCATCGTAGTTTCGCCAACAATATTCAGCAGTTGCTTCGGAGTGCGCGTGCGGCTGCGCGGCCAGAAACGCGTGCCGCGCCCCCCTGCAAGAATCACTGCATACGCTCGAAGTTTTTCCTTTTTTGAAGACATGGTTTAACGGTGAATCACCCGCGCCGCATCTTCAACTGAAACGCCCGCTGCCGCAAGTTGCTTTGCATAAATTCCGAGATCCGGCACGTAAGTGCGGATCATCGTAGTCGGTGCCGAAGGTTCGATGCGCCACTGCGCCTGCGCTGCCGGAATAAAAATAACTTGACCGGCTGCGTAATCGAACGAATCACGCTCGCGCGCAGCGAAATCTCCATCCACTCCCCAACCAATTTTCCCGCTGCCAGAAATCACAATCCACAATTCAAAATGTTCCGGCTCGGTGCGAAGCGTAATCGGCGCAGCGAAATTCCATCGCTCCACCGCAAAATATTTGCACGCAACAAACCGCGCGACTTCACCACCAGTCTCAGATGTATTCGCAGGATCGATCGCCGCGCGCACTTTCCCGCCGCGCTGTGCGCCGAAATTCAGCACCGCCATCGCTTTTTCAATGTGCAGTTCGCGCGCGCTGCCATCCGGATTCTTCCGGTTGTAATCGAACACCCGATAAGTAAGATCCGAATTTTCCTGAATTTCGCAGAGTATCGATCCCGGCCCGATCGTGTGCGCGGTCCCCGCAGGAACAAAAACCGCATCGCCCGCCGCAATCGAAAACTTTCGCAGGCAATCCTCCACACTTCCATCCGCAATCGCGCGCCGAAATGAATCCGGCGTCACGCCATCGCGAAGCCCCACAAAAACTTCCGCGCCCGCCCGCGCGCTCACCACGTACCACATTTCCGTCTTGCCCGTGCCTCCGGCCGCCGCTTCGTGCGCGCGCGCATAATCATCGTCGGGATGCACCTGCACGGAAAGTTTTTGCTCGGGAAATAAAAATTTCACCAGCAGTGGAAACGCCGCCGCCGTATTCGCGCGCGTCCCTGCCCATGCTGCCGGCATCGCACGCCAAACATCAGCAAGTGTGCCGCCCGCAAACGGCGCGTCAATAATTTTGCAATCGTTTCCGGTAAGCCACACTTCGCCAATCGGCGAAGCCTCTTTTACGTTAATCGCGGGATAAATCGGCGCAAGCGAGCGCGCCCCCCAAATTCGCTCCACGAAACCGCGGCTCAATTCGCAGCGGCCGCAGGCCATCCGGTGAAATATCCGTACTCACGCCGCCGACGCTGCCGCCGAAAAATATTTCTCCAGCCGCCGCATTCCTTCATCAATCCGTTCCATCGAAGTCGCATACGAAAGCCGCAAATATCCCGGCGCGCCAAATCCTTCGCCCGCCACCAGCGCCACGTGCGCCCGCTCGATAATGTCCTTCGCCATCGTCGAAGTATCTTTCGCATGTCCCGGCGCGCCCACGAATCGCGACACGTCAGGAAACACGTAAAACGCGCCCTGCGGAGCCGTGCAGGTAATTCCAGGAATCGCTCGCAATCCCGCAAGAATATGTTTTCGCCGCCGCGCATATTCGCCCAGCATTTCCGCCACTTCATCCATCGGCCCGGTCATCGCGGCGTGCGCGGCCTTCTGCGTAATCGAACACGCATTCGAAGTCGACTGGCTCTGCAATCGCACCATCGCCTCAATCACCGGCTTTGGAGCGAGTGCGTATCCCGCACGCCATCCCGTCATCGCGAAAGTTTTCGAAAGCGATCCCGCCACGATGACGTGATCTTTCGACCCAGCCACGCTCGCGATCGAAAATGGCTTCGCTTCGCCATACACAAAATGCGAATAGCATTCATCCGCAACCAGCCAAATGTTGCGCCGCTTGCACACCTCAAAGATTTTCACGTACTCGTCGGCAGGAATCACCGCGCCGGTAGGATTTCCCGGCGAATTCACGATCAACATTTTCGTGCGCGGTGTGACCGCTTTTTCCACTTCATCCGCGCGCAATTGAAATCCATCTTCCACGCGCGTTTCCACGCGCACCGGCTTTCCGCCCGCATACGTAATCAAATCCGGAAAACTCACCCAGTAGGGAACGTGCATCAACACTTCGTCGCCCGCCTGCACCAGCGCGCTGATCGCATTAAATAGCGCGTGCTTTCCGCCCGAAGTAAAAATACATTCAGGTGCCGAATAGCTCGATCCAAATTGTTCGCCGTGCCATCGGCAAATCGATTCGCGCAGTTGCAAATATCCCGCGGCGGCCGTGTACTTCGTAAAATTCTGAGTCAGCGCATCAATCGCCGCGCGCTTGATGTGCTCCGGCGTCGGAAAATCCGGCTCGCCCGGACCAAAATCCACCACATCAATTCCGCGCGCTCGATATTCCTGCGCGGCCATCAGCGCCGCAAGTGTTGGCGAAGAAGAAATTCGATTTACGCGATCGGCGAATTCAGTCATTTTCGATTTGGCTTCCTATGTAGAAAATAAAATCGCGGCGGCAATTCAAAAAGCGCAGCTTCGTCCCGCTCCGCGGAATCTAGATTACCTTGGCGCGCAATCTTTGCAACACCGCCGCAGGCACCAGGCTGCTTACGTCGCCGCCCAGCCGCGCGATTTCGCGCACCAGCCGCGCGCTTAGATAACTGTACGATTCCGCCGGCATCATAAAAATTGTTTCCACCTGCGGAGCAAGTTTCCGATTCATCAGCGCCATTTGCAATTCATATTCGTAATCGCTGATCGCGCGAATCCCGCGCAAAATTACTTGAGCCTTGCGCTGCTGGACGTAATCCACGAGCAATCCGTCGAAGAGGTCGATTTCCACATTTTCAAATTTCCGCGTCGCTTCCGTCAGCATCTCCGCGCGCTCGTGCGTGGAAAACAGCGGCTCCTTATCCAAATTGCGCAGCACCGCCACAATCAACCTGTCGAAAATTTTCGCGCCGCGCTCGATCAAGTCCAGATGTCCGTTGGTCACCGGATCGAATGAGCCGGGATATATCGCCAGGATGGGTTTCATTGTCAGGCGTGATCGCTCCAAGCTGAAAGTTCGGCCATTCTATCCCACTCCCTCCCGCGCGAAACTCATTTCTTCCTACTCGAAAGTAATGCCCGCGTCGTCTCATTTAGTAGGGATCGGTTTGGCCGTCCCTTGGGCAATCGCCAGAACGCCGTACCGATCCATCTCCGTTTCGCACGTTTCAACGCAGCTCCGCAACCATTCGCTGCGCCCAACTTGCCATCTACGACCAATTTGGTCTTACTGTAACTGGCTGAGCCAACGTGTACTTAGCGCACTACGGTGATGCTTGACACGTACTCCAGTTAGGGCTATTATTCATATGCGACCAGTCCGGTCGTATATCAAATGACCCGGCCCTTACAATGATGCGGCTTTCCAAAAAAACCGATTACGGCTTGATTGCGGTTAAGCATCTAGCCACGCGCGGCGCTGAAGCATCACACAGCGCGGCGGAAATTGCCGAAGCCTATGGCATTTCTGCTCCGCTGATGGCAAAGGTTCTTCAAAAGCTGGCGCGCAACGGTCTTGTAACGGCGCATCACGGCTCGGCGGGCGGCTACCGCTTGGCGCGCGATCCGAAAGATGTAAGCGCGCTGGACGTAATCAGCGCGATCGAGGGCCCGCTTTTCATTACATCGTGTACCACGTCGCGCGGCGAATGCTATCAATCGCCCACTTGCACTATTCGTGGGCCGCTGCGCCGTGTGAACGAAAGCATTTTGCAGGTGCTCAGCACGGTAACGATTTCGCAGATGAGCGAAGAGCCCGAGCAGCTAGTCGCCCTGCAGGGTTAGTAAAAGGATTGCTGGTTGGTTTCGTACGGGCGGGGTTTACCCCGCCAGCAGTAAAGGTTTCGTAGGGGTGGGGCTTGCCCTACCCAGGTTTAAGGGTTTTGAATTTTTGGAATTAAGCTCAGGAGACGCTTCAATGGCTATCAAGCTTCCGATTTACATGGACAGTCACGCGACCACGCCGGTTGATCCGCGCGTTCTTGACGCGATGCTGCCATATTTCACCGAGAAATTCGGCAACGCCGCCAGCCGCAACCACGCATTTGGCTGGGCCGCGGAAGAAGCCGTGGAAAATGCGCGCGCGCAAGTTGCGAAGCTCGTGAACGCATCGCCCAAAGAAATTATTTTCACCAGTGGCGCCACGGAATCCGACAACCTGGCGATCAAGGGCGTCGCCGAGATGTATCGCGAAAAGGGCAACCACATCATCACGCAGGTCACCGAGCACAAGGCGATCCTCGATACCTGTAAGCGCTTGGAAAAATACGGCTACGAAGTCACCTATCTTCCGGTGGAAAAAGATGGCCGCATCAATCTTGATGATTTGCGCCGCGCCATCACCCCGAAGACGATTTTGATTTCGATCATGTACGCGAATAACGAAATCGGCGTAATTCAACCGATCGCGGAAATCGGCAAAATTGCCAAGGAAAAGGGCGTATTTTTTCACTCCGATGGCGTGCAAGCCGCCGGAAAAATTCCGGTGGATGTGCAGGCCGATAATCTCGACATGCTTTCCATCAGCGCACATAAATTTTACGGACCGAAGGGCGTCGGCGCTCTCTACGTGCGGCGCCGCAATCCCCGCGTGCAACTTTCCGCGATGATTGATGGTGGCGGACACGAACGCGGCATGCGCTCGGGCACGCTCAACACCACCGGCATCATCGGCATGGGCAAGGCCGCCGAAATCTGCCAGCAAGAAATGGCCGCGGAATCAAAGCGCCTGCTCGGATTGCGCGAACGGCTGCGGCTGGGCCTCGAAGCGAAGCTAGACGAAATTTATATAAATGGTTCGATGGTGCATCGCCTGCCCCACAACCTCAATATGAGCTTCGCATTCGTCGAAGGCGAGTCGCTCCTGATGGGAATTAATGACGTCGCAGTTTCCAGCGGCTCCGCCTGCACTTCGGCCACGCTCGAACCGAGCTACGTTTTGAAAGCGTTGGGCGTTGGCGAAGATCTTGCCCACACCTCGATTCGCTTCGGTATCGGGCGCTTCAACACCGAAGAAGAAGTGGATTACGTGGTGAATCGCATGGTGGAAGTTGTCAGCCGGCTGCGCGAACTTTCGCCGCTTTACGAAATGGCGAAAGAAGGCGTGGACCTCAGCAAGTTGAATTGGAAGGCTGCCACCGCCGAACACTAGAATTTCGCATTCCAAATTGCACGCGGGCCAAATTTGCGGCAACGTATCACGACGAGTTTGAGCGACATCTAATATCAAGAGGGGGAAAGAAGTTATGGCTTATTCGGACAAAGTAATCGAGCACTACAACAATCCGCGCAACGTCGGCAGCCTGCCCAAAAACGATCCGAACGTGGGCACAGGTCTCGTCGGCGCGCCGGAATGCGGCGACGTGATGAAGCTGCAGATGAAAATTAATCCCGACACCCAGATCATCGAGGAAGCCAAGTTCAAGACATTTGGCTGCGGCTCCGCGATCGCCAGTTCTTCGCTCGCCACCGAATGGGTGAAGGGCAAGACGGTCGAGGAAGCTCTCGCGATCAAGAACACAGACATCGTTCGCGAGTTGAGCTTGCCGCCGGTAAAGATTCATTGCTCCGTGCTCGCGGAAGACGCGATCAAAGCAGCGATCGGCGACTGGAAGAAGAAGCGCGAAGACGCGCCAGCGAAATCTTAATCGGGCCAGGGTAATTGCCATGATCCACGTCACCGAAAAAGCGGCGGAAAAAATCCGCCAATTATTGGTAAAAGAAGGCGTCCCCGAAACCAGCGGCGGCTTGCGTGTCGGCGTTCAGGGAGGCGGCTGCTCGGGCCTTTCGTACGCGATGAAGCTCGAAACGCAGGCTCGCGACCGCGACAAAGTGATCGAAGAAAATGGCGCGCGTGTTTTTGTCGATCCGAAGAGTTTTCTCTTCCTCGACAACACCACGCTCGATTATCAGGTCACTCTCGTTCGCCAGGGATTCGTCTTTCAGAACCCAGCCGCCACACGAAGCTGTGGCTGCGGCAGCTCCTTCACCGCCTAGATTTTGTCAATTTTGGGGGCGAAATCGCGGCGAAGAAATTGAGCTTTTTAAGTTTAATCGGCTCAATAGTTTACGTAGCATAGTACTAGGTAACCCCTGTGGAATCATCAACATCCATAAACCATGGTGTAAATTCATTTTGCACGCAATCTCAGGGGCGCTGCAATCGCTGTAAGTGAAGCAAATTAAACAAGTTACCGTCGGGGTGGGGCTTGTCTCGACCCAGGTGTTGCCAAATTCAATGAACGCAACGATGCCATCCAAAAACCCGCCGGTGCCTGATGCTCGTACCTGCTGGAGCTGCCACGCTCCAACCGCCAGCGAGCATTTCTGCGCTGCATGCGGAAAAATCCAGCCATTGCCTCAGGGCGCGGATTATTTTTCATTTTTCGGGATCCCTCGCAAACTGCGGTTGGATTCCGCGAATCTCGAACAACGCTTTCACCAACTAAGTTGGAAATTGCATCCCGACAATTTCGTACGCGCCTCCGAATCCGAACGCAATCTCTCGCTCGAACGCTCATCTGAATTGAACGACGCGTATCGCACGTTACACGAGCCTGTGAGCCGAGTGGAATACCTCCTCGCGAATTCCGGCATGCGCAAAGAAGGCGAACAAAAGCAACAAGCGCCGCCTGAGTTGCTCGCCGAAGTTTTCGAACTCAACGAATCCCTCGACGAACTGCGCGAAGCGCGCCAAGAAGGTGGCGACGCAACAGCGCGCGCCGAAATCACCGAACGCCTCCGCGAAGCGTCCGCCGATTTCGAAGCAAAACTTTCCGAAGTCGATGCTGAACTCGATCAAGTCTCCGCCGAATGGGATGAGACCATCGATCACATGGCCTCCGAATCATCGCAGCGCGCATTGATGACGCGCATGAACGAAATCTTGAATCGCCGCTCCTACATCCGCAATCTTGTTCGCAAAGTCGCGGAAGAGTTGTCGGCGTAGTGGTGGCTCGGTAAAAAGCGAAACATGCCAAGAACAGTCGGCATCGATCTCGGTACAACCTATAGCCTGATCGCGTACGTCGATCGCGAAACGGGCAGGCCGCACTGTATCCCCGGCCCGTACGGTTCCACGCTCTGTCCATCAGTAGTGAGCGTTGACGCGGACGGCGCAATCATCGTCGGCGAGCCCGCGCGGCGCAGACTACTCACGCAATCCGATCGCACGATTTACAGCGTGAAACGCCTCATGGGCCGCGGCACCGCCGACATCACCGATGAACTGAAGATTTTTCCGTTTCGCATCGACACCGAAAGCCAGAGCGTAATTCGCGTTCGTCTCGGCGATCGCATTTTTACTCCCCCCGAAATTTCCGCGTTTATTTTGCGCGAACTGAAAAACTGGGCCGAACAATTTTTCGGCGAGCCCGTCGAGAGCGCGGTAATCACCGTGCCCGCGTATTTCAATGACGCGCAGCGCCAGGCCACAAAAGACGCAGGCCGCATCGCGGGTCTCGAAGTCACGCGACTCGTGAATGAACCCACCGCCGCAGCTCTCGCTTACGGTTCCACGAAGAGCAGCGCGGACTCGTCGCCGTCTACGATTTTGGCGGCGGAACATTCGATGTCTCCGTTCTCAAATTAATTTCAACCGGCGAAGGCGATATCTATCAGGTGCTTTCCACCAGCGGCGATACGCATCTGGGCGGCGACGATATCGATAACGAAATGCAGCGCATCGTGCGCCAGGAAATTCACGATCAACTCGGCGCCGATCTCGCGCAAAATTCCGAAGCCACGCAAGAGCTGCGCAAAATTTTAATCGCGGCCAAGCACGATTTGTCGTCCGCCGAAACCACTACGGTAAAATTCAAATTGCCCGATGGCCGCGGCTATTCGCGCGTAATTTCCCGCGCAGAATTCGAGCGCTGGATCGAGCCGATCGTCGAGCGCACCATGGGTCCCGTGAAACGCGCCCTCGCCGACGCGCATCAAGCTCCCGAAAAAATGGAAGAAGTGGTTCTCGTCGGCGGCTCCACGCGAATTCCTCTCGTTCGCAAACGCGTCGAAGAATTTTTCAAGCGCCGTCCGCATTCCGAATTAAATCCCGATGAAGTCGTCGCACTCGGCGCGGCGGTGCAAGCAAATATTCTCGACACCGGCGTGAAAGATATGCTGCTCCTCGACGTCACTCCGCTTTCGCTCGGCATCGAAACCATGGGCGGCGTGGTCGCGAAAATTATTCCGCGCAATTCCACAATTCCCGCCAGCGCGCAGGAAATGTTCACCACCGGCGTGGAAAACCAAACCGGGATCGATCTCCACGTATTGCAAGGCGAACGCGAACTCGCAAAAGATTGCCGCTCGCTCGCGCGATTCCAACTGCGCGTTCCTCCAGGTCCCGCGGGACTCGCTCGCGTGGAAGTAAAATTTCTCATCGACGCGAACGGAATTTTGCAAGTCGCCGCCAAAGATATCCGCACCGGCGAACAGAACACTCTGGAAATTCAGCCGAGTTACGGCCTCAACGACGCTGAAGTCGAGCGCATGCTCGAAGAATCCATCGAATACGCCGAGCAGGATTTCAGCGAGCGCCAGTTAATCGAAGCGCGCAACGAAGCTGACACAATTCTCCGCGCAACCATCAAAGCGCTCCGCGAACAGGGCGCCGCCGATTCCGGCGAAACCCCACAAGAAAAAATCGCAGTGGATCGTGCGGTAATCGCTTTGCAAGAATCTGTCGCCGGCACCGATTACAAATTAATTCGCACGCGCATCGACGAATTAAATTTAGCCACGATGCCGCTGGCAGAGCGCGTAATGAATCGCGCTGTCGCCACGGCTCTCGAAGGGAAACGCGTCGCCGATGTTTAATGTGAAAATTTGCGGCGCAAAGAAAAGGAAATCTCTATGGGCGGAATAAATCCATATATCGAAGAAACAAAATTCAAGCTCCCCGCGAAAAAATATAAGGTCACATTCGTTCGCGAAGGCAAAACCATCGAAGTCGATCCGGAAAAACTTCCGTACGGACACGATGGTTTGCCCGGCAGCATCCTCGATATGTCCAGCGGATTCGGTCTCGGCCTCGATCATGCGTGCGGCGGAGTTTGCGCCTGCTCCACGTGCCACGTGATCGTTCACGAAGGACTTGAATCTTGCAACGAGCCCAACGATGCCGAACTCGATCAACTCGACGAAGCTCCGGGACTCACTCCAAAATCTCGTCTCGGTTGCCAGTGCGTTCCTGATGGCTCTCGCGATATCGTCGTCGAAATTCCCGAATGGAATAAAAATTACGCCAAAGAAGCCGAACACTAGGCTGCAAAATTTAGAGAGGCCCGCGAAAAATGCCGAATCAATTTGATTGGGACGACACAGAAGACATCGCCATCGCGCTCACCGATAAATTTCCAGACACTGATCCTCTCACCGTGCGCTTCACCGATCTGCACAAGTGGGTCACGGAACTCGAAGGTTTTTCCGGCGACAAGCAAGGATCCAACGAAGGCAAGCTCGAAGCAATTCAAATGGCCTGGCTCGAGGAGCGCAACGATCGCGCCGAAAACTAGCGCTCGCGATTTCTCGGCGCACGCCGCTTGTCACAATGCGAATTTTCCTCTACCCTAAGTCTTCTCCTGAATTTGCCGCTAGAATGATTCCGGTGAATCTCAGTAGTTTGTTAGTGGCGCTATGGTGCAACGGTTAGCACGCGGCCCTTTCAAGGCCGAAATACGGGTTCGATTCCCGTTAGCGCTACCAAAATCTCGAGTTTTTAGCGCGAGTTTTGAGTCTGGCAGCATGACCGCTCTTGTTACGTTTCTACCCCAGCGCGCGGAGGCCTATAACCCTAAGGCGCAGCGGTAAGCTCTAACCCCTCTGTTTTCTTGTAGTAACGGCCAACATCGATTGGCCCCCCAGTTGCCCTTTCCTATCTGAACGATCCAAAAATCTTATTTCTTCATGGACTTACTTTGACGAATTCAAACTTGAGCCAAAGCCGCCTTACATCTAACCGGAATCGCCGCGTGCGACGGCTTCAGTTTGCTTGAAATCGCGATCACGATCACGATTGTGCTGTCGCTGCTCAGGCTACGGCATTCCGAAAATGCAAACCGCGATCTACGTATATCAACTCGATGCAGCGGCAGATGCCTGTGCCTGGGCGATTGAGAGTACGCGCTACCAAGCGATCCAGATGGGCTATCCGTATCAAATCGCGATCAACGCCAGCAACAACACATATCAGGTCCTCACGGATCCAACTTATCCGGTTTCAACCACGTTCACCAATCTTGGAAATGTCCAGCCGATTGTTCCAACCACAGTGACGATGAACACGAGCAATACCATTCAGTTTAGTCCCAGTGGACTAGTGACGGCGGTTTCAGGTTCTACGTTGAGTTTCACCATCACATATAAAGGTTTGACGAAAGACGATTTCGGTCACCGCCTATGGCTCAGTCAAAATGCAATAAAGCTTTGATCACGCGGTTTCACGCTTGCGGAGGTGTGCGTCTCGATCGCCGTCCTGACGATCGGCCTTGTCGCTGCCGCCGCCATGTTCGGAAAAGTTTGGGGCAGCACAGCGTACAGCGAATATATGATTCAGGCCTCCACGCTTGTGTCGGAAAAGCTTGAAGACTTGAATCGCTATCCCAATGGCGATCCAAACGTTGCCGTCCCAATGGCACGTCTGCAGGCAGCCTTTCGCGACCTCGATGCCAGCGTTACGTCGAATGGTGTAACCGAAACTGTCGACTACTTCGACGAAGTCTTCTTCTCCGCCGCGTCCGGATCTGTTTCCGAAACACAGTCGCGACTGGAACATCGCCCAATTACGCTATACGACCACCACACACAGTCCGAACGGTTCGATCGGACCGGTCACAGGCAGTACATTCCACCACGACCACTCCATCCAGTTTGAACGCCGCTGGATTCTCGAAAACAACCCAGTCGTTGACGGAGTGACCATGACGAGCATGTTGCGCATCACCGTCCTCGTCACCGTCGATCAAATTCTCGATTCAACCGCCCGTCATTTTCAAATGAGTTTGTGCGCCCATGACAATTAAATAAGATTCGCATATCGTCGCTCCGCTCGTCTCCGCCGGATTGCCGGATTCACTCTGATCGAATTCATGGCGGCGATGGGCATCTTCATGGTCGTTGGTGGCGCGGCGTTCATGCTTTTTCGCCAGGACGTGCCACTGTTCAACCAGCAACAGAATCTCGCTGGTCTCAACATTTGCGTCCAAAATGCTGTCACGCAGATCCAGCAAGACGTCGTTAACGCTGGCACCGGTTTTTACCCTCCATCGTTTGCCGAGTTGGCCTGTCGGCATCACTATTGTAATACACGACTCGTCCAGTGGATCTCCATGCCAGGGTACGAATTACACCTACAACTCTACTTGCTTTGACACGCTTAACATCATCACGTCCGATCCGACCGTCACCGCGCAACACGTCGGGCACAGCGCGGCTGCGCCCACAACGTGCGTGAATACCAACACAACTTCGTCCCTGATTCTTTATTACAGTCCTGTGCTCTCAACGGCTGCCGCCAATACTCTCGCGCAATCGTTCAGCTCGGGCGATGAAGTTTTGCTGGTCAGCCAAAACGGCCAGGCGATGACGACTTTGAAATTAAGCGCCGCCGGCTCGGCTGCCGCCGGTGTAGTTACGCTCTCATTTAACTCTACTACCAGCACTGGCGGAAACACGGCGGCGAACGATCCGTTGAGCATTACAACGAATACGAACACGAATTTGGACAACGGCTACACGCTTCTCAGCGATTCGTTTTGCAACACCGATTGGCTACTCCGGTTGAAACCAACTACCTATTCGGTGGATACGACAAGTCTTGGCTCTACTTCGAATCCGAAACTCGTGCGCACGCAGAGCGGCACCACAAACGTTGTTTGCGAGCAGATCATCGGCTTCCGCGTTGGCGCATCTCTCTGGAACGACGCATCAAACACCGACGTACAAAAATACAACTACACCGCATCCACATTCGGCACAGGCGGATACGATTTTTCTTTGATCCGTTCGGTTCGCGTATCGCTGATTGGGCGAACGCCTTTAGGTTCCACAGGTCTCTACAACTATCAGAATTCTTTTGACGGAGGTCCTTACGAAATACTGGGTGCCTCCATCGTCGTAAATCCGCGAAACCTCAGCATGGGTAGCAACTGATCCAATGAAGGAGAAAATGAAGATGTGCTCCACTAACAAGGCACGCTGCAAATCTGTTCGCAGCTCGCGCGGAGTCGCTCTGGTTTTCACTCTCCTGCTGCTGACTCTCTTGATGGCGCTCTCGCTCGGCATGTCGATCGCCATCGGATCGCAGACATTCATCGCCGGCTACTATCGGAATTTTCGCGGCGCGTTCTATGCAGCCGACTCGGGATCGAACATCGCGCGAACTGCGCTGTACAATCAGCTGGTAGCCGCGGTTCCATCGAACTTCACAAATGGAACTTCGCCGATATCGGTGAATGCCGCTTCCACAATTCTCTCGAACGTGACCAGCGCCTACACGAACTGGACAACGATTGACAGCGGCTCGGCTGCCAGCTCTTGGCCGGAATCGTTTAAGGTTTCGAGCGCCACATTACGCAGGCAAGCTGCACTGTTTCGGGGACAGGTGGAACCGCGCCGTTTACGTGCACGAACTTGCCGACCAGCGCCACACAATTTCAATACATCTACAGTTACAGCGTGACCGCGCTCGGCGAAGTGAAGAGCAACGAACAGAGCAGCGTTACCGACTCCGGAAATTTCGTCCTTACCATTAACGTGACGGCGGCCACGCCGCAAGTCACCAGCTTCGCAGCGTGGGGCATGTTCATCGGTAACCAGAGCGTCGCGGAGTGCGGTAACGGAACGCTCGTCGGCGGAGAAATCACCGGTCCGGTTTTCAGCAATAGCGGATTCACTTTCGATTCGAGCAACAACTACCAGTTCACCGGAACCGTCGGCATGGTCGATTCTGGGCCGGGATTTCAGTACGAAGGCATTAACCCCAATAACGCCTCGGGTTTCGCGACCACAGGCACCAACGAAAGTTCGCCAGATAACAATAACTCTGCCTGCGACGCAAACGTAGCCACGCCAGCTACTTCTCCGTGGACAACCGCCTACACATACTCCACTGGCAGCGGCTCAAGCAAGAAACAGTACAGTGTCGCGCAGAATATCTCCTATCAATCTGCGCCTTCATACAGCCAAAACGTCGTCCCGCTTCCCACGAACGATTTCAGCCAACAATGGGCTGTGCTTGACGGCTTGGGTGTTGGCGAAGGCAGCGCCGCCCCCACCGCCGCTCAGATGGATACCTACGGCCTTCGAAATAGCAGCGGTCTGTTTCCCGACGACAGGAACCACTACAGGAGTTCTATTTGGCCTATTCCACTTCCCCCGGGGACAGTTGCACCGTCGCGCCATGCATGACGGGCGGCGGTATCTACGTCTCGGGCAGCACTAGCAACGTGAGACTCACAGCTTCTACCCGGCTCTGCGCCGGGCAATCACCCGCTACAGTCGTTTTCAATCGTGCAGGGTTCGAGCACCACTATCGTTACCGAAGACCTGACGGCGAACACCACTACTGTGACTTGGCCGAACAGCACCAGCACTACGATCAACGGTTTGCCGATGAACAATAACAATAGTTCTCCCGCGACCATGCTCTACGTCGCCGGAAGCATCGGCAGCAATAGCTCTAATACCGGTCTCTCCGGCCCCGAAAATTCCAGTAGCAACGCTTCCACCGGTGCCGCGATTCAAAACAACGCGGCCGTCACGGTGGTTGCGTCGGGAAACATCGACGTCGTTGGCGATATTACCTACGCAACAGAGCCGGTCACGACGTCTCCCAACCAAACGGTGTCCTACGCGACGACGACTTGCTGCCCAAATACGCCGAACTCCGATTACGGCATCCCGCTTCCAGCCAATGCCAGCACCCAAGTGCTTGGAATTTACACCGGTGGCGGATACGTTTATCTCGACAACCAACAATCGAACGGAAACCTGGAAATCGATGCCGCCATTGCCACAATTTCGGCTAGCGGAAGCTGGGCGATTGAAGCGGCGTCGGGTTCAAATACGATCAGCAAGCTCACAATCGTCGGCGGCCGTATTCAGAACACCATTCAAAATATCGGCGCCAATCAGCGTAACGTTTGGTTTGACACGCGATTTCTGCAAAATGGATTTGCGCCGCCCTGGTTCCCATCCACCACGGTCACGCCCGCCGGTGTTTCCGGCACGAGCTTGACGGCCACCATTGCGCGCCTCACGTGGGTGAATAACAACGCCACTCTCAACTAGCAATGGGTTCTTGAATTGGCTTCATTGAATCAGCCTAGGCTTTCATCGGGTTTGTTCTAGTAAATTCGCCGCTGCGTCTCATGCACGCAGCGGCGAATGTTTTTTCAGCCCCAGGATCGTCCGCCGCGATCAACATACTGACTTCCACTCAGGCGTGTTCGATCTAGCGCTCGCACACAGAGAGTTTGCTCGCCATAATGATTCGGTGCCACGCACATGTTGTCAGTCCGGCGGACGAATCCGCGCCATGAAATTCGTCGTAACAACCGGCACGGTGCATGCCGAAATCACGGGCCATCCCGCATCCGTTGACCCGTTTCGGCATAGACTTGCGGCGCTGCCGGCGACATCGCCCGAATCTTCAACGCTCGTGAATGGCTCCACGTAAATTTGGTAGTTTTGCGACGGACTCACTGCCAGCGCGGCGATTGTGTATGAGCCATCAAAAACCGCGGGCCCCGTTCCGCTGCACGACCATCCGCCGCGCACCCCCGCGATTACATCACCGGTAGCCGCATCAACCGCCACCACTTGCCCTGCAAAAATTCCAGTCACCCCCGGCTCGCCCACAAGCGATAGCGGATTCACGGGAAGTATTCGTCCGCTGATTGTGCCAACATGAGTTTGATCCGCAGCATCCGGATACAAAATGCGGATCGCAGTCCGGTCATCGTCCCCTAGTGGAGCATCCGGCGCGCCCACCGTAGGCCGGTCTCCCGCAAATTGCCCCGGTGAAGGCCCCACGGGCACCATGATCGCCCGCCAAACGGCGGAATGTTGCAGGCCGAATGAATGTCCCAGTTCGTGGATCAGCACGGATTCCAGATCGTAAGCCTCGGGATTAGTGGCAAGCGCCGCAGGCGTCGCAAAAATATTTGACGCGTCGCCGGGCCGCACTAGCACATCGGCATCAACAATTTCGCCGACGAATTTACTGGCAGGATGCGCGCCAACAATTTCCCCGATCGTATCGGTTGTTACCACGCGAGTGAACGCCAGCACCCCCGCAGTGAATGCGGGGTCGCTTTGGTTCAGGCAAATGGAATTGAGGCCGTCCGTCAGAATTGCATGCGACTTGCGTGGTTGTGCGCGCAAGCGGCGCGAGCGAAGCAGGAACCAGTGCCGTATCCGCGATACCAGTCCACGCGCCGAGGCTCGCGGTAATTACATTTTCAATTTCCGTGAGCTGCCCAGCCGATGTCTGATCTTGCGTGAGTATCGTCACGGGAGAGGTTCCAAGTGAGGTGCTCCACTGGCGATTGATGGCCCCATTGCTCAGGTTAAATCGCGTCGGCTGCGGACACGCCGTGCCCCCCGAAAGCGCCGCTGCCTGGCGCATGTCTCCAACGATGTAGCCGAACGCGTAGGCAAACACGGGGGCGGGAGCAGCCTCCAGAATTAGCGCCGCAAGAAATATGGCCACGAATCTGTGCGAACACGAACCGCCGCGTCTCCTCGCCATCCGTTTCATCGCGTCTGCCTCTTCTCAACTGGCGCAAGCGCCGGACGCAATCTGCGCTCGAAAAACGCTCAGCGGCATCTTGCGAATCCCAATCGTCGTGAACTGTCTCGTGCGTGCATCGAATACTCCGAATCCGCTGCTGTCTTGGTGAACATTTGCTTCGGAATCTGCCGCGCCGCGCTGTACCCGAAATGTTCCCTGCGCCCAGCCCGTGATTCCGAAATCGCCCGCCGTGGTTCGCTCAAGACACAACAGCCACTTCTTCGCCGGCGGAAAATTTCGGCACGCCCTCCACAATTTCCCGCACGTGGCCAAGCTGCCCACCCGGCAATCGAACTTCAATTAGCCCCAATTGCGTCGATCCCTTCAACGTCTCGATCACTTCGAATTCTGCAAACGTCCAGATCGCGCCTCGCTCCGCGCGGACTTCCGTCCCCGCACATCTCGCTCGCACCACCAGCTCCGCCGACAACGCCAACTCGCGCAAATCCATCCGAGCCAGCGTTGTTCCGCCCGAGAGTGCAGTAAACGCACACACGAAAAATCCAGCCGCAGCGATTCTTTTTGCAAGTTTCATTTCACCTCCAGCGCCGCCGATGCGACGGCTTTGTCTTTGTTTGTGTTTTCCACGAAGAGAGATCTCACGCCCGCGAGCGCCGTCGCGGGAACGGAAAGCGTCAAGTCCACAATTCCAAGTCCGAGCGGCTGCTTCGCAACGATGGTCACGTCCGCGCTGGCGGGTCCGGTGACGAAATAGTCGTACGAGGGATCGAGCCCGCTCACCGAGAACACGCAGATGTCGATCGTCGCCGATCCCGAAGCGGGCCGCTGCAAAACAATCGGGCTCGCGCCCAGCGTGCATGTTGCTGTGCTCGTCACGAAGAGCCCCATCGCTTGAATCGCCAGCGTTACATTTCCCGATGGCGCAAGCGATCCCGCCGTCGACGGCTCCACGACGTAGATATCTTCGCCACTCGCCGCGGGATTAGTTGGAGTAAGCGGAATATTTCCCGGCGAAGTTGTTTCCGTCGCGACCACGAAATTCACGCCGTTGGATAAAGTCGAATCCGGATTCTGCACAAGCATCGCGAGATTTCCCGCGACCGCCAGATCTGCTGCCGTCAGTGTCGTCGAGCAGGAACTCGCGCTGGCGCAGTTCGTCACACGCGCCGTGCCACCGGCGATGATCGTCGAGTTCGTGCTTCCTCCACTCACCACAAAATTTGCGCCGTTCACCTCCACGTTGAAATCGCCGGCTGAGCCCGCAAACGCGCTCGCAGGCAGAAGCTGCTGAATCACAGGTCCGTTGGGATTCGTAACGCCCGATGTAATCGTCGCGCTGGCGCTTCCCACAACAGCGGGCATCGCGACGGTGGTCGCATGAATCGTCACGCTTGCAGGGGAGGGAACTACTGCTGGAGCCGTGTAAATCGTAGTGTCGCTGCCGGAGGAATTCGTAACCGTTCCCACGGTCGGGTTCCCGCCGGTCACGCCATTCACGTCCCACGTCACGCTGGTGTTCGTGGTGCCTGTAATTTGCGCGCTGAAAATCTCTGTCGTGCTGACGGCAAGCGTCGCATCGGCTGGCGTAATCATGACTGTCACTCCCGCCGAAGGATTGACTGTCACGCTCATCGCCGCCGCTCGCGCCGGATCAGCCGCAGGTGTTGCGGTGATCCGTACGGTGATCACGCTCGCCGTTTGCGGAGCGGTGTACGTCGCATTCGCGCCGCTCGTCACAAGCGTCCCGCAAGGATTGCAGCCCGAGCCGCTGACGCCCCAGCTGATCGCTTCACTCGGATTTGCGTTCGGCGCGAGCGTAAACGTGGCCGAGTAATTTCCCGTCGCGCTAGCGGCTAGCGATGATGGTCCCGAGAGCGCGAGCGTAAATCCATCAGCGATCGTCACGATCGCGGACGCGCTCGCGGTGGTACTAGCTTTACTGATTGCGCCGATTGTCACCGCAGCGGGCGACGGAATAATCTGTGGCGCGGTGTAAAGACCAGCTGTGGTGATCGTGCCGATCGCCGAATTTCCATTCGCAACGCCATTCACGTTCCAAGTCACGGCAGCGTTTGTCGCGCCGGTGACACTTGCGGCGAATTGTTGCAGTCGCTCCCAGATTCACAGTCGCCGTCGCGGGCGAAACATTCACAGTTACCGTCGGCGGCGGAGGAGGTGGGGGCGGAGGCGGATTTTTGCTCGAGCTTCCGCCTCCGATGGCGCAACCGGTGAGGATCAGGAGGGATGCGATGAGCAGCGAGGAGAGTGCGGGTGGGGCGGGCTTCAGCCTCAAACGAACGGATAATTCTCCGCCGCTTCCGTTGATCAAAGTTGAGCCGCGCTCTGCAAACGTCATGCGGGAGGGAATAGCAATGAGCGTGCCACTCCGGTACACGCGCTTGAATTCAGTATCGGGAACCGCGTCAAAATAATGCGCGGAATCTCAACAACTCGTGCAGCGCACGAGACTTACGCCGTGTGAGCGCGCAGAAAAATTACGCGGACCGTGAACTTACCGTGCGGCGATGGGACCACACTTCCGAATTATTTCGTATCGTTATGGAACTCGACGGTATGTCGCCGCTCCCGAATCGGAACCGACGCGACGTAAGCGGCACCTACGATTTGACAGTCATCCGATTCGCGCCGAATAATCTGGCATGGCTCGCCCTGAAGTCGCTCACCGAATCAAAAGCTATTCAGCTGCAACCGGAATCGTCTATCAATACACTTTCGTTGAAGTCAGGCCCGGTCGCCGCGGACTTTCTCGCGGCACCGAATTCATCTACATCGTTTCCGCGGATCGCAAAGAAAATTTCCCGCTCGTCGTTTTCCTCCGCGCCTCCGCCGTTGAGAAATGGTCCAAACGCGAAGGCCGCAAGCTAAGCGGCACCGAGGAATATGCTGTGGCGAAAATGTGTCTGTTCGATGGCTTCGATGAAATCGAAGACCTCGCCACCACTCACCCCGATCTATTTGTCGATGAAACCAACCTCGACTCGCTGCTTCAAAAGCTCGACCTTTAGAGGCCGCATACGCCCCGCCTTCCTGCCGATCCACCGTTCCCGCTGGGCAAAACGATCGCCCCGCCACTGAACCTTCCCTGGGGGTGCGGAGTCTAGTAGGTGGAGACGCGATGCAAGCGCTCGAAGCCATTTTGCCCGGAAGACCCGTGCAAGCCGGAAGAGAGACCCACAAGGTCACCGATCCCGAGCAGAGCCTCGCGGCAAATCGTGAGTTCGAAGAACTGTTGGCCGATGGCGCCTCCCTCGCGTTTCGCATGGCCATGGGAGTTTTGCGGAATCGTGCCGACGCGGAAGAAGTCGCGCAGGAAGCTTTGTTGCGAGCCTACCGGAATTTCGGCCGCCTTGCGCGAACGCACTGCTTTTCGCGGATGGCTTTGCCGCATCGCTTGGCGGCTGGCTCTCGATCGGCAGCGCGGTTCCAGGCGGCGCGAAAAGCGCGAACTCGCTGTGCCCGAATGGAATCCTCAGCGCAGCGTCGAACAGATCGCGGCGGCTTCGGAATTTGAATCGCATCTCGTCGCGCGCGATGGACGAGTTGCCGGAAATTTTGCGGCAGACGCTGTTGCTCGCGGCGATCGAAGGTTACAGCACGCGCGAAGTTTCGGAATTACTGGAATTGCCGGAAGGCACGGTGAAATCGCGTTTGTATTCGGCCCGGAAAATTTTGGCGGAGAAATTGTCATGGTGTGCACCGAATATCAGGAACGCATAAACGAACTGGCGCTGGCGAAGTTCGGGGCGAGCTTCGGAGCGACACGCTCTGGCGCCACGCCTGCTGCGAATGGCGGCACTGAAAGTGACGCGTCGCTAGCGCAGCATCTTGCGGCATGCGCGGGATGCCGCGCCGAACTCGATCAGCGCCGCGCCCTACTCGCGCGAATCGATTCTGGGGTTGCTGCGATGGTCGCGGTCGAACCCTCCCCATCGCTTGCCGTTCTTGTTCGCCAGCAAATCGCTGAAGAAAGCACCGCGTCACGCTCTTTCGCCCAGCGCTGGGGCTGGTGGATCGGCGCTACTGCCGGCGCATCTGCGGTCGCTGCAATCATTCTCGCGTTTGCGCTACACGGCCCAACTCGTCCGCCCGCGCACTCCCAGAGTGTCGCGGCAACACCAGCTTCCCCCATTCCAGCGCGTCCGTCACCGGCGAATTCAATCGGCGAGTCCGCATCAACTCGCGAAATTCCCGGCGCAATCTCAGCTCCGAAGCAACCCAATCTTTCAGCGCGCGCGCCGAAAATAAATTCGCAAGAGGCCGCGTCTGTACTGGTTCACGAAATCGAATCCGCCGCGCCTTCCCTGGAAGTTCTCATCCCCGCAAACCAGCGCATCGCTCTCGTTCAGTTAGCGGCCGCCGGCGCGCGCAATCAGCTTGACGAACGGATTCTCGTTCGCGAGGCGGCCACAACTCCGCCTCCCGCGATTGAAGTAAAGCCGCTGAAAATTGATTTGCTATCAAGTTTGGATTCGCAAGTTGGCGATGGCAGCGAGAAATTGTATTGAAACTTTCAGAAACAATTCACCGATGGCAACCGATCTCTAGGAGGATCGAAATGAATCGAAGCAGATCATTGTTCGCGCTCGTCGCATTCTTTGCGCTGGCGCTCGTCTCGGCACCGCCCTCGCACGCGCAGGAGCCGTCGGAAAAAAACGCGCCGCCAAAAAAGATAACGCCGCTGAAAGTGCAGGTGGTAATCAGCGAATTCGATGGCGATAAGAAAATCGGCAGCCTTCCCTACATCTTCTATGTAAATGCAGACGCTCCGAATGGTGGTCAACGCACGAGCGTCCGCTTGGGACTGCGCGTCCCGATTCACACCGGCGGCGAATCGAGCAACACGCAGGTTGTCTATCAGGATGTGGGAACAAATCTTGACTGCTCCGCGCGCAGCGTCGCAGATGGTGGATTTGCCCTGGATCTCAGCGTGGAGCGCTCTTCCGCTTATCTAACGGGTGACGATAAATCGCATGAGCAAC
This sequence comes from uncultured Acidobacteriota bacterium, assembly GCA_963785395.1. Lineage (GTDB taxonomy): Bacteria > Acidobacteriota > Terriglobia > Acidiferrales > UBA7541 > DASTCZ01. Next base: position 621,635 of record CAWAVH010000005.1, on the reverse strand, counting down.
AAATGTCCGGGATGTCCGTCTCTTCTACTCAGCCGGTGATCGCTCAATTCCGGACAAATACTTACGTAATAATTAAGGATGGCCAGACAATGCAAACCAACCTCGCCGCCGATCCCGTCGATGGCCACGTCTTGAAAGTAGATGTCACCGTGAACGTAGTGAAGTGAACTATTCGGTCGATGCCGTCTAGGCGCGCTCGGAAATAATCCTCACGAGCGCGCCCCGCAGTTCCGGATCCTGATACGCGAATCCAAGATCCTGCAATTTTTCCGGCATCACCCGCTGGCTCGAAAGCAACAAACTATCCGCCATCTCACCCAGCATTTTTCGCAGCGCGAACGCAGGCGCCGGAAAAATCGCGGGTCGGTGAAGCGCCTGCGCCAGCGCCCTTGTGAAATCAACATTGCGCGCAGGCTCAGGCGACACAGTATTAATCGGCCCTCGCGCGTTTTCGTTCGTGAGCGCCACTCGCAACGCTCCCACAACATCCGCGAGAGAGATCCAACTCATCCACTGATTTCCGGTTCCGATCTTTCCGCCCACAAATAATTTCATTGGAGTAGTCATTCGCGGCAGCGCCCCGCCTTTTGTGCTCAGCACAATTCCGAATCGCGGTGTCACCACGCGCGCTCCAAATTCTCCCGCGCGTTGCGCTTCGCGTTCCCAATCTCGCGTCAGTTGCGCCAGAAAATCTTCGCCCGGACCGCTGTGCTCCGTAAGTTTTTCTTCGCCGCGATCGCCGTAATATCCAATCGCGCTCGCGCAAATAAAAATTCGCGGTTTCGTCGTGAGCGCCGCCAGCGAATCCACCAGGTGCCGCGTCGCATCTACACGGCTCGTGCGCAAAATATTTTTCCGCGCCGCTGTCCATCGCCCTTCGCCAATCGACGCGCCCGCAAGATGAATCACCGCCTCGATTCCTTCCGCCGCGTCCGCATCAAATTGTCCGCCAACCGGATCCCACAACACGTCCAGCCCCGCAGCATCATCCGTCACCGCTGCCGACGTGCTGTTCTTCGATTGCGGCCGTACCAGCCGCGAAATCACATGCCCGTCTTCCGCAAGCGCCCGCGCCACTGCGCCGCCAATCATTCCCGAGGAGCCCGAAAGCAAAACTCGCATGGCCAGCCTCTCTCACATCGCGAAGCGCAGCGGATTGCACGCGCACCGCGCCTCACATTCAACCTATGCTCCGCTTTATGCGCGGTCAAGCATGTCTGAAACGACATTTCTTTAGCCCCCGCGCGCCGCAAAAAACAGGCCACTCTCGACATCGCAGCTGAATTTCATGTCGCTGGTGGATGTTTCATCCGCGCCGAAAACAAAACTCCGCTTCAAGCATCATGCATCGTAGACTGGATGAAAACAGGCGTGCCACCTCCGGACTTTCTCTGCGTACTTTGCGTCTCTGCGGTGAACGCCTCCACAATCCGCAAACGAATGTCCCGCTCACATTCAATTCTCCGTGTCTCAGTGGCGAGCGCCTTACCGCCTCTCTCGCCGCCTGCCTCAAAAATATTTGCAAGATCATCATTATTTGCTTGACACAATTTTCAAGGTATGAGAGAATTTAAATAGGGAAGAACCGCATCCCGCGCCTAATCAGCGCGGGTTTTTCATTTTTAGTCCCATTTTGGAACTCTATGCCGGAATAAGGAGCCCCAATTATGCTCCAATTTGCGCTCGCATGTCCGATAATATTTCGTATTGCAAACAAAGGACTTATGGCAAAAATTTCAAAAAAAGGGCGTTACAAAAGTTAAGTGTTCATTCTAAAGCACTTAACTCAAAATCCGACGTAAGTGTTCATTACAAAAGACTTACAAGCGAAAAAACGCTACAAAATTGCCCAAAAACGCAGTTAAGAAAATGCGCTCCCAGATTATGTTCACTTCACTCAGCCCGTTCATTGGAAACGCCGCGCGCCGCAGATAGAATACTGCGATGCAAGTCCGCGTCCTATTTTTCGGCCGGCTGAAAGATATTGTAGGCCTAGCCGAAGATCGCGCCGATGTCAGCGCTGGCGCAAACATAGAAGACGTTTTTGCCGCATACGGTCGCCGATTTCCAGAACTCGCAAAATTCAGGCCGTCAATCGCGCCGGCAATCAACCAGGTCTATTCGGAATGGAGCGCGAAAGTATCCGCCGACGACGAAATCGCCTTCCTGCCGCCGGTAAGCGGCGGAAGCGGCGCAGAGATCCAGCCGCAAACAGAGCCGGACATTTGCGAAATCGTTCATGATCCGATCCGCACACCAGAAATCTTAGCGTCGCTAAAAATGCCGGCCGATGGCGCGGTCGTCACGTTCGAAGGAATTGTTCGCAACAATTCCAAGGGACGCGAAACAATTTTCTTGGCTTACGAAGCGTACGAGGAAATGGCCTTGGCGAAGATGCGCGAAATCTGCACTGAAATGCGCAAACGTTTTTCCATCGACCGCATCGCGATGCAACATCGCCTCGGCCGCCTCGAAATCGGCGAAACCAGCATCCTGATCGTAGTCACTTCGGCACATCGCGCGGCGGCGTATGAAGCTTCGCGATTCGCGATCGATACATTTAAACGAGTGGTTCCCATTTGGAAGCGCGAACATTTTCGCGATGGAGCGATTTGGGCGGATGGCGAAACGCCTCCCTTACAACCCTTTCCTCCAGCGGGAGAATCTATTCCGTAGATGATTACTGACGACCAGTTCAAGTGGCGCCCGCCCGCCGCCCTCTTCGCTGCCTTTGCGATTATTTTTGTTGCCGTGTTTGGTTCCGCAATCGTCGCCGCTGCCGGGCAAAGCCGCGCCACCTGCGGCCGCGCAGCAGAATCAGGGCCCGATTCGCGTTGAAGTGGAACTCGTAAACGTTTTGGCAAGCGTCGTAGATAAAAATAATCGCCCGGTTGGCGATCTCACCAAAGATGATTTCAAAATTTTCGACGAAGGCAAGCTGCAATTGATTTCGCTGTTTGAAGCCGAGACGCATCAGCCTCTCGACATCGCATTGATGATGGATTCCAGCATGAGCACCGCCATGGATTTTGACGCCGAACGCGACGCCGTTGTGCGATTTACAAAAGACGTAGTGCGTCCCGGCGATGGCCTTGCGTTTTTCACTTTCGCCGATGATGTCACCGAGCGCTGCGATTTCACCGACGATTTGCCCAAGCTGCATCAGGCAATCGCCAAAGTAAAACAGGGAGCTGGCACCGCGATGTACGACGCTGTCGTACTCGGTTCGCAGGAACTCGGCCAGCGAAAAACAGATCGCCGCCGCGTGATCATCATGATGACCGATGCCGGCGAAACCACCAGCCACTCGTCATTTGAAACTGCGAGAAACGCAGCGATCGCTTCAGACGCGCTGCTGTACTCGATTATTTTGAATCCTGTAAAAAATGAAGGCGGCCGCAACACCGCGGGCGAGCACGCTCTGCAAACAATTACAGAAACCACCGGCGGCGCGATGTTCGTTCCCGATAATGCCGCGCAGCTCGACACAATTTTCGCGCGCATCAATCGCGAATTGCGCACGCAGTATCGTTTGGGATTTTATCCCGATCCAAAACCACCCGCCGGCGAATTGCGTCACCTCGAAGTAAAAGTGAATGGCGAATTCATCGTCCGTTATCGCCAGGCTTACATCGCGCCCGGCAACAAGAGCAAATCGAATTAATTTCAACGATCCGTTTCGTCGCGGCCGTCTTTGAATCTCGGCCACGGAAGCAGAGCCGCGACCACGAGACAGATGCCGATTGCAAAAAAGAAAAGCGTCGAATTCGCGGCGGGAGTGCTCGTGCGTTCGTCGACACCGCTCACCCAAAGGATGCCGTTGCTGAATGCGTTCCAGCTGCCGATAGCTACGCCAATTCCCAAGTATCAATGCGATTGCGCGGCCGATGGTGTTGCCGCGATACGTGTATTTAATTTCGATTTTTGTGGTCTTAGGTTTCAACGCGATCTAATTGTATGTCTGTTCGCGCCGAAATAGTCGCGACGGCTTGTGCCGGATGCTTGCGCGCCACATCCCTGCGAACCTGTTACTATTTTCGCGATGAATCCATATTTAGAAGCCGCGGTGGAAACCGCGCAAGAAGCCGGCGCGATTTTGCTCGCCGAATTAGATCGCCCCGTTCAAATCGATTACAAGGGCGACGTAGACATCGTCACGCAAGCGGATCGCCGTTCCGAAAAATTAATCGTCGAGCGGCTGCAAGCGCGTTTTCCGAAGCACGCCATCGTCGCGGAAGAAAGCGGCGCTCATTCCGCGCAGGCGGCGGAAAGTTCCGGCGCTCGGCATTGCTGGTTTGTTGATCCGCTCGATGGCACCACAAATTTCGCACACGGCTATCCGTGGTTTTGTGTTTCGATCGGTCTCGCGGAAATGCCCGCCACGGGAATGCCGGGCCCGGAAGATTTGGTCGCGGGAGTAATTTATCAACCGACGACGCGCGAACTGTTTTCGGCCGCGCGCGGCGAAGGAGCGTATCTCAATAATAAAAAGATTCGCGTTTCAAGCGTCGATAGTTTGAAACGCTCGCTGTTGGGCACGGGATTTCCCGCGCACAAGCGCATGCAAAATCCCAACATTCATTACTACTGGAGCTTCACTTTAAAATCGCACGGAGTTCGCCGCGCGGGATCTGCCGCGTTAGATCTCGCGTGTGTCGCCTGCGGCCGCTTTGAAGGTTTCTGGGAATTTGGTTTGAATCCGTGGGATTGCGCGGCGGGCACTTTGCTCGTGAAAGAGGCCGGCGGAAAAATTACAGATTTCTCCGGCGCCGATTATCGTCTCGGCGCGCGCGAAATTCTCGCGTCGAATAATTTGGTTCACGAAGAAATGCTTCGCGTCTCGAGCGAAGTAGCTTCAGCGGAACCGCTGCCGAAATTGTGATGCAAATTTTAGCGCCCTGAATCGCCACAAAATGCGCGTCGTCGATCTAATCCGCCGCAAACGCGATTCACAAGAACTTAACCGCGGACGAAATCCGTTCGCTCGTTTCCGAATACACCGCACGATCGAATTCCCGATTATCAAATGGCGGCGTGGCTGATGGCCGCGTGTATCCGCGGACTGTCGCCCGCGGAAACTGCGGCGCTCACCGACGCGATGCTGCGTTCGGGAGAAGTGCTCGATCTTTCAGAGTTGCCCGCGCCGAAAGTGGATAAGCATTCCACCGGCGGCGTCGGAGATAAAACTTCGCTGATTCTCGCGCCGATCGTCGCGGCCGGCGGATCTGACGTGCCAATGATCAGCGGTCGCGGGCTCGGCCACACCGGCGGCACGCTCGACAAGCTCGAATCGATTCCCGGATTTCGCGTGAATCTTTCGCTCGAAGAATTTCGCGCCGCGCTGCGCGCCGTGCGCTGTGGATTGATCGGACAAACCGCGCAGATCGCGCCAGCCGATAAAAAAATGTACGCGCTGCGTGATGTCACCGGCACAGTCGAAAGTCCGTTTCTGATTTGCGCTTCGATCATGAGCAAAAAACTCGCCGAAGGAATCGACGCGCTGGTGCTCGACGTAAAAGTCGGCTCCGGCGCATTCATGAAAAAATCCGAAGATGCCGAATATCTCGCGGGATTGATGGTAGAAACCGGCAAGCGCATGGGAAAAAAAGTTGTAGCGCTAATTACAAACATGGATCAGCCACTAGGCCGCACCGCAGGAAACGCGATGGAAGTCGCCGAATGCATCGAGGTACTCAACGGCGGCGGCCCGGCAGATCTGCGCGAACTGAGTATCGAATTAGCGGCGTGGATGTTTTTTCTGGGCGCGCGCGTCGCCGATGTCGCCGCCGGTCGAAAACTCAGCGAGGAAATCATTGCGTCGGGCCGCGCGCGTGATACATTCCGCGAGATTATTCGCCAGCAGGGAGGCGATGTCCGAGTCGTCGATGATCCCTCGCGTTTGCCGCGTGCGGCTCACACCGCGGAAATAAAAAGTGCGAACGCTGGATATGTCGCCGAAATAAATTGCGAGCAGCTAGGCACGGCATGCGTGGTTCTCGGCGGCGGCCGCGAAAAAAAAGAAGATGCGATCGATCCCGCGGTCGGCTTGGAGTTCAACAAGAAGCTAGGCGAAAAAGTGGAACGCGGCGAAGTGCTAGTCACGCTGCATTACAACTCGGACGCGCGCCTTGACGAAGCGCGCCGCCTGATTGAATCGGCGTATCGCATCGCGGGCAAGCCGCGCACCAATCGCGCCGCTCGTTCAAAAAATAATCGGCGCGTAATTTCAGTATTCCGATGGAGACGAACTGATGGGTCGCTTCACGGGTCTGCTCGGCATCGCCACGATGCTCGGCCTCGCGTATTTGCTTTCCACCAATCGCCGCGCCATAAAACTAAAAACAATTATCTGGGGCCTGGGATTGCAGTTGCTGTTTGCACTTTTTGTTTTGAAAGTCAGCGCAGGCGAACGCATCTTCGAAATTGCTGGCGACGGCGTAAAAAAGCTTCTCGATTATTCGTACGCTGGTTCCGAATTTGTTTTCGGCCCGCTTGGGCGCAAAGGCTTCCTCGGTCGGTTTCATTTTTGCGTTCCAGGTTTTGCCGACAATTATTTTCATCGCCGCATTTTTCGCGCTGCTGTATTACTTCGGCGTGATGCAATTCATCATTCGCATCGCCGCGAAAGTGATGAAGCGCGTCATGGGCGCGAGCGGCGCCGAATCGCTCAACGTCGCCGCAAGTATTTTCATGGGCCAGACGGAAGCTCCGCTCACGATCCGTCCATTTCTTCCGGAGCTGACGCGCTCAGAATTAATGACGGTAATGACCAGCGGAATGGCGCACGTCTCCGGCGGAATGATGGCGGCGTACATCGCATTCGGTGTCGCGCCAAAACATTTACTCGCAGCAGTAATCATGACCGCTCCGGGCACTCTGCTGATGGCGAAAATGATCGTGCCCGAAACCGAACACCCCGTAACCGCCGGCAAAGTCACGATGCCCGAATCCGCAGAACACAAAGACGACAATTTTCTCGGCGCAATCGCGCGCGGCACTACAGACGGCTTAAGTCTGGCGATCAACGTAGCCGCGATGCTTATCTCGTTCCTCGCGCTGATAGCCCTCACGAATGGAATTCTCGGCGGCATTCACAACTGGCTCGCTCCACACGGCATGGCGTGGTTTCCAGTTCGCTTGCAACAAATTTTCGGCTGGATATTTTCGCCGGTGGCGTGGGTAATCGGCATTCCGTGGCACGACGCGCGCTCAATCGGGAATCTGCTCGGCGTTCGCATGGTGCTCAACGAGCTCGTGGCATTTTCATTTCTTGGCCCGATGAAAGGCGCGCTCGATCCGCGCTCATTTACGATCGCAACCTTCGCGCTTTGCGGCTTCGCAAATTTCAGCTCCATCGGAATTCAAATCGGCGGCATCGGCGCGCTCGCTCCGAATAAACGCGGCGAGCTGGCCAAGCTCGGAATTCGCGCGATGCTAGCGGGCACGATGGCGAATTTACTCTCAGCTTCAATCGTGGGAATTTTTCTGTCATGAAAATAAAACGCACAGCGTCATCACCTTCCGAATTTGCGCGTGCCGATCGCGCCGCGAAATTTATTCTCGCTCGCACAAAATTGCGCCCGCGCATCGGAGTAGTTCTCGGCAGCGGCCTCGGCGCTTTTGCCGACCAACTTTCAGCCGCGACGATAATCGATTACCGTCGCATCCCTGAATTCCCGCGCTCCACCGCAATCGGCCACGCAGGCCGCCTCGTAATCGGCACTGCGGAAGAAATTCCAGTCGCGGTGATGCAAGGCCGCGTGCATCTTTACGAAGGATATTCCGCCCAGGAAGTTGCTTTTCCGATTCGAGTGTTTGCACACATGGGAATTCGCACCGTCGTTCTCACCAACGCCGCCGGCGGCATCAATCGCAATTTCACTCAGGGCGCGCTGGTCGCTTATCAGCGATCACATCAATCTGCAAGGCGCCAATCCTCTAATCGGCGCGAACGACGAACGCTTCGGTCCTCGATTTCCGGACATGACGCACGCGTACTCGCAAACGGCGCGCCAAATCGCTCTCGAAGAAAGCACAAAACTCGGCTTCACAATGCACGAAGGCGTGTATGCTGCGGTGGCAGGACCGAATTACGAAACTCCTGCAGAAATTCGCTTTCTCGAAAAAATCGGCGCCGATTTGGTCGGCATGTCCACAGTCCCGGAAGTAATCGCAGCGCGTCACGCGGATATAGAAGTCCTCGGCATTTCCTGCGTCACAAATATGGCCGCCGGAATTCTCGATCAGCCGATAGATCACGCAGAAGTCTTGAAAACTACGGAGCGAGTCCAAAATCATTTCGCAGCGCTATTAAGCGCAATTTTGCCAAAATTGGCCGCAATTATAAAAACATGAAAAACAAGAAAAACGATCTAGCCCTACTAATCGATGCAGCCCGCACAGCCCGCAAAAACGCTCACGCGCCATTCTCCAAATTTAAAGTAGGCGCAGCCGTCCGCGCCAAATCGCAAAAAATCTATTCCGGCTGCAACGTAGAAAACGCCAGCTACGGCCTAACAGTCTGCGCCGAGCGAATCGCAATTTTCAAAGCCGTCTCCGAAGGCGAACGCAGCGGCTTCGAAATGATTGTAGTTGTCACCGATACGCGAAGAAACTCACTCCTCCGTGCGGAGCATGCCGCCAAATCATTTGGGAATTTTGCGGAGACATCAAAGTAGTGCTCGCAAATCTAAAAGGGAAAACTCAGTCATTTCGCATGAGCGAACTTTTCCCGCACCCATTCGACGCCGCCAGTTTGTAGCGCCGCTGGCATTGCAATCCGGTTACGGGTATAAGTAGCCCCACGAACAACCCAATCTTTCGGAGGAAGTATGCGCATACGATTGCTAGTGCTGTTGCTTTTGCTGGTTCCCGCGGGCCGCGCGGCAGCCCAGGATATTGATATTCCTTTCCAGAAATTCGTGCTCCCGAATGGACTCACGGTAATCGTCCACGAAGATCACAAAGCTCCGATCGTCGCAGTAAATATTTGGTATCACGTCGGCTCGAAAAACGAAAAGGCCGGCAAAACAGGATTCGCGCACCTCTTCGAGCATTTAATGTTTGGCGGCAGCCAACACGCGCCCGGCAGCTACATCAAGGCCATGGAAGCCGTCGGCGCCACCGATCTCAACGGCACCACCAATTTCGATCGCACCAATTTTTTCGAAAACGTTCCCACGTCAGCGCTTGATTACACGCTGTGGATGGAAGCCGACCGCATGGGATTCCTCGACCTCAGCCAGAAAACTCTCGACCTCCAGCGCGGCGTAGTGCAAAACGAAAAACGCCAGGGCGAAAATCAGCCCTACGAACTCACCGAAGAATATTTTCCCGAGAACACCTATCCCGCAGGCCATCCATATTCGTGGGATGTAATCGGCGAAATGTCCGATCTTGACGCCGCATCTTTCAAAGACGTGCAGGAGTGGTTCCAGACTTACTACGGCCCTTCAAACGCAGTCCTCGTTCTCGCCGGCGATATCGATCTGAAAACCGCAAAAGAAAAAGTGGAAAAATATTTCGGCGAAATTCCGCCCGGCCCTCCAGTTACGCATCAACAAGTTTGGATCGCCAAGCGCAGCAGGTACGCATCGCGAAGTCACGCAGGAGCGAGTTCCGCTGTCGCGAGTTTACATGGTCTGGAACGTGCCTCAATTCGGCGCCGCCGATTCCGATTATTTGAATCTTGTCGGCGCTTGTCTCGGAGATGGCATAACTTCCCGCTTGTACGAACGCCTCGTTTACAAAGATCAGATCGCTACAGACGTCACCGTCTACGACGACGCGCGCGAAATCGGCGGACAATTCGTCATCCAAGTTACGGCGCGTCCCGGACACTCCACCGCTGAATTGGAAAAAGCCATCAACGAAGAATTGGCGCGATTCTTGAAGGACGGTCCGACTCCCGTCGAACTTCAGCGCGTGCAGACTCAATATCAAGCGGGTTTTCTCCGCGGCGTTGAACGCATTGGAGGATTCGGAGGCAAATCCGATTATCTCGCGCAATCCGCGGTTTTTATCGGAGATCCTTCCGCGTACAAGACCATGCTCAAGCGTGTTCAGACCGCGACCGTGGACGACCTTCGCTCTGCTGCGAATCGCTGGCTGGCCGATGGCGCATTCATCGCAGACGTGATGCCGTTCCCCGAGCTCAAAGCATCCACCACTCCGGCCGATCGATCGAAACCACCGGCTCTCGATTCGACGCCTGAGCCGAAAATGCCCAAGCTGCAACGGGCCACACTCTCGAGCGGTCTCAAGATCGTTTTGGTAGAGCGCCACAATCTTCCGCTCGTGAATTTATCGCTTATGGTCGACGCGGGATTCGCCGCCGATCAATCTGCATTGCCCGGCACCGCAAAGCTGGCGGGCGCGCTGATGACTGACGGCACCTCCAGCCGAAATGCATTTGAAATCAACGACCAGGCGGCCTTGCTTGGCGCCTCGCTATACGCGTATTCGAATGCGGATTCGTCGACGGTAGGGATGTCCGCGCTAAAAACGAAGCTTGATCCTTCACTGAATCTTTTTGCGGATGTAATTTTGCATCCTTCATTTCCCGAGTCGGATTTTCAGCGCGAGCAAAAGTTGCAATTTGACGCCATCGAGCAGGAGGAAAGCCAACCTGTACAAATGGCGCTTCGAATCTTGCCCCGCTTTCTTTATGGTGCGAATCACGCGTACGGAAATCCGCTCACGGGTTCGGGAACTGTCGCAACCGTGCAAAAAATTACGCGCCAGGATCTCGTGAAATATCATCAGGCTTGGTTTCATCCGAACAACAGTACGCTCGTGATCGTCGGAGACACCACGCTCGCGGAAATCACGCCGAAATTGGAATCTCTCTTCTCAGGATGGAAGTCGGGTGACGTTCCCGCGAAGAATCTGGCAACCGTCCCGCTAGCGTCGAAATCCACCGTCTACTTGATCGATAAGCCCGGTGCGGAGCAATCGTTGATTCTTGCGGGTCTTGTTGCCGCTCCGCCAAATACACCGCAAGAGCTGGCAATTCAAGCCATGAACGACGATCTCGGCGGAGAATTCAGCTCGCGCTTGAATATGAATATCCGCGAAGATAAACACTGGTCGTACGGTGTGCAAACCTTGCTATTCGGCGCGCGCGCGCAACGCCCATTTCTGGTCTACGCGCCAGTAGAGACAGACAAAACCAAAGAGTCTCTCGTCGAGCTCCAAAAAGAATTGAGAGCAATTATTTCCGATCGTCCCGTCACACAGTCGGAACTGGCCAGGGTCACGGCAAATGAAACGCTCGGTTTGCCGGGATCGCTTGAAACCTCCAGCGAAATCAGCGGATTTGTCAGAGAGTTGCTCAGGAACCAGTGGCCAGACAATTATTACGACACGATGCCCGCGAAAATTCGCGCCCTAACAACCAGCGATTTAGACGCAGCAGCAAAACTGGTGATCCATCCCGATAATTTCACGTGGGTAATCGTGGGCGACCGCGCAAAAATCGAAGCGGGGGTTCGCGAACTCGGCCTCGGTGAGATAAAAATTATCGACGCCGATGGAAATCCGAAATAACTTTCGCGCACGCTTGAACTGAAAAACTTTTTCGCCGCTATTTTAAAAAGCGGCTCAAACTTACGCGAATACCAATCGAGTCGTTCCCGGGATTTAAGTATGTGATTCCCGCATCGGAGATGTGCAGCCAGCGCGCTCCGATCGACCACGCATATTTCCCGCGGAGAATTCGCACGCCCAGCGTCGCCGTCGGCGTGAAGTTAAATTTTCCGACGCCTTCTGGAACTTCGCGAGTCGTCACCACCGCGCCTCCTGCCATTTCGAAAAATGGTGCGATGCGGTGATGCGGCGTGAAGTTCCATTTCAAGGCGAACGCGTAAAAATTAAATCCGTACGCTGTGCCAGTCGATTGGTACACCACGAACAGCGGCGCCACTTCCACCGCAAATTCGAATCGATTGCTGTAGAAGCGATCGCTGTGGCGATCCGTGAGCAGCCATCCATAGCGAACGCCGGCGTTCCACACGCCATAGCCGGGATTGAATCCGTCGAGTTCAATTCCGCCGCCGGCAAAAACTTCGACCTCGTGCGCCGCAGTATCCGCGTTGATTCCCACCGGCGCGGCCGGAATCGTTAACGTGCCTGTACCAGAGGATTGCGATTGATCCTGCGCAAGCTGGCCCGGTGCGATTTGCGCGCAGCATGCGGGAGCAATGGAAGAAAGGAGCATTCCGCCAAACAAAATTGCCAGGGCTCGACTCATCATCGCGTTACAGATTTCTCGCGGAACCTTTTCAGCGCCACTTGTCGCACCGTGTCCGGAATATTTTTATTTAGAGTAAGCATTTTCAAGTCCATGAGTTGAATCATCGGAAGCAGATTTAGCGAAACGTCGATCGGCGTCTTCGAATTGTTCACAAGATTTTTTACGATCGTATAGTTCTTGCGAAAATTTCTTTTCAGGGCGATCACGCGGAGAATTTCCTCCGTCAAGCTCGTCATCGACGCGAAAGATTCCACTTCGCGTTCCGAAAGCTTTGGCGATTGCAGTACTCCGCGCTGCACTACTCGGCAAGGATCGCGAATCAGCGCCATACGTTCTTCGCGGCCGCCTTTTAGCGCGAGTTGCATTCGTTCGAGCACTTTCATCGTCGCCAGCCGTTGCAGCAACGACAATCGTTTATGAGGATCGGGCTCGGCATCGGCAACCGCATCTGCCAGCGCGTGTTCGCCGGCTTCGCCCTGGCCAAGTTCCTCGAGCTGTTGTTTCTGATCGGGACTCAGGGGCGCAGACGCAAGCAGCACCGTCACAAATTTCGGATGATCAGCCAACCGCTCCAGATTATCGAATAGCGCCTGCAATCCCGTCACGGAAAGAGCGCGCGCGACTCGCGCCAAATCTTCCGCGGAACAGAAGGGGTGAACGGCCACGAGATCAGCAATGTCGGATTTCCCGGCCAGATTTCGCGAACAATATGCAACAAGCGCTGGCGATGCGTCCGCGCGGCCCAGCGCGATAATGAACGCGGCGTGCGGCACGCTCAGCAGCGCATTCTGCGATTTTTCTGAGATCCGCTGATCAGAATCGGAAATCAGCATCGCGAGAACCTCTGCGCGATCGGGAGGTGCCATCGGAAGCGAGCCCGAGCAAGCCGCAAGTTTTCGTTCGAGAGTCGCGCGTCCCGATCGAAATTCCTGGCGAATCGCTTCGTTAGCTTCCGGCATTTTGCGAACCAGTGGGATCATGCAAAGCAAAACGCGAAACAGCAACTTCAACACGAGCCGAAATAAATTCGCCGCCGCGCAATTTGATATAGCTCTGCGCCGGATTTTGCGCCGCGCGTTTTTTTGCAACGTGCCGACGCCAGCCGTAAACGCCGCCGCCCGCGAGAAGCGCGATCAACGCAATCGCAAAGATCCAAACCAGCCAGTCGAATCGCGGTTCCGTCATCGGCAGCGAACGCGTGGGAACGGAAGATGCTGTGCCCAGGTCGCCGGTTGCGAGTGTGTATTCGCCGAGAATCGCTTCCTCGTCGAGTCCCAAATACTTCGCAACAGAGCGCACGAATCCGCGGTTAAAAACGCCGCCCGGAAGTTTGTCCCATTGTTCACGCTCGATGGCTTCGAGGAAACGAACTTGAATTCGCGTCGCGCTTGCAATTTCGTCCAGCGAAACACCGCGCATCTCGCGCTCGCGCCGCAAATGTTCGCCAAAATTGCCCTTGGTCATGAAAGTAGACGAGATCCTGTGCGCCTGCCCGGCGCTGGCGGGTTTGGGGTGCCGCGATTCTTAGCGAAACGCGCAGAAGCGGCATTTTGCCCGGACTTCGCAACTATAGGCGGCGTCCCGAAACGTGTCAATGAACCTGCGGGACACTTGAAACGGCGCGGCAGTTCTTCGCGAATCAAACGCTCACGATTCCCACACCGTCCTCATAACGAATGTGCGTGCCGTATGGCTCCGATAATTGCGCGAGCTTCTCAATAATCCTTTGGCCCGCGTCACCCGTCGCAAGGATCGGTGTGCCACGCCGCGCGCGCGGCAATTCTGATTGCAACACGACTGGATGCAATTTCAGATCGACAAGTGATCCGTCTCGAAAAGAGGGAAGTGCAATCACCGAATTCCAAAACGCTTCCGCGGAAAATCCGGGCAACACTTTGTCGAATACATCCGAAGGATCGGTACCGGCCACACCGCAAGTTGCATAAATTTCTGGCGGAATCTGTTTCGCGCTTTCTCCATGAAAAATAAAATTTCCCAGGCTGTAAAAAATAGGACGTCCTTTGTAAATTTCGATTCCGCGAAGCACATGCGGCCCGTGGCCGATGAATGCATTTGCTCCCGCATCGATGCAGGCATGCGCCAACGGTCTCAGAAATGCGGCTGGAATTTCCGCGGATCCCAGCTGCTCATGCGCATGAATTCCGAATAGCGTCAGGTCAGAGTTTCTGCTGGCTCGGCGGATCGCGCCGGTGATTGCCGCCAAATCATCCGGATCGGCCTCGGTGAGCACGCCACTGGGACTGCCAGCGATAAACTTATGCCCGAGAAAATTAAAAGTGTCATCAGATGCCGCAGCTTGCGAATTTCCGGAAATGCTATGGGCAATATTTCGCAACGAGTTGAATTCATCCGGAGCGAGCCGGTAGGTAGTGCGCACGCGGCACGGATTGAGTCCCGGCCTCGCAGCCACTTCGCCGTTTCCGTCTGCCGCGAACGCGCCGTAAGGAAATGTAGAAGAGCATGCGACGCAGCGACACGCGGCCCGATGGCCCATCCCAATATCCGGGCGCTCTTGCTTCAGAAAGATTTTGTCCTGTTCCCGCGTGAGCCAGATGCGTCGCGTCGAATTTATTGATCGTGCTTGCAAGTCCTTGCGCGCCGTAGTCCATCGCGTGATTGTTCGCCAGCCCCATGATCTTGAAGCCCGCCCACTTCAAGTCTTCGGCGATCACGCGGTTCTCCGGCATGTCCGCGCGCAGATGAACGTAAGCGCAACTGTCGTGGTATTCCGGAGGCGCGTCATTTTCGGCGAGCGTCATTTCAAAATTTCCGAAGCTCACGTCAGCCGACTGAATAATTTTCGCCAGCGGAAGAAATTCCTCTGGCGGAAGGGAAGATAGCGGCCGCGTAATCATGCAATCACCAACGGCTGCTAACCTAAGAGTTTTCGGATCGCGGTCCAGCAATTTCGAGTAAGGCAAAACGGCGGCAGCGAGACTAACCTTCGCTGCGTTGTTTATGAAATCGCGTCGATCGATTCCGTCTTGCATTCTTTCCTCCGGGCGCCAGTCCGCACTGGAGTTCGCGGCGCGATTATATCGATTTCCGCCGCGAGCGCATCGGTCGGCGTTTGAATTTTATCGGGAGGTCGTCGGATGGAGTTACGAGGTTTGCGCTATTTCTTCGTCGCGCGCGGTTTCGCTTTGCCTTCTTTGCTCATAACCCATTTCTTGTCGCGCGTCATCGTCTTAATAAACTCCACGCGGCGGAAGCGGGACGCGCTCCAGTCTTCGTCAATCGCCACGAGTCGCACACATTCGTATCCGGCTTTGCCAAGTTCGCCCCAGCCAGTATCGCGGTTGATTTCGCTTTTGTATTTTTTCGAAGTTCCTTTTGGATATGCGAACCACACAACCGCATCGCCTTTGATTTCCTGGCGATCAGTTTTGCGAGCGAATCGAACTTCCTTTTGTTGCGTGACGAATGTAAGTGAGAACTCGATGGCATCAGCATCTTTTGCGTCGCGCAGAATTTTTACCCCGCGCAAAGTCGCCAGCTCGCTTTCGAAGCTGGCTGGCGAGTTGATCACCACAATCTGTTTCTGGTCCTTCAGATTGAGCTTGTCAAAGGTGGAGGCCATCGTTGCTCCGAGCCGGAATGTGGTCGTTGGTAACACACCTTCACGCCGCAATTGCGCTCAGGCCGCATCAATGTTACAAAAGAATGGCCCCGGCGCATACGGTATTCGCGGCCCCCATCAATCTCAGCTCAAGGTACTTTAATTGGCAGACGCCAACAATTTTAGCGGAATAGAGCGACGCCGTAATCCGGGCAGTTTCACAGACTCGCGCCAGTCGGGCGAAGTCGCCGCCTTTCACGAGCTCGGCAAAGCGCTCACAAGTTCGCTTCAACTCGATCAGGTTCTCCGCACCATCATGGAGAAGATTGACGAATTTTTGCGCCCCGACACCTGGTCCTTGCTCCTGGTTGACGACGCGCTCGCAGGAACTTTATTTCGAACTCGCCATCGGCAAAGGCGCCGCAAGCGCTGAAAGAAGTCCGCATCAAAATGGGGCAGGGACTTGCCGGATGGGTTG
This sequence comes from uncultured Acidobacteriota bacterium, assembly GCA_963785395.1. Classification (GTDB taxonomy): domain Bacteria; phylum Acidobacteriota; class Terriglobia; order Acidiferrales; family UBA7541; genus DASTCZ01. The sequence goes on along the minus strand of CAWAVH010000005.1, from coordinate 605,324 downwards.
CGCAAAACGGCCAGCCAGTCGTCGTCGCGGACGTCAGCCAGGACAAGCGATTCTTCGCCGAAATGGACGAGCGCACCAAAATGGAGACGCGCTCCATCGTTGCCGTTCCGGTGAGAATTCGCGATCACTGTTTGGGTGTGATTGAACTAGTGAATTGTGTTGGTACGAGCGGTTTTGAAGATCGCGATATGGCGCTGCTCGAAGCGCTCGCCGATTTTGCCGCGATCGCCATTGAAAATGCGCGCCACGTCCAGCGAATTCAAGAACTCACGATCACCGACGATTGCACCACTCTTTACAACGCGCGCCATTTGCACCAGGTTCTCGATACGGAAATTTACAGGTCGCAAAGATACGGCTACGAATTTTCGCTGATTTTTATCGATCTCGACCATTTCAAGCGCGTGAACGACACCTGGGGACATTTGATCGGCTCACGCCTGCTTTCGGAAATCGGCCAGTTGCTGAAGACAAATTGCCGGTTGATCGATTTTGAATTTCGTTACGGTGGAGACGAATTTGTGATTCTGCTGCCGCAAACTTCGAAAGAAAATGGATGTGTCGCTGCGCGGCGTTTGCTAACGCTAATTCGCGAAACGGTTTTTCTTCAGGCAGAAAAGCTCAATGTACACATCACTCCAAGTATGGGCGTGGCCTGCTATCCCACGGATTCTCGAACCAAAGTGCAGTTAATGCAGCTCGCGGACGATGCGATGTATCAAGTGAAAAATTCCACTCGTGACGGAGTTGCCGTCGCTGGTCAAGGGCTGTTGGTGACCAGCTAGCCGCAAGGCTGCTTCGAACTTCCCGATTTTCCACAGAATCCTTTTTAGGTATCGCGCGCGTTTCCTCGGTCAACGCGTTTGGAGTATGCTACGCTCCGTTCTTACGTAACGAAGGTTCGCGCAAGCGAGGACTAAATGACCTACGACGCTTTGGGAATGATCGAAACCAAAGGACTGGTGGCGAGTATTGAAGCCGCCGATGCGATGGTCAAAGCCGCGAACGTGCAGCTTGTGGGAAAAGAATTTATCGGCGCCGGCTATGTCACGGTCACAGTGCGCGGCGATGTTGGCGCGGTGAAAGCCGCCACAGATGCCGGAGCAGCTGCGGCGCGCCGCGTGGGAGAACTCGTCGCGGTACACGTGATTCCGCGACCCCACGAAGGCGTCGAAAAAATTCTTCCCGGCGCGGCAAAAGAGAAAAAGGGCTCCATCGGTTAGGTTCGCGATGGCCACGTTTGTAATTCCAAGGTAAAGCGCCTTGCAACTGCGCGATCGCGATTTAATTTCCGTTCAAGAAGCCCGCGAGTTGGCCGCACAGGCCGCCGCGGCGCAGCAGAAATTCTCCCGATTCTCTCAGGAACAAGTTGATGCGGTCGTGGAAGCCGTCGCGAAAGCGGCTGCGTCCGCAGCGGAAACGCTCGCGCGCGCGGCGGTGGAAGAAACCGGCTTCGGCAATGTGCCCGACAAAATTATTAAGAACAGGCTGGGCGCGGTGGATGTTGCAAACGCAATTCGCGGAATGCGCACCGTGGGAGTGATCCGCGAAGACGCCGAAAAAGAAATTCTGGAAATCGCGGTGCCGGTTGGAGTGGTATGCGCGATTATTCCATCCACGAATCCAACTTCGACGGCGATCTACAAGTCTTTGATTTCGCTGAAGGCGCGCAATGCAATCGTGCTGAGTCCGCATCCGTCGGCAATTCGCTGCATTTGCCAGACAGCAAAATTACTTTCGAAAGCGGCATCCGCAGCAGGCGCGCCGGATGGACTCATATTGTGCATGGAACGCACAACTCTCGCGGGCACTCAGGAATTAATGCGCGCCCCGCAGGTGGGATTAATTCTCGCTACCGGCGGCACGGGACTGGTGCGAGCCGCATACAGTTCGGGCAAGCCCGCGTATGGTGTGGGACCCGGCAATGTGCCCGCATTCATCGAGAAAACCGCGGACGTGAAAAAAGCAGTCGCCGATATTTTCGCGGGAAAAACTTTCGATTATGGCACGATTTGTTCTTCCGAACAGGCGATCGTCGCCGAACAACCAATCAGCGAAGCGGCGCTCGCGGAATGCAAATCGCAAGGCGGATATTTTTTGAACGCAGACGAAATGGGCAAGCTCGCCGAGTTAGTTTTTCCGGGTGGCTCGCACGCGGCCAGTCCGAAAATTGTTGGGCGTCCCGCTCCACACATCGCGGAACTGGCCGGCTTCAAAGTCCCGCAGGATACTCGAGTGCTGATCGCCAAACTTGAAGAGGTGGGGCGGCACGTTCCGCTATCGGCCGAAAAACTTTCGCCGATTCTCGCGTTTTATTCTGTCGCGAATCTCGCCGGCGGGATCGACGTTTGCACGCAATTGCTGAAATTTGGCGGGCTTGGGCACACGGCCGCGATTCACTCGAAAGATAAAAACGCGGTGCGCGAATTCGGTCTCGCTGTTCCAGCTTTCCGCGTGTGCGTGAACACTTCCGCGGTGCACGGAGCAATCGGATATTCCACGAATCTTTTTCCGGCGATGACGCTCGGCTGCGGCGCCCTCGGTGGAAACATCACGTCAGACAATATCGGCCCGCAACATTTATTCAACGTGCGTCGCGTGGCGTGGGAATCGCGCGCTGTGGAGCATCGCACCATCTCGCCGGATCGCCGTATGGATGGCGAGTCCGCGCCAGAAAGCACTCGAGAAGCGCCGCCAGCGCGCGCGGCTGCGGCTGCCGCAGGCACATCATCGAGCGCAACGCCGAGCGCGCCATCATCACCGACAACAATTTCGCACCCCGCGACGCTTCCCGATCGAGCAACAATCGCGAATGCGGTCAGCCAGGTAATGTCGCATCTCGGAATCGCGCGGCCAGCCCAGGCCCAGCCGCCAAGCGCGGTTACGCCGAGCAGCATCGCAGCCGAAGTAGCAGCCCGCGCTTTTCGCGCAAAAGATGAGCACGAGCAAGATCCTGTTCGGCTAGGGCAAGCGCAGCCAACCGACCTCACCGTCGCAGAATTCGTCGACGAGATGGACGTTCGCCGCGCGGTCAGCGATCGCCGCAAAATTTACATCGGCCCCAAGACGATTCTCACTCCGTCGGCCCGCGATGTCGCCGGCGCAGAAGACGTGATCGTCGAAACGCGGCTCGTTCCCAGCGGCTAAAGCCGCAGGGAAATCCGGCGGCGAGTAACCTTCACACCGCGCACAGGCGGCGTGTGAACAAAGCACGGCATCCAATAAATTGAATTAGAATAATCCTGCACGGCGATTCGATTTTATTTTCATGCGAACAAGCGAAGCAAAACGCTACTCACGTTTCTCCGCGGCCGCGGCCCTCGCGATCGCTCTGATCGCGGGCGGTTACTACGCACGCAGGGCCTGGCAGGCGAAGCTAGCGGAACGAAATGCGCCGCCGCATGTTCCTTCATCCATCGAAAAAACTTCACAAGGATTTTCGTATTCCAAAGGCGATGGCGAGCACACGATTTTTACGGTCCGCGCATCTCACGCCACTCAATTTAAAGCGGGGAATCACGCCGTCCTGTTGGATGTTTGGATCACCATGTTCGGACCCACCGGCGCGCGTGCCGACAACATTCGCACGAAGTCCTGCGATTACGATCAAACTGCTGGAAAATTTTCCTGCGCCGGCGATGTCTCCCTTGATTTTCAGAGCGCCGCAGATGCCCGTCGCGGAGCAAGTTCCGACTCGGCGGCGAACGCTTCTCCGAATATCGTACATGCGGAAACTCGCGCACTTTCTTTCGATCGCGATTCCGGCGATGCCTGGACGGATCAGCCAGTAGCGCTCACTTTTCCTGGCGGCAACGGCACCGCGGTCGGCGTCAACTATCGCTCGAAAGATGGCATGATCAATTTTCTCCATGATGTGAAGTTTCGTTTGCAATCGGGAGGTCAGGGATTGGGCGCCGCGCGTCCCGCGAATGCGAACGGCTCCGCCAAATCTTCCCCGCCTGTGGAGATATCTTCTTCAAGTCTCGAATTTCAGCGCGACAACGGAATTCTTTTCTTGCAAGGACCGGTGCTTGCCGTTCAATCACCGCCCGGGGTTGCATCGCCAACTCCGCTCTTCCGATCTGACTGTAGAGTTGGATACCGAAATGCACGCGCGCAGGATTACCGCGCGCGGATCAACGAGCGCGGAATCCGAACTGCGTTCCACCGCTCCGCAGGGCGAAATTGTAGTGGTGGCCGATGCGTTCGCTGCCGATTTTGCCGCCGCCGGATGGATGCAGCACTTTCGCGCCGAAGGTCATGTACATTCCACCACGATCAATGCTACTGGCCGCGATGAAATGTCCGCCGCGCGTGTGAATGCGGAAATGGCTCCCGAACTAAATCTGCCCGCAAAAGCCACCGCCGATGGCGGCGTAAAAATTGATTCCGACCGCGGCGGCACAACGCGGCATTTCGAATCCGCTGATCTCAACACAACATTTGAAAACATCGCACCCGCGCACCGTGGAGAAAAATCCAGTTCGCATCTGAGTCACGCGGAAACGCAATCGCCTGCCGTACTTTCATGGCAGGAACCGGCGAAAAAAAATGCGGCACCAGCCAACTCGCCGAATCAATCCGCAAGTTCAAATGCAAATTCCCACAGCGCGCCGGGAAAATGCTTCTTACCGGCCAGCGTTTTCAAATGGCGTTTACAGACGATAGCGTTCTGAAAGATTTGCAAATTCACGGCGCCGCAAAAGTTGATCGCACCATCGCAGATGGCACGGAACAAATTTCCACGTCAGATGAACTCGCTGCTCATCTCGATAATTCTGGCGAATGGTCCGAAGTCCAGCAGGATGGCCACGTCCGCATTCACGACCCGCTTAACTCCGCGCAAGGCGACCACGCGCATCTCGATCGCGCCAGCAATATTCTGAAGCTCACAGGCGCGGCGCAAATCGCGGACGCCGATTCCCGCACCAACGCCGACACACTCGAATTGAATCAGTCCGCAGGCGATCTCCACGCCGATGGCCACGTAATCACCACATACATGGGCAGCGCCTCTTCAACCATTTCAGCTTCCACTACGAGTTCCACTGCGAAGCCGGCTCCCGCCGCCGTTCCATTCGGGAATGCGCAGCCCGGCCAGCCTAGCCACGCCAGCTCCGAGCATCTCGCTGCTAACAACGCCTCCGGCAAAGCCATCTACACCGGTCACGCGCGCCTCTGGCAGGCAGACACTTCCATCGCCGGCGACACCATCGAACTTGATCGCACCTCCCGCCAAATCGACGCTCAGGGCAATGTGCATGCCACGTTCCTCGAACAGCCGTCCGCCAGCCAATCCAACAAGCCACCAACCTCGTCCAACTCCCAGAGCGGCGCGATCCAAGGCGCAAGCTAGCTCCAAGCCTTCGCAGCCTCAGCTTTGGAAAGTCCGCGCCGCTCACATGACCTATTCCGATCCCGACGCGCGCGCCCATCTTGATGGAGGTTTCACCGCGGTATCTCAGGAATTTTCGATTGCGGGCCAGATCGGAGATCTCTACTTCGTCCCGGCGGCCGTCCCCGCCGCGCCGGTCACCGCCGCGCCACGCCCAGTCGGCTTCAACCTCCGCGCAAAGCCTTGACCATGCGACCGCTCAGGGAAAAGTCGCCGTTCGCCAGGGCGATCGCCATGGCACAGCCGATCGCGGCGAGTACACCGCCTCCGATGGCAAAATCACTCTATCCGGCGGAAATCCAACGTTTTACGATGCTGCTGGCAACTCCACTACCGGCCGTCAATTGACCTTCTTTACCTCGAATGATACCGTTTTAGTTCAGTCGGAGAATACTTCGCTGCCACCACAGCAACACCGGGTCGAAAAGTGAACCGCGGATGTTGAAACTTCAGGCTACCGATCTCAGCAAAGCTTATCGTGGGCGAAAGGTCGTTGACGGTATCAGTCTGGAAGTCAACCAGGGCGAAGTTGTTGGCCTGCTTGGCCCCAACGGTGCTGGAAAAACGACTACGTTTTATATTCTGGTTGGCCTCGCAAAACCCGATTCGGGTCGCGTATTATTGGACAATCAGGAGATCACCGATCTCCCGATGTATATGCGGGCCAGAAGTGGAATTAGTTACCTGCCGCAAGAACCCTCTGTCTTTCGGCAGCTTACTGTGGAACAGAACTTGCTCGCGGTACTCGAAACCATCTCTCTCACCCCTGAACAGCAGAGGGATCGCCTGGAGGAACTTCTGGCGCAAGTTGGACTGGAAGGCGTACGGTACAATCACGCATACTCATTATCAGGTGGTGAGCGCCGCCGGCTTGAGATAGCCCGTTCACTGGTACTTGAGCCAGCGTTTATTTTGCTCGATGAGCCGTTTTCCGGGATTGACCCGCTAACGGTGGTAGATCTACAACGAATGATAGGCGAATTGAGCCAGAGCGGAATCGGGGTCCTCGTGACCGACCACAACGTCCCCGCCACGCTTTCAGTTACCCAGCGCGCCTACATCATCAACAACGGCCGCGTGTTTCGTGCGGGCACTCCGCAGGAATTGAGCGACGACGCAGACGTAAGGCGCGTTTACCTGGGCGAGCGTTTCCGGCTTCACTAGCCGGAGAATCGGCGCCTTCTCACGCGCCATCCAATGAGCAAGACATGAGCTTTCTTCAACCCAAACTCCATCTCAAGCTGGCGCAGAAGCAGATTCTGACGCCGGGCCTCGTGCAGATGGTCAGCGTGCTCGCGCTCAATCGTCTGGAACTGCGCGACATGATCAATCAGGAGATGGTGGAGAATCCGATCCTCGAAGAAGTCACCGAGGAATTGCCGGTCAGCGAAGATTACAGCAACGAAACTTTCGTCAAAGCCGAAACTGAAAAAGTTCCCGAGACGCCGGAATCGAATCCGTTCGATGAATTTGATATTTCCGCTCTCTATCAGCATCTCGATAGCGGCCCGCAGGAAAGCGATAACCGCGAACGCGAAGTCATCGAGAAGCCTTCGTTTGATAAATTTCTATCTTCTCCCGAAGGATTGTCCGAACACCTGGATTGGCAATTGCGCGCCACTGTTTGCTCCGACAAAGTGCGCGAAGTTACGGAGACCGTGATCGGCAACCTGGATGAAGATGGATACCTTACGGTCACGTTGGAAGAGATCGCCCAGAACGGCGGCTTTGAAATGGACGATGTGGAAGAAGCGCTCGCCATCGTTCAGGAATTTGATCCGCTGGGAGTTGGCGCGCGAAATTTGCGCGAATGTTTGACGATTCAATTGAAAGCTCTCGATCCGCAAAACACTCTCGCGCAGCAAATTGTTTCTGAATGCCTTCCGCAGCGGCCGATCGCGGAAAAAGATGCGGTGGAAGAAGGCGATGCATCGCTTCAGAAAAGTTTTTCGGCGAATCAGCCCAAGGAAATCGCGCGCGCGCTGAATCGTCCGGTCGAACTCGTCAAGCGCGCCATCGACTCCATTCGCAAACTCGATCCGCGCCCCGGTCTGCGCTACAACAAAACGCAGCCGCAGATTGGTTGAGCCTGACGTTTATTTCCGCAAGATGGATGATGGCTGGCAGGTTTTTCTGAACGAAGACGACATGCCGCAGCTTCGTCTTAGCCCCACGTATCGCCGACTTCTCGCTCGCGACGCCGCCGATCGTGACGTTCGCACGTATGTGAAAGAACGCTTCACCGCCGCGATGCAATTGCTCAAGAATATTGAGCAGCGCAAACACACCATTCTGCGCGTGTGCCAGTCTGTGATTCGCAGGCAGGGCGATTATCTGGATCTCGGTCCCGATGCTTTGAAGCCCATGATGATCAAGGAAGTCGCCGAAGAAGTTGGCGTGCATCCTTCCACAGTGAGCCGCGCCGTTGCCAGCAAATACGCGCACACTCCGCAAGGTGTTGTCGAGCTTCGCTCATTTTTCTCGGAATCTGTGAACGGACCCGAGGGCGGCAACATGTCGCTGCTCTCTCTAAAACGCCTCGTCAAAAAAATGATCGAGGAAGAAGACACCAGCAAGCCGCTCACCGATGACGCCATCGCGAAGAAACTCAGCGACACCGGTATTCAAGTCACCCGGCGCACCGTCGCGAAATATCGCGAAGACCTGAAGATTCCAAGCACGCATCAGCGCCGCGTAAAGGCATAGGTCGCGCACCCCAGTGCCCAGCCGAAATAGCCGCGATTCCCGCCAACTCGTGATTCTTACCGGGTTGAGCGGCTCGGGCAAAAGCACCGTTCTCAAAACATTCGAAGATCTCGGATTCTATTGTGTCGATAACCTTCCCGTTGGATTGATTCGCACATTTGCGGATTTGCCGGGTAGCTCCGATGAAGGCGTTTCCCGCGCTGCCATTCTGGTGGATGCGCGCGAAGGCGAAAATATCGAAAAGCTTCCGCAAATAGTTCGCGCGCTCCGCCGCGACGGCGCACAAGCGGAACTTGTTTTTATCGACGCTTCAGACGCAGTGCTGCAGCGCCGTTTTAGCGAGACGCGGCGTCCTCATCCGCTGGGTCACAACCTCACAGTCCGTGAAGGATTGAAGCGAGAGCGCAAGCTGATGGCGCCGATCCGGAAAATCGCGGACGTAATTATTGACACATCGACATTCAACGTTCACCAGCTTCGCGAAAACGTGCGCCGCCGTTTTGAATCGATCGATAAGCGGCCCATGTTGGTGTCTGTAGTCAGCTTTGGCTTTCGCTATGGAATTCTTGCGGATGCGGATCTTGTGTTCGATGTTCGCTTCCTTCCAAATCCGCACTTCGTTCCGCAGATTGAAGCGATATTCCGGAAAAGATCCGCGTGTGGCGAAATATATCCGCAGCTTCCCGCAAACGGCGGAGTTTTTGCAGCGCATCGAAGGCTTGCTGGTTTATCTGATTCCGCTTTACATTCGCGAGGGGAAAAGTTATCTCACAATCGCGTTTGGCTGCACTGGCGGCAGGCATCGCTCGGTGATGCTCGCGGAATCGGTGAAAAAAATATTGGCGCGGAAGGGATTTCCGACAAAAGTGGTTCACCGCGACATGGCGAAATAATTTCGCGTTAAGTGCGGCGCGAAAGTCGCCGCACCGCTTGGATGTTCATGGAATCCGGTTCTCGACGGGTGGGGCTTGCTCCACTCGCTTGACATCAAATAAGTGTCTTCATAGCGTTGGTTTTCTTTTCAATGAAATGATTTTGTTTCCAGGATTTTCGCAGAGAGCGCATTGAAAATTCCCGTCGAAATTCGGCGATTGTTCGCGACCGTCCGGCGCTATTGGCCGCTGCTCGTTTTCGCATCAATCCTGCTCGCCGTCGTCGGCGCCATGGAGGGAATGATCGCGCTAATGGTGCGGCCCATGTTGGACGTCGTCTTGCAATCCAACACCGGTTCCGAATTGCCGCTCGTCACGCTGCCGTGGAACCATCAGACCATCTATCTGAATTCGTTTCTGCCCGTCCGAATCCGCGGCGACAATGCGGGCACGATTTTCGCGTTCGCGTTTCTGCTGGCCTTTGTCATCAAAGGCGTCGCCGAGTTCGCGGGCACAATGCTCGTGCAGTTCATTGGACTTTCGACCGTCACTGATCTCCGCAACCGCGTGTTTGCGAAATTAGTCCGTCAGCCCATCGGTTTTTTCCAGCACCATCCCATCGGGCGCGTGATGTCCGCGGTCATCAACGACATTGAACGCGTCCGCAATTTTCTTTCTGACTGGCTCGCCGACTGGCTTCACCAGGTATTCAGTCTGCTGTTTCTCACCGTCGTGCTGTTCCTCATCAACTGGCGGATGACATTAGCTTCGCTTGTCCTGATTCCTGCGGTGGTGTATCCCGTCGGTACGCTCGGCCGGATGATTCGAAAATCCGTGGAGAAAAGTCAGGAACGGTTGGGAGAGCTGAATCAAATCATTCAGGAAAATGTTTCCGGCAATCGCGTGGTGAAAGCTTTCGGTATGGAGGGTTTTGAGATCACCAAATTCCGCAGCACAGCCAAGCGGCTGCTGCGCGAAAATCTGCGATGGGTGGGCGCGTACGCTCTCACGTCGCCGATCATGGACATCCTCGGCGCGTTTGCCCTCGCGTTAATTCTTATCTACGCGCGTTCTCAAATTGGCCATCAGCGTATGACGGCTGGAATTTTCGTCTCGTTCGTCGTCGCGCTCATCAGCGCTTACGCCCCGATTAAGCGCATCGGCTCTTTCTACCAGCAACTCGAACAAGCGCGCGGAGCCACCGCACAAGTGTTCGCCTATCTCGCTCTCGACGAAGAACAATCCGATCAGCCGGGTGCCGAAAAGCTCCCCCATTCTCGGGCTTCGTCGAATTTAAAAATGTAAATTTCGCCTACGCGGGAAATGAAAATACGCTTCGAAATCTGAGTCTTTCCGCGAAGGCAGGCGAAGTCCTTGCGATCGTCGGTTCCAGCGGCGCAGGCAAAACCACTCTCGTCAATTTGCTTCCAAGATTTTATTCGCCCACCAGCGGCACCGTCCGCGTGGATGGACACGACGTGCAGCGCGTAACTCTCGGCTCATTGCGCGAGCAAATCGCTATCGTCACGCAGGAAACCATCCTCTTCAACGACACCATCTGGAATAATATTTGTTACGGCCATCCAGACATGCAGCGTGACCGCGTCGTCGCAGCAGCAAAAGCAGCGCTAGCTCACGATTTCATCGAGCAAATGCCGCAGGGCTACAACACAGTGATCGGCGATCGCGGCCAGCGCCTCAGCGGCGGCCAGCAGCAGCGCATCGCAATCGCTCGCGCCTTGCTGAAAGATTCGCCAATCCTTATCCTCGATGAGGCCACATCGCAACTCGATGCCGAATCCGAAAAACTCGTGCAGGATGCGCTCGCAAATCTCATGGTAGGCCGCACTGTTTTCGTCATCGCGCATCGCCTTTCCACGATTCGCCGCGCAGACAATATTGTGGTACTCGATGAAGGCGCAATCGCCGAATCCGGCACGCATCAGGAATTGCTCGCGCGCGGCGGTCTCTACGCGCGCCTTTACGAAATGCAATTTATGGACGCCGATGTTCCAGCTGCATCCACGGCCGCAGTTCCGGCAGCGGCCACCACAGGGAGCGCACCACTGTGACAAGTTCAGCCACGCCAGCCAGCCCAAATCGCGCAAGCGCGAAGCCCGCCGCCGTGAAATCCATGACGGGTTTTGCCGAAGCGCGCGCCGAACACGATGGCTGGGCGCTCCGCGTAAGTTTGCGCAGCGTCAATCATCGCTTTCTCGATTTGCATCTCCGCTTGCCTGAAGGACTCGAATCGCTCGAAACGGAAATTCGCCGCGTCCTCCGCGAACGCCTGCGCCGCGGCCACGTTGATGTCACGTTGCGTGTCGATCCCGCGGGCACTTCCGCCGTCCAAATAAATAAAGAGATGGCCGAAGCATACCTGAAAGCCGCTACCGATCTTCGCAAGCAATTCGGTTTTTCCGCCGAGCCCGATCTGATCGCCATCTTGCGTCTCCCGGGAGTCGTCGCCGTCGCGGGTTCCTCAGCCGGCGCTCTCAACGAAGAACAACTGGCGCGTCTCGCCGCAAACGCCGGTGCATGTTTGCAGCAAGCCGCCGCGCGCCTCGACGAAATGCAGCGCATCGAAGGCGCCGCGCTCGCGGCCGACATGAAATCGCGCCTCGCAAAAATTCATTCGCACTCCAAAAAAGTTCTCGCCATGGCTTCCGATTTGCGTCCAGCCTATGCCGCCAAACTCGAAGCCCGCATCCGCGAATTGCTCGGCGAAACTCCCGTCGATCCTTCGCGCATCGCGCAGGAAGCCGCCATCCTCGCCGAACGCGGCGACACCGCCGAAGAACTTTCGCGCCTCGCGAGCCACGTCGAACAATTTGGAAAACTTCTCGACACCGGCGGCGAAATCGGCAAGAAGCTCGATTTCCTTTTGCAGGAAATGCAGCGCGAAGCCAACACTCTCCTCTCCAAAACTCCCGGCGTGGAAGCTTCCGGCCTCGCCATCACCGATCTCGCTCTCGAAATTAAATCCGAAATCGAAAAGTTGCGCGAGCAGGCGCAAAACATCGAATGATCATGCCTGCGCCGCGCGAGCCAATCGTCTTCGTCATCTCCGGCCCCAGCGGTTCGGGCAAATCCACGCTCGTACCCAAGCTCCTCGAGCTCCCCGGCATGCTCGGTTCCATTTCTTGCACCACGCGCGCTCCCCGCGCCGCAGAAAACCCCGGAAAATGCTATGATTTCATATCCGAACAGGAATTCGAGCGTATGGTGCAGGCCGGTGAATTCCTCGAATATGCCAATGTGTTCGGCAAGCATCGCTACGGCACGCCGCGCAAATGGCTCGATAAAGCCCGGGAACAGGGAAGTGATCTCGTTCTCGAAATTGATGTTCAGGGCGCGGTGCAGATTCGCAAAGCGGTGCCCGGCGCAGTTTCCATTTTTATAGTTCCGCCATCGCGCGAAGTTTTGGAAAGCCGCATCATCGGCCGCGGCCAGGATTCGAAGGAAGAAATTGCTCGGCGTTTGCAGCGCGCTCACGACGAGATGAAAAGATATTCGGATTACGATTTTATTGTTGTAAACGATGATCTCGATCGCGCGGGCCGCGAAGTGCAAGCCATCGGACTCGCCTCGCGCTGCCGCAATGGAATTGCCCGCGGCGTTGTCGAACAAATTTTGAAATCGTTTGGAGGAAAAGAATCTCATGGGAATTGAAACCAAGCCGCCCGAAAGCAGATTTGCCTACGTCGTAGTGGCATCACGCCGTGCGCGCCAGCTCATGGCCGGAGCGCCCGCGATGGTCATCGATCCGCGTTCGCTCAAGCCAACTCGCGTCGCCCTAGAAGAACTCGATCTCGGCGTTCTCGAATTCGATTTGCCGCCGGTCCCCACGGGCCCGCCCGAAGATCCATCCAAGCGGCACAGAAACTAGCCGCCTCGTCAGGTTCGCGATATGCGCGTCGTCGTCGGAGTCACGGGAGGCGTAGCCGCTTACAAAGCGGCTGAACTCGTGCGCCGCCTTCAGCAGGAAGGCCTCGAAGTCGAGGTCGTGATGACGCGCCACGCCCAGGAATTCATCACTCCGCTCACATTCGCCGCGCTCACCGGCCGCAAAGTAATTACAGACATGTTTAGCGCGGAAGATTCCGCGGCCGCGAATGTCGAAAGCGCGATCGAGCACATCGCAGTAGCGCAGCGTGCCGATGCTCTCGTGATAGCGCCTGCCACCTCCAACACCATCGCGAAACTCGCGCAGGGAATTGCCGACGATTTTCTTTCCACGCTTTATCTCGCCACTACGGCTCCCACAATCATCGCGCCTGCGATGAACGTAAATATGTGGGAGCACGAAGCCACGCAAGCAAATCTGAAAATTTTGCGCTCTCGCGGAGTTCACATCGTCGCGCCCGATGAAGGCTATCTCGCATGCGGCATGGTCGGCGCCGGCCGTCTCGCGGGAGTCGATGCAATCGCGCACGCCGTGCTCGGCGTTCTCGGAATTTCCCGCGATCTCGCCGCAGAAACAATTTTGATCACCGCCGGGCCCACTTGCGAAGATATCGATCCGGTTCGCTATCTCACCAATCGCTCGTCCGGCAAAATGGGTTACGCGCTCGCCGAAGCAGCGCATCGCCGCGGCGCGAAAGTAATTCTCATCAGCGGACCGGTTTCAATTCCCGCGCCATCTGGCGTTGAATTTGTCAGCGTCCGTACCGCCGAAGAAATGCGCAGCGCCGTGCGTGAACGCGTCGCCGAATCTACTGTCGCGATCATGGCCGCTGCCGTCGCCGATTTTCGCCCTGCCGCGCAGGAGTCCACAAAAATTAAACGCGGCTCAAACGGTTTCACGCTCGAATTCAACCCACTCAAGATATTCTCGCGGAAGTTGCCGCGCAGAATTCATCCGCGAATGGCCGCAAACGCATCATCATCGGTTTCGCCGCCGAAACAAATAATCTGCTCGAACACGCGCGTAAAAAGCTCGCAGAGAAGGGCGCGGATTTTATTGTCGCGAACGATGTCACGCAGCCCGGCGCGGGTTTCGATGTCGATACAAATATCGTCACGCTTCTTTTCCGCGACGCGCGTGAAAATAATTCATCTCGTGAAGAACAATTGCCCAAAATGAGCAAGTTCGATGTCGCCACCCGCATCCTCGATGAAATTGTCCGGCTGCGCAGCGTTTCCCAAATTTCCGCGGAACATTCCGCCACCCGCAAATGAATTCTGACGGTCTTCCCCCCAACGAACGTCTCGCTGCCTGGCTCCAATATTTCACCGACATCGGCCTCGGAAATTTCTATCGCGAACGCGCCGCCTCGCAGATTTCCGCGCCATCTCAAATCCGCGCGCAAATCGCTGCATCACCTGCGAAATCGCGAAGCGAAGTCGCTGTCCCAATAGCGCCATCGCCCGCGATCGCTGCCGCGCCAAAGTTGCCATCAATTCCCGCAACAGCCGCCGCGATCAAGCCGCCAGTAGTTCCCATCGCGCCGCAAGCCTCCTCGCTCTTCGAAGTCGTCGATCGCATCGCCAACGACACGCTCGAAAAAATTCGCGCCGATATCGGCGATTGCACTCGCTGCCGCCTCTGCGAGCAGCGCACCAACATAGTTTTCGGCGATGGCACCGCAAAAGCCGAACTGGTTTTCGTCGGCGAAGGCCCCGGCCGCGACGAAGATATTCAGGGACTCCCATTCGTCGGCCGCTCCGGAAAACTGCTTACGCAAATGATCGAAGCGATGGGCCTCTCGCGCCAGCAGGTTTACATTTGCAACGTGGTGAAATGCCGCCCGCCCGATAACCGCACTCCCGAAAAAGATGAAGTCGCCACCTGCTCTCCTTTTCTTTTGCGCCAGCTCGATGTGATCAAACCGAAAGTGATCGTCTGCCTCGGAAATTGCGCCGCGCAAGCTCTGCTGGCCACAAATCGTTCTCTCTCCAGCTATCGCGGCCAGTGGCTCGATTTTCGTGGCACGAAATTAATGGTCACCTATCACCCCGCCTACTTGTTGCGAAATCCCCCCGCCAAAGCCGACGTCTGGGCCGACCTAAAAAAAGTAATCGCCGAACTGGGCCTCCCCATGCCCAAATCCGCTCCGAAAA
Source organism: uncultured Acidobacteriota bacterium (assembly GCA_963785395.1). Classification (GTDB taxonomy): domain Bacteria; phylum Acidobacteriota; class Terriglobia; order Acidiferrales; family UBA7541; genus DASTCZ01. The sequence continues at coordinate 590,288 of CAWAVH010000005.1, read as the reverse complement.
AATAAAACTTCTCCGCGCACCGTAGGGGTGGGGCTTGCCGCGCCCGGTTTGCCGTAGCCCTCGAAGCGCCGGGCTTTACGCCCGGCAGCCGTTGCCTCTGATTTTGCTGTCATCCCGAACCGCTTCAGCGGTGAGGGACCTGCTGTTCCTCGTTCGACTTTGACTTAATCTCTTGCCGTTGCGTTTGCCCTTGGGTCGCCTTTTCCGTCCGACGGCCTGTAGGGCCGTCCGCCAAACTTCAGCCCAGGCCCCTCAGGGCCTGGGTAATCTAAAAAAATAGATAAGGTTTTTCCGGAGCGCCGTAGGTGCGGCACTAAACCAATCCGTGTGGCGCAAAAATAGAATCCGCAAACGAATATAAATTCCTAATAATCCTCTTTCGTTCGAACCGCTGTTCCGCTCGCCTGCTAGACTGATTCTCGAATCATGTCCCGCTACTGCGAAGTCGCGCTAACCGTCCCGCTGCGCACCACCTTCACGTACGCGATTCCCGAAGAATTGCAAGACGTCGTCTCCCCGGGCTGCCGCGTAGCAGTCCCATTCCGCAATCGCGCGATGGTCGGCGTAGTAATCGAGCTAACCGACACCGCCCCAGATTTTTCCGCCGCGTCCTCCGCAACAAAAATCAAATCCATCGCGCACCTTCTCGATCCCGAACCCGCGCTCACTCCCAAACTCATCGAACTCGGCCGCTGGATTTCTTCCTACTATCTTGCGCCGCCGGGCGATGTTTTCCGCGCCATGCTTCCGCCGCAAATCGAGCTGCGCGCCCAACGTGTCCTCACCATCACCGAATCCGGCCACGCCTATTTCGCCGCGCTCGCTTCGCGCGACAGCCGCAGCGAATCCGAAATCACCGAGCAAGCCCTGCTCGAACTCATCGCCATCGAAGGCAAACCGCTCGCCACTTCGCGACTCGCGCGCCTTCCCGGCGGCGAAGCCGCAGCCGCAAGATTGCAACGCGGCGGATATCTCGCGGCTCAGGAAATTTCAAAAGCGCGCAAACCCCGCACGCAAAAAATCATCGCTTGGAGCGACAACGCCGCAATCGCGCAAGCAAACGGCCACGCGCCCAGCGAAGCCGAAGCCCGCATCCGCCAGGTACTCACCGAAGAATGCGGCCCGCTTCCTCTCGCATCGCTTCTCGATCGCGCAAAAGTTTCCCGCGCGGTCGCCGAACGCTTGGTCCGCCAGGGAAAACTCAAACAGTGGGAAGAGCCCGCAATCGCCGAGGAAACTTTTCTCGAAGCCGAATTCGAGCCGATCACCAACATTCTCAATCCCGATCAGGAGCGCGCCGCGCAATCCGTAGAAAAATGGATTCACAGCGGCGAATTCACAGTCGGTCTCCTTCGCGGCGTCACCGGCAGCGGCAAAACTGAAGTCTATCTTCGCGGAGTCGCCGCTGCGCTCGCGCAAAATCGTTCCGCCATCGTTCTCGTTCCCGAAATCGCTCTCACCCTTCACATCGGCCGCCTCTGCCGCGCGCGTTTCGGCGATGGAGTTGCCGTGCTTCACAGTGCGCTCAATGATGCCGAACGCGCCCGCGAATGGTGGCGCGTGCGCCGCGGCGAAGCGCGAGTCGTCGTCGGCACGCGCTCCGCGGTTTTCGCGCCCGTCACCAATCTCGGACTCATCGTCGTCGACGAAGAGCACGAGCCCAGCTACAAGCAGGAAGAATCGCCGCGCTATCACGGCCGCGACACCGCCGTGCTCCGCGCAAAACTAGAAAACGCCGCGGTGCTCCTCGGTTCCGCCACTCCTTCGCTCGAAAGTTTTCGCCACGCGCGCGAAGGAAAATACGAACTCCTCACCCTCGGCGAAAGGATCGGCAGCCGCGCCCTGGCGCAAGTCACCGTCGTCGACATGCGCGAAGATTTCCGCACCACTCATCGCGCGTCGCCATTTTCCGCAAGACTTCGCGCCGCAATGACCGATCGCCTCGTCTCCGGCACGCAATCCCTGATCCTCATCAACCGCCGCGGCTACTCCTGGTTTGCGCTGTGCCGCAGTTGCGGCGCCACTGTGCAGTGCGAAAATTGCAGCATCGCGCTCACGTTTCACAAACAGCGCCAGCGGCTGGTGTGCCACTACTGCGGCTTTTCGCGCGCGGTGGTGAAGATTTGTCCGCGCTGCAATTCCGAACACGTTCATTTCGTCGGTGAAGGCGCGGAGCGTCTCGAAGAATCTCTCGGCGAATTATTTCCCGATGCGCGTGTTGGCCGGCTTGATCGCGATACCGTCCGCACAAAACACGGTTACCAGAAAATTCTTGGCGCATTCGCCGCCGGGAAAATTGATATTCTCGTCGGCACGCAAATGGTTGCCAAGGGCCACGATTTTCAGCGTGTCACTCTCGTCGGAGTCGTCTCCGCCGATTTGCGTCTCGCGCTTCCCGATTTTCGCGCCGCAGAGCGCACCTTTCAGTTGCTCACGCAAGTCGCAGGCCGCGCCGGCCGTGGCGAACTTCCCGGCGAAGTCCTGGTCGAAACTTATTACCCGGAACACTACGCAATCCGCTTCGCCGCGAAACAAGATTTCGAAGGCTTCTTCGATCAGGAGCTGCACTTCCGCAAAATGATGCACTACCCGCCCTTCACCGCGCTCGCCAACGTAGTCGTCCGCGACCGCAAAATCGAAAACGCGATTCGCTGGTCCCGCCAGCTAGCCGAATATTTCGCCCCAGCCGAATCCAAAGGTGTCCGCGTCTTAGGCCCCGCCGCCGCCCCGTTAGCCAAACTAAAACGCGAATTCCGTTTCCAATTCCTTCTAAAATCCCCCAAGCGCGCCGCCCTGAATCAACTCCTCTCAGGCGCCCTGGATTTCTGCGCCAAAAAACAAATCCCCGACGCCGCGGTAATCGCCGACGTAGATCCCCTAAGCCTCTTCTAGCCCCGTCTCGGCGTCGCCCGGTAGCCGTTTCCCGTGTAGCGCCGGGCTTTACGCCCGGCCGCCTTTGCCTCCGCCTTGGGTTCCGCCTTTGCTTTTGGTGTCATCCCGAACCGCTTCAGCGGTGAGGGACCTGCTGTGCGTTGTTTGACTTTGACCTAAACCTTCCGCCTCGGCCCTTTCCAAGTCTCCTGCGACCGTAGGGGCGGGGCTCGACCGCGAAGCGGGCAGGCCCCGCCCAGCCCTTTGTTATTGCCTCTGAATTTTTTTTTGGTGTCATCCCGAACCGCTTCAGCGGTGAGGGACCTGCTGTGCCCTGTTTGACTTTGACCTAAGCCTTTCGCCTCTGCCTTTTCCGTCCTGCGGCCTGTAGGGCCGCACGCTAAACGTGAGCCCAGGCCCCGCAGGGCCTGGGTTATCTAAATAAAAAAAACAGGTTTTTCGGGAGCGCCGTCGGCGCGGCACCAAACCAAGCCGTTCAGTACAAATCAACATTGCACGAGAAATCAAATTTCTGCCAAAGGGACGCGACAGATTTGGGGGTTCTTCCGTCCTAACGCTGGCCGAATTTCCGTCACGTCCAGCCCCTCGATTCCTTATAGACACTACGGACATCGCGGAAGGATTTCTTCACGATTTCTAAAACGGAATCCATATCAGACTCCAGCACCCAGAACGCGCTATCGATTACTTCCAACAGGACAAAATGAGAGTACGTGGCAAGTTGGAGTGGTAGAGTTGGCTCCTGTTGTCCAATCTCGATGCCAAAAAGCATCATGTTAATCACTTGTTTGAACTCGGATGCAACGTGGACTAGCGATTCTGAGCTCAATCTAATGCTTCGCATATCTGGCTGAGCTCCTGATTCAAGATGCGGTATCTCAGTCGTTTTTCCTTCTATTCCAACCACTTCAATTACAAATAGAAACCACTGCATGTGTTTTGCGTCTTCAGGCAAGGATTGGAGGAAGACTTGCAGATTGAAAGAAAGTACACCGCTGCCGTCGAGGTCGAAAACCTCTAAGCGCTCGATGTGTGGCTTCCACTGATTCAATTCAGACCCTCTTGGTCACCGTTCGTGTTTTGAAGGTTTCGCGAGGCCCCGCCCAGCCTTTCATTATTTCGTCGCTGATCCCTCGATCGGTGACGCAAGATTCAGAGATAACGCAACGACGAACCAGAGAAGCGAAGCATTGAACAGAAAGTGTCCCAAGAATTCGAGCTTTATTTCTCCCAACTGGCTGAATATTCCGGGGCTCCGCAGTACGACACTCACCGCGAATAGCGTTGCGCACAACAACAGATGAGGCGCTAGCTCGATAGAGTGCTTCCGCCTCTGCGCGTGATTGAAGAAGAATGCCGCGCGCGTAATCATTGCCGCAACGGCAAGCACAATAAGAAACGCTGCCGCCATCTCAAACCAATACTGCTCCATCGCGCTGCGTTTGAAGAGATCAGCTTGCCATTTTCCCTGTATCCAGTGATCGAGTGCTAGGAGCACCTGGCGCCATAGGATCGCTAAAATTGGGGCCCAGATCGCCACCCTACGAATGTTCATACGAGTCATCCGTCCTGTGAACCATTTGATAGAAATCTGACTCTCGCGAACAAAACGGAGGATAACACTTCAAGACGTGGCTGTGGGGTACTGGGTTAGTTCCAGCCGTGTGTCCTGTATGGAGCTGGGTCGCTAGTCCTGGGTCAAGAATTCCCCCGACTCAAGCCACCACCACGACCACACCCCCACAGCGAGCACCTAGTTTTAGTACCACCCCAAAAACAGTCAAAAAAACAACCCCAAAACAGACCTAACTCCTTTAGAATGAACAACTTTTTAGTAATAGTACTAGATAACTCTATTAGAATCATCATTTTACAAAAACAACGGGGTGGGGGTCTCGCAGCCGTCCAACACCGTTAAATTATTGATAATAAATATCTTAGCCAAAAAACTGCTCCGAAAACGCCCACCTTAGACAGCGCATTTCGCGCGCAACGAAAATCAGGAATCCGCAGTTCGGATGAAGCACGAAAAAGAGAAAACCCCGGCGCTGAGATTTGCCGGGGTTCTGTCCAGATGCTGAATTTCGCGATGCGCTCGAACTAGTGTTTTATCCGCGGATCGTCGGCTGAATTTACAAAGGTCATCGCGAACGGTCCAGGAGCGTGATCCTGCACGATGACATCGGTCTCGGCTCTCGCGAAGTGATGCGCTCGCGCCGGAATGCTGATGAAATCTCCCGGCTGCATCTTGGTGAGTTTCGTTTCGTCGAACTTGTCTCCCATTCCCGCTGAAAACGTACCTTGAAGAACGGTTACGTTTTCAGTGGTGGGATGCCAATGAGCGGCAAGCACCGCGCCTTTGGCGATCTTCAGCCTGACGACGAACGGTCCTGGCTTCGAAGGATCGCCGGACACTACGGCCATCTGGATCGCGTCAACGCCGGGAAACAGAGGAGCCCATTTCAAACTATCGGGGGTGACGATCGGGTGAGAAGCCATCGCCATTTTTGGCGCGGGTTTCGAAGCGGTAGCCGTCTTCGGCGCTTGAGCAAACATCACGCCGCAAATTAGAGAGAACGCAACTGCCGTTGCAGCGACCTGGAATTTCCGGTGCACGCTGTTTGATTTCGACATTGCACCTCCTTGGTCGCGAAGTGTATCAAAACGGATGAAGAGTGGTGCGTTGAATATTCATGAGCACTAGGGCCGCGCCGCGCGCCTCTTTCGCAGATGCCAAAACAGATAAGCAGGAACGCCGAGCGCGATAATCGCGACGCCGAAAGCGGCGTCTTTCCAATCGGCGGCAATCGTGTTGATCACCAGCGCGGCGGCGGCAATCACAAACAGCGCTGGCGTAAATGGATATCCGGGAACGCGAAATGTTGCGAGCGGCTCCGCTGGGAGCGCGGCGTTCGCGAGCTCGGAAAACAAAAATACTTGCAGCGGCGAGTCCATAGAAAACCCATCCTGCGAAAATTACGTAAGTGAAAAGGCGTTCGAAAGTTCCGGTCCACGCAAGAACTGCGGACCAAATTCCCGACGCGATAATTGCGATCGCAGGAGTGCGAAAACGCGGATGAACTTTTGCGAGGCTTTTGAAAAAAAGACGATCCTGCGCCATCGCGTAGAAAACGCGCGGCGCGGTGAGGCAAGTTGTATTTGCCGCGCTGAAAACTGAAACGAGAATCGCCGCGGCAACGAATTTCCCTGCGTTTACGCCGAGAACAGTTTTCATCGCGACAGCGGCGATGGTGTCTGACTGCGCGGCAACTGCGGGCCCAAGCGCCGCGACATACGCGATGACCGCAAGAATGTAGCAGCCGATTAGAACCATCACTCCGATGAAAAATCCGCGCGGAAAATTTCGCTGCGGCTCAAGCGTTTCGCTCGCGGTATAGGTGACCCACTGCCACCCTTCGTACGCCCACAGCACCGCAATCATCGCGACGCCGAATCCCGCGGCGAGCGAGCCTCCCATTGGCGCGATGGGCGAAGTTGCGGCTGCGTGCGGATGGCGCGGGCCGAGGATCAGCAACACAATACTCATCGCAAGAATCGCGAGAACTTTTGCGAGCGTAGTCCAATTATTCAGGTTCGCGCTTTGTCGCGTGCTTACTGCGTTGATGATCGTGAGAATTATGATCACGCCGACCGCGAGAAATTTTCCTTCGAGCGGAGTGATGGGAACAATCTCGTGAAAATAATTTGAGAACGCGACAGCAAGCGTGGCGTTAGTTCCGCTGGCGATGACAAGAAAAAGCGTCCACCCGTATAAAAATGCGGGCAGCGAACCGAACGCGTCGCGAATGTAAACGTAAAGTCCACCAGCCGCCGGATTCGCGGCGGCAAGTTCTCCATACGTGAGCGCGCCGAGAAGCGACAGCGCTCCGCCGGTGAGCCACACGATGAGCGAAAGTTTTACGGAACCGCCGACGTCGCGAAGAATCGCACCGGGAACCAGGAATATTCCGGAACCAATTACAGCGCCGACAATTAAGCAGATGAGGTCCCACAAATTCAGCGTGGGTGCGAGGGTCGTTTGATTTTCGGATTGAGGGTTGGAGGCCACCGCGTGCGCATCATACGCTGTGCAGCGCGGGCCGCAAACGAGTGAATTTGCTGCGTCAGCTTTGAATCATTACTGGCACCGGCATGAACGAGAGCACGAAAATCGCGAGGCCGATTGCGGCCCACACGCGGCGCTTATTATCGAGCAGCGCGCGGCGATCGAGCAGCGGCGGATGACGAAAGCCGAGGATCAAAAGAATCGCGGCCCACGCGAGCCATCCCCACCAAAAATATGCGAGAGGAATCAGCGCGATCGCGACGCCGAAGGTTACGCGGCGATGCGATTCGCTGGAGAGCGCGTACAGAATGTGGCCGCCATCGAGCTGGCCGCCGGGAATTAAATTCAGCGAAGTGGCGAAGAGTCCCACCCACGCGCCGCGGCCGATGGGATTGAGCAGAAGATCGGCGGCGTGAACTCCTGGGCGCAGCAACGCGAGAAGAATGCGCATGAGAACTGGCTCGCCGAAAATTACAGCGGAATCGGCTTGGACTCCGGGAATAATTTTCGAGTGAAGAATTGCGAATGCCATCGCAGGAATCACAAAAATAAATCCGGCGACGGGGCCAGAGAGCCCGACATCGAAGAGCGCTTTGCGATTTACGATTGGCGAACGAATACGAATGAACGCGCCGAGCGTGCCAATCAAAGTTGGCGCAGGAATAAAATACGGATAGCTCGCGGACATTCCGTAGTAGCGGCAAGTGAAATAGTGGCCGAGTTCGTGCGCCAACAAGATGCCCAGTAAAGTTGCGGCGAAAGGAAGGCCAGCGAGCATCGCGTGCGGACTCCGCAAAATTTGAAAATACGAGCTGAAGAAATTTTCGAACGCGGGCATTTCTCCGCGCGCGTACGCGAAGGAAAATTGCGCGCCGACAGCGAGCGTGGAAATAATGGTGAGCGCGAAGAGTCCGATGGCGATTGCCAACGAGCGAGTACGATTTTCCGCTGGCACGCGATACGTTGGCCGCGCGGAATAAAAACGCGGCTGCTCGATAATTTCAGCGGGGACAATTTCGACGGGAAATTCGCCGTGACCGTTGCCTGAGCTCATGCGCAAGTTGCGCACCGCTGAAGCAAGGGCGAAGCGCAAAAACATTGTACGACGGAGAAATGAAATCGTGCTGAAACGCAAGTCGAGCGCGATTCCAAAAAGTAGAAATGGAAATCGATGCGGAAGAAAAGTGAACGCCGCTAAAATTTATGTAGGTAGGACTACGAGAGCGCTTGCAGCTCTTTGCCGGGCTTGAAGCGAACCGCTTTGCCGGGAGGAATCTGCACTTCTTCACCGGTACGCGGGTTGCGGCCGATGCCGGTCTTGCGAGGGCGGACGTTGAAAACGCCAAAGCGGCGCAGCTCGATGCGATCGCCGCGTCCCATGGCCGCCTTGAGAGAAGCGAACACGGTTTCCACGGCTTCCTCGGCTTTGGTGCGGCTCACGTTTTCCACTTTCGAGAGCACGGCGTTTACAATGTCGAGCTTGATCACGCAAGGCCTCCACTTAGTGAATCGGCGCTTATGCTAGACAGGGTGCCACGGGTTGTCAAGCAAGCCGCGGCATAATACACTGCGCTTCCTTTCACCGCAGAAAAATTTATCTGGGAGAGATCATGAGCGTAAGGCCCGACAACTGGATTCGCAAAATGGCTACCGAGCACAAGATGATCGAGCCATACGAAGACCGGCAAATTCGCGAAGGCGTGATCAGCTATGGAGTTTCGTCGTATGGCTACGACATTCGCGTAGCGGACGAATTCCGGATTTTTACGAATGTGAATTCGACGATTGTGGATCCGAAACATTTCGATGCGCGTTCGTTTGTGGAGTTCAAGGGCGATATTTGTTTGATTCCGCCGAATTCGTTTGCGCTGGCGCGGTCGGTGGAGTATTTCCGGATACCGCGAAACGTGCTGACGATTTGCGTGGGCAAATCCACTTACGCGCGATGCGGAATTATCGTGAACGTGACGCCATTCGAGCCGGAATGGGAAGGATTTGTGACGCTCGAAATCAGCAACACGACTCCGCTGCCCGCGAAGATTTATGCAAACGAGGGATTGTGCCAGGTGATTTTTTTCGAGAGCAGCGATCCGTGCGACGTGTCTTACAAAGATAAGAAGGGGAAGTATCAGTCGCAGCAGGGAATTGTGCTGCCGCGATTGTAGACTCGCGGTAAGAATTTTCGCACCGGGCGCGCCTCGATTTATTCTTTCGAGAAAATATGATCAATACGCGCGGGCAATAGGTATGCGATCAGCATCAATAAATAGATCAGCTCGCTCAGCCGGGCATTCACCAGCGCAACCAGAATCGCAAACACACACACGCAAGGCCCGAACAGGATTCTGCGATCCACTTCGTGCATCGCGCGGTCGGTGACAGCGTCAATCACGTGATGCGTGATGCGGGTCACGTAAAACCACTGCGCGTAATTCAGCGTTCCAATGATCAAGAGATTCAGGCCGTAGAGAATCGCGACTTCGCGAGCATCGCCGTACCGCCCCAACATCGCCACCGAAAACGGCAGGAACGCGACGAACAACAGAAAGAGAAGATTCAGCCACAGCAGCGGCCGCGAAGAACGGCGAATCATGTGATACATCTGGTGATGGCCCACCCAGAAAAGTCCGACGGCTATAAAACTCACTGCGTAGCTCAATAACTGCGGCCAGAGCTGAACTACATGTGCCCACGCTTCATGGCTGTGTCCGGCAGGCAGATCGGGGATTTTGATTTCGAACACCATGAGGGTGAGGACGATGGAGAAGACACCGTCGGAAAGCGCTTCGATGCGGCTGGTGGAAAGTCCGCTCTCTGACCAGCGATCTTGAGAGGAAGTCACGCCCGCATTCTACGCATGTCGCACGATGAACGCAGCGGATTATTCTGCGTCAGGATCGAACATGGAGACGGGAAATCCCAATTCGCGCCAGCCATCCAGCCCGCCTGCGAGCGGACGAATTTTCCGCACGCCCTTTGTTTTAAGCTGGCGAGCCACTTGAGCGCTAGTGGCTTCGTTCGGGCAGGTACAGTAAAGAACGACTTCGGGCGCCTGCGCGAGTTGTTCCGTCACATGTTCAATGTCGTGAATTTCCAGATGGACGGCGCCGGGAATCATGTCGGGATCTTCTTCGAAATCGAGCGGGCCGCGAAGATCCACGATGACAACTTCCTCGCCGGAATCCATTTTATCTTTCAATTCGCGGGCGGTGATGCGGTCCACGCGCAGCTGGCGAATGAAGCGGCGGCGGCGAATAAATTTCCAGCCGATCCAGCCGCCGAATGCCGCGACCACAAGAATCACCAAGCCGATGCCGAGATGCGCGGCATGTCTGGCGATGACTTCGATTTGATTGCTGAACGCGTATCCCACGCCGACATAAGCGCCGGCCCAGATCAGCGCGCCGAGCCCATCCATCGCCAGAAATTTCCGCAACTTCATGTGAAAAATTCCGGCAAGCGGCGGAGTCATGATGCCGAGGCCGGGAATAAATTTTGAGATGAGGAGGGAACGCGAGCCCTGTTTGGCAAATGTGTTTTCGGTGCGACGAACGCATGAATCCGGCTCGATGGAAATTTTGCACAGGAGCCGCAGTACGCGGATGCCTTTTCGGCGGCCGAGTTCATACCAGAAAAAATCGGCGATCAGAGACGCAATGACCGGGACGATGAGCGTGATTGGAGCGTTGAACTGATGCGTGCCAATCAGAGCGCCTGCTGCGAGAAGAATCGGAATTGAAGGCAAAGGCACGCCGATTTGCTCGACAAACACCCAGGCAAAGAGGAGGGCGTAGCCGTAATGCAGCAGAAATTGGAGATGTTCGGTCACAAGGATGTCGTTGGGCAGCTATTCTTATGATGATGTAGAAACGCGAAAGTCACAACTTGTCGCGGCCAATTTGAAGCTCGCTGCGGAATCGGATAGGCCGCACCAATGCTAAGGTTTTTGTGTGGGCCGCAGAAGAATTTCGCTGATGAAACTTTGCGGCGCTTGCGTGACGATTGTTTCCACCGCGTGTGCGATATCGGCGGGCTGCAACATTTTCGATTCGTTCTTGCCCACGTGCGGTGAGAATTCGGTGGCGACGCTGCCGGGACAGATCGCGCTGACGCGAATGCCGAATACGCGCAAGTCTTCCGCCATGCAATAGGTGAGGCCGAGCAAGCCCCACTTTGACGCGCAATAAATTCCCCCGCCCGCGAATGTATTTTTCCCCGCGAGCGATGCGATGTTGATGATGTGTCCGGTGCGGCGCTGAATCATTGAGTGTGCGATCGCGCCGGAAAGCAGAAAGACGCTTTTCAAATTTGTATCGAGGACAGCGTCCCAATCGGATTCTTTTAGATCTTGAAATGGGCCGGAGCGGCCGATGCCCGCGTTGTTCACGAGAATATCGATCGGTCCAAGCGCGGCTGCCGATTCTTTTGCGAGTTTCGAAATGTCGGCAGCGCGAGAGACATCCGCGACAATCGCTTCCACACGCCCGCCATGGTCGCGCAATTTTGCGGCGGCGTGATTCAGCTCATCGACTTTACGCGCGCAGATGGCGATATCCGCGCCCATCGTGGCTAATTTATCGGCGATCGCGAAACCGATTCCGCGGCTTGCGCCAGTAATGAGTGCGTGCTGCCCAGTCAAGACCTTTCCCGTTGTCACTGTTTGCTCCTCGAATTCAATCTCAAAATTGCTGTAGAAAACCGCACAGGCAGGAGTGCCTGTGCCACTTTAGTTGCATACCTTGTGTATATTGGTGGGAACTGATGCGAGCGGGATGGTGTCTGTGAGTTCATCGGTACGGTGAGCTCTTGACGGGCACCCCGTGGGCGACCATTTTGCCCGTGAGTTCATCATAACAAAGCAGAGGAGAGAGAAACCTTTCGCCGGAGTGGGAAACGTCTTGCGCGTGTCAGAGCGATTCCCTATAATCCACCAGTTTTAGTTAGAGCGGTCTTCGGCGTGCGGATCTCTAGTCCGGCCAGCGTATAGCTGCGACAATTTCTGCTTGGGAGGCACCAAAGCAATGATGCGGATTGGTAAAACTGTGTTCGCCGGAGTGCTTGGCGCGTTGCTGCTGATCGGAATTTCTGGCACGGCAATGCAAGCCTCCGCTCAAGACCAGGCAGCGGCGAAGCCGGCCTACACCACTGAAGAATACAACGCTTACATGAAAGGGCACACTGAGACCGATCCACAGCAGCAGATCAAGCTGATGGACGACTTCGTAGCCAAGTATCCGAGCTCTGCGTTGCTTGCGTATGCGTATAACGACTACTACAACGCTTACTACAAGCTGAAGGACTACCCGAAAACCGTCGAATATATCGATAAGCTCGTAGCGGTCAGCGGGGATAAATTGGATCCGCCATCAGCGGTAAGACTTCGGCTCGCGCGCGCGCAAACATTCCTTGCTGGTGGGACGCTTCCGGAGTTTGCCAAGCCCGAGCAACAGACAAAGGCCAAGGAACAGGCGCAACAGGGCTTGAAGGATCTGGCGACCCTCCCAAAGCCCGACAAAGTTAGCGACGCGGATTGGGACAAACAGAAAAAACAGATCACAGGCATTTTTGATAGCGTGATCGCGACAGCCGATTACGCAACGAAGGATTGGAGCGGCTCGGCGCAAGCATACAAGACCTTAATCGCAGAGGATCCCAGCGACCCTGCGGCGTGGTCACGCCTCGGAGTTTCTCTAATCCAGGAGACCCCACCGCAGACACTTGATGGATATTGGGCTCTGGCGCACGCAATCTCGATGATGAAGCCGCCCGCCGACCAGTCGCTTCGCGCGTACCTGAAGAGCCAGATTCAGAACTACCAGCAAGTGGGTTGCGAGAATCTGGTGGACGACGAGATTAATTCCATGGTCACACTCGCCGCGACAACGCCCGACCGGCCAACTACTTTCGCGCTTCCGACTTCTGACGACCTTACGAAAGCGCGCAACGACACTGCTAACTTCATTCCGTGGCTACGCGAAGGCGGCGATCACGGGAAGCTGATGTGGCTGGCGACGTGCAGCCTAGACTATCCAGAAGTGACCGCACTCGTAATCTCAGTTGACGCGCCTGAGGGTGGGCCGATTGTGCTTCACCTGTGCACCGGCGCCACAGCCGAGGAAACCGAAGCCTGCAAGGTCGCTGATATGGACGTGAAAATAGCCGACCAGCCGGACGCAAAGCGGATTCAACCGGGAGATGGTGTTCGATTCGAAGGCACGCTCATCGGCTACGATCAAAACCCCGCATTTATGCTTCACTGGGACAAGGGCAAGGTAAATCCGGAAGATATTCCGGAACCGGGCAAGGCGAAGCCGAAGAAGAAGGGCTAACCTCAGCAACCAGATCATTTCTGAAAATAAGAGCGGCTCCGGAATCACCGGAGCCGTTTTTATTTTGCGCGCACAAATTATTAAGGAAATGTTTTTAATTCAGGCGAAATTTCAGATCTAGCGAGCCGTCCCGCGAGTTATCGCGAATGCCGCTTGGGCCGATGCCCCAGCTTATAGATTCCAATTTTGCGGCTCAAGGTATTGCGATGAATTCCCAGCGCTAGCGCGGCGCGCGACTGATTTCCATTCGTGCGATCGAGCACGCGCGTGATGTACTTCTTTTCGAATTCGTTCACCGCTTCGGGAAATAAAATCCCGCTCTCGACCATTCTCACCACGAGCGATTCCAATTGATCTTTCACGGCCGCACTCTCCAGAGGAGACGGAGTAAGGTTACGGGAGATCGTGACCCGTCAAACGCAGGTAAGCTTCCCGGTATTTGGCCCTGGTACCCGCGACCACGTCATCGGGCAGAACAGGGCCTGGCGGCTGCTTGTTCCATCCGATGCGTTCGAGATAATCGCGCACATATTGTTTATCAAACGAAGGTTGGCTGTGGCCCGGCTGATAGCCGTCGGCGGGCCAGAAGCGCGAAGAATCCGGAGTGAGCGCTTCATCGATCCAAATTAATTCGCCGCGGTCGAGGCCGAACTCAAATTTCGTGTCGGCAAGAATAATTCCGCGCGGAGCAGCATAGGCTGTGGCGCGATTGTAAATCTCGATGCTCACGTCGCGCAGGCGCTCCGCAAGCGGGCGGCTGATCTGTTCGACGACTTGATCGAAGGAAATATTTTCGTCGTGGCCGGTAGTCGCCTTTGTGGAAGGCGTGAAGATGGGCTGCGGCAGCTTGTCGGATTCCTTTAGTCCCGCAGGCAGCGCGATACCGCACACAGCGCCTGTTTTTTGATAATCCTTCCAGCCCGATCCCACGAGATATCCGCGCACAACGCATTCCACGGGAATCGGCTGCGTCTTGCGGCAAAGCATCGTGCGGCCTTCGAGCTCGGCTGCGTGCGCAGCCACCTCCGCGGGAAATTCGGTGGCGCTGATAACGTGATTGGGGATCACGTCGCGCAGTTGCTCGAACCAAAAAAGCGAAAGCTGCGTGAGCACGCGCCCCTTGTCGGGGATCGGCGTGGGCAGCACAACGTCGAATGCCGAGAGGCGGTCGCTCGCGATGAGGAGGAGCTTGTCGCCCGCGTCGTACAGATCGCGGACTTTGCCGCGAGACTTCAGCGGCAGCTCTTCGATTTCCGTTTGCCAGACAATGGGACGTCCGTTAGGTGCGTTCATGCTCGGTGATGCCACGGGAACTCCAGTAAGGTGAAAGAGGCGCGTATTGTAGCGCGAAGGAAAAGGAAGTCAACGGCGAAGCAAAATTTTATCTGTGGACGCAGGTGGAAAAGTTTTTGCCACTAGCGGGGAGATTTTTCACGAAGTCATGCGGGGAGCGCTGCGAAATGTTTCTTCCTGCGGCGTCTTCTTGTAAGCCACGAAAAACAAGATCGCCCAGATCGCATCAATGCCGGCGGATATCAGCATCAATGGCTGCAGCCGGCCCTCCGCATACAACACAGCGCAGGGAATAACGTAGGAGAGCTTTTCCAGGATACAAACGGGCATCAGCGCGCGATGCTTTAGCGGATTCCGCGCGATCATCAGAAAAATAATCTGGAAAACCAGCGCGACGCCAACAAAGCCGAAGAAAAATTCGGCGTGGCTGATCGGCGGGGGAAACCTTGCTCCTAGCCAGCTTTCTGTGAAGTAATCCGGCACCAGTACGCCGATACCGTAGAGGCCTGCCAGCAGAAAAATAATTCGCGCGGCTTTCATTGGTACGACCTCATCGAGCTATTGGCGCCGCTGCGCGCCCGCCACAATTTACGCTGCGGTGCTTGCGGCTTTTACGGCAACGTCTTCATTCCAGCGCACGGACACGAGCTTCGATACGCCCGGCTCCTGCATGGTGACGCCGTATAACACCGGCGCCATTTCCATGGTGCGGCGATTGTGCGTCACCACGATGAATTGTGTTTGCGCGCCCATGTGCGCCACCATGTCGGCGAAGCGGCCTACGTTTGCTTCGTCGAGCGGCGCGTCTACTTCGTCGAGAATGCAGAACGGGCTCGGCTGGTAGCGGAAAATCGCGATCAGCAGCGCAAGCGCCGTGAGGGCTTTCTCGCCTCCCGAAAGCAGCACAACATTTTGCAAACGTTTGCCGGGCGGTTGGGCCACAACATCGATGCCGGGATCGCCGGAGCTGTCCGCTTCGGTAAGGCGCATTTCGCCGGTGCCGCCGCCGAAGAGAGCGCGGAATGCTTCGGTGAACGCGGCGTTGATGAAGACGAACGCTTCCTCGAATTTTTCGCGCGAGACTACGTCGAGTTCGGTGATGGCTTGCTGCGTGTCGCTGATTGACGCGAGCAAATCGTCGCGCTCCCGCGACATGAATCCGAATCGCTGCTCGCACTCGTTGTATTCCTCGAGCGCCATCATATTTACCGGGCCCATGCCCTCCATCTTTGCGCGCATCTCGCGATAGTTGCCGTCGGCGACGGCGAGTTCTTCGCCGCTGAGCAGCGCGGGAAATTCGGCGATCAAATCTTCGGGCTGCATGTTGAGTTCGGTGACGCACGCTTCGCGCAAATGGCTGCGCTCGGATTCGTTGCGCGCGCGATCGATTTCCACGGCGCTGCGTTTGTCGCGCAGGTCGCTTACTTTCTGGCGAGCGGTGCGCAGCTCATCGTCCACGTGAACCGTGCGTGAGCGCGCTTGCTCCCATTCCTGCTCTTGCGTGAGCTTGAATTTTTCGAGGCGCTCTTTTTCGTTGCGCAGCGAATCCAATGCGGCGAACGTGTTCGGCGCTTTCGCTGGTTACGGCTTCGCGCTCGGTAGCGAGTGTATCGCGCTGCGATCCTCAATGCTTCCGCGCGGCCCGTGGCTTCGTGGCGCTCTTCGTCTAAGCGCGCTGCGAACATTTCGGCGGTTGCGAGACGTTCGGCGAGGATTGCGGCATTCTTCTCGCTTGCGCGGCAAGTTCTTGCTGCTGCGTCTCAGCCAATTGGCGAAGCTGAACGAGTTGCTCGCTCGACGCCGCGATTTCTTGCTCCGCGCTCGCGCGCGATTCGGTAGTCGCGGTGCGTTGCCGATCGGCATGCTCAGCGCGCATTTTTGCGGACTCCACTTCGCGGCGCAGGCGCTCGATTTCTGTCTGGCATTGCGCGAGTTCCGCCCCCGAGCGCGCAAATTCTCCGCGCGCTTGCTCGCGCAAGTGCGTAGCGGCGATCAATTGTTTGTCGGCTTCCACATGATCGGCGGTGATGCGTTCGAGTGTCGCCTCGCATTCGCGCCGCGAATTTTCCAATTGCTCGAGCGTCGCTTGCGCTTGCGCCACTTCCTGTTCGCGTTGCGCGTTCTCGGCTTCCAGCGCACGCAATTCGCGCTTCATGCCCAGCGGGCCTGCTTCCGCCGCGCGGCCGCCGCTCACCATACGTCCCTGATACGTGGTGCCGTCGGGAGTGACGAAGCTATATGCGGGATATGTTCGCGCAAGTTTTTCGGCGGCGGACGCGGTCTCCACCAAATATGCCGACTTCAGCCGCGGCAGAAAACGTTTTGCGGCAGCGCCGAGCGGATCGCGGAATTCCAGCAGCCGGTCCAGCCGCGAGACAACTCCTTCCGCTGTGGGGAAAGGAATGATTTGATCCTCGGGCTCGAGCTGCAATTTGTTCAGCGAATCCACGAAAAATGTCGCGCGGCCGCCGAGTTCTTCGCGCAGCATCGAGATTCCAGTGCGCGCGTAATCGAAAGTTTCTACGATTACGTACTCAAGCTCCTCACGCAGAAAATGTTCGATCGCAGCTTCGTATTGCTGCTCCACTTCGGCGTAATCGGCCAGCAATCCCACGGCGTGAAAATCGCGGCCGGTTTGCGAATTCGCAGCGAAAAGTTTTTTCACCGCTTCGGCTGTGTAGGCGCGATCGTTCAAAACTTGTTCGAGGGTTGTTCGCTTTGCGCGCACGGAAGAAAGGGAATCGCGCAAAGTTTCGCACCGGCCGCGCATCTCGATTTCGTTTTGCTTCAGCTCGAGGCTCCGCGCCTGCGCCGCGTGCACTTCTTCGCCAAGCTTTTGCGCGCGTTCGCCGATTCCTTGCAGATGAATTTCCGCCGCGCGATCGCGTTCGCGCAATTCCACCGATTGGTCGAGCATTCCGTGCTCGCGAACCTGTTCGCGGCCCAGGGCTTCGGTGTGATGCGCCAGCGAACCCTCCGCCTGCGCGTGATCGGCATGCAACTGATGGAGTTGCTCGCCCCATTCGGCGGTTGCGCGCTGCAATTCGGCGATTCGCGACTCGAGTTCGCTCGTTTTCGCGGTCGTTTCGTATCCGCGCACAGAAGCTTCCGCGACCAGTTGCTCGAGTCGCGTTGTTTCTTCGCGCAGAGTCGCGACGCCTTGCTCGTGCTGCGTCGCGCGCTCTTCCACTAGCGCGAGCTGTGCTTCGGCTTGCACGATTTGTCCCGCGAGATGCTGCGTGCGCGCGTCAAGCTCTTCGCCGCGCTGCCGGTTAAATGCGATGCGATTTTCCGCGCGATCGAGTTCGAGCGTTGCTTGCCCGAGCAAATTTTGATTCTGACGCAGTTCCGCATCGAGTTCGTAGGTACGCGCGCTCAGGCGTTCCGCTTCTGCTTCCAGCGCAGACACGTTTTGCGTTTCGAAAGCTTCGGCCGCCGCAGTTTCCAACAGCAGCGCGCCAAGCCGCTCTGCCTCGGTGTCGAGCTCAAGCGCCTTGCTCGCCATTACCTGGCGCAGCAGGCCGCGCATTTCCTCGCGCAATTCCGCGTAACGCCGCGCTTTGGATGCCTGCCGCTTCAGCGAGGCAAGCTGCTTTTCCACTTCCACCACAATGTCGTTCACGCGGCTCAAATTCAGCTTCGACGATTCCAGCTTCGCTTCCGCCAGCCGCTTCTTCGTTTTGTATTTTGTGATTCCCGCGGCTTCTTCGATGATGGCGCGCCGGTCGGCAGGCTTGCTCGACAAGATCATTCCGATGCGGCCCTGCTCGATGATCGCGTACGAATCGGGACCGAGTCCCACTCCCATGAAAAGTTCCTGCACGTCACGCAGCCGCGCAGTGCGCCCATTGATCAAGTACTCGCTTTGGCCCGAACGATACAGCCGCCGCCCGATTACCACTTGGCCGGGCTTCATTTGCGGCGTCGGTTTCGCGGCGCGCTTTTTCTTGGCGATGAAAGGAGTCGTCGCGCTCTGCGCAACAATGGCTTCTACAATTTCTGGAGCGGCGGGCGTCTCGGTTTCGGCCTCGCCCGCGACAATAATATCTGTCGCTTCAGATTTCACTTCCGGTGTCACTACCGAGTTTGCGTCTCCGCCCTCATCAACCAGCACAATTGCATCGGGTCCACGGTCCGCTGCTGTCGGTGCGTCGAAATTTGCAGGCTCAACATTTGCGTGATCGAGATTCGACGGAACAATCGCGACTCCGTCGCCGCCCGCGTCCTCCTCATCCATTCCCGCCAGAATAAATTTGCCGGCCTCGGCCAGCTCCGGGTCTTCGAGAGTGATGATCACTTCCGCCATGCCCATCGGCGGCCGCTTTGCGGTACCTGCGAAGATGCAATCGGCCATGCGCTCCGCGCGCAGGGACTTGTGGCTCTGCTCGCCCAGCACCCACGAGATCGCGTCCACAATATTGGACTTGCCGCAGCCATTTGGCCCGACGATGCACGTCAGCCCGGTGCCGCTGAACGTGATATGCGTCTTTTCCAGGAACGATTTAAAGCCCAGGACTTCTACTTTCCTCAATTTAAGCAAGATAACCCTTTCGAATTCGCACTTCGGGCGCATTCGCGCACAGAGATGCGCAATCCTTTGCCTCGATTGGAAGAGCACATAGACAAAAACTTGGAGGGTCGCTTAATAGTGGCCCTGCCGCCTGGCGCTAGGATGGCGGTACGGAAGAAAAATTTAGCACTGCGCAGCCCAAGACGCAAGCAATCTTCGCAGATATTTCGCCGCTACATATAGGTACGGTTTTGGCGGAGGCCCCGGGGCTTTGCGACCAGGTAGGGTTTCCCTGCCTCCCTGCGTCTTTGCGTCCCTGCTTCTTTCGTTTACTTCAAATGCCCCTCATACCATGCCACGATTCGATTCAGCCGATCGACGAGATGCTTCTCCTCGCGCAACCCGTGCGGCTCGCGCGGATAGACGACCATCTCCGCTTCCACGCCGTAATGCTTCAACCCGCGATACAGCTCCTGGCTTTGGCCAATCGGATCGGTAGTGTCCGCATCACCCTGCAGTATCAGAGTCGGGAGTTTTCGCGTTCTTCAAATATTTCACCGGCGAGCTTTTCATAAACGCATCGAGGTTTTCATAGGGCGTGCCGAAGAACCATTCGTCGTAAGATGAGCCGCCCTCCGTGCCAAATTCTGACGCAAGATTCGCGAGGCCCGCTCCCGAGACCGCTGCCTTGAAACGCGTCGTCTGCGTGATCGCCCATTCCGACATGTACCCGCCGTATGACCAGCCGCCGATTCCAAGTTTGTCGGGATCCGCGCCGCCTTGCGCAATCATGTAATCCACTCCGGCCATCACATCCTTGAAATCGCCGCCGCCCCAATCGTTGCGATTCGATTCGATAAATTTATGGCCGTAACCTGTGGAACCGCGCACATTGGGATAGAAAATAAGGAAGCCATGCGCCGCGAGAAGTTGTCCCCAAGTTTCGATCGAATCGCTCCACGCGGCCGTTGGGCCGCCATGCACCAGCACAACCATCGGATATTTTGTTCCCGCCTGATAATTCGCGGGCTTCAACACTGCGCCTTCAATTTCCATTCCATCGAAGCTTTTGTATTTCACAAACTCAGGTTTCGCGAGCGCATATTCTTTCCAGCTATCGTTGAAATGCGAAAGCGGAACGAAGTCCGCGGATGTTGGCTCATATTGTTCGAAGACTTGCGTCGCGCGGCTTGGATTCCATTCGTAAACTTCTTCGGCGCGGGTTGCGCTTCCGGCCGCGGAAATCACTTTTCCTGAGCGGTCAATGTCAAACGCGCGCGGATTCACTGGAGCAGCCGGCCACATCTTCACTTTTCCGTCGGTCGCGATGTCCGCGAAGTTTACTTTGAATCCGCTCTGCACCGTCGCCAGCAACGTGCCGTCGGGGCGCCACTCGTATCCGCCAATCGGGCGGTCGAGCGTCTTGTCAGTGAGATTCTTCGGCGCGCCACCTTCCGCCGGCATTACAAACAAATCGTGCGGGCTTGGGCCATCCACTCGCGAGCCCACAAACGCGATCCATTTCCCATCCGGCGAGACGCGCATTCTTCCAAATGGTCCCTTCGGCGCGGCAAGCTCCGTCAATTTTCCATCGGCAAGAGCAATCGCATAAACGCGCTCCGTGTTTTCATCTGATTCAGGAGTATTCGTCGCCGCTGCGATCAGCCGCGAGCCATCCGGCATCCATTCAATTTCGCCGATGCGCCATTTGCCGGAAGTAACCTGCCGCGATTTTCCCGAATCCACATCGAGAATCCACACGCGGGCATGGCGTTCGTCTTTGTCTTCGACGCGCGCATCATCTTTATCTTTTTCTTTTTTCTCCTGCTCGTCTGTTTTCGGCTCTTGCGCGAGATAGGCGATTTGTTTTCCATCCGGCGACCACGCGAATGACTGAACGCCGTTTTTCCCCTTGGTCAAAGGAAGCGCCTCGCCGCCATCCATCGTCAGTGTGTAGATCTGCCGCGAATCTTCGCGATCACTCAAAAACGCCAGCTTTTTTCCGTCGGGAGACCAGCGCGGCGAATCTTCCGATTTTGAGGAAGCCGTGAATTGGCGCAACTCTTTCGTCGCCACCGTCAGCATCCAGATGTGCGTCAGCCGCGTCGTGCCCTTCGGCGGTTCGCTCACCGTCATCGCCACACGCGAACCATCCGGCGAAAAATGCAGATCGCTGATTCCGTGAGTGTTGATCGCCTGCTGCGCGGTAATCGGCTTCAAAGCACCAGACGCGGATTCCTGCGCCACGCCCGCCGGCGCGATCGCAAACACTACCGCTGTGGCCATTAGAATCGTTCCGAGCTTCGCGCCAATTCTTGTCGTGAACATTTTTACCCTCGCTAAATTTTTCGTGCCGTCACTACGATACTATTCCCACCCATCAAGATCGCGTCCGATTGCAATTCGCGCGTCCACCGCTCGCGTTTCTTCGCTTCAGAACGCATCGCGCCAAACAATCGAATCAGCCACACCAGCGGATAATAAAGCCATTGCTTCCGTTTGCGGCTGTCGCGAAATACTTTCACATCCGCAAACCCATTCGATTCCAGCAGAAATCGCAATTCAGGATAAGACACCGCGTGGATGTGCAGAAAAACTTCGTCGCCTGTTTTCCAGTCTGTGAATTCCGCGCGCATCTTTGCCAGTGCTTCGTCCGAAATTGGTTTGAAGTGCGAAGTGTAACCGTTCAGCAGGTTTTTCATCCGCTCATCAATATTCAACACATTCGGAGTCGAGATAATCGCGGTGCCGCCGCTTCGCAGCACGCGCGCAAATTCGCGAATCGCCTGCCGCGGATTTTCCGTATGCTCCACACCTTCCAGAGACACAAGGTAATCGAACTCGCGATCCTCGAATGGTAAACGCGTGTTCAAATCGCCCTTGCGAATCTCGATTCCCGGCGCCGCAAACATTTCCGGATAGAGATCGCACCCGGTTACAGAAAATCCCTGATTTCGTAACCAGTGTGCCAGCGCTCCGCGACCCGCTGGAACATCTAGAAGTTTTCCGCGAGCAAGCGGCTCAAAAAGTTTGTGTACAAACTCGTGCGTCTGCTCGCGCGCAAGAATATCCAGATTTCCGGAATCCAGCGGCTGAAATCGCTGGCCAGCTTCCCCAGAAACATGTTCGCCGCCAGCAGATTTTGTCGCCATCGCCGCCAGAATATAGCACCGAAGCCCAAGGTTTTTTTGCTGTCATCTGCGCTGTCTGCACCCCGATAGATCGGGGCCGAACCCGCTTCAGCGGGTGAGGGATCTTCAGTTCGCCGCTCTGTCCTGCCAACCCACGTCTTGCTACACTCCCACTCCTATGTCCGGCTACCGCCAATTCCTAACGCCACTCTCGCTATTCGGACTCTTCTCCGTCACAGCATGCCTGGTCTGCTACGCCCTCGAAAAACGCAACCGCTGGTACATCTTCCTGTTCGCTGTCACCTGCGCCTTAAGCTCAATTTACGGCTTTCTGCAAGGTGCATGGCCTTTCGGCATAGTAGAAATCGCCTGGACAGCCATAGCCTTACACCGCTGGTGGCACACGAAATAGCGAGAATTCCTCCAAGCGAATTTCGAACCCTTATACTGAGCTGCGCTGTAAGCGACTGAAAATAATATATTTAGCAGGATTTCTCCCATTTCATCAGCAACAGAACCTCAGCACCTCACACGGTGAACGCGGAATCAAGTTAAGTCCTTTAGAATGAACAACTTTTTAGTAATAGTACTAGGTAACCCTTGTAGAATCATCATTTTACAAAAACAATGGTATGGGAGGGGCCTGTCAGCCACAACTTCGATTACTTCCAACTATCCCAAATTGGCCCGGCCTGCCCGTTTGCGGCACCGCGCTTCGCTCCGTTAGAATGCGTCGCTTCGAAAAAATGGCCGCCGAAATCCAATTTTTCAACACTATGTCGGGCCGCAAGGAGCCGTTTACCTCGCTGCACCCCGACGAGGTCCGCATTTATACTTGCGGGCCGACCGTCTACGATTTCGCGCACATCGGAAATTTTCGCACGTTTATTTTTCAGGATATTCTTCGCCGATTTTTGGAGCGGCGCGCGTTCCGTGTTTTTCAGGTGATGAATCTCACCGACGTAGATGATCGAATCATCGCGAATGCCGCGGCCGCGAAAAAATCCATTCGTGATTACACCGATCGCTACATCACCGCATTTGTGGAAGATTGCCGCGCGCTCGGAATGGAAGAGCCGGAAAAACTTGTGCGCGCCACCGACTACATCAACGAGATGGTCGCGGAAATTGAAGTGCTCCAGAAAAAAGGCTACACGTACGACAGCGAAGGCTCAATCTATTTTCGTATTTCAAAATTTCCGGACTACGGCAAGCTCACGAAAATTGATGTCGCTGGAATTCAAGCCGGCGCGCGCGTGGATGTGGATCGCTACGAAAAAGAAGACGCGCGCGATTTCGCGCTCTGGAAATCGCCGAAACCCGGCGAACATTTTTGGGAGACCGCGATCGGCCGTGGCCGCCCCGGCTGGCACATCGAATGCTCCGCGATGGCGCTGAAATTATTGGGAGACACGCTCGATATTCACACCGGCGGAATCGATCTTGCTTTTCCTCATCACGAAAATGAAATCGCGGAATCGGAAGCGGCGACCGGGAAAAAGTTTGTTCGTTATTGGCTGCACGCCGAGCATTTGCTAGTAGATGGCCAAAAGATGTCGAAATCGCTCGGCAACTTCTACACGCTGCGCGATCTTTTCGCGCAAGGGCACAAACCATCTTCGATTCGGTACTTGCTCGCATCCGTTCCATATCGCAGACAACTAAACTTCACGATGGATGGATTGCAATCTGCGGCGTCGAGCGTTGAACGCCTACGCAATTTGGTGGAGCGGTTGCGAACGGAAAAACTCGCAGAGCCGAATGGTGGAGACTTTGCAGCGCGAGTTCGCAAAGCAGAAAAGGATTTCGATGATGCGCTAGCGGACGATCTAAATACAGCGCAGGCGCTTGCAGCGATCTTCGATCTGGTGTCCGATGCGAACATCGCGATGGATAAAGGAAAATTAACGCGCGGCGATGCTGCAGAAGTGTTGGCGCGCGATGGCTGAATTCGATGGCATCTTTAGCGTGCTTACCGATGATGATCACGAGCGCCTCCGTGTTCTCGGATTCACGCTGGAAGCTGCCGCGATGAGCGACGCCGCCGTGGAGGCGCAAATCGCCGCGCGCGAAGCGGCTCGCAAGCGGCGCGATTTCGCCGCCGCCGATCGCATCCGCGATGAACTTGCCGAGCGCGGTATCGTTTTGGAAGACAAGCGCGACGGCATTCGCTGGAAGCGCCGATAGGGCGTACAATGATTCTCACTACAATGTTCGCGCGATTTAACAACTCGATTTCGCTTCACCCGCTTCCTTCCCAGCAGCGGCCTTCTCTTTTCGGCGTAGATTAAGTCCTCCTGCAATTGAATTCCTGCGGTTTTGTGTCGCGCAAATTTCTACGCGCGATCTCTCTAGTATTTTTCGACAAAAGAATTCCGAGGAGGAATACATGAAGACATCTGCCGATTCAAGTGCGGGAATCAAGCTTCCGAAATTGATTACGTCGTTGCCCGGACCAAAAGCCAAGAAAGTTGTTGGACAGGACGATCGCTACATTTCTCCGTCATACACGCGGGGTTATCCGCTCGTCGCGAAATATGGACGCGGCGCGACGATCGAGGATGTTGATGGAAACGTGTTTCTCGATTTCGCCGCGGGAATCGCCGTGGTCGCCACGGGCCACTGCCATCCGAAAGTTGTCGCCGCGATTCAGCAGCAAGCCGCGGAGTTGATTCACATTTCTGGCACGGATTTCTACGTTCCGAATTTAGTGGAGCTTGCGGAAAAGCTTGCGTCGATCGCTCCCGGTCCCGGCGCGAAGAAAGTTTTCTTTGGAAACTCCGGCGCGGAAGCAATTGAAGCGGCGATCAAACTCGCGCGCTATCACACGCGGCGCGAGAAATTCATCGCGTTCTATGGATGTTTTCACGGACGGACGATGGGCGCTCTCTCTTTTACGTCTTCGAAGGCCGTTCAGCGCAAGGGATTTGGTTCGCTGCTCTCCGGAATTTTTCACGCTCCATATCCAGATCCATATCAAGCGGGAAAATCAGCGGCCGACACTTCCGCGGATTGTCTCGCCTTCATCGAGAAGGAATTGTTCAAGCACATCGTTGATCCCGAAGACATCGCGGGAATCATCATCGAGCCGATTCAGGGCGAAGGCGGGTATCTCCCGGCTCCGGCAGAATTTCTGCAGGAGTTGCGCCGCATCACGAAGAAGCATGGAATTCTTTTGATCGCGGACGAAGTGCAATGCGGAATGGGCCGCACCGGAAAATGGTGGGGCGGCGACGCAGCGGGATTCGAACCGGACATCATTTGTCTCGCAAAGGGAATCGCGTCGGGGATGCCACTCGGCGCAACGATTGCTCGCGCGGATGTGATGGATTGGAAACCGGGCGCGCATGCTTCGACGTTCGGCGGCAATCCCGTTTGCGTGGCAGCTTCGCTTGCGACGATTGAACTGATCGAAAACGGCTACATGAAAAATGCGGCGCGCATGGGCGATTACATTCTCAAGAAGATCGCCGACTGGCCGAAGAAACACAAAATCGTCGGCGATATTCGCGGACGCGGCTTGATGATTGGAGTGGAGTTCGTGAAGGATCAGAAAACCCGCGAACGCGCTCACGATCTGCGTGAAAAAATCGTGGATCTTGCGTTCACGAAGGGTTTGCTCGTTTTGGGAGCCGGCGAAAACAGCATGCGAATCGCGCCGCCGCTCCTCATTGATGAAGAGCAGGCTGACTTCGCGATCGGCGTGCTTGATCAGTGCATCGCGGAAGTGGCGCGACGCGCGTAATAGTTCCGCACAAGCAAATTCAACTGCGCCGATACGGAGATCGGCGCTCCCAGAGCACGGCGCTACTGCGTAGCTTTCCAATCGCGCAGATGCGTCGCGATGAACCAACGATTCCCCGCGGGATCTGTTACGCCCGCGCTTCGGTCGCCATAGGGCTGGTCGGCAGGCTTGCTGTCGCCAGTCGCACCAGCCTCGATGGCGCGTTCGTACGCAGCATCGCAATCCGGAACATAAATGTGGAATGAAGCCGGCCGCGGCTGCCATTCTCCGTGGCCATCGCTCAACCCAAGATACGCGTCGCCAACTTTCACAAGCGCGTGTGCGATCGTGCCGGTGGGCTCGTCGTGCCGCACATGCACTTTCGCTTCGAACGCCGCTTCCAGGAATGAAATGTACTTCGCAGCTCCGCGAATGTTCACGAACGGCGTCACATCAGTTTCATCGGCAGGATGATGCGGGGCAGTCCGCGCGAGTACTGAAGCACCAGACGTTTCCAGCAACGTCTCGAACTCCGGCGTCACGATCGCCGTAAGGTTCCGTCCGCGGTTCCCACGCAGAAGTGACGCCCGCTTCGACAGCGCGTTTGTAAGTCGCATCAGCATCATCCACTACATACACCAGAGTGATCGGAGTAGCGGGCGCGAACGCGGGATTAAACTCAGCAACTTCGATGATTGATTTGCCAACCAGAATCTGGCTGTGCATAATTTTGCCGTCGGGAGTGTTCACGCGGAACTGAACTTTTGCGTCCAATCCGCGCTGCATGAAATCTACAAATTCTTCCGCGTGATGAACCATCAGATAGGGAGTAATGGTGCGGAATCCCTTTGGGATGTAACTAACCTTTGCAGATTGTTTAGTGGCGTAGTCGAGGTGCGTCGCGATGAACCAGCGATTGCCTGCGGGATCGTTCACTCCCGCGCTGCGCTCACCGTATGGTTTATCGGAAGGCGGTCCCATGGGCGTTGCGCCTGCACGAATCGCCTGCGCATAAACTTCGTCGACATTGGGGACGAAGAGCCGGAAAGTGCCCGTCGTGGCGCGGTATTCGCCGCGTTCCTCACCGACGGCGAAATAGGAATCGCCAAATTTGAGACGCGCGTGAATTACCGTGCCATCTGGCGCGTCGTGGCGGATGGAGTCGTCCGCGCCGAACGCATTCTTGTAGAACGTGATGAGCTGTGCGGCGTTGCGTGCTCTGGCGCCAGGAACGATGGCGGATTGATCCGCGGGACTGTGCCCCAACACTCGGCGCGTAGTGACGTACCATTTGTTCCCGGAAAGGTCTTCCACTCCTGCATCGAGATCGCCCCAAGTCTGCGAAGTGGGTGGATAAATTGATGTCGCTCCAGCCGCGAGCGCGCGTTCGTAAGCTTCGTTCGCATCGGGAACAGCAAGAATCAAATCCATCGGCAGGGGAGGTGCGCTCGGAGTTGCATCAGAAATTTCAAGCAATGTGCCGTCGATCCATACCTCACCGTGCATCAAGCTGCCGTCAGAGTTCAGCGTTCGTTCGCCTTCGATCGCGCCAAACGCGGTCTTCAGAAAATCGATCAACGCAACACCATGGGCGACGCGCAAATAGGCGCTCAATGAATGGAATCCTTCTCGCTCATATTTCTGCAGCGGGGGTGTAGCGAGCTTCGCGGATGCTGAAGTGCTCATCGAAGTTTTTCCTCCCAACTCTTTTTCCAATCGTTCCTTGAATTCCGGACGCGGCAGATCTCGCAGCGCCATCGCCACTTCCATCAGCGCTGGCAGCCCTCCGCTGCCGCCATCGGTCGCTTGCGGCGCAGGCGCAGACGGGTGCGCGATCAGCTGGGAGATGGCGTCGTCGAGTTGTTGAATCAGGCTTTGCTTAACCATTGGCCTTATCCATTCGCGCTGCATCCCGCAACGAAGCGCGCAAGCTGTGAATCGCGCGGAATTGAATTTGCTTTATGGCTCCCTCGCTGCGGCTTAACTGTTGCGCGATTTCGCTGATGCTTTTTTGGTCGATGAATCTGCCTAGAATTACGCGCCGCTGAATTTCGGGCAGCTCCGCCACGATGCGCGAAAGCATCGCGCGGCGCTCCACGTCTTCGATGTCAATCGCGCTTACGGCCATTGCTGATTCCGGCGGCATGTCGCTGGTCTCGCGAGAATTTCGAGTGCGCCTGTCTGAAATGGAATTGGAAGCGATGCGGTAGAGCCACGCGACGAAAGGAACTCCGCGCCACTCAAACTTTGCGAGATTTTCCAGCGCGCGATGGAAAACATCCGCTGTGAGATCCTCGGCTTCCTGGCGGCTGGGCACACGTCTGGCGACGTACGCGTAAACGCGTTCAAAATTGCGCTCGTACAGCTCGCCGAAGCGGCTCGAGTCTTTCTGAGCGGCTTCGATAAGCTGGCGCTCGTCGATTTTCGGGTCGGCGACCGTCAACGTCGGCTCCAGGTGCGGGCTCTCAATAACTATAACTGGCGGGGGCGGGAAAGGTTACGCGGCGGGTCGCACTTAAATTCATTCCGGCGTGATCCGAGGTTTCCCGTCAGAGTGAGCTAGAATTCTGCTGATCTTCGGTAGTCTGGATCTCAAATGTGCGGCGGTCCGCGATGTTTGCTCGAATGATTTTCGGCTTCGTCAATTTGAGGGCGCGGCGCGGATTCCGCGAAGAGCCTGTTTCCGACGCCGCTTCAAGCACAGAAAGAAAAAAGTCCGCACGCACTGCCGGAATGCGTGGCGAAACCTTCGCCTACTGGTACTTGCGGCGGCACGGTTATGTGATTATCGCGCGGAATTTTCAGGTTCCGGGAATTCACGGCGAACTCGATCTTGTGGGCTACGATCGCGGCGTTCTCGCATTCGTGGAAGTGAAACTTCGAACCTATCACGAGAAAGACTCCGCCAAACTGGGCCTGCCCGAGGACGCAATCACTCCCGCGAAAAAGAAAAACCTCATCCGCATGGCGAAGAATTTCATGACCACGTGGCGTATCCGCGAAGCTCGGTGCCGCTTCGATGTGCTGGCGATCGAATCCGAGGCGGGGAAAGTCCCGCTCGCGCGGTTACATAAAGACGCCTTCGGCGCTGACGAATAGTTCACGCTCCGTAGACAATCCGTTGCGCGAGTTCGCACCACTACATAAAATGAAAGCAGAGAATAAACGGGGAGGAATGGTTTGCCTGAACTTCGCAAGGACCCGATTACAAATCGCTGGGTGATTATCTCCACGGATCGCGCCAAACGCCCGAACGACTTTGTCCGTGAGAGTGTGCAGATCAAGGGAACTGGTTTCTGCCCGTTCTGCTATGGAAATGAGACTAAGACGCCGCCCGAGTT
This sequence comes from uncultured Acidobacteriota bacterium, assembly GCA_963785395.1. Classification (GTDB taxonomy): domain Bacteria; phylum Acidobacteriota; class Terriglobia; order Acidiferrales; family UBA7541; genus DASTCZ01. Next base: position 561,002 of record CAWAVH010000005.1, on the reverse strand, counting down.
GCTGACCTACGGGCGCAATGGCTCTGGGCCAAACAGTCCCGGCTGGACGATTCGAGTTGTGCCGAACAAATTTCCGGCTCTCGGAATCGAAGGTGATATCGACCGCACCGGCGAAGGAATTTTTGACCGCATGAACGGTGTTGGCGCCCACGAGGTAATCGTCGAGACGCCTGACCACCAATCAACACTCGCACGACTAAGCGAGCGCTCGATGGAAGACGTGTTCTGGGCGTTCCGCGACCGAATGCTCGATCTCAAGAACGACAAGCGCTTCCGCTACATTTTGATTTTCAAGAATCACGGCGACGCCGCAGGGGCTTCGCTTGAGCACACGCACTCTCAGCTGATCGCGCTGCCTATCGTGCCGAAGCGCGTGCGCGAGGAGGTAGATAACTGCAAGAAATATTACGAACAAAAGGAGCGCTGCATTTTTTGCGATTTGATCCGCCAGGAAAAGGAAGACAATGCGCGTGTGATCGTTGAAAACGATCATTTCATCGCGCTCGCTCCCTATGCACCGCGTTTTCCATTTGAAGTTTGGATCATGCCCAAACTCCACGGCTCGGCGTTTGAAAATAATCAGAGTCCGGTGTACTCGTTCCTTGCACGATTGATGAAAGATGTTCTGCAGCGAATCGAAACCGTGCTCGATAATCCTGCGTACAACTTGATGATCCACACGTCGCCGATCGGCGAGGAAACCAATCCGCACTATCACTGGCACATTGAGATTATGCCCAAGCTCACCAAGGTGGCGGGATTCGAATGGGGCAGCGGATTTTATATTTGTCCCACGCCACCGGAAGAGTCCGCGAAGTTTTTGCGCGAGGCGCAGATCACCGTTCCCTAGCGCCGCTCACAACCGCTCGTTCACGCATCTGGTCTTACAGAGTTCTCCGTCGCCGCAGGCTTTCGCCCACCGAGCACATTCCGCTATACTGCATTGCTTTCAGGGGCGCGGTACCCAAGTGGCCTAAGGGAGAGGTCTGCAAAACCTCCATTCGTGGGTTCGACTCCCACCCGCGCCTCCAAGCGAGAGCGGGCGAACTTCGTCCTCAGGAAACGAAGGTCGAGTCGTATCGGGTGTCCCGATGCTATTGGCGGGACGCGGCTTAGATACGCACTTTGGGCAACTCCGGGCGGAGTTGCGCCATCGCATTGAAATCATTTGGAGTGGGGACGACGGGGGAATCAGGGCGCCTCTTCCAAGCGCCTCGCGATAGCTCAACCTCACGCACTTGGTGTTCCAGCAAGCGGAGTGCGCCCCGTCAGCAGTAGATCGGATTTTTCCGGAAGCCCGATATTGATGCGCTCATATTCTGCGAAGCGCGCGGCTCTTCCGGCGTGGATCATCCAACTTGCGGGGTATTTCATGAACGTGTTGAGTCGCAGGGCTAAGTTTGAATCCGGGTTGAGTCTCCGTTCCCCGGCGCCGCCGAATTTTTCGCGGCAAGTGATGCTGGCGAAACGGCTTCTCGCGCCCGTGAGCTTCTTATTCTTGGCCGCATTGGCTCCTTGCGCCTCGCAGGCGCAGAACATCAGTACCGTTGTTGGTGGCGGGCCGAATAATACTCCCGGCACTCTCTTCAGCCATCGGAACGCCATCCGCAATTGCGACAGACTCCACCGGAAACTTTTACATCGCCGATTCGCGCAACAATCGCGTTTACGAAATTACTCCGGCAGGAAATCTCACAGTTCTGGCAGGAAACGGCGCGAAAGGTTATTCGGGCGATAGCGGGCCTGCGGCAAGCGCTGAACTGAATACACCCACTGGAGTTTCGGTCGACAGCGGAAATAACATTTACATCGCCGACAGCGGAAACAATGTGATTCGGAAGGTGAATGCCACCTACCCTCAGTGGGCGCCGAATACGCGATATCTGCTGGGAAGTATTATTCAGCCGCTCACACAGCCTTCTCCCGGAATTTTCGTCACGGCGATACAGACGGGTGTTTCTGCTTCAACCGAACCGCTGTGGCAGGGATTGTCGGTCGGCCAGCGCGTAATGGATGGCACTGTCATCTGGCAGATCACGGGAACGCTTCCCGCGAATGGGGGAAACATTTCCACCGTTGCTGGAACTGGCACTCCGGGAGCCACAGGAAATGGCGGCGCTGCGACTTCTGCGACGCTCGATGGGCCGCGAGGAGTGTTTGTCGATTCAACGGGTAACATTTTTATCGCCGACACGAAGAATAACGTCATTCGTGAAGTCACAATCAGTAATGGAAATATTCAGACTGTTGTGGGAAACGGTACGCCGGGATACACAGGAGACAATGGCGCTCCACTCAGCGCGGAATTACAAGGACCCACGAGCGTTTTTGTCGATGCCTCCGCGGACATTTTCATCGCCGACAACCTTAACAATGTAATTCGTGAAGTGACTGCAGCGACGATGAAAATTAGCACCGTGGCAGGAACGGGCACTGCGGGCGCGCTGGGTGATGGCGGACTCGCGACTGCGGCTCAGTTGAACGCGCCGACGGGCGTGTCTGTGGATTCGACGGGCGACATTTTTATTTCGGACACCAATAACAATTTGGTTCGTGAAGTACTAGCGGGCAGCTTGATCATTCAAACAGTGGCCGGCGATGGAATCGGCGGCTACAGCGGCGATGGGGGCCAGGCGATTTTTGCCGAGTTGCTTTCGCCGACGGGGATTTTCGTCGATACCTCGGCCGACATCTTCATCGCGGATTCGGGAAATTCGTTTGTTCGGGAAGTTGTCGTCAACAAAACGATCCACGCTTACGCGGGAAACGGAACCTTGGCGTATAGCGGCGACTCGTTCACAGCGCTGGACGCGAGCTTGGACCTTCCGACGGATGTAGCTCTCGACGGGGCGCAGAATATTTATGTCGCAGATAGCGGAAACAACGTGATTCGCGAAGTTGCGGCATCGACTGGATTGGTGCAAACCGCCGCAGGCAGGGGTACCGCTGGTTCCTCTGGCAATGGTGGCGCGGCGACAAACGCGCTGCTGAATGATCCCAAAGGTGTTTTTGCTGATGGCGAAGGAGACATTTATATCGCCGACACCGGAAATAATGTGGTGCGCGAAGTTTCCGCTCTCACGGGCCTTATTCAAGTGGTGGCCGGGACCGGCACCGCCGGGTTTACCGGCGATGGAAATTTTGCCACACAAGGAGAACTCTCCGCGCCTGCCGGAGTTTTTGTGGATCGGTTCGGTAATATTTTCATCGCCGACTCCGCGAATAATCGCGTGCGTGAAGTCGTCGCCGCTACTGGATTCATCCAAACCGTCGCGGGCAATGGCACCGCGGGAAACAGCGGCAACAATGGATTGGCGACCAGCGCCGAATTGAAATCACCCTCGGGCGTCGCGGTGGATATTTTCGGAAATATTTTCATTGCGGATACCGGCAACAATCAGATTCGCGAAGTTCTGGCGTCAAATCACAACATCATCGCGTTTGCGGGTGATGGCACAGCGGGTTACACGGGCGATCATGGGGCAGCCACTGTCGCGGAGTTGAATGCTCCCAGTGGCGTTGCGCTGGATGCCGCGGGAGATGTGTTCATCTCCGACACGGCCAACAACGTGGTGCGCGAAGTTACGGCAAGCAATGGACAAATCCAAACTGCCGCCGGCACTGGCACGGCAAATTTCAGCGGTGATGGCGGCGCGGCTACCGCAGCCACTCTCAACTCTCCTCGCGGCCTTACCGTCAGCTCGCTCGGCGGCCTCTACATCGCTGATTTGTCGAATGGCCGCATTCGGGAAGTCGCGTCACTGGTGCCGGTTCCGGGCGTTCAACTTTCGAGCTCCGGTCTGACGTTCGCAGCGCAAGTCATCGGCACTACCAGCGCGCTCCCAGCAAATCACCATCATGAATAACGGAGCGGCGCCTCTTGTCATCGCGAGCGCCGGCGTCACCGGTGGCGACAATACTGATTTCGTGTCAACCAATACTTGCTCTGCCGCGGTCGCGCCGGGCGGAACCTGCACCGTTAACGTGACATTTTCTCCTCTGAGTTCTGGCGCACGCGCCTCCACTTTGTCGATCGCGGATAATGCTCCAGGGAGTCCGCAGTTGGTCACATTGAATGGAACTGGAGCAGGCGCGGTATCGCTTTACCGAGCGGATTAACTTTTCCGATTCAGATTCAGGGTCAGCCGAGCACAGCCCAGCCAATCAACATGACGAACAATCAGTCCGTCATTCTCAATATTTTCAATATTTCGATCCAGGGCACTAACGCTTCGGGATTTACGCAGACGAACACTTGTGGTTCAAATCTCGCGCCGGGCGGCTCGTGCGTAATCAGCGTAATATTTAATCCCAACGTAACCGGAGCGAACGCTGCGCAACTCACCATCTCCGATGATGCGAGTGGAGCGAATGTAGGAAAGCCGGCGATACAGACTGCGGGGCTCTCAGGAATCGGTACGCAGGCAGTGGTAGTCTTGACGCCCTCAACGCTCACGTTTCCGACAACAGTCGTGAATAATTCCTCTGCCACACAGACCGTCACTGTGGCCAACAAGGGCGTCGGGCCGCTGACGCTTACAAGTATCACTCCGTCTCAAACAACCGTCGATTTCGGCGAGACAAATAATTGTAATGGCACCGTTGCCGCCGGAAGTTCATGCACCCTCACGATCACATTTACACCGATTTCCGCCGGAACGCGCGCCGGTTCCATCGTGCTAACAGACAGTGCGGGTGATAGTCCGCAATCGGTCAGCCTCTCAGGTGTCGGGACTCGATTTCAACTTATCGATGGCTGCATCATCGTCTTCCTCGCAGACAGTTACCGCGGGAAATCCCGCGAACTACACGATTCAAGTGGCCGCCACAGGCGGCGCGTTATCGACCGATTCGGTCGCCGTGGCGCTCACATGCACGAACCTCCCCGCGACGGTGACGTGCAAGATCGCGCCGACGTCCGTCACGGTTACTAACGTAACTGTCGCCTCGGCGAATATCTCTGTTACTACGGTAGCGCGTCCGTCTGTCGTCGTTGGCGGCCCATCGAAGGAGTACCGCCTTCCGGTGGGATTCGCGTTGTTTGCTGCCTCTCTGGCATTGGCCCTGCTCTTCTATTCTGCCAGGCTGCGAATTGCCAAACGCCGGGGCGCAGCGCTGGCGGGGCTCACAGCAACCGTAGTTCTGTTTCTTTTGCCTGTGCTTTACCTCGCGGGTTGCGGTGGGGGCTCGTCAAACAGTGGCGGCACGCTGGCTGGGACTTACACTCTCACGATCACAGGCACGAATAACAAAGACTCGCGGCCAGTTGATTCTGACGCTGGTCGTCGATTGAGAATCGTCTCCCATTTCGCGCGAGAAACCTCCTCCGAGGGCTTCTCGTCCTATAATCAGGCTGGCTAGGTTCCGTATGAGATTCGTACACTCGCGCGCTGCTACACATCGTCATTCTTTGTGGCGGCGGTTAGCTCAGTTCCAGCCGCGCGCGGGGAGATTTCGGATTCCGCAAAGTTTTCGCATGGCATCGTCAGCCTTGCAACCGAAACGTCTTCAATCCAGCCTGGTAGTGAATTCATCCTGGGAGTTCATTTCACGCTCGAACCTGGCTGGCACATTTACTGGGTGAATTCTGGAGACTCTGGCGAAACGCCTCGAATTACGTGGCAATTGCCGGCGGGCTTTTCTGCGGGGGAAATTAGGTGGCCAGCGCCGAGCAAGCTTGGCAGCGCTACCGTTGTTGATTTTGGCTACGAACGTGATGTCACGCTGCTGGTTCCTATGCGTGTCGCTGCGACCGTTGCGGCAAATCAAACTGCCTCGCTTGGAGCGGACGTCCGCTTCTCATCTGCAGCAACATGTGCATTCCTTCGAAGACTGCGGCGAAACTTTCGATCTCGGTGAAATCGCAGCCTCCGCAGACGGATGGAGCCGGAGAAACGCTTTTCGCGAAGCTCGTGCGCGATTGCCCGAGACTGCCTCCCTCCAACTGGTCGCTTTACGGCGGTCGAAACGAAAGATTCGTTTATTCTTACTGTGAAAATGCCGGAACACGTAAGCCCGTTAAGATTTTTTCCTCTGCGGCCCTCGCAAATTGCCAATGAAGGGCCGCAAAATTTTACAGCGAGCCAGTCTGGATTTCAGGTGAAACTAAAAAAGTCTGATGAATTAACCGGGAATGTCGCGCGCTTAAAAGGTGTGCTGACATTGCAGGGAGGAAAGGCGTACGAGATCGATGCGCCCGTGCAAAAATCACGCGCAGTGAATCCGGTCAGGTGAAATAGATTTTCCGCAATAAAGCAACACCGCGTGCACTTGGTTGCCCATCGAGTTTTCGACAGGAGGTCCCTCAATATGAAAACGAAGCGTTCAACATTTTCACTTATCGTCGCTGTCGCTTGCGATGCTCGCCGCGCCGCTGCTGATTTCGGCAGCGAAAATCGGCGCGGCTGCGCCTGACTTCACCGCGAGCGCGAGCAACGGCAAGAGTTATCGTCTCGCGGATTTCCGCGGCAAGTTCGTTGTACTTGAATGGCACAACAACGGCTGCCCATATACCCGCAAGCACTACGAGAGCGGCAACATGCAGCGGCTTCAGAAAGAATGGACCGGACGCGGTGTGATTTGGTTCACCGTGATTTCCTCGGCGCCGGGCACGCAGGGCTATGTCACCGCGGACCAGGAAAACGCTTACATGTCCAGAATGCATGCAGAGCCGACTGCCGCGCTACTCGATGCGTCCGGCGATCTCGGCCACATGTACGATGCAAAAACCACTCCACACATGATCGTGATCAATCCTGCGGGCAATATTATTTATGATGGCGCGATCGACGATCATCCGACAAGCGATCAATCGGACATTGCGAACTCGAAAAATTTTGTAAACGAAGCGCTCACCGAAGCGATGGCAGGCAAGCCGGTGGATACGCCTGTCACGCGGCCGTATGGTTGCTCTGTGAAGTACGCGCAGTGAGACATTGCTAGATCCTGGCATAGCGCGACATTTCGGCGGGTTCCTGCAGGTTTTTTGCCCCAGCTATATTGATGCGGAAACGCGTTAAGCGCTGCCAAATTATTCTTGGGCTGTGCTAAAGTATCCGCTCTCACGAACATGGCGCTACCAGAAACGATCGGCCGTTACCGCATTGAGGCGGAGCTTGGGCATGGCGCGATGGGCGCCGTGTATCGGGCAAACGATCCGCTGATGGATCGCACCGTCGCGATCAAAACGATTCTTGCAGGCGTTCTCTCCGGGCCGCAAGCCACTGAATATCGCGAGCGTTTCACGCGAGAGGCGCGCGCGGCCGGCCGGCTCACTCATCCAGGCATCGTCACCGTCTATGATGTCGGCGAAAACGACGGCGTGCCGTACCTCGTGATGGAGTTTGTAAAGGGCCGCACGCTCGCTGCCGCGATGGAAGCCGGCCAGCGATTTTCTTTCGAACGCATCTACGAGATGGGCTATCAGGTTGCGGATGCACTGGGATATGCGCATCGCAACGGAGTGGTGCATCGCGACATCAAGCCCGCAAATATTTTGCTCGCCGAGGGTGCGCCTGGCGAACCGGAACGCGCGAAGATTGCCGACCTCGGCGTCGCAAAACTCAGCGCTTCTCAGATCACAACCACTGGACAGTTGCTGGGCACTCCAGCGTTCATGCCGCCGGAACAATTCACTGGCGCGCCTCTCGATGGCCGCGCCGATCTTTTTTCACTAGGAGTAATTCTTTACTGGCTCGCGACGGGAGACAAACCTTTTAGCGGCGACACCATCACCGCTGTGTCCTACAAAATTGTTCATTCCGATCCAGCGCTGCCCAGAAAAATAAATCCCGCGGTGCCTGCATCTCTCGAAACGATCGTGATGCGCTGCCTGGAAAAAGATCCAGCTCGCAGATATGCCACCGGAGAAGCGCTTGCCGCGGATCTCGCAGCGGCTCACGCGGGCCGTGAATTGAATCAGACGCTCACCGGAACCGCGATGCGGAACACGAATATTGGCGGCACGATTCCTGTGATGGCTCCCGTAACTCACATTGACGGGGATCCAAACACCACGCTCGATTCCGACATGAGGCATTTGGCTGCGGATCGCGCCGCGCACGCCAGCTCAATTGAAATGAGCGGAATCGATGAGCTCAAGGCTGCACAAAATAAAGCAGCCGCTCCCGCCGCGGCGGCTCGCAATCGCAGAATGGCGATTGCGGCAGGCGCATTTATTTTGCTTTGCATCGCGATCGTGTGGGCAGGCATTGCTCATCAGAGAAAGTCTGAACTCGCACGGCAGATCGAAGCGCAAGTTTCAAAGGAAATGGAAGCGGTGGCGAATTCAACGGCTACTGCGGCCACGAGTTCTTCGACACCCGCGCAAACGGACCAAACGCCACCGGCGGCTGGCGATCAAAACGCCACAGCGACGCTCGCCTTCAACATCCGACTTCGGCTACTCCGGCTCCGCAGGGTTCTACCGATCAGCCGGCAAGCCAACCGGCCGACAAGCCTCAGCCGACGAAGCCGGCGACGACAAAACAACCAAAGACCAGCCAGGGAAAACGCAGCGGTGCTGCGGCACAAACTTCTCAAGCGCCGAGCCGATAATCAGAATTCGGCTTCAACAAGCGCGCCAACTTCCACCGGTCCAGTACAACCTGCGGCGCCGCCGGTAACGCAAGCTCGCGCCTCCTGCTCCCGCGCCCGCACAACAAAATGCGACCACATCATCGCCGCAGCCTGTGGAGAAGCCGACTGGCGCCGAAGCTGCCGATGCTTCGAAGGTGCATGTGGATGACGGGCACGTACCGAATTCGGTGAGCTTTGTTGTGCTGATGGATGGAAAAATTCTCGCGCAACGCGGTGCGGTGCAAGAAGGGCAGCCTGATCCGCTGAAAGATGACATAGCCGTTACTCCCGGGAATCATGAATTCAAAGTGATATTTCCTCCCGGCGGAATCGCGGTAGCGACTTCCAACACCGTGCGCCAGGAATTGAAATCGAAGAAAAAGAAAACGCTCCGCATTGAGTTGCGCGATTCATCCTCCGGACAATCGCTGAAGAAAACATCGAAGGTGGATCCAAATACCGCGTCGTTTAATATCGAGCTGCGGGACGCCGGACTTTTCGGGATTCGCTAAGCCGCTTCTCTCATGTCGTTAAGTGTTCCACCGCCAATCAGTGTCTTGCGCACGCGTTCCGTTCTGGTGCGCTCCCTCCCTAAATGGGACAACGACCACAAAGTTTCAAACGTTTTCTCCGCAGCTCCCGTCGTAGCTCTTTGAAATCAAAGGGTTAGCCGCTTTGCTGATTCCACTCGTGGATGTTCGCGTGCCTGTAAATGAGGGCGACTAAGAGATCGATGGGCGCGATGGCTAGATTGCGAGCCAGCGTAGAAGTTACGAACCAAGCATCGAATCGATTTCGCGCAATCCCAGGAGGTAGCAAAAATCATGGGCGAGATACTCACCGCAGCAGAGAAGTGTGTCGCGCCGCTGGTGCCAATCGATGTGGCGGAGCTACGCGATCGATTGCGGGACCATCCAAAACTTTTGGCTGAGCTGGCAGAGATTTTTCGCGATGATGCACCGACGACAAATCGAAAAAATCCGGGTGGCTGTTACGCGCAGCGACGCACGCGGATTGGAGATGGCGTCACACGCGTTGAAGGGCGCCGCGTCAGTGTTGTTTGCATTGCCCGTGGCGGAAGCAGCGCGGCGATTGGAAATCATGGGCCGCTCAGGAAAACTTGCGGGAGCGCCGCAGGATTTCGAAATTCTTCAGAACGAATGGGCTGCGGCTGAAACTCGCGCTGGATGAATTGTGCAGCGAGGTGAAGGCGTCGTGAAGATCCTTGTCGCCGATGACGATCTAATCACGCGGAGAATACTTGAGCACGATCTCGAAAGCTGGGGCCACACGGTGGTGGCTGCGTCAGATGGCGCGTCGGCGTGGGAAATTCTGAACGCGGCCGACGCGCCGCGAATTGCGGTGCTCGATTGGATGATGCCAGGATGCAGCGGTCCGGAAATCTGCCGTGCGATCCGCAGGCGCGTCTCCGGCGCGTACACGTATTTGCTGCTGGTGACTTCGCGGGAAGACAAAGCGGACTTGCTTCGCGGACTCGCTGCCGGCGCGGACGATTATTTGACGAAGCCGGTGGACACCGATGAATTTCAAGCACGATTACGAGTAGGGCTCCGCGTTTTGGATCTGGAAGACAAGCTCCTGAAAGCGCAAGAGGTTTTGCAATTTGCGGCGTCACACGATTCGTTGACGCATCTGAACAATCGCGCAGCGATTGACGACATGCTGAGACGCGAGATGGCGCGAGCGCAACGCGATCACTCATCGCTGAGTGTGCTCTTGCTGGATATCGATCATTTCAAATCCATAAACGATTCTTACGGTCACGCAGTGGGCGACGAAGTGCTGCGCGAATTGGCGAGCCGCTTCTCCGCTGCGATCCGAGCTTACGATAGCGTGGGCCGGTATGGCGGCGAGGAGTTTCTTGTGATTCTCCCCGGATGCGATGCAACGGGAGCAGCCGAGCAAGCTGAGCGCGTGCTGGAAGCGATTCGATCGCGAAGTTTTGAAACATCCGCGGGAGCGCTTCACATTACGGCGAGCATCGGCGCGGTCTGCAACAAAGACGTGCCGGACTCGATGCCGCTCAGTTTGTTGCGCGCGGCAGACACCGCGCTCTACGAAGCGAAGTATGGTGGTCGAGATCGCATCGTGATTCTGGGTGTGAACGAGTCCCAGCGCGCCAAGTTGATTCCATCGATTCTCGAGCCTCAAGCACAATGAGATGCGGCAAATGAAATGAGCCACGAGGCTGCAGAGTGCCGATTCAATCCTGCGGCGAAGCGCTAGCGCCGCGCGATGCCGGCTTAGATTCCGCGGATGAAGTTCTGTAGAGGGTTAGCTTTCCGTCGGCGACGTTGGCGAAATATCGGCCGCCATTGAGAAATTGCATTACTTTCTGGCCGCCGCGCGCGAGTTCCGCCCATCTGGAACGAGTAGCAGGGTTTTGTTCCAGTCCGCGCAGAGTTTGCGTTCCAAACTTAAAATCGATCTGACGCAATCTATGTCGCTGCGTGCGGCGCACGGGAAAACGCTCGCCATCGATTTCCACCAAATTCAGGTGTTCGTCGAGAGCCTGGCGCCAGACGGAAAGAAGTGCTTCTTCGAGCGTCATGGCTTAAACACTTCCGAGCGTTCACTAATATTTTCTGCGGCTGCCGCATTTTCGGGATAGCGCACGACGACTCTTTGCTCGGGCGGCGAGAAAAGTTTTTCAGTGTCGAAGCGCGCGGTGATGCGGCGGCGAAGTTCGCGCGCGACATCATCCTGGCGCAGCGGCGCGGTGCGCAACTGAACGAGAAGCGTTGCGCCAGCTGGTCCGAGAGAATCCACGCCTAATACACGAGGGCCATCGACGAGAGCCGGCGACCACATCGCATCGGCGCGAAATTCAGATGCGATCTGATCGAGTGCAGCGAGCGCAACTTCCACTGGCGCGCCCGGAGCGAGCGGAACGCTCATAAAAATTTGCGACCAATCGCGGCTGAGATTTGCGACCTGCTGAATCTGTCCATTGGGAATCGTGACGATCGCGCCCTGCAAATTACGAATCACGGTGCGGCGAAGAGTCATGTGCTCCACGCGGCCGAGAGTTTCCCCGATGCGAATCAAATCGCCCACGACAAATTGATCTTCGAAGACGATGAAGAATCCGTTGATAACATCTTTCACCAAACCTTGTGCGCCGATACCGATGCCGAGGCTGGCGAGTCCCGCTGCTCCCGCGATGGGCACGATATTGAAGTGAAACACCTCAAGAGTAGTGAGCAGAGCAATGAGCAAAATTACAAAAGTGCCCGCGCTGTAGAGGACTCCGGCGACGGTTTTCGTTTGCTGCTCGCGCATGCGCACGTTGCGGCTGGCGGAATCGTCGATCGCCTTGTGAATCAACCGGTTTGTGAATGTGCGAAGCAGGCGAATGGCGATGATGGTGAGAAGAAGGATTACGCCAACGCGCACCGCGTCTGCGAGCATTTCGGGCCACTGGGGAAGGAAATTGGTCATACAATAGTGAGAGTAAAAGTATAGCACCGGCGGGGCCACGCCACGGGTGGGTGCGCCCGGTTGGTAATGGTGGAGGGAGTATGTTTCAGGACCATTCGCGCCGGCAGTTTCTGTTGTGGAGCTGCGGCGATCAGCGCCGCGGTCACAACTGCCGCAGGGCACGCAAACGCAGCGACACTTCGAGATCCGCAGGCATCGAAGCCGCCCCCGCCGCCTATTGCGCCTCCATCTGACGCCCCTGACCCGAATCCGCCGACGCGGACCAATCCGCGGAGGGATGCGAGTCAGGGAGTGGTCACCGCTCCTGAGCCGGACCCAAAAACCGTGCTCAAGGCGAACGATAAGGACATCAAGCAAAACGTGGAGAAAGTTAGCGACCCTTGCCGACGAGCTGAAGAAGGAAGTGGAAGCCACCGATTCGGCCAGCGTGCTGTCGCTAGGGATGGTGCACAAGGCCGAAGAGATCGAAAAGCTGGCTCGAAAGATTGCGTCCTTGGCGCGGGGCTGAGGCGTGGTGAGCGGTTATTCAACCGGGAGATCGGCGCTCCCAGAGTGGTGATCGTGGACTAGACGGACAGAGGGGCGTATTATTTTTCGCATGACACTATCTGCGCGGAATCGGATTCAGGGGAAGGTGATTGAGATTGAGTTTGGCGGAGTAATGGCTCATGTGGTTGTGCAGGCTGGGGCTTATGTGATTGAAAGCGTGATCACGAAGCGCAGCGCGGAAGAGATGAAGTTGAAGGTGGGGGATACGGTTTCGGCGGTGATTAAGTCTACTGAAGTTATGTTGGAGAAGTGAGAGGAACTGAAGAGGCAAGGAAGCAGAGAGGCACGGATGCAGGGAAAGACACTAAGGCACAATCGCTGTACTGCTGGGCGAGGCCTGCCCGCTTCGCGGTCGAGCCTAGCCCCTACGGAAAACTGCGCAACGATTTTCGGAATGGCGCTTTCGGATCGCGAGAATTATTTACTTCGGAGGATACGTTGGATCGGAGAAGTTGTGTGCGTGCCGTTGTGGCGAAAGCGGTTGGATTTTTAATAATGCTCACGCCTGCTGCCAGTGTGCGCGCGCAAGCGGCGCCGGTGGCGCAGGCAGCGCCTGCGAGTGCGGCGGCGGAATTGCGCGTGGGTGGGGCGGTCACGACTCCGCTGGTTTTGACGATCGATGATTTGAAGAAGATGCCGAGGACCACGATTTCGGTGGTGAATCCGCACGATAAGAAGACGGAAGTGTATGAGGGAGTTTTGTTGACGGAAATATTGAAGCGCGCTGGAGTGCCGCAAGGTGATCAGTTGAAGGGCGCGGCGATGAATATTTCCGTGGTTGCGGAAGCTTCCGATAATTATCACGCGGTGTTTTCGCTGGCCGAGCTTGATCCGGGAATCGGGGACGCGGGAGTGCTCGTGGCGGACACGATGGAAGGAGCCGCGATCGGTGGGGAGTTGGGTCCGCTGCGCTTAGTGGCGCCGCATGACAAGCGGCCCGCGCGCTGGGTGAGGATGTTGAAGTCGATTACGGTGGTGAAGCCGGGGAATTGAGTTGTTGTATCAGGGCACGAATTCCACTCGTGCCGAAACTCGCGCATGTTTTCTTGCGCTTTAGCGCTGGAGTGGTGAGCGAGGTCGCGCGCATCGCAGCGGCTGAAGCCGACGTAGAGGCGTATGGGACGGCACGACCAGAGGTCGTGCCCTGATACGAAGACGGGTTCGCGGTGAAATCCACATGTCGCCGGAGCAGTAGCCACGGGCCGTGACACTTCCTCGGAAATAAAAAAGAGCCGGCCCCTTGTGGGAGACGGCTCTTTTTTCGTTGGTGGCGGGATTACCGGGGCTGCACTTGAGGGACGACGGGGCTAATAGTCATCGAAACGATCTTGGTGCCGATCACTTCGCCGGAGACAACCAGTTCGACGCGGCGATTCAGCTGCCGGCCGTCTGAGGTGTCATTGGTTGCGATGGGCCTGGTTTTGCCGAAGCCTGTCGCGGTGGTGGATGCTTCCGGAATGCCTTCGTGAGTGAGATATGCGCGGACGGCCTTCTGCGCGCTTTTCTGAGAGCGTCTGGTTGAAGTCTTCCGTACCGACGTTATCCGTGTTGCCTTCGATCGCCAGCATCAGCGTGGGATATGCGAGCACGATGCCCGAAATTTTCGCGAGTTTTTCGCGCGCTGCCGGGCGGAGCGTGTATTTGCCGGTATCGAAGAGCACGTCTGACATGTTGACGACGAGACCGCGAGCGGTGTCATGCGTTTCCATGATCAGGTTGAATTGTTGCAGCAGGCGCGCGCGAAGTTCTTCGCGATCGTGAACGGCTTGCTGGAGTTGAGCGTCTGACGAAGCTGCGGCAGCCGCGGATGTTTGTGCTGCTGCTGCGGATGCTGCTGCAGCTGCGGCGTTGCGGTCTGAATCAGCTTGCGCGGCTTGCGCTTGTGATTGGGCTTCGTTTCGCGCTTTTTCCGCGTCGGCCTGATTTGCTGCGGATTGCTGTGCGGAGGCCTGGGCGTCAGCGTTTTTGCGATCGGCTTCATTTTTCAAGCGCATTGCTTCGGCTGAAGCAGCCTCGGCGTTTGCCTGGCCTGCGGCAGATTGCTGCGCCGCGGCTTGGGCGTCACGGTTATTACGGTCGGCTTCGTTTTTCTGACGGAGGGCCTCCGCGGAAGCGGCTTCTGCATTTGCGCGGCGTTGCGCTTCGTCATTGGCGCGAGCGTTTGCGGATGCTTCACGGCCGGCGTCCGGCTCGGCGCTCGGCTGCGACGCGTTCGTCGTCAATGTGCTTCATGCTGATTTCGCGAGCGTCTTCCGCGGTTTGCACTACTTCGCGCGAAACGGAAACGAGTGATTTTTTGTTTTCGTGTTTGCGGGTGAGCGCATCGGCTTCGTCCATCTGGCTGACAGCTTTTGCATAGCTTGTGGCGGCGTATTCTTCTGCGCCTGCGGATTTCGCGATGCGGACGGCGTTGCGCGCTTCAAAAAATTCGAGCGGCAATTTGGCATCGAGAAGGACGACGTCAAACTTGAAGCCAGTGGGAATGTAGCCGCCGCGGCCGATGAGTTCGTACTTGGCATCGACTTCTTCAGTGGAACCGCGAGTGTCGGGACGAACTACGTTTTCCAGAACGACGACATCGCTTGGGCGGCGAACGGCGTAGTAAGGTTCTGCGGTGACGATCATCGCGAAGGCTTGCAGATCCGTGGTGACGTCAAGCTTGCTGCGACGGTCGCCGCCAACGAGTACTTCGCCGATATTTACCGGACGGCCTTCGGGCGAAATTGCCCAGAGAACGTAGGTGAGATATTCGTTGCCGAAGCTGGTGGGCCTATCGAGGCCGGAAAATTCCACTTCGATCGCCATTGTGCCGCGTTTGCTTTCCACTTTTGCGACGCCTTCTGCGGAAGGCATCAGAGTGGTTCCCGCAAAATCAATTTTTGTGGCGCCGCTGCGGTGTTTGTAAGTGACAGCAGGAGTTGTGCGGCTGACGACATTGATCTGGTAAGACGGTGTCTCATGGCCGGCGTTTACCGGATTTTGATTCTGTGCGTGAACTTGCGTTGATGCGCCTAGCGCAATGACGGCCGCCAGGGTGATGCTGGAAATTTTCAAGTGAGTCTCCTCAGAGTAATTCGGATGACCAGTATTGGGGATTGAGAAGGGGAATACTGTGCGAAAGTGCACTGTTTCGCAGAAAGATTGGGATGGAGGAAGAGTGTTTCACTCTGGGAGATTCGGCTTTCGAGGGTCTAGGGAATAAGGGGCGGAGAGAAAGACACTGCGGATCACTCACCGCTGAAGCGATTCGGGATCACAGCCATTTCTAGGCCGAATTGGCGGTTGACGATTGGCGAGAGGCGCGGGCAGAGTGCGAGGTCTATGGAATTCTTTGAACAGCTAGCGGAGCACGATCACGAGCAAGTGATCGCATTTCAGAATCGCGCGACGGGTCTGCGCGGATTCCTGGCGATCCATGACACCACGCGCGGCCCGGCGTTTGGCGGCGTGCGGATTTGGAGATATGCGAACGATGGCGCGGCGTTGAATGATGCGCTGCGGCTTTCGCGCGCCATGACGTACAAGGCGGCGCTGGCGGAATTGCCGGGTGGCGGCGCGAAGACGGTGATTTTGCTGCGCGACGATTGGAAACGCGCGGAGGCGATGACGGCGTTTGGTCTTCTGGTAGAAAGTTTGCGCGGAAGATATTTTTGCGCGCGCGATGTGGGAATCACGGATGACGATCTCGCAGCGATTGGGCGAGGAACGCAATTTGTAGCGGTGGAACCGTCGGTGGAACTCGGCGATGTGAGTGAGAACACCGCGATCGGAGTGGCGCACGGTCTTCGCGCGTGCCTGGAATTTGCGGACATGCCGAAGCGAGTGCGCGTGGCGATTCAAGGCGTGGGAAGCGTGGGGATTTTGCTGGCGCGAATTTTGAAGAAAGATGGCTGCGAATTAATTGTGGCCGATGTGGACGCGGCCAAAACCGCCGCGGCAGCGAAAGAGTTGGGCGCGCGCGCAGTGGCTCCCGAAGAAATTTTGCACGCGGATTGCGATGTGCTGGCTCCGTGCGCGCTGGGCGGCGTAATTACCCCCGAAAATGCTGGAAAAATTCGCGCGCGAATTGTGTGCGGCTCCGCGAATAATATTTTGAGCGGGCCCGACGCGGCGGATGCGCTGATGGCTCGCGGGATTTTGTACGCTCCGGATTACTTGGTGAATGCCGGCGGCCTGATTCGCGGAACAGAATTTGTGGTGATGGGGAAGAAAGATAGCAGCGAGAGCCTGGCGCGGATTTATGGACGCACGCTACATGTGCTAAACACTGCGGCGGAACTGAAACTTTCGCCGGCGCGGGTCGCGGATGATTTGGCGGAATCGCGGCTAGTGAGGCCGAAACATTATTCCGATTTGACTTGGAGTGCGAATCGGGCGGAGATGTAGGTTGCCAGAGGCGCAAGCCACCGCAACTCTGTGCTGAGTTTGGTGTTTAATCCTAGACGTCGAAATTGCTTACAAATTGGCTTGGTTAACAGGACACGCTGATGTCGTGCGTGCGCTTGCTTGCGGGAATCCAAGCTATAATTGACCATTCGCCCAAGTAATCCAGCCTTGGCCCAGGTAGCTGCATCGCCAACTCGAGCGAGTGGGGGAGCAACACGCGCGTTGTGCGGAGCATCGTTATTCGAACAAGCGCCTGCGCCTGAAATCTCGACGAGACATATCCCATGAGGGAGAGCCACATGAATTTCAAAAAGCTTGAGAAAATTGCCGGCAAATTCGGATCGCTGCTGCTGATCGTTTTGCTGATTCCGTTTATGGCGATGGGCCAGTCCGATAAGGACAAAGATCAAAAGGATAAAGACAAGAAGGGCAACCAGAAACAATCTCAGTCGAAAGATAAGCCAGCCAAGCCCTCGAATTCCGGGCAGGGAAATTCGAAGAACGGCGCAAAGGGCGCATCGGGAAGTACGGGTGGCACGAATTCGCGCAACAACGGCCAGGGAAATACCGGCAACACATCGAAGCCGGCGCCGCAGAATACGCCGCCGTCGAATAATCCGCCAAGAAATGGCGCGAATGCACCGAGCAACACTCCGAACTCGAATCCGCCGAAGCAGCAGAATGCGGTTGACGGAAATAATGGCGTTCGCGGAAACGGCGCACCGCAAGGAAACGGCGCGCCCGTGAACGGTGGAAACCGGCAAGGTGGCGTCAATGGCGGAGTAAATGGCGGCGTGAATGGTGGAGTAAAAGGTGGAGTGAACGGCGGCGTCAACGGTGGTGTGAATGGCGGAGTTGGCGCACGCAGCAATGTTCGCGTTGCACCGCCAGCCAACGCAGCGGTGAGCCATCGTCCCGATGGCGGCACAACAGCTACGACAACCGACGGACGCACGTGGCAAACAGATCGCACCGGAAACGTCACGCACTTTTCGAAGCCGGGAGTGGAAGCAAACTTCAGCCGCGGCGGTCGAGTGACTTACGTACACGACACCGCGCGCAACGTGACCGTGACGCGAACGGTGACGAATGTCCGCGTGGTGCAACAGGTGCAACCAGGCGGCGTGCGAGTGGTGAGCGTCGGAGCGCGCGCGGGATTTGTCGAGCGGCCGTGGGGCGGACGTCCGGGATTTGTGTCGAGGACTTATGTCACAGGAGGCGTGGGCTACACGCGCGTCTACCGTTCGTACACCTACAGAAATATCGCGTTCGTGGCGTTTGTGCCGCGAGTATATTACGCGCCAGGATTTTACGCGTGGGGATACTCGCCGTGGCGCGCGGGAGTTTCGTTTAGATTTGGATGGTTCGGCGCGCCGTGGTTTGGATTCTACGGCGGCTACTTCTCGCCGTATCCGGTTTATGCCGGTCCGGCATTTTGGCTGACGGATTACATCATTGCGCAGAATTTGCAGGCGGCGTATCAAGCGCGTCTCGATGCGCAAGCAAGCGCGGACGCAGCGGCTGATGCAGCCGACGCGGCAGCGCAGAGTGCGCAAGAATCTGGTCCTCCGGCGCCGGTGGTGCTGAGTCCGGAAATTAAGCAGGCGATCGCGGATGAAGTGCAGCGCCAGTTGCAAGCGCAACAGGCGGCGGCAGCAAATCCGCAGGCAGCGATGGATCCATCGCAGGGCAATATGAGCCAGAATCAAATTCCCGCGGCGCTCGATCCGAACACGCGAATATTCGTGGTGTCCCAGCCGCTATCGGTAACGGTGAACGATCAACCGTGCGAGCTTTCGGCGGGCGATGTGGTCACGCGAATTGACGATACTCCGGATGATGGCGGCTCAGTGCGAGTGAGCGTGGTGAGTTCGAAAAACACGAGCTGCCATGCGGGCGCGATGCCGCGGCTACAAGTGACCGACCTGCAAGACATGCACAATGATTTCCAGGCGCAGGTCGAGCAGGGAATGGGCCAGTTGGCGAAGGGGCAGAATGGATTGCCGCCCGCGCCGGCTCCGAATCCGCAGATGACTTCGGCGGGGCAGGTTTCCGCCGATCCGAATGCGGCGCAAATGGTGCAGCAGGCGCAGCAAGCTGGAGCGCAATCCGTAACGGATGCGCAGGCTGCGGCGCAGGGCAGCAGCGTGATCGATCACTAATCTCGCGGCTGTAGCTGTTGTTGCTAAATTATTTTTCGGGAAGAGGGCGCGAAAATTTTCGCGCCCTCTTTTTTTGTGCAGACTATCGCGGAGAATTATTTCTTTCGCGGATTATTCCTTTGGATGCCACGCGCTGGAAAGTTGGTCGAGATGAAAACCGCCGGATGCTTCGCCGGTGGTGGCGTAGCGATAGAGCGCGGCGACGAAAATTCCTTGCGCGGCTGAGCTAACCACTCCAAGTAGCATCCAGTAAATTACCGCGATTCCCAAGCCCAGGAACATTCCGGCGACGCCAAAGAGTTTCGCGCCGAGGATCGGTGGAATGATTCCCGGAATCGCGAGCAGAAAAAAGATCAGGCCAAAACTGAAACCACCGACGAGTTCTTCGCCCCATCTCTCGCGAAAAATTTGCGCGGATTTGTAGAGCGCTTCCACCGGGCCCATATCTTCGGCGGCCAGAATTGGCGCGACGAAAAAGCTGGCGAGCGTCCAGACGAACCCGATGGCACTGGTGATGAGCCTTCCGATGAAGCCGAGGCGTTGCTGAAGCATGTTGAGAAGAATGCCGACCGTCGCGGCAAGAATCGCCCACTGAAAAATGCGCCACTTGCGCGCCCACGCCGCTTGCAGGCCGTCGTTCAAAGTGGCGTGGCCGCCGTTGAGGCGGTCGGCGGCGATGGTGACGAGCGCGACGTTGAAAAATATCGCGATGCTGTACGTGACCAGATAAAACAGAAAAACGAATGGCGCCATTTCCTGGCCGAGCAATTTCTGTCCGGCGGGATCGTGAGGCATCGCGTTCAGCGGCACCACCACAAGTACGCCGACGCTGAAAATAATTATTGTGGCTGTGATGCAGAAGATCGCAGAAATCACCGGCAGCCACATCAGCTGCTTATCTGATTTCAACACCGCGAAGCTTTGCCCAAGCAGATCCCAACTTCGGGAAATTGTGCCCATTGTTCGCTCCTGAATTCGTGATGGCTCGCGGGACTAAACGCAATCTTATCCTGAAGCGCGCGGAAACGATAGACGCGAGCGCGCAGCGGCTCGCGGCGCAGCATTTGCCAAAAGAAAAGGGCCGAAGAAAATCTTCGGCCCTCGCCCAAACTTGAGAAATTCGGTGTCGCACTCTCCGAACTACGAAATCGGCGTGCAAACCGCCTTAACTTCGGTGTATTGCTCCAAAACTTCGTGGCCCATTTCGCGGCCCCAGCCGGATTGTTTATATCCGCCGAAGGGAAGCGCTGCGTCGAACACGTTGTAGCAATTGATCCACACGGTTCCGGCGCGGAGAAGGCTCGCGAGGTGATGAGCCTTCTTGATGTCGCTCGTCCACACTCCCGCTGCGAGACCGTAGACCGAATCGTTCGCCTTCGCCGCAATTTCTTCCACGTTTTTGAAAGGAATCGCGGTGACCACCGGCCCGAAAATTTCTTCCTTCACCACTTTCATGTTCGGGTTGGTGTTGGTGAGCACCGTGGGCTTCACGAAGTAGCCTTTATCTCCCGCGCGCGATCCGCCCGTCACAGCCTTCGCGCCTTCCGAAAGTCCGGATTCGAGATAGCCGCACACGCGATTCATTTGTTCTTCGGAAACCAGCGGGCCCATATCGTTTGCCGGATCCATTCCCGGGCCGACGCGAATGTCGCTGGCATATTTCGCCACGCCCTCGACCACCCGATCGAAACTTTTTTCTTCGATGAAGAGCCGCGAGCCCGCGCAGCAGCACTGGCCGTGGTTGAAGAAAATTGCGCTCGCCGCGCCATCGATCGCGGTATCAAGCTCCGCGTCGTTCAGCACGATGTTCGGCGATTTGCCGCCGAGTTCGAGCGAAACTTTTTTCAGATTGCCGGCAGCGGCCTGCAGAACTAGTCTGCCCACTTCCGTCGATCCGGTGAACGCAACTTTATCCACATCCGGATGCGCGGAAAGCGCCGCGCCGGCGGTTTCGCCGTAGCCCGGCACAATATTCACCACGCCATCGGGGAATCCCGCTTCCTGAATTAATTCGCCGAGCAGCAGCGCGGTCAGCGGAGTCTGCTCCGCGGGCTTCAAGCATTACGCAGCAACCGGTCGCCAGCGCAGGCCCGAGTTTCCACGCCGCCATCAGCAGCGGAAAATTCCACGGAATAATTTGGCCAACCACGCCCACCGGTTCGCGCAGCGTGTACGCCAAAAATTGTGTCTTTCCGCCGCCTGCGGAAATCGGAATTGTGTTGCCTTCAATTTTCGTGGCCCATCCCGCCATGTAGCGGAACATGTCTGAAGTGAGCGGCACGTCTGCAACGCGCGCCACTTTCAGCGGCTTGCCGTTGTCCAGCGATTCCAGTTGCGCGAATTCTTCAGTGTGCTTGTCGATCAAATCCGCCAGGCGCCACATCATCCGGCCGCGCTCCGAAGAAGTAATTTTGCGCCACGGGCCGTGATCGAATGCTGCGCGCGCCGCGGCCACCGCGCGATTGATATCTTCCGCGTCTCCTTCAGCGATGCGCGCGAGCACGTCGCCGGTCG
This sequence comes from uncultured Acidobacteriota bacterium, assembly GCA_963785395.1. Taxonomy (GTDB): domain Bacteria; phylum Acidobacteriota; class Terriglobia; order Acidiferrales; family UBA7541; genus DASTCZ01. The sequence continues at coordinate 539,352 of CAWAVH010000005.1, read as the reverse complement.
CGGGATTGTACGAAGGGAAAGTTTTTCCGGAAGCTGCTTCCGTCCATTTTCCATTGATGAAAAGTTTGTGCGTTCTCGCGATAAATTTCGAAACACTTTGGTCCAGCAGAGGTGCCGAGGCTGTCGTCGCCATATTTTGTTCTCCTTCGGTTGGAATCCGTTGAGCGGGTGGAGTTCAAGCTACTCCCCTGCGCCGCAGAATTCAAGCGCGGGCTGGCAGCAGAATCGCGCCAAAATTCTTTGCGGCCGTAAGGTATGATAGTGAAACGCCGCGCGCCCGTAGCTCAGATGGATAGAGCGAACGCCTCCGAAGCGTTAGGTCGGGGGTTCGAATCCCTCCGGGCGCGCCAGTTTTTTTCCGCTTCCTTTGAAGGTGTTCCAACTCCACCATCTCCGTCGGCCCGTAAAATTTTCCAGATTATTCTATCAATCGGGCACCTATTACGCGCCGCTGCACCGCTTGCTAGATTCCAGCCATGAGGCGCGTTCCAGTCCTGCTCGCTTTCGTTTTTGTCGCTTCGGCGATATCAGGTTCGACGCAAGATGCGAAGACGCGCAAGATCGCGTGCAGAACAGCAGAAAATGCAAAGACATGTTATTGGACACACGGTAGGCTCAGCCTTTACAACGGCGGGAGCCCAAATTTTCGACTTTGGAAGATTGGAACGCATCGTCTTTTGGGGACATACAGCGGCCCAGGGGTCGGATCATTCAATGACGGACTCCCTGAAGAGGTCGAAGAGGCAGTAGAAATGCCCGGAAACCTCATGGTCCTGGATTTCACAAGCGTGTATGTCTTTGGAGATTTTCAAGTTTGTCCGTTGGCTCCGGAAAAAAATCAGCATATGCAGCCTGCCTGCATCGAATCTGCTAAGAACATTGTCACTAAAAAGCATTAAGTGGCTTTTAGCCTCAAGCGGGGTCGAAGGCGCGCAGTTTCAGCGCCACGGCAGCGGTTTCAGAAACCCCATGCAAATCAACAGTCCCCACACAGTCCAAACCGTGCCGAACACAAAGTAAAGCCCCAGATAAAAATGGAATCTGCCAGGATTATCCCACCGGTTCGGCCGGTACGATCTAAGCCCTCCCGCAAGAATTTCGCCCGAGAGGTGGCCGCGCCAGGCCGCGTAGAAAGTGAGAATCCCTAAGGCCAGAAGAGGGACCGCGCTCAGCATACGTTGCATCAGCTACCAGCTTTTCTGTGCTGCACTTCTCCCGCCTTACCCGTTCGCTTTCTCCGCCACCAGCATGGACTGCAGAATCTGATCGGAGACATCCTTGACGGCCGCGGGCGAGTGCGACAGAAACAGCGTATTGGTTTTGTCGCTCTCGCCGATGGACTTCAGCGTGTCGAAATATTGCGTGACCATCACCAACTGCATGACTTCTTTCGCCGACGCCCCCTCCACCACCTTCTGGAATTGTTCGATCGAAGACCTGCAGCCCTTCGATGATGGCCTTCCTCTGATTTGCGATCCCCTGCCCCTGCAGCGCCTTGCTCTCCGCTTCGGCCTCGGCCTTCTTCACCACCAGAATCTTCTCCGCCTCGCCCCTCGCGTTGGCGGCCACCTGTTCGCGCTGCGCCGCGTTGATATCGTTCATGGCCGACTTCACCTTTGCATCGGGAACAATATCGGTCACCAGCACATTCACGATTTCGTATCCGAACACCGCCATGTCCGCATCCAGTTCCTGCTTCACCGCCGCGGCGATACTGGATTGCGTGGCGAACACTTCGTCCAGCGTCATTCCCGGAACATGCCCCAGGATCACCTGCTCGACATAGGATTTGATCTGCGCCACCGGATCGGACAACTTGTAGTAGGCGTCGTAGACTTTTTCCGGACGAACGCGATTCTGCACCGAAATCGGAATGGTGACGAACACGTTGTCTTTGGTCTTGGTCTCCATCGTCAGCGTGATCTGATTCACGCGCAGACTCACGATGCCCGCCACGGAATCGAAGAACGGCCGCTTCCAGTTCAGTCCCGGCTCGGCGACGCGAAGAAATTTGCCGAATCGCGTGATCACCGCAACCTCGGCCGTGCGCACGGTGAAGAAGCTTCCGAAAATCAGGTACAGCACAATGAAAACGCCCACTGCCACCGGAATCCAATACAGCTGATCCATTTCGTTCCCCCGTTGCTGTCTCTTGTAGCTAGCGAGAGTATACTTGCCTATTCGAGTTTTGAACCAGATTCATCGAGAGACCACGCATTGTGCCAGCGGCCCTGCATATTGCGCTCTTCGCCATCAGCCTGTCACGCCACCACGTGGCCCTTCCCATACAGACGATAGAATATTCTTGTGAAACCTCTGTCTTCGCGGATGCAGTTGGGATTAGTTGGCCTTGGGTATGCCGCGGTTTCATTAGTTGCGGCGGCGATACTCTTTGCTCGTCACCTGCAAGAACTCAAGTACCCGGCTGACGCATCTGGCGGCATGTGGGCTTTCGGCGATTTATTTCTTTGGGCTTTCATCGTCGTTCTCTTCGCGATCCCCAGTGTTTTTCTCGTGTGGGTCATCGCAAAGTTTGAGTCTGCTTATAAAATTTATTCGCAACTTCTTTTAGCTCTCAGCCTGAGCGCACCGGTTTGTCTCGGCGTGTGCATTCTCGGCGGCAAGCATTTCTCTGAAGCCGTCTATAGTTTCTGCTTCGCCAGGCTCATCGGGTCGCCACTCATTCTCGTGGGAATCGGCGTAAGCCGTTTGGCGGCGCGATTTGACCGAGCCAAGAGAACGCTCTCGTATGCTCTTCTAATCGAAGGCCTGACGCTCGTTGTTTCTATTGCGCTCTTTATTCATGCTGTATGGGGCCAACCCTCGAGCCGCTGACGAAATGGGGTCGTCAGAATGCGCAGAAGTAGTTCCCCGGATTGTCGCTTCTAATTTTTTCTCGTCGACTTCGTTCCGCTCACGCGAATTGCCGTCCATCGCACTCCGTTCAGTTCGCATTCCTGTGTCCCTGAGAGGGACTTCCGGTCGCCGCTAAAAACCCAAGTCGTGTTGCATGTTGTCGCTTGGCCGTCCGGCCCGTTCGATACGCTTTGTTCCTTCACCGTTGCTCCATCGAATGTTGCGGTCAAAGTCCATGTCGACCCGTCGCTCGAGTATCCAGAGCTGGTGTGAATTTTCTTGATCGGATCGTAAGAGAGAATTTCCAGCGAGTGCAGTTCCGGGCCGTCGCCCTTCCATGTTTGATCCACTTGCACGAAAAATCCGCCCAGAATCCACCGTTCGTGCAGAGCCCAGTTCACTTTGTACTCGTGTCCCGTAGGAGTGTCTTTCGCAGTTCCTGACAATTCCCAGTCTCCAATCCATATTCCCCATTTCTTAACTTCTGGCGGAGGCGTCGGGTTTGAAGACTGCGCTTGAGCCGAAGCAGTCGCGAACACGAGCAGCGTTGCGATGATAGCGGTGGTGATGCGTCTCATCAGAAGATCCTTTCTGTCGGTGCTTTGGTGAATGCTATCGAGACCGGCAGCGCCATCAATTTCTTGGTCAGCGTATGCCGCATAAAGCTGTGTACTCAGCGCGGGCCGGCGAGAATGGCAGAATTCGCGGACGCCGTTATAGCCTTTTGCTGATCGCGCGCGGGAAGTGTGGAAGAGAACTTCAGCTGAATCTGATATAAGACACCGCTCTCTTCCCACCAGAGATTTGCGGGCGCGCACGACCCTCCGCAGCTAACCTCGCTGAAAAAACCTTTGATGCCGCGGGACAGTTTCACCTCTCGAACATTTTCCAAGCCCTGCAGTTTGTAGCCGGGCTTTGCATTCCCCGCAAAGAAGGCCGCGAAACCTGCGTCTCCGATCCCCATCTTGTAATACAGAGATATCGCATACTCGCTCTCCGTAGACTTTTCGATCACTGCGTATTTGGCGTTTCCCATCGGCGTTGGTAGCTCGCTGGGCAATAGCACCGGCACTCGGGATTTTGCCTTGATCTCAGGCACAACAGATGCAAAGGTCTCAGAAAGAAAGTTGTCCGGCTTAGCCGCGCTCGCCGCGCCGGATTGATGAGTCGACGCTGGCTTATCGCGCGATTCAGCGAACGGCGTGACTGCAAACGCTGCACACACGACTGCAAGGATCAAAACTCTACGTAGCGAGAGCATGTGACTCCGTATCCACTTTCCCTTTTCCCTGAGCAGCTTAGTCGAAGTACCCGTTTCCACTATCGTCCGTCTATCCTTCACAAACCCTCTTGATGATATGCTCCGTTTTCCGAGGAGCTGCCGCCGTGCAAAAGAAAATCGCCGCGCTTTTATTTCTGTCATGGCTCATGGCCGCATCGCTCGCGGCGCGGCAAGCGGCGCAGACCTGGGTGAAATATTCGCCGCCCTCGGGAAAATTCACCGCTTCGTTTCCCGCGAAGCCGAAGGCCGATCACCAAACCAACAAGGATGGCGACCGCACCACCGAAGTCTACACATACATTGCCGGCCAAAACGGAATCAACTTCCTCGTCTCCTACATGGAGTTGGATCCGCAGGCGACTCCCACTGCGGATGGCACATTCAAAACCGCGCAAGACAACCTGCTTCAAATGGGCGGCGGCAAAATGCTCACGGGCAGCTCTACCCAGTTTGTGCGCGGACCGAATGACAAGCTCCCCATGCTGGAATTCACCGGAGAAAACGCCACTTTAAATTTAAAAGGCCTCGTCATTTATGACGGCTATACGAACTACACGCTGATAACGTTTTGCCCCAAAGCGCAGGACGGCTCCGCAGCCATCACAAAATTTCTCAGTTCGTTCAAGTTGAAACCCCCGGCGCAGCAGGCCAGCGACGCCTGGGTCAAGTTCACCTCCGCCGAGGGACATTTCAGCGCGCTATACCCCATCCAGCCCGCTCCTGTTCACAACACCAACACCACAAACGGGCAGACCATTCAGATCAACAACGTGATCGTAGTCGTCAAAGACATGATCATCGGCGTGACCTTCACCGACTACGATCCGAATACCACCTATCCCGTGGAATCCGGAATGAAGGCCGAAGAGGACAATCTCCTCAAAGGGTTCAACGCCACCCTGCTCACCAGCGCGCGAACAGAATTCTCGCGCAGCCCAACTGAAAAGTTGCCTGTACTTGCTTTCACCGGCGCATCCGAAACTCAAAACCTCAGAGGTCTCGTGATCGTGGATAATCTCCGCGTTTATGTTGTCGCTTCCGTCTGCCCGAAAACGAAGGAAGGCTCGGCCGCTTCGGAAAAATTCTTCAATTCATTCAAACTAACTCTGAAGAATTAGTGGTGCGTGGCTATTTGCATTGCCCCCAGGACTCATCGGTATAAAACTGGACAGAATACCAGTGGCTTTCGAGTCGGCGGACAATATCGACCGGGCAGGGAATTCCAGTATATTTGCCGGACTGATGACTCTTCGCTGCTCCTGAGAGCAAATCAGCCGGATCGAAAACCAGATACACCGACGTATCCATCCCAGCCCATCCCCAACCATCCCATTCGGTGTGCTTCAGCTCACCGTTCGTTGAGTCCGGCTCCGACATCACCCTAGCCTTGTAATAGTTTGTCCACACCAGCCATCTGGCTGCGGTGCGAACCCCGTTATGGTTGGCGACGAGGATCGCGGAAGTAGCCCCATAGATCGCGAGCATCATCAATATTGACAGGCACTCGCGAGGTTTTCTCGCAAACGCTTTCTTCACCGAGTAGCCGATCAATACGAGCCCGATGATGATCCCGGCGATCACAAACGCAAGCAACGACAAATCTGGATCGAAGAGCGCCGCAGGCACAAATAGGGTTAAGGCGACCAGCACGGAATAAAGCAGCCACCGCCAGTTGAACCGATCTTCCGCTGAAGATTTTTCAAACATCCATGCAGCCTTTCACGTTTTTCCGTTTTATGTGATTACGGCAATTAAGATAGCTCCTCAATCCCCAACAATTCCTCCTCGGAGTAGCCTACGAGTATCCGAGCGTAGGTTCGAGCTCCGGCACCCAGGGCGAGGATACTGCCAGAATCGCTCGTGCATCTTCAACAGCCTTTGCTTGCAAAACTTGAACTGCCGCAATTTCGGCTAAATCGCGGATGGCCTGAAAATAATTTCGTCTTTCAATTCAATCGGCACATCGGAATTTTTTCCGTTTGTGCGGGCCAGCTCAATAATCGCGACAATTGCATACGTATTCCAGGAATCTCCGCCCTGTTCGCGATAGATACGAACAATGTGCGGAACGGCCGCATAGGATTGCGTCGCCGACATCGCCTTGATGATGTAAGCTCGTTCCAAAGTTTGCCCCACGCGGCAGCCGTATCAAGTTTCGCCTCCAGTCTTAACAAATGCGGTCGTGGGTCGAATCGAGTGCGGTATCCTCCACGGAAATCGTCCCAACGCGGGTCGTTTGAAGATTGAGCATAGCGAGAGCATGAATTTATCACGACTTGGGAGGACTTCCGTGCGCTGGCGATTCCTCGGCTGCGCCTCAAACCCGTGACCTTCGATGCCATGAAACGTCCATTCCAGATCATCGTCATAGCTCTCCTATTTATCGTTGGAGGCCTGGCAACTCTCGTCGTTCCCGTTCTCAAGAATCCGCTGAATCGCTGGACGCTTGCACTTGCCCTCCTCGGAATAATCGCGATCGTCGGCGGAATATTTGTTTACAAGGGACGCGGATGGGCTCGCTGGGTGGTGCTGGCGTGGCTCGCGTTTCACGTAGTCGTGAGCGCGCTCAACTCGCTCTCGCTCGCCGCCGCGCATCTCGTGCTGTTGATCGCAGTAGGCTATTTCCTGCTAGTTCCGCCGACCTCGAAATATTTCAACTCTGCGAACTCAGAATAATCACTCGAGGGCTTAAGCGAGGTCCTTCCACTACATTGCCGCCGGTTACACAAGATATTTGTTTACGAGCAAGCGTCTCGAAAGCCAATTTTCGAGCAAGTGGTGCGCGGGACTTCGCGAGCCGCTCTATCTCCAGACGGGCGCCACCTTTCTGTCCTAGACGACAACAAACTTCTGATCTACACGCTTCCCTAAAGTTTCCGGCCACGGCGCTTGAGAATCGCGCGTGTCTCACACCTCCGGCTCGCCTTTACACGAATTCGGCGAACTGTGTAAGCAGTAACTGCGATGTTTGCGTAGAGTGTGGCCGATTCATAAAATGGCCAGAAAACCGATTCGACCCTCTATCGTGGTTCGGTTCGCGTCGCGGCGAGGTACCTGTGAGCAAGATCAGATCCCCACAAGACAAGAAGGCTCTGAGCCTTAAGAGAGACAGGCGCAACACCTACGGCGAAAATCCCGCAGCGAGTCGAAAGGGCATTCGCAAAGGGAAGCAGCGCAGCCACATGCACGATCGGCGATCTGTTGCGCAGATTCTCGGTGGGTTGAGAGCGAACGCTGGCGAATCTGCCTCCGTGGAAGCCGATGTTTCCTCAACGGAAAAAATTGCCGAGAACAGACAGAAAGCTTTTAGGAAAATGCCCGACTCGCCGCTTAGCGTCGCAATCAAGAAGAAACAACAGAAGCGGGCAAGCCTCGCCAATTCTGGTATTGCTAACGTGCAGAGACCCTTTTTAGACTTTCGAGCCAAGGGTACATTTGACATGGCGTACAACGCCGCCGCACACAAACGCCTAATCCTGATTGATGCGAGATTCCTCGAGTCTTACTTCGGGGTCAGGCGGCGCACCAAAAAACATCAGAGAAACATTCCGCGTGAAGTTGAGGAAGCCCTTCTCTGGAAGAACGCAACCCTTCGCGATGCCCCTCTGTTGAAGGGCTTTTTCGCTGACGAACCCGCCTGGCGTGGCAAAATTCTTTCGTGGTGCGAGAAAATATTGCACGCAAACGCTGTGCCCGGCTCATCGCGTTAGTTCTGCTCATTTTTACATTTCTTTTCTTTCGTGTTCACTGATATCTTCACGCAGCCTCGCCACAAAACGGAGTCGCGCCATGTCAAAAATAATGCTGCTACTTGCTCTCGCCGCAATCTTTCCGTCGCACGTTCGCGCCGATGTGAAAGTTGAAAAAATCGAATACAAGGGCTGGCACAATTGCTATCGCGTCAGCAACGGCGAAGTGGAACTCGTCGTCACCGGCGACGTTGGCCCGCGTGTGATCCGTTTCGGATTCGTGGGCGGCCAAAATCTTTTCAAAGAATATGCCGAGCAGCTTGGCGGCACCAAAGAAGAAAAATTCCAACTTCGCGGCGGCGATCGCGTTTGGAAAGCCCCCGAAGACCCTATCGCCACGTGGGCGCCAGACAATGTCCCGTGGAAATTACCCCGACCGCAGACGGTTTGATCGCGCGCGCGCCCGTCGAGCCGCTCACTAATCTGCAAAAAGAAATCGAAGTGAAAATGGACGCCGCCGGAACCGGCGTCACCGTAATTCATCGCATCACAAATCGCTCTCTCTTCTCGCTGGAATTTTCCGTTTGGTCGCTCACCATGATGTCGCCCGGAGGAATCGCAATTTCCGGATTTCCGCCGCGCGGCACGCATCCCGCCAATCTCGAAGCCACGAATCCTCTGGTGATGTGGGCCTACACAAATCTCGCTGACAAGCGCTGGGACTTCACTAAGAAATATCTTACGTTGCGGCAAGATCCAACAAACTCGAACGCGCAAAAGCTCGGAATGTTTAATCCAAATACCTGGGGAGCCTACGTTCTAAACGGCGAAGCATTTGTAAAACGCGCCCACGCAATTCCCGGCGAACCCTATCCGGATTTCGGCTGTTCCTTCGAAACATTCACCAATAACGAATTCCTCGAAATGGAAACACTGAGCCCGCTCACCAAACTAGCTCCCGGAAAAACCGCCGAACAAACTGAACACTGGAGCCTTCACCGCAACGTAAAACTAGCCGCGATCACCGACGAAGCGATCGATGCCGCAATCTTCCATTCGTGCAGTCGGGTGGACGCTTAAATAATAACTATAGCCCGGTTACCAGATCGTGGTCACAACTCTCGACCGGCGGATCTCTTGGTCTGCGGTAATCAGCGCAATGCCTTCAACGAGTGCAGTAGCTGCGATAATTCGATCTGCAGGATCCTTCGGATAACTGGCAGGAAGCTCCATGGCGCGAACGCAGGCTCGTCCAGTTATCCGCAGTACCACAAACCTCGATTCGACTTCCTGAAGAAAGGATTCCATGCCGCTGCCGATTCGCAATCGGCCCTTGCTCAGAAGATTGGCTATCTCCAACAAACTGATATCAGAAATCGCCAGCCCCTCGGCGCTTGTCCGCGCGCTGCGAATGGCCTCCATCGCCTTCGCAGAGACACGTTCACCTTCGAATGCCAGCCACACTACGACGTGCGTATCCAACAGGATCACGCGAGGTTGCCCCACTCGCGCCTCGAAAGCGCTGGTGAAACAACGTCTCCAGTAATCTCGCCCTTACCTGCGAAAAAATTGAAAATGTCATCCGCGTCGGAATTCACGGGAACCAGCTTCGCAACCGGTTTGCCATGTTTTGTGATTACGACGGTCTCGCGTTTCGCCTGTACTTCATCCATCACGGCGAGACACTTCGTCTTGAATGCTCCTGCAGCCATCGTCTTCATAGGGGCTCCATAACGACTATGGTCATTCTACCATAGTCATACCGTGGATGCATCAAATCAATCGATGCGCTTGTCGTTGGGCCAGCGCGGCACAGTGTTTGCTTTTGATGATTCCCGTGGATAACCTTTAATACGTCTCCACTCCACACTCCCAATGAGCCCACCGAACTCACCTGTGCGGGCAATTGTGTGCGGACGTGGACGAAAGAACCGTTCGTGCCGAAACGTAGAACATGGTAGACGCGATTTCAGCATAGGCATCAGCAAGCGATCGAGGCGCATAAGGCCATGAGAGAAAGTTTTGTATACGCAGCGCTTGTTCTCGTATTTTGTGGCGCGATTTATCTCATTACATTTGGACTTGATCTGCTCAATCAGCCCAGCGATATGAAAGTTGCGGGCAGGCATCGGGCTGATTGTGGTGGTCGTTGTGGTTTTCCTGGCGGCGATGAGGTGGATCTGGCACCACAAAACGAAGCCGCACGGCGAGTTATATCGATAGGAGAAAAGAACATGATGCGGAAATATGGATTGCTGGCAATTCCCTGTAATTATCGTGCTGTTTTTTGTCGGTTGCGCCACGCGCATCGGCCCGGGCCGCGTGGGAATTAAAGTCGACCTCGCCGGCTCGCAGCGCGGCGTGGAAGATCTGCCCATCCGCACGGGCTGGGTTTTCTACAATTTCCTTTCATCGACGATCGTGGAATATCCCACGTCGGTGCAAACCGCGAAATGGACGAAGGATCCGAACGAGGGCTCGGCGAACAACGAAGAAATGTCGTTCAACACCAAAGACGGCCTCACCGTCTACGGCGATCTTTCCGTTTCCTATCATCTCGATGCCGCGCAAAGTTCCCGCGTTCTACGTGAAATTTCGCAATGACGACATCTCCCAATTCACGCACGGATTTCTGCGCAACGTAGCGCGCGACGCCATCAACCGCACCGGCTCGCAATACACGGTGCAGGAAATCATGGGCGAAAAGAAATCCGAGCTGGAGCAGAATTCGCGCATCGGACTTGCAGAAACAAGTCGCTGACATCGGCGTGGTGATCGATCAATTCGGATTCATCGGCTCGCCGCGGCCGCCACAATCGGTGATCGATTCGATCAATGCGAAGGTGCAGGCGCAGCAAATCGCCGTGCAAAAACAAAATGAACTGGTGCAGTCGCAAGCCGACGCGGCGAAACTAGTCGCGGCAGCCGAAGGCCAAGCGAAAGCGCAAGTTGCCGTGGCCAATGGCGAAGCGGAATCCAATCGCGTGCGCGCCGCGTCGATCAGCCAGAATATTATCGAGTGGCAAAAACTCGCCGTGACCGATCGCTGGATCGCGAAATGGAATGGCCAGGTGCCGCAAGTGCAAACCGGCACCAACGGCCCGGGCATGCTCCTGGATATCAAGCCGCAGAAGTAAGCGGTTTTAGACTGGTACGTTTTCGTATGGATGCTGCCACCGCTTTGAATCAGGCGCTTCATCACATCATGCGTTTGCTGATCGTGATGTGTGCCCAGATCGTTGCACAAACCAAAGACCCGCATCGGCCTCGCATGCACCGATTCGCGGTGCCGTAGGATCAAGACGTTCCTAAAATCCCATTACTGTGGCGAATCACCCTTTGGCAACGGCCCAGACGATGGCTGCGAGATCAAGAATCCAAAGAAACCGCGAACTGGCGTCGAAGTCATCGCGAATTTCACCTGCAAATGGAACGAGACGCACCGAAGCAAATGTGTGCCAGCAACATCTCCAGCCTCCAGAGAACGTTTGCGACATTCTGATCAGTGAACTGCGACAAATCGGCTTGCCTGCAAAAGTTAAGGGTCAAATTTATTTCACGGTTTGGAAATCAGCCCACTCGGGTTGGAGCGTCGCCGAAGCGAATTACTCGCACGCAGTAGGCTCCAGCGTCGAGCTCTGCCAGGTAATCGTAATCATCGCCGACAATTCTCGGCCAATCCTGCTGCGTAAACTCCCGTTTCAAAAAACGGACGCGGACATACCAACGGTATCTCAATACTACTTTGCTCGATGTCGCTGAAGTCGAGGGAAACAATCAGGAAGAAATCGTCTTAGAAGCGGACGCGTATGAGAACCATTGGCTCGAAGTAATTAGCCTGCAAGACGGCACCGCAAAGACTCTATTTTCCGGTCTCGGCTACTATCTCTAGCATTTTCTCTAGTACTTGTAGTACTATTTTTATCTTGACAACTTTCCACGTTTGCGAGATAATGACACTGGAGAATAACACCCTAAATTTCTGACTGTTCCACTCGTTTAGCTGTAGATTTTCGCCCAATCAGTTCCAAAACGGGAAAATCGCTCGTTGCTGATGCTCGGGGCTTAAATATTCCCCGAACTACTCTGAAGGCAAAGGCCCTTTTTGCCGTCACGAAATTGCCGTAACCCCCGCAGAATCAACACTTAGCTAAAAAACACGTGTTTTTGAGGGGGGTGGGGGGGGGTAAGAAAACAGGGGGCACAGACCGGGGACACCTATAACAAGTAACGGCACTCAAATCGCTGCCCTTAATGCCGCATTTGTGATAAACGCTCTCTCGCACTTAAAACATTATTACTCGGGGGGTATGGCGGTGGTCCATTCGAACGCGTGGTCGCGCGGTTTAAAGGCCTTCGTACTGATTCTTTGCAGTCTCTCATTCAGCGGCTACGTATTCGCCCAAGGGCGCGGAGCGGCAGCTCCCACAGAACCTGGCTCAGCGCAGTTGCAGCAAATCGCAAACGGGCAGCAGGGAACAAATTTCAGCGTTGACGAAACGACGCGTCTCGCCGAGCGAGCAGTGTGGCAGTTTCAACTTTCGGATATCGCGGACATCGATTCATTTGAGATCACCAGCACAAAGCCGATTCGCATGAAAAATGCCACCGGCCAGGGCGCGGGAAATCCGCTGATCATTTATTTCATGACGCTCACGCCGAAAAAATTGGCGGCCGGGCAGAAAGCTCCGCTGATGGTTTTCGTTCACGGCGGAGTACATGGCCGTTTCGATCTGATTTATCTTCACCCGATTCGCGAATTGCTGCAGCAGGGATACATCGTGGTGGCGCCGGATTATCGCGGCAGCACCGGATATGGCGGCGAGTATTACAACCAAATCGATTACGGCGGCGCGGAAGTCGACGACGTTCACACGATTAAAGATTGGGCGCTGGAAAATCTTCCGCACGTTGATGCCACCCGCGTCGGCATCATGGGCTGGAGCCATGGCGGCTTCATCACGCTGATGACAATTTTTCGCTGGCCGCATGAATTCAAAGTTGCTTACGCGGGCTGCCCCGTCAGCGATTTGGTGATGCGCATGGGTTATAAGTCGCAGGGTTATCGCGATATTTTCGCGGGCTTCATCGGCAAACAAGCCGAAGACGATCCGATGGAATATCGAAAACGCTCGCCATATTTTCACGCGGCGGAACTCGACACGCCGTTGCTCGTCCACACAAATACCAACGACGAAGACGTGAACGTGATGGAAGTGCAGCACCTGATCGATTCGCTGAAGGCGAATGGAAAACAATTCGAATATAAAATTTACGATAACGCTCCGGGCGGCCATCACTTCAATCGCATTGACACTGCGTACGCGCACGATTCGCGCAAGGAAATTTACGCGTTTCTTGCGAAGTACCTGAAGCCGTGACCGATCATCGCGAATCTTTCGCTGAATTCGTTGACTTCGCGGCTCGGGTGTTTACGGCATAGACCTCATGCGATGCGTTGGTGTATATACGCGTTAATGGAGGTGACATGAGAGCAGACCGAGTGGAAGTTACCTGGGATACGGGCAAACGCGAGTGGTTGACCCGCATTCAAATCGGCGACGAAGTGATTCGCCGGTTCACCAAAGCTTCGAAAGATACCGACGAACAGACATTGCGCCAGTCGGCACAGCAAGCCGTAAAAGACGAAGGCTACGAACTGGATCCTCAGCAGATCACGATCAGCCGCTGATCGAATTTGCGCGGGCGTAGTGGCGAGGAAAACCTACACAGGCTGAGAGCCTGTGCCACTGGCAGAACCTTGCCCTTACGGATCGAGGTAGAAGAAGACCTAATTTTTATTTGCTGGAGTTTGCGATGGAAGCCAGCATTTTCGCGAGAAAATCATTCAGCGCCGGGCCGCCGCGAATCCAGCGGACCACCGCGACGATATCGTTATCCCAATCGATATAAATAATATTCGCGCCGTTTCCCTCGAAGCGCACGGAATTCAAAGGCGCCGCGGGGAGCGGTCTGCGATCCGTATTCAAAAACCAATTCGCGAATCCGTATTCGTGATTCGCGGGACCGGGAGTGCGCGCCATGGCGATCCATTTTTCCGAAACGATCGTGCGATCTTTCCATTTTCCATTGCGCAGAAATAAATATCCGAAGCGCGCCATGTCGTAGGCGTTGATAAACATTCCGCCGCCCCAGTGGCCGCCTCCGCTTACGGATTGCATTTTCGCGCCGTCGATATCGACCCAGGAATTTTCATAACCGTACCAGCGCCACGTAGAGGAGGCGCCAATCGGTTCCATGATTTCCTGGCGCAAAACTTCCGGCAGCGGGCGCCGCCAAACGTTCAGCGCCGCAAGCGCCAGAACATTTATGCGCACGTCATTGTATTTGTAATGCGTTCCGGGCTCATGGAGCTGTCGATTCGGCCAGTCCGCGGGCTTTTCGCCTTCGGGGCGATCGGCCCAATCGGGCTTGCCCCAGAGAGTGCCTTGCCAGTCGCTGGTTTGGCGCAGCAAGTCGTCCCATTTTATTTTTTGATTGTGAGGACCTTCGAACAGATCCACATCGGGCGGCATGTAATCGCGCGCGTAATCATTTACATCGCGAATCAGTCCGCGCTGCCACGCGAGGCCGACGACAGTGGTGAGAAAAGTTTTCGTCACGCTGTTCGTCATGTCCACGCGATTCGGATCGCCCCACTCGGCGACGATGTATCCGTGACGAAGGATCACGCCATTTGTCGCACCGCGATCTTTTGCGGGCCCCATCAGCGAGAAGTACGGTTCTGTGGCGCCGAAAGTGGTGGCGAGATTAAGCGCCAAATCTTTCGTTTCGGGAGTTTCGCTCGCGATGGCGAGCTTCACCGCTTCATCTAGTTTCGCCGAATCCATGCCAACTTCTTCGGGCTTTTTGTGCTGCCAGTCGAAGCGCTCCGGAAAATAAATTGCGGAAGTTTGCGGTTTGGCGGCGGGCGCGATCGGCGCGCTCGATGCGGCGCGTTGCACTACTATTGTGCAGGCCAGCGTCGACTGCCAGAAACGAGAGCAACGAGAATGAGATTTCGGCGGCGCATCATCGATCACCTCGTGAAGCAACGAAGTATACGTTTAATTTGCACACGCACCGCAGCCGCGACTCATATTTCAAAGTGAATCGAATGCAGCAGGGAAGTGGTCCGCGCTCACCAATACTTCCGCGGCGCGGCGGCCAACATCGAGATAGCGAGCCGCGAGATCGGGACGATCGATTGTTTGTATCGCGAGCAATTCGTCGGGCGTGAGACGAAGGCCGATGCGTTGCTCGAGCCACTGCGCATCGAGAAATGCGTCGTAGCGTAAATAATGTACGAGAGGTTTTTCGGTTAGACGATCGCCGGCGAGATTTCCGATTTCGCTATCGATTGGCCACGGCGTGGGCGTCGCGCTCATCCACTGCATCAGCGCCTGCCCGAGCCAATTGCAATCCTGCATGATCGAGCGCAGTGCTTCCACGGCGAGCATGGCGGCGGGCTCGCTGGAAAGTTTTTCCGCATTTCTTTTGAATGGAGGGGAACCGGTGCCGACGGAAACAACCATCAAGCGATCGGCGCCAAGCGGCCAGCGAAAACCGTAGCCGTGTAATGTTGCGAGCATCAGCATCAACAGAGCGGGATTGTTGTGCGGACTTACGCCGCCATCCACAAACGCACCGCTGATTCCGCGGCTCACTTCGATGAGTTCGGGTTCGAAATAAGTTGGAGCAGCGGTGCTGGCGCGAAGCAAATTCGCAAGCAACAAATCGCGATTTGGGATTGCGCCGGCGGAATTATCTTCGGGAGCGAAAAACGGCCCGCGCGGATGATTGTGAAACAGCCACACGCTTCCGGTGTCGAGCCGCTTGGCGACTATCGCGAGGCCGCAGCGCAGATTTTCAGAGCCCAAAGTTTCCGCGCCGAATTGCGAGCGAATGGTTTCGGCGAGCGGCTCGGCGCGAAATTTCGGGACAAGAGTGCCGCCCATCCAGTGATGCTTTTGAAATCCCTGGCGCGACAAATTGAAATAGAGATCGATCAAATGTTGCGTGGAGTGTCCAAATGCGAGACCGGCTGCGATGATCGCGCCAGTGGAAGTTCCGCCGATCAAATCAAAATAATCGGCGAGCCGCAGCTCGGGATTTCCAGAACGCTCGCGAAGCAATTTCTCGATGCGTTCGAGAAATGCGAGAGAAATTATTCCGCGAATTCCGCCGCCATCGAGCGAGAGAACGCGTTTCGGCGTAGCGGCGAAAAGATGACGTTCGCGCAGAACGGAAGCGGATTGCATCGTCATCGCAAATGCATTCGAGAATCGCTGTAAAAATCGCCGCGCAAATCGCGCGGCAATTATTCGCTAATTAGTTCCCGCTGCCGCTGTTTTCATCGGAGCGGATTCGTTCTTTATGTATTTCGCATACCACGCGAGATAGCGTTCGTAGCGATCGCGCTGATAGCTGGGCCGCGAGATGCCGTGATTTTCATTGGGATAAATGATCAGCGTCGTGTCGATGCCGAGGCTGCGCAGCGCCTCGTACATTTGCTGGCCGCCTTGGACGGGAACGTTGAAATCTTTTTCGCCGCCAAAAAATATTGTCGGCGTTTTGATGCGATCCGCGTGCAGCAGCGGATACGAAAGCTTTACGTAGGTGTCCCACGATTTCGGATTCCACGGCGGACCGATTTCGTAATCATATTGAATGATGTATTGATCGGTGCCGTAAAAGGAGACGGTGAATGCGGTTCCTGCGCCGCTGGTCGCGGCTTTCAAACGCGGATCGCTGGCGATCATGTAGTCGGTGAGAATTCCGCCGTAGCTCCATCCGCCGACGCCGAGTTTATCGGGATCAGCGACGCCCATTTTGATTACGTAATCGATTCCGGCTTTCAGGTCCTCGACTTCGTAATGGCCCCAATCGGCAGCGATGGCGCGCTGAAACGCTTGGCCGCGTCCGGAGCTGCCGCGATAATTTACGTTGAGCACAGCGTAACCATTCGCGGCGAAAATCTGGCGCTCGGTGGTGAACGCGTGCGAATCCTGGCCGTTGGGCCCGCCGTGAATTCGCAGCAGCAGCGGCACTTTCGTGCCCTCCACGTAGCCAACGGGTTTCGTCAGCAATCCGTGAACTTCGGTGCCGTCGGCGCTTTTGAAATTCACGTCTTCGGTTTTACCGAGTTGGAGTTCCGCCATCAGCGCATCGTTCTGATGCGTGAGCACGTGGAGCGCGCCATTTTGCCAAGCGTAAATTTCCGTGATCTTGTCGTCAGCGCTGGAAAGCGCGGCAACGCAAGCGCCGTGATGCGAAATACTGTTGATATTCATCGGCGGCGGCAACATTTTTTGGATGCTGTGATCGGCAATCGTGACGGTGATCGGATAATCGGAGCGGTCGTCGCCTTCGAGGGCGATAATCGTTTTTCCATCTTGGGTGAAATAAGGAGAGGAGACGCTGCGATCCAATTTATCGGTAAGAATTGTTGGCGCGGCAGATCCATCGGACGGAACAATTGCGAGACGATCCATATTGTAGGCGTCCCACTTTTTTTCTTCGCCTACGAGAATCGCGATCCATTTACCGTCGGGACTCCAATCGGGGCGTCCTTGCACGGCGCGCGTTTTGTAATCTGTGATTTGTTTTTCAGTGGAGCCGGGCTGCGCATCGGCGACATAAAGTTGCGGCGAGGGCTCGCGATCCGGATCGGGAGCGTGATTGCTCAGAAATGCGATGCTCTTTCCATCGGGCGACCAAACCGGCGAGGATTCGTCGGGCTTACTTTTTGTGAGCCGCTCCGATTTTTTGGATTCGATATCGTACAGATAGATGTAGCTGTGGCGATCGCTGAGCAAATAGCCCGCGCCATCCTGTTTGTAGCGGTAACGATCGATCACGATCGGCTTGGGAGCTTTTTTCGAATCGCCGCCGCGGCCGCCTGCCGTATCGGCCTGATCTTCTTCGGGGTCGGGATCGCCGACAACGAGAGCGAGGCGCTTGGAATCGGGCGCCCACTCGAAACTTTGCAAGCGGCCTTTCAGCTCGGTGAGTTGTGAAGCTTCGCCGCCTTCGCGATCCATGATCCAGACTTGATTGCCCTTTGTTTTTCCGGGGCGCGAAGAAGTGAAGGCGAGAAATTTTCCGTCGGGCGACCAGCGCGGCGAGCCTTCGGAATCCGTGGAAGCGGTGAGCTGAATATTTTGCGAGCCGTCGTAGCTGACCATCCAGATGTGCGAGTTGTGCTTATCTTCTTTGGTGTCAGTGGTGCCCAAGACGTAGGCGACCCACTTGCCTTCGGGCGAGCATTGGGGATCGCGCACTTCGCGAACGCGGAACGCATCATCGATGGTCATCGGGTGCGGTTTCTGTTGCGCCAGAGCAGGGGGCGCAGAGATGGAAATCAGAAACGCAGCGCCGGCGAGCGGAACGGCTACGCGCGAAAGAATCTGTTTGATGAGCTGCGATGTGCATTTTTTCATGGTGTGTCCCCTGGACAGAACTCGATTTCTAAAAAATAGTTCGCGAGGCAGGATTCTATTCTCGCGGGACACGGGAAGTCAAAAAACGCCCAGGAAAAACCAAAAAAAATGCAAGCCGCGACGGCACGGCCGAGATCGTGCCCTGGCACGAGATATGAAGAAATCCTTAGAGTGCTGGGCGAGGCCTGCGTGCTTCGCACACGAGCGTTGCCCCGACGGGAAGAGAGAGGCTTTGCTCTTGCGGCTGAGCGGCGTTACTCTCCGCGTGAGATTTGTTGGATCAATGATTTTCGCGAAGTGTGGCAAAGGAGAATCTCATGAGGCGGTACGCGCTCCTTTTCGGATTGCTGGTTGCGGCGCCGATTTTTGCGCAGCAAACGCCAGTGCCTGTGATTAATTTTCGCTCGGTGCCGGATTTTCTGAAGCTGCCAAATGATGTTTATCTTGGCGAAGTGAGCGGGGTCGCGGTGAATTCGAAAGGACACGTTTTCGTTTTCTCGCGGGGCAATACTGCCGGTCCGGCGTACGGAGCGGCCGCGGCACAGCTTTTGGAATTTGCGGCGGATGGAAAATTTATTCGCGAGATCGGCCACAATCTTTATGCGTGGTCTTTCTCGCACACGGTGAAAGTGGATCGCGAAGATAACATCTGGGTCACCGACAAAGGTTCGGACATGGTGATCAAATTTCGCCCCGATGGGCGTGTCGCGATGGTTTTCGGCCGCAAGCAAGAAGCTTCCGATGACGGCACCGCTCCGCTGAAACACGTGAAGCCACCGCTGCCGCCTGTCGACGGAATGTTTCGCCAGGTGACGGACATTGCGTGGGACGCGGCGGGAAATACTTTCATCAGCGATGGCTACATCAATTCGCGCGTGGCGAAAGTGGATAAGGATGGAAACTGGCTGAAATCCTGGGGCGAGCCGGGCGATCAACCGGGACAATTCAACACGCCGCACAGCATCGCCACGGATGCAGCGGGAAATGTTTATGTGGCGGATCGCGGCAATCGCAGGATTCAAGTTTTCGATGGAGAAGGAAAATTTCTGAGGCAGATGACGATCGACGTTCCTGTTGATCCAAACGCGCGGCCTGCGATCGGCGCCAAGCCCGCGCCGAATGCGACAGGCACGATGGCGCCCGGCGCGCCGTGGACAGTTTGCATCACGCCGGGGCCGAACCAAGTGCTGTTTGCCTCAGACGCATATCCCGGTCGCATTTACAAAATGTCTTTGGATGGAAAAGTTCTCGGGATGTTCGGCGAATCC
The DNA here is from genome assembly GCA_963785395.1 of uncultured Acidobacteriota bacterium. Taxonomy (GTDB): domain Bacteria; phylum Acidobacteriota; class Terriglobia; order Acidiferrales; family UBA7541; genus DASTCZ01. Next base: position 519,815 of record CAWAVH010000005.1, on the reverse strand, counting down.
GGAAAGCAGCTCAAACAATTCGGATGGATTCACGAAATCGCGTGTCCTTCGGAGCACGAAATTTACGTCGCTGAAATATTGAACTGGCGAGTGCAGAAATTATTTCTGGATTCCGATCGATAACGCTCAGACGCAGCTCGCACTCGCGCGAAAATTTTTGCGCCGCGCGAATTGTATTCGCTAAGAAAAAGAAATAGCGGGCGGCATCCGATGCGCGCGGGTGCCGCCCGCTTCATTTCTAGACAGCGTGCAACCTGCGTTTCCTAACGCGACCGCAGGAAATTCAACAGATCCTGTTGCTGCGTTGCAGAAAGTTTCTGGAACTGTGCAACCACTGCATTCGCTTCGGAGCCCGGACTACTGTGTGCAAGGATGGCTTGCATCAAGTCGTTCGTGCGTCCGTCATGCAGGAAGAACACGCGCTGTCCCAATCCCCACAGTGGTGCGGTCCTGAATTGATCGGGGCCCGCGCCTCCTTGCGAGACATTGTCGGCCAGTCCGCTGCCCATGTGATGGATCAGCAGATCGGAGAAGAGGTTTGCTTGAACATTGGAAAGCGCGGGCACAAATGACGATTTCTGCGTCGTCATCTGAGGAGTGTGGCAGAACGCGCAGCCAACTGTGGAGAAGGACATTTCTCCCTGTTGGATGGAGGTCGCGCCTCCCGGCATGGTTGCGGATGGTTTCGGCGGCGCAAGCAGCCGCATAAACATCGCGAACGCCACGACGTCGCTTGAGACAGCCGAATCGGGCCTCGCGGCTGAGTTGGTCGTATCTTCGGGAGTGGGATTCATCAGGCAATTTTTCGGCAACGGAGGATCGCCGGGGCTAACACGCTCATTTGTGAAGAGCTCGTTAGTGACGCCCATTTCCACGTTGTAGGCTTCACCCGCGAAAATTTCGAGCGATTTATTTTGCGCCTTCCAGCCGAACTTGGTGATGGTGCCGTCGTTGCCGCTGGTGTTTGGTTCGCCGGCGATACCGAGGGCCTGCTTCGCGGCGGTGTTGGAGTTCATGTTGGCGAGAATTGTGCCGTCGCTGATGTTTTCGATTAGCCCCTCGCCATACGTAGGCGTGGGAATTCGAAAGCTGACGTCACCGGCAGAAACATATTGAGCGAAGTTGGGCTGCGTGATGTTGCAGTTGCCGCCGTCGCTGCGGCCGGAGATCACGTACAAATCATGCACGCCGCCATCGGGAGCGCTGGTGTTCACCGTGCCGTCTGTATTCATGAAATATGGGAACCGCACTTCGCGCACGGGGCCTTCCCCGGAGATGAACGAAGGCACCTCGTTTTTTGCGCCAAGGTAATTCGCCATCGACGCTTGCGGATTCGCTCCGATGTTTGGATAGACGGTCGCGCTTGGACTTGAGCCGCCAACCGAAGGCTGTGCGTGACAACCCGCGCAGGAGAGCGCATTAAATCGCGGCCCGAGCCCGTTGTTGGTGCCGCCTTGAACTGTTTCGACGGTCTGGAACCGCTGCTTGCCGTCGGCGAATAGCGGCGGCGAGTCCCGGCGATGAATTCAGTCCTGGAATGGATTGCCGGAATCGACTTTGTCGGAGCGCGGACCTGGATCGTGCGCACCAATCTGGCTGAGAGCAACCGTTGCGAAGAATAAAATCCCGAACAGGTAAAACGTACATTGAAAGTTTTGCTTTGCGAAATCCCCTGTGCCCTGCTTTATCGCTCTTGATGACGTGCTGCTTCATCATGAGCCCCCTTTCTTACCGATTGCGAAGTTGACGGGCCCCGGTACTGGAATTGCACGAGCCGGGCTTTTTGGCTCGGTAGGACTGGGAAAGTGGCTCGAACACTATTTCAATTGAGGAAGCGTGTCTGCGGGTCTGAGGGACAGGTTTAGTACAGGTACGCGAGGAGAGACGGACGCGCGGATTTGCGAGTACATCAACTTAATTCAGAGGGCGGAAGAGGGAAGCGGAGGCAACGACGCTACTGCAATTGAGCTTCTTCCTTGGCCGCTGCTGTTTCAAGCTCGTCCGCAAGGCTTGAGAGACGAGTGGCTACTTTCTCGGGCATTCCCGGTTCGGAAAAAATTTTCTGGTAAGCATCCGGATCAAGATGCTGGCACGGAAACGCTTCCGCGCGAACTTGATCGGGCACGAAGTTTTTCAACAGACAACCGAGACACGGATCCGGACGAAGCACCTGCGCTTGGAGGCAATCGAATGAATATGTGGGAATGTCGGCAAAACCGTGGCGCTTGACGTTCTCTGCCTCGATGCGAAGAATCCGTGCGACCTCTCGTTTGGATGTAACCGTCATTGCATTCCTTTGAATTGGCTTGCGGAGCGAAGAGCGGCAGGCACTTGGGCTTTCGTGAAACCCGGCCTCGCTGGCTCGGACCGCTCCGCAGCCAAATTTATATTTTCTGGAAGCTATCTTGGATTGGATGAGGGTGTGAGTTCAGTGACGCGCGGTACAGGTGCGTGTGAGCGGCGTCACAAGTGGTACTCCGCGTCCTACTCGGAACGAAGAGCGGCGATGGGATCGATGCGACTTGCGCGCCGCGCGGGAATGTAGCTCGCAAGTGCAGCGACGATGCACAGCGCAGATACGCCTGCAATATTTGCGGCGGCGTCCGTGCGGCTCAAGCCGTAGAGTTCGCTGGACATGAATCTGGTGAGCCACAAAGTGGCGAGCCATCCCGCGGCCAGGCCTACCGCGACGGGAAGCATCGTCGCGGCGAGCGCAGCGCGGATAATCTTTGGCGAGGAGGCGCCGAGCGCGATGCGAATACCCAATTCGCGTGTGCGCTGCCTGACGCTGTAGGAAATCACCCCGTAAATTCCCACGGAGGCAAGCACAAGCGCGATGGCGGCGAAAGATGCCATGAGCAACGTCTCGAAGCGCACGAAAGAGACTGATGACGATACGATTTCCTGCAACGTCCTTACATTCATCATTGCCTGATCTTTGTCGATCGCAAGGATCGCGCCGCGCACGGCAGGCACAAGATTATCCGGTTCCGATGTCGTGCTGATAACGAGGGTCGCCGCGCGTGACTGTGTCTGATTCATTGGAACGTAAAATTGGCTCCATCGTTCGACGTTGCCCCTTGACTCCCGAGTATCGGCCACTATACCCACGACTTCAAGTTGACCGACCTTGTTCTCAGCTGTGAAATGTTTGCCCAGCGCATCTTGGCCAGGCCAGATTCGCTCCGCCATCTTGCGGCTTATGATTGCGACCTTGCGCGCTGTAGCGTTATCGAGATTCGTAAATTCTCTTCCACTCAGGAGCGAGATTCCCATGAGACGAAAGTAGTTTGGCGTAATCGCGCGGGAGTTAGTTACGAGACCTGCCTCACCTGGTTTCGTAGACGCTCGCCCAAAGATCACCATTCCCGAGAGAGGCAGAAAGTCCGCGGCCGCTACTTCTTTAACGCTCGGCAGAGATCCAATTCGTTCAATCACCTGATCGAAAAATTGTTGACGAAGCTCGGTTGTCGGATATTTCCACTCGGCAGGACGCAACATGACACTCAGTTTTTTACCGGGATCGAAGCCAGGATGATTCGGTCTGATCCGGAGGAAGCTGCGGACCATAAGCAACGCGCCGAGCATGAGGATCAGAGCCATCGCCACTTCGCAGGCGACGAGTACGCTCAACGCGCGGGAGTGCCGTACTCCAGTTGCTGCGCCGGTGCCGACTCCTTCTTTTAGCGAACTCGCGAGATCTACCCGCGTGAGCCGCATTGTTGGGAGCGCGCCGAAAAGCAGCGAAGTGAAAATCGAGACGCCCACCGTGAACCACAAAATTCGCGCGTCCAGATGAGCTTTATCGAGACCTTGAATTCCGGCGGGCGCCGCGGCGATTACAAATTTCAATGTCCAGTAGGCGACTGCGAGTCCCGCTGCGCCGCCCATGCATCCGAGCAAAAGATTTTCTGTGAGCATTTGCCGCGCGATTCGCGGCTGGCTTGCGCCGACTGCGGAGCGCACGGTGATCTCCACGCGCCGGCCGGTACCGCGCGCCAGCAAAAGGTTGGCGACATTTGTGCAAGCAACCAGCAAAACGAATGCTGCGCAACCCAGCAGGATCAAAAGTCCGGGACGGAGGTCGCTCGAAAGCGCTTCGTGCAGACTCGTCACTGATACGTGCCAATCGGCGGTGCGGCCGTCGAGAGTCTGGTCGGCGAGCGTCAAGCGAGTTGTTGCTGAACGAACGTCGGCGCTCTCAGACATTCGCGCGATCCATTGAGTTTGATTTTTTCCAAGAGCGAGTGGAATCCAAGCGTCCGGTCGAGAGTAGAGCGGATTTTGAAAATCGCGCGGCATGACGCCGACGATGGTGCGCGCAACATTGTCGAGCAGCACGACGCGGCCGATCACCGCGCGATCGCTGCTGAACGCTCGTTTCCAGAGGGCGTCGCTCAAAATCATCACAGGCGCGGCGCCCGGTTTTTCATCATCGGCGATGGATTCGCGTCCGAGCGCGGGCTGCCAACCCAGCAGCGGAAAGAATTCAGATGAAACTTCTGAGAGATCCAATACTTCCGGTTCAGCGATGCCAGTCATTGTGGCACCGCTCGGGCTGACACTCGCCACCTGCGACAGAATTTCTGGGTATCGCCGTTGGTAGTCGACGAGCGATACAGAAGTGTTAGCTCTGACGAATGAGTTGCGAGGTTGCTGCTCGACGATCCACACGATTCGATCTGGATCGCGATAGGGAGGGGGCTTCAGGAGAACGGAATCCACGACACTAAAAATTGCGGTGTTTGCGCCGATGCCGAGAGCGAGGGTAAGAATCGCGATCAGCGTGAAGCCCGGAGATTTGCGCAGCATGCGCAGGCCGAATCGGACGTCCTGAAGAAATTGCTCGAGCCAGACCATGATCCATACCTCGCGCGTGTTTTCTTTTGCGCGAGTTACGTTGCCAAATTTTCGTAACGCTGCGAAGCGGGCTTCGGCTGGCGGCATGCCGCGATCGATGTTGTCTTGCGTTTCGCGCGCGATGTGATCGCGAATGTCGGCGTCGAGATCATCAAGGATGCGTTTGCGGCGATTCATTTGTGATGCTCCACTGCTGCGTTCTTCGGGCGTCGAGTTATTCGCTCTCTTGCCCGGCCGTGACGCTCTCCCGGTCTTATGACTCGTGCGATGGCGCGGGCGAATCTGTCCCACTTGCTGGTTTCGACCGTGAGTTGTTTTCGGCCCGCGCGAGTGAGTTTGTAAAACTTCGCGCGGCGATTGTTTTCGGATGTGCCTTCTTCAGCGGTGATCCATCCGCGTTTGATAAGGCGATGCAAAGCGGGATAGAGGGAACCCTGTTCGACTTGTAAGACTTCGTCGGAGCGAAATTCGATTGCTTTCGCGATGGCATGGCCGTGGACGGGGCCGAGGATCAGGGTGCGGAGAATCAGGAGATCCAGCGTGCCCTGTAGCAATTCGATGCGTTCTTTCTCTTGTTTAGTAGACATTCTAGGTGAGGCTATGCCTGCTCCAGTAGAATGTCAAGGTGAAAGAAGGAAGTTTGGCAGCTGGGCGGTTTCGATATGCGAAGGGACTTCACTTCACGTTTGACGAAGCATCTGAGGGATTGGGTAAAATGCGGCTATGAGCCTCGACGAATATAAGAAGAAGAGAAAATTCAATTCGACGCCGGAACCCGCGCCGAGCAAAGGGCCTGTGCGCGAGTCTTCGGATGCGCAGATCTTCGTGGTGCAGAAGCACGCGGCCACGCGGCTGCACTACGATTTTCGACTTGAATGGAAGGGCGTTTTGCTTTCGTGGGCCGTGCCGAAAGGGCCGTCGCTTGATCCATCGATGAAGCGGCTGGCGATGCCCACCGAAGACCATCCTTATGAATATGCGAGCTTTGAGGGCGTGATTCCGGAAGGCGAATACGGCGGCGGCACGGTGATGGTGTGGGACAACGGAACGTGGACGGCCGAATCGCCGGATGTGGATGAAGCGCTAAAGAAAGGCGATCTGAAATTCACTCTGCACGGAAAAAAGTTGAAGGGTTCGTGGGTGCTGGTGCGCACCGCGGGTTTTGGCGGGCGTCCGGGCTGGCTTCTGATCAAGCACCGCGACGGATTCGCATCCACGAAAGACATTACCGTTGATGAACCGAAATCCGTAGTCTCGAAACATACGCTCGAGCAAATCGCGAGAGCCAACGGCGGCAACGTGGAAAAAGCGATGGCGGCTGATAAGGGAACGACGGCCGCGCCGGCGAAATCGACACCTAAGGCGAAGCGCTCATTAAAAGCCGCGCCGAAGAAAAGAAAGTGATTTGCAGCGGCCTTGGATAGTGATTCGTTGCGTGATATTTTAGGCGCTCGAAAAGTGTCTTCCGTGGAGGACATTGTGAAACGCATCGCACTTCTTCTGGCTAGCATTTTTCTGGTGGCACCTGCGGTACTCGCGCAGGATTGGGCGCAGGCGAAATTGGAAAAATCACCGCGGCACCACGAGTGGGCGACGGTGAAGCATGGCGATCGCTCGGTGGAAACTTTTGTTGCGTATCCCGAGGCGAAAGATAAGCGGCCCGTGGTTGTGGTGATTCACGAAATTTTTGGACTCACTGATTGGGCGCAGAATCTTGCGGACGAAGTTGCTGAAGCGGGCTACATCGCCGTCGCTCCGGATTTGCTTTCGGGAATGGGACCGAATGGCGGCCGAACGAATGCGTTTACGAGCCAGAGTGATGCGACCGCCGCGGTCGGAAAACTTGACGCGGATCAAATCACTGCGGATCTGAATGCTGTCGCGGATTACGGTCTGAAGCTGCCTTCCTCAAGCGGCAAACTTTATGTCGCGGGATTCTGCTGGGGTGGCGGACAAACTTTTCGCTTCGCGACGAATCGCATGGATCTCGCTGGCGCATTTTCTTTTTACGGACCGCCGCCTCCGAAAGACGCGATGGCGCGGATCAAGGCCCCCGTGTATGGATTTTACGCGGGCAACGATGCGCGCATCGGCGCGATGATTCCTGACGCGACTGCGGCGATGAAGGAACTCGGGAAAAAATATGAGCCGGTAACCTACGATGGAGCGGGCCATGGATTCATGCGCGCGGGCGAAGCGCCTCCGCCTACGGATGCCGCGCAGCAAGCCGCCTACGATGCGAACGTGAAAGCGCGCAACGACGCGTGGGCGCGCTGGAAAAGTTTGATGTCACACTAGAGCAAAGCTCACTCTCAGACCCGGGCAGAAAAATGCGGAGCAGCGGCGCTATTTCGCTTTGTGATAAAGCGCGAACGACATTCCGTGCGGATCTTGCATCACCGCCATTTCGTCGCCTTCGGGCAGCATCGTTGGCGGAATTAATATTTTCGCCCCCAGGCCCTCTGCTTTTTTTGCGTGCGCTTTCACGTCGTCAACGCCGATAAAAAGCTGCACAAAATCCGGAGCCTGCGGTGGGGCGGGCCAGATGCCGCCCTGGATTCCATCTTTTGTGCCGGTGTCGATTCTGCGGTAGCCCAACGGATTATTTGCATTGGTGGTCCAGCCGAAGAGAGTGGAATAAAAATTCGCGGTTTCATCGGGCGATTTCGAAAGAATTTGAAACTGCACTACGGGATTCGGCATTCATTCCTCCGCGATTTATCGCGCGTTTGATAGCTCTTTCGGCCCAGCCAATTCTTCTCGGATTCGCGCCAGCACCATGCGGCGGAATTCTTTTTCAGTCGATTGCGCTGCGCCGGCAAGTTCGGTCCAGCGCTTTTTGTCGAGAGCGAGCAGACGCAGTCGAAGCAGCCGCGCGAGCGCGATATTCACTTCGTCGACGTTGCAGCCTGTTCGTTTGGCGATCCATCGCGTGTCGGGGGCGAAATCGTGTTCGCGTGAGAGTTTTAAAATCTGCCAGTGCAATTTGTTCGCTGTGATGGCGGATGCTTCGGAGGTCCAATGTTTCAGGCGTTCGTGGCGCGCCGCGAGTTCGGAAGTTGGCATCGACTCCATCGCCGAATAGACCATGGATTCCTCGGCCTCGAACTGCAGAGCGGCGGACCATTCGCGAATATGCTTTGACGGCACGCGGCGCGTTCCGCGCAGAATTTGCGCGAGTGAGGAATGATCCGTCTTCAAGAATTTCGCAAACGCGCGCAGCGAGTAACGCGGATTTCGCAGCCGGCGCGATTCGAATTCGTCGAAGAGCGTCTGCGCAAATTTCGTGCGTGCCATTACGACATGCTATAGGGCAAGTCCGTGGCGGAGCAACAGCGTGCCGGAAAAACCGTGGCAATCATTTGCCACGATTTAACACTCGCGGTGCGCAAATTGGCGACGTGCGCGCGCGGCGATTGATGCGGCAGCGATTTATCCTCTTTGACTTCGCATAACTGGCGCGAATAGAATCCGCGGCGTTCGGACTTTATCTGCATTCGGGGCTGTTTCTACGGCCCGCAGTAGTAAAAGTGACCAGGAGAGAAAATGAGAAAGCTTTTGTGCATGGGTGCGTTGGCGGTTTTGCTGACGGCTGGACTTGCGTGGCGCGTATTTCGCGCAAGCTCCGCCGCAAAATGCGCAGCAACAAGGAGATCGCGAAGGCGCGGATGCCAAACGCGCAGCAAGGCGAACGCGAAGGCCGCGGAAATCAAACGCGATTCGTCCTGACGCGAATGACATGGCGAATGCGAAAGAAGAATCATCCGTTACCGATCACACCGCACATATCAACGGGCAAACAATTCCTTACAAAGCGACTGCGAGCACCACGATGCTGCGCAACGAAGAAGGCGAACCCACGGGCTTGCTATATTCCGTCGCGTATACGCGCAGCGACGTGAAAGATCTCAGCTCGCGACCAGTTTCGTTCCTTTATAACGGCGGTCCCGGTTCCGCGACGATGTGGCTGCACATGGGCGCTTTCGGTCCGCGCCGCGTTTCCACTGTGGATGCGTCGTTCACTCCGCCGGCGCCGTACAAGCTAGTGGACAATGGCGAAAGCCTGCTCGACAAAACCGATCTTGTGTTCATCGATGCGATGGGCACGGGCTACAGCCACGCGACCGGCAAGGGAAAACAGCACGACTTCGAAGGGATTGATGAGGACGCTGCAGCGTTCGGACAATTCATCGAGACATACATCAATCGAAACGACCGGTGGAATTCGCCGAAATTTCTGATCGGCGAAAGCTACGGCACGTTCCGCTCGGCAGTGCTCGGAAATTATTTGCAATCGTTTTACAACATGCACCTCAACGGCATCGTGCTGATCTCTTCGGTGCTCGATCTTTCTTCGCTCACATTTGGTCCCGGAGACGATCGCGTTTACGAGTACTACTTGCCAAGCTACGCGGCTGTCGCGTGGTATCACAAGGCGCTGAAGAATCGTCCCGCTGATCTCGCTGGATTCGTGGATGAAGCGCGCAAATATGCGGCGGGCGATTACGCTACAGCGCTTTTCAAGGGTGACAAAATCAGCGCGGCGGAAAAGAAAGCCGTCGCCGAAAAGCTTTCCTACTTTACCGGCTTGAGCGAAGACTATCTGATGCGCGCGAACCTTCGCGTCACTCTCGGTCAATTTAATGTGGAGCTTGAGCGCAGCAAAGGATTGACGATCGGACGCATTGACGCGCGCTTTACCGGCTACACGGCCGATGTGCTATCCGAAACTTCGCAGGGCGATCCCGAAGGCCCCGCGGTTGGCGGCGCGTTTACAGCGATGCTCAACGAATACAATCACGACGAACTGAAATTCGGGCAGGATCGCGTGTACCACAACACCAGCAGCGGAGGCGGCGGGTGGAACTGGAATCGCACCGGCGGCCGCGGCGGGCGAGGCGGCGGAGGATTCCCCGGCGCGCCAAACGTGGGCGGCGATTTGAAGAGCGCGATGATCACCAATCCCACGCTGCACGTGGAAGTGGAAAACGGCTACTACGATTTCGCGACGCCGTTTTTCGCGATGGAATTTACCGTGAGCCATCTCGGATTGCCGGCGGAGCTGCAGAGTCACGTCGACATGAAATATTATCCGGCGGGCCACATGATGTATCTCGACGACAAGAGCCGCTCGATGCTGCACAACAATATTGCGGCGTTCATCGAGCACTCGTCGGGGCAATAGATTCCTCCGCAGTGAAGTGAAAAAATCTCCGCGTAGATTCACTCTGCGCGGAGATTTTTTTGTGCGAACGCCGTCGATATTCGTTCACTTATAGCAGGCGAATTATCGTTGCTCGCTACATGATTCACTGTAGATTGATCCGAGCGCATGGAGAGTGCGGCGTGCAACTCATCGCGGCGTCTACTATGTGCTAAACACACGCTAGCTGGAAATTTTTTCCTGATTGGCGGCTGCGCGATTTTTGTATTTGCGATGCAGCGAGCGCTAATTTCCGTTGCTTATCAACGAGTTGGAACACTTCCGCGAAATATTCCCAGTTTGGCGCTGTGAGTGCTCCTCTTCCACTACGTAGTGGCCAGCTAACTTGAAGAGGAGAATCATAATGAAAATTTCGAGACTCGCAGGATTCGCCCTTGCCGCAGCGTTGATCAGCGTTCCGGCGTGGGCTGCGCCACAGTCGCAATCGGCGCAAGCACCAGCAGCGCAAGCAACACAGAGCATGAGCGTCACTGGAACGGTTGTCTCAGTTACTGACACCGCGTTGACGGTTAACACGGCGAGCAGTTCACAGTCGTCGAACCAGGCAGATTCAACAGCATCGCAAGTGAAGTTCGTGATCGATGCCAACACGAAGATTGACGGCACGCCGACCGCAGGCGCGCACGCAACCGTGGAATACACGACGGACAGCAACAACCGCAAGGTTGCAACGCACATCACGATTCAGTCCTAGTTTTCGCAGTCGCAGTAACGGTAGAAAAGTATGCGCCGGATCGGGCATCGCCAACCTCGGACTTTCTGTCCAAACGGCGATGACCGAGCCCGGCGAATTTTTTGACCGCCCCGTTTTGTTCCTGAATTCATCAAATAGGCGCAATCAAGAGTATTCTAAGCCTGTCGCGATTCTCTTCGATCGCGTCGATTTGCCGAGTAGAATCCATACTTGGGATTTGAAGCGACCCTATGCGAAGCAGCCTCAGACTTGTATTGCCGCTCATCTTGAGCGTTGCCATCGTGTCGGTTGGCTTCGCGGCATATCAAGTGCGCACGGAGCAGCGCAACCTGCGCCGCGAACTCGAGCGCCGCGCGAGCCTTCTCGCCGAGAGTCTGCAAGACACGATCGAACCGGTATTTGAGAAATCGGAGACCGCGAACGGTCTCGAACGCACCGTAGAAAAATTTGGACATCGCGAACACCTGGAAGGGATCGCCGTCTACGATCAAACCGGCAAAGTGCTCGCGCTCACCCCGGGACTTGGCGAATCGTTTAGGCCAGCTCCGGAGATTTCGGCGACCGCCGAAACACAAGACAAAGGCGCCGGACAATATTTGACGCTTGCCGACACGCCGATGTACGTGTACGCGCTGCCGCTGCGCAAGAAAAACCAAATCGTCGCGTCACTGGTTCTATTTAATGATACGAGTTACATCGAGTTGCAAACTTCGCGAATCTGGCGCGATTCACTTCTTGACGCGCTGCTTGAAACGTTTCTGATCGCCGGGCTCGCAATTCTGCTGATTCGCTGGACGTTTCTGCAGCCCATGGCGAAAACGACGCAGTGGATGCGGACGCTGCGTCTGGGAAGAATGTCGGGGCCGCCTCCCGATTTGAAGAATGACGATGGCGCGCTGAAAGCGCTCGCGCATGAGGCGACACACCTGGCGCGGAATCTCGATGCGGCTCGCGCGGCGGCGGAAGAAGAAGCGCGGCTGCGAGAGTCCGCGGAATCCTTGTGGACTGCCGACCGCTTGCGCGTAAGTATTCGCGCGAAGCTCGAGGGCAGTCCGCTCTTTGTGATTTCCAATCGCGAGCCGTATTCGCACGTGAAAAAGGAAAGCGGCGGAATCGAAGTTCTGGTTCCTGCGAGCGGACTCGTCACCGCGCTTGAGCCTGTGCTTCTCGCCACCGAAGGCACTTGGATCGCGCACGGTTCCGGAAATGCCGATCGCGAAACGGTAGATGAGCACGATCGTCTGCGCGTTCCGCCGGACGCAAATCGCTATTCTTTGCGGCGCGTGTGGCTCAGCAAAGAAGAAGAAAACGGTTACTATTTCGGTTTTTCCAACGAAGGTTTGTGGCCGCTGTGTCATACGGCTCATGCGCGTCCAATTTTCCGTCCGGAGGATTGGGCCGCATATCAGGAAGTGAACAAGCGATTCGCGGAGGCCGCGCTGGAAGAAATGGCGGGCACGGACCGGCCGATCGTGCTCGTGCAGGATTATCATTTTGCGTTGCTCCCGCGATTGCTGAAGGAAGCGCGGCCCGATGCGCGCATCGCAATTTTCTGGCACATCCCGTGGCCGAATCCGGAAGTGTTCGGAATCTGTCCGTGGCAAAAAGAATTGCTGGAAGGTTTGCTCGGAGCTGACCTCATCGGATTTCAAATTCAATCGCACTGCAATAATTTTCTTGAGACGGTGGATCGCGCGCTGGAAGCTCTCACGGAATGGGATCGCTTCGCGGTGAATCGACAGGGTCACGTCACGTGGGTGCGCGCGTTTCCGATCAGCGTTGCGTTTCCGGAAAATCAGCCCGACGCAAAACCGCGGCTTACGACTGGCGAGGAACGCTACGCTCTTTTGAAAAATCTCAACATTGAGGCTGCGTTCCTTGGCGTTGGCGTCGATCGCGTGGATTACACCAAGGGAATTATCGAGCGATTCCGCGGCATCGAACTTTTTCTGGAAACGTGTCCGCAGTATCAGCGGCAATTTACGTTCGTTCAAATCGGAGCGCCAAGCCGCACGCATATCCGGCGATACCAGAATCTCTTGCAGGAAGTCGCCGAGGAAGCCGAACGCATCAACCAGCGATTTCAGGCCGGGCGGTGGAAGCCGATTGTGTTTTTGGACCGGCATCACAGCCACGAAGAAATCAATCGCTACTATCGCGCCGCGGATTTGTGCATGGTCACTTCGCTGCACGACGGAATGAATCTTGTCGCGAAAGAATTCATTGCCTCGCGGGATGATGATTCCGGCGTGTTGATTCTGAGCACTTTTGCCGGAGCGGCGCGCGAACTTCCAGACGCGCTGCTCGTGAATCCTTACGACGTGCGCCAGCTTGCCGATTCGATTCGCACTGCACTCGAAATGAGTCCGGAAGACCGGCACGAACGGATGCAGCGAATGAGGCGCGAAGTCCGCAGTAACAATGTGTATCGCTGGGCGGGGAATTTACTTTCTGACCTGATCGATTTGAGAATCGATAAGCCCGATCGCGTCGAGGCGCTGTGAGCGCGCCGAGTCTTGCGCAGAATCGCGCGCCGCAGCCACTGTTGAAACACTGGGAGGAAGTTGCGGCTCGTATTCGCAAAGCGCGCCGTGTCGCACTGTTTCTCGATTTTGATGGAACGCTCGCGCCGGTGGTCCCAATGCCGCGCGACGCTCAAATTCCTGCAGCGACGAAAATAATATTGCGCCGGCTGCTGCGAAATCCAAATGTTGCGCTCACTGTAATCAGCGGCCGCCGCCGAAAGGATCTGATGCAGCGCGCGGCAGTGGCCGGCTTGCGCTACCTCGGCTTATACGGATGGGAACGGTCGGATCGCCAGCGCGGCTCGCGCGTTGTCAACACGCGCATTGCAGCAGATGCTGGCCGATCTTGAACGCGATTTGGCTCACTTGTGCGGTGTGTGGATCGAAAATAAAAATATGAGTATCTCCATACATTTTCGCGGCGCTTCAGCGGCAAATCGCGTGCGCATGCAACTCGCGGCACGCAGCGCTCTTACGCCCTATCGCGAGCATTTACAAATTGAAGAGAATTTGCGCGATTGGGAAGTGCTGCCTCTGGTTTGCGGAAACAAAGGCACCGCTGTGGTTTCGGAAATTAAGAAATACAAACTGCAATCGGCGTTGCCAATTTATATCGGCGACGACATTTCAGATGAAGCAGCGTTTCATTCGTTGAGGGAGGGCGTCACTGTGCATGTGGGCGGCGCACAAAATACGCGTGCACGATATTTCGTGCGAAGTCCCGCCGAAGTCGCGCAAGCGCTCGCACGAATTGAGGAGGTGCTGCGATGAAAGAGGCGGAACGCCCGTTTGGATTTATCGTAGCGTCTTTTGTGACGCGAGGGAAAACGCATTTGGCTGCGGCGTAACTCAGATTGTTGGTTTCGCCGCTGCGGCTCCGCGTTTTCGCGCCTTGATGGTCACGTTCAAATCGCCGTTACTTGGATTTGTGAAACGCATCAGCACGCGGCCCTTTTCGTCCAACGTGATTACTGCCGGACTGTTGAGCGATTCGAGCATCCAGCCCTCGGGAAGAGTGATGTAATTCAACGGGCGGCCAACCGTTCTCGTCCAGATCAGCTCGCCATCTTTAACTGTGTAGCCCACTGGATCTGTATACGTTTCCACTACGCGCACGCGAACCGATTGGCCTTCACCAATTGTGCGATCGAGATCGGCTTGTACCACCACGGTGTCGTCGTCGTAATGCTCGTGGTAGTAGCCTTCGGCATTTACATCTTTTCCGCTGACGACGTACGTTTTGAGTTGCACTCCGGTATCGACGTCGTACATTTTCGAATCCGGATTAACGACGCTGCCTTTTCTCACGAAGCTGTGCGCGTATTTCTGTCCCACTTTATCGATCGTCAAGTCGTGCGAAATCAGAAACTGGTGCGTGGATGGATCGAGCAGCCAGTAAGTAATCTTGCGGTCTTGTTCGGCGCGATGAAATTGTGCGGAGGCGATTCCCGCGAAAAGCAAACACGCACAGAGCGAAATAATGCCACGCAGTCTTTTGTATGTAATTGCGACGCTCGATCATGGCAGCCTCCGCGCGGTAATTTTCACCGGTAATTGATCGTCGCGGTCGTTCAAAAAACTCAACCGCACGCGGCCATCTGCATCGGTGGAAACAAGCGTGGGAGAAGCGCTGCCCACAAGTTCCCATCCCTGCGGCAGAATTACGATGTTGCGTTTCACTCCGAGCGGCCGATCGAAGACGAGCATTCCGTCTTTCACGTAATAGGACGGCGCGTCTGTATACGTTTTGAAAATTCGAATGCGAGTTTCGCCGCCCTTGGGCACGGAGCCGGCCAATGTAACTTTCAAAAATAAATCGTCGTCGCCGGCGCGCGCCTCAACTTCTCCGGTGGCTTTGGCTTCTTTGCCTTTTACGGTTTCGAATTTCAGTTCCTGTCCGGTGCCGCGATCGATTACGCGTTCCTTGCTCGCAGTAGAACCGGGACGGATTGGATTGAAGAAAAACTTCGCGCCTTCGTGCGTCACCGTCACGTCATAGACGATCGCGAACTGGTGCGTATCGGGCGGTTGAAGGTCGTAAATTGTGAAATCGTCCGCGGCAGCGGCGGGGAAGCAAATCAAAAGCGCGAGTAGTGAGAGTTTCCATTTCATAATCGCGCGGAGTCTATCACAAACCGCTCGAGGCGAACGAAATTCGCGATGCGCGCGAATGTCCGCGAGGGCCGCGACAGAAGACGCGGCTTGTTGGCGACAAACAGGTGCGATAAGCTGCGCAATCCCGCACGCGGCGGGCATTCGAATGCGAGCATACGACAGCAGCCAGCATCCATATTTCTTCGGTGTAACGCTGGCGATTGTCATTTTGAATTTCATCGTTTTCTTTCACGAATTGAGTCTTGGCGATCAAGTTGAGCAGTATGTGCAGACTTACGGATTTACGCCGGCAAAATTAAATGCTGCTGTGAGTTCCGGTTCTGCGAACGATTCCGCCGATTCGCCGAGTGTGTGGACAACATTTTTCACGTCGATGTTTTTGCATTCCGGCTGGGAACATATTTTGTCGAACATGCTTTTTCTGGTACTGCTCGGCCCGCGTGTGGAAGGGCGCATGGGCTCGTGGCAATATTTAATTTTTTACTTCCTCGCTGGAATCATAGGTTCGTTGACGATCTATTTTGCGAACCCTGCGTCCGCCACGCCCGGCATCGGAGCAAGCGGCGCGATCGCTGGAGTCATTGGCGCGGCGTTGGTCACAGATCCCACCGCATATGTGTGGATGCCGCCGCAACTTTTTGTTCCTGTGTGGTTCTTTGGGCCGTTCTGGTTCTTTAGCGAATTTTATATGGCCGCGAAAGCAGCGCAGGGAGACATGGTTGCGCACTGGGTTCACGTCGGAGGATTTTGCACTGGCTTGATCGCGGGATTTTTGATCCGCAGAAATCACGCACCCGCAATTGTGGCTAAGCCTGTTCCGCAAACTTTGGCGAATCTAGAAACGCCGCATCTTGTCGCGGAGCGCGCTCCCGAGATTGCTGTTGCTGCAGCTTCGTCTGAAACCCGAGCATCCCGGGGCTCCCGCGTCGCCGCATCCGCCGATCTCGCCGCGAACAGCGCAGGAAGACGCTGTGCATCGAGCGACTTCGAAAAACATTCATAAGCACAAGCCAATTATGGTGTGGATTATTCTCGTGTTCGCGGTGCTCGTGACTAATTGGCGACTGGAGCCAGGACGGCGGCGGCGCAATCGGAGTTGGCGTGTTCACATTTTTGTTTCTCCTGGGCATTTGGACTGGAGTCGAACATTTGTTTGCGTTCGTGTATCACAAATTGCGGGCGAATCCGCCGCAGAATCCGACGCCCACGCCGGCGCAGTGACGAGTATCATTCCCTTTCTTACGAGCCTGTGTGGGCTTGAACTGCCCGAGAATTTGAGTGACGCAAAACTCCAAATTCTCATCAAACTAACGTGCATATCCTGCGACCCCTAGTGGAGGATTCATGAAACGCTTTACGCCCGTGCTGTCTTGCGCAATCGCGATCGCCACCATTGGATTTGCGGCGCGCGCTTTGCGCGGCGACACAAATTCCCACAAGACGCTGACGGGAGCAGCCGCGTTTGCAAGCTATCTAAATGAGAAGCCCGGGACGTTTCGCAAAATCACTGTCGCCGATTTGCCCGCACCCTACGCGACGACTTCAGCGAACAACGATCCTTCGCGGATTATTCCGCGGCCCGCGAATGCGTGGCCGCAGGCTCCCCACGGATTTCAAGTACAGGAATTCGCGTCGGGATTTGACGAGCCGCGCTTGATGCGCACCGCGCCAAACGGCGATGTGTTTCTTGCGGATAGTTCTGCAGGAAAAATTATCGTGTTCCACGGCGTCACGAAAGATGGCAACGCCGAAGTGACGATGGATTTTGCCACTGCCTTGAAGCGCCCATTTGGAATTTCGTTTTATCCTCCGGGAAAAGATCCGCAATACGTGTACGTGGGAAACACGGATTCGTCGTGCGCTTTCCGTATCGCAATGGAGATTTGAAAGCGCGCGGCGATGCTGAAGCCGTCGTAAAAAGTCTGCCCAGCGGCGCGGAAGTTGTGGGTGGAGGCGGACACTGGACTCGCGATGTTGTTTTTTCGCGCGACGGAAAGAAAATGTACGTTTCCGTGGGCTCCCGCTCGAACGTGGACGACACGGATAACAATCCCGGCGAATTTCATCGCTCCGATGTTCTCGAATTCAATCCCGATGGTTCAGGTGTTCGCGTTTTCGCCTACGGAATTCGTAATTGTGTTGGCGAAGCGATCCAACCGGAGACGGGCGATCTGTGGTGCAGCACAAACGAGCGCGACGAACTCGGCGACAATCTTCCGCCCGATTACATCACGCACGTTCAAGACGGCGGATTCTACGGCTGGCCGTGGTTTTACACCGGCGGCCATCAGGACCCGCGCCACAAAGGCAAAGCATCCTGAGCTGAAAGATAAAGTGATCGTGCCCGACGTGTTGTTGCAGCCGCATTTTGCCTCACTGGAAATGACTTTCTATGAAGGCTCGCAATTTCCCGCGGAATATCATGGCGATATTTTCGCGGCAGAACACGGTTCGTGGAACAAATCAATTCGCGCGGGTTATGAACTTGTCCGCGTGCCGCTCGATCACGGAAAAGCCACCGGCGAATTCGAAGATTTTCTTACCGGCTTCGTGATCTCCGATGGCGAGGTATGGGGCCGGCCTGTTGGCGTTACGGTGATGAACGACGGATCGTTGCTCGTGAGCGACGATGGATCGCGTACAGTTTGGCGCGTGAGTTACGCTGGCCGCCGCGCACAAATAATTCGCAGTCTCATATCAGCGGATCCGCGCGATGCGCCGGTAGTGGACGCGCCGCGCGGAGTACGATAGAAACATCATTGAGGATTTGCGCACGACGGCGCCGCTTGCATCTAACTCTGCGACGCGACCTGGCTTCACCTTGCCCATCGAATCGACAAAACGCGCAGCGGGTATTTCGCAAGCGCGCCCGATATTCAATTGGTTCGACGTTCTCTGGCTGATATTTCTCGCGGGACTCGCAGCTCTTCCCCCTATCGACGAAATTCACAAACAGATCACGCTGCTGGCGATCGGCGTAGTGCAAGTGTTTGAGGGCACGATTGTCGGAAAATTGCCCAAGCGCGGCCGCGTTTATATTTTGATTCTCAAGATTCTGCTGGCAACGCTGCTGATCGCGCACACCGGCGACGAAGCCGCGATCAACAGCCGCTACTACCTCATCTACTACATTCCGATACTGACTGCGGCTGTCTATTACGAGCTTTGGGGGACACTGTTTTGGACCGCGCTCGCGTCGGCGGCTTACTGTTCGTATCTTTATCAAGCTTATGTCGAAGGGTTCGAGATTGCGCCCGACGACGTGTCGGAGATTTTGTTTCGCGTTCTGTTTTTTTTCCTCCTCGCGATTCTGGTGAATCGGCTCGTCTCGCAGTATCGGAAGCAAACGCTACGATATCAGGAAGCTGCGGAGGCGCTTGCCGATACGAACAAGCAGTTGATCACGGCGCAAGAAGAAGCGCAGCGCTCGCAGCGGCTAGCGGCGCTGGGGCAAATGTCCGCAGGTCTCGCGCACGAAATTCGCAATCCCCTCGGAGTAATCAAGGGTTCCGCGGAAATGCTGCAGCAAAAACTTGGAGATGGGAATCCGCTGGCGAGCGAACTTGCGAGTTATATTTCCGGCGAAGTAAACCGGCTGAGTTCTTTCGTGACGCGATTCCTGGATTTCGCGCGGCCGCAACAATTGACGCTGGATCACGCGAAGGTCGCCGATGTTCTTGATGCGGCGATTGCGCGCGTGGTGGACCGATATCCCGATGCGCGAGTGCGAATCACGCGCGAATACGATGCTACTCTCACGCCGATTGAACTCGATGAAGAGATGTGCCAGAGCGCATTCGTTAACATCATTCAAAACGCGTACGAAGCGATGGGCGAATCCGGCGGCGAATTGCGCGTGACGGCTCACGCAGCAACTCGCGAGACGCAACGCGGAGTGGAAATTAAAATTTGTGACAGTGGTCCGGGAATTCCGGTGCAATTGCGCGAAGAAGTTTTCAACCCATTCGTCACGATGAAAAAAGAAGGGACGGGTCTCGGACTTTCCATCGTTTCAAAAGTTATTGACGAACATCACGGCTCCATTCGAATCGAAGATGCGCCGGGAGGCGGCGCGTGCTTTGTGATTTTTATTCCCGCGGAGCAGCCTGCCATTCCACTTGCGCTGCCACCCGCGAGTTAAGACACTAGGAACATGCCCACGATTCTGATCGTCGAAGACGAAGCCAAAATGCGCCGGCTGCTCGAACTGAATTTGAGCGACGAGGGTTTTCATGTGCTCACCACCGGCGATGCCGAAGCCGGCTTGAAAATCATGGGCCAGGAAAACGTAGATCTCGTTGTGACCGACTTGAAACTTCCGGGCATGACGGGCCTCGATTTTCTGCAAGCGGTCAAGCACGCCAATTCCGCACTTCCTGTCGTGGTGATGACCGCATTCGGCAGCGTGGAAACCGCCGTCGAAGCGATGAAAGCCGGCGCCAGCGACTACGTGCTGAAGCCGTTTTCGCTCGCCGAAATGCGCATGGTGATTCACAAGGAACTCGATGTCCGCCGGCTGCGCGAAGAAAATCGATCGCTGCGCGAAGCGCTGGGCGAGAGATACGAGCATCCAAATGTCGTGGCAAAAAGCGCGGCGATGCAGGAAGTGCTGGCGACTGTGGAGCGCATCGCGCCGACGAATACCACAGTGCTTGCTCGGCGGCGAAAGCGGAGTCGGCAAAGATCTAATCGCGCGTGTAATTCACCAGAGATCGCGGCGCGCGTCCGGGCCCTTTATCAAAATCAATAGCACCGCGATTCCAGAAAATCTGCTGGAGAGCGAACTTTTCGGATACGAAAAAGGCGCGTTCACCGGAGCGACGACGAACAAGCCCGGAAAATTCGAACTCGCGGATAAGGGCACGCTGTTCCTCGACGAAATCGGCGACGTGCCCGGCGCGACGCAGGTGAAATTGTTGCGCGTGCTGCAGGAGCGCGAATTCGAACGGCTCGGCGGAACGCGCACGCTGAAAGTGGATGTGCGGCTGGTCGCCGCGACGAATCGCGATCTGCGCGCGGCGCTCGAAGAGGGAACGTTTCGCGAGGATCTGTATTACCGGCTGAATGTTGTGCCGATCGATATCCCTCCGCTTGCGCGCAGCATAAGGAAGACATCCCCGATCTGGCGCAATCTTTTTCTGGCGCGATTCGCGCGCGAATCCGGGAAAGAAATCGCGAGCGTTTCGCCGGCGGCGATGCAAATCCTGATGGATTTTCACTGGCCCGGAAATGTGCGCGAACTGGAAAATATTATCGAGCGATCCTGCGCGCTGGCGAATGGCCCGACGCTTCGAAGCCTCGACATTCACCTCGACACGTACCGCGCGAAACCCGCGAGGCCGCGAGCGACAATTTCCTTCCCCGCGGGCAAACTCTCGAGCAGTGGGAAGACGAAATTATTCGCGAAGCTCTGAAACGCGCGAACGGAAATAAGAGCCAGGCCGCGCGATTGCTGGGGCTTTCGCGAAATGCGCTGCGCTACCGGCTCACAAAAATCGGCATCAGCGACGACGCTGAAAAAGAAAACGAAAACGACAAAGCGTAAAAACACGAACGGCGTTCCGAAATTTCGGAACGCCGTTCGTGCGTCAGAGAGGGTGTCGCGATTCGTCTACTTTTTTTATGTAGTGGAACTTGTTAGAGCGTAGTGGAAATTGTTACTACCGCCCGTGTGGATGGCCTCCGCCTCCACCAGAAGGATGTCCTCCACCGCCGCCGGATGGCCGCGATCCGCCGCCGGAACTTCGGCTGCCGCCGTAGCTGCGGCTCCTCCAGAATATCCTCCGCTGGGATCGCGGAGTCACAACGGGCCGGCTCATATTGAGCGATGGCCTGCCTGAGCTTTGTCCGCGGTAACTTGGGCGGCTGTAGCCCTGGCCCTGTCCGTTGTAGCTGGGGCGCGAAGCGCCCTGGCCTTGCGGTCCGCGGCTGTTGTTCTGCGAAGGCTGCGGAGTGAAATGTTGCCAGCCGTCGTTCGTCGAACGCCCGCCACTATTCGGGGCGGCGTTGTTCGGGCGAGCGCTGTTATTCGGCGTGGCTCCATTTGCACGGCCCTGTTGTGTGCTGCCGTTGCCATTGAATCGATTCCAGCCATCAGCCGGAGCGTTTGAGCGTCCCGCATTTGCTGCCGGATTGCGCGTGATTCCCGGCTACTGTTGGAACCATTGAATGTTCGCGCGCCGGATTGCGGATTGTTGGACCTCTCACCGGTGTTGCCACGTTCACCGCTGTCGCCGCGAGCAGCGCCGTTGATGGAGCTGCCGTTGCGCTGAATTGCCTGGCGCACGTTGTTCGATTCCTGACTGAACGAACGCGTATTGTTCTGCGGAGTGCGGCCGGCGAAATGTTCCTGCGAATTTCCGCGAATTGTTCCCGCTGCCGCGGCTCTGCCCGACGCAGAAAGATTTGCGCGTGTGGGAGTAATCGGCACATTGCCGGTCATCATCTTGCCGCTGCGGAAGCTAGCCTCGCCAACCGCACCGGCTCGCACGCCGCCAACTCCAAAGCGGCCTGCCGCGACGCCGGAGAATCCGCGGAAATTTCCGCCGCGCTCGGCGCGCGCAAAATTCGAAAAGCGCTCGCCGCCATGAAGCGGACCGAAACCGCCGAATCGATTCCAATTACGCCAGCCGCCGAAATCCCTCGAATCCAAAGCGGCCGCGGAATCCACCCCACCAGGGGAAAAATGGATCGCAAGGGCCGATCGGAAACCAGCCAATATTTCCAAATCCGAAACCGAATCCAAAGCCGCCGCCCCATCCGAAGAAGGAGACGTAAGCGGGCGACCACACGGGGTAGTAAAGTCCGGCGCCATATACCGGGCCCGGCCACCACGCCCAAGAATTGTTGTACTCGAACCAGCGTCCGTAGTGATACGGGGCCCAGCCCCAAGCTTCAGAAGACGACCACGTCCAGCCCCAATAAGGTTCCCAAACCCAGTTGCCATCGCGATAGGGAGCCCAGTTTGGATCCTGATTGGGGACCCATACCTGGCCGTAATCGGGGACTTCCGTCCAAGTGCCGTAGGTATCGAGATCTTCCGAGCCGGTGTAATACTGGTTCGTGTGCTTCCAGCTATTCGCGGCAAGGATGGAGCGATTGCGATCGTTAGTCCAGCGGTCGAAATCATCCAGTGGCGCTGCATCGCTCGTTTTGTACTGCGCTTCCTGCGCTGAGCCGTGAATGGTGATCAGCTGGCCGCGAGTGACGTGAGTGCTGCCCTGCGGCGTGGTGATGTCGGCTTCACCTTCGCGCACGGAGACCTGAGATTCCTGATCGCTTGAGACCAGAATGCGGAAACTATCCTGGCCGCGGCCCGGATGAATCGCGACGTTGGGTGTATCAATTTCTACGTTCGCTTCGCTGCCGCGCAGCACAGAAAAATTCGTGACGCCTTCGGCGATCTGAACTTGCATCTGGCCGCGAGTAAGAGTTGCAATGCGCGCTTGCGAGTGCTCCCCTAGGCGAAGAACATTCGCGAAGTCGAGCTGGATTTCGGCGCGTCCGCCATCACCGGTGCTGATTTTGTCGCCAGCCGCGAGAGGCTGGTTCAGAGCGGCCGCGGACCAATCTCCGGAATCGCCGCGCTGCACCGAAACATTTCCGTGGATGTAGCTGACGCGAGCAACGCCGTGATCCGACGGCGGAGTATTATCCTGCTGTGTATCGCCTGTGGGTGCTGGCCCCGGCGGCGGCGCGCTTTGCTGGCTCTGCTGATCCTGAGCTTGATCTTGAGCGCGCACGC
This sequence comes from uncultured Acidobacteriota bacterium, assembly GCA_963785395.1. Classification (GTDB taxonomy): domain Bacteria; phylum Acidobacteriota; class Terriglobia; order Acidiferrales; family UBA7541; genus DASTCZ01. Next base: position 496,653 of record CAWAVH010000005.1, on the reverse strand, counting down.
TCACGGCGCCAAAAGTTGCAACCAGCGCTGCGGCGAAAATCGCTAGAAATTTGTTCTTCATGGCCTCCCACCTCTGATAGCACGCGGCCGATGCAACAAGTGGCCTCGCCTACTTAAAGGCAAGAACGTGGCCAAAGTCCCGAAATGGGGGTGACCGTAACCCTCTGAAAATAGGTCATTTACAGCGATCCGGTCGGTGATCCGAATCGTGTTATTTGCCTCTTATGGTTGGGGTTGGGCAGTAGTGGTGGTTTTCAACCAGTAGCACTGGCGCTGGGGGCGGCAGCTTTTTCGACGATACGATTCGCGCTGGACCACTCCCAGTCTTCAGGTTTGCTGGCCAAACCAGCTCTCACCGGATTGTTCTCGATATACCGTTTAATTTTTTCGAACTGCGCATCATTTCGCACCCAGTGATCGTAGGATTCCCGCTGCCAGAACGATTCACCGGTTCGTTGAAGAGCCAAGTTCGCAAAACGTGCCGACGCTCCCTTCAAGCCTGAGGTTATCCGTTGCATCGAGATGAGTGGATCTAAAAGGATGTGCATGTGATTGAACATCACTACGTACGCGTGAAGAACGTAATTGCCGAGTTCGGATCCCTTCCGGATGGAGTCTTCGACGATGGCGGCGATCTTCGGATCTTTCAGCCAGACTGGTCCGGTGGCGGCGGCATCCAGCTCTCGATCGAAATCCACGAACCTTTCTCCGGGCGACTTCAGCGGTCGAGGTCGCTGAAATAAAAGTGGCGGAAGCGATCCGTGCAGCCGGCAAGTGAGAAAAATGCTGCGGCCCTCCGGGTGCCAGTGCGTCAGCCTGCGCTTGTAAAAAGTCATAAGAACCTCCGTCTTGAACTTCGTGAGAATTGAGCAAGTCCACGAACGCCGCACGCCCTTCCAGGATCGCAACGCGCGCTCCCCGCTGCATTCCTTTTGACGAGACAGATTTATGTCCGCCTGCTCTCAAGCTATGATATTATATCAAAGAGTTAAATAGACATTCAAATATTTAACGCCGAGGGGTGGATATGCTAGTGAGAAATTTCTTGGTCGCGGTTCTTGGATCTATGGCACTGCTGTCGCCTACGGCGCAGGAAAATGTCGCCACGCAGCAAGAGCAAACGACTGCGGTACGAGTGCGGGCGATTCTCGTGGATAAGGAATTAACGCAAAAAGCTGTCCCTCATCTGGCGGTGAATATTTTGAGGCTTGATGATGCCAGCAGTGCGGCGGGCGGGGCGCAGCCGGCCAGCGGCGTCGAGAATCGCATTGCAGCGAAGACCAGCTTTGATGGGACGGCGGAGATTCAGTTGGCGCCGGGGCGATACCGGATTAGTTCTCCGGAGGGAATTGAGTTTCAGGGCGCGCGATACACATGGGATTTCGAGGTCAGCGTGACCGGAGCGAGCCAAACTATTGATCTGAGCAATGACAACGCAAAAGTTGCGGAGGCAAAAGTCGCGGCGCCTGTCCGGAAAACCGACGAACTTACCGGCCTGTTTCAGAAATATCAGAATTCGGTGGTGACGGTGTGGAGCGAGACCGGACACGGCACAGGTTTCATCGTGGATGCCAGCGGACTGATCGTGACCAATCAACATGTGATCGGGCCTTCGGAATTGATTTCGGTTCAGTTCGATGCGAAACGAAAAGTTGAAGCGAAGCTGCTGGCATTCAGCGCGGAGAAAGATGTCGCGATTTTGTGGGCGAATCTTTCCGCGTTCAAGGAAGCTATCGCCGCGCCGATTGGAAAGGGCGAGAACGGAGCCGCGGCCGTAGTGGAGGGCGAGCGTGTATTTACGATCGGCAGCCCGCTAAGCCAGCGAAAAATTCTGACGACCGGAGTCGTGAGCAAGGTGGAAGCCGGAGCGATTCTTTCGGACATCAACATCAATCCGGGAAATTCCGGCGGCGCGCTTTTCAATTCGCTAGGGCAAGTAGTGGGCATCACAACTTTTGGCGAGCAGGAGCGCAGCGGTCCCGGGCTCGCCGGAATTATTCGCATCGAAGAAAGCCTTCCGGTGCTCGAACAGGCGCGTGAAAAAATGGGCGAAGTAAAATCGCCAAGCCCGGCACTGCTCCCCGTCGAGCCTGTGGATCCGTTTCCGCTGGACGAACTGAAGAAATCCATTCAAGCGGCAAAGTTCGATAAGCGGCCATACGTTTTTAGCGAAGGGCGATTTGATATCGCGCTCGCCACGCCCGAGCTGGAATATCGAGTGCAAGAAGAGTCCAGCATTTCCGCGGCGAATGGGAAGGAAAGCAGAAACAAAAAGAGCAACGCTTCGGTGAAAAATACCTTCCAGCCACTGCAGGATTTGCGCGGATGGGCCGAATATGCGGGCGCCTACAAGCCTGTGCTGCTGATCGAAGCGCAGCCGCAACTGCGGCAGACATTGGGCTCCTCGTTGCTTCGCGGATTCGCGGCGTCTGGTGGAGTTTATGTGGTTCCCGAGACGATGAAATTCGCGACGGATTTTTATAGAATGAAATTGTTTTGTGGAGACAAAGAAGTTCGCCCCAATTCAGCCGGGAAAAGCGGCCACAGTGGAAAATGTGCATACGGCGTTGCTGAAAGTCAGCGACGCAACCTATGTGGGCGTGTACTCCTATCCCGCGGATGCGATTTCAACGAGATGCGGACGCGTGCGGCTGGAAATTTATTCGGAAAAAGATCCCGACAAGCCCACCGTAAAAATCCTAGACGAAAAAACCGTGAAGAGGATTTCGCTCGATTTTGAACCGTATCTGAAAACGCGAAAACATTTTGGCGACGAAAAAAGTGCTTCGAATAATTAGAGTTATCGACTGCGCGAGACTAGCGCGGCAAGCGCCGATCGGACGAAACTTTACACGCCCAGCCGCGGCCGCTCTTTGCGAACCATCGATGTGTCTTGCGTCGGCACCGAATCGCACTCAATCGCAATTGTAGTCACCGGATAGTCCGGCGCTTCTTCAGGAAGTCCGGTGAATCGCACCCGGAAGCGATCTTGTTCGAACGTGACCGGTTTTCCGGTGGCGAAAAGCCGCGCGGATTTCACTTTCGCCATCAAGCCCGACATCACCACAGTCTCGCCCGGCCAGAAATGCACGTGCATGAACAGAGTGTTGCCTTTGCGCGTCCAACTGGCGTAATCGGAATCTTCGGGCTGCGAATTTTCCGACGGAATAATGGAATCGGCGTTGCGGCGCATCCATTGGCCCACTTCGCTGAGGATGCGGACGGTGTCGTCGGGCACGGAACCATCCGGACGCGGGCCGACGTTGAGCAAATAGTTGCCGCTGTTGCGATTGCACTCGATCAAATTCTGAATTACGCGGCGCGAACTTTTCCAATCGTCATCGGCGTGCTGGTATCCCCAGCTATCGTTCAGCGTCATGCAGGATTCCCAGGCACGTCCATTTTTCGCGGCGGAAATTTCCTGTTCTGGAGTCGAGAAATCTCCAGGCAATCCGTTGCGATTATTCACGATGATGTCTGGCTGTAAATCGAAAACCATTTTGTTCATGCGCTCGGATTCCCAGCCAGCAACATCCAGCGGCCAATTCACGTCGTACCACAGCACGTCAATTTTTCCGTAGTTGGTCATCAACTCGCGGATTAATCCGTGCGTGTATTCCACGAACCGCTTTCGAGCGTCCGGATCAGTGGCGCAGCGCGCGCCATCTGGATGATGCCAATCCATCAGCGAATAATAAAAGCCCACGCGGAGTCCTTCGGCGCGCGCGGCTTCCACATATTCGCGGACCAGATCGCGGCCCGGGCCCTGTTTCGGCGCGCAATAATTTGTGAGCTTCGTATCGAAATTGCAGAAACCTTCGTGGTGCTTGGTCGTCATCACCATGTAATGCATGCCGGTATCGCGCGCGATTTTTGCCCAGGTGCGCGCTGCGTTTGGCTTGGGCTTGAATTGCGGAGCGAGTTGCTCGTATTCGGCGACAGGAATTCCTTCGTCTTCCATCACCCACTCGTGCCGGCCCAGAACGCTGTAGAGCCCCCAGTGAATGAACATTCCGAATCGCGCTTGATGCCACCACGCCATGCGGCGTTCGCGAGTAGAGTCTTCAGGCTGCGCGGGAGTTTTGTCTTGCTGAACAGCGGCGAACGCGGCCAGAAGTAGATGGTGCCGCAGCTGCAGCCGCGCCACGAGGCAGCACAGTCGTGGCCGCAGCGGCGGATGCCGCGCTTACGATCCAGTCACGACGCGAAAGCTTCTTGTTAATCATGATTCCTGTTCCTCCGATATTTGTTCACGCTTGAGAATTCTTCTGCGATGCCGCTGTTTGTGGACGAAGAGTCTCCTGTCCATGCCAATATTTCTTCCGAAGGTCGCGTTTCAGAATCTTCCCCGTGCCAGTCTTCGGTAGCTGGTCCATAAATTCCACCGAGCGCGGACATTTATAGTGCGCAATTCGCGCGCGGCAAAATTCGAGCAATTCCGATTCAGTGGCGGCCGCCCCGGGTTTCAGCACAACCAGCGCGAGCGGAACTTCGCCCCATTTTTCGCTCGGGACGGGAATGATCGCAACTTCGAGAACCGAGGGATGCGCGAGAACCGTTTTTTCAAGTTCGAGCGAAGAAATATTCTCGCCACCACTGATGATGATGTCTTTTTTCCGATCGACGATCAGGAAATATCCGTCTTCATTCCACGTGGCCATGTCTCCCGTATGGAACCAACCGCCGTGCAGAGCTTCTTCGGTGGCTGCAGGCTGGCGCCAGTATCCCATCATGATGCCATCGCCGCGCGCGATGATTTCGCCCACGGATTGCGAATCGCGCGGCACGTCCACATCATTCGAATCGACGACGCGAAGCTCCACGCCCGGAACTGCATAGCCCGTCATGGACTCGACGTCGATGCGCTTTTCATTTTGCAAATTGAGCCCAGGTTTTATCGGAGAAATTGTGAGCACCGGCGAAGTTTCGGTGAGTCCGTATCCGGCGAAACAAACACAGCCAAGTTTTTCCTCCACTTCGCGAACGAGAGTCGGCGAAGAAGCCGCGCCGCCAATCGTGATGCGCCGCAGACTGGAGAGATCATATTTTGGCCGTTCGGGACAATTCACAAGAGCTGTGGCCATCGTCGGAACCAAATTGCAAGTCTGCGCGCGTTCGTCTTGAATCAATCGAAAAACTTCCGGCGGATCGAATCGCGGAACCATCACGTGGCGTCCGCCTAGAAAAGTAATGTAGTGCGCCGCGCCCCAACCGTTGGCGTGAAACAAAGGAATCGTGTGCAGCTCCACCACATCCATTTCCGGGCGAAGCGCGAGGCACGCCTGCTGCGCGTGCAGATAAATATTTCTGTGCGAGAGCATCACGCCTTTTGGATTCGCGCTCGTTCCGCTCGTGTAGAAAAGTTCAGCGAGAGAATCCTCCTCGACAGCCATGAAATCAGTCGCGGTAAGGCTCGGCTTGCGCGAGCAACGATTCGTAATTGCGCGAATCGAGCCAATCTTTATGCGGTTCTGCATCCAGAAGGTGAAAAGATTTTATCGCAGCTAGAGTTTGGCGAAACGATTCAACCACCGGCAAAAATATTTCCTGAAGGAAAAGAATCTTCGCGCCCGCATCTTCCAGAATGTACGCAAGCTCTTGCGGAGCCAGACGAACATTGAGCGGAAGAAGGACTGCGCCCGTCTCAATGACTCCGTAATACGCTTCAAGAAGCCGATGGCAATTTGTGCTGAGAAACGCGACCCGATCGCCAGGCTGTATTCCCGCAGCGCGTAACGCTCCCGCGAGGCTGCGCGACACGTTGCGCGAATTGCGCGTACGTATTGCGTTCTTTGCCGCAGACCACTGCGGTGCGCCGCGGAAATTGTTCTTCCGCGTAACGCAGAAAACGAATTGGAGTAAGAGGAATATTCATGTCGCGATCACTTCACATGCAAAACGGGCTTACCCAGAACATTCATGCGCGGCTCGATCCCAAGTCCAGGCGCGGCTGGCGCAGACATTCTTCCGTTGACGCGCTTCGGCGCATTTTGCGCAGTGCTCACCGTGACGTAGCTATTGAAGTCTGTAGTGGAAAATAAATATTCCGGCGGAGTGCTGTGCGCCAGATGCGCGATCGCCGCTGTAGTGACGTCCCCGCCCCACGTATCCTCGATCGTGAGAGCGATGCCAAGCGAAACGCACAGATCGCGAATCGCGCGGGCGCGAGTGAGCCCGCCAACTTTCGAAATTTTTAGATTGATCACATCCATCGCTTGATCCGCATAGCCGCGCGCGACCATGGAAATGTTGTCGATCACTTCGTCAAGAATAAATGGGCGATCAGTGTGGCGGCGAACCACGAGACATTCTTCGTACGACATGCAAGGCTGCTCGATGTAAACGTTGATGTCGCGCACGGCGGCCGCGACGCGCAGCGCTTGATGTTGCGACCAGCCGGTGTTCGCGTCCGCAATCAAGAACTTCACCGCGTTCAAGTTTCGCGGCCGCAGCGCGAATGCGATCGATATCCGTATCCGGATCGCCACCAACTTTTAGCTGAAATTTGTGATAGCCCTCGCGCTCGATATTTCGCCACGCTCGCGGCCATCGTTTCTGGCAGATTCCTGAGAGATCGCACGGTAGAGAGGGAAGTCATCGCCATAGCTACCGCCAAGCAATGTAACGATAGGCTGGCCGCACGATTTGCCCAGAATGTCCCAGCAAGCCATATCGATCGCGGACTTCACATAAGGATGGCCGCGCATGGCGCGATCCATGCGGTCATTAATAGGGCCAAGTTGCGTGGGATCGGCGCCGATCAACGCGGGCGCGATTTCGGCGATTCCCGTGCGAGCGCCGGCGGCATACGCCGGCAAATACGAGGGGCCCAGCGGACAGACTTCACCGTAGCCGATTAATTTTGTGTCTGTAAGAATTTCGACGATCGTAGAATCGAAAACTTGGACGGAATTTCCGCCGGACCATTTGTAGGCGCCCTCGTGAAGAGGAAGTTCGACACGATAAGCGCGGATTTCAGTGATCTTCATAGTTTTACGTTTCGAGTGCGAGATATTGTCACGAACTGGCGAATGCAGCAAGCGCTGCCAAGAGGTCAGACGGAAATTCCCTCCATGCGCATCCCGCGAGCGGCATCCCCGAGCGGGGGTGGCAAAGCTTCTGAGCCCTGCCGTTTTATGCCGCGCGGTGCGGCCGTGGCACATGAATCGCATCGTCGGCCTCAATTTACTTGCAAAATAATTGCGATTTCGCTTGACATCGAAATTCGAAGGTGAGATAATTCGCATACTAGGGGAGAACCGCATCCCGCGCCTAATCAGCGCGGGTTTTTCATTTTCAGTCCCATTTTGGAACAGAAATCGCAAGACCGGGCCTAAACTCAAGCCTAAAAGTGCGCCCGAGTGTCCTATAATATTTCGTATTGCAAACAAAGGACTTACAGCCATCAAGAATGAAAAAAAGGGCCTTTAAAAAGTTAAGTGTTCATTCTAAAGAACTTAACTCGAAATTTAACATAAGTGTTCATTATAAAAGACTTAGAAGCAAAAAATACGCTCCATTTCCGATCAAAAAGACGTCCCAAAATGGGACGAGCCAGATTATGTTCGTTTCGCAAACCACCAGATTCAGAGCGCTTCGACTGGCTTTACTAATCGGCAGGCTGGGCGGAATGGGATTTGCTTCGGGCTTCGGCCGCACTTTCAGTGAAAGCTGACCGGAGCAGCATGATGGCTGTGTAAAAGACTACGAATACGACGAGCCACTTCACGTAGTTGATGTTCAGGTGGTAGTACCTAAGAAAGAGTTTTGTCGCGATAATGACGCCGGGAATTCCTCCGAGCGTAAGACCCAATGCAGCTTTCGGACTGTAGCGTCGCGCAGCGATAAAGCGATAGCCGCCGACGGGCATTAGAAACGCGCAGGAGCCCATCATGATTGGAAATGCCGCGGCTGGATTCATTCCCAGCAAATACACCAAAATCATGCACGGGGCGTAAAGGCCGACTCCGAGTTGTTGGATTGCTCCGAGGAAAAAATTCGCTACAACAGCGATCAGCAATTTCGTCCCGCTGAGTCCCATCGCGTCGCCGCCGATTGGGACCAAGCCTTTCGGATGGCTGGCGGTTGGTATTGAGGTCACCATCAGAATGGCGGCTCCGACGAGTGCTATTCCAAGTCCAATTTGAATCCTTCGTTTGGGCCAGTTGCTCACGAGTCCCGCGCCGAAGTAGGCGCCGAGGACGGCCGCGATGATCATGCTCACAAGCGTGCGGGGAGCGACGGCAACCGCAGCGATAAAAAAGAAAGCTTCGGTAATCGTGGGCAGCGCGTGGCCCACATTCATCGTGCCGGGGATGAGATCGTCGGGAACGGCGTGAAGCAATTTGTAAATCGAACTGGTGATTGCGAACGAGCCCACGCCGAGCGTGTCAAAAAAATTTGCGAGAAAGCCGATTCCGAGTTGCGGGACCAGTGCGGGATTGTCTTTGTCGGCGGCTTGCGTATGGGAACCGAATGTTCCACGCAGGAAAAAAATCCAGACGGTGATGTACACGACGCTGACGACAGCAAGAGCAATCAGCAGAATGTTGACAGTGCTCACCTTGCATCCAATCTCGCGGCAATCGCGATTGCTGCAGATGTTCGATACAGGTTCACAAGAATGCGTAGTATGCGTTGGGCCGTCGCGGCTTACAAGCGGTACCTGCGTATGTTGTGAGGAGCGGCAACCAGCAAGAGTTCAAATGTTTCAGCGGATCAGAGTGGGATACAGCTTGGCGGCGATGGCGGAGAGCGCGACGAAAACGATCGCCATCACTGCGAAATCCCACGCCAGCGGATGAATGCTTACGCCGCCCTGAATCATTTGTCCGCGCAGGGCATCGACGAGATACGTAAGCGGATTCATCAGCGCGACAACTTTTAGCCACGCAGGCATAAGCGCGATCGGATAAATCGCGTTGCTCGCGAAAAAAAGCGGCATTGTAAGCACTTGGCCAATCCCCATGAAACGCTCTCGGGATTTCACCAGGCACGCGATGATCAGCGAAAACGTTGCGAAAATCGCGGAGCCGAGCATCACTCCAATAAGCACACCGAGAATTGAAACTGGATTTAATCTCACAGACACACGCATCGCAATCGCGATGAGATAGATAATGATGGCTTGCGTGGCTCCGCGAAATCCCGCGGAAATCGATTTGCCAAAAACGAGAGAGGCGCGCAGCGCCGGGCTGACAAGAAGTTTGTGGACGATTCCCAGATCGCGTTCCCAAATCACAGCGATGCCATAAAAAATTGCGGCGAATAGAACGCTTTGCGCCAGGATACCGGGTGTCATGAACGCGAGGTAGGTGACGTTGCCGGTGGGAATGCCGCGAACGCGGCTGAAAACTTGTCCGAAAATTACCAGCCATAGGAGCGGCTGAATCGCGCGAGTGAAAAGTTCTGTCGGATCACGCAGAATTTTGATGAGTTCCATCTGCGCGATGGCGAAACTTTCCGTGAAAAACCGAAGAATAATTGGCTGTTCGGCGGGAGCAGTTGCTTGTGCTATCGGAACGGTGCTCATTTAATTTTGGACGCTCCTGTAATTGCCGCAGACATTTTCATCCGAGTCGTGAAGCAGTGTTGCGCGTGCGCTGAATATCGCGATAGCTGCCGCCGGCTTCAATCGATGCTCCACTGTAGTGCGCGAATACATCATCGAGACTGGCTTCTTCGCCGACGCCTGCTTTCAGTTCTGCGGGCTTGCCGATTGCCGCGATCTGGCCGAGGTGCATGATGGCCAGGCGATCGCAAAGTTCATCGGCTTCGTCCATATCGTGAGTGGTGATGAGTACAGTCATCTGATAATCGCGGCGCAAATCGCGGAGCCGATCCCAAACTGTGCGGCGCGCGATGGGATCGAGGCCGATTGTGGGCTCGTCGAGAAATAAGATTGCGGGGCGGTGGATCATCGCTTGCGCAAGTTCAAGGCGGCGAATCATTCCGCCGGAATATGTGCGCACGGTGCGCGTGGCAGCATCAGAGAGCGCCATGAATTGCAGCGCGTCGGCGATGCGGGCTTTGCGATCGGCGCGAGACATCCCATAAAGTTTTGCGGAAAGCAAAAGATTTTCGTAGCCGGTGAGAGCGCCATCGGCAGAAAGCATTTGCGGGACGTAGCCGATGTTGCGGCGAACTTGCGAGGGCGATTTAACGATGTCGAAGCCGGCGACTTGCGCGCTGCCAGAAGTGGGCTCGAGCAACGTGGTCAGCATTTTTATTGTGGTGCTCTTGCCCGCGCCGTTTGGTCCAAGTAATCCAAAAATTTCCGCGTGAAAAACTTCGAGGCTTAGCTTGTCGACGGCGGTGATCTCGCCGAAGCGCCGTGTGAGCGCAGTCGTTTCGATTGCAATTTGTGCGGTATTCGCAGCCGTCGATGCCGGAATCATTCGGATCCTCTAAGGGCGCTGTCTATTTGAAACAGTTGGAGGCAAGGACGTTACAGAAATTATTTCAAGCGGAACAGAGCCATTAAGGATGCACAAATGGGTCGTGGCACGGGAACTGACTGGCTCGCGCGATCGCCGAGATATTCACAAGGTGCAGCAACTAAGGAAACTCGAGGCGTCAAAGTGCTGGACTCGCGGTTCCTCCGGAACGAAAGTCTTAGCCGTCGGGAAGAATAATCGCCGCATTGCAGGTAATTATTTTTACCGCAGAAGGTTCAACGGAAACGGGCTAGGTCACACGCGCCCAAGTAGGTGACGGGGCGAAGCTGTAGATGGAGGCGGCGGCCGCTCGCGCCGAAGCGAAAAATTCAGATGCACACTATGCAATCAAATTCGATGCAGTTGAATGAATCTCGCGCCAATTTCGCGGCGCAGCTTTTGGAACCTCAGTGGTTCGCGGCACAAACTCGATCTCGGCACGAAAAAGCTGTGGCGGAGCACCTTTGCCGCAGAAACATTGAAAATTTTCTGCCGCTGTACGAACGCGTGAGCCGCTGGAAAGATCGCCGCGTGCGGCTCCAACTCCCCTTATTCGATGGATACATTTTCGTACGCATCGCGGTGCGAGAGCGACTGCGCGCGCTGGAGACTCCTGGAATCGCGCGGCTCGTAAGTTTTGGCGGATTGCCGAATGCTTTGCCGGATGAAGAAATTGAGACTCTGCGCGGCCATCTCGAAAACGGCATTCAGGTAATGCCGCATCCTTATTTAGCGATTGGGCAGCGCGTATCGATCCGCGGCGGCCCGCTCGCGGGCTGGACGGGAATATTGGTTCGCCAAAAAAGCCAGTACAGGCTGGTGGTTTCCGTCGATTTGATTCAGCGATCGATCGCCGCGGATGTAGATGTATCAGATGTTGAGCCGATCGCAGAGCACGCGCGGCTAGCGCATCTCGCTTCCACGAATTTGAATGCCGCCAGCGCGATGTGGGCCGTGAAGGAGGCTCGATGAATATTCTGATTCTTGGCGGCGACGGATATCTGGGATGGCCCACTGCGATGTATTTGTCGCGACGCGGGCATCGCGTGGGGGTGCTGGATAATTTTGCGAAGCGCCGTTGGGAAATGGAATTAAACGTTGAGCCGTTGATACCGATTCGCACTCTGCACGATCGCGTGGAAGCATGGCGCGAATTGACCGGCGAGCAGATCGAATTATTTGTCGCCGATTTGCGCAACTATGGCGCAGTGGAAGGCGTACTGGAAACTTTTCGGCCCGACGCGATTGTCCATTACGGAGAGCAACCGTCGGCTCCGTATTCGATGATGGATCACAATCGCGCCGTGTTTACGCAGGTAAACAATGTCACGGGCACGCTGAACCTGTTGTGGGCGATGCGAAAGGCAGTTCCCAGTTGCCATCTGGTGAAGCTGGGCACGATGGGCGAATACGGAACTCCGAACATTGATATCGAAGAAGGCTTCATCGAAATCGAACACAACGGACGGCGCGACGTGCTGCCATTTCCTTGCCAGCCGGGCTCGTTCTACCACCTGTCAAAAGTTCATGACAGCCACAACATGCGATTCGTGTGCAGAGTGTGGAAGATGGCAGCAACCGATCTTCATCAAGGCGTTGTATACGGAATCGAAACTGACGAGACGCAACTCGACGAGCGCCTCGCGACAAGTTTTCACTACGATGAAGTTTTCGGAACGGCGATCAATCGATTTTGCGTGCAAGCAGTGGCGGGTATGCCGCTCACGGTATACGGAAAAGGCGGCCAAAACCGCGGCTTTTTGAATATTCGCGACACGCTGCGGTGTGTTGAGCTAGCTGTTACGAATCCCGCGAAACCCGGCGAGTATCGAGTGTTCAACCAGTTCACGGAAACATTTAATGTGACGCAACTCGCTGAACTTGTTGCGCAACAATCGCGCGAGCTTGGAATCGCGGCGGATGTTGCGTTCGTCGAAAATCCGCGAGTAGAACTCGAAGAGCATTACTACAATCCCGCACACACAAAATTGTTGCAGCTTGGATTGGAACCGCATTTTCTCTCCGAAGTGCTTGTGGAAAGCATGCTGCAGCGAATCGAAAAATTGAAACACCGCATCAAGCGCGAAATTATCTTGCCGCGGGTGAAGTGGAACGGAAAAACGGGCGAGCTGGAAGAGACAAAAATGATGTGGGCTGGCGCGTAACTTCACCGTGCAGCCACAAAGTTTCGCGAAATCACAGTGACCGAAAAAACGTTCGAAAATATTTACACGCGATATGCGGAAACGCGGCCTGGCGAAGAAATTTCACAGCCGCAACAGTTGTCGATTCGCGAGCCTGTGTTTCGCAAATTTTTCGCACCGGTTCTGCCTGCCGATCGGCGCGCAAGAATTCTGGATGTTGGGTGCGGCTACGGAGAATTTCTATGTTTCCTCCAGCGGATGGGCTACACGCAGACACTGGGAATTGATTTGGATTCAAAAGAGTTGGAGATCGCGCGCAACCGCGGAGCAGGGGATCTTCGTCAGGCTGAAATTCTTTCAGCATTGTCGGATTATCGCGCCGAATTCGATGTGATTTCCGCGCTCGACGTATTGGAGCACGTTCCGAAGCCAAGAGTGCTGGAATTTCTGAATCTCGCGCTCGGCGCGCTGAGGCCCGGTGGAACTTTTATTTGCCAGGTTCCAAATCTAGCGGCGTTTTATTGTCCTCTGTATTTCATGGATTTCACCCATGAGACTCCGTTTACAGCGATGAGTTTGAAACAGGTGCTGGAAATGGCGGAATTCAAAGATGTTAGCGTTCATGGCATGGGTCCAGTGACGCACGGAGTGAAAAGCGCGATACGCGCCGGATTGTGGTGGACGATTAGTTCCGGCATTCGATTTATTCAATTCGTGGAATCGGCGCGTCGAGATCGACTCGCTGGAATCTATACGGCCGCGATTTACGCGGTCGCCAAGAAATCTAACGCGTAATCTATTTTGTCTTCTCTCAATCAGAACCCTGCGAGCGAGACTTTGAGGAATCCTCCTCAACGGCGCAGCTACGCCCATCACTTGACCACAACCGCCGCGGCGCAAGCGTGCTCTGTGGGGCTTGGAGTCGTGACTGGAGTTTTGGCGGCGCGTCTGCTCGGGCCTGAAGGGCGGGGGTATTTGGCCGCGCTGGTTTTGTGGCCAATGACGATCGTTTTTCTCGTCAGCATGGGAATTAATCAGGCGATCGTTTATTTTCTCGGGCAAAAAACCTGGACGATCTCAGAAGTGTGGACGGCAAGTACGGTCGTCGGACTCGGCCAATCGATTTTGGCGTTGCTTGTTGGACTGGTTGCCATTCCATTCGCGCTGCACCGCTATTCGCACGATGTGCAAATACTGTGTTTCGCTGTATTGCTCGCGACGCCGGTAATTATTCTCGGTGGTTTTCCGGCAAATATTTTGCAGGGCCACCTCGATTTAATTTCTTTCAATCTAATTCAGTTGTCTGCTCCGGCCACGTATGCAATTGGCATTATTTTTCTTGCGGCCACACATCGCGGAACGCTTCGGAACATTGTGATCGCGCGATTGCTTTCGTACATTTGCGCGCTCGCATTTGGCTACGTATTGCTGCTGCGAAGAACATCTCTCCGGTTCAGTTGGAATCGGGGAGCGTGTCGCAGTTTGTTGCGCTTTGGCGGAAAAACAGAACTGGGAAATATCAGTAATTACGTGAACCGTTCTGTCGATCAGCTGATTCTGTCGCTATTCGTGCCGGCGCACGATTTGGGATTGTATGCGGTCGCAGTCACGGTTTCGCTCGCGGTGAATTTCGTGCCGCAAGCCGCGGGAGTTGTGGCGCTCGCCGCGGGATCCTCGAATACCGCGGAAGCTGTAACCGTCATCGGCAAATCGTTTCGGGCATCACTCGTTTGGTTGTTGTGCGGATGCGCCGCGCTATTTCTTGCAGCTCCATTTCTAATCGTTGGATTTTTTGGGCATGCATATGCGGGCTCGGTCCTCGCGTGCAGAATTTTATTGCCTGGAGCTGTCGCGATCGGATTGAATCAAGTTTTATACGATGGCGCGCGCGCGATGGGAGATCCAGCACTCTCCTCGTACTCGGAAGGCTTTGCGACAGTCGTCACAATAGCCGCGCTGTGGCTGCTTCTTCCGAGGTTTGGTTTTCTAGGCGCGGCGATCGCGTCAACTCTGGCCTACACCGGAAGCCTCTGCGTCTCTCTATTTTTGTATCGGTCGCGAATCGGAATTCGGCCGGCGCAATTGCTGTCGCTGCCATCCGGCCAGAGAACAGCGACGCTACAAGTCCAGGCGTGATCAACATCCGCAGCCAATTTTCTACGCAGCGGCAACGAAAGACACGAACTTGAAAATTCTCGTAGTCGGCCCACAATTTCCGGATTCATTCGCATACAGCATCGCCATAAATTTCATGGCGATGGGGCACGACGTGAAAGCCGTGGACGGCATTCGCGCAGCGCATCACAGATCGCGAACGGCGGCGTGGGTTCGACGTAATCTTTCGCGCGCCCTTCCTCGCGTGGAAATGGCGAATTTTCGCCGAGTGATCGATGCCGCGCGAGAACATCAGCCCGACTTGGTCGTAGTTGGTTTCGCGACGATGCCGCCGCAGATCGTCTCCGAACTGAAAAGCGTTAGCGGGGCGACGATTGTGTGCTGGTATGCAGACGCAATCGTGAATCTCGATCGCCAATACCTGTTTGCGAGTCCGTTCGACGCGGTGTTCACGAAGGAACCGTTTTTGGTCCGTATGTTGATCGACAAACTCGGAATGCGGGCGCACTACCTGCCCGAAGCGTGCAATCCGCTGGCGTACGAAAGGCTTTCGCTCACGGCCGGCGACCAAAAAAAATATGGATGCGATCTCGCGGCGATGGGAACTCTGCACTACTACCGCGCGCGCATGCTGGATTTATTTGATGGTTACGATTTGAAAATATGGGGAAAGAATTGCCCGCCTTGGCTCTCTTCTTCCATGAAAAAGTGCTACGCGAATTCGTACGTCACAGAAAAAGAAAAGGCCAAGGCGCTGCTCGCCGCGAAAATCGTGCTCAACAACATCAACTGCATGGAAATCGAAGGCGTCAACGGCGCTCTGTTCCAAACAGCGGGATGCGGAGCATTTCAAATCGCAGACTGGAAACCAACGCTTCCCGCACTCTTTGAACCCGAACGCGAAATCGTGACTTTTCACACGCGAAAAGATCTGAAGGAAAAAGTGGATTACTACCTCGCGCGCCCGATAGAAAGATTAGAAATTGCTGACCGAGCGTACCGGCGCGCTCGCAAAGAGCACACATACCAAAATCGACTGGAGACGATGCTCGGAATCTTGGGATTCGCGGAAAAGAAATCCGATTCAGCGGAAAAACTCGTAATGGTGAGCACAGCGTAGGAATGGAAGCGTATCAAACCAATCGTGCGCCGTCGCAGCACCGGCGCGTTTCGAGCGTTCGCCGCTTACATGCCGCGCTCCTCGCCGCTATGACTCTCGGCGCGCTGCTGTGGGCCGTAGCGGTGCTCGTTGGCGGGTTGAATCTCGAAGACAAAGAGTTTTTTATTCTCGCCGGAATTTACGGAGTGATGTCCGCGTGTTTTGTAATTCAAAGGCTGCAAGGGAATCTGGTGCGAATTTTCGATATACCGGTTTTCATCACGATCGTCGCGTTCATCCGATTTGGCCTGGTGCCCGTGTATTGCTATTTCGATCCGCCGGTCGACCTGTACACATCGCAAGGGAATACGCACACGCTCTTGCAGGCGCTGGTTTATGTGACGCTGGGAATGATCGCGTTTTGGCTCGGATGTTATTGGGTAAAAAAATTCAAGAACACGAATCTTCGCTCGCGAGAGGAATTCAATTTCGCTCGCGAAGACGGAGCCGCAAACTCTGTACTGACGTGGGCGCTGGTGTTCTACGCGATGTCTTTTGTTGCGAAAATCTATCTGCTGCGCGAGCACATGTTTTCCTACACCGCGCTTTTGGACGTTTATTACGATCACCTCGCGTCGGCCCAAATTATTAATGGAATCTCTCAGTTCGGCACGTTCGCAATGATTCTCGTGGGAATCGAGAGATACAGCGAACCTTCGAATGGAAAACTGAGGCTGATCTTCAATCTTATTTTCACCTCCGAATGTGTTTGGGGGCTGATCTCCGGAATGAAGTCGATGTTGATTTGGAATGTTGTGTTGCTGGTGGTGATCTCATCCATCGTTCAGAAAAAACTTCGCATTCGATGGATACTGGCGATTCTGCCGTTATTTATCGTGATCTATCCGTTCTACAACCAGTATCGCGAAATGGTTCGAAGCAACGGCATGGATATCACCAGCCTTTCCAGCGCGCGCCAAATAATTGGTCAGGCTTTTTCGGAATCGATCACAAATCAATCGAACGCGGCCACATGGATCGGCAACGGAATCGACTCCGCAACAGCTCGCCTCGATTTGCTCGATAGCGTAAGCACGGTAATTTCCATGGGCCCGGAGCTCGCCGACCTGCGTACCAGAGGATATTGGTGGATGCTCCCGGTTTATCCTTTCGTGCCGCGAATCGCGTGGCCCTCGAAGCCGGTGGAAGATGTCGGATTGAACTTCAGCATCGCGCTCGGAGGCAACCACGAAACTTCCGCCGCGATCACGTATCCCGGTGATTTGTATCTCGAACTTGGTGTGCCCGGAGTGATCGGCGGCATGTTTATTCTGGGACTCTTCTGTCAGTGGCTCACAAATAAAATTGGCGACCCATCGAACAAGGCGTCGCTTTTTATTTACGCAGCACTTTTCGCGGATGTTGTGGGACTTGAGGAAGACGCGTTCGGATTGTGGACGGGCATAATCAAGTTGCTCGTCATTTCGAGCGCGGTGGCATGGCTCGTGTATCGCACAAAGCATCCACGTGTAGCCCTGTCGCACCGTATAGCGGCGGTTGCGCAATGAAAATCTTGATCCTGGCCACGGATATTTATACGCGCGGCGGCATCGCCCGCCATACGTGGAGCATGGCGTCAGCGTTGGGCGATGTTATCGGCGCCGAAAATGTGCAGCTGCTTTCGTTGCTCACGATCGGTGAGCATCGCGACGGACAGGGCTTTCACATTCTTGGCGCAGTAGGGCCGGCGCCAACGCTCGACGCGAAAGTCCGTTTCTCCATGCGAGCGCTGTGGACAGCCAAATTCGGATACGATCTCGTGATTTGCAACCATGTCGGTCTCGCGCCTGTCGCCGCGCTGATAAAACTTGTGTACAGAATTCCGTTCTGGCTTGTGTGCCACGGCGTTGAGGTTTGGCAGCAACTCGACTATCTCGACCACTTCGCCGCGAAACGCGCGGAATGTTTGCTGCCCGTGAGCGAGTTCACGAAATCGATGCTCACCAGCGTCAACCACTTCGCGCCTGAAAAAACGCGCATTCTGCACAACGTCGTGCTTCCTGAGCTTGAACGAATGTTGCGATCGGCGGGCGCGGCGGTGCATCGCAGTAGTTCTGGTAGTGGAAATCGAAAAATAATTTTGTCGGTTGGCTCTCTCGCAAAAGACCATTCTTACAAAGGCTTCGATGCCGTGATTCGCGCGCTGCCGCAAATCCTGCGCGCTGTTCCCGAAGTTCAGTACGTGATCGTCGGAAACGGTGACGGTCGAAAAGACCTGGAACATCTGGTGGAAAGAGTTGGCGTAGGAAATTGCGTAGTCTTTGCGGGCGAAGTCTCAGACGAAGAATTGGCCCGCCAATATCGCGCGTGCGATCTCTTCGTTCTTCCCAGTAAAGCGGAAAATTCCAACGGAGAGTGGGTAGGCGAAGGATTCGGCAGAGTGTATGTGGAAGCGGCGATGGCTGGGAAGCCTGTGATTGGCAGCTATTCAGGCGGAGCAGCGGAGGCCGTGATTCCGGGAAAGACGGGCCTTCTGATTGATCCAGGAAATCTAGATGAGATTGCGAAAAATGCGATCCGCATCTTGAAGGATTCTCAACTCGCAAATAGTTTCGGATTTGAAGGGCGCGCGTGGGCCGTTCAAAATTTTACGATAGAAGGTATGCGAAGGTCGCTCACCGAATTGCTCGACCTTCGTTCCGTTTCGTGAAAATCTGCTACGTCACCTTGGGATTTCTGCCAGCCATAAAACTCGGTGGGCCGGTGCAGAATGCTTTCCATCTCACCAGAAATCTGGTGCAACGCGGAAATCAGGTCACGGTTGTTTGCACGAATCTCGCGTCAAGAAATGAGAAATTATTTTCGGGAACTCAGCATTCCACCTGCGATGGCGTCGACGTTATCTATTTCAATACCGCAAAATTGTTTCCGCTTGGATTGCATTCATTCGGCTTATTTGTTTCGCCCGGAATGATCAGATTTTTCCGCGAGAATCTTAGGGACTTTGACGCAGTGCACATTGACGGATACCGGGATTTTCCGTCGCTGGTAGCGAGTTACTACTGCCGAAAGCATGGAGTTCCCTACGTGATTCAGCCGCGCGGCTCGATGGCCAGAACTAGTTCGAGTTTGGTCGCGAAGCGCACATTTGATTTTTTCCTCGGCAACCGAATGCTTAGTGCAGCACGGTTGTTCATCGCCTCTTCTCGTCAGGAAGAGGCAAGTTTTCGAACGATTGTTCCGAGCGGCAAAGAAACTTTGGAGATCAACGACGGCCTTGAAGTCAGCGATTTCACCGATCTTCCGGAACCGGGCGCATTTCGCCGGGCGCATGGCGCCTCAAAACGCTATCTGCTCACCTATGTGGGCCGCATTCATTCTCAAAAGCGAATCGATATTTTAATTCGGGCATTCTCGGCTTTGCGCCATCGTGCGGAGACTCAAGTTTTCATTATCGGCCCCGATGATGGAGACAAAAAAAGGCTCGCTTCATTAGTCGGGAAATTGGGTCTCAGAAATTCGGTTTCATTTTGTGATGCCTTGCACGGGCAAGCGAAACTCGCGGCCTACGTTGATTCCGATGCCGTCGTTTACGTCACGCCTTCCGAGTCTTTTGGGATGGTGCCAATCGAAGCGACGATGTGCGGAACGCCTGCAATTTGTGCGGACGACAGCCCTTGTGGAGATTTGCTTGCGGGTCTTGGCGCCGGTTTTCTCGCACCGTATGGCGATCCTGAAAAACTCGCATCGGTGATTGATCGCGTGCTGGACGATCCAATTCGCGCAGCTCACAAAGCGCGCGGCGCCGCGGATCAGCTTCAAACCGCTCTCTCTTGGAATACGATCGCGCGTAAATATGAGTCGGCTTATCGTATCGCAATCAGGCCGCGCGCAACGGATGCGATAGCGGCGGAAATCTCCTGATTCATCTGACTTCACCACATCACTAGGCACGCTTGAGATGAGTTCAACACAGGCAACTCACCGCGCACTTCAGGTGCCCGAAGCAGCGGATGTTAAATTATTCGCTGATCCTGAAGCGCACCGCGTTCGCGCGGCATACGGCCGCAGATCGGATGAACGCGATCGCTTGCGCTACACGCACTTTGCTCCGGCGTTTCTTTTTCACGCGCAAGAGCGCGAACGGAAAACTCTTTCGCTGCTCGCGCAAAATGGCTTCGGCGATTTGAGTGACAAACGTATTCTTGAAGTGGGTTGCGAAAAAGGACGATTCTTGCTGGACCTGCTCCGTTGGGGAGCGCGTCCCGAAAATCTCACGGGCATCGATATACTTTCCGAACATATTGCCGCCGCGGAGTCTATCTGCCCGCGAGATGTTTCTCTTTTTTCTGCAAATGCGGCCGCGCTGCCCTTTGAAGACGCGTCGTTTGATCTTGTAGTTCAGGGGACTACATTCAGCTCGATCCTCGGCGTGGAAACTCGCGCGAGCGCAGCACGCGAAATGCTCAGAGTATTGCGTCCAAACGGCGCGATCCTCTGGTACGATTTTTTCTTCAACAATCCAAAGAATCGCGATGTCCGCGGTTTGCGCAAACCAGAAATTCTGAATTTGTTTCCGGATTGCGTTGGAATCTTCCGGCGCATCTCACTCGCGCCGCCTCTCGCGCGGTTTGTTGCGCCGCGCTCCAGAATGTTATTTGGCGCTCTTTCATCTTTACAGATTCTCAACACGCATTATTTGGCTTTGATTCACCGCTGATTTTCATCTGATTTGATCTCTGGACAACTCGTGCGAATTCTACTCGTCAGCCCATATTACGCTCCCGACCTTGCGCCGGACGCTTCGCTTTTCGAAATGCTCCTCAGCGACCTCGCAAGCAAAGGTCACCAGGTGTCTGTGATTTGCGCTGTTCCCCATTATCCAACCGGAAGAGTGCCCGAGAGATTTCGCCGCCGTTTGTTCCAGCGCGAAATTCGCGACGGCGTCG
This sequence comes from uncultured Acidobacteriota bacterium, assembly GCA_963785395.1. GTDB lineage: Bacteria > Acidobacteriota > Terriglobia > Acidiferrales > UBA7541 > DASTCZ01. The sequence continues at coordinate 475,910 of CAWAVH010000005.1, read as the reverse complement.
ACGTCACTCGCGTTTGGATACCCAGCTTGAATCGCGCGCGATTCGGCCAGCGAATAATCGCCATACTTTGCTATCAGTTTCTCGCCGCATTGCTGATGCTTGGCCGCCGTTTCGATGTCATGTTCACGATCAATCCGGCCTTCGAATCGGCGCTGCCGCTTTTCGTTGCGGGCACTCTTCGCCGCAAGCCAATCATCTACGCCGCGTGGGATATTTATCCGGATGTGGGAATTCGTCTTGGAGTATTTCGTCATCGCCCGGTGATCGATTCGGTCGCCGCGATCGAAAATTATTGTTATCGGCACAGCGCATTCGTCCATGTGTTATCGCAACAACACAGAAAGTTGCTCGCAGATCGCGGCGTTCCAATCGCCAAGCTCGCGATGATTCCTCTGTGGGTCGATACGGAATTCATCCGCCCAATTCCGAGGCGAAATCAGTTTTCCGCTCAGCACAATCTCGATGACTCGTTCGTGGTTCTGTACGCTGGAAATTTTGGCAAGACGCATGGCGTCGATAGCTTGTTGGAAACCGCGCGACTGCTTTCCTCAGAACCGCGGATTCGATTTGTGCTGGTCGGGGCGGGCGAAGCTCATTCGGATTTGCAGAGTGCTTTTGAATCGGCGGGTCTCACCAATGCGCAATTCTTAAATTTCCAGCCGCGCGAGAAGTTGCCGGTCTTACTGGCGTCGGCGGACGTTTCTCTTGTGATGCTAAAGCCGGGATTCGGATCTGACTCGGTTCCGTCAAAAGCGTATCCGATCGTGGCCAGCGGCAGGCCGATCCTCGCATCCGTGGATTCCGAGTGCGAAACAGCAAGTTTTGTCCGCCAAGCTGGCTGTGGCATTTGTGTTCAACCCGGGAATTCGCACGCGATCGCTGAAGGAATTCTCAAACTATTTCGCGATAGAAATCTTTGTGCGCAATTTGGCGCTGCCGGACGTTCGTACGCGTTGCAGCACCACTCTCGCAGCGTCGCCGCCGCTGAATTTCACAACATACTTTCCTTTTTGCCGGGCGTGGATCTCCCCGTCACAGAAGTAGAAGCGCTCAACACTTGATCGGGTCAGTGCGATCGCTCAGTTCGTAGTTCCGATTGACAGGAATTCCGAGTTTTCAGCGCCATTGTTTTGAACTAGGTCAGTCTTATGCCACAAACAAAAACAAAATTGCGCGTTCCATTTCATCGCGCCAATATCGGAGAAGAAGAAATCGCGGCAGTAGCCGAAGTCATGCGCTCGGGTTGGCTCACCATGGGCGCAAAAACTTTTCAATTCGAAGAAAAGTTTGCGAGCTATATCGGCGCGTCTCACGCTGTAGCCGTTTCATCATGTACTGCCGCGTTGCACCTCGCGCTGGAAGCGATCGGCCTGAAACCCGGCGATGAAGTCCTGATTCCGTCCACAACTTTTACGGCCACCGCGGAGGCGGTCACGTACCTTCAAGCTCGGCCCGTGTTTGTCGATGTCGATCCTGTCTCGATGAATATCGATCCGCAGGATGCGCGCAGGCGCATCACTTCACGCACTCGCGCGATTATCCCGGTCCATTTGGCGGGCCTACCCTGCGATCTCGCAGAAATTCGCTGCCTCGCCGATGCTCACAAACTTTTCGTCATCGAAGACGCCGCGCACGCCCTCCCCGCGAGTTACCGCGGACAAACGATCGGCTCCATCAGCGATCTCACCGCGTTCAGTTTCTATGCGACGAAAACGCTCACGACCGGCGAAGGCGGAATGGTCACCACCAATAATAAATCGTTCGCCGATCGCATCCGCATGATGCGGCTCCACGGAATTTCTCGCGATGCCTGGAATCGTTACTCCGGTGAAGGTGACTGGTATTACGAAGTCCACGAATCAGGCTACAAATACAATTTTACTGATCTTCAAGCCGCGATAGGTTTGGTTCAGCTTACAAAGTGTGACGCGATGCGAGATGGGCGCAGCAAAATCGCCGCGCGTTATTCCACCGCATTCGCAACAAATCCCGCGCTGGAAATTCCGGAGGTGCCGGATGATCGCTCAAGCTCCTGGCACCTCTACATTCTCAGGTTGCGTGCCGGCGCGCTCACAATTAATCGTGACGAATTTATTCGTCAGCTAAATCAACGCGGAATTGGTGCCAGCGTTCATTTCATCCCGCTCCACTTGCAGCCGTATTACCAACGCGCGCTCGGATATCGTGGCGGAGATCTTCCGCAAGCGGAAGCGCAGTATGAGCGTTGCCTCTCGCTCCCGATTTATCCCACGATGAACGTGCAAGAAATCGACAAAGTAATCGCCGAGGTCGTCGATATCTGCCAACAACACCGAGTTCGCCCGGTTGGCCAATTTCACCAGCCGCAGATCGTCAACGAAATCCCTTTAGTACGGGTCGCCGATGCGAGTTGAAACGCAAATCTCAACACGGGTACTTTCTCAATCGCGCGTCCCTGTCCGTGGTGTACGAACTGGAGGCAGCGGATTCTACGCATTCGTCGGCAAGCGCATTTTCGATCTCGCTGTTTCGGTCGCCGGTCTCATATTTCTTTCGCCATTTTTGCTTTTAATCGCGATGCTCGTGAAAATATCTTCGCGCGGTCCAGCGCTTTTCAAACAGCAACGCATTGGCCGCGGCGCCAATCTATTCCTCCTGTACAAGTTCCGTTCGATGAACTCCGATGCATCTGCGACCGGGTCATCCATTACCTCGGCCGGAGACTCGCGCATCACCGCTTTTGGGAGACTCCTCCGCAAAACGAAGTTCGATGAGCTTCCTCAATTGTGGAATGTCCTGCGCGGCGAAATGAGTTTGGTCGGTCCCCGGCCCGAAGTTCCCGAGTTCGTTCGCGATTGTGCAGCCTTCGCACCGCTGCTCAATTCTCGTCCCGGTATCACTGATCCAGCATCGATTGCGTTTCGGCACGAAGAAGCAATTCTCGCGGGACAACAGGACCCAGAATTCTTCTACCGCGAGCAGTTGCTCCCGCAAAAGCTTGCGCTCAGTTTGCGATATCTTGAAAATATTTCGTTTCGCCGTGATCTCTCAATTCTGTTTCTTACTTTTCTCTCGGTGTTCCAAACATCTCCCCGCCAAGGCGGCGACATCGGCGTATGACCCAAAATCATATTGAGAGAATTTCGCACTACATCTTCAACCGGCGCCCGTGGTTCGTTCACTTGTTTGAGGCTGCGCTCACAGCGTCGAGCCTTACATTTGCGTGGCTATTGCGATTCGATTTCACCGCGCCGTTTCGCGATCAGCTCGTACAAAGCGCCGCGCTTCTCGTCATTATTCGCCTGCTGTCGTTCCGTGCGTTCAATCTTCATCGCGGTTGGTGGCGCTATGCTGGATTTCGAGATGGCATGGATATTCTTTTGTCGGTCGCTGCGGGTTCAACCGCATTTTGGACAGTCCTTCACGTCATCCCGCATTTCAAGGGATACCCGCGCTCGATCTATCTGATGGAGGCGATGCTCACCGCCGGCGCGCTTGTCGGTGTCCGATTGTTGTCGCGCGTGCTCGCAGAATCGCTTCGCCGGGAAGTTTCCGGCACATCGAAGCGCGTGATTTTGATTGGTGCGGGATTCGCCGCGCAGATGGTGATCCGCGAGTTGAGCCGGAACGGCGGTGGAATGGAACCAGTCGCGTGCGTCGACGACGATCCGACCAAGAAAGGGATTCGCATCCACGGCGTTCCGGTCCTGGGTAATGTCTCTGATCTGCCGCGCGCAATTCGAAATTGCAATGCGGACGAAATCCTTATCGCGGTTCCTTCCGCAACCGCAAAACAAATGCGGCAGTTCACAGACATCTGCATGACTACTGGTCTGCGATTCCGCACCGTCCCCGCGATTCGCGATATGATCGAAACCGACGTCTCGCTGCAGCAGTTTCGCGATGTGGATCTCGATGATCTTTTGGGCCGCGAAACGGTCGCTATCGATGTCGAATTCGTTCGCAATCAACTAAGCGGAAGAGTGATTCTCATTACCGGCGCGGCTGGTTCGATCGGCTCCGAATTGTGCCGCCAGATTGCCGCGTTCTCTCCCGCGAAAATCATTTGCGTGGATCAAAGCGAAACGGGAATCTTTTATCTTGAGCAGCGCGAGCTTCACGAAAAAGTTGGATTCGAAAAAGTATTCTGCGTTGCCGATATTCGCGATCGCGAAAGAATGCAGCGGATATTTCGCGAACACCGTCCGCAAATTGTTTTTCACGCCGCAGCGTATAAACACGTGCCTGTGATGGAATCGAACGTCGTCGAGGCGGTGAACAACAATGTTTTCGCACTCGTCGCGCTGCTCGATACTGCTGACGAATTTCACACTGAAAGTTTTGTTTTGATTTCATCGGACAAGGCCGTCAACCCATCCAGCGTCATGGGCGCCACAAAGCGTATCGGTGAGCTCATCGTTGCGAGCCGCCCATCTACTTTTCTGACTTGCGTGTCGGTGCGCTTTGGAAATGTTCTTGGTTCCAGTGGAAGCGTGATCCCAATTTTTCGGGAGCAACTGCGAAACAATCAGCCCCTCACCATCACGCATCCTGAAATCAAACGCTTTTTCATGACGAAGCGCGAAGCCATTTCGCTTGTGCTGGAAGCGTTTTCCGTGGGAAATCATGGCGATATCCTCGTCCTTGATATGGGGGAGCCGGTACGGATTCTCGATCTCGCAAAGACTTTGATTCACCTAGTCGGAAAAAACGAAGACGAAGTTGAAATTTGCGTCACCGGGCTGCGCGATGGTGAGAAATTACGAGAGGAACTGTTCTACGCAGCCGAGGACGTTGTTTCCACGGAACGGCAAAAAGTTCTACGAGCCCGCGGCGCCGAAATCAGTTGGAGAGATTTGCAGCGGCATCTCTACGAATTGGGAGAATGCTGCGCTTCGCATTCATCCGGACGCATTCGTGAAAAATTGTTCGAGATCGTTTCCGATTTCGCCGCTGAAAGCGAGACGCCAGTATTGCACGCGGCGGCGGCTGCAGCTTCCGGTGGCCGTTCAGGTTCTCGCAGATAATTGTTCTGTGCATCTGCGGCGGACTCAATCCGGAAATCCGAGTTTGCGTTTCCGGAAACAGCCAGAGCAAGCCGCGGTTGACTCGTTGTTACTTGCACTATAATTTTCTCCCGGATGACTCCCATGACTCCATACTCGAAAAATGGTTTCCGCATTTCCGCATTGCTTGTGCTTTGCGTGCTGGCATTTTCTTTCGCGTCTCGTGCCGCGCAGACGCCGCAGAAAACTCCCGTTGGTGCGCTCCAAACCACAGGCCAAGTCACCGTCAACGGGGCCGTCGTACACGGGACGCAGTCCGTGTTTCCCGGAGACTCTATTCAGACCGGTCCTGACGGTGCTGCATCGCTGGGCATTCCTGATATCGGAACCTTCACAGTCGCTGCCAACACCACCGTTATTTTTCCCGCGTCTAATTTTCTGGCAACTCTGAAAGTTGGCACGGTAGGGATGCACGCATCGCAAGGTGCGAAAAACATCGAAGTACAATTTGGAAACTTCCTTGTGTTTGTTCCCGATTATGAGTCCGAAGCCACCGCCACGATCACCGTTGCTGCGGATGGTTCTGCTCGCGCGGAATGCCACGGGGGCTCCGTCGGAATCACCCAGATTGAGGGTGCGGCATCTGTGTTTCTGAAGGACGGTCAAACCGTAACGGTTAGTGCGGCTGGCGAACTAGGAGCAGTTGAAGGTGCTGGTGCCGCTGCATCGACTCCGACTGCTTCCACGACTGCTGCATCAAGCACTCCGGCTGCCGCTCCACCGACCAAGAAATCGCACGCGACACTAATCCTCATCGCCGTCGGTGGCGGAGCCGCCGCGGCTGCTGGCGCTGCGCTCGCTGCGCGCCACAGCAGTTCCACCAGCAGTCCGTCAAGTCCCGGCGGATTCTAAATTCTTCCGCCATCTTCAAGTTTTCTCGCGCGCTAGATCCTTACACTACAAGTTCCACTACGCTGGCGCGCGTCGCACTTCTTTGCTTATCGAATCAATCCCCGAAGTTGCCAGCGCCGCCAGCAGCAGGAAGAGCAGAGCGTTGGCGGGGATGTGCAGATTAAAATCAAGAACGCTGTGAAATAAAATTCCCGCGCACGCCGCCAGCGCTCCCGCATGAATCGCGCGGCCGCTGCGGCTTCGCGCCAACCTCAGTTTCGAGTATCCTCCGAACGCAAGCAGCGCAAGAAAAGCTGCTCCGCAAAGTCCTCCCGCCGCGCCTGTATCCGCCAACAGCTCCAGATAATCGTTGTGTGTGTGATCGACGATCAACGGTTCGTAGATTGATTCGTAGCGCGGGTAGGCTTCCTGCAGAGTGCCAAGGCCTGTTCCAATGAATTTATTTTTGCGGATGATCCGCAATGTTCCCCACGACATTGTGAGGCGCCGGTCGCGCGAAAGATGGCCGGGAGTGAGTTGCGTGAATCGCTCTAGGGCAGGAGTGATTCCAAGCCAAGCAGCGAATCCGGCGGCGAGCACGACTAGCGCCGCCGTTCCGATCCACCGGTGTGAAGTGGGTTCTCTCTCGGGCAACAAAATTACTAGCAGCAGGCACTCAAAAACAAATCCGATGATTCCGCCTCGCGACGCCGAAAGTATAAGCGCGCCCACAGGTATCAACGTGAAGATCGCCAGCAGAGGAATTCTTTCGCGCGGCACGCCGCGGAACAGCAGCATCGCCACGCCGATTGGCGCGGTCAGTTCCACGAATCCCGCGAAGTGGTCGCGGTTCACATATGGTCCGAAGGGTTCAAGTCCCTGCCGCAGATCCACGAACCAGTACAATTTTCCATTGAACGAGAAATGTTGCGCAATCGCGAACAACGAAACAGCGAAGCTGAGAATCATCAGGAACCATGCAAACGATTTCAATTGTTCGATCGACTGTATCGTTTGAATCGCGAGAAAACAGATAACGACGTATGCAATCCATTTCAGGATTTCTACTTTTGTTGCGTACGCATAAATCGTGATGCCTGCGATCCACTGCAACGCGCCGATCATTGGAATGCCAGCGATTGGAATCAGAATCCAATTCCAGTGAATCTCAATTTGCTGCTCGCGCATTTGTGTCGCAGCCCAAACGACCAGCAGCACTGCCGCGCCGATTTCCAAAATTGTTTGCGACCAACTCTGCACCGCGCCGAACGAGAGAACCGCGAAAGTAATCAGCGCGCAGATTCCGGCTCGCACGATATTCATCGTGCGAGCTCCTTTGGCGATGTGCCAACTGGGCGAAGCTGCACATCATCTACCCAGACCGTACCAGAGAGCTTGTTGTCGAGCTTGCTGCTCGGAGTCCGCACCAAGACAATCTTAAGCAAACGCGCCTGCGCACTCGTCGTAAGTTCCGCTCTAACTTCTGTCCAAGGAGTGCTTCCTTTCAAAGGTAAAGTCGCAAAATTCACCATACGGCCCGAGTCTAAAAGTTCGAGTCTGATTCCGCTGTCCGTCGTGATTCCTTCCAATTTCAGATAAGCGCTGAAATCATATTTCTGATTTGGTTTTACCGGCACGAATTGCTGCAGATTTGAAAATGCGATATTGGCGCTGCCATCGAAGGATATCTTCAGTGACTGTTTTCCGGAGTGCGGTGCGTTTTCATCGATTGAAAAAGTTGCGCCGGAAATTGGACCCTCGCGCCAGTCGAGGCCTCCATTGGCGATGTTGTGCTCGAATCCGCCATTGAAGACGAGCGATGTGTCTGAGGTTGGATCGTGTTCCCAGCCGCTTACTTTGAGCGCTTCGGCCCAAGTTTTTACGGCGGCCTCTGAGTCGCCGTGATCGATGAGCGCGTTGACGAGAGGAATGGCGCGCTGCATTTCGAAATATTCACCGGAGTTTGCGATTCGGTTCCACACTTGCGCGGCGTCGCTCACGTCGCTGCGGCTTAGGAAAAAGTCCAACGCCGCTGCGTAGAACTCGCTGCTGTTGTCCGGAGCGATTCCCAGAAGTTGCGGGACGCTGTGGGTCGCTTCCCAGCACACGTTGATCGCGCTAGCGGTTAGCGTGGGATCGGCGCTGAGCGCTCTCTCGATTTCAGTGAATCCCCAATCGCGATCGCCCTGCCGGACTAGATAATTCCCAAATCTCCAGTGGACTTCGGCAGAAGTTGGGTGTGCGTCGCGGCCATCTTCGAAATTATCCTTCGCAGCGGCGAATTGTCCCGCGCTTTCTTCGGCTTCGGCTAGTTCCATCCACAATCTATCGTAGCCTGGATTAATTTCTGTGGCGCGTTTCAGAAATACAATTGCGAGCTTGGGATCGGAATGTTCGAAATCAAATTCGCGATATCGTCCGAGGTGTTCCCAGTACAGCGCATTTCCGGGTTCCAGATTTGCCGCGTGCTGCCATAACTTTGGATCGCTGGAACTATCCCAATGATCGGCAAGCCAAATACGGAATGACGGAATCGAAATCGCGGCGGCGACTGTGAGAACGATTAGAAGAAATGTCCAACGCTCCGCCGGACGTGCCAGACTGATTTCCATCGCGATGAATCTCCTACACCTCGCTGTAACACGCAACTGGATTCCGCAAACGCTTCACCGGTGCCCCCACGAGCCGATTTGCAGCCGAGATAGGATTTGCTCCGACCGCGCAAAAGTTTCCAAACAGACAACAGGTGAACCACCTTTTTGGTTGCCGCTCGATGTTAGACTTTTGCCGCACGTAGTTCTGCAAGACACTTCGCATTTTGCTCGGGAGTGACCGGAGAAACGGGGGAATCCTCTGGCGGCTCGCCGCATTTTCAAAATTGTATTTTTGCTTTTGATCGGTGTGTGCGCGGGAACGCTGCGCGCGCAATCGACTGGCCCTATCGCGGCCCCTCCCAACTCCGAATCGAAATCTACTGGCGCCAATCCGGATTACAACCAGCGACTGGATCAACTCACTCGCGCGAAATTTGTGTACGGACCCGCACCCGTTGACGATTACCGGTTGGGGGCTGAAGACCTACTGGAAATTGACGTCCTGGAAGCAGCGGACATCAGCCGCACTGTGCGGATTTCTTCCAGTGGAGAAATTTCTCTGCCACTGCTTGGCGGAGTACGCGCGGCCGGACTGACGCCGCGCGAACTCGAATCGGTGCTGGAGGTTTTGCTTCGGCAGAGTTTCATGAAGGACCCGCATGTGAGCGTTTTCGTGAAGGAGATGCAGAGCCATTCGGTTTCCGTTTTCGGCGCGGTGCAGAAGCCCGGAGTGTTTCAAATTCGTGGCGCGAAACCGTTGATCGAAGTCTTGTCGATGGCGGAAGGGCTGGCGACGGACGCGGGCGACACCGCGACGATCATCCGCGCGGAGGATACGGCTGCTTCCGTGAACGCAGTTCCCGGCGCCACTACTTCCGCAAATCCGCCTATCGCTTCGGAACAGAAATCTACGATCAGCGCAAATGCGCCCACTACTCCCGCGAGTACGGGTGATGCAAATGGGGTTCAGGTGAGTCTCAAGGACTTGCTGGATTCGGGCGATCCGAGATCGAACGTTCTTGTTTTTCCGGGCGATGTGGTGAAAGTGAATCGCGCGGGAATTGTTTATGTGGTTGGAGAAGTACACAAGCCCGGCGGATTTCTTTTGAGCACCAATGAAAATATTTCCGTGTTGCAAGCGATCGCGCTTGCCGAGGGTGTGACGCACACGTCTTCCACCAAGAAAATCAAAATCATTCACACCGATAGCACCGGCGCGCGAACTGAAACAACGATCAGCTTGAATCGGATTCTCTCGGGAAAAGATTCTGATTTGTCTCTGCATTCGAAAGACATCGTGTTCGTTCCTAACAGCGCGGGTAAGACTGCATTTTTCCACGGCACGGAAGATGCGATCCAGCTCGCCACGGGCGTGGCCATTTACAGGAGATAGTTGAGTGGCGGAAGAAGACAAGATACAGATCATCGAGCCCGCGCTTCCAAGCGCAGAGCGGCGCCGCGCCGAATTGCAGAAGCCGTATGGATACGGCCCGATTGATCCGGACTCAACACCGGACCAACTGCGTTCGTATTGGCGCATCTTGCAGAAGCGCATTTGGACCGTTGCTGCCATCGTGGTTCTTTCGTTCACCGTGGTGCTGATCTTCACCGTCAAAGAGATTCCGGTTTACCGTGCGAGCGGCACGCTCGAAATCGAACAAGAAAATCCGAACATCATCTCGGTGCAAAATCTTTTCCAGCTTCAAAATGTAAGCGACGACTATTTGTGGACGCAGTACAAAATCCTCGAAAGCGATAAACTGGCGCGCCAGGTGATCGATTCACTGCACCTGGATCAAGTGGCGGAATTTAATCCGCCAAAACAATCGTGGTTCTCGCGATCCACCGTCAACGCGGCGCCGCGTGTTGCACCTGTCGAAGTACCCGATGCAAATCGCGAACAGGCCGTGCTGCGAAGTTTCCGCAGCCGGCTGGCGATCGAACCCGTGCGCCGCAGCCGGTTGGTGCAGCTCACCTTTGATTCGCAAAACCCGAAACTCGCGTCAGAAGTAGTTGCGTCGATGGCCGACAATTACATCCAGGACAATCTCCAGAAGCACTGGGACGCGACACAAAAAGCCTCTGAATGGCTGACGCAACAACTGGACGGATTAAAAATCAAGCTGGAGAAATCAGAAGACGAGCTCCAGCAATACGCCCAGGCGAATAACCTCCTTTTTTTGCAGGATGACCGGGGACAACCGGAAAATATTATTGACGAGCGATTGCGGAAATTGCAGGACGAATTGACGCAAGCGCAAGCGGATCGATACGAGAAGGAATCTCTGTTTCATCTGGTGCAGGCCGGCGATTTCGGAGCGCTGCCCGGAGTGTTCGATAACTCGATGATGCAGGACCTGACGGTAAAGCTCGCCGATTTGGAAGGGCAGAAGGCGGAACTCTCGCCGAATTTCAACGCGAGCTATCCCAAAATGAAGGAGATTCAAAGCCAGATCGATCGCACGCAAGAGTTTCTGAAAGCGCAGCGCGATCAAGCGGCTCATCACATTGAAGATGAATATCTGGCGTCGGTGAAGCGCGAAAGCCTGGTGAAGCAGGCGTTTGACGAGCAGCAAACGCAATCGAATACGATCGCGAATAAATCGGTGGAGTACAACATCCTGAAACGCGAAGTGGAAACCAGCAAGCAATTGTATGAAGGGTTGCTGCAGAGATTGAAAGAAGCGGGAGTTTCCGCCGGGCTCAAGGCAAGCAACATTCGAGTTGTCGATCCGCCGGTGCCGCCGACAGTTCCCGTGCGGCCGCGAGTATTTCTGAACGTGTCTATGAGCCTGGTGGTTGGATTGTTCTTCGGAGTCGCGCTGGCATTTGTGCAAGAGCGGATGGATAACACGCTGAAAAATTCGGCGGAGATTGAACAGTTTTTGGGAATACCCGCGCTGGCGATGATACCGAGCAGGCAGAGTTTGCATCACGGAAAAAACCGCTACGTGAAAGCGCTGCCCAACCCTCCGCTGGTGATTGATGCCGGCGGTGAAACGGCGCCGATACAAAAACGAGTCCGGAATGACGCGGCTGCATTTGATGTGGTGTTCATGCAAGAGCCGGCACTTTCGGAAGCGTTCCGCGGATTGAGGACTTCGGTGCTGCTCTCGACAGCAACGAGGCCGCCACGATCGCTGGCATTCGTGAGTTCGGGACCATCGGAAGGGAAGACAACGGTTTGTTGCAGCCTGGCGATGTCGCTCTCGCAACTTGGAAAGCGAGTGCTGGTGATTGACGGTGATTTGCGGCGGCCTTGCGTGCGAAATTTCTTCCATCTGGAAGATTCCGGCCGGGCTTGTAAATTATTTGACGGGGAACGATGACTGGCGTTCGTTGTTGCAGCCCGCGGGACATCCGGGACTGGATTGTCTGGTGTGCGGACCCGTGCCTCCGAATCCGAGCGAGCTGCTTTCTTCGGAGCGGATGCAGGCTTTGATCACACAGGCGATGGGGGAATACGATTTCGTTTTGCTGGATTCGCCGCCGCTGCTGGATATCGCGGACGGAAGAATTTTGATCACGCAAGTGGAAGGCGCGATTCTGGTGGTGCGAGCCGGCGAGACCCCGCGAGAGATGATGCAGCGCGCAGCGATGCAAGTCTCGGACGTAGGCGCCAAGCTCATCGGCGTGGTGTTGAATGGAGTCGATCTTCGCCATAACCAGTACTACTCCTCTTATTCCTACTTTCGAGGGTACGGATCAGACCGTCCCGAGAATCACGCTGCGTAATATCACACATAAGTAACGTCAAAGAACGCACGTCTCAGTTCAAAGGCTACGGCAACAGCGCCGCGAATCTGCGTGGGGCAAGCCCCCACTTCTACGAATGCCAGTAGGACCGCGCCTTTAGATACCAGCGGGCCACGCGCGGAGGGCTTAGTGAACCGCGATCCAAGTACCAACTTCATTCAGGACTTCCGAGGTTTGCGGGTCCCACAAAAGAGTGTGAGGCGCGCCATCGTACATTTTTAGAGTTTTGTCTGTGGCCGCGAGGCGATCGAAAAATTTCAGAGAGGCGGTGTGGCTGACGATGGGATCTTTGCCACCTTCGAGAAGCAAAGTGGGGACGGTGATATTGGGAGCGATTTCGGTGCCCCAGTGGCGAGCGGCGGCGCCGATTTGTTTCACGTAGTTGATGCTGACTTTATCGTAGGCAAGCGGATCGGTTTTGCGCTGGGCGATGTATTGCGGATCGCGGCAGCTTTGCGTGAGGCGATGTCCAGTGAGGCTGACGCTGGGCGCGCCGGGAGCAAACATGAGATAGGGAAGAAGAACAGCATTGCGCTGGGTATCGAGCTGCTTGAAGAAAGGAACTTTGATGGCGGGAACGACGAGAATTAATCCCGCGAGATCGGTGTTGTAAATCCTGGCGAAATCCATGGCTTGAATGCCGCCCATGCTATCGCCCATGAGAAAAAGTTTTGCGTTGGGATGCGCCTGGCGGATGAATGCGAGCATGCCGCGAATGTCCTGATTTTCGTTGGCAGTGGAAGGGAATTGATCGCGCGGTCCGCAGGACAGACCGTGGCCGCGAGTATCGAGCGCATAGACAGCGACGCCCTGCGCGTTGAGCTGATCAGCGATCACCTTGTAGGGGCCTCCGTGAGAACCAATGCCGTGGAGGACGAGAACGACGGCGCGCGGTTCGGCGGAATTCGCAGCGGGCCAGTTGCGGTAGAAAAGACATGTGCCGTCATTGGCGGAGAGGAAACCGTGGTCGCCGGTGACGCGAGCGAGAAGCGGAAGCAGCTTTGAAGGAATGCCGTCGACGGCGCTGAGATCGGGGTGAAGCGCGACGGCGGGAGAAGCCGCGGCTGGTTGGCTGAGAAAATTTTGAGCGGACGCGGCGAATGCAGATCCGAAAAGCAAAAGGACAAGCGCGGCGAGATGTGAAGCGATCCGGGGAGACAGAGAGAGAGAGACGCTAATACGCCTGGGTAAAAGCAGAAAAGCCTCCGATGGTTCCGTGTGGTTACATTCCATGCTAACTGTATTTCGCGAATGGTGCGCGGTGGAGTGGTATGCGGTTGTTGAAAAATGTAAGTGGCGAGACTGGAGGATAAAAATGCGAAAGGCGATCCTTCGGCTACCCTGGTCGGATGGCTCTCAGGGTGACGGGTGCTGGGAGTGGCGTGCCCGCTTCGCGGTCGCGGCCTGGCCGGTGAGAAGGATTGAGGCTCACCGGCTGAGAGCCGGTGCCACAAAGGCGACGGCGATCCTTCGGCTTTCCTGATCGGGTAGCTCTCAGCCCCGAATGAAAGAATCGGGGTGCACACGGCGCAGATGACGGTGTGAGTGAGCGCGGCGTGAGTTGTGGAGATCATTTGGCGAAATTGTCCCATGCGGCGCGGCCGATTTTGGCGATCGCGGATTCGATCGCGTCGATTGGAGCCGTGGAATCAGAGACGAAAACGGCGACGATCACGTGGCGTCCATCGGGAAGAGTGATGATGCCTATGTCGTTTGTGGCGCGAGTCATCCCGTGGGAAGTGCCGGAGGTTCCGGTTTTGTGAGCGATTACGGTGCCCTGCGGGAGAAGCGCTCTAAGGCGATGCAGGCCAGTTTGGGTTTGAGTCATCCAGGTAAAAATTAATTCGCGGCTTGCGGGCGAAATTCCCGCGGTGCCGAGTTGCAATTTTTGCAGGAGATTCACGGCTTCCTCGGGCGTGGCCCAATTTCGATATTGAACGAGCGGGCCGGTGGACATTTCGCGTTCAGTAGTGGCAACGACGATGTTGCGGATGCCGATGCTGTGGAGAAAAGCGTTGACGTATTTGAAGCCGACAAGGCGGAGAAGGACATCGCATGCGGTGCCGTCACTATCCACGATGGAATCGCGGAGAATTTCGCGGAGCGGGAGCGAGACGCCATTTGGATTCGCATCGCGGATGGGGCTATACAGTTCTTGCGGCACGAGATCAGCTTTTGTGATTTGAATTCGCTGATCGAGATGGAGCGAGCCTGTTTCCGTTTTTGCGAGGACGGCCATCGCGATCGGAAGTTTGTAAACGCTTTGCATCGGGAAGTGGCGTGCGCCATTGAAGGAGGACGCTTGGTGAGATTCGATTAACAGGACCGAAGCGCCGATGTTTCCATGAATCGTGGCGGCGATCGTTTGGATGCGAGCCTCGAGTGCGTCCTGAGCCGAAAGGGATGATGTTGAGAGAGACAGGAAGAGAGTGACGAGGATCGCGGCGATCGTTTTTGTGAGATGTGGGTGCGTTGTGGAATGCGAGCGCATAGCGGCCTCTGGATGGGATTTTGAATTCCAATACATTTGAAAATTTTTGGACGCGTTTCGGTGGTTGAGACGATACACGTTTGTGATGTGTGTGATGCGAAATTTTCGGATGAGGGTTAGCCCGTTTTGATTTTGGAATGCGCAACAGCGCTGAGGCGCTCTGCGTGCGCAATGTTACTACGCGAGCGGGAATCGCGCGCTTGGTGTGATTCAGGAGCGTGCGCAAAAAGGGAAATGCGGAACGGCTTACCGGGCGGCGAAACGGTGGTTTTACCGGGACTGCGCGAGCGAATGACGGAGCGGCGAGGACGGCTGGAGGAGGAGTGTTGTTGCCGCCGGAATTTTTGGGATCGTCCGGGTCGTCGTCATCGTCGTTGCGAGAGTTGCGGCCTGCGTTGCTTTGATTGCGCGATTTAGTGATGGTTGCGGCTGGCCGATCTTCTTGATCGTCTTCTTCATGCTCGGCGTCTTCTGAGCGGTCCTCTTCATCTTCATCCTCGTCCTCACTATCGCGGTCGCTGGTGGCATCGGGATTTTCTTCGATGACGTCGACTAGTTCGCAATCAATTGGATGCGTGGCGTTGGGCTGTGCTTTCGACGGCTCGGCTGAATCGCCATTGCTCGCAGGCTTGGACGGATCTATTTCGGTGTGAGGCGACGCGCCGCCGGGCCAGCGATCAAAATCGGAGTTGCGGGCTTCGTAGGACTCGGTTTCTGCATGGAGAGCTTCATCGTGAAGGCGATCGAGTTCCTCGCGGCTGGCTTCGAGGAAATCGGGGAGGCCGGTTTCGGGCGGGTAGTAGCCATCGGCGCGAACGATCTCGTCATCTGCTTGCGGGACGGTTTGGAGAAGCAGCTTGGCGGCGCAAGTGAAAACGAAAAGTTCGCGGGGAGAGTAACGGCGGGCGAGGCCGAGAGTAAGGACACGTCCCATGAGGCGATTGATGCTCATGACGCTGGTGAAGCGGCGAGTCTTGCCGATCGCCTGGCTAGCTACGGCGCGAGATTCGGCGTTGCGGAATTTCTGGAGCTGGCGATCGTGATGGACGCAGAGTCCATTGCCGGTGCGACCAGCGGCGCGGCGACAGCGGCGTCCACCGACAAGAACGTAGCGGCAAGCGAGGTCTTCGCAGAGAGGGCGATAGGCGCGATGACCGTTTTGAGGAATGTAGCCGGGCGCAGGTGAAGTATTTGAAACGAAAGGATTTGTGCTCATAGTGCCTCCTTGTTGAGAGTGGTGGAAATAATTTTTACGCATGGTTTATGTAAGTTGATGAAGGGGCTGGGGTTAGATAGTACTATGCTATGTAAACTATTGATAATTAATGAGATAGAGTTTCGGCTGGCTTTCGCCACGGATTCGGGGCGGGAAGCGCGGCGAAGGGCTGGTTTCGGTTGGTGGAACATGTGAGACCTCCTGGCCTCGCGGCCCTGCTTGCTCGGGGGGCGAGTGGGCAGGGCCGTTGCGACCATAAGGAGAGTATAATGGAAAGAGTACTAAATGTCAATAGTATAGTTGAATAATTTACTGTGATTTGGGCGGGGTGAAGGTAGCGAGGGCGTAAATCAAAATCAAGAAAGGAACTGCAGATCCCTCACCCGCTGAAGCGGCGTTCGGCCCCGATACACATCATCGGGGTGCAAACGGCGCAGATGACAGCAAAGGCAGAGGCGGAGGCAATGGCTGCTGGACTAAAGTCCACCGCCGCACGAGCGACGGCGTAAGTCGAGGTCAAATGAGGAACAGCAGGTCCCTCACCCGCTGAAGCGGGATTCGGGATGACAGCAAGGGCAAACGCAACGGCCACGTCAACGGCGACGGAAAAGGCCACGGCAAAGGCCACGGCAAAGGCCACGGTTGCTGGACTGAAGTCCAGCGCTACACGAGCTAAAGCAAATGCAACGGCGATCCTTCGGCCATCCTGATCGGATGGCTCTCAGGATGACGATGATGGCGGGCGGGGCCGGCCCGCTACGCGGTCGAGCCCGTCCCCGACGGACGATTGAGGCACACCGGCTGAGAGCCGGTGCCACAGAGGCGAAGGCGATCCTTCGGCGAGGCAGATCGGTTCGCGCTCAGCCCCGATTGACGGCATCGGTCCCGATCGAGAGCATCGGGATGCAAGAACCGCGGGTGCAAAAGGCGCAGATGACGGTGTAAGTGGGTGGCGCTTCGCGCGCGGCAGAGTGATTTAGAGGGTTTCGGTGATTTCGTCTCTGGTTAGGGGATCTCCCAGGTAGGTCATGTTGAAGTCTTCGAAGATTTCTTTAATTTGTTGTGGGGTTAATTTTGTGCCGGGGGGCGGGGCATCGCCGTCGAAGTTGATGTCCATGCGGCCGGCAGGAGTGTAGATGTGGATGATGCCGCTGCCGGGAGCGCCGGCATAGCTCCATCGATGGGGAATTTCGCGGGGCATCAGTAAAGAGTCGCCGGTTTTTAGACGCATACGTTTGCCACCTACTTCAGCGACGTATTCGCCTGCCAGGACGTAGAGCCACTCATCCACATCGTGATGTACGTGGAGAGGAGCGCCGCGCCAGGATTCGGTTGGAGATGGCGGGAGAACCAGCGCGGCCATACGTCCTTCGGAATCGAAAGAGCGGACCATTGTTTGCTGGACTGGTTTTGGGGCGTCGGTGCCGTCGATGCGGCGAGAGAGGCCTGCGCGGACTAAGACTGGTTGGCGGGAAGTGGGACTTTTTGTTTGCGGGGATTGTGCGGCGGCAGGGAGAGGAAGATTTGAGAGAGTGGCTACTCCGGCGGCTGCGGTTAGAGAGATGAAGCGACGGCGTTTCATTTGGAACTCCTTTTGTGGCGTAGTTTATATTGGGCGGGATTGCGGGGACACTGAAAAAAAGAGGAGGCGTGGGTCAAAAACGAAGGTCAGAAGCCCCACGTTCGCCCGAACTGCTGGGACGAACATGGGGCACCCGGCTGAGAGCCGGTGCCACGGAGGCAAAGGCGATCCTTCGGCCATCCCGATCGGATGGCTCTCAGCCCCGATTCAAAATATCGGGGTGCAAACGGCGCAGATGACGCGAGTGAGTGGCGAGGGCTGCCCGCTGCGCGGTCGAGCCTCGCCTCTACGAAAGGTTGAGGCACACCGGCTGAGAGCCGGTGCCACAGAAGCTGGGGGATTAGTCATGGCGGAGGGCGATTATGGGGTCGATGCGGGTGGCTCGACGGGCTGGGATGTAGGTGGCGAACATTGATAAGGCGATTATGGCGAGCGGGACGATGGCGTAGAGAGCGGGCTCGCGGAAGCGGAGTCCGAAGAACATGGACTCGAAGAGTTTTGGAAGAGGGAGCGCAATCGCCAGGCCGATGGCGGCGCCGATGATGGTCATTTTGAGGCCTTCGCGAAGAATCATGCGGAGGACGTCTGGGCGATTCGCTCCAAGGGCCATGCGGATGCCGATTTCGTGGGTGCGCTGGCCGACGGAGTAGGCGACGAGTCCGTAGATGCCGATGGCGGCGAGGATTAGAGCGAGGACTGCAAAACTTCCAAGGACTCGAAGGAAAAATGGATTGCCGAGTTTTTGGGAATCGATGACGGCGGGCATGCTCATCAGGCGAGAGATGGGAAGTTCGGAATCGGATTGAGCGACGGCGTCGCGGAGAAACGATGCGAGATTATTCGGGTCGGAATCCGCGAGAAGCATGATCGAGAAGTGTGAGACGGGATGTTGGAGGAACGGCTCGTAGATTTGGGGATCGTTGCGGGTGTCTTCGGAATAGGATTTCACGTTGGCGACCACGCCGACAATTTGTGTCCAGTTGAGTTGTGCGCTGCCGAGATCGAGGCGGATTTGTTTTCCGAGCGGATCCTGATCGTGCAGGAGCCGGTGAACGAATTCCTGATTGACGACGGCGACGCGCGGAGCCTTGGAATTATCCATGGTAGTGAAGGAGCGGCCGCGCAGGACCGGGATTGCGGCGGCGTGGAAAAATTCAGGAGTGACCTGGGTATCGATCGTGGTGAGTTGCTGATCGGGGGGAAGGTCGGATTGATCTTTTATTTGAATCGCAACGGTGCGCGAACCTGTGGCGGGCAAACGGGAAGCGAGGGCGACAGATTCGGCGCCGGGAATTTTTTGGAGGCGCGCGATTAAATCCTGTGCGAAAAGAATTTTGGTGGCGGGATCTTTGTAGCGCGCGTCGTCGAGAGTAAGGCTGGCGGTGAGGAGTTTGGCGGCGCGGAAGCCGAGATTTTGATGCTCGAGCGTGGAAATTCCGTGGATGAGAAGGCCGGTGCCGACGAGGAGAAATAATGCGAGCGCGATTTCTGCTGCGACCATGATGGTGCGGGTGCGGCTGTAGGAGCGGCTTGCTGTGGCAGCGCGGGTTTCGTCTTTGAGAGTGGAATTGGAATTCGCGCGCGAAGCTTTGAGAGAAGGGATTAAGCCGCACATCACGGCGCAGGCAGCTGAGGCTGCGATCGCGAAGAGCAAAACGTTTGTGTCGAGGCTTAGGGGGACGGCGCTGATTTCATCGTTGAAGGTTAAGCTCGCGCGGACAAAATTGATGCCCCAGTAGGAGAGAAGAAGTCCGAGGCCGCCGCCGATTAAGGCGATGACGAGGCCTTCGGTGAGGAGCTGGCGAATGATGCGAAAGCGGCCGGCTCCCAGGGCGACGCGGACGGCTAGTTCTTTGCGGCGGCCGGCGGCGCGGGCGAGAAGAAGTCCTGCAACATTGGCGCAGGCGATTAGAAGGACGAATGCGACAGCGGTCATCATGACTGCGATACCGCTGGCGATACCGAAAGTGTAGAGGAGGAAATCGGGAAGGGTGCGGACTGCGGCGCCCCAACCTTTTTCGGTTTCGGGGAAATTTTGTTCCGTCCGGCGAGCGAGGGTGACCATTTCTGCGCGAGATTGTTCGAGGGAGACTCCCGCATTGAGGCGCGCGAAGAGAAAGAGGGAGCGATCTTTGCGCGCGGCTGCGGATTGATCGGCGGCGGTGAGGGCAAGAGGCGTCCAGAGCTGCGGGGTGAAACCTAAGAGGCGAAAGGTTTCGGGAATTACGCCGATGACGGTGTAATTTTCGCGATTGATGCGAATGACGCGACCGAGAATGGAGGCGTCGGCACCGAAGCGGCGCTGCCAAAGTTCGTGGCTGAGAATTACGACGTGATCGTTGCCGGGCTGATCTTCCGTGGCTTCGAAGGTGCGGCCGATTTGGGGAGTGACTCCGAGGACGCTGAAATAATTGTGTGTTACCGCAGCGGAGCGGAGCGATTCAGGCTGGCCTTGGGAGCTGAGGCTGGCGGTGCGTGCTTCGACTGCGGCCATGTCCGCGAAAACATGGTTGGCTTCGCGCCAGGCGAAAAAATTTGGAGCGGAAACTGGATTCGCATCGGACTGGAAATCGGGAGTGGCGCTGACGGAGCTGACGACGACGACGCGATCAGGATCGGTAACGGGCGGACGGCGGAGGAGAAACGCGCTGACAAGGCTGAACATTGTGGCGTTGACGGCGATGCTAAGGGCGAGCGTGAGAACGGCGACTGTGGTGAAGCCGGGATTTTTGCGGAGCATGCGGAGGGCGTAACGGATGTCCCTCACGAAATTTTCGAGAAGGTGGGTGCCGCGGGCTTCGCGACATTCTTCTTTAATGTGGTCGGAGGCGCCGATGGTTAGGCGAGCGCGGCGGCGGGCTTCTTGTGGTGAAAGGCCGCTGCTTACGAATTTTTCGACTTGCTGATCGAAGTGGAAATGGAGTTCGGTGTCGAGTTCATTTTCGACGGCGTTGCGGCGGAATATGGAGCGGATGCGGATTAGGAGATCGCTTAGCATTGTCATGTACCTGCGGAATTTATCTGCATTCATTTACGAGATTGAACATCGCAAGGTTCCTCTACGCTGTTTCTAAAACTTGGGCGACGGCTGCAGCGAGTTTTTTCCAGTCGCTTTTTTCGGCTTCGAGTTGTTTTCTTCCGGTGCGAGTTAGTTCGTAAAATTTTGCTTTGCGATTATTTTCGGATGCGCCCCAGCGGGCTTTGATCCAGCCGCGGCGTTCGAGACGGTGCAGCGCGGGATACAAGGAGCCTTGCTGGATTTGGAGAACTTTGCTGGAGACCTGATGAATGCGTTCGGAGATGGCCCAGCCGTGATTGGGACCGAGGTTTAGGGTGCGAAGGATTAGAAGGTCGAGCGTGCCTTGTGGGAGGTCGAGGCCGTGATCGGGCATTTGTGTGGCTCCCCTGTTACTTCTACAGGGAAGATAGCGGGGTTCTTGTAGAAGCGCAAGGGGAAAGTGTGGAATTGGCTGCGGGCGAAAGGTAAGACTGAGGCACACCGGCTGAGAGCCGGTGCCACAGGGGCGAAGGCGATCCTTCGGCTTTCCTGATCGGATGGCTCTCAGTCTCGATTCAAAAAAATCGGGGTGCAAAAGGCGCAGATGACGCGTGCGAGTGGGGAACAGGAGTATAGTTGAGGGGTTGAGGACGGTACGGGCAAGAATGTTGTGGGGGAAGCCAATGCAAGTGGAGACTGACAATTCAGCGCGGCGACACGAGACGATGCTGAAGCGAATTAATTTGTATCTGGTGAAGCCGTCGCAGTACGACGACGACGGATACGTGGTGCGTCACTGGCGCGGAGTGTTGCCGAGCAACACGCTGGCGTGCCTGGCCGGGTTGACGGAGGAATTGATCGAGAAGAAGCGGTTGGGCGAATCGCTGGAAGTGAAACTGCACTTGCTCGACGAATCCGTAGATTTCATTCCCGTGAAGAAAATTTGCAAATCGCAGCGCGGGAGCGATACGAAAACGATTGTGTGCCTGGCGGGAGTGCAGTCGAATCAGTTTCCGCGGGCGAGCGATCTGGCGCGGGAATTCCGGCGCGCGGGACTGACGGTACTGATCGGCGGATTTCACGTGAGCGGATATCTCGCTCTGCTGAAAGATATTCCGGCGGATATTCAATTGTTGATGGACGAAGGCGTGACGATCGTGAAGGGTGAAGTGGAAGAATCGTGGGGCGAACTGCTGACCGATGCGATCGATGGGACGCTGAAGCCGCTTTACGATTACATCGACAACAAGCCGGATTTGTACGAGAAACCGATTCCGATGATCAAGACGCAGTACCTGCGGAAATTCGTGGCTCCGAATTTCGGGACGCTGGATTGCGGGCGCGGATGTCCGTTTGAGTGCACATTCTGCACCATCATTAATGTGCAGGGCAGGAAGATGCGGTTCCGGTCGGCGGAGCATATTGCTGAGGCGATCCGAAAGAATTACAAGGAGCACGGAATCACGTTTTATTTTTTCACGGACGATAATTTCGCGCGAAACAAGAATTGGGAACAGATTTTGGACGTGATGGCGAAGTTGAAAAATGAAGAAAAAATTCCGTTGAAGTACATGATGCAGGTGGATGTGCTGTCGTGGAAGATCAAGAATTTTGTGGAGAAGGCGCGCATCGCGGGCTGCACGAACGTTTTTATCGGGATGGAGAGCGTTGATCCGGGAAACCTGGCGGCTGCGGGAAAAAAACAAAATCAGGTGGCGGAATACTCCCAACTAATCAACGCGTATCGCAACGCGGGAATCAGCACGCACGTGGGATACATCATTGGATTTCCGTTTGACAGTACTGAATCTGTGCGGCGCGATGTGTTGTACTTGATGAATGATGTGAAGCCGGATCATGCGTCGTTTTTTATGCTGATGCCGCTGCCGGGCTCTATGGATCACTTGATGATGGCGAAGCGCGGCGAGTGGATGCATCCGGACTACAACCTTTACGATTCGCATCACGAGGTGGTGGTGCACCCGCGATTCAAGGCAGGCGAATGGAAGGAAAGTTATTTCGAGGCGTGGAAAATGTTTTACGGCTTCGAGAATATGAAGGCGGTGCTGCAACGCTCGCCGAAGAATCTTTATTGGACAAACTTTACGAGATTCATCTGGTACAAGAATTCGATTCAAACGGAAAAGCGGCATCCGATGATGTGCGGATTTTTCCGGCTGAAGGGAAGAATGAGCCGAAGGCCGGGTTTCGAAATCGAGTCGCGGCGGAAATATTACTGGGAGCGTGCGAGGGAAGTGAAGCAACACCTTGGAAGCATGTTGCGATTGCTGCTGGAGATGGAAGAAGTGTGGCTGCAAACGCGGCAGCGAAGTGAAGCAGAGCAGCGGGTGGTGGAAGAGTTGAGCAAGCTGCGCGATGCATATGGGCGGCTGCGGCTCGCGGATTTGCAAGCGGCTTATCAGAAGGCGAAGAGTAATTTTCCGTCGCTGCGAGTGCCGTCAAAGGTGCAATTATTCTGGACGAAATGGTCGCCGCTGGTTGCGCCGAACAAAGTGTTGTACACGCGCGCGGATCTGAAGACATTTTGGGGTGGAGTGCGAGAGCGTTGGGCGGAGCGAAAGTGGTTCCGCTTGCCGGTGCTGCGAATGCCGCTGTATTTGTTCCGCGACGCGCAGCTTTCCGCCATGTTTTTCCTCTACTTGATGCGGCCGAGTTCGCGGCGAGTTCTGCAGACGGACTGATGAGCGGCAGAACGCCTGAATGTTGTCATTTCAGAATTGCGACCTAGTGCGAACGCGCACTTTTCTCATCTAAGGTATTGATAGTGGAGCGTTCGCTCGCGCCGCGGGGCGAATTCGGATACGGTTGCGCCCCAGTGCAATCTCCGAAAGCAATTTCGCTGCGCGGTTCATGCCATCAGCAGGGGTGCTTATGACTATTCGGCGCGAAATATTTCTGGCGTGCGTAATCTTGTTCGCGTGCGCTATGGGTGCGTGCCACAGTTCTGAGAGTTCGTCGCCTCCAATGAGTGGATCCGGTGCGCCGGCAATTTCCACGCAGCCCGCTAATCAGATCGTGAACGCTGGACAGACGGCGACGTTTTCAGTATCAGCAACCGGAGCTGCGCCGTTGAATTATCAATGGAAGAAGAATGGCGCTGCGATTCCGGGCGCTGTCACGGAGAGTTTCACAACTCCTGCGACATCGGGGATGGATACAGATTCTACGTTTTCGGTGGTGGTGAGCAATGCGTTGGGAAGCGCGACGAGCAGCGCGGCGATGCTGATTGTGAATCCAGTGCCGCCTACGGATGTGATGAGTTTCAAAAATGATTTTGCGCGCGACGGGCAGAATCTCACAGAATCGTTCCTGACGACGGCCAACGTGAACTCAACGACGTTTGGGCTGATTCACAATCTCTCCGTCACCGGCAAGGTTGATGCGCAGCCGCTGTACCTGGCGCATTTTACGATTGGCGGAAGTTCCGCATAACGTGGTTTTTGTTGCCACTGAACACAATATGGTTTACGCGTTCGATGTGGACACCGCTGCGATGCTGTGGAGCAAATCACTTACATTGAGCGGAGAAACAACGAGTGACAGCCGCGGATGCGGGCAGGTTTCGCCGGAGATCGGAATTACGTCGACTCCGGTGATCGACAAGAAAGCGGGTACGAACGGCGCGATTTTCGTGGTTGCGATGACGAAGGATGGTGGCGGCGCTTATCACCAGAGGCTGCACGCGCTAGACTTGACGACTGGCGCGGAATTATTCAGTGGACCGAAAGAAGTGCAAGCGACATATCCGACGGCGACGCGGAACGACTACGTTTGTGCCGGGTGATTACAAGGAACGTCCCGGCCTGCTGCTTTTGAATGGAATTATTTACACGAGCTGGTCTTCGCATTGCGACATCACTCCGTACGAGCCTTGGATGATGGGTTATAACGAAACGACGCTGGCGCAAATGAGCGTGCTGAATCTCGCGCCGAATGCGAACGGAAATGGACCTTCGATTTGGATGGCAGGCGCGGCTCCCGCGGTGGATTCGGCGGGGAACATTTATCTGCTGGCGGCGAATGGGGTGTTCGACACCACGCTCAACACAAATAATTTTCCGAATCTGGGCGATTTCGGAAACGCGTTTGTGAAGATTTCCGTGACGGGGACGACTCTCGCGGTGTCAGATTATTTTGAAATGAGCATCGAAGCTACAGACAACGCCAACGATCGCGATTTGGGATCTGGAGGCGCGCTGCTTTTGCCGGATTTGACCGACGGCGGCGGAACCGTGCGGCACCTGGCGCTTGGCGCAGGAAAAGACGGAAATATGTACGTGGTAAACCGGGACAATTTGGGCAAATTTAATGCGGCGTCGAATAACATTTGGCAGGAGATGGATGGAGTTTTCGCTGGCGGCGGAGTGTTTTCCACGCCGTCGTATTTCAATAACGCGGTTTATGTTGGCGATGCGGGCGGCACGCTAAAGATGTACAGCATCAGCGCGGCGAAACTTTCCGCCGCGCCTGTATCGCAATCGAATATTTTGTTTGCGTATCCGGGAGTGTCGCCCGCAGTTTCCGCGAGTGGCAGTTCGAACGGAATTATCTGGGCGGCGGAAAACGTGAGTCCCGCTGTGCTGCATGCGTATGACGCTTCGAATCTGGGCACGGAGTTGTACAACAGCAGCCAAGCGGGAACACGCGATCAATGCGGCAGCGGAAATAAATTTATTGTGCCGACCGTGGCGGACGGCAAAGTTTTTCTGGGAACGCAAAACAGCGTGTGCGTTTTTGGATTTATTCACTAGAATGGGGCTGAAGCAAAGACTTGCGCCACCTGCGCGCCCGTAGCTCAGCTGGATAGAGGTCGCCGCGGCGACCCTTCGAAGGAGAGGGTCGAAAGGATCCGGCTGGAGCGGGCTTTGATCGAGAGTGAATTTGATTTTCACGACTTATGTTTTGCGCAACAATCTGGGCGGTGGATTCTATACTGGATCCACGGTAGACATTGAGCGCCGGCTGTTGCAACACAACTCCGATGTCAGTAGATCGACGAAGAATCGCGGTAAATGGGAATTGGTACATCGAGAGGACTTCTCAAGTCTAGCCGAAGCGGTGCGGCGTGAACGATATTTGAAGACTGGGAAGGGACGAGAAGAACTGAAGCAAAGACTTGCGCCACCTGCGCGCCCGTAGCTCAGCTGGATAGAGCATCTGCCTTCGAAGCAGAGGGTCGGGAGTTCGAATCTCTCCGGGCGCGCCACTACATCTCCTAATTGTTTGAACTTAAACGAGCGACTGGTTGAACGTCGCTAAGGCGAGGAAATTGCGCTTGACTCGTATATATATGGCTTGATATAGATATTGGCATGAGCGAAGCCGACTGCCAGCGTTTCCTTCCACTGAAACCTCAGTGGTTCCATATCCTGCTATCACTTGCGGGAGGTGACCAACACGGATACGGGATCATGCAGGACGTGTTGAACCGCACCACCGGTAAAGTGCATTTGTGGCCAGCCACACTCTATGGATCGATCAAGCGCCTGATCGAGGCCGATCTTATTGAGGAATCTGATGAGCGGCCCGCGCCGGAAATGGATGATGCGCGCCGACGCTACTACCGGCTGACGGCTCTCGGGAGGCGTGTGCTCGATGCGGAATGCGAGCGCCTGCAGGAATTGGTGCACGCAATTCGAGTGAAGCAAGCGATGGTGACGGAATGAATTTCGCGCTGCGAATCTACCGGCGGCTGGCGCAAGCTTTTCCGCACGAATTCAAACTCGCGTATGGAGCCGACGTCACGCAACTCGGCGATGACGTCGTCGAAGAAATCGCGCGCCGGCACGGGACTATCGGTCTTATCCGGCTGATTGCCGACATCGCGATTCGCGTACCGATCGAATATCTCAGCGAAATGCGCCGCGATTTGCGATACGCGCTGCGGGCGCTGATCAAGTCGCCCGGATTCGCGCTGGTGGGGATTATTTCGATGGGATTGGGAATTGGGCTGACGACAAATGTGTACAGTTCGAAATGGGCGCTAGTGTTTCGCGACTTGCCCGCAGCGGCGAACGCGAAGAATTTGGTGATTGCGGAGAAGCCCGTCTCGTACTACTACATTGAGCAATATCGCGAGCAAAAAAGTTTTGTTGCGGGAGTGGCCGCGATGCAGATCGGCGTGCCATTCAACGTCACATTTCAGAGTGATCCGAACGCGAAACCGGAGCGCGTGTTTGGCCAACTTGTATCGGCCGATTATTTTTCCGTGCTTGGAGTGCAATCTCAACGCGGACGGCTGCTTGACGCCGAACGCGGACAAAGCCGGTGATGCGCCGGCCGTAGTGATCAGCGATCGTTTCTGGCGCAATCGCCTGAATTCCTCGCCCGATGCTGTGGGGCAAATCCTTCATTTAAATGGGCAAATCGCGACCATCGTAGGAATCACGCCGAAGCAATTCAATGGCGCGCTTGACGACCCGACCTCGAATCCGGCCGAAATGTTCGTTCCGATCACGGCTCCGGCAGCGCTCGCTCCGGAACTTGCGAACGATGTGCTGCATCAACGCAATGCCCGCGATTTCATGGCGATAATGTGCCTGGCGCCGGGTGCATCGATTGATTCCGCGGAAGCGAGCCTCGATGCGATCACCCACCGGCTCGATGACGAAGATCCGACGTCGCCGAAGCGTGACGACAAGGGCAGGCGCGTAACTTTAATTCCTGCCGGTACCAGAGTGCCGATTCCGCGCGATGTGAAGCCTGTGTTGGCCGGCTTCTTTATTTTGCTGATGGGGTTGGTGATTACGCTCGCATGCACGAATCTGGCGAACATGTTGATCGCGCGCGGCGCCAATCGCAGAAGGGAACTGGCAATCCGGCTTGCGGTGGGCGCGAGCCGATTTCGGATTATCCGTCAGATGGTCACCGAAGGAATTTTGCTGTCGCTGCTCGGCGGAGTGGCTGGACTTGCGCTCGCGTATGTTCTCTCCGTGTTGAACTCTCGATTCAATCCGCCCACCGGAGTGCCATTTGAATCTGATATCAACTTGGATTGGCGCGCGGGCGTTTTTGCGTTTGGACTTGCGCTAGTGTGCGGAGTCGGATTCAGTCTCGTGCCCGCTCTGCATGCGACGAAAGCCGATATGACGCCGGCGCTGAAAGAAAGCACGATGCTGGCGCTGCCTGGATATAGGCGCTTCGCGGTGCGCAACTTGTTGATGGTTGCGCAAGTCGCGGGATCGCTGATGTTGCTGCTGTTGACAGGGTTTATCGTGTTGGGATTCAGCACCACAAGCAGCGTGCGAACGAATTTCGATCCGCACGCGATGTATCTGCTTTCCATTGATCCCGTGCGTGACGGTTACCCGTCCGGGAAAGCGCAAGCTCTGTTCGAGAAACTTTCAGATCGGCTGAAGAACTCTCTGCAGGTGCAGAGCGTTGCGCTCGCCACGCAAGCGCCATTTTCAGTCGAGGATGAGGACGACGCAGTCCAATTCACCGTGGAAGGTTCATCGTCATCGTCACGAGTACAACAGCCCGCGATCGAGGAGACGGTTGGCGCGGGGTATTTTGCGGCGCTTAATGAGCCGATGCTCGCGGGCCGCGAGTTTGATGAGCGCGATCAACGGAATAAGGCAGACGGACCAAGAACCTCTTATTTGCCGGTCGTGCTGAATGAGTCTGCCGAACGCAAACTTTTCGGAGACGAGAATGCGATTGGCAAACACCTCAGAGACGATAAGCAATCCTATGAAGTGGTTGGCGTGGTCCACAATTTGAAAAATGGGGTCGAGACCCATCAATCCGTAATCTATTTGCCGCTCACGCCGCGCGATTTTTCGCGCCCACCTGCGGACGGCATGATGGTCATCGTTCGATCGGATGCGGGCCCGGAAGCGCTGAATAGTCTCCGCAGCGAGATTGCACTTGTTGATCCGAGCCTGACGATTTTCAACGCGCAAACGTTCAGCGATTATCTGGATCGCAGCCGGTCGTCCACGCGGTTCTCTATCCAAACATACGGCGGCATTGGAATGTTCGGGTTGGTGCTGGCTGCGATCGGCCTTGCAGGCATTACGGGTTATTCCGTCGCGCAAAGGCGCAAGGAGATTGCCATCCGCACGGCGCTGGGAGCAAGCAGGGCGCAAGTGATGTGGCTGGTGTTGCGCGAAGGCACGGCGCTGGTAGGCGCTGGAACGGTTCTCGGATTTTTGGGCGCGATGGCAATGGCGAAGGCTCTTTCGGCGCTGACCAACATTTTTGAAGATGCGGTCAAGGTCGGCGCTGGCGATCTGCGATTGCTGGTTGGCGCGCCGTTGCTGCTGGCAGCGGTGGCGATGCTTGCCTGCTACGTGCCGGCGCGCAGGTCAACGCAGATTGATCCGTTGAGGGCGCTGCGCGAGGAGTAGGGCAATTCCTCTACTCCCAGCGAAAAACTTTCGCTGAGACCGCCGTGCAAACAATAAACACCACGAGCAGCGCAGCCACGTCGCCCAGATGAGCGGACCATGCGTCGCCATTCCAGATGCCCTGCAGCAGAGGCACGGCGTAAGTCAGCGGCAGCACTCGCGCCACAGCGTGGAGCACCGGCGGAAGCGACGCGACGGGCACGAAGATTCCAGAGAAAGCAAACATGGGATAAAGAATGATGGCGCCAATTGGCTGCGCAAAGCGCGCCGTCGGAACAACGCTGGCGATGAGAAAGCCGATTGAGAGGATGCTCCACGTGCTGATTAACAGCGCAATCGTGAACGAAAACCATGGAATATGTGTGCCAGCAGGGAAGTAGCGCTTGCCCGCCAACATCATCAATCCCATCGTAGCGGCGGTGAACACCAGTTTCACGATCACTTGCGCCGACAGAATTGTCTGGGGGCGCAGAGGAGTGGCTCGAAGCCGCTTCAATATCCCGCCTTCACGATAGATCGAGATAATCGTGACGAGCGAGAGCACTGCGCTAACGGAGATAAGGAGCGACACGAGTACAGGCAGCCCGACGTGGAGAACACTGCTGGCGGCGATCGGCGGCGGTGCGAATGCGCGCCCAGCTAATTTACCCAACACAAGGAAAACTAGGACTGGCACGCCGATCGTGCCGAACGCGCCGAGCGGCTCGCGCAGGAAAATCTTGATCTCGATCCAAACCAGTTTCCACAATCCACGCAGCATCATTTGTTAGCCTACTCTCGAATCGAGTGACCAGTCAGTTTCAGAAAGACATCCTCAAGATTTGGGAGAATTGTACGGAAATCCGTGACTCGGATTTGATTCTCGGAGAGACAGTGAATCACGTCGCTCACGAGGTCGTCGCCCCGGCCGCGGATTGTAAATCGCAGATCGCTGCAGACGACGGTATCTACGCCAGGAATCGCTCGAAAGCCATCATCAGAGACCGCACCCTCGGTGACGAGGACGACCGTTCGCTCGGGACAATGCCGGTTGACTAGCTTTTCCGGAGTATCGATGTCGATGATGCGGCCGTGTTCAATAATTGCGACGCGGTCGCACAGTCGCTCGGCTTCTTCCATCAGATGAGTAGTTAAAAAGACGGTTTTGCCGCGAGCGCGAATACCCCTTACCAGTTCCCAAATCGCTCGACGCGATTGCGGGTCGAGGCCAGTGGTCAACTCATCAAGAAATACGACTTCTGGATCGTTGATCAGCGCAAGCGCGATGAACAGTCGCTGCTTCTGGCCACCGGAAAGGTTCATAAACCAAGCGTCGCGTTTATCCGCCAATCCCAGCTGATCGAGCAAGCGTTCGCCGTCTACCTCTTTCTTCTTATAAAGCGAAGCCCAGAGATTCACCGCTTCCCAAACTTTGATCCGCTTCTGAAGCTGCGCCTGCTGCAGCTGAACGCCGATTCGCTCCTGTAGTTTGTAAACCTGACGGAATGGATCGAGACCCAGAACGGAAATGGTGCCACGGTCGGGCTTGCGCAAACCCTCGATACATTCCATCGTGGTGGTTTTTCCCGCGCCGTTGGGTCCGATTAAACCAAAAATCTCGCCTTCGTTTACGCTGAACGACACCTCGTCTACGGCAACGGTTCGGCCGTAAGTTTTGCGAACTCCGGCGACTTGAATGACTGGGGGCATGATGGATGGCGAGAAAGTAGGTCAGCGATCCGGAAAGTAAGTTTACATCACGGTTGCCCGTTTTCGCATGCCGACGCAGAATGCTACGGTGATTCATAAATTCAACGCGCTGATTCTCGGTGCTGGGGCTGCGGGGCTCATGTGCGCCGCCGAGGCTGGCAAACGAGGCAGGCGGGTAGCCGTGCTGGAGCGTGCAGATCGCGCCGGCAAGAAAATTCTTATCTCCGGCGGCGGACGCTGCAACTTCACGAATACCGATTGCGGGCCCGAGAATTTCATTTCGGCTAATCCGCATTTTGTGAAGTCCGCGCTTGCGCGGTACACACCGATGGAATTCGTCGCGCTAGTCGAAAAACATCGAATTCCCTACCATGAAAAAACTGCAGGACAACTTTTTTGTGATCGCTCCGCCAGCGACATTACGGAAATGCTGGAGCTCGAATGTAAAAGCACGGGTGCGGAAATTTTTCTCAATTGCCGCATTCGCGAAGTGCAACGCACGACAGAGTTTGTAGTGCGCAGCGAGCCAGACGAGTTTCGTGCGCCGGTGCTGGTTGTGGCCACCGGTGGGCTCTCAATTACAAAGATCGGCGCTACCTCGTTCGGCTACGACCTTGCGCGGCAATTCGGGTTGAAGATTCTAGAGACTCGTCCCGGACTCGTGCCGTTTGTTCTGTCATCTCGAGAGCGTTCGCAATACTGCGAAATGGCCGGTGTATCCGCGGAAGTGCTGGTTTCAAGCCGCGAGCAATCGTTCAGAGGCAATATGTTGGTTACGCATCGCGGATTCAGCGGTCCCTCTATGCTTCAGATCTCATCATATTGGAGCAGTGGACAGCCGATCGAAATTGACATCGCACCCGGGTGTGATGTCGCTGCCGAAATTAGCGGCGGTAAGGTCCGAGATTTGGCGGCGGCGCGTTCCGTGCTACAACGTTTTCTGCCAAAGCGGTTTGCAACACGTTGGCTTGAGTTCCATGAACCGCGTGACTGGACCAACCAATCGTTGGCCCAGCTTGAGAGTGAAATTCACAAATGGACTTTCATTCCGGCGGACACGGAAGGCTACGAGAAAGCTGAGGTTACAGTCGGGGGCGTGGACACGGATGAGCTCTCGGGCAAAACGATGGAAAGCCGCAGAGTGCCCGGATTATTTTTCATAGGCGAAGTGGTAGACGTTACGGGTCAGTTGGGCGGTCATAACTTTCAATGGGCTTGGGCGTCGGGTGTCGCTGCCGGAAGATCTTTATAGTTGAGGCGTGAATCGCCGCGTGATGGTGTACAGTTTTCGGGTGACGCACGGCTTAGAATTGGAAGGGAGGAATCTGGAACGGCAAGGGCCCCAAAGAGTTGAGACAGATAGTAGAGCAGCTAAGACTGACACGGAGGCAACATGAAATCGTTTCACGTAGAGTTTAAGTATCAAGATCGCAAGGGCCCCGAGGGATCAAAAGTGAAAGTGGATGCATCCAACTTGCCCGGCGCGGTCGCGAAAGCTACGCGCGAATTCGTGAAGGGATTGGACCGCAAGCAAAGATTTGACATGAACAAGAATGGGCTGGAGATTAAGGCAACCAGCGCCGAAGGCGGCGCGGAATCAGCCGCCGAGAACAGCGCGTCTACCTCCGCATAGTTGGGTTCGCAGCGAATCTAACGAGGCTTCGGGATGGCGGCGAAATACCGCAAGACAAACTTGTCATGGGCACCGGACGAGTCGGATCGTCAGCCACCGAAGATCTGCGCAGTATCGGGAAAGCGCATGTATGCGAGTGAACGCGGTGCAAACGCTACGGCGTCGCACAGGATGAATGACAAGGACTCGCGGCCGACGCAGCTGAGGACGTATAAATGCTTGTATTGCGACGCCTGGCATCTGACGAGCAAAATGGAATAGCGCTCCCTCAAATAGCCCGCGATTGCAAGGCATGAAGCGCTGGCTTATTATGTGTCTCCCGTGGCGGACACTTCTCCAATCATCGGTCGCACCGTCGCTCACTACACCGTGGTCGAAAAACTGGGCGGTGGCGGAATGGGCGTGGTCTACAAAGCCAAAGACACGCGCCTTGGCCGAAGCGTCGCGCTGAAATTCCTTCCGGACGATATCTCGCACGATACGCAGACGATCGAACGATTCCGGCGTGAAGCGCGCGCTTCTTCGCTCCTCAATCACCCGAATATTTGCACCGTCTACGACATTGGCGAGTTTGAAGGACGTCCGTTCATTGCGATGGAGTTGCTTGAGGGCATGACTCTCAAGCACCGCATCTCGGGCAAGCCGATCGAAGTGACGGAGCTACTGGAAATCGGGATTCAAGTTGCCAGCGGTCTCGATGCTGCTCACTCGAAAGGAATCGTCCACCGCGACATTAAGCCGGCGAATATTTTTCTGGTCGAGCGCGGGCAGGCGAAGATCTTGGATTTCGGATTGGCCAAGCTGACTCCTCTGGTTAAAGCCGCCGCCGAATCAATCGGCGGGGGATCTGATCGCACGCAATCGCATGTCTTAAATGATGAGCAACTCACAAGTCCCGGCAGTTCGATGGGCACGATCGCCTATATGTCGCCCGAACAGGCGCGGGGCGAAGAACTCGATGCGCGATCGGATTTGTTTTCTCTCGGCGTAGTGCTTTTCGAAATGGCGACGGGAGCCGTTCCGTTTGGCGGGGCGACGTCAGCAATAATTTTCGACGGAATTTTGCACTCCGCGCCTGTTTCCGCGAGGCAATTGAATACGCGGTTGCCGCTGGCGATCGACACGATTCTCGCCAAAACGCTCGAGAAAGATCCCTCGATGCGTTGCCAAACCGCGGCCGAACTCAGCGCCGACTTGAAGCGGCTGAAGCGCGACCTTGAATCGGCGCGGCTGCCAACCGCAGAGAAAAGTGCATCC
Organism: uncultured Acidobacteriota bacterium; assembly: GCA_963785395.1. Classification (GTDB taxonomy): domain Bacteria; phylum Acidobacteriota; class Terriglobia; order Acidiferrales; family UBA7541; genus DASTCZ01. Next base: position 442,446 of record CAWAVH010000005.1, on the reverse strand, counting down.
AGTTCCGGCACGCAAGCGACTCCAGGACGGAAAAAATCTGTAGCGGTCCTCTACTTTGAAAATCAGAGCGGCCAGAAAGAAGACGAATACTTCCGTGACGGAATTACGGAGGATATCGTCACCGAGATTTCGAAAATCGCAAGGCTGGAAATTTTTCCGCGCTCAGAGATGCTTGCCTTTCGCGATAAGCCGGTGACGGCACAGCAGGTGGGCCAGCAACTTGGCGCCTCTTATGTTCTCGAAGGTTCGATTCGCCGCGCAGGCAACCGCGTGCGGATCACAGCCCAGCTCGTGGAAGCTTCTACGAGACATTCTGTTTGGGCAGAGCGTTATGACCGCCAGCTCGAGGACGTGTTCGCCATCCAGGAAGAGATTGCGCGAAGTATCGCGCAAGCGCTGCGCATTACACTGACTCCGCAAGAAGAGAAAGTGATTGCGAAAAAGCCGACCGCAAATCCGCAGGCTTATGATTTTTATTTGCGCGGCAGAAATTATCAACGGCAAAGACAATTCGAATACGCGCTCGCGATGTATCAAGAAGCTGTGAAGTTGGATCCAAATTTCGCGCTCGCGTATGCGGGAATGGCCTACGTTTGGGGCGGGATGGACGAATTCCGCAACCCGAATCCAGATTACATCGTAAAGGGTTTGGAGGCATGCGGTAAGGCTGAGACCTTAGTTCCGGACTTACCTGAAGCGCTGGCTGCGCGGGCGCGTATTTGCTATGCGCAACAAAAATATTCCGAAGCAATTCAGCTTTCTTTGCAAGCAATTGCGCAACGTCCCGAATGTGAAGGTGCGCACGATGTGCTGGGGCGCGCGTATTTTTCGAGCGGAAGATACGAGGATGCGGCGAGGCTGGCGGAAAGCGCGATGGAAATCGTCAGCAACGATTACAACGCGCTGGTCCCTCTGATCAATTCTATGGAGCGGCTTGGCCGAATGGCAGATGCCGAGCGGCTGCGCAGGCGCGAAATGGAAGTGCTCCAGGACCAGTTGCAACATTTTCCGGATGATGTGAGAGCACGAATATTGCTCGCGGCTGATCTGGCGAATTTCGGCGAGACAGAAGATGCGGCGATGCACGTCAAGATCGCGGTGGCCATGCGCCCCACGGATGCGAATGTTCTTTACAACGCCGCGTGTACATACGGCCTGCTGAAGATGAAGACGGAAACACTTGAAACATTTCGGCGGGCTGTTCAATCGGGCTATTCGAATTCTGATTGGTGCAGGCAAGATCCCGATCTGAGCATCGTGCATAACGATCCGGAGTTTATCCAGTTATCGGGAAACCTAGCTCGCAAAGCAAAAGATTAGCGAAGCGCTCAGCCCTTTCGCATCGCTCCCATAATCGAAAGCATTCTGCGGAAGTTTACCCTGCGTCCTTCAACAAATGTGCCGAAGCGCATTCGCCTAAGCTATATGCTGTTGATGAATCTTGAATCTACGAACGGCGAGAACGGTCAGGAGGATAAACAGCACAAGCGTGATTCCTTCCGCCGCCTTGAAGAAGATCGCTGACTGCGCAGGATCTATCGCTTTCAGCGCCGGGACCTTGTGAAAAATCTGCACGATTAATACAAAAACATTCAGGTAGAGCGCGATCATCGCAGTGATCACATACGTCGCGCGCCAGGCATGAATGAGATGGCCCGCGTAGCGTGCGTAAATGGCGATCGCCAGCGAAATCAGCGACACGATTCCGACGCCGTGCGATGGCAAGAATTCGTGGAACGGAAATAAAAACCCCGTCACGCTCGTCAAGACTGTGCTTACGAGAAATATCGCGGTGAAAAAATCGAGACGCTTGACGGCGAACATGCCGAGCATCACAACAAATCCCGACAGGATCCCGATGAGACTCAAGACGACGTGCACGAAAGTAAGACTGGTCACCCCGTAAATCATGATTCACTGTCTCCATCTGGCAAAACTCAATCGTTTCTGAGCGAGACGCGTTGATCGCCTGCTCCGTGGCGACTAAGGTTGATGCTCAATACCATGAATTCGAATACTACTCAAAATTGTTTGATGCTCCTATTCAAATCGATTCGTGGATCGGCGCCTTGTATCGGAATCTCTTTTTGAGTGGTCTAATACGTATCTCTTGAGAGCTAGGGGGAAAGATGTCATCTCAGCCAGCACCCAGTGCGCTTGATGCTCGCACGCAAGCGTTTCCAGTTTTGACGGCCGCACAAATAAATCGTGTCCGTGCTGGAAGTAAGGTTCGCCAGGTGGCAAAAGGCGAGATATTGTTCGAGCCTGGCGACACAGGTGTTCCATTTTTCGTTCTCCTCTCTGGAAGTATGGAGATTGTGCAGCCGGATCTGAAGGGTGAGCGAGAAGTTGCGACCCATCAAGCGGGTGAGTTTACTGGCGAGATGACGATGATTTCCGGACGGCGATGTCTCGTCCGCGGCCGCGTCACTGAGCCCGGCGAGTTTCTGGAACTCAGCGGAGAAGGATTGCGGACTCTGGTCGCACGGGACGCCGAGTTGAGTGAAATCTTCATGCGTGCATTCATCTTGCGCCGGTTGCAGCTCGTCAATCGAGGGCAAGGCAATCTCATCTTGATGGGTTCAAATCATTCGGCCGCAACGCTTCGCTTGCGCGAATTCCTCACGCGCAACGAACATCCTTACGCATACGTTGATCTGGACACCGACAAGACTTCTCAGGAGCTGCTAGATCGTTTCGATGTGAAGATCGACGAGATTCCTGTGATTATTTGCAGCGCTCGCAAGGTGTTGAAGAATCCGACGACGCGCGAACTGGCGGATTGCGTCGGTCTGAACATTGCGATCGATGAGACGACGGTGCGCGACTTGATTATCGTTGGGGCAGGTCCGGCTGGTCTCGCTGCGGCTGTTTATGGTGCATCGGAAGGACTCGATGTATTGGTGGTTGAAGCTGGCGCGCCCGGAGGACAAGCGGCCTCGAGCTCGAAGATCGAAAATTATTTGGGATTTCCGACAGGACTTTCGGGCCAAGAGCTGGCCGCGCGGGCGATTGCGCAGACAGAGAAATTTGGCGCGAAAATGATGGTGGCGCATAGCGTGGAGAAATTGGACTGCGCGAGACGTCCGTACAAGGTTGTGCTCGACAACGGCAACAAGATCGCAGCGCGCACGGTAGTGATCGCGACTGGCGCGCAATATAACAAACCGCGGATATCGAATCTGGCACAGTTTGAGGGGATGGGTATTTATTATGGAGCTACGTTCATGGAAGCTCAGCTATGTGCCGAAGAAGAAGTGATCGTTGTGGGCGGCGGAAATTCGGCGGGACAAGCTGCGGTATTTCTTTCGCAGACTGCTAGCAAAGTACACATTCTGATCCGCTCGGGCAAATTGGCAGACACGATGTCTCGTTATTTGATTCAGCGAATCGAAGAAAATCCGTCGATCGAAATGCATTTTGAAACGGAGATCGTGGCGCTGGAGGGTGAGGCGCATCTTGAGCGAGTTGGATGGCTCGACAAGCCGAGCGGAAAAACGTCGCTGCAAAATATCCGCCACTTATTTGTAATGGCGGGGGCTTCTCCGCGAACCGATTGGCTGCGGGGGTGCATCGCTCTCGATGAAAAAGGATTTATTCTCACCGGTAGAGACTTGGATGGATCTGCCGATGTGGCGAAGTGGACGCTGACGCGGCGACCGCAAATGATGGAGACGAATCTTCCTGGAATATTCGCGGTGGGTGATGTTCGCTCGACGAGTGTGAAGCGCGTCGCATCCGCAGTCGGAGAGGGCGCGATCGCGATATCGCTTGTTCATCGCGCGTTGGCGGAAGTTTAGATCGAGTGCGCTCCGCGAAAATATTGGTCATCGATTCAGAAAAACATGATGACTCTCGCGGTTCAAGAGCTTCTATTTCGATTCGAAATCCTTTAGATTGAAACCTATTTGCGATGCGCCCGTAGCTCAGTCGGATAGAGCATCTGCCTTCTAAGCAGAGGGTCGGGGGTTCGAATCCCTCCGGGCGCGCCACTTTCACTATTTCAAGTTTGGCGGTGCGCTCCCACCTGATGGCGGGGCAGGTTTTGCTGCTGCGAGGCCATCCGCGTGATCTTTGCGAACCAACATCGCCAGGATCACGTTGATCAAACTGTTTGTGTCATGCTCTCCGCCGCCTCCGGCGACGACATCTGGGACGAGCTTTTGGCCGGTGGAGGCAAGCGCTTTTGCAGTTTCGATCGTGGCGTAGTTTCCGGCCTGCATCGACGCGATCTTTTGTTCAATGACCTTGGCTTCGGCTTGGCCGATCGCCAGCGTTTTCCCTGCCTGTGCATCGCCGGTAAGTGTAATAACCTTTGCATCGGCTTCTGCATTTACGGTTTTGGATTTCGCTTCGCCTTCGGCGGCTTTAATGGTTGCGTTTGCAGTGAACTCTGCGATTGCAACCTTACGATCTGATTGAACTACTTCCGCTTGCATGTTCGCCAACGCTGTCGCGTTTTCGAGATCCTTACGCATATCCTGTGCTTTCATCTGCGTTTGGTAAGTTACAGCTTGTTGGTCGGCGATTTTCCGATCGGTCAAAGTCTTCATGAGCGCTTCCGGCGGAACGATATCGCCGATGAGAGTGTCAACAGCGCCGACGTTGTATTCGGTGAGAGCGGCTGAGATGGATTTTCGCGCCTCTTCCTGGCGTTCAGAGCGATGTTTCAAAAAATCGATTACGTCGGAATTCTGCGCGGCATTTCTGAAATAATTTCCAATCGTGGGCTCTAAAACCTGCGTCACGAGATTCAACATATTTCCGAATCGTGCGATCACTCTGGGCGCATCATTGCGCGGAATGTGAATGATTTGCGCCACGTCCAAATTGAAAGTGAAGCCATCGGCAGAACGAACTGTGATCGTCGAAAGATTCTTGTCCAGCTGATGTGCTTCGGATTTTCCGGTCGCCCAATTGAGAACCACGTTTGCTGTGGGAACGATTTCTACGCGATGGGTCATGGGGTTGATGGGATATCGCCCTGGATCGAGAGGATCAATCCACACACCCTTCTGGCCTTTCCTTACCAAGTTGCCGTGCTTGAAAGCTTCGCCGGTGACGTCTTCGCCTGGTGCGCCGACGTAAGCGATCACAACTCCGACGTTCGCTATGGGAACTTCCGTGAGATTCGCAAGCTGGATATCTACGAACCTGCGATTCAGAAAGTAACGACCGGCGAGCAGAGGTTGCGTTTGAAGACCTTTGTATCCGCCATTGTCCACGAACGCCTGGCCGTCTTGAAACATGTTGTGGCCTTCGATTTGTGGGCCAGCGATTTCGCCAGTGTCGAGCTGTTTGCCTTCCGTTGCGGTGACGATTCCTACTTTGTCTGTGGGAATGTCTGTCGCATCATCCAGCGTCACCGAGAATACTTGCGTGTTGATTCTGTAAGTGCCAGGAGGTATGACGGCGATCTGTGGACCGCGTTCGCCATGGTTCATCAAGAACGAGCGTGTGTTTTGAAAAGAGTCGCAATCAACTTTCCTCGCGAGGACGCGCCCCTGTGGGAGAGGTTCGCCGGCACGTGACTCTACGAGGCCAATTTTTCCAGTGGATACGACGACGAATTTCTGCAGCGTGACGCGGTACTGCCACGGGTACAAAAAGTAGTGGAGGCCCGGAGCGAGCGTGTCGGCCTGCACTCCAGCCTCGCCATTGAGGGCTATAATTTTTCCTTCAGAAAGCGTGCGATTTCGCCCCACCAAAGAAAACTTCTTGTCAACGATCCCGATCGAGTCCTGCGGCACGAGGACAACACCAAACGTGCGGAGGATCAATCTGTAGAGCACCACCAAGAGGACGAGTGCCAGAACCCACCAGTACTCTGCAAGCAGCCGCGGGATATCCATGTTGTTCATAGAGCCTCCGAGAGCTTACTGCACACGTTTCACCTGGACGCGCTGTAGCAATCACGGTGAACGAAGCGGTACCGCCGCTACGGGTACTGAGTGCAAGACTTATGTTTTGTATAAAGGACACTAACATTTCACTTGGCCGCATGTCCAACAACACAGCTTCGGCTGCTTGTCCTCAGTCCTGAAAAGGGACCGAACGAGCAAGCGAAAATGCGCGAAGGCGCGCGGCATCGCCGCACCCCTCGCAGTGTCTCAGGAGGCGCGGCGGAGGAAAATTTGGAGGCGCTGAATATCCGCGGAGTTGCGGAGATTGCGCATTACCTGCATTTCGATTTGGCGGATGCGTTCGCGAGTGAGACCGAAAGTGCGGCCCACTTCTTCGAGCGTGTGCTCGACGCCATCTTCGAGGCCGAAGCGCATGCGAATTACTTTTTGTTCGCGCGGCGGCAACATCTCGAGAGCAGCGGCGGTGCGCTCTTTCATGTCGAGATCGATCATCGCTTCCGAAGGCGAAATGCTCTGCTTGTTTTCGATCAAGTCGCCGAGATGCGATTCCTCGTCGTCACCGACAGGCATGTCGAGAGACAGCGGCTCCTGCGCGGTTTCCTTGAGCATCTCTACTTTTTCGAGAGGAATGCCCATGCGCTTGGAAACTTCCTGCGGAGTGGGCTGGCGGCCGAGGAGCTTCATCAATTCCTGATTCGCGCGAGCGAAGCGGTGAAGCAATTCGGTCATGTGAACAGGCAGACGAACAGTGCGCGCCTGCATGGAGATCGAGCGAGTGACGCTCTGCCAGATCCACCATGTCGCGTAGGTGGAGAATTTGTAACCGCGGCGCCATTCGAATTTATCCACGGCTTTCATCAGGCCGATGTTGCCTTCCTGAATCAAGTCGAGGATATCGAGTCCGCGATTCTGATATTTCTTGGCGATGGAAACCACCAAGCGGAGGTTGGCTTCCACCAATTCTTTTTTCGCCTGTTCGGCTTCAGCTTCGCCCCACGCGATTTGTTCGAGCGTGTGGCGGAAATCTTTTAGGCCGAAACCGGCTGACGGTTCGAGCTGGCGCAGCTCGGCGCGCTTCGCAGCGAGATCGCGGCGAACGGTGGTGCGGTTTTGCGGCGCGGCGGTTTTGCGCGAACGATCGAGCCGGGCGATCTGGCTGCCGACTGTGAGCGCTTTTTCGGAAGTTTCGCGAATCAGTTTTACGATTCGCACTTTTTCTTCCATGTTGAAATCGATGTCGCGAACGAGCTGAGAAATTTCGATTCGCGCGCGAAGAATTTTCCAGTACGCGCGGCGCGCGGCCGGCTTTTTCGAGGTGAGGCCGTGCGACTGCACGCGCTTCCACGAAGATTCGATTTCGTGGCGAAGCGCAGCAACTTTATCGATAATTTTCAGCGCGGTCTGCGTCTTGCGTTCAACTTGCTTGGGCGACATTGCTTCGTCGCAATCCACAATTTCACTGATGGCGCGATCACCCGCGCGAAGAGCGACGCCTGCGGAGGCGAGTTCGCGCCACACAACTGGCGAACGGGAAATCGCTTTGAGCGAGCGCATTTGGCCGCGCTCGATTCGCTGCGCGAGATGAACTTCGCCTTCGCGAGTGAGCAGGGGAGTGCGCCCCATCTCACGGAGATAGGTGGTGACCGGGTTCGCGGACTCGAGCGATTCGCCGGGCGTCAAATTGAGATGTTCGCTGGTGGGAGCGTGCGCATCGCGCTCGGATTCCTCACCGTGGGCGGAGCCCTCCGGCTGTTCGCGGCCGGCGACCATCTCTTGATCCATTTCGTCTGTATTTACGGGCAACATTTGAATTCACCGTTTACGTTGTCTTACGCTGTCAAGCGGTACACTCGCCCCCACCTACCGCAACGCATCGGCAGGTTCTGCCGCCTCGGCTGGCCTCTGTGTGATGAGACAGAACGCAGTTCGGGCCGCAGGTTCGATGTGTAAGGGGTTCAACTACTTAGATGCAGCAACGCCCAAAAAGATACTGAGCCCTGAGCGCTGAACTTATTGATGCGAAAAGAGCCTTTCCCCGCAACTGTCGACTCAATTCGTGGGAGATTGTACGCCAAGTCGGATTCAGATTCTAGTAAAAAATGCACGATGCCCGAGCCGAAATATGGGCAGGGCATGGTTTTGAATTGCGCTTGGGAAAACCGACCATATTTTATAAGTTATTGTATTTTTTGGGTTTATGAGAATCGACGTTCTGAAGACTTTCGCGCATGAAAATTACACCATGGTTTATGGAAGTTGATGATTCTACATGGGTTAGGTAGTACTATGCTATGTAAACTATTGAATCTAAACGTTTTAGATACCTTTCTGTTGTAGGTGGATTCCTGTGACAAACCTGAGGACTTCCAAGGCACCGATCCAGGTGTAAGGTGATCTCGTACGGCCTGTAATCCTAGAGGACCCGACACGGATTCGTGACCGGCTCGCTGAGATGGGAAATGGCGGCTCAAACAGGTTTGGGAATTTTGGGGAAGAATGTCGACGGTTGTCATGTCCGTCCTAGCCACTCGAGATTTACGCAATAGTTGGCGTATTTGGGACGGCTCTGGCGCGAATTAGAGACCGGATTTCAGAATCTATGCCGGCGGATTGGCAACATCGATTCTGCGGTCTGCCGCTTATGAAAAGCATAGGCCAAGAGTTCTATATTGTCAATAGGTGTATATAAAATATAGATATAATATGTGCCGGGAGGGCTGGCCGGACTATTTTGCAGGGAGCCAAAATGGAGAAGGCCCAAGGGTCAAAGATGCAAAAACACACAGGCTAAGAGCCTGTGCCACTTGAGTCGCATCATCGATTTGCGTTCTCCGATTCATGATCTCCGCTTGGTATTCGTGCCGTTCCTATTTCACGTATGTTGCCAGCCAATCGAAAAAGGTCTTGTACCAGAGCTCGCTATTTTGGGGTTTGAGGACCCAGTGGCCTTCGTCGGGGAAGAGTAAGAGTTTGGACGGGACGCCTTGGCGTTGCAGCGCGGAAAAATATTCGAGTTCCTGTGTGTAAGGGATGCGGAAATCCATTTCGCCGCCGATTACGAGGGTGGGAGTTTTGAATTTGCCGAGTTGCCCCGCGTACGTAGAGGGCGACCACTTTTTATAGTTTTCTGGACTCGACCACGGAGTGCCTTCCGTTTCGTGTTCTTGGAACCAGAGTTCCTCGGTGGCGTACATGCTCACCATATCGTACGGTCCGGCATGGCTGATGAGCGCTTTGAAGCGGCCAGTTTGTGTGGAAATCCAATCGACCATGTAGCCGCCGTAAGAGCCGCCTGCCGCGGCGGTGCGCTTCGCGTCCATGAACGGATATTTCGCGAGGGCGAAATCGAGGCCCTTCATTAAATCTTCGTAGGATTTGCCGCCCCAATCGTTTTGGATTTCGTCGGTGAATTTCTGGCCGTAGCTGGAAGAACCGCGCGGATTAATCCGATGATCACGTAGCCTTTTGCGGCGAAGAGTTCGGCGTTCCAGCGGAAAGTCCATGAGTCGTCCCAGGCGTTTTGCGGACCGCCGTGGATTACGAGAACGACTGGATATTTTTTCGATGCGTCGAAAGCGGTTGGACGAATAACGACGCCTTCGACTTGTGTGCCACCCGCGCCGGGAAACCAGAACCACTCTGGCGTGGACATATCGAGTTGCGCGAGGCTGGCGTCATTGAGATGAGTGATTGCGTGCGAAGCACCAGTGGCGACATCAGCTGAATAGATTTCTGCGGGATGCAGGAGGGAGGGACGAGTGAAAATTAAAGTTTTCCCATCCGCGCTGAGAGAGAGTTCTGTGTTGAAAGCATCGCCTGCAATTACGCGCGGTTTGTAGCTTGCTTGGGATGCGGCAGCGACATCGAAGGCCCAGATTGGCGATTCGTGGCGATCTTCTCCATTGGAAAAAATTGTGCGGCTGTCGTTGGACCAGACGATGCCGTCAACGCTGCGATCGAAATCTGCGGCGAGGCTGGAGATTTTTGCGGACGCGCGATCGTAAAGCATCAAGCGCCAGCGATCGCTTTCGTAGCCCGGATGAGTTGCGCGCGATAGGCAATGGATTTCCCGTCGGGAGAATAAGCCGGATGGCTATCGAAGCCGGGATTTGTGGTGATGCGCTTTGGAGCGGAGGAACCGTCGGCGGGAACGAGGAAAAGATCGCCATTGGTGCTGATGGCTTCCATCGCATCGGTGACGGCGACGAAACAAAGTTCGCGGCTATCAGGAGAGAATACGATGTCTTGGAAATCGCCGCGCTGAACGGGAGGCACATCGTAATTCGCGCCGGGAGTGAGATCGCGCGGCGCGGCACCATCCAGCGGCGACGATGAAGAGATGGCTGCGGCGGCCGTCGTCCACTGCGTCCAGTGGCGGAAAGAAGATGATCGTAAATGCGCGCTTTCACTTTGGATTTTTCGGTCGTTCGTCGAGCCGCGATTTGTTGCAGGCGTCGTCTTTGCAATCCGGAAAGACGCGCGGAGGAAGAAGGCGAAGGATTTTCCGTCGGGCGAAAAGCGGAAGAGATCTATATCGGTGGAAACGTGCGTGAGGCGCGTGGCTTCGCCGCCATCGGCAGCGCATGGTGTAAATATCGGATTCGCCGTCGCGAGAGGAAAGAAACGCCAGATGCTTGCCGTCCGGCGTCCATGCGGGGCTGGAATCGTGACCGCTGCGCGTGAGTTGACGTGGCTTCGCCGCCGGTGGGGGACGCGCCAAATATTGCGAGGCGTTGCGATTGGCTTCGCGATCGGGAGTGGCGACAGTGAAGGCGATCCATTGGCCGTCGGGAGAAATGGCGGGCTCGGCGACGCGATGGAGGGAGATCAAGTCGTCGAAAGTCATGGCGCGCTTCGATTGAGATTGGGCGTGTGCGGCCGGCGCAAGTACGAATGTGATTCCAGCTAACGCGGCTACCACAAGAATTAATTGCGCGGCGCACGTGGAACGTGAGTCGCTTCATTGGGCGAATGCCTCCGGAAAGCTGCTTGTTGCTTGTTATGGGCGGGCAAGATGATGTCATGCCTGCCGCGAGTTGCCAAGCGATGCGGCGGTGGATATTTGGGACGGCGAATTATTTGCGGAGGGGATGCGCTTCGGTATTGAAAACTACTTTATTCAGGTCGAGAGTATTTTCTGGCGCGTAGAGGAGATAGAAATATTTCAGAGTTTCCGCGAGAAAATAACTGGGCATGTGATCGACTTTTTTCTTTCGTCTCTACGTTTTTCAATTCCGCGTAGCCGTTTTCGGTGCGGCAATACTTGATCGAGTCTTCGAAATAAGTGCGGCCCATATCGAGATAACGCGGATCGTGTGTGTAGCGATACAAATAAAAAGTGGATTCAACGATTTCTGGGCGCAACGGATAAGCGGGTATCGTGATTTTCATCGTGGAATAATCGATTTCTTCGGGCTCGATATCCGCGATGTTCCACATTTTGTCGGAGGAATCCTGCAGGCGCTTGGCGTGATCGATTGCGCCGTCTAAAACGAGCGCGCCGGCGAAAAACGCGTCGAGGGCACCCCAGTGCGTGGCGATCCGCTTGCCGGTATTCATGTCGACGGTGCCGTACCAGAGGCCGGTGGGAGAATCGTCAGCGACATATTTGTTGAGCGCTTCGAAGCTGGCGGCCCACATTCGTTTGCAATCGGCGTCGTTGAAAAGAATTCCGCACTTCAAAAGATATTCGTAATAGGAATCGATGCCGCCGCTGACGTGGCTGGAAGGATCGGTCCATTGGCCGGTGACAATATTGATGCTGGAGCCGACGAGGCCGATAGGCGAGCGGCGATTGTAAAGTTCGGTGAGCGCGCGCTTGGCTTTTTCGTAGAAGATTTTTTTGCCGGTGAGTTTGCTGAGCTTGCCGAATTCGAGAAGCAGAGTGCCAACTTCGGCTGGATTTGTGTTCGCGTCGCGCACCTCGCCGGTGCGCAGATTTACGTTGACGTACGGCATCCCCGTGGGCGAATTGAAAACGGGCAAGAGGCGATCGCCAAGATCTTCGGCAAGAGCGAGGAGGCGCTTGTCTTTCGAGAGTTCGTAACTGCTGAGGAGGCCGCCGAGCATGCGGATCGTAATCTCGAAATTCTTTACGTAGAAATCCTGGTCGAACGAAAGATTGCGGGCAATTAATTCGCGGGCGGAATCGGCTTCGGTGGTGAGGCCCATCAGGATCATGGTGTCGAGCGCGTCGACGGGCGTCATGTAAAGAGAAACGGGATACCAATCGTGGGCGGTTTTGGTGAGGGGCTGCAGCTCGTCGTGGCCGAGCGCGTATTGTTTGTAATTGTTCCAGGCGAAAAGAAATTCGTTGCGGACGCGTTCAGCCATCGCGCGTTTCGCGGGTTCGGTCCAGGGGATGGTGGCGCGATTTGCGGGGACGGATTGCTGGGCGGTTTGCGGCGCGGTGCCATCGCGTTGGGCAAACGACGCGATTGGCGTGAGAGAAATTGCTGCTGCGATTGCGGCGGCGCAAATGCGCGAGGAGTGGCGAGCGATTCTGCCATGGGCAATCTGTGTGGTTTGGAGGCGCGGTCGAGTCATGGCCACGGATTGTACACTCGAACGAAAAAGAATCGGAATTGTGGTTGGCGTTCGATCCTTGCTTCGCGGCGAGCGCGGCAATAGAATTCGCGGAAAGATCATGAATGTTGTGAGAAAGATGGCTACTCCTTTGGACTACACCAGCGGGAGGGGCAAATCATGGAAAGCGCAGTAGGAGCTGACCGGCTTCATTTCGCGTTCACGATCACCTTCCATTACATTTTTCCGCAGCTGACCATGGGTCTGGCGCTGCTGCTCGTCATTCTGAAAACGCTTGCGCTGCGAACCGGCAACGAGGAATACAACCGCGCGGTGCGTTTTTGGGCGCGGATTTTCGGCATCAATTTCGCGATGGGCGTGGTCACCGGAATTCCGATGGAATTTCAGTTTGGCACGAACTGGGCGGCGTTTTCGCGTCGTCGGGCGGCGTGATCGGGCAGACGCTCGCGATGGAAGGAGTGTTTTCCTTTTTTCTGGAATCCAGTTTTCTTGGCTTTTGCTGTTCGGGGAGAAACGGCTCGGCCAATTGGGGCACTGGTTCGCAGCATTTCTGGTTTTGCTGGGCTCCTGGCTTTCCGGCTATCTAATCGTCGCGACCGACGCGTGGATGCAGCATCCCGTAGCATACTCGATTGGCGCCGAACGGAAATTATGCGCTCGCAAGTTTCTGGGGACTGCTGCTGAATCCGTGGGCGCTCTGGCAGTACGCGCACACATGCTAGGCGCGGTGCAGACAGGCTGTTTCGTGATGGCGGCGGTCGGCGCGTTCTATCTGCTCTCGGGAAAATTCATGGCGAACAGGCGAGGATGTTCGTTCGCATTGGCGTTGTCGTCGGGCGTGATCGCCGCGCTGCTTCAACTGTTTCCCACCGGCGACGCGCAGGGAAATTGATCGCGCAGTATCAGCCAGCCACGCTGGCCGCGATGGAAGGACTTTTTGATACGCAGCAGGCGGCGCGCCGCTCGCGATTCTGGGCCAGCCGGACGTGACAAAAGCGCGCTCGATAATCCGTTGGTGATTCCGCGAGCGCTGAGCTTTCTCACCTATCGGCTGGACCGCGAAAGTGCGTGGGCTGGACGCTTTTCCGCGAAAGCGAGTGGCCCGACAAAATTCCGCTGCTCTATTTCAGCTATCACGTGATGGTGGGGCTGGGCACGATTTTCATCGCGATCATGGTGGTCGCGGCATTGCTGTTGTGGCGCGGCACACTTTTTCGCTTCGCGATGGATGCTCTGGATTTTGCTGCTCGCGCGCCTTTTCCGTATATCGCCAACACCGCCGGGTGGATGACGGCGGAATTTGGGCGGCAGCCATGGCTGATTTACGGATTGATGCGCACGCGCGCGGGAATTTCGCCGCGTGTTTCCGGCGGGAATGTCTGGTTTACGCTGATTGGATTTTTGGGAATGTACATGGTGCTGGGTATTTTGTTTCTGTTTCTGGTGTATCGCGAGATTGAGCGCGGGCCGGACGCACGATGACCGAGTGCATGCACCGGCGAGCGCGAAGCCGGCGGAGGATTGAGGAGCGTATGCCGACTCTCTGGTTCTGCCTGGTCGCCGTGATGATTGCGATTTACGTGCTGCTCGATGGATTCGATCTCGGCGCCGGAATCGTTCATCTGGGCGTGGCGCGCAACGACGCAGAGCGCCGGCGGTGCTCGGTCAATCGGCCCGGTGTGGGACGGAAACGAAGTGTGGCTGCTCGCGAGCGGGCGGCACTCTATTTTTCGCGTTTCCCGTTTTGTACGCGTCGGGCTTCAGCGGATTTTATCTGCCGCTGATGATGGTGCTGTGGCTGCTGATTCTGCGCGGCGTCGCCATCGAATTTCGCAGTCACATTTCGGGCCACTCTGGGCGCCGTTCTGGGATTTTGTGTTTTGCGCTGTCGAGCGCGCTGCTGGCGATTTTTTTCGGCGCCGCGCTGGGAAATGTCGTGCGCGGCGTGCCGCTTGACGCGCAGGGATATTTCTTCGAGCCGCTGTGGACGAATTTTCGCTGGGTCAGGATACCGGCATTCTGACTGGTACACGATTTTGGTCGGACTCGCCGCATATTTCGCGCTGGCAGTGCACGGCGCGCTGTGGGTTGGGCATAAATGCGAAGGCGAAGTCTGCGCACGCGCGCGCCGCATTGCACGAATTGGCTGGTGGGGCGTGCTGGTTTTAACGGCGCTGGTCACGCTCGTTACGTTTCGTGTGCAGCCGCAGGTGCTGGCAAATCTCAGCGGGCATCCGTGGGGATTTGTTTTTCCGGTGATCGCGTTGCCGGGCTTATGGGAATATTTATTTATGTGCGCGGTGATGCGTCGCCGGGGCGAGAGTGTCGCGCGCATTTTTCGCTTCGTGCGGTTATCTATTGGGAATGCTAACCAGCGTGGTGTTCGGGCTTTATCCTTACGTGTTGCCGGCGCGCGGCGGTCAGGCTCTATCGCTCACGATCTACAACGCGAGCACCTCAGCTCACGGGATGAAGCTCGGTATGGCATGGTGGATCGTCGGCATGAGTCTCGCGACAATTTATTTTATTTTTTTGTATCGCCGCTTCGCCGGGAAAGTTAGTACCTCCGGCGAGAGCGGCGATCACTGACCGAGCGCATCAGCTCACCGGTTTTGGGACGACGCCGAGTTGCCAAAATAAAAAGTTCAGTTCATCGGCGGTGTCGTCAACCTGTTTAGCGACGGGAGCGCCGCCGGAGTGGCCGGCCTTCGTGTCGTACTTCAACAGAATAGGTTTGCCGGGCGCTGCGTCCGCTTGCATGAGCGCGGCCATTTTTCGCGCGTGCAACGGAGCGACACGGGTATCGGCGTCGCCGGTGACGAAAAGTACGGCAGGATATTTCGCGCCCTTTCTCACGTGCTGATACGGAGAGTAGGCGTAAATGAATGGAAATTGTTTCGCGTCTTCTGAGCTGCCGTATTCGGGAACCCAGTAGCGCGCCACAAGAAAATTCTGATAGCGCAGCATGTCGAGCAGTGGAAACGCGCAGACGACCGCTCCGAATAAATCGGGACGTTGCGTGACGGCGGCTCCCATTAGAAGGCCGCCATTGCTGCCGCCTTCGATCGCGAGCCGCGATGTTTTCGTGTAGTGATTTGCGATCAACCATTCAGCGGCGGCGTAGAAGTCGTCAAATACATTTTGTTTTTTCTCGAGCATTCCGGCGTGGTGCCAGGCTTCGCCGAATTCACCGCCGCCGCGAAGATTGGGGACGGCATACACGCCGCCCTGCTCCATCCATGCAACTGCTGTCGCGCTGTAGGATGGTTCGAGATTCACGTTGAAGCCGCCGTACGCGGTGAGATAAGTGGGATTGTTGCTGTCGAGTTTCATTCCTTTGAGATGGGCGACGAACATCGGAATCTTTGTGCCGTCTTTCGATATGTACCAGACCTGTTGCATCGTGAATTTGTTTGGATCGACAGGCACGTTGCGGCGCGCCCAGACGGTTTGTTCGCCGGTGGCTGCGTCATAGCGGTAGATCGTGGGTGGCACGAAATAGGAATCGAATGAATAAAACGCCTCGTTCGAATTCCAGCGGCCAGAGAGCTGCGAGGCAGAGCCGATCGTGGGCAGCGAAACATCGCGAACGAGTTTTCCGTCCGTGTCGAATATCTTCAAGAGCGAGCTTGCGTTTTTTGAATACGAGACGCCGATCTTGCCGCCGACGAGGCTCATACCCTGAATTGGAACATCGCCCTCGGGGACGATTGTTTTCCAGTTCGCTTTTTCAGGATGCGCGATGTCGACGGAGACGATTCTGTTTTTTGGCGCGTTCCAGTTCGTTTGTAAGTAAAAATGATCGCCGCCCTCGTCAACCGTAAAGCTGGCCGCGACGTCGTTTACGAGCGGCGTGATCGAGCCATTGTTGCGGAGATCTTTGTAATAGACATCGGTGCGATCGTTGGAAGCGCCGTAGATTATTTCGAGGATTAGGTAGTTGCCGTCTTCTGTGATCCCGCTGCCGACGATCTTTTCTGGACCGACATCTGCGCCGAAGATCATTGGGTCATCGCTGACTGCGGTGCCGAACTTGTGCCAGAAAGTGCGCGGGCCATCTTTCGTTTGATAGGTGTAGTAAACGCCGTCCTTCGCTGATGTGAAATCCAAACCGGAATATCTGGCGAGAGGAAACTTGTCGGGCAATTCGCGATGGGTGGCGGCATCCATAAAGTGCGGAGTGGATTCGTCGGCTCCACCGAGTTGCACCGCGTAGGCGATCATGGAGCCGTCGCTCGAAATGGCGTCGAAGCGAACGGATGCAGTGTGATCAGCGGTGAGCGGCAGGGGATCGACGAGAACATCGTCCTTTCCGGTGGCACCCTGGCGAACATAAAGCTTGGCTTGATCTTCAGTTGCGGCGCGCTTTGTAAAGAAGTAGCGGCCGCCATGCTCAATCGGCATTCCGATGGAATCCACTTTGTAGAGGGCGCTCAGTCGCGCGCGCAACGCTTCGCGGCCCGGCAACTTGCTGAGAATGGAATTGGTGTAAGTATTTTGTTTGTCGATCCATGCGCGAGTCTCAGGGGACTTTTGATCTTCGAGCCAGCGGAAAGGATCGGTGACCTTGGTGCCGAAATAATCGTCAGCGACGTTGTCCATTCGGGTGGCAGGCGCCGGAGGGAGATTCATCGTGTTCTGAGCTGGCGTATCTTGCGCCAGCAGGCGCGCGGCGAGGAAGGCGCAGAAAACGAAAGTGAACATTGCAGCGAGCAAGAGAGCGGTTGTGATTGCCGGCGACGAGGCTTTCATGAATTGAATTTTCGTTTCCGGTGCGACAGATTTTCTTATAGAGGTAAATTTCATGTTTGAATTGGCTCCCACAATGAATTCGCGCGATTCTTCGAGTGCGACAGACTACCACAGCGTTTCTGTGGTTGCAGTCACGTCTGATAAAATCGAGGCACCGAGATTGAAATGAAATTACGCTTGTTTTTCATCCTGGCGTTTGCGTTCGGCGCGTTTGCGTTGGCGGGAAGTTATGCCGATGGATGCACGGTTGTCGTCGCGCAAAATTCTCAGAGCAAACAAGCTGAGACTGCGGCACCGCGCGTCGGCCGATGAAGATGTCGCGGTGTATGCCGCGGTTTTCGCCGACGTTTTTCAGGCGACCGCCGAAACGCAAATTATGATCGTGGACCACACTTCAATCGGCGTGCCGCCGGGACTGTGGGCAGTGACATCTGTAAAAGGGCAAGACACGGCGAAATTTATGGCGAAGCTTGCGGCCGATACGCGCGCCGACTATCAGCTGAAGATGAAGCAGTCCGTTTCGCTGCCAGCGCCGTGCCGAATCTCGCCACAATGTGGCGTATACAACGTCGTCGACCTGACCGGAATTGTGGGGATGGAAAAACCGAAGATGGAGAAGGGCTGGAAGGAATTTACCAAGCGATATCCGAAGGCGCCGGGAATTTTTGTCGTTTCACGAATTGGTTTCAATCAAGAGCACACGGAAGCGGTGATGTATGCGGCGAAGGCGTGCGGAAATCTTTGCGGCGATGGGCAGTATGTGTGGCTGGTGAAGCGGGATGGCGCGTGGGTTGTTGCTGGGCAGACTACTGTTTGGATTGCGTGAGCCTCGCTTTGGTCGCGCGCGTCTATTTTGCGACCCCGAGATTCTACGATCCAATTCCGAATTTCAAATCGTGCAAAATCTCGCGCGCTGCGTTGTAACCGGGCGCCCCATCACACCGCCGCCGGGATGAGTTCCAGAGCCGCACATATAAAGGACCGCACTGGCGTGCGATATTTCGCCCAACCGGGCACAGGCCGCATGAAGAAAAGCTGGCCGACACTCATCTCTCCGTGAAAAATTTGCCGCCGGTGAGGCCGTAGATTTCTTCGAGGTCGAGCGGCGAGAGCACTTGCCGCGCGCTTACCAGGCTCTTGAAACCGGGCGCGTAATCTTCGATCAAATTCATCACGCGATCGGCGTAAACATCTTTCAATGTTTTCCAATTGGCGTTGCGCAAATCGTATGGCGCGTACTGCAGAAAAATTCCCATGATGTGCTTGCCTGGCGGCGCGATGGAATCATCGTAGGTTGTGGGAATCGTCATCTCGATCAACGGAAACTCGGACGGCTTGCCATATTTCGCGTCGTCCCATGCGTGCTCCACATAATCGATGCTCGGGCAAATGTGCATCGTGGTCTTATGATGCGGCTGCAAATTGCTTCCGGTATCGCGGTGAAATTCGGAAGGCCATCGAGCGCCAGATTAATTTTCATCGAGCAGCCCTTCATGGCGATTTCTTGAACGGCTCGCGCAAATTCCGGCGGCAAGGATTGTGCGCCGACGAGTCCGAGGAAATGTGCGCTTTGGATCGGCGCACGAAATTACAGTGCGCGCGTAAATTTCTTCGCCGTTATCGAGTACCACTCCGATCGCCCGCGCACCGGCTGCGCCTTCGTTGACCAGAATTTTCGATACTGGCGCATTCGCACGAATCTCCGCACCGGCGACGCGCGCGCTGACGCAATCGATTGTGAAATTGCGCCCATGCCGCCGCGCACAAATCCCCAGAGCCCGCGATGTCCATCCACTTTTCCCATCACGTGATGCAGCAATACGTATGCCGTGCCCGGCGAGCGAGGGCCTCCATTCGTGCCGATCACTCCATCCGTCGCAAGAGTAACTTTCAATTCTTCCGATTCGAACCACGGCTCCAGAAATTCCGCGACGCTCTGCGTGAAGATGCGCACCTGCCCTATGCGCTCTTCATCCGGCATTTTTGAGGCTTCCCATCCGAGTTTTCCCAGCGCCGCGAGATCGCTCCAATTTGTGCGCGTGATATTGGGCGGCGTGCGCATCAACATGCTTTCGGCAAATTCGGAGAGGCGCTCGACGAAATCTTCATACTTCGGATAGGTCTCAGCGTCTTTTTTTGAAAATTTGGCAATTTCTTCGCAGGTCTTCGCGCGGTCTTGCCACATGGTTAAGTGACGTCCGTCGGGGAAGGGAGTGAAAAACGCAGGATCCTTTGCGTAAACTTGATAGCCGTAGCGCGGCAGATCAAGTTCGCGAATGATCTGCTCTTGCATCAGAGAACAGAGATACGCAGCCGTGGAGAATTTGTAGCCGGGAAATATTTCTTCTGTGACGCACGCGCCGCCCAGCACTTCTCGCCGCTCGAGGACCAGCACTTTCAAACCGGCGCGCGACAAATATGCGGCGGTGACGAGACCATTGTGCCCCGCTCCAACAATCACTGCATCCCAGGTTCTCTTCTCGCTCACGCGATCTCCCTTAGCTTTTTCGAATGCGACTCGTCCGGCACAACTCGACGTAACCAACTGGATGCGTACCATATCAAGGGACGCCGAACCTTCCCATACTAATTTGCGCGGCGGATGAACTCTAGCCCGCCGAAATTTCTCTAGGCTCGTTGGCATCACCGGAAAGCATTGATGAACTCTCTCTGGCAAGACATAAAGTTCGGCCTGCGAATGCTGGCCAAGAATCCCGGCTTCACCGCGACGGCGGTGATCACGCTGGCGCTGGCTATCGGCGCGAACACTGCGATTTTTTCGGTGCTTGATCCGCTGCTTCTTCGCAAATTGCCTGTTCACGATCCCGATCAACTCGTGCTTGTGCATTCCGCTGGCACGCTTGAGTCCGTTGATGAATCCACGTTTCCGATCTACGAACTTTATCGCCGTGACGCCGCGCCTTTAATGGAGTGTTGGCCTACACCTCGAATTTGTTTGAAGATCAAATTGAACTCGCCGGGGCAAAGAAGCTAGGCCGCGCGCAGCTAATATCAGACAACTATTTCAGCGTGCTCGGCGTGCGCCCGTTTGCCGGAAGATTCTTCAGATCTCCTTCTTCGGAGACTGCGGCAGCGCCACTCGAAATCGTTCTTGGATTCGATTACTGGCGGCGGGAATTTCGCGGCGATTCGGCAATCATTGGCCACTCCGTTTCTCTGAAAGGCGAGACAGGCTCGTTTACGGTTGTCGGCGTAACTCCGCCAGAATTTTTTGGAGCGGAAGTTGGCGTCGTGCCGGATTTCTACCAGCCATTCGATCCACGCACAAATACGCGCGATTGGGTAAAGGTTCTCGCGCGGCTCAAGCCGGGAGTCTCGGCGGCGTCCGCTGAATCCGCTATTGCTCCGCTCTATCCGGAAGTTGCGAAGCTCTCAAATCTTCCGGAGATCGAAATTCACCAGGCGATGGACCATCTCGTGCTCACTCCAGCCGCTCGCGGCCGATCAGATCTGCGCGCACAGCTTTCTTTGCCTGCGCGGATACTGATGGCGGTGGTTATGGGCATCCTTCTAATTTCATGCGTCAACGTCGCAAACCTCTTGCTCGCACGAGGCACCGCGCGGCGCAAGGAAATCACGATTCGCCTAGCAATGGGCGCAGGACGTGCGCGATTGATCCGCCAGATGTTCACGGAAACCACTCTATTGGCGTTCGTCGGTGCGATAGCGGGCATCCTACTCGCGCGATGGACGAGTGCCGCCCTCGTCGCAGCGCTCTCCAGCCGGCGGCTGCCGATCGCGATTGTTGCGGGGCTCGATGCGCGGGTGCTCGCGTTCGCTGCAGCTACACTCATCATTACAATCTTCGCAGTGGGCTTGGTGCCTGCGTTGATTGCCTCGCGCACAAATCTAGCGGGAGACGTGACGACTCGATCCACCGTTGGCGGAAAGTACCAGTCGAGCGGCACGCTCAGCAAATCTCTCGTTGCGGCGCAGGTCGCGCTTGCGGTGACGATTCTCGCTGGCACAGGCTTACTGCTCCACAGCCTATTCAATTTAGAGACATTCGACGCAGGCTTCGATCGCAATAGCGTGATCATCGCCACGCTCGCCGATTCTCAGCATGAGCGAACTCCAGCCGATGCGCAGAATCTTTACCTCCGCATGATGAATGCCGTTGCGTCTCTTCCCGGAGTAGATTCGGTTGCGCAGTGCTCCTACGCTCCTGTCAGCGGGCGCGAAGTCGGAGTCAACGTCGCACTCGATGGCCAGCCGCCGCGATCCGGCGAATCACACGCGTTCTTGGCGTCCGTCACGCCGCGATATTTCGAGACCATGGGAATCCAGTTACTCGCGGGAAGGGATTTTGGCGCTCAAGATATCGGCACCACATCGCAGCATGTTGTGATCATTAACCGCACCATGGCACGCCACTACTTCGGCGACGAGCCTCCAATCGGCAAACGAATTCGGATGGTAGAAGGGAATCGCCCGCCATTCGAAATCGTTGGCGTAGCAGCCGATTCGGTCTACAACGATCTCCGCGAACAAACGCCAGACTTTTTCTACCTGGATCGCGACCAGAGTCCTGTCGGCGTAAGTCTTCGCGGCACGTTGAACTTGCGAGTCTCCGCCAACCTTAGCCGGTCAATTGAATCAGCCATCACCGCGATGATTCACTCGACAGATCCGAACCTATCGCTGGCAAATATCCAAACCCTGCGCGAAGAAATTGACGAATCGCTTCATCAGGACCGCCTCGTCGCGATTCTCTGCGCGATACTCGGCGCGCTGGCGCTCGCGCTCACCTGCGTCGGCCTCTACGGAGTGCTTTCGTTCCAGGTTACACGCCGCACCAGTGAGATCGGGATTCGCATGGCGCTGGGCGCGAGACCGCAAAACATTCTCCGCTTGGTTGTCGGCCAGGGAATGCGATTGGTGTTGATCGGGCTCTTTGCGGGAATTGGTGGCGCGTTGTCCGCCGCGATTATGTTGAAGAGTTTGCTGTTTCGTGTCGGCAGCGCTGATGCAGTCACGATTGTTGGCGTGTGTGCAGCGCTCGCAATTTCCGCGGCACTTGCTTGCTACATCCCAGCGCGACGGGCAGCACGCATCGATCCCATCGAAGCTCTTCGCTCCGAATAAAAAATCGCTGCGACCGGAAATATTTCCCGAACGCAGCGATTTTTTTGCTTCAGATTTTTGTTCCTAACCGAACGCTAAAAACTACATCCCACCCTTAGACGAACGATCAATAAACGCCGCGATGTTCGCCTTCAGCTTTGCAAGATCCGGCTCGTGGAGATACATCATGTGACCGGCGTCGTAGTATTTCAGCTGAATGTTCTTCGTCAAATTCTGCTCAAGCCCGAGATGCTCCTTCGTGAACTCGCTTCCGAAAAAAGGAGTCGCGAGATCGAAGTAGCCGTTTTCAATTTCAATTTGCAGGTTTGGATTCGTCAGCATCGCTTGCGCGAGATCTGGTTCCGTGTTCGGTACTCCGGGGAATCCAAATCCGCCGCCGTTCTGCCGCTTCCAATCCCACTGGCCGCCCGCAACAGGACTCGATCCAAGATAAGCTCGATCGGGCTGCGTGAATTTCAGCTCGTCGTGAATGTACACATTCCAGGTCGAGATGAACGCAGTGCTGATCGCATCCGATTGCGGATCTGAGCCAGAAAATTCGCTCAACAGATCGCCGTTCGGACCCGCAAATCGCGCGTCCAAACGCCCGGTGGTAAGCCCGCGGCTCCGCAGAAGTTCGGCGGTAAATTGCGGCTCAACAATGCGCAAATCGCCGCGCATCAGATACTCTTCGCTCAAGCCAGTGAAGTGAGAAAGTTTCGCAGCCACGGACGCTTTTTCAGCCGGCGAAATCGCGGTGCCCTTCATCAGAGCCTGCGCGTACTCACCTGCGGCAAACTTGCGAGCCTCATCGATAAACGCGGGCAAGTCCGCCGGTTGATCCTTAAGCGCTTTGTGATACCACGCGGTCGCGGCATAGCTCGGCAAATACAAGATGTATCCGATGTCGTCGCCGGGCAGGAAAGAAATCGAGCCGAGATCGAGCACGCTCGAAATCAGTACGATGCCGTTGAGTTGCATGTTGTCGTTCGACTGAAGATAATTTCCCAGTGCGGCCGAGCGAAACGTTCCGTAGCTCTCGCCAATCAAAAATTTCGGCGAATTCCACCGGTCGTTCCGTGTGATGTAAAGATTGATCAGCTGGGCGATCGAATGCACATCCTGATCTACGCCCCAGAAATCCTTATCCTGAGATTTCCCTACAGCATGGCTAAATCCAGTTCCCACTGGATCGACGAACACCATATCGGTGTGATCGAGCAGCGAGTTTGCATTGTCCGTAAGACGGTACGGCGGAGGAGGCGTGTAGTCGGCATCCTTCGTTGCAACTCGCCGAGGGCCGAATGCGCCCATGTGCAGCCAGATCGACGCTGAACCCGGTCCGCCATTGTAAATGAAGGAAATCGGACGCGTGCCCTGATCCTTCACGTCGTTCTTGATGTACGCGGTGTAATACATCAACGCGGTTGGATCGCCCTGCGGATTCTTCAGCAGTATGCTGCCAATCGTCGCCTTGTACGAAATTGACTGGCCTCCGATATTCGCAGTGTGATCGGTAGTGGAAGATTCTTCTTTCGGTTCTTTTGTATCGGCTGGCTTTGCGTCCGCGGCCTTTGCATCGGGCGGCGGCGCTTGCGCTGCGACGCGTGCAACTTGCGCCGAAGCGAACAGCAACACAACTGCACAAACTCTTAACAGCGTTTTCATTCGTTTTAACCCCTATAGGGAAATTCGTGAGATTGACGTCCGGCGATTATACCTACGTTTTAGCCGAGGTATATGTTTCGTTCACTGAAACTCAGCTAACGCTCCGGATCCGGGTTTCGCAAACTACGCTGCGTAGTGGATCACCGCAGCCTGTCCTCGCTCGCGTGCATTTCGGCGAGCTACCCGTCGAGTGAAGCTCAGTCGCGCCTACCGATACAAACGGTACATCACAATTGCAGCGAACGGGCCTCATGAGAGCTACAATGCAATCGCGTCAGTCCCCGACGTAACTGATGCTTGGTCCGCGCAACCCAGCCGGATCCTCCGCGGCGACAGATTTCGATTTACGACGGAGCCAGGAGCACTGCTCGACCGATGCCGATAGAACGCCGGCGCGCGCCCCGCAAGACCCTTACCGATCTTGCCTTCATCAATCTCGAACCTGATAACGGCGGAATCGTCGTGGATGTGTCTGAAGACGGTTTGGGATTTCACTCCGCGGTTCCCGTGGAAGCATCGGGTCCCGTAAAATTTTGGTTTTCAATTCGCTCGATCGACCGCTTGGATGCCAACGGAACTATCGCATGGACTGACGATTCACGAAAAAGTGGCGGAATCAAATTCGTAGAGCTGAATGATGATGTGCGCGCGAGGCTTCGATCCTGGTTGGGCGACGCCGCGGCGAAAGTCCACTAATGATGCGAGCCTCACTCCCGGTGTTACGCCCGGCTCGCCCGCGGAGGTCGCACGGCAAGCTGCGGAGCGCGCGGCGGCAAGTTCTGGCATGTTCGGTTCACTGCGGCGAGAGCGGCCTGGTGCCCGCCGCGAAAGAAACGTCCTCCGTCGATTCCAACTCTGCGGCCCGCAAATGAAACGAAGTCTGTGGCTGGACCTCCGCTGCGCCGCAGACGAAAATGTCGGCGCCAAATACCGCCTGCGAGTGAAGGCGCGCGACCGAACATTTTACGAGCCCGCTTTCGTTGCTGGCGACGGAGCGATCAGCCGATGACGATCGATTCGAGTTCGCGACTCCTCACAGGCGCAACCCGAATCCTCTGATATCTCAGAATCCGCTGCTCGCGACCGCGCCGCGTTGCCGATGATTGTGGTTGTCTTCGCCGCGATCGCGGTCACCGTAGTCGGCTACTACACTTTGCGCTGGAAATCTCAGCCGCGTCCGATAGCGCAGCAGCAGGAGTCCCTCCCGATCGGTCAGGATGCGTCTCCACCGATCGCGCCGCCATCATCTCCGACCGATTCCGCCGGCACGCAATCCACTTCGAGTGTCACGCCTTCGCCTCAAACTTCATCGACCCCCGCGATTAGCGGCGCCGGAGTAAAGCAACCTGCAAACTCAGGCGCGGCACAGGCCGATATCGACGCTGCTGGCAAAGCGCAATTAGACGAAGCGCTCCGTCTCCTGCGCGGCACGAACGCTACCCGCGATCCCGCACGAGCCGCGCAGTTGCTCTGGTCCGCGGTCGGTAACGGCAACGTGCTCGCCGAAGTGGAATTGGCCCGGCTCTACATCGCAGGTGATGGCGTGAAAAAATTGTGAGCAAGCACGAGTCTTGCTGCGAGCCGCAATTTCGCGGGGCAGCGACGACGCAACCAATCAACTCGCTGAACTCGCGCGCACAGGTTGCACGAAGTAATCACTGCCGAAATCATTCACGCGGAATTATTCCTCTTCGCCGCTCGCATCTCGCCAGTCGGGTAACTCGCGACGACCCAGCAGCGCTTCTGCGGCCCACCGCCCGAGATGAACCGAAATCGCGACGCCATGTCCCGACCACGCGCCGAGCACGATCGCGCGATCGCTTTTCGGATGCCGCTCAAAAACTGGCACCCACTCGTTTGCAAATAGAATCGGCCCGCCCCATCGATGCGTGATCTTCACTTCGCGCAAGACGTCGTGAAAACCATGAACACGTTTCTCAAGCGTGCTGAAAAGTCTCGCGACTTCGCCGGCGGAAACATCAATCGCCTCGAGATCTCGCCAGTCTTCTAAATGAACGAGCCCAGCGCCGAACACAACGCTATCGTTATTGAGCAATCGTCCCCACAGATACGGCAGATCTTCGGTATAAAACACGTGCCTCGACGCGAGCCCCAACAATTCAAGCTGTTCGCCGGTCAACGGCGCAGTAGCAAGAGCCAGCGTGAATTTCGGCTCACCGCGCGCCACGAGTCCGCTCAGCTCAAGCGACTGCGCGTTTGTTGTGATCAGCAAACGTTGAGCGCGAACTTGTTTTTCGCCAATTGTGAGTAGTAATCGGCTCGCCGAAATTGATACTCGTCACCCGCGCATTTTCAAACACAAGCGCGCCGGCATCGTGAGCCGCGCGCGCCAGGCCTCCCACCATTTTTCCGGGATCAATCGTCCCGCCCGACACTTCCTTCGCCACGCTGAGCACGCCAGAATCGCGCCATCGAATCGCCGAATTCGCCGCGTCAATGTTGTGCTTCAGCTCCCACGCGCCGGGCAGCGCAAGATCGGCATCCACGCGAAGCTCTCGCAAAGTATCAGCAAGTCCACCAAGCACGTCGCCCAGTCCAGGTAGATTTCCAGCTGCCGATCCTTGCAACGCCGTGCCGCCCGTGTGTCCGCTCGATCCCGCGCCAATTTGCCCCGCTTCAAAAAGCGCCACACTTTTTTCCGGCGCGACGTGCTTTAGCCACGCCGCCGCGGCACATCCGGCAAACCCCGCGCCGATCACCGCGAAATCCACCGATTCGGGAATTGCGCGCGGCTCCGGATGAAACTCGATCGTCCACGGCGTATTGCCCCAGTTTTGTTTTGTCGATGCCGCAGGTTTCATTTCCGACGCCATTAATGCTCTCCACAATCAGAATACTCGAACTCGCGAATCCGCGAACGCATTGGATGCCATCGCCGCACAAATCAGGAATCACACCGGATGAATTGACATCGCTTTTTACGGCGTACATACTTTGTCCGATTTCTTCAATTAAGCGGTCGCTAAGCTGATTCGCCGCGAGTCAGCGATCGCGCACGATTCCGGGAGATGAGCGCCATGATCTGGCACAGACACGCATTGGTCGTCACGACGCTCGCAATCGCAGCTATTGCGATCCCGCTATCGCCGGTCGCCTGCGCATTTCAAGTCACCGTTGGCGGTAGCGATCAAAACACCACCACTTCCAAACCAACCACGCCGTCCCAAACGCAAAAGCCCAAGCCTGCCACCACTGCTCCGGCTGCAATGACCAATCACGACGTGATTCAACTCGCAAAGGCCAAACTCTCCGATAGCGTCATCATTTCAAAAATTAGAAAATCGAAAACGAAGTTTGACATGTCTACGAACGGCCTGGTCGCTCTGAAGCAGGCTGGCGTGAGCGACGCCGTGATTTCCGCAATGATGGATGCAGCCAACAACTCAGCCAACGGCGCGGCCACGCCGTCAACAGCTCCATCTCAGGCTCCCGCTCCACGATCGAATTCGAATACCTCTTCAACCAGGCCAACTGGCCCCGCTTCAAATACTTCGAAGAATGTCGCGCCCACAGAAACCGCCAACGCACGCAACACTCCAACGCCGCCAGCTCACGCGTCCGCGGCGCCGCAGAATTACGGCGTCTACATTTACGACGCCGGTGGCCTGAGGCCACTCGGCCGCATCGAGACCAAAGTCCAAGTCAGCAAGTTTCGCTCGCTGCTCAAAAGCGTCGTCCCTTTCGTCCGCCAGAAAATTGATATCAACGTCCCCGGCGCGCATTCCACCAGCCGCTTTGAAGCGACACGCCCAACATTTTTCGCCTATTTCCCGCCAAGCCGCGACGTCAGCAAGTTCAAGCTGCTCCAATGCAAAATCACCGGTCAAAATTTCGATCAGCGCACCGTCGCAAACGCCTCCATCATGTTCAGCACCGAACAAAATCAGGACGAAGTACTCCTCGACATCGGCCCCACAGAAATCAAAGATCTCTATCGCCTATATCCACGCGAAGATTTAACAGCTGGCGAATTTGCCTTCGTCGAAGGCAACACTGGAAGCAAGTCCGCCTCGAACATCGAAATTCTCGATGTCTATGATTTCGGCGTCGATCGCAAGGAAGAAAAACTCGGCCTCAAGGATTATCTCGACACGATTCCCGGCGCAGGCGCGGGCGATCCCGCCTTTCTCACTTGGACCAAGGAAGATTGCCAGCGTATCGTCGACAGCAAAGAAGCAAAAACTGGAATCACCGGCAGCATGGAAGGCCGTTTCAAACGCCAATTTACAACGCTTTCTGTTTATTGGGACGATCCACAATTTGCCGGCGCGTTCGCTCGACTTGAAATGCTCGATAAACAACTCACAGATCAAGAAGCCATGAAGCTTGTCGGTTTGCTCCTCAACGAACAGCAGCCCGGCCAGTATTACGTGCTCGTTTCCATCGGCGCAAAAGTTGGGTCAGGGCATTTGATCGGAGCGAACGAGGGCGAGCGGGTCATGCGCCCGTTTGACGCGTCGCTTTCGAGCAACAAAGGAAAAGATGTCGTCCCTGCGAAACATCTGCAATTTGTCGGCGGCTATGCCGGAATTTGGCGCGTGGATTTCGACCAGACCAGTATTAGAGGACCGCTCATGGAAGCTGGCGCGCAGGAACTCGTATTCGAAGCTCGCCTAAATCAGAACTTGGATTTCAAAGCGACGTTCCCGATGGAAAAAGTTACTTCAACTCCGGGAACTAACGCGCCACCTCAGAAATAAATTCGAAAATTCGCGCAGCAAAAATAAAAAGGTCCGCGCCGTCTGTCGGCGCGGACCTTTTTTCATTCCAGACCCTCTACGACGTAGGCTTCACGCCGGTGTAATAAAACAAAACGTAAGCCTTGATGCTGCCGTCGGCTTGCGGCACTCCGGATACCTTCACCGGCGTGCCGTTCACCACGTTTGTGGCCACGGCCGCCAGCCCGCTCGCCGTCGTGATGTCGATCGGGCTGATGGTCACGATTCCGCCAGTGCGATCCACTTGATAAACCAATGCGGCCGAACCGGAAACATCCGAGAGATCCACCGGCACCGATGTCGTGCCTCCTGTAATGCTCATCGAGAACGATCCGCCGCTCCCACTCGTAACCCACGGCACGCTCACCGTTCCCAGAGGCACGCCTGTCGGTTCAAGGATCGCGTAAATCGCGGACCATCCGCTCGGATTCGATGGGTCGCCCCACGTTGCTCCGCTCACTCCAGCGGCGGGGAAAGATCCCACCGTGCCACCAAAGTTCGCGGACCCGTTGGTTGCAGACACGAAATTCGGAATCGCAGACATCCCGGTATTCACGCTGGTCGGGAAAGTGAAATTCCACCAGTCGAATCCCGTCAGCATCGTTCCCGCCGCTGGATTGCTCGCGTTGGGTGACGCACTCGAAATGTAAGGAAGCGTTACGCTGTAATCGTCAGTCGCGGTGTGGAATGTATTCGTGTAGACGAAGCTTGTTGCTCCGGCCGCCGAAATCGTCCCCGAGTACTTCGCATTCTCGATGTCGATCGTCGTAGCGACAAGCGGACTAGCCAGCGGGTCTGCGACGCTCACGTGTACCTTAAATCCGCGAACCAGATCCTTATTCGTCAGGAAAGATGTGCCAGTGCCGATCGACGCGCGTCGGCCACCGCGCTCGCGGGCACGCGATAGTAAAACTGAGTGTTCGCGTCAACCGTCACGGGAATCGGGAAGCCCAGTTCGTTCTCCACCGTCACCACGTCTGTGTTGCTGTTCACATGCAAGATGTGTCCTTCCGGATTTAGCCACAGCTTATTGAAGCTGCTGCTAGCCCACATGCGCACCGCAACTAGCGTTCCGTCATTCTGGAAGCGCGTCGTGACGCGGATAAATTTCCCGGGCAGGCTGCTCGCCACAGACGAGAAGTCGTTGATCACTGACGAAGTTTTCGCATCCACGTCATAGAAAATCGTTCCGTCTGTCGCATCCACCTGAAACGTTAGAGCGAGCGGACTCTGAATCGCAGTTTCAGGATTTGTCGGCGGATACACCGGATAATCCTTGTCCGCGGAGATCGACAAATTGGTCGAGGCTACCGAAAGCACCGTTGCGTAGTGGTCGCGCAGCAGGAAATGATCGAGAGCTGCATGCGGACGATGCCGGATTGGGCCCCGGAAATTTACCGCCCACAACGTCGTCCCTCCACCAACCGGCACGTTCGCCACAAGAAATGCCGGATGTGACAAATCGAATTCCAGATCAAGCGCGTTCGTCTGGTTTGCCGTGACCACCAGTGGCGCAACAAGATTCACGTTGAACGCCACAGACATATTGCCCGCGCCTCCGCTTGCTCCCTGAATATCGATCGCGCTGGATGGAACGGTCGCGCCCGCTGTCCCCGCGAATGATGCGGACGGATCTGCGGCCGCCGTCAGCAGCACATCGCCAGGATTCGCGCTGATCGAAATCTTTGCGCCGGTGTATGTGCCAGCCGGAATGGACGCGTTGCCAATAATTTCGCTGAGTTGATCCAGTTGCACCAAATTTACGAACGGCGCAGGACTCTGTGCGGTGTAGATCGCTACCGGCGATCCTCCACCCTGTGGCGTCAGCGAAATGCTCAACACTCGCACGCCAATCGTGGCCCAATCTTCTGTCGAAGCATCACCAACGGTGGTGATTACGTTACCCATCGAAGCGGGCGGCGGCGGTGGCGGCGCATTATTCGAACCTGAGCTGCAACCCATTACCAGTGACGGCACGATGACTGCGGAAATCGCCAAAAAAGCACGGAGACATTTGTCTCTCATTGAACCACTCCTTAAAGTTTTCGGAAGCAGCAGGGGTACCACTTCTCTCGATACACTAGAAACACAAACCGCGAGTTTTAGTTGCGAGAAATTTCAATTAGAATCTCGCGCGACAGCAAATGAAAAAATAATTTGCCTCGATCGCCTGTTTTGAATGTAGCTGGAACTACCTGTTTTCTATGTGTTTTATAGGTTGAACGTCTGCGATCGTCGCGTCCCGCACTTTCGCGTCGTATCCATGTTCTGTTTCAATATTTTGCCCGGACTATCCCGCTGCGCCAATGAATCATGGGTTCCAATGCGGAACAGGCGCTGGCTTTTTGCGTTCGCGCGGACGGCGTGAGAGGATTTGGGCGAGAACGCTAATGGATTTCGAAAAACCCGACTGGCTGACGCAGATGGAAGAGATTCTTGAGACCCTCAATGAGGGTGTCATGGTCGCCGACGATTGTCACCGCATCATGTTTGTGAATTCGGCGTTCGTGGAAATGACGGGAATAGAACCCGGCGAAGTGCTCGGCGTCCAACCCTCACAATTTTATTCCTTCGACGAATGGCAATTTCTGAAGGCGCAGATCGAATTAGCCGAACGCGCGGGACATCATCGCTATGGCTTCGTTCTGCCAAAATCCGATGGAACTCGGTTGCCGGTCATTATCAGTTCACGCGCGCTGGAAGATCCCGATGGTCGCACCTTTGGAATCATTACATTCACCGATATTTCGGAGCAAAAGGAACAGGAGCAGCAACTCCGCGCGCTGAATACGCGTCTCGAAACGCGTCAGCGCGAAATCGACGAAGATCTCGCTCTCGCCGCTCGCGTCCAGAAAAGTCTCGCTCCAGCTTCATTGCTCTGGGGAAATGTTCGCGTCGAAAGTTTCTATCATCCTGTTCATAGTATCGGCGGAGATTTCGCGCTCGTCAGTCCTTTCGGCGAAGAATACTTGACGCTGCTCGTCTGCGATGTGTCCGGCCATGGAATCGGCTCGGCTCTCGTCGCAACGCGCATTTATACGGAAGCGATGACGCAACTCAGGCGCGGCACGCCGCCCGCAGACATGCTCCGCGAACTGAATCACTTTGTGCTCGACAGTATCGACAGCTCCGGGTTTCTATTTACAGCGGCCACGGCGCGAATCGATCGCGCCGCACGGCGAATGTCGTACGCAGGTGCAGGACATCCGCCGGCTATGGTCGCGCGCGCCGGGCAGGAACCGATCCAGCTCGAGTCGCGCAGCATGATCCTTGGTGCGTTACCCGATGCAGTGGACGACGATGCGAACATGGAAGTCGAACTCTGTCCAGGAGATCGCGTCGTTATGTACACCGACGGAATCACAGACGTGTTCAACGCCAGCGGAAAGATTCTAGGAATTTCTGGCGTTCAGGAATTTGTACATCAGACATCTCAATTACCTTTTGGCGAAATGAAGCACGCCATTATGGATCGAGTCACATCTTATAGTGCGGGTCCGCTTGCGGACGACGTCTCTCTCGTGCTGGTAGAAATTCAATAGAATTCACAGACGCCTATCTACTGCTTCAGTTCCACATTGGGTTTCGTCCTAGATTGAAATGAATCGCGACACTGCAAATTTTCATCCAGTTTTCGCTGCAATATTTGTTAAGCTGCGCGAATCGGAAGTCGGCTTCCGTCAGTACTAGACATGAAAAACTCTCGCCCAGCGCGAAAGGCTGCCGTTAAGAAAGATGGCCTCGAATTACAGTCTGGCGTGCTGCTGGAGATCTTAATCAACAGCAAGCCCACTCTGCTTTGCGTGGTTCGCGGAGCGGTGGAGCGCCTTGCGGAATCGTTGGGATTTCCTGGGGCGGAGTGCCGGTCGATTACTCTGGCGGTGGACGAGGCAATCACAAATATTATTCGTCATTCGTACGCCGGACGCGAGGATCGTCCGATCGCAATTTATTTCCGGAAGGCGCGGCGGCGCTCGGCGCAAGGAGCCGAGCAGGGAATTGAGATTCTGCTGCAAGACCGCGGCCCCGCTGTTGATCCCGCGAAATTGTGCGGCCGTGATTTTAATGACGTTCGCCCGGGAGGATTGGGGCTGCACTTCATCGAAGAATGCATGGATACCTTGAAATACCGGCGCGCCGAAAACATGAATCAATGGAGATTGACGAAATTTATTAAGCCAGTGAAAGAAATAAAGAATTCTTAGAGGAGAAGAATCCGTGACGCTTTCAGTCCGTCAGATTGGAAACACGGTGATCATCGACGTAGCCGGAGAGATCGATCTTTCCAATTCGCCGCAGGTGCGCCAGGTATTGTTGCGCGAGATTAAAGATAATCGCGCGCCGCGCGTCGCGATGAATCTATGCGAAGTCGCTTACATCGATAGCTCCGGAGTTGCGTCGCTCGTCGAAGGATTGAAAGCATCGCGCGATGCCGGCTCGCGGCTGATGTTGATTGGCGTGAGCGGACCCGCGCGCGAAGTTTTGCAACTTTCGCGTCTGCTGAAACTTTTCGAATTGCACGATACAGAGGAACAAGCGCTTGCTTCCTGAGCGCTGAAATGGCGCCGCGATTGCGCCCGAGAAAAGCTACAAAATAATTTGCATGCAACCGTTCGAACAAATCGGCGCAGGTATCACGGACGCGCTTGCGTATCTCGGATCGCTCGCGAGTCTTGGCGGGAGCGCTGCATATTTTATTTTCATCGCGCCGTTTCGCGGAAAGCCGCTGCAACTGCGTCGCGCGATTTCGCAGGCCATGGACGTTGGCGTCCGCGCGCTGCCGATCCTGAGTGTGATTACATTTTTCATCGGATTAATCCTCGCGTTGCAAAGCGCTTACGAATTGAGGCGATTCGGCGCGCTGAATCTTGTTGCCACTGCGGTCGCGGTTTCGATGTCGCGCGAACTGGGCCCGCTGATCACGGCGATCGTTGTTATTGGCCGGTCGGGATCGGCGTTTGCGGCCGAGCTGGGCACGATGCGCGTCACCGAAGAAATCGATGCGCTCGAAACGATGGCGATCAGCCCCGTGCGATTTCTGGTGGCGCCGAAATTTCTCGCGATGTTCATCATGCTGCCCTGCCTGACAATTTGGGCGAACATGATGGGAATTCTGGGCGGCTCGATTTTCGGCGTGTCGCAAGCCGATTTTACTTTTGGGCGCTACATTCAAGATTCGGTCGACTCGCTTTTTATCCGCGACATCATGTCGGGACTGATCAAGAGCGTGATGTTCGGAATTACGATTACCGCCGTCGGATGCTTCGAAGGACTTTCAACTGGCACCGGCGCCGAACAAGTGGGCCGCGCGACGACTCGTGCAGTGGTGATGTCGATTTTCATGGTGGTGATTGTGGATTTGATTTTTACGGCCGTGTTCTTTTTCATGGGCGGAAAATAGTTTTTGAAGAGCTTTCAATGGCGAATGAAACCACAGCGCGAACCGATTCCGAGCAGCCGATGATTTCGCTGCGCGATCTCCGCGTGAGTTATGGAGATACGGAAATTCTTCACGGCGTTAGTTTTGACGTGAAGCGCGGCGAGACGATGGTGATTCTCGGCGGCTCGGGTTCGGGCAAGAGCACGTCTGCTTCGAACGCTCGTTGGATCTCGAACGGCCGACGGCGGGCGAAATTTGGATCAAGGGCAAAGACATCGCGGCAATCTCTCACGCGGAGCTGGACGAAATCCGCAAGCGAATCGGAATGTCGTTTCAAGGCGGCGCGCTGCTGGGCTCGATGAATGTCGGCGAAAATGTGGCGCTGCCACTTCGCGAACACACCAAGCTCGAAGATTCCACGA
Source organism: uncultured Acidobacteriota bacterium (assembly GCA_963785395.1). Taxonomy (GTDB): domain Bacteria; phylum Acidobacteriota; class Terriglobia; order Acidiferrales; family UBA7541; genus DASTCZ01. The sequence continues at coordinate 407,990 of CAWAVH010000005.1, read as the reverse complement.
TCGAAATTATGTTGCGGCTGAAGTTGCAGCAAGTTGGCCTCGAAGGATTCGAATATTACATGCCGTCGCAACTTAGCGGCGGAATGAAAAAGCGCGCGGCAGTGGCGCGCGCGCTGGCGATGGATCCGGAAATTTTATTTTTCGACGAGCCTTCCGCGGGACTTGATCCGATTATCGCCGCCGGCATCGATCAACTGATTCTCGATTTGAAGCGCGCGTTTCGCGTGACGATCGTCGTGGTGACTCACGAACTCGCCAGCGCATTTTTGATCGCAGACAGAATGATTCTGATCGACAAGGGAAACATCGTGGCGATCGGAACGCCTGATGAGATGCGCGCCAATCCACAGCCGCGCGTGCAGCAGTTTTTGAATCGCGTCGCCGAACCCGAAGTATCGGGCGAGCTGGATTATTTGCAAATGCTTACCGCGTCTGGACCTTCGCGACGCGGCGCAGCAGAGAAGTGAGGAGTGTGATGCAAGCAAAACTTGAACAAACACTCGTGGGACTTTTCGTTGTGGTCGCGGCGATTGTGCTGGTGGCCACGGTGCTCGCGATGAATGGCGTGTCCGGCGGCAATACGAAAACATTTCATGCCTACTTTCCGTTTGCGGGCGGGCTTGAGCCCGGCACGACTGTTCGTTATTCGGGCGGGCCGAAAATCGGGCGCGTAATCGGTTTGAAAATCGATCCGCAAGATGCGGCGCGCTTCGACGTGACTTTCAGCGTGCACACCGATGTGCCGGTGAAAACGGATAGCCACGTAAAAATCATGAGCATGAATCCGCTCGGCGACAATCACCTCGAAATCATGCCCGGAACTCCGCAATCCGCTCCCGCGTCCGATGGTGCGCTGCTTCCATCAGAAGTCTATGTAGATTTCAATGCGCTCACAGCGCAGATCAATCAGATTGCGCCGAAGGCGCAGCTACTGCTGGTGACGCTGAATGATCGCGCGACGGAATTGAAAGAGACGATCAGCCGTGTAAACGATTTGCTGACGCCGCAAAATCGCGCCAATCTTTCTGCCACGCTGGCCAGCGCGCGCGGAATGTTGGAAGAAAACCGCGCGACGATCAAGGCCACGCTATCGAACGTGAATGCCGCGACGGTGAAGCTGCAACCGCTGCTCGATGATTTCAAGAAAACTTCAGACGAAGCGAACAAGACTTTGGATCACGTTGATTCGATGCTCGGCGAAAATCGCGCCGATGTTCGCCAGGCCGTTTCCGATTTGCGGCGCACTCTTGCGAATACAACCGAACTCACCGAGCGAATCAATCAGACGCTCGACGTCAATTCGGAAAACATCGATCAGATTCTCGATACGCTGCAACACGTGATGGAGAATCTGAAAGAATTCACGGAAACAATCAAGACTCAACCCTCCACAATCATTCGCGCAAATAATCCCCGCGAACACAAGCCGGGAGACAAGAAATGAAAAATAAAATCACAATTGCAGCGTTGGTGTTGTGCGCAGGAATCGCGAGCGGCTGCCCGGCTGCGCGCCCTGTGCAGTACTACCAGCTGAATGTTCCCAACGAAACCGCGCCCGCCGCGAATTCAAATCCGTTTCCGGTGACGCTGCTGCTGGGGCCGATCTCGGCCTCGCATCTTTATCGCGAAGACCCCATCGTCTATTCCACCGGCGGCGAAGGGATGGGCACGTATCAATATCACCGCTGGGCCGAGGCGCCCACCGAGATGATTCAGAGTGTGCTGCGGCAGGCGTTTCGTGCTGCGGGTGAATATCGCGGAGTGTACGCGATGCGCAGCAACGGGCGCGGCGACTACATGATTCGCGGCAACCTTTCCGATTTCAAGGAAGTTTCGGGCAGCGCAGTTGTTGCGCGGCTCACTCTTGAACTTGAAATGCGCGATATGAAATCCGGCATGGTGGTGTGGACGCATTTTTATTCTCACGATGAGCCAGTGGGCGCGAAAGATGTGTCGGCTGTCGTGGACGCGCTGGATAAAAATGTGCAGCGCGCCGCGGCGGAATTTAAAACGAGTCTCGACGAATATTTTGCGGCGCACCCGCCGGCAGCCGCGCCCGCTCCAAAATAATTTTTGGGGAAAAATTCAGTCTGAAATTCGCGCGAGCCGGAATCCGTAATCCGCGTATTTGAATTCCGGAGGAATGCTGGAGCGCGCGGCGGTGCGCGTTACTTTCACGTGGTGGCGCCACGAGCCGCCTCGCGAAGCTCTTCGCACTCCGCTCTCCGGCCCCATTGGATTTTTTTCCGGCGAATGCGCATAGTATTCGGCGCTGTACCAATCGGCGCACCATTCGTGGACGTTGTCGCCCGCGTTGTACATCCCCGTTGAGCTCGGCGCGTATAGTCCCACTTCTTCGGGTCCCGTTTGCCAGCGCGACTTGTAATCTGGAATTTCGTCGAGCCCTGCGTTTCCCCACGGGTACAGTTCATTCTCTCGATCGCCGCGCGCGGCCCGTTCCCACTGTGCTTCTGTTGGGAGCACGTAGTGGCGCCCGGTTGATTGCGAAAGCCAATCGCAATATGCGACTGCGTCGAACCACGAGACCGAGACGACTGGTTGGTGGCGGCTATTGAAATTTTTGTCGTCCCAGGTAACTGGCGGTGGCGGGCGCTTCGTCGCCGTCAGGAAGGCTGAGTACTCGGCGTTCGTGACCTGATAAGCGCCGATCTCGAAGGTGTCTACCCAGACTCGGTGGACTGGCTTTTCGTCGTCGCGGCCTGTTTCGCAGCCCATGACGAACCACCCGGCGGGGATGGGGACCAGGGGTGGGTTGAGGGTGTCGATTTCGGGGCGCGACGCGGAACCCATGCCTCTATCATAGCGTGATAATGATGCCCGGCGAGTCCCTCCGCTCCGCTTCAGGATCGTTTCGCTCATTATCGCAACTTGGTCTCTGTTCGTGCCGCATAGAGGTGCCACAAGGCGCTCCAGATGGCCTAAGTACTTTATTTTGAATCCGATACGCGTCGGCACCGGCCTACCCACCCCTTGGGGGTTGTTTTTGGATAGTGATGATTCTAAAGTGGTTACCTAGTACTATTACTAAAAAGTTGTTCATTCTAAAGGAGTTAGGTCGATTTTTGGGGTTTTTTTGGGTGTTTTTCGGCTGGAATGCCTTGGGGGCTGCTTCCGGAAACCGGGTTGAGTTGTGCGTTCTGACATTGGTGATCGTGAGCTAGTTTTGACCTCGGTCCCACGTTTCGTCCGCACTTGGCGGACGAAACGTGGGGCACCCGAGGTCATGGGTCCCCTTGAACCTGTAGGTCGAGAACCGCACCCTTACACGGCAAAGGGTGCAGCACTCCCCGCTAAAATTTGCAGACTGGATTCGAAAAAGATTGAAAGGCCTCAGCCAGGAATGGCTGAGCTACAAAAGCGAAGGCCCGAACCTTTGGGTTCGGGCCTGGAGATTCTCCGCTATTAATATTGCATGAATGGCAATTGGCGTCAAGTCAAATCTAAGGGTGGGCTGCGTAGCGCCACGACAAGCAGTGGCAGTTATTTAAGTGCTGTTGAGTCTATTTCGAACAGGAGTACCGCTCGCACCCGAGTTAAACGAAGCGAGAACCTCTTTCGTGAGATCCGTGCCTCCGCGCAGATTGATCACAAGAGATTGCAGTGTCCATGCCGGCCCGAAAGGAAAGCTCCACCAACCTGCGGCGAAAGTGAGAAGCGTGAATGGAAGACCCTTGATGCGAGCACTTTCACCCGATCTCAGAAAGTAAATCCTCGACGAGCGCCTGTAAGTGTGGACGAGGATCGAAATACAGTATTGATACGCCACAAACTTTCCGCCTCGTTGAACCTCGAAATCGATTTCTCCGGACGTGATGCCCTGCACGTTCTTAATCTTCACGGCTCCGCCGCGCTGTATCGCGGGTACAGGAACTTGATCTACGCGTTCTCCGCGAAGATATCGTTTGCGCGCTTGCAATAGGAACACTATCGTCGGGATCAAAATTCCCGTAACTGCAAGCAAGATCTCAGATTCTCGCGACTGAGTTGCCCAGTCGCTCATGGTCTGTAGGAGAGCGAGTGGTTGAGACGCCGCTTACACATTGGGTGCGGGGTAAACAAAATGAAGTAACAATTCAATGGTTAGCCCCAATGGAGCGACTGCGGAACATACCAACAGACTTCCGATTTATCAATTGTATTACGGAATCTGAGAGTTTGGGATTGCTGGGGTGGGCGATGGGATTTGAACCCACGACCCTCGGAGCCACAGTCCGATGTTCTACCGCTGAACTACGCCCACCGCAGGGATGAATGATAACACGGCGGAGTGATTCGGCGGCAGCGCGATGGGGAATTGAGTTTCGGGGACGAAGAGCGGGGAAGCTAAAAGCAAAATTCGAAAAGCTAAGAGCTAAAGCCGAAGAGCAATTCAAGAAAGGCTAAGGCGCACCGGCAGGATGCCGGTCCCACTAGGAGCGAAATGAGATCCTTCGGCGAATCCTGATCGGTTCGCTCTCAGCCCCGATTCAAACCATCGGGGTGCAAACGGCGCAGATGACGCGCGCGAGAGTGGTGGCAGAGAATTGACGGAACAGAATCGATGTGACGGAGTCGTTTGAGTTTTTGCTAGCGGCGGCGGAATGGGGTTACTTTGCTGCGGGCGGAATTTGAGGCTGCGGAGCGATTGTTGCCGCCGCCGGCTGTCGCGCTGATGGGATCTGCCGGGAGCTTGGAGCGGGCGAATTCTGCCCAGCGGCCGTCGGGTTCGAAATTTAGATATTGTTGGAGATGCTCGCGCATTCGTTCTTTTTCGCCTTCGCGATCGTAGAGCATCGCTAGATTCAGGTGCGCGTCGGCGCGGGTTACATCGAGAGTGACGGCGCGCTCGATTTCAATGATGGCTCCGCGGCGATTTCCGAGGCTTTCGAGTGCGCAACCGAAATTGAAATGAGCCAGCGCGTTGAGCGGATCGAGATCGAGCGCGGTCTTGAAGCAGCGGCGCGCGGCGGTGATCCGCCGCAAATGGAAGAGAGCGGTACCGAGATTGATGTGGGCTTCCACCCATTCGGGCGCGAGACGCACGGCATGGCGATAGGCGTCCGCCGCGCGGCGCATGGTGGCCGGTTTAAGATCACACGCAAGGCCCAGCTCAAACCATTCCTCGGCGGTGCGCGACGGAAGCGCGCGAATCTTTTGGGCGATGCGGCTGGCATCAAATTCGAGAACCATTTGGCCGGTGAGTGGCTCGATCGGGGATTTGCCGGTGTGCGGGCCAATCACGACGATCTGGCGGCCGTTGGTAGTGACTCGCAGTTTGGCGAGGGAAGCAGCATCTTCGCCAATTTGTTCCCGCAGCGCATTGAGCGAGCGTTTCAGGCGGCGCGCGGGAATGTGCTCGGCGGTAAGGCGCTTTAGGGTCTCGATGGCTACGAGATCGCCGAAGCCATAGAACGGTTCGCCGCGCGGGGCATCGTCTCCGGCGCCGGATGTGATCAGGCCGAGCTTCGCCCACGAATCAAGCTGGCCCGGCTTTACGCCGAGCATGCGCACAACTTCACCGCGAGTGAACTTCTGCCTCAATTTGCCTCAAGCGGAAACGCCCCGGCGAGCGCCGGATTTACCACCCTAGTCCAAAGTTGGGCGCGAATTACCCGCCTGCTTTGGTCCCTACCCGAGGCGGACTGTACCTGCCGAAAACGTCTAAAGCAAACAGAAAAATTTAGGTTTGGTGACGTGCGTTTCAGGAACGTTGCGCTGCGCGAACGGTGGCAGAACTGTGATTTTCGGTTAGCGTAGTGCCAGCTCTCAGATGCAACTTCACGCTTCAGAACGCCGTTCGCTCAAGCGCCAGGTGACACTGGTGCGGCCGCTGATGCTCGTGTTGGGAATCGCGAGTTTGCTGGAAGCGCCTTCACCGGCGCGATGGGTGCTAGCCGCGATGTCGGGGTATTTGGCGGTGAGTTTGTTTGTGGCGTGGGCTCAACGGAAGCCGTGGGGAGCTGAATGGCGATTTCCGTTGGCGCTCGACGTAGCTGCGTTGCTGGCGCTGCTAATTTTTTCGCCGACGATTGTGCCGATGTGGTTTTTGCTGCTGTTCGTTGCGTTTGCCGCGGCGGTAGATTGGGGATGGAAAGCGGGAATGTGGATTGTGATCGCGACGAGCGGAGTCGCGATGGTGTGGTGGGTAGCGGAAAATCACGCGGACTCTATTGACTTGATTCGAGCGGCGGCGATTGCGAGCGCGACTCTGGTTTCGGGATTGGGAATGGCATATCTCGGCGAGAGGAATCGACGATCGGCGGCGGAATATTTTTTTCTGGCGCGATTGAATGGCGCGCTTCGAGTGGAGCGCGGAGTTGCGGAATCATTGCGTGGAGTGTTCGAGGAATTGTTTGAGGCGTTTGATTGCGATCTTGGCGTGCTTGTAAATCGAGATGAGGATCTGGAGCGGGTCGTAGTGTGGAAAGTGATGCGCGGACAGAAGGAGCGCGTGTCGCCGAATAATTGGCCGATCACTGCGTCCGATGGATTCTTGTTGGACATGCCGGACGCGAGTCTTGGTTGGAATGGCGCAGAAGAAACGAGCGGAGCGTTTGGATGGAATCGTCAGAATTCGATTGAATTGGAGCAAGTGCCGAGATTTCCGAAACCGACACGCGACGCGCTGGGGTTGAAGTCGGCGATTGTGACGACGATTGATATTGAAGGCGAAGCGAAGACGCGGCTGATTCTGGCGAATTCGCGGCGGAGATTTACTCCGGGCGATTTGCGGTGGCTCGAACGCATCGTGCGGCACTTGAGCATGCCGCTGGAAAATTTATTTTTGCTGCGGCATTTGCGCGCGCGCGCGATTGAATCGGAGCGCAGCAGAATTTCGCGCGATTTGCACGACGGAATTTTGCAAACTTTGCTGAGCGTACAGATTCAACTGGATGTGCTGCGACGCGAAGTGCCGGAGTCTCCGGAGCAGGTGGCGACGGCGCTGGGAGCGCTAGAGCAAACCGTGCGAAATGAAGTCGCGGAACTGCGGACGTATGCTGACGGATCTGCGTCCGCTGCGCGTGCAAAGCGCGGATTTGTGGATTTGATGCGCGGATTTGCTGGAGCGGTTTCAAGGACGAGTCGCAAATTGCAGGTGGATTTGCTGGTGAATTCGGAGGATTTGCAGGCTCCAGACCGGGTTTGCCGGGAACTTTTCCAGATTTACCGTGAAGCACTTAACAACATAAAAAAGCATGCTCACGCTACCCACGTCGTGGTAAAACTAACTCAGTCGGAAACGAGCATCTCTCTTGGTCGTGGATGATAACGGCGAGGGATTTAGCTTTGCAGGGCGATTTTCCGGAGATGAACTGGACCGCCTGAGACTTGGTCCAATTTCCATCAAGGAACGACGCGCACGGTAGGTGGATTGCTGACTGTGGAGTCAAGCCCCGGGCATGGTGCGCGACTAATAGTCGAAATTCCACTGGGGTAAGATGGCGAAAAGCAAACAACCGATTCGCGTGCTGATTGCCGATGATCACGCGATTTTCCGTGATGGTCTGCGCAAATTGCTGGACAGACGAAGACGATGTAACCATCGTTGGCGAAGCGCAAAACGGCAATGAGTGCATCAAGCTGCTGACCAAACTGAAGCCGGACATCCTGCTGCTCGATTTGAGCATGCCGGATAAAGATGGGCTGGCGGTGCTGGAAGAAGTCAACTTCGATCAGCTGCCTACGCGGGTGATCTGCGTGACGGCGGCGGAAGATGATCGCGACGTGGTGCGCGCGATGCGGCTGGGCGCGCGCGGCGTGGTGCTGAAGCAATCCGCCACGGATCTATTGGTGAAGAGCATTCATCGCGTATTCGCCGGCGAAATCTGGCTGGATAATCACATGACCGCGGAAGTGATGAAGGCGTTCGCGAAGTCGTCGGAGTCTGGTCCGCGGCGCGAAAAGCCTTTGCTGAGCGACCGCGAAAAAGAAATCGTGCAACTGGTGGCGCAGGGTTTCCGAAATAAGGAAATCGGCGAGAAACTTTTCATCAGCGAGCAGACGGTGAAGAATCACCTGCACAATATTTTCGACAAGCTGGGCGTTTCGGACCGCCTGGAATTGGCGCTGTACGCGATTCATCACCGGCTGATCGAAAAATCGTAAGTCAATTCCGCTGTTCGGTACGGCGAAGCTCCCTCCATTCGCCGAAATATCACGGCGCGATGCGTGGTGCCGTGGTTGCGCGGCATCAAATAAATTTATTGGGCGCGAGTGAGCCGATACGCTACGATAAATTGTGGAATTAAAGTGCCGCCCGGCGGCGCTCATCGAGGCATCTACTAGTTCGTGGCCACTCCAAGCATTCCAGCGCCAGCTCGCGGCACACCTCCCAACTGGAGTTTTTCTCAGAACGCCACATTGTTCATCGCGCTCGGCATTCTCGCCGGATTATTTATTTTTACCGGCTTCATGTCGCGTTTCTATCATCAAACTGAGCGAAGCCTGGGCCGGAAGTGGTATGCGCAAGGCGAGACCGCGATGAAAGCGGGCCGCGTAACGGAAGCCATCCAGGATTACCGCACGGCGCTGGTTTATTCACGCGAAAATGGGGAAACCAGCTCGGCGAACGAAACTTACGATTTGCATCTTGCTGAGGCACTGGCGGCTTCGGGACGCGTGGACGAGGCGCGGTCTTATTTTTTGGCGCTTGCGGAAAAAGAGCCAGGGAGGGCCTCTGTAAATCTGGAATTAGCGCGGCTCGCTGCGCGGCAAGGCAACGATCTCGCGGACGCATCCCGGTACTACAACGCCGCAATATTTGGAATCTGGGACACAGATCCGTTCGCACAGCGGCGCGCCGCTCGAATTGAATATGCCAAATTCCTGATCGATCGCGGGCAAACCGCGGAAGCGCAGGCGCAATTGTTTGCTATGTCTGCTGCGCTGCCGAACGCTACGGCAGCGGACGCGCCGCTGCACGCGCAAGCGGGTCAGCTACTGATGGAAGCTGGCGCGAATTCGCAAGCGCTGGCGGAATTTCGACGAGCGTTGCAACTCGACCCGGAATCGGCAGAGGCTATGCGCGGCGCGGGAATGGCCGCTTTTCGCACGGAAGATTATGCGCAAGCGGTGCGCGACCTTTCGCGTAGCGCATCAACGGGCGCACTTTCTGAAGATGAGAAGCACGCGCTGGAAACTTCTGAGCGGGTGCAACTCCTGGATCCATTCATCGCGACGCTTTCAGTGCAGCAGCGGGCGCGCCGCGCCGCGTATGCATTTTCAATAGCGGTAAGGCGATTGCAGGCTTGCGCGGCGTCGCAGGGAACTACGGGTGCTAGCGCGGGTCGCGCTGACGATGAGTCGCAGCAACTGCTTGCGAACGCGGCGAAGGCCGGCGCGCAAGCCGACGAGCGAAGCCTGAGCGTGCATCCTGAGAACCTGGCGCAAGTGATGGACTTGGCGTTTGCAATGGAGAACACCGCGAGCGTCAGGTGTGGCCAAGGATCGCTCGACGACACTGCGCTTCAATTGCTCGCGCGCAGCCACGAAGGGATCAGCCAGTGAGCGGCGCCGATCTGACTCCAGAAGCGCGCCCCGAGCGCGAGAGCGCCCGACCAATCACAAGCGGCCGCCGCACCCCCTCCCTCAGTGGAACCCACGTCATCGGGAATCATGGCGGGTGTATTTCGCCGCGTGATGGAGCTGCGCGCGAAACTGGCGCTGGAAGAGGGAAGTCTCTTCCTTCTGCTCGCGGTGGTCATCGGAGTTTTTGCGGGGCTCGCCGTCGTATGTTTCCGAATTGCGATTGAGTGGACGCGCATCTCTCTGCTGGGATCGCTGTACCCGAAATGCCCGCGCGTTTTTATTGTGCCCGCCATCGCGGGGCTGGTGATCGCGTTCCTCGTTGTGAAATTTTTTCCGCGAGTGCGAGGCAGCGGCGTCACGCAAACGAAATCAGCCGTTTACATCTACGACGGGTTATATTCCGTTTCAAACTGTAATCGGAAAATTTATTTGCTGCGCCCTCGCAATCGGCAGCGGCCAATCGCTGGGGCCGGAAGATCCATCTCTGCAAATGGGTGCCGGTATCGCATCGCTGCTCGGCCGTAAGCTGAAACTTTCGCGCGAAAAAATCCGGCTGATCGCTCCGGTGGGAGCCGCTGCAGGACTTGCGGCTGCGTTCAACTCACCGATTGCCGCAGTGATTTTCGTCATCGAAGAAGTGATCGGCACGTGGAGCGCGGGCGTGCTCGGCGCGATCGTTCTCTCGGCTGTATCGAGCGTGGTGGTCAGCCGCTGGTTTCTCGGCGCGGAACCGCTCTTTCGAATCCCGGCGTACAGCCTGTCAATCCCAGCGAACTTCTTTCCTACGCCGCGCTTGGGCATCATCGGCGGATTCATGTCGCTATTTTTCGCGAAGCTAGTCAGCTTCGCGCGCCCGAAATTCCGTGCTCTTCCCGGTAAGCCGGAGTATTGGCTGCCCGGCGCCGCGGGCCTGGTCATCGGAATCACCGGAATCTGGCTGCCGCAGGTGATGGGCGCGGGCTACGACTTCATGGATCAGGCGATGCACGGCCAATTTGTGTGGTACCTGCTCTTCCTGCTCGCCTTCGCGAAAATTATCGCCACTACGCTTTCATTTTGTTCTGGCGCGCCGGGCGGAATGTTCGCGCCTACGTTATTTGTGGGCGCGATGCTGGGCGCAGGTGTCGGCGGCGCGGAGCACCTCTTGCTGCCGCATCTCGCGATTGGGCCGGTAGGCGCCTACGCACTCGTCGGCATGGGCACGCTTTTTGCGGATTTTTGCGCGTGCCGCTGACTTCGGTTTTTATGGTGCTCGAAGTCAGCGGAAATTATTCGATCATTCTGCCGGTGATTATTTCCAATGCGCTCGCCTACTTGATCTCGATTCGTTTTCAGAAAGTGCCGCTATTCGATGTGCTCTCGCGACAAGAGGGGCTTGACCTGCCATCGATGGAAGAGCTGCGCGAAGGCCGTGCGCTACGAGTGGAAGACGCTATGCGCCCTCCAAAAGTGCTGGTGCTCTCCGAAACCGACACGGTGCTGGAAGCGATCGCCTGGGTGGAATCCCGCAAGGAACCTACTCCCGAAGATTTCTTTCTAGTGAGCTTTCCCACCGGCCGCTGGGCAGGAGTCCGCGTTCCGGCGCTGAAGAAACTCATCGAGGATGGTCAGGCACGATCCGCATTAGTTGATATTATCGGCACGCAGCGCCTGCCGCGGCTTCATCCGGACCAATCGGTCGACCTCGCCATGCGCCTGATTCGCGAATGGCCATACCTGCCGGTAGTAAGCCGCGCCGATGCGCGCCACCTTGAGGGGATCCTTTCCATGCAAGACGTGCTGGGCGCGTATCTTCGAAATTCCTCATAATTAAAGGGTTTTTGCTCGATTTATATCCCATCCTGAACAGAAATCGGAAAATGTGGTAAAAGGTTGGATAGTACTCGTGTACCCCATTCGTCCTACCCGGAATGAGACCTGCGAACTATTGAGCGCGCGGATGCTTCCGCTTAATCTCAAGGTGTCGAGAGCACCTGCCCTTCTACTCAAGGAGAGTTAACGCCATGGAACGCCGAGTCAATCAGCGCTTTCAGATTCGCCTACCGATGATTGTGCGCTGGACCAGCGGCCAGTCAGTCGGCGAGATGAACACGGAATCAAAAAACGTCAGCTCGCGTGGCGTCTATTTTTTCCTGCCGAAACAGGTTAAGGCCGGTTCGCCGGTGGAGATCCTGTTGACCTTGCCGCACGAAATTACGCTAGCCGGGCCGGTACGTGTCCGCTGCCTGGGCCGCGTGACCCGCAACGAAGAAAGCGCTCCGGAAAAAATGGGAGTGATTGCCGAGATTGAACGATACGAGTTCGTTCGCGGCGACGAGTACGCCGCGTAACACCGCTCTTGCTCACTCACTGCGGAGGCGAGCGAGAAACGCCGGGGCGCCTTGACCCCTCAGACAAGGCGTCCCGGTTTATTTTTTGTTTTGTCGAGTGTTATTCGTAACGCAGCGCTTGCACTGGATCGAGCTTCGCGGCGCGCGCTGCGGGATAGAGTCCCGCAACCAGGCTTACGACCACCGAAAAACTAATCGCCGCGGCGATCAGCCACCACGGCACGCTCCAGATTCTTTGCGCGGTGAGATTCTGCTGCCGCAGATAAATATCGGTCACCACGTTAATTATTCGGCCGATCGCCCAGCCTAGAAAAACTCCCAGCACTCCTCCCGCGAGGCCCATCACGCCGGCTTCCGCGAAAAATAATCTGCGGACGTCGCGATCCGCAGCGCCCAGCGCTTTCAGCACGCCAATTTCGCGGCGGCGTTCGAGAATCGCCATCACCAGTGTGTTGATAATTCCGAGAGAGGCGACCGCAAGCGCGAGGCTGCCGAATACTCCCAGGAAGAGATCTAGCACCACAAACACGAGATGCAAATTTCGCGATACGTCAAAAAGTGAAAACGTCTGATATCCCATTTTTTTGATCGCATCTTCCAGCGCGGGCACATTCTTCGGTTGATTCACTTTTACTGTGAGGCTCGGATAAATTTGCTCGGTGGAAGATTGCATCATCGAACGCAGATCCGAAGTTTGCACCGGATTCAGTTTTTCGATGAAGCCCAGCGGAAGGTAAATGCGCACGCCTCCTCCGCCTCCGGGGCCGGCTTGTTCGTTCTCGACGATCCCAACAATTTTCACTTTTGTTTCCGAAGCTACGGTTGTGAATCCGACTCCGAATTCGTCGTTGGCGGCCATGTCGGCCCCACTCTGATTCGCCGGTAACAGGAACCTCCTTTTTCTGGCGGATATCGCAGCGTGACTTCCTGTCCGATTAAATTTGCAGGCTGCGTTTTGCCTTCGTCGGCCATTTGCTGCGCGAGATCCTTGTGAAGAATGACTTCAGCCGCATCATTGCTCGAAAAAAACGAACCCTGCAGCGAATCGAATTGTCCAGTGCCTTTGGCAGAAGGAGGCACACTCGCGGTTCCAAACACGTGCCCGGCATCGGCGTATCGCAAATCGCCGGTGAATCGCAGCTCCGGAAAAACTTCCAGCACATTTGGCATCGCGGCGAGTTCCTTGCGCGTGGTCGCCGTCACCATTTTCATTTCGCCGGGAGGCACCGGAGCCCCGTCAAACGCATCGCCGCCGCGACCCGCCTCGTCCACCTCTCCCCCCCGGACGATTTGTTCGCGGGTACACGTACACCGTATTAAAGAGCCCTGTTCCTTCGAGCCTGCTCTGCACCAGTTCCTGCAATCCGATCCCGAGTGAAAGCATCGCCACCAGCGACGCAACTCCCACTCCGATTCCCAGCGTCGTCAGCGAATTTCGCAACATCGATTCGCGCAGATTCCGCCCGGCCAGCTCCATCAAATCGCGAGCTTTCATGCGCCCACCCCGTCAGACAACAACTTGCCATCCTTCAAATAAATCTGCCGCTGCGAATATTGTTTTGCGAGCGCCGGATCGTGCGTCACCATCACCACTGTCATTCCCAAGTCGCGATTAAATTGCGTGATAAAGCTCATGATTTCTTCGCCGGTGTGGCTATCCAAATTTCCCGTCGGCTCGTCAGCCAGCAAAATTGTCGGCCGGTTCACCAGCGCTCGCGCCAGTGATGCCCGTTGTTGCTCGCCCCCGCTCAATTCGCCGGGACGATGTTTCAGCCTTTCGCCAAGTCCCACTCGCTTCAGCGCTTCTTGCACTCGCGCGTCGCGCACATCGTGATCCACTTCCGCGAGACGCAGCGGCAGTTCCACGTTTTCTTCCAGCGTCATCCGCGGCAGCAAATTAAACGACTGAAACACCATGCCGACCGTCAGGCTGCGGTGCTTCGCCAATTCGTCGCCGCTCATTTCCGCAAGATTTTTTCCGTGCGCGAAAATCGCGCCGCCCGTAGGACGATCGAGTCCTGCAATCAAATTCAGCAAAGTGGATTTTCCCGAGCCTGAAGTTCCCAGCAGCGAAACAAACTCTCCTTCACCAACGCTAAGAGAAATTCCATTCACCGCGCAGATCGTCGCGGTTCCCATTTTGTAGTGGCGCGTAACTTCGCGCGCTTCCAGCGCTGGCTGGCTTCCGTTACTCATATTTTCATCTCGATTTATACCCACCTTTGATTACGTCTATAACGCGGCCAAAGTTGCAGCGCTCTACGTGCCGGGCATCCGGAGATATCCTTTGCTCAACAAAAATTGACCAAATCCCGCAAGGCTGTCTTGCCACGCATGCGCCACGATTCCCGGCTTAATATCCCGCCTCAGCGCCGCAAGAATTCCAAACAGCGCCCCGTATACCGCAATCAACACAGCCTGTTTAAATCCCTGGTAGATGTGTCCAAATCCGAAGACCAGCGCGGAAAGCATTAGCCCCGCAGGCACATTCCGCGTCCACGCAATAAATTGCTTTTGCAAATATCCGCGGAAAACAGTCTCCTCGCAGATTCCCGCGGTAATCGAAAGGAGAACCCAAACCGCCAGCTCCCGCCCCGAGTGCGGCACCATAAATTGCACGCTCTGGGTTTGCCCCTTTGGCAGCTTCAGCAGTAATCCCACGATTACCAAAATCATTACCGACGTGATCCAAAACGCCAGCGCGATCCCAACATTCGTCAGCACTCCGACGGCGCCCTGCCACTTCGGTCCCGTTAGCTCGCGCAACGTGACGCGCTTCCGTTGAATCCCGAATACCACGTACGCAAACAGAACCCATTCCGCCACCATTGTGAGGAAGTAAAGCGGCAATCGATGTGGTTCATCTTCGGCGCGCATCATTCCAGCCTGTTTGTATCCAAGCAGAGCCCACGCCACGATGATGATCAGCAGCACCAGCGTGTGCCAGCTCGGCGCCACTTCCTGATGCTCTCCCGGTGCGCCAGTGAATCGCCGGTGATCCATTAGCCATCGAGTTTCCTCTTTAACTTCCGTCAAACAATGCACCTGCTTCGTTTGCCGCACCCTGGCTTGCGCCGGTCATAAATCGCAGCCGCGCCAGTGACGTTTCAATCCAGCCGCATTATGATGGCTGCCCGGCCTGTCTTGATTCTATCCGCTTTTCTCAAAGGAGATTCGATGCTCGTCCCATCGCGCCGTAGTTTCGCTCTGCTGATCGCACTCTTGGCATTCTCTTCCGCTGCTCTCGCCGATCAAGTCGTCCTCAAAAACGGCGATCGCCTTTCCGGAGCCGTCGAGAATTCCGACGGAAAAATTCTCACGTTCAAAAGCGACCTCGCGGGCGAAGTGAAAATTCAATGGGACGCAGTCACGAGCATCACCTCCACGCAAAATCTCCATCTCGCGATGAAAGGCGGCCAAACGCTAGTCGGCTCCGTCACCACCACCGACACCCATCTCACCGTCGCCACGAAATCCTCAGGCGATGTCACCGCTCCGCTGAGTGACGTCACCACCATCCGCAATGACGCCGAAGAAGCCGTCTACGAAAAAACAGTCCTCCATCCCGGCCTCGCCGATCTTTGGAGCGGCGTTGTCGACACCGGACTCAGCCTCACGCGCGGCAATTCCGACACGCTCAATTACACTTTCTCCGGCAAGGCGGCGCGCGTTTCTTCGCGCGATAAAATTTCCGTCTACACCACCGCGATCTACTCTGATAATTCCACCACGGGTACGAAAGAAGTCACCGCGCACGATATTCAGGGAGGCATCCGCGGCGATCTCAACGTCAGCAGCCGAGTGTTTGCATTCGCGATGGCCGATTTCGAATACGATCAATTCCAAAATCTCAATTTACGAAGTGTATTTGGTGGCGGCGCGGGCTTTCACGTAATCAATCGCAAGAACACCACGTTTGATGTAAACGCCGGCGGGGCGTATGAAAACGAAAATTTCTCCACTCCGCTCACGCGCACCAGCGGGGAAGTAATTGTCGGCGAAACATTCGCCACCAAGATCGGTCCTCGCGTCACGCTCAGCGAGGCATTCTCCGTTTATCCAGACATCACTCACAGCGGCCAGTACCGATTTACTTTTGACGCGACCGCCGCGACAAAACTAAAGAACTGGCTCGGCTGGCAGCTTAGCTATAGCGACCGCTACGTCAGCGATCCCGTCTCCGGCACGATGCGCAACGACGCAATTTTCACCACCGGCATCCGCGTCTCATTCGGCAAAGCCATTTTCTAGTGCGCGCATATTTCGCCGCCGGAGCTACAAGGCAGCTCCTCGCGCGAGCCCGTCGCCCGTGTAGCGCCGGGCTTTACGCCCGGCAGGATCGTGGGTGCCGCACCCTTTGCCGTTTAAGGGCGCGGTCTTTGACCTATCTCGTCGCGCCCATTCCTCCCCAAAAGTTGCGCCCCGCACCGCCCGCGCGATATCCTTCTTCGCAGCTGAAAAAATGTCTCGCCGCCTAATCGCCGCCTTCGGAATCCTCGCCTTCGCGCTTGCCTATCTTCCCGGCGTAGCCGCGTGCGCCGCTCTTCCGGCATGCTGCACGGGACTAATCTGTCCCATGCAGTTGCATCATCATGCCGCCACTCATTCAGATTGCGGCATGGTCGGCATGGCAGAAACGCCCAGCGAACACTCGAGCATGACGTCCTGCCCGATGAACGACGTTCGTCATTCAGTCGCGCTCATTTTCGTTCTCAACGCGCCGCACGTTACGTTCTCTGCGCGCCCAGCGGCATTTCACAAAATCTTTTCTCTGCCATTCGCACCAAATGTAATTCTCGACAAGGCCTCCCCGCCTCCCAGAGCGTTCGCAAACTGATCGCCCGCATACCTAATTAGCTCAGAATCTAGGCAACGCTATATTTCCGCGCGTCTCTAAGCCAGATGCGCGCGCGCTCATACTCTTGGGGAAAAATATGCGTAGACTGTTCCTGTGCTTTGTTTCTCTACTCGCACTCGCCGCGCCCCACGCCGCCCACGCCACAATCTTCGGCAGCGTTCGCGGCATCGTCCACGACCCTCAGCATCGCCCCATCCCAAATGCTCAAGTCACGCTGAAAGCTAACGATTCCGATTATTCCCAGACCAAGCAATCCAACAACGACGGCGAATTTGAATTCGACGCCGTTCCCATCGGCAATTACACCGTCACCGTGACGCGACAGGATTTTTCTCAGCAGCAACAAGCCGTCACCGTACGCTCCGAGACGAGTCCTGTTCTCCACTTCGAACTCTCTCGTCGCGGGCACCTCGCAAACCACGGTCGTCTCCGGCGCGCCAGTCGAAGCAAGCGTCCAATCCGTCACGCCCACTACCACCATCAGCCGCATCGACGTGCAAGATACTCCCGGAGCCGATCGCACCAACAGCATGGCCATCATCACCGACTACGTTCCCGGGCGCATACATGGTGCACGACATGCTCCACGTCCGCGGTGGCCATCAATACAGTTGGCTCATCGATGGCGTGCCGGTCCCCAACACAAATATCGCCACAAATGTCGGTCCGCAATTCGATCCAAAGGATGCCGATTACATCGAAACGCAGCGCGGCAGTTACGACGCCGACTATGGCGATCGCACCTATGGAGTTTTCAACGTCGTCCCGCGCACCGGATTCGAACGCGATCGCGAATGCGATTTAGTTGTCAGCGCCGGCGATTTTTATCAAACGAACGATCAAATAAGTTGTGGCGGCCACTCGCAGCGCCTCGCCTATTATGCCAGCATCAACGGCAATCGCAGCGATCTCGGCTTGATGACTCCCAGCGCCGCCATCGCGCATGATATGGAAAATGGTTACGGCGGATTCGGCTCGCTGATTTTCAACGCCGGCCCCAGCGATCAATTGCGTCTGGTAACTTCCATTCGCCGAGATTATTTCCAGATGCCTGTCGATCCTGAAGATGTCGCCAACGGCGTGATTCAAGTGGATGGCCAGCAAGAGACCGATGCGTTCATAAATTTTTCGTGGGTTCACACTTTTGCGCACCAGGGCTTGCTCACCGTTTCCCCCTACTATCATTTCAATAGCGCGAATTACGATAGCGCTGCCTTCGATTTCCCAAACGCCATCACAGACGATCACGGCTCGAATTACGTCGGCGCGCAGGCGACCATCAGCGGCAATTTCGCGCACAACAGTCTCGATGGCGGCGTCAACGTTTTCTACGAGCACGATAATCAGCTCTTCGGAGTTTTGTTCAACGATGGCGCGAACGCTCCATTGCAGGACCGCGAAATTGTTTCTGGAAATGTGGAAGCCATTTTCGTGGACGACCGTTTCGAAGTCACGCCCTGGCTTTCGTTCAGCGGCGGCGTGCGCGAAACGCACTTCTCTTCGTCATCCAACGAGAGCGAAACAGCCACCAGTCCGCGCCTCGGCGTCGCGATTCGCATTCCAAAAATAAATTGGGTGCTGCGCGGTTTCTACGGACAGTTTTACCAGCCTCCACCGCTCGCCAGCGTCACCGGACCTCTACTCACTATCGTCAACACTCCCGGCAGCGGCGCGAATCCGCAACAGTTCATTCCCATTCCCGGCGAGCGCGACACTGAATTTCAAGTCGGCATCAACATGCCCTACAAGGGCTGGTCGCTCGACATGGATACGTTCCGCACACGCGCCCACAATTTTCTCGATCACGGAAACATCAACTACGTTTTCGATGGCAACGCCGTCACCACAAATATTTTTCTTCCGCTCACCACGCAAAATGCTCTCGTGGAAGGATGGGAAGTCACTCTCCGCTCTCCGCGTCTCTGGCATCGCGGCCAGATTCACCTCGCCTACTCAAATCAGGTCGCCAATTTTTCCGGATGTATCACCGGCGGCCTCACCGATTTCGAATGCCAGATCGGATGGGCTCCTCTCGATCACGATCAGCGCAACACTTTGAATCTCGGTTTCGACGTCACGCTTCCGTGGGCGATGTTCGTCTCTGGAAATTATTATTACGGCTCCGGATTCACCAACGGCGATCCGCCGCCGGATTATTTGCCCGCGCATTCCACGCTCGATCTTTCGCTGGGAAAATCTTTCGGCGAAAAATATTCGATCAGCGTCAGCGCGCTCAACGTAGCCAACAGCCACTTGCTGATCGACAACAGTTTCACCTTCGGCGGCGTACACTGGAATAATCCGCGTGAACTTTTCGCCGAGTTCCGCTATCGCTTTCACTATTGACAAGAAGGTTCTGCCGTGGTATCTTAAAACTAGAGAAGAAGTGTAAGCCCGCGCCAAAAGCGCGGGCTTTTTCTTTTCCCAGACCTTCGTTCGGTGAACACCTCGATACGAACACGCGTCCGCGTTTCGAACGTCGTTGTTTGTTGTTTAAGGACCCGGCCTCGGTCGTTTGTCTCTTTTGTCTTATTCCGTGGAAAGATCAGTGTCATCGAGCTTTAGCACCTGCGCGAGTTTGTATCAGGGCACGACCTCGGTCGTGCCATTCAAGTCGTCGCGCGTTTCCGGCTTCAGCCGCTGGGGAATGCTGGCCTTTCATTTTGGCTATTTAATGGTTGCCAATCTAGATCCCAGCGCGTTGCAAGCGCTTGCCGACGAGAAACAGAGTCGCCCAACTCTGAAGGCAAAGGCCGTTTTCGCCGTCACAGTTTTTTGTTAACCAGCTTCGAATCAATGAGTTCCGCAAAATAGGCCAAATTTAGGGGGGGGGTGGGGGGTATCAGCACAAAAATTGAAAATCCTATCGAAGGAAAGGTCGCAGTTCCAAATCGGGAAACATCGCCGCTGTCGTTCGTAATGTGTTTCTCACCGTTTTCGTAGTAGCCTTCGGGTTCTCATTATTTATGGACTCAACGACCATCGATCATCTTCGCGAACTTGCCGCGCGCGCCCAATGGGACGCAGCGATTGACCTGTTGCGCCAATGCACGCCGGAAGAATCCGCGCAGGGGATGTTGGCGTCTGCCATTCGATATGCAGCGCGATCTATTCGGCAAAACTCCGCCGGATTTCGCGGCTGCGCTGTTGGGCAAATTTCCGTACTTCCATGCGTATGTGCTGCTGTATTCGCGGCCGCCGCACGAGATGAAAGAAATCGTTGACGCGATGAGCGTCACCGAGCGCGACCACTTCTTCGACGAACTCCCCGAGGAAGCTTGGCAAGGATTAACGGCCACAATCGCCGAAGTTGGAGGTGCGTCTCCGGCCGTTGCGTGCGACAAGCGAATCCGCAGCGGCCGATTGCCGGCCCGCCGAACTGTTGAGCAGCGGCAAAGCCAGAGCCGAAGATAATCCGAGAAGTTGCTCCGGAGCGCGAAAAAGAAATTGCTCCCGCGTCGGCGACTATTTCGCCGCGACCCGCGGCTGCCGCTCCGATTCTCGAAGCGCGGCTCGTTGAGAAAAAATATACGCAGCCCGATGGACACCAAATTCAAGTCATCTCGCCGGTGAATTTATCGGTCGAGCAGGACGTCATCCTTGCGCTGCTCGGCCCAAGCGGTTGCGGCAAATCGACAATGTTGCGCATGCTCTCAGGGCTGGCGACGCCGTCCGGCGGCGAAGTTTTGTGGCACGGAAAGCCCATCGGCGATGCCAGACCGAATGTATCGATCGTGTTTCAAAGTTTTGCGCTGTTTCCGTGGCTTACCGTTCTTGAAAATGTGGAAGCGCCGCTTCTCGCTCGCGGAATGTCGCATGAAGAGCGGCACGCGCGCGCGCTGAAAGCTCTCGCAAGCGTCGGTCTGAAAAATTTCGAAGGCGCGTTTCCGAAAGAACTTTCGGGAGGAATGAAACAGCGTGTTGGTTTCGCGCGCGCTCTCGCTGTGGAACCCGAAGTTCTTTTTATGGACGAACCATTTTCCGCGCTCGATGTTCTCACCGCGGAAAATCTTCGTGGCGAGTTGATGGAACTCTGGCTCGCGAAAAAAATTCCCACGCGCAGTATTTTTATCGTCACGCACAATATCGAGGAAGCGGTGCTCCTCGCGGATCGCATTGTAGTTCTTGGAGGAAGTCCTGCGAGAATTCGCGCGGATTTTCGCGTGCCTCTCGAACGTCCGCGCGATCGCAAATCGCCAACATTTTTGACGTACGTAGATTACATCTACAAAGTGATGACGCAGCCGGAACTCGAACTCGCGCCGCCAGCGGAACCGTCACAACGCAAAACGCCGCGCTTCCAGAAGCTTCCGCACTCGCGTCCGGGCGGCGTCGCGGGAATGCTCGAGTTGCTGATCGATCGCAACGGCGAAGAAGACATGTACCACGTAGCGGAAGATCTTCTGCTGGAAGTGGACGACTTGCTGCCGATTTTGCAAGCAGCCACGCTTTTGGGATTTGCGTCCGTGCGCGAAGGCGATGTGGCCATCACTCCGGAAGGGCGTTCATATGCGGAAGCTGACATTCCCACGCGAAAATCGTTGTTCAGAAAAGCGGCACTCGATCGTGTCGCGTTGTTGCAGCAAATTCGTTCGGCGCTAATAAATAAATCAGATCACAGCATGCCGCTGGAATTTTTCCGCGATTTGCTCGACGAGCACGTCAGCGCCGAAGAAACAAATTTGCAGGTTGAGACGGCCCTCGACTGGGGCCGATACGCAGATATTTTCACTTACGATTCTGAAACCGATCGTCTGCATCTTTCTCAGCCCGGTGAAGCAGTCGCTTCAAATTCCGCCGTCGCGCTTCACTGATGCCGCCGCGAACTTCATCATCCACCCGAGGGCTGCCGGTGTGGGCGCGCTGGCCCACTGCAATTCCGTCGCTGGTGCGCGATGTGCCGATTTTGTTTGCGGGCCTAGCAATGTTTTATGCGTTGCTGGCCACCACGCGGTATTGGATGTCGCCATTTCAGGCGCACGCCGATATTCAGTTGTCGCCGGGAGCGCTTCCGAAATATGCGATGTTTTCCGTGCTGCGAATCACGGCGGCATATTTGATCAGCCTGGTTTTCACGCTGATCTATGGCTACGTTGCTGCATACAACAAAAAAGCGGAACGCTTCATGATTCCGCTGCTCGACACGCTGCAATCCATTCCGGTGCTGAGTTTTTTGCCGGGAGTAATGGTTGCGATGGTCACGCTGTTTCCCACTCGCCAGCTTGGAGTTGAACTCGGTTCGATTCTGCTGATTTTCACGGGACAAGTTTGGAACATGACGTTTAGTTTTTATTCGTCGCTGAAAAATATTCCTTCGGAAATGCGCGAAGTCGCTCAGGTGTATCGCTGGAGTTGGTGGCAAAGATTTATTCAGATGGAACTGCCGTTTTCAATCATTGGACTCGTGTGGAATTCGATGATGTCTGTTGCGGGCGGCTGGTTTTTTCTGATGGCCTGCGAAATGTTTGTGCTCGGCGATCGCGATCTGCGCTTGCCAGGGCTCGGCTCTTATTTGCAGACCGCCGCAAACGCCGGCGACACGCACGCGATTTTGTGGGGCGTGTTTGTGATGATCGGCGTGATCGTTCTCATGGACCAATTAATTTGGCGGCCGG
This sequence comes from uncultured Acidobacteriota bacterium, assembly GCA_963785395.1. Lineage (GTDB taxonomy): Bacteria > Acidobacteriota > Terriglobia > Acidiferrales > UBA7541 > DASTCZ01. The sequence continues at coordinate 385,659 of CAWAVH010000005.1, read as the reverse complement.
TGATCGCGTGGGCTCAGAAATTTAAATTCGAGCAGGTGGAGGCAGCGGAAGCTCCGCATTCGCCGGTATTGAATTTGATTCGCAGCTCCAGAATTCTTCCGCTGGTTTCGCAGGTTGCTTTTCGTCCAGCGATCGAACGCATGAATTTATATTTCGCGAGAAAGCGAGAGAGTGCTCAGGAAATATCGAAACCAAACGCCGCAGCAACTTGGATTTCGCGCGTCGTGATGCTGATCGCACTCGCAGGAATTGGCTTCGCATTTTTCAAAATGTGCGCGCTGCTTGCAACAACACGAGGCTCCGAAGTGCGCTCGATTTTTATCGGCGCAGGCGCGACATTTCTGCGCGTTGAATTGGCGCTGATTCTCGCGGCGCTGTGGACAATTCCAGTCGGCGTCTACATCGGCTTGCATCCGAAACTTTCCGCGATTGCTCAGCCCATCGCGCAAGTCGCGGCTTCAGTGCCGGCAACCGCGCTGTTTCCGATTATTCTTTTGATGTTGATTCGCGCGGGCGGCGGTTTGGGAATCGGCTCCATCATTTTGCTTTTGCTCGGAACGCAGTGGTACATCCTTTTTAATGTAATCGCGGGAGCCAGCGCGCTTCCCACCGATCTCAAGGAAGTGTGCGATGTTTTTCGCTTCAATAAACTCGAACGCTGGCGCGAACTTTTATTGCCGGGAATTTTTCCGTATCTGATCACCGGATTTGTCACCGCGTCCGGTGGCGCGTGGAACGCCAGCATCGTCGCGGAATATTTTCATTTTCGCGGACAGACATATTCCACCACCGGCCTCGGCGCGGTAATCAGCGCAGCAACTGACAATGGAAATTTTCGCGTGCTTCTGGCCGCCACAGTCGTGATGGCAGCAATGGTCGTTACGATCAATCGACTACTTTGGCGAAGGCTTTACGCTCTCGCCTCTACGAAATACAAACTGGAGACATAACGTAACGCCGCTCGCTGTTTTTCTTTCGCGGTTTCTATTCTTGCTGCGAGCGTGTTATAAGAATCCACTTGTGGAGCGCTCAGAGTGGCGCGTTCAAACCTGACGGAGGCGCAATGAACAAGTACCTGATGGAATTTATCGGTACATTTTTTCTGGTCTTCACTGTGGGCATGACGGTGATCGGTGGCGGGGCCGGCGCGCTCGCTCCACTCGCCATCGGTGCGTCGCTGATGATCATGGTTTACGCGGGCGGCCACATTTCCGGCGGCCACTACAATCCCGCCGTCACGCTGGGCGTTTGGTTGCGCGGAAAATGTGACGCGAAAGACGTCGTGCCTTACTGGGTCGCTCAGATCGCTGCCGCATTTGCCGCGGGCGCCTGCGTGAAATATTTGAAATCGGGCATGCCGATGATGCCCGGCACAATCTCCACCGGTCCCGCGCTGCTTGCGGAGTTTCTGTTCACGTTTGCGCTGGTGTTCGTCGTGCTGAACACGGCGACCTCCAAGGGCACCGAAGGGAATTCGTTTTACGGTCTCGCGATCGGAATGACGGTGATGACTGGCGCGTACGCAGTGGGCAGCGTTTCCGGCGGCGCATTTAATCCGGCGGTGGCTTTTGGAATTACGATGATGGGTTTGGCGAGTTGGTCGAGTATCTGGATTTATTTGCTGGCTGAATTGGTGGCAGCCGCGGTCGCGGCCTTCACGTTTAAGGCTCTTTCGCCGGAATAATTCGGCGCCGCACCACATTTCTATTGCAGTATTTGAACCCGCCGCAATTTGTGCGGCGTTCGTGAAACTTCGTTCGCGCCCGGCGCATCCATAACCGACCAGAAGCTATGAATACACAAACTATTCGACGAATTCTTTTTCTTACTCTCTTGATTGCGCTGCCGCTTCGTGCGCAACAAACGAAGCAGGCCCAGCAATCTTCTCAAGCTCCTCAATCGCTTCCGGCGCCTGACGAACGATTCAAGACGGACATACTCGTCGTGGTCGCGCACCCCGATGATGAGGGCGCCGCTTCGCCGTATCTCGCGCGGGCAATCGATGAAGGCAAGCGAGTCGCAATCGCGTATGGAACCCGCGGAGGAAATGGCGCAAATCAAGTCGGAACCGAACAGGCCGGAGCGCTCGCCGACATTCGCGAAATTGAAGCGCGCCGCGCGGTGGCGTCGCTGGGAATTACGAACGTGTGGTTTCTAGGAGGAAGCGATACCGCGAGCCAGAACGTGCTGCAGTCGCTCACGAGTTGGGGGCACGGCGCAGCTCTGGAAAATCTGGTACGCATTGTACGGCTCACGCGTCCGGAAATAATCATGACGTTTTTGCCGGCGGTTTTTATCGGCGAAAATCACGGAGATCATCAAGCTGCGGGAGTACTTGCAACGGAAGCGTTTGATCTCGCTGGCGATCCTGCGGAATTTGCGTCGCAAGTCGCGGGCCCCACAAAACGCCTTGAATCGTATTTGGAAAATTTGCGTCCGTGGCAGGCAAAAAAACTTTACTACTTTGGATTTTCGGGACACGACGCGGAATTCAAATCCGCTGGACCATCTTATTCCGTCACGGGAATTTCGAAGACGCAGCACATTCCGTACTGGCGTGTGGCTCTGAATTCGTGGTCGATGCACGAAACGCAATCGAAAGCGTTCGTCGCGCCATTCGCAAAAATGAGCGACGCCGAAGTTGAGAAGGCCGTCACCGCGCAGCAGGGAAGCTGGGCTTCCGAACACACATTCGTGCTGGGTAAATCGCAGGTCGGCGGCAGTGTTACCGGCGATTTATTCGAAAATATTTCTTCTACACCATTGCCGGCCGCAACTCACGCAGCGCGGCCCGCAGCAAATGCGCGCTGATGTGAGCGTTGAACTCGGCGGCCCGTGGAGTTTCTATCAGGAATTCCGGCGCGAGCATGGCACCGAACACATTCCACAAATCGCGACGCCAGAAATCGCGGTGCAAGCCGGCGGCTCGATGTACGTTCCGCTGTGGCTTCACAATCCGACAGACACAGCGCGCGACATTACGCTGACCGCAACGGTCCCGCAGGGTTGGACAGTACAAACCGGCGCGGCAACATTTTCAGTGCGAGCGAATGACACCGAAGCGACGCGCGTCGAGATCGCCGTACCTGAATTGCCCGGCACGCTCACGACCTCGGCCGAAATCAGCGAAGTAACTGTGACCGCGACATCGAATGGAAAAACGGTAGGCGTGATCAAATTGCATGTGCAACTTCGCAAGCGCGCATTGCCGCAGTAGTTTTCCTAAACAAGAAAAGTCAAAGTCCGCACCTTTTAGAACCGAAGGGTGCGGCACCCGCGTGCGCTCGTCCAGCGGCGCGGAATGTTGGTTGTGAATTCAAGGTTGTTGACAGCGTGAGAGAAATGCGTGTATTTCTCCCCTATCGTCGGAGGTTGTGATGTCATTTTGCCAGGCCTGTGGCACGGCTGTAGAAGCAGACGCACGGTTTTGCCCGCGTTGCGGAAAGCCGGCGAACATCGGAGTTTTGTCCAGCTCGCCTGAAATGGCTGCGACCGCAAACGTGGGATCGCCGCTGCCAGTTTCGGCATCTGCCGCCCAACCGGTCCGCAGCTGCGGCCTCGCAACGCAGCTCCGGGAGCGCAAATTAGTCCAAGCGTTATTCCAGTGGCGCGGCCCGCAGGTGTCACTTTTCTCTCGATCTTTTCATTTCTGATGGCGGCGATCAGCGCAATGATTGGTATTAGCTGCGCGCATTCTTTATGCCGCCGGCGAAGCGCAAATAGGCCTCACGCTGGCATCAAATCCTTTGCTGAGGCTGGCTCTGAACATTCTCGTTAAAATCTTCCCAAGCGTTGGACAACTCGGGGAATCCGCGGAGCAATACATCGCTAGTTTTTTTGCGTTCGCGATTTTTGGCTCGTTTATTTCCGCGGTGGTTCTGGCTGTGGGAAGCTACGGCCTGTGGAAGCGGCGAAAGTGGGGACGCATTGTTGACGATCGTCACCTATTGTTTGTTTGTGTCGCACGCCGCGGTGGTGATGTTTGACCCATCCACATCCACGATCTGGCAGGTCATCGTGATTGGCTTGGATGCGTGGATTATCGTGTATCTATTCAAGCCGCACGTGAAGCACGCGTTTGGCGTTTAACAAAGCTGTTTGCACGCGTCGCTGCAGGCGGAAAACAAAGTTGGATATTGCGCGTAACGCGCTGAGAGCGAATAGACCCTGCTCTCCCGCGAACCTATACTCAGCACATGAATTCTGAAGTTGATTTGCTTCCGGCGCTGCGCCGCTATTGGGGATACGAATCTTTTCGCCCGTTGCAGGAAAAGATCGTGCGCAGTTTGCTTTCCGGACGCGATGCGTGCGTGGTGATGCCGACGGGCGGCGGAAAATCGCTGTGCTATCAGCTGCCGGCGGCGATGCTTCCCGAAAAAACTGTGATCGTGGTGTCGCCGCTGATTGCGCTGATGCAGGACCAGGCCGCGCAGCTCGAACAGATGGGAATTTCCGCGGCGGTGCTGAATAGCACGGTGGCTGCGGATGAACAACGCGAAATCATGCGAGAGGCGTCGGCCGGAAAATTCCGGCTGTTGTATCTTTCGCCGGAGCGGCTCGCGATGGAAACAACAATTTCGTGGCTGCAGAGTGTGCCGATTTCGCTTTTCGCAATCGACGAAGCGCATTGCATTTCGGAATGGGGACACGAATTCCGTCCGGACTACCGGCAGCTCAGCAAATTGCGAAAGAATTTTCCGGATCGTCCGATCGCGGCGTTTACCGCCAGCGCCACGCAGCGAGTGCGGCACGACATCATCGATCAACTGAAGCTGCGCGATCCGCACAAATACATCGCGAGTTTTCACCGGCCGAATTTGCGTTACGTGGTGCGGCAATGCGATTCGCACACGCAGGGAGACGCGCTGATCGCGGCGCTGCGCGGATACACAGGCGCGAACGTGATTGTGTATTCGCCGACGATCGCGAAAGTGGAAGACACCGTGGAATTTCTGAAAGCGCAGGGAATTCCGGCGATCGGCTATCACGGAAAAATGGATAGCGAAACGCGGCGGCGCAATCAGGAAAAGTGGATGGCCGACGAAGTCCGCGTGCTCGTGGGAACGATCGCGTTTGGATTGGGAATTAATAAAGCGGCGGTGCGAGCGGTGATTCATCTTTCGCTGCCGAAATCGATTGAACAGTATTACCAGGAGGCGGGCCGCGCGGGCCGCGATGGATTGCCGGCGGATTGCATTTTGCTGTGGCAGAAAAAAGATGCGGGCTTGCTCGCACACTTTATCGGGCAACTGAAAGATCAGGGAGAAATCGATCGCGCGTGGGAGCGCTATCACACGATTCGCGCGTTCGTGGAATCCACAACTTGCCGGCACCTGCAAATTTGCGAGCACTTCGGCGAAAATCCGAAGTGGAAAACGTGTTCGGCGTGCGATGTGTGCGGATACCGCGTGGAAGCGCTAATCCCGCGAACAGCGTCGAAGCCTTCCCGGCGCGAACGTGTTTACGCGAATGCGGATGTGGTGGAATTCGAGCCGGGCCGAAGAGAGAAGCGGCGCGAACGCGGAGCAAAAAAAGTTTCGCGGCGCGCGACCGAGGATATCGACGAAGTTTTGTACGAACATCTTCGCGAGTGGCGGCGAACCAAAGCGAACGAACTGGGCATCGCGGCGTTTATCGTGATGCACGATACGACGCTGGAAGATTTATGCAGAAAGCGGCCGAAATCGCTCGCGGATATTCGCGGTGTTCTGGGATTTGGCGAAAAGAAAACGGAAATGTATGGCCGCGAAATCGTGGATTTATTTAAGAAGCTTCGCGGAGAAGCCAGAGCCGCAGAGGCTCCGTCGAGGAAGCCTGAGCCACTCGCAAAGAAACTGGAGCCGAGGACGCCAAGTGATATAGATTCCTGGTGGGGAGCACGCAGAACTTAGGGTTTTGACGGCGGAAACCTGTTCCGCAACGCATCGTAAATTCAATAATTCAATTGGAGAAAAACTTTGAAGAGCAAGCCGTTGAGCGTTCTCGCGAGTTTCGTTGCCATCGTAATCGCAGCGATTGTTAGTTTTAGTCTGGCACACGCGCAATCCGCGCCTGCCGCAAAAACAAAGGCGCCTGAAGCTGCCGCCTGCGAACATGAAGCTCACGATCCCGGACATTCCGTACACCAAATTTGTGCTTGCGAACGGGCTGACCGTTCTCGTACACGAGGATCACAAGACGCCCGTGGTGGCGCTCGACACGTGGTATCACGTGGCATCGAAAAACGAAAAGCCCGGGAAAACGGGCTTCGCTCACTTGTTCGAGCACTTGATGTTCAGCGGCAGCGAAAATTTTAATCACACGTATCTGAACGAGATGATCCGCATCGGAGCCACCGATCTCAACGGCACGACGAATACGGACCGCACGAATTATTTTGAAAATGTTCCTACGTCGATGCTCGATTTTGCATTATTTGCGGAAAGCGACCGCATGGGCCATTTGCTGCCCGTGCTCGATCAGAAAAAGCTCGACCTGCAGCGCGGTGTGGTGCAAAACGAAAAGCGGCAGGGAGATAACCAGCCGTACAGCGTGGCGCAGCAGCTGATCGTCGAAAATACCTATCCGGTAGGCCATCCGTATTCGTGGACGGTGATCGGATCGATGAAGGATCTGGACGCCGCGTCAATGAGCGACGTGCAGGAATGGTTCAAAACTTACTATGGTCCGAACAACGTAACGCTGGTGATTGCGGGTGACATCACTCCCGATGTAGCGCGCGAAAAAGTGGAAAAATATTATGGCGAAATTCCACCGGGCCCTCCGATCGCGAAACAGGAAGCGTGGATCGCGAAACGAACCGGGACGCACCGGGGAATTGTGCAGGATCGCGTTCCGCAGGCGCGGCTGTATCGAGTTTGGAATGTGCCGGAAGCATTCTCGCCGGAAGAGTCACAGCTGGATCTTGGCGGCGCGAATTCTGGGCGGCGGCAAGACTTCGCGGCTCTACAAGCGGCTGGTGTACAAGGATCAAACCGCAACCGGCGCCTTCGCATTTGATGGCACCTCTGAAATCGGCGGCCAATTCGAAATGGTGTTTGACCGCAAAGCCGGGCGGCGATCTGAAGAAAGTGGAGATGGCGGCGAACGAAGAACTGCAGAATCTATTGAAGAACGGTCCGACGCAAGCCGAACTCGATTTGGCGAAGACGCAGATTTTCGGCGACTACTCGCGCGAGGTTGGAACGCATCGGCGGGTTCGGCGGAAAGAGCGACATTCTGGCGCGCTGCCAGACGTTCACGGGAAACCCGGATTGCTACAAAATTTATCTTGAACGGGTGAGATCAGCGCCACGTCACGACGGTGAAAAAAGCCGCGAACGATTGGCTGAGCGACGGCGACTACGTTTTGGAAGTCCAGCCGTATCCCGCGATGAAAACCGCGGCGGCGATCGATCGTTCAAAGGAACCTGCGCTCGGCTCGGCGATGTCGCTGAAGCTGCCCGCGATGGAAAGAGCCACTCTGCCCAACGGCTTGAAAATCGTCCTCGCGGAGCGCCACACGGCTCCGGTGGTTCATTTCAATTTGATGGTAAATGGTGGCGCGTCCGCAGATCCGGCGGATGCTCCCGGCACAGCGAACCTGGAACAGGGGATGCTTGGAGAGGGCACAACCACGCGCGATTCGCTGAAGATCGCTGAAGATTTGGAATCGCTGAGCGCGAATTTCAATGCCGGAGTCGATCGAGACGTGGCGTTCGCCGAGTTGGACGCGCTGAAGGCAAATCTGGATCGCTCGCTCGACATTTATGCCGATCTGATTCTTCGCCCCGCATTTTCGCAGAAGGAATTCGAGCGCGTGCAGAAACAGGAGCTTGCGGCGATTGCCAGAGAGAAAGTGACTCCCAACTCCACCGTCAGCCGCGTTGTGCCGCAACTGATCTACGGAAAGGGAAATCCTTACGCGGAGTTTTTGACGGGCACCGATGCGAGCGTTAGCAAGATGACGCGCGAAGACCTGGCGAAATACCATGACACCTGGTTCAAGCCAAACAATGCGACGCTGGTGATCGTGGGAGATACCACGCTCGCCGAAATCACCCCGAGGCTGACGCAGCTGTTTGGTTCGTGGAAATCCGGTGACGTGGCCGCAATTACGATCCCGCAGGTTTCCGATCCTCAAAAAGATGAAGTGTATCTGATCGATCGTCCGGGATCCGCGCAAAGCCTCATCGTGACCGCCCAACTGGCGCCGCCGCAAAGCGATCCGGACGCGCTGGCGCTCGGATTGGTGAACGGTGTTTTCGGCGGAGGCTTCGCGTCGCGCATCAATATGAATCTGCGCGAAGACAAACACTGGTCTTACGGAGTCTCTTCTGGATTGAGAGCGGCGCGAGGGCAGCGGCTTTTCATGAGCTCTTCGCCAGTACAGACCGACAAGACGAAAGAATCGATGGAGCAACTGGTGGAAGAATTCAAGAACATCGTGGGCAGCAAACCAATCTCGGCAGAAGAAGTGAAGACCCAGCAAGCGGACGCGACGCTCTCGCTGCCGGGAAGATTTGAAACCGTCGATCAGGTCTCCACCGGCTACAGCACGATCCTGGAGTACAACCTGCCCGAGGATTACTACAACACGTACACAGAAAAAGTTTTGGCGCTCACGCCGGAAAAAATGAATGAGATCGCCAAAAAATATATTCAGCCCGGCCATCTGGTGTGGCTGGTGGTGGGCGACATGAGCAAAGTGGAAGCGGGAATCCGCGAATTGAAAATCGGCGAAGTACACAAGATCGATGCGGATGGGAATCCGGTGCAGTAAAACCGCGGGCGCACGTTACTTGGAAAGTTTTCGCAGTAACGCCATCGCCTGCGAATCGGTCAGCACGTTTTTGCCATTGAGCAGCGAGATCAGCTCAGTCACGATCGCGCGCAATTCCAGGTCGGCGCTTTTCGCAACCTCAGATTGAGGCGGGACGGTTGGGGTGAATCGCTCGATCAGCGCTTTTTCGCCGCTCAGTTCGCTGAGCCATTTTCCGAGCACCTGAAGCTGGTCGGGCTCCGCGGTGGTGAAGAGCAGACCCATTCCCATTCCCAGGTTTGAAAAAATTACTTTTGCGTGGGTTTTGAATGACAGTTTGTCTCTGGTGATCGTGAGTGTGACGTCGGAATCTTTCGGGAACGGGTTGATGGTGTCGGCGTAACAACCGTTTCTGCCGATGTCTGCGAGACGGGCACGCAGGTGGGTATCCGATTGAACCTCGATTACTTCCACTTCGGGAGAGAAAGGGTAGCGCGGACAACTCCGCTTTCCGCCAGATACTGCCAGAGGCGGCGGAGCCTTTACCAAACTTGGTTTTGTTGGGGTTTCCATTATTCGACCTCTCGGTTGGCGAAGAGATGCGGAGTGGCGAAGAGCGAATACGAAAAGATCTTCAGCCCGGAAAACGCGACATTTCCTCGCCGCGGCGTCTTCGTTGACCTCGATGGCGGCACGACGCATATTCATCGGTGAAGCACCAGCACTCGTTCTGCCGTTCCGGTCTTGAGTAATTTCGCGAACTGTTCGGGAAGCACCGGCCGGCTGAAATAATATCCCTGCGCTTCGTCGCAAAGGTGCGCCTGAAGAAAGGCAAGCTCTTGTGCGGTTTCCACGCCTTCGGCAACAACGCGCAGATTCATGCTGCGGCCCATGCTGATCACCGCCGTCACGATGGTGGTGTCGTCGGGCGCGGAAGTGATTTGCCGGACGAACGACTGGTCGATCTTCAGCGCGTCGATCGGAAATTTTCTTAGATAGCTCAAGCTGGAGTAACCAGTGCCGAAATCGTCGACAGCGATGTGCACGCCGCTCGCGCGCAATGTTTTCAGCACAGACGCGGCGGATTCTGCGCGCTTCATCAAAACGCTTTCTGTCAGTTCAAGCTCGAGAGCCTTGGGATCTAGTCCGGTTTCGGTAAGCGTTGCAAAAACGCTGGCGAGAAATTTTTCGTCGCGGAATTCCATCGAGGAAATATTTACGGCGATTGTTTTCAGCGGCAGACCCGCATCCAGCCACTTGCGTGCTTGCTTGCACGCTTCGCGGAGAACCCAGCGGCCAATCGGAAGAATCAGGCCGCAGTCTTCCGCGACCGGGATAAAGTGCGCCGGCGGGACGGGCCCTCGCACGGGATGCGACCAGCGTATCAACGCTTCCGCGCCGGAAATTTCTCCGGTACGCAGATTTACGATCGGCTGATAGTGCAGCGAAAATTCCTGGCGCTCCAGCGCGCGCCTCAGATTTTCTTCGATGGATTGCCGTTCCACGGCGCGCACATTCATGGCCGGCCGGAAAAATTGATAGCTCTGCCGGCCGTTTTCTTTGGCCTGGTACATGGCGGTGTCCGCGTTTTTGATAAGCGTTTCAGCGTCATCGCCATCATCGGGATAAACGCTTACGCCGATGCTGGTTGTGACATGCAGTTCGTGCTCGCCGATGTTGTGCGCCTCGGCGACTGCCTGAAGAATTCTGCGCGCGGAGATGGCGGCGTCTTCGGATTGCTCCATTTCGGAGAGGAGCACAACGAACTCGTCGCCGCCTTGCCGGCTCACTGTATCTGAGCTGCGCACGCAATCCACCAGGCGTTTCGCGATGGATTGAAGAAGTTTGTCGCCGGTGGGATGCCCGAGAGAATCGTTGATGTGCTTGAAGCCGTCCAAATCCAAAAAGAGCACGCCTATTTTTTTTGCGTGGCGCGGAACCATTCCGATCGCCTGATTTACGCGGTCGTTAAGAAGCATGCGATTCGGAAGGCCTGTAAGAAAATCGTGCTGCGCCGAATGGGTCATCTCGGCGGCCATCGCGCGCGCCAAACTTACGTCGCGGAACACGATCACCGCGCCGGTAGCTATGCCCTGGCGGTCGTGGATGGGAGCAACGGAGTCTTCGATCGGAGTTTCAAAACCATCGCGCCGGATAAGGATACAATTTGACGGCAGATGGACGGCTCGATTTAAACCGAGTGCAGCGTCAACTGGATTTGGAGTTGGCTCACGCGTCGAGGCGTCCAGAATTTTGAACACGTCTGGCATGGGGAGGCCCGCGGCCTCTTTCCACGTCCATCCCGTGATTTTTTCCGCGACGAGATTGAGGAAAGTAATTTTGCCAGTGATGTCAGCGCAAACCACGGCGTCGCCGATGGAGTTAAGCGTAACTTGAGCGCGCTCCTTCTCAACGAAGAGCGCCTCTTCCATGGTCTTTCGCTCGATGGCATAGCGGAGCGCGCGCAGAAGGCTTCGCGAATCGATTTGGCCTTTTATAAGATAGTCTTGCGCGCCTTCTTGCAAGGCCTGACCCGAGAGCGATTCCTCGTCCCGGCCGGTTAACACTACGACCGAGACGCGCGGTGCCGCCGCGCGGATCCGCCGAAGCGCGTCAAGCCCTTCGGCATCGGGCAAGCCTAGATCGAGCAGAATGATGTCAATCTCGTGATTCGTGAGGTAGGACTCGGCGTCTTGCATGCGCCCACCAGTGTCAACTCGGTGCGATAGGCGCCCTCTTCGTTGAGCATCTCACGGAGTAAACGGGCGTCTCCAGGATTGTCTTCGACCAAGAGGATTCTTTTGATCGATTTTGAGTTCATCCACCGTTCCTCTGTTGAGGCAATTTGACTTTGGTGAGCCAAAAATCGTTGATGCTTTTGACGAGGCCTTCAAAGGCGTCCAACTGCACCGGCTTGGTGAGATAGCAGTTCGCTTGCAGTTGGTAGCTTTTCAAAATGTCGGCTTCCGCTTCGGAAGTGGTGAGGATAACCGTGGGAATTGTTTTAAGACTGGCGTCCTCTTTGATGTGGGCCAAGACTTCGCGGCCATCCATCTTGGGGAGGTTGAGATCCAGCAAGATCAGATCCGGCCGGGGTGATTTTGCGTGGATGCCTTCGTGCTTCAGAAAAGCCATCGCTTCAACGCCATCCGCCGCGACGTGCAAACGGATCGTGACATTGGCATCGCGGAAAGCTTCCTGTGTCAGGCGGACGTCGCCGGGACTATCTTCAACCAAAAGGACTTCGATGGGCATGCCGTCTCCTCCAATGACTTTGCTCATTTCATCTCGCTATCCGCCAGGGCAAAGCGAAATGTGGAGCCCTGTCCGGGTTGCGACTCGACCGAGATGTTTCCGCCGTGGCGCTCTACAATTTTCTTGCAGATCGCCAATCCGATTCCCGTGCCGGCGAATTCCTCTCGTTTGTGGAGCCGCTGAAACATTCCAAAGATCTTTTCGAAATATTGGGAGTCGATTCCCAATCCGTTGTCTTTCACGGAGAACATCCATTTTTTCCCGCCGTTCCTCACGGCAGAGATATGTACCTTTGGGATTCCGGGGCTCTGGTACTTGATGGCGTTGCCGACGAGATTTTGAAATAGCTGGACGAGCTGCATCTCGTCAGCGAGAGCGTTGGGCAGCGGATCGTGGGTCACCTCCGCGCCGCTGTCTGCGATGGCGCCGCGTAGATTGATGAGCGCTTGTTGCAATGCATCTTCGGTGGAGATTTCGACTAACTCGCGCCCTTTTGTTCCGACGCGCGAGAAAGCGAGCAGATCCTGGATCAATCGCTGCATCCGGCTGGCTCCGTCCACTGCGAAGGCAATGAACTCATCCGCATTCGAGTCCAGCTTTCCTTTGTATCGTCTGGAGAGAAGCTGCGTGTAACTTGCCACCATGCGCAGCGGCTCCTGTAAATCGTGCGAGGCGATGTAAGCGAACTGGCCAAGTTCTTCATTCGACCGGTTGAGTTCCTCCACTTTATTCAGGAGATTTGCTTCGGCTTTTTTGCGGGAGGTGATATCGCGGACTGCCGCAGTAACCAGGATGCCTTCGGTACTTTCCAGAGGGCTGAGCATTAGCTCAATCGGGAAATCAGTTTTATCCTTGCGCAGGCCGGTAAGCTCGATACCCGTGCCGATTTGTTGCGCGAGGGCTTCTTCCACAGACCGAAGAGCGTCTGCGATCAATCGTTCGGCGAACCCTTCGGGAATGATGTTGGTGACTTTTTGGCCGAGGAGTTCATCGCGGCTGTAGCCGAATTGTTTTTCCGCTTGGACATTGAGCAGGACAATTTCGCCGCCCTGATTCACGACAACCATTGCATCTGGCGCGGCTTCGAGAAGCCCACGATAGCGGCCTTCCATCTGCGCGAGATGTTTGTCGGCGGCTTTGCGAACGCTGATATCACGAATGGCTGCGGTGACCAGGATTCCTTCCGCGCTTTCGAGCGGGCTCAACATGATTTCGATTGGGAATTCAGATTTGTCTCTGCGGAGAGCAATGAGTTCGATGCCCGTTCCAATTTGCTGAGCGAGAGCGTCGGCGGCGCTGCGAGTGCCATCTGCGATGATTCTTTCCGCGAAGCCTTCGGGGATGATGTTGGTGACCTTTTGGCCGAGGAGTTCATCGCGGCTATAACCGAATTGTTTTTCCGCTTGGACGTTGAGCAAGACAATTTCGCCGCGCTTGTTCACGACAACCATGGCATCTGGCGCGGCTTCCAAAAGTCCGCGATAGCGGCCTTCCATTTGCGCGAGATGTTTATCGGCGGCTCTGCGAACGCTGATGTCGCGAATGGCGGCGGTGACCAGGATGCCTTCCGCGCTTTCGAGCGGGCTCAACATGATTTCGATTGGGAATTCGGTTTTGTTTTTGCGGCGTGCGATGAGTTCGATGCCGGTTCCGATTTGTTGAGCGAGAGCGTCGGCGGCGCTGCGCGTTCCGTCTGCAATGATTCGTTCGGCAAAACCTTCGGGAATGATGTTTGTAACTCGTTGGCCGACGAGTTCGTCTCGGCTGTAGCCGAATTGTTTTTCTGCTTGGACATTCAAGAGGACAATCCTGCCGCGCTGGTTTACGACGACCATGGCGTCTGGTGCGGCTTCGAGCAGTCCGCGGTAGCGGCCCTCCATTTGCGCAAGATGTTTGTCGGCGGCTTTACGCACGCTGATGTCGCGAATGGCGGCGGTGACCAGGATTCCTTCCGCGCTTTCGAGCGGACTCAGCATGATTTCAATTGGGAATTCAGTTTTGTTTTTACGGCGGGCGATGAGCTCGATGCCCGTTCCGATTTGTTGAGCAAGTGCATCGGCGGCGCTGCGAGTGCCGTCTGCGATGATTCGTTCAGCAAAGCCTTCGGGGATGATGTTTGTGACTCTTTGGCCGACGAGTTCGTCTCGGCTGTAGCCGAATTGTTTTTCGGCCTGGAGGTTGAGCAAAACAATTTCGCCGCTCTGATTGACTACGACCATTGCGTCTGGTGCGGCTTCCAGGAGTCCGCGATATTTTGCGCCGGAATCGGTGCTCTCGTTGGTCGCAAGGGTGCGGAAGCGATCTTCGCCTTCGTGAAGAGCTTCCTCTGCGTTGACACGGGCGGAGCTGTCGCGATTGACGCTCCATCCCGCAACAGATGTGATTAGCAAGCCGAGAATGGTTCCCAACAGCAGGATGGTTTTGGTTTCGGCCAATCTGTGCTTTGCGTCTGCCTCGCGGAGGATCAACAATCGCATCTCTTCGCGGCGCATTTGATCGAGCACGGTTTGAAAGTCGTCCATGATTCGCTTGCCGGAACCCTCTTGGATTGCGGCGGTGGCGGCTTCCAAGCCTTCCGAACGGCGCAGCGCGAGAACTTTTTCTGCGAGCTGAAACTTATTGTTGCTTAGAGTGGAGAGGGCATCGAGCCTGCGTTGCTGCGCGTCGTTGTCCGCGGTCAGAGCGCGAATGATTGACTGGTCTTTCTCCTCGTCTGCGATTCCGCTGCGGTATTTGATAAGAAAGGATTCGTCGTTCGTCAGCAGATACCCGCGCGCGTTTGATTCCACCGTTTGCATGGCTGCGAGCGAGTCTTGAAGTTTCTCGAGGACTTCGTGCGTGTGACGCACCCAAACATCGCTTTCAGTAGACTCGACCAGTGTGCGATAGGAGAGCGCACCAACTGCGCACAGGGCCATAACTGCGGACCCGAACGCAAATTGGAGCTCGCGGCCGAAACGTGACTTCGTCTTCATCGCACACCTAGTTGGAGAGGAAGGTTCTACTTCGGAGGCGGTCCGATGGCTGAGAGGCAGCCTGTAGCCGCATGCCGATTTATTCGAAGGGAATTCGAGCTTATACGAAGGATGCGCGGAGCCAAAGAGGACTTTGCGGCAAAGTTTCCAACGGGCTACGGGCTTGTTTGCCGCCGGCTGGATCGCAACCTCCGGAGGATTACCAGAATCCGTAGTTAGAAAAAGTGCTGGCGTTACGGCCAGATGAGATGAATCGGAATGCAGTGTACAAAATCGATACGGATGGGCATCCGTTGCAAAAGGGCGCTTGATTTGATATTTCGTGCGAGAATAACTGACGGTTGATGGCCCAGCTTGTCCTTCGAGGGGAGTTTCGAGCGTCAACTAACTAATACACACGGTATGTTCCGCTATGTCATCGCAGCGCCACGCTCTTGAAAACCATTCGTCAACTTCCGCGAAGCCGGAACCATGCTCGCGCATTGTAGGCGGTGGCGAAATGGCGGATCTTATCCGCGGGCTCGATTGGAGCAAAACGACCCTTGGTCCAGTTGACGAATGGCCTGACACGCTCATTACGACCGTGAACATGCTTCTTGCATCTCGCCATCCGATGTTCCTTTGGTGGGGACCGGAACTTATCCAGTTTTACAACGATGGGTATCGCCCAAGCATTCGAGCCGATAAACACCCAAGAGCAGTAGGGCAACGTGGAGCAGATTGTTGGCCGGAAATCTGGCCGATTATTGGACCGCAAATCGAATCGGTAATGAATGAGGGGAACGCGACCTGGCACGAGAACCATTTAGTTCCAATCAATCGGGATGGGAAACTCGAAGAAGTCTATTGGACCTACAGTTACAGTCCCATCAGGAACAGCGCAGGACTCGTGGAGGGTACGCTGGTGGTTTGCACGGAGACTACCGAGCAGGTGCTGAGTGAGCGCCGCCTGAAAACATTGCTCGCAGTCACCGCGCCAGAACGAACCGAGTCTCAGCTCTCGCGTTCGCAATCGCTTACACCGATTGCCAGGGAGATTGTGGCGACGCTTGATTTGGGCTCTGTCGACATACCCTTTGCGGTGCTGCATCTCGTGAGTCAGGGAGAAGTTGTGTGTCTCGGCGCGACGTCGAGAGCCAGCCGTCCTGTCGATGTCTTGCGAGCGTCGATGATTGATCTGGTGCATTCGCGAACGCCCGTGCTCGTCCGCGATTTGAACGAACGGATTGGCGAGCTGATCTGCGAACCGTGGCCGGAAGCCGTGACGCAGGCGTACGTTTTGCCTCTCACCATGCACGGACTGGCGGTGCAGGCGGTTCTAATATTCGGTATCAGCCCTCGCTTGCCGTTTGACAAAAGTTACGAAACATTTTTTCAGTTGGTCGGAACGAGAATCGCCGGACTGCTGCAGGCGGAAGCGCAGCGGTTGGAACTCTTGCGGGCGTCCACGCGCTTCAAATCGCTCGCGGAAGCAGATCCGTTTGGAATGGTAATCGGGGATCTGCACGGCGAATTGAAGTACGTGAATCCTGAATTTTTGAAAACGCTGGGGTATTCGGAAGATGAAATGAATTCGGGGAAGATACGCTGGGACAACTTGACCCCGCCGGAATATGCGGACGCCGATGCGCAAGCCGTGGGGCAGCTTCGAGCAAGGGGACGGTGCGATGTCTACGAAAAAGTCTTTCTCGCGAAGGACGGGCGCCGGATTCCCATTCTCATTGGGGCATCAGTTATCGATAATCCGGAAGGGAAGCAGGAAATCGCCGCGTTCGTAACCGAACTGACGCCGCTAAAAATGGCGGAAGAGGCGCTGCGAAAAGCAAACGACGAATTGGAAATAAAAGTATCAGAACGCACGACGTCGCTGGAAGCTCAGATTGCGCAGCGCAAAAAAATGGAAATAAGTTTGAGAGAACTGAGTGGCCGGCTCCTGAGAACCCAGGATGAAGAACGGCGCCACATGGCTCGGGAGCTGCACGACAATGCCGGCCAGATACTGGCGGCGCTCTCGATGAATATTTCCGCGATTGAAAATGAGGCAGGGGGCGGGAAGAGCAAGCTAGCGAATCTGGCGTGCGGAGCGAAACGGCTTTCCGATGA
Source organism: uncultured Acidobacteriota bacterium (assembly GCA_963785395.1). Taxonomy (GTDB): domain Bacteria; phylum Acidobacteriota; class Terriglobia; order Acidiferrales; family UBA7541; genus DASTCZ01. The sequence goes on along the minus strand of CAWAVH010000005.1, from coordinate 368,586 downwards.
TCTGTCGAGAGAAATCAGAACTCTTTCTTACCTTCTACATCCGCCGTTGCTCGATGAAATCGGACTTGAATCGGCAATTCGGTGGTACGTGGAAGGCTTTTCGGAACGCAGTAAAATCGAAGTCGCCTTGGAACTGCAAAAAACCGGGGAGAGACTTCCGCGTGAATTGGAGCTGGTGTTGTTTCGAGTCGTGCAGGAAGCTCTGACAAATGTTCACCGGCATTCAGGAAGTTTGACCGCAGCCGTTCGGCTCGCGCAGGCCGGAAATCGGGTGAGTGTTGAGATCGCCGATCGAGGCAAAGGAATCCCGATCGAGAAGCAGCACGATCTGACCAGCGCGAAGGCTGGAGTGGGAGTTCGCGGAATGGAAGAACGGGTTCGTCAGTTCGGCGGAACTCTAGAAATCGCATCTAGCGAACAAGGAACAACGGTGACGGCGAGCCTCCCCATCGTGATGTACGAGTAGTGCGGACGCTCGGCGCGAGCCGCACTTTCATCAGCGAAATAGTGTCCGATCGATTCACTAAAGAGCCCTGCATATTATTTAAGTGGCTGCGCGAAATGGAGCCACGGAGCGGTGCGTATACTGTGCGGGCCGCTCTCCGCAACACCGCGGCTAAGCATCCAGAAAAGAGGATTCATGTCGCATCATTATTCCGGTCCAGACTTTGGCTTTCCCCACGGGGATGCCCGCCTCGACTTTACAGACTTGTACGTTTTTCCCAGGCCTGGAAGCGATGGCAAATCGATATTCGTTATGAACGTACATCCATCCGCGAGTGTGAAACCTCCAGGGCCTACGACAGACGAGCCGTTCGCGTCTGAAGCTGTATATGAATTTAGGATAGACACGAATGGCGACGTCGTCGCCGACATCGGATTCAGAGTGCGCTTCTCTCCTTTCAAGGATGGAAAGCAAACCGGGACTTTGCGCCGAGTTGAAGGCAAGGACGCGGTAGGAATCGGTGATGGCGGGCAGGCGATCATCGAAGGAGCGCCGGTGTCGATGGGACGCGAGGCGAAGGTGACAGAGGCCGGAGGCTATCGCTTCTTCGCCGGCTGGCGCAGTGACGCATTTTTCTTCGACACTTTGGGGGCGTTGAATAATTTGCAGTTCACCGGCGACGATTTCTTTGCCGACAAGGATGTGTGCAGTATCGTGCTGGAAGTACCCAACTCCGCTCTGGGTGGCGGGAAAATTGGCCTGTGGGCTCGCACCGTAGACGGCGCGGGCGGTAAATGGGTTCAGGCGGATCGCGGCGCGCTGCCATCGCAATCAGTATTCCTCCCGGGTGAGCATCAAGGCGCCTACCTGGCGGCGCAGCCTGCGGACGATGCACAATTCGTCGGCGTTTTCGCTCACTCGCTGGAGCATACGGGCGGGTACACGGCGGACGAAGCAAGGCGGGTGGCAGCGAGTCTGCTGCCGGATGTTCAGCACTATGATCCGACGCGGCCGGCGTCTTACCGGGAGAATGGCCGAAAACTTACGGATGACGTGGTGGATATTTTTATTTCCATTCTTACGAATGGAAAGGTGACGACAGATAACGTGGGGCACCACAAAGATCTGCTGGATGTATTTCCTTATGTTGGTCCGCCGCACAAGAACCGGTAGGAGAAGTTGCCGGCGCATAAGCGGGGAATGCGGAGGAGCGTTCCATGAAGTATCCGACTTTTTTTCGCACGATACAGATCGATGGTCTCTCGATCTTTTACAGAGAGGCTGGGCCAAAAGACGCGCCGACGCTTTTACTGTTGCACGGACTTCCGAGTTCATCGCGGATGTTCGAGCCGCTGTTTGCGCGGCTTTCGGATCGATATCACTTGGTTGCGCCAGATTATCCCGGGTTTGGACACAGCGACTGGCCCGATACGAAAAAATTCGCATACACGTTCGATCATTACGCCGAGGTCATGAACCGCTTCACGGAAGCGCTTGGTATCTCGCGCTACACGCTTTACATGCAGGATTACGGCGGCCCCGTAGGTTTTCGGATGGCGTTAGCGCATCCCGAAAGGATCGAGGCTCTTATTGTTCAGGACGCCGTAGCGCACAATGAAGGTCTCGGCGCGAATTGGAAAACGCGGCGGGCGTTTTGGGCCGATCGCGCTGCCAATGAAAGCGCTTTGCGCGCAAACCTGTTGTCGCTCGCGGCTGCCCGCGCGCGTCATGTTGGGGACGATTCAGACATCGAGCGCCATGACCCGGATCTGTGGACCGATGAATATTATTTTCTCAACCAGCCGGGCCAAGCCGAAATTCAAAGCGATCTGTTCTACGACTACCGCACGAACGTCGAGAACTATCCCAAGTGGCAGGCTTGGATGCGAGAGAAACAGCCGCGGCTTTTAGTCATTTGGGGTAAGTACGAATCCTCGTTCGATCCTTCGGAGCCGGAAGCCTATCGCCGCGACGTACCAAAGGCCGAAGTACATATCGTGGACGGGTGCCACTTCGCGCTCGATACCGCAGGACATGTGATCGCGGAATTAATTCGAGAATTCGTTGCCTCTCAATATTGAAAAAGAGTTTTTCCGCGCGGCACCTAACTCGCGGATCGAAATCGGAGCGCAACGAATGACTACTCGAATCGTTTCTGGCTATGCAGCAACGATCGTATGTGTCATGGCGGTGCTTCTTTCCGGATGCCGGGTGACTCCACAAAGCGGGATCACCGGAAAATGGCGAAGCTCGGACGGGAGCTATGTGGTGGAGTTTCAACCGGGAGGAATCTGTTCGGCGCGATATCGTCTGCACGGACGAGATGTTGGTGGTCCTTGCATCTACACGGTAGACAAAGACGACATCACGTTGCATTGGAAGGGACCAGATACAAAGTCGCAATCGGGAGGATCGGAGATGTCGGCGACGTGGCACTACACGTTATCGGGCGATGTTCTGAACGTGAGTGTTTTCGGAAATTCACTGGCGCTGCAGCGCGTGCATTGAGGCTGAGTTTTTCAAAATAGCTAAATAGAAGAATTGTTCGGGGCGCGGAAATTTGACCTTCACCTCTCCTGCGCCCCGAGGAAACGATGATCAAGGCGCGTAACGCGAGAAGACACCATCGCGAGTGGCTCTGGCATGGCATGGAGAGCAAGTCTTGAGCAGCGCCTCTGCGCCAGGTTTTCCATCTGCGCCGAAGTGCCCGAAGCCCCAGCCGCCCGTCGCTGCGTATTTTTTCGAATCTTTCACCATGAACTGAATATTTGTCGGAGATCCGGGAACGAACGATTGCTCCTGGCCAAAGATCTTGTTGTTCTCTTCCGACGGCACGTGGGCGTAGTGCAAGGCGGCGAGCATTGTGCCGTCGGGGAATGGAAGCTTCCCTTCGCGGAACGCCTTGATCGCCACATCATTTCCCAAAAGTGCGCCGATGCTGTGAAGGTTGCCTTCTTCGTGAGCGATGGAGACGAGTCTCCAGTCACGATATCCTGCCGGGATTTTGGTGACGAAGACCGGAGCCGAATTCGCGTCCGCCTGTCCGAATGCCGGGACCATGCAGGCGATAAGGCTAGCCAGCGCTGCAAATGCAATCAGTGAAAAAGTGATGCGTCTCATAAACGCTCCTTTGAATATGCGTGGGTTTATAAGTTCTCGTGCCTGTGATCGCAACGGAAAACGAGTGCGTTGAATTCCCCTGAAGTCCTGTCAGCCGAATGATCCGCATTCTGCCGGTTCTCCTTGAGGAAACAGTCGACTCGCAATTTTCTCCCCATGCTGCCTCCCGCTTCGGAGGCCGCGACTTTATCACTGAGCTATTTGGAGTGGCAACCTATTCTAAGACAAAGATGGAAGTATCGTAAAAGTGCGCTCCATCAGATTCTGCTACACAGTTGGCGTCGAACTAGCGTGGCCAGCGTAATTTATTTGGATGGGGCGCGTGATCCGGAGCCGCGCCCCTTTGTCGAAACAGCGACGATTGCGAAGCACGGAGGCTCAGATGAAATTTAGAGCGTTTTCAGCGCTGAGTTCGGCGGCGCGAGCTTCTTCGGCGTTTTGCTTCATGAGGGCCGCGAGAATCTTGGGGCAGATTTCGGCGATTTCCGAGGCCTCGAGCGAATCGGCGTAGTGCTTGCCGTACTGCGCGTAGACGATGCGGCCCTCGCGATTAATCAGGAAGTCGGCGGGATTTCCAGTGATGCCGCCATCGCTCGTCAGCATTCCTGGCGAAAAGCCGGCGCGGAGCGCACGAATGTATTCGCGCATGACGGCGAACGAGAACATACCGGCCCAGCTGCGCTCCACTCCGTACATTTTGAAGATGCGCTTCTCGGGATCGGGAACAAGCGCGAAGGGAGGCAAATCGATATTCGCGGCCTGCAACTTTTCGGCGGGCGAGTGATAGAGCACGACGGTGGTGATTCCGAGCGCCTGCACTTTGTCGTATTCCTTGATTAAGTGATGCATGTGCAGATTGCAGACGGGGCAGGTGGCGAAGCGATAGAACTTGAGCAGAACGGGACGGCCGCGGAGAGCCGCGAGTTCGATTTGTTTTCCGCCCAAAGCTTGAACTGTGAAATTCGGCGCTTGTGATCCAATTTTGAGTCTCATGGAACCCTCCTGTGAGTTTTAAAAGATTTTGCTACCACTTCCAATTGCCGGGCCGACCTGCTTTCGCGAGAAACTTATTGCCGCCGTGCCTGACCGCCTCACCTCGATCTTGATTCGAGAAGAACGCCAGGCACGGCAAATCGAAACGCTTCGATCAATCCGCGCCGACTGCGCTGGTTTCTTTCGGCTGCGGCACGAACCGGAGATAAGGACGCAGAGCCCGCCAGCCGTTGGGATAAGTTTTCTTTGCTTCTTCGTCTGAAACGGAGCCGGAGATGATCACGTCTTCGCCGGGCTCCCAGTTCACGGGCGTTGAGACCTTGTATTTCGCTGTGAGCTGGAGCGAATCGATGACGCGAAGGACTTCGTCGAAATTGCGGCCAGTGCTCATCGGGTAGACGATCATCAGCTTGATTTTTTTGTCGGGGCCGACGACGAACACATTGCGAACGGTTTGATTGTCGGCGGCGGTGCGGCCGTCGCACGATCCTTCGATAGTGGCTGGAAGCATGCCCCAAGCTTTCGAGATGGAGAGATCGGTATCGCCGACCATTGGATAATTGGGAGCGAAGCCCTGCGTCTTTTCGATGTCGTCGGACCACTGAGAGTGCTTTGCGACTGGGTCGACGCTGAGGCCGATGATTTTCGTGTTGCGCTTGTCGAATTCGCGCTTGAGGCGCGCCATGTAGCCGAGCTCGGTGGTGCAAACCGGCGTGAAGTCCTTCGGGTGAGAGAAGAGCACGCCCCAGGAATTGCCAAGCCATTCGTGGAACTTGATGGGGCCCTGTGTTGTTTCAGCCGTGAAATCGGGTGCCGTATCGTTAATTCGCAGACTCATGATTTCCTCCGTTTCTGATTTGAGCCACGCTTGTGGCCTTGACAGGTAGAGTTATAGTGATGTTCATCACAAGTCTCCATAGATGGAGCCTGAGTTCTCTATGAGTTTTGTATGAGTGAAGCTGCGATACTCCGCTTCGGTCCGTTTGAACTTCATACTGGTGTTGGAGAGTTGCGCCACCAAGGCGACCTAGTGAAGCTCGCTCCCCAGCCGCTGAAAGTGCTGGAGATACTGGCGCGGAGGGGCGGGGAAGTCGTGACCCGGACAGAAATCCGGGAAAAGGTTTGGCGCGAGGATACCTTCGTTGATTTCGAACAGGGGCTGAACTTCTGCATCCGGCAAATCCGTGAGGCGCTTGGGGATACGGCCGATGCGCCGCGTTACATCGAGACCCTGCCGCGGAAGGGCTATCGGTTCGTCATGCCGGTATCTTGGGGCGCATCCGGAGATACCCCGAAGCTCACTCGATTAATTGTTCTGCCGTTTCGAATGCTGCGACCGGACTCTGAAACGGAGTTTTTGGCTTTCAGCCTGCCGGACGCTCTGACGACTTCTCTTTCTGGTCTCAAGCATCTTGTGGTGCGTTCGAGCATTGCTGCGGCGCGATTCGGCGCGGATGCCGATCCGAAGGCGGTAGCGGCGGGCGCGGATGTGGATGTGATTGTTACTGGAACCGTGCTTCGCGCTGGAGACGAAGTGCGTGTCACGACGCAGCTCGCTGATGCTTCCGCTGGCACGCTGCTGGCGTCGCATACAGCGCAGACACCAGTGGGGAATTTATTCCGCGTGCAGGACGAATTGACCGAGCGGATCGTGGCATCGCTTGCATTGCCGCTGACGACGGGCGAAAAACATACACTTCATCGCGACGTGCCTTCGAGCGCAAAGGCGTACGAATTCTATTTGCGCGGCAACCAACTTAGTTACGACTCAAAGCAGTGGGCGATTGCGTGCGATCTTTATCAGCGATCGGTGGAAGAGGATCCCGGATATGCGCCTGCATGGGCGCGGCTCGGCCGGATTCACCACGTAATGTCGAAATATCTTCCGGCGGGAACTTCGGACGGTTTACAGCAGGCGGAAGCGGCGCTGAAACGAGCGCTAGAACTTAATCCGGAATTGCCGCTGGCGCACAAGCTGTACGCGCAGCTGGAGGTGGATCTTGGTCGCGCGCGCAATGCGATGGAACGGTTGATCGAACGCGCGCACACGCCCGATCCGGAACTCTTCGTGGGGCTGGTGAGCACGTGTCGATACTGCGGACTTCTTGATGCTTCAGTCGCCGCTCATAAACGGGCGGTGGAACTTGATCCCAAAATTCGCACCAGCGTACCGCACACCTGGTTTTTGCAGGCGGATCATGCGCGGCTTGGCAGCGTGAAGCTTGAAGAATTTCCTTATATTGTGCCAATTGCATTTATGGCTGCGCATCGTGAAAAGGAAACGCTGCCCGCTCTACGCGAGCTTGAGCAGAAAACAAAAACTCGAATCCGCGATTTCATCACTGCGGCGCGAGCGCTGATTGAAAATGACTCGAACGAAAGCATCGCGGCAATCAATCGCATCATCGCATCGGATTTTCGGGACCCAGAGGGACTGTTCTATCTTTCGCGTCATCTTTCTCATCTGGGCCAGATTGAACCGGCGCTGCAACTACTGGAGCGTGTCGTGAAGGGCGGCTATTTCTGCTATCCCGCGATGGCTGGGGACCCGTGGCTCGATCCGCTGCGGAAAAGAGCGGAATTCAAGAAGATGCTTGCGCGGACAGAAGCCCAGTATCGCGATGGGATGGGTGCGTTTAAGCGGCTCAGCGGAGAGAAATTGCTGGGCATCGCACTACATTGAGTCGTTGAAGGATTTGGTCGGGGCGTGGAGATTCGAACTCCAGGCCTCCTGCGCCCAAGGCAGGCGCGCTACCAGGCTGCGCTACGCCCCGACAGCCGAAAGAATCCGGCAACGCGATTTTAGCATGCGATTTCAGATTCGCACTGCGGGATAGATTTCGAGGTGACGCAGATAGTTCGAGAGCTATGCCGGGCGAATTCTTCGCGAGTGTACCTTTAGGAATGGAGTGCCATAAAGAATCTGTGGGTATCGAGTAGAGACTGGTAGCGTCGTCAGGAACATTGCAAGCGCCTTGGGTAGTTGCAGCAATGTTCGGCAAATCCTCTCTCTGATTTTTTCCCTCTCGTTGAACTGAATTAAGGTTTTCCCCCTTTCCGAAAAAATCTCGTGCGTGTGCGGCGTTTGCGATAGGTGTCGTGCGTTTGTCACACCGGAGCACCACAAATGAGTGAACAACTTCTGCCGACGCGTTCCAAGACTCGCGCGAGAATTGGTTTTGCCGCGGCGGTGGCGTGCGTGATCGCGCCGATCGTTCTTATCGCGCTGGGCGCCGCGGGTTGCAGCAACAGCAGCGGCTTTCCAAATCCCAAAAGCACTACGGCGAGCGGGCAACTTTCGGTGACACCTGCGTCGATCACTGTCGCTGCGGGATCAGTCACTCCGTTTATGGCGGTGTTCAATCCTGCGGCGCCGACCGGAGGATCGTTGACGTGGTCAGTGACTCCGGTAATCGCTGGGACGATCAACAGCGCAGGAGTATTTACAGCTTCGAATACGGCGGGACAGTACACGGTGCTCGCGACTTGGACTCCCGCGAGTTTGGCTGCGGCAACAATTCTGAGGGGTTCAGCGACAGTAGGAATTCTCGCTGTGCCGCAACTGAACGGGGAGATAAGTCCTGACTTGGTGCAAGCGTCGGGCGCGATCCAGACAAACGGCGCAATACAGAACTGGATGATCGTCGGTCAAGAAGTTCCTTCAGTAATTTCCGTAGATTCCAAAGGCAAGATCCAAGTGCGAAGTGGATTCACGCCGCCAATGGCGTGCCCCGGAACGAATACCGTTTGCCAATAGAAGATTTTGAGAACGACGTGATTTCTGAGAGCGAAGCATTGAGGAGAAAAGAAAATGTTCAGCAAATTTAAGCTTCTGGCGCTGGTTTTGATTCTCGCCTTCGCCGGAGCGGTTTCCGCGCAAGTTGCCGATCCGGCGCCGAGCCCCGTGCTGGCGTATGAGGGGCGATTGACGGAGACGGATACGCTAGTAACCGGCGTCCGGCTGTTCGTCTTTTCGATTCTCGATAGCAATGGGGACGAATTGTGGAACTCAGGGCAGCAGACAATCACCGTAACCGGAGGATTGTATGGAGTGGTGCTCGGCACCAGTGGAATGCCCGCGATACCCGCGTCGCTTATGCTGCGCGCAAATTTGCGGTTGCATGTGCTTGTTACAGGAGTTGCGCTGACTCCGGATGTTTCGCTGATTCCAGCGCTGCAAGCGAGCTCTGCGTGGAGTGTGACTGGTCCATTCCTGGGAGATATTAGTGGCACGCAGCAAGGCATCTCGGTGGACAAATTAAAAGGGACGCCGATTGATCCGTCGTCTGCACCGTCTGCTGGAGAGGTGCTCACCTTCAATGGCACGAGTTGGATCGCCGCGAACATTTCTGGAAGCGCTGGAGCTACCGGGCCAACAGGCGCGCAAGGAGTGCAAGGAATCCAAGGAATTCCGGGCGCGCCGGGACCGATGGGTAGCGCAGGAGCGCCTGGCGCGGCAGGTCCGGTGGGTGCGACGGGTGCAGCAGGGACGACTGGAGCGGATGGCAAGACAATTTTGAACGGGACGATTAATCCGACGCCAGCAGTAGGCACCGATGGCGACTTCTATATAAACACCGCAACGAACACAATTTTCGGACCGCGAGTCACCGGGAATTGGCCGGCGGGAATTGCGCTTGCGGGAGTGGCTGGTTCGACTGGCGTGACAGGACCAACCGGTGCGACGGGCGCCATTGGAGCAACTGGAGTGACAGGCATCACCGGAGCGACTGGTACAACTGGGCCTCAAGGTTTGCAAGGGATTACTGGGCCTACGGGCGCTACCGGCTCGCAGGGATTGCAGGGAATTATTGGAGTGACGGGAGCCACTGGTTCGACCGGAGCTACCGGAGCAACGGGCGCAACAGGAAGCGGATTCGATTTTCGGAATGCGTTCGACGCAAGCTCGAATTATGCGATCGGTGATGTGGTCACGTTCAATGGTTCGAGCTACGTGGCTATTGCGGCCACAACGGGGCCGAGCAATCCGGCTCCGAATACGAACGCCAGCGCGTGGAGCATCATTGCGCAGGAAGGTGCGACCGGACTTACTGGCTCGACGGGCGTGACCGGCGCAACTGGAGCGACTGGCGCAACAGGAGTGACGGGAGCGCAAGGAATCACGGGCGTGACCGGACCGATCGGCGCGACAGGTTTGCAGGGTCTTCAGGGTTTTACAGGAACTACGGGACCAACTGGAGCCACCGGTCCAACCGGTGCGACCGGGGCAACTGGAGCCGGATTTGGTTTTCAAGGCGTATTTAATCCAAGCGCGAGTTACGCGATAAACGATGTGGTGACGTTAAATGGATCTACATATGTGGCCACCGCTGCGAATGCAGGGCCGAGCAATCCGGCTCCGAATGTGAATACCAGCGCGTGGAGTGTCATGGCGCAGGAAGGCGCGACCGGGATCGCCGGTGGAATGGGAGTCACGGGAGGTACAGGTCCGACGGGAAGCACGGGCACGACCGGACCAACAGGGGCAACTGGAGCGCAGGGTTTTACTGGAACTACGGGCTCAACAGGTCCCACTGGTCCTACGGGGTCACAAGGATTGCCTGGTTTCACAGGAACCACTGGAACAACGGGCGCTACAGGGCCCACAGGAGCCACGCCATTTACGCTTGATGGCGCGAACGCGGTGTTCACGACGGGTGCGATTGGCATCGGAGTTGATCCGCCGAACAGCACTGCCGCTCTGGATGTGACGAGCACAACGCAAGGATTTCTGGCGCCGCGAATGACGACGATTGATCGGCTAAATATCACGAATCCGGCCAACGGATTAATCGTGTACGACACCGACACGAAATCTCTGGAAGTCTACGATTCTGTGGGTACGGTGTGGGACCCGCTCGGCGCTGCGGGAGCTGCGGCCGCGAGTGTGACGAGTGTTGGAACAAGCGCGCCGTTAACGGGAGGCACAATCACCAGCACCGGTACGATCGGGATCAGCCGGGCTACTTCTGGGCAGGACGGCTATCTGGCGGCGAGCGATTTCACCAATTTTATGACCGCGTTTAGCTGGGGGAATCACGCCGTCGCCGGATATCTGAAAGCGGATGGAAGCGTGCCGCTTACAGGAAGCCTGAATCTTGGCGGGAATACGATCAATAATCTGGGAACGCCATTGGCCGCTACGGATGCCACAAATAAAACATACGTTGATAGCGTCGCTGCCGGATTGGTCTGGCAGCCGGCAGTGATCGATCTGTTGAGCGTGCCGCCGCCATCGCCCGCTGATGGTGACCGGTACATCGTTTTGCCCGGGGCAACAGGAGTTTGGACAGGCGAAGACAATACGATTGCGCAATGGAGTGCAGGCTTATCGGAATGGAATTTTTCGGCTCCGACGAATAGTGAATCGGTTTTCGCTACGGTTCCGAAGAACGGCTACGTATTTTTATCGGCCAGCGCCTCGTGGGTGCAATTCAATGGCGGAGCGGCTTACGTTTTTGGCGGTGGGCTCAGTTACGCCGCGCCGAATGTGTCGATTGCTGGCGGGGGTGTGACCACGAGCATGCTCGCGAATGGTTCGGTTACCGCCGCGATACTAAATTCACTGGGTGCAACCAGCGGACAAGTTATGACATTCGACGGAAGCGAATGGGCACCGGCCACTTCGCTGAGCGGAACGGTCACATCAGTTACGGCGAGCGCACCGATTAGCGTTGCGAACGGAACTACATCGCCCGCGATCAGCTTGGGTACGGTTCCAGTGACGAATGGCGGTACTGGTGAAACGTCGGCGAATGCGGCGATTGTGAACTTGCTGCCTAGCCAAAATGGAAACGCGGGGAAGGTACTCGCGACGGATGGCACAAACCCGCTTTGGAGCGCGGCATCCATTGGGTCTGTGACGAGCGTAACAGGAACATCGCCAATCATCGTAGCCACAGGGAATACGACGCCAGCGATCTCCCTTGGAAATGTTCCGGTTGTGAACGGCGGCACGGGTGCGACGACGCTCACTGGATATTTGCTCGGTTCAGGGACGAGCGCGATCACGGCTTCCGCGACGATTCCTGGCACGGCAATTACCGGCAACATTGCGGGTAACGCGGCCAATGTTACGGGCACGATTCCTGTCGCGAATGGCGGAACTGGCGCGGCTACGGCGAGTTTGGCGATCGCCAATTTATTGCCATCGCAGGTTGGCAATTCCGGAAAAGCGCTGACGACGAACGGATCCGCTCTGGCTTGGAGTGCGGGAATTGAGGGCACAGTTACGAGCGTCACTGGAACCAGCCCGATCAACGTGGCCACTGGAACTTCAACTCCTGCGATCTCACTAGGCACAGTGCCGGTTGCGAATGGCGGAACAGGAGCGATCACGCTCACCGGCTATTTGTTGGGCTCGGGAGCCAATGCGATTACCGCTTCCGCTACGATTCCCGGCACGGCAATTACCGGCAACATTGCGGGCAACGCCGCGAATGTTACCGGCACGGTTGCCGTTGCGAATGGCGGAACGGGTGCGATTACACTTACTGGCTATTTGTTGGGCTCAGGTGCGAGTGCGATTACCGCTTCCACTACAATTCCTGGCACGGCAATCACCGGAAATATTTCGGGCAATGCAGCAAATGTCACCGGCACAGTTTCAGTTGCCAACGGCGGAACTGGGTTGACGGCGGTTACGGCGGGCGGAATCGTATTTGGAAGTACAGCGAGCGCTCTCGCCAGCAAGAGCGGCAATTTGTTTTGGAACAACAGCACAAATCGCCTGGGATTAAATACGAATACGCCGACTGCCATACTGGATGTCGAAGGAACCGTGAGCTTGAGTTTCGGCAATCCATACGGATTCCTAAACACCGGAGGTGCAGGAAACTTTCCGTCTGGCAACGGGACGGGCAGCTCGCAATTCGGGATCGTTTCAGCAGGCCGGATCGCGTCACCGGAGTTTGACGCCGTTTCCGATGCGCGAATCAAGATTGTGATTGGACCGAGCGACACAGCGTCTGATCTGGAGACGCTGACCAGGCTGAAAATCACAAACTACAGCTATGTAGATGTAATTGAAAAGGGAAGCCAGCAGAAAAAGGGAGTAATCGCGCAGGAAGTGGAGAAGGTCTACCCGGAAGCCGTGCGCATTACGAGCAGCTTTATTCCCAACGTGTATGTGATGTCGGAGACGACGCGCTACAACACCGCCAGACAAGAGTTGACGGTAACCATTCCCAAGGCGCACGGCTTCGCCGTTGGGGATATCGTGCGAATCATCATCGCGGATTCGGGCAACGTGGACAAGCCGGTCGCTGCGGTGCTGGGTGATAACACTTTCGTGCTGTCTGGAGTGGAAACGGCGTCTAGCGAAGTTTTTGTGTTCGGCAAAAAAGTAGACGATTTCCGCGTGGTGGATTACGACCAGCTCTTCAGCATGAACATCGGCGCCACACAACAATTGGCGGCGGAGAACAAGGAACTGAAGGCGCGCATCGCGGCTTTGGAACTGGCTGTGGCGGCTCTGCTGAAGCCGAAGAACTAACGCCAGGTTGCCAGCTTGATCTAATCAGGCCGCTGCTCTGCAGTGGCGACACAGCTGTCTGCACTTCGCCATTTAATCTGTCACAATAACAATTCTATTCGAGGTGCATCCAATTTTCGGCGACCGCAAGATTCGCTGAGTTGTCGAGCGCTTGATTCACGCGTGGGTCGATTTCTTATAGTCCCTTGCGTCGCTTTTGGGCCGCAGGCACATCCTACCGTCGAGGATAACCGGATGTCGCATACCAGTATTCATCGGATCGAAGCAGATGGAGTAACCGTTTTCTACAGGGAAGCGGGCGCGCCGGAAGCGCCCGTTGTGATGTTGCTACACGGTTTCCCGACATCGTCATTCCAATATCGCGAACTGATACCGCGTCTCGCTGACAAGTATCGAGTGATCGCGCCCGATCTTCCGGGATTTGGATTTACGGAAATTCAGGCGAAGCGGCAATACAAATATACATTCGATGCGCTGGCGCAGACGATGCTGGCATTCACCGACGCGCTGCATCTTTCCCGCTACGCGCTATATGTTTTTGATTATGGCGCGCCAACAGGATTTCGCATGGCGATGGCGAGGCCGGAGCGCGTCACCGCAATCGTTTCGCAAAACGGAAATGCGTATGAGGAAGGTCTGGGAGATGCATGGGCTCCCATCCAGCGCTATTGGCGGGAGCCGACCGCCGAGAATCGTGAAATGCTTCGCAACGCTCTGGGGCCTGAGGGGTTTCGTTCGCAATACACCGATGGCGTGCCGCATCCGGAGACGATCGCGCCCGAGGGCTACACGCTCGACGCCGCGATGATCGAGCGGCCCGGGAATATGGAGATTCAGTTGGACCTGTTTCTTGATTACGCGAACAACGTGAAACTGTATCCGGCTTTCCAGGAATATTTCCGGAAGGCGAAACCGCCGCTGCTGGCAATTTGGGGGAAGTATGATCCGTTTTTCATTCCGCCGGGTGCGGAGGCATTTCGCAGAGACAATCCAAACGCGATGGTGCAATTTCTAGAGACGGGACACTTCGCGCTGGAGACGCACGTGGAAGAAGTTGCAGTAGCAATGAGAAAGTTCCTCGCGAAGAATCTGAGTTGAAGGAGGGGCGAATGGCACTCGCTGCCGGCAACGGAAATGGAATCGTTTCGGTTCCCAGCAATCATTCTGTGGACCAAACGCTCGACAAGCTACAGGAAATTTTGCGGGCGAAGGGAGTCACAGTGTTTGCGGTGGTGGACCACAGCGGGGAAGCGGAAAAAGTGGGGCTGAAGATGCCGCCGACAAAACTCATAATCTTCGGCAGCCCGAAAGCGGGAACGCCGGTCATGTTGGCTGCGCCCAGCGTTGCGATCGATCTGCCCCTCAAGATTCTGATCTCGGAAGACGCGCAAGGAAAAGTTTGGGTCTCATACAATGCGCCGGACTACCTGAAGCAGCGCCACACGATCCCCGAAGGCTTACTGCAGAACATCGCCGTCATCGAGACGCTCGCGGCTAAATCTGCAGAGTAATTATGTTCTTGCCGTAGCGACAACAATGAGATTTGATCGCCCCCATCGCCATAAGATTTGAGCTTTTGAATCTTTCCTGTTGACATGCCACAGGAGTGTTCGAGATACTCCTGTGCGTACGCCACAGGAGATGCGATGGCCGGCGAAAGATCCGAAATTCTGCAGGGCACCCTCGATTTAATGGTTTTGAAAACGCTCGCGTCGATGGGATCGCTGCATGGGTATGGAATCGCGCGGCGCATCGAGCAGATCAGCGAAGAGGCGCTGCTGATCAATCAGGGCACGATATACGCGTCGCTGGTGCGTCTGATGCACAAGGGCTGGATTTCGGGAGCGTGGGGCACCTCGGAAAATAATCGGAAGGCGAGATTTTATTCGATTACGAAATCGGGGCGGAAACAGCTCAGCACAGAAGCGCGAAATTGGGAGCGAATATCGGGTGTGATTGGCCGCGTGCTACGCATCGCGGAGAGGGGATGACGCGATGAACGCATCAAGGATGTTCGCCTGGATCAAATCAATTGCGTCGCGAATTCGCACGTGGCGATCGCCTGCCGATGTTGATCAAGAATTCTCAAGCGAGCTGGAATCGCATCTCGAAATGCTTACGAATGAAAATATCCGCCGCGGCATGTCTTGCGAAGAGGCGAAGCGAGCCGCGCGAATTCGGCTTGGCGGCGCGACACAGTTGCAAGAAACAAACCGCGAGCTGCGCGGGTTGCCGGTTATCGAGACATTCTTGCAGGACGCGCGATACGCGCTGCGCGTCCTTCGCAAGAACGCGGGATTCACCGCGGTATGCGTTCTTACTCTTGCGCTCGGAATCGGCGTAAACACCGCCATTTTCAGCGTGGTCTACGCGGTGGTGCTCAAGCCGCTGCCGTACCCCGATTCGCAGCAGCTTTACACCATCTTCCAGCAGCGGACGCAAGATTCCAGCGCGCAAGCTGGTTTTTCGTATCTCGATTTGCAGGATGTGATCGCGCAGGACAGTTCGTTTAGCGGCATGACCGGAATTACTTCGCACGAACTCACGCTCACCGGCCGCGGCGATCCATTCATTGTGAAAGTGGCGGATGTAACTCCTGAACTTTTTTCCGTGTTCGAGCAGCAGCCAATTCTTGGGCGAATGCTTCGGACGGAGGATGGCGTGCCGGGCGCTGCGCATGTTGTGGTTCTCAACGAAAGTGTTTGGCGCAGCGTTTTTTTGGCCGATCCGAATATTATCGGCGCGTCGGTCAATCTGGATAAGCGCGCGTTCAGTGTCGTCGGCGTGATGCCCGCAACATTCAGCTATCCGCTGCTGGCGGGCGCTCGCGAAGTTTGGATTCCGGTGGGCCAGGATCCGATGTTTGAATCGTGGATGAATCTTCGCGGGCGGCATTGGCTGCTCACTACCGGCAGGTTGAAGCCGGGAGTTTCTCTCGCGCAAGCGCAATCCGAGCTCGATGTGATCGGGCAGCGGCTCGCAGCACAATTTCCTGCGGAAAACTCTGGATGGGAGATTCACCTGTTACCGCTGCAACGATTGATTGTCGGCGACGTGCGCACTCCGCTCTTTGTGCTGCTTGGCGCTGTCGTTCTCGTACTTATAATCGCCTGCGCAAATCTCGCAAATTTGCTTCTCACACGCGCGACGTCGCGAACGCGCGAAATTGCTGTTCGCACTGCGCTTGGCGCGAGCCGCGGCCGCATCGTGCGGCAGCTGCTCAGTGAAACGGCGGTGCTCGGGGTGCTCGGTGGCGCTGCCGGAATTCTCCTCGCGTATTGGGGAGTGCATGTGCTCGCGGCGCTGGTTCCGAAAAGTGTTCCGCAATTGAATCCGATTCGTGTGGATGGTGTGGTACTCGCATTCGCGCTTGGTATTTCGGTGATCGCGATTTTTCTTTTTGGACTGGCACCCGCGTTTCTCGCGGCGAAATCCGATCCGCAAGAAGGTCTTCGCGAGGGCGGGTCGCGTTCCGGAGAAACAGCCGGCGGGCGCCGCGCGCGCGGCATTTTTGCTGGAGCGGAAATCGCTCTCGCGATGGTGCTTCTCGTCGCCGCGGGCTTGCTGATTCGCAGCTTTTCGAAACTCACAGCAGTGAGCCCGGGGTTTGAGACCGCGCACATTGTGAAGGCGAATGTTTCGCTGCCTCGCGCGCAATACAAAACTCCGCAGCAGTGGCTTGCCTTCACGGAGGATGTGCTCGCGCGCGTTCAGGCCGAGCCGGGGATGCGCGACGCGGCGTTGGTGGTGCCCACGCCGCTCGCGGATACGCCGCCACGCGTGCCGTTTGAAATTGTCGGACGGCCGCCCGGATCCGCAGCGGAATCGCGCATCGCGGATTTCGTTGCGACTACGCCGAACTATCTTCGCGTAATGGAAATCCCGCTTGTTGCGGGAAGGTTTTTTTCGGCGGACGACGTGATGTCCACCCCTCGGGTGACCGTAATTAGCACAGCGATGGCGCGGGTATATTTTCCAAATGAAAATCCCATCGGCAAGAACATCTCATTCGCATTTCCACCCGCGAGCGGCGTACCGCGCGAGATAGTGGGAATCGTTGGCGATGTGCGCGATTCGGCGCTGGGCGAGGATCCCAAGCCGATGATGTACGTGCCATTTGCGCAGTCTCCGTTTTGGGGTTCAGACCTCGTTGTGAAATCGACGCTCCCAGTTTCGGATGTTACGGAAGCGATCCGCAAAGACACGATGGCCATCGACAAAGATTTGCCCATCGGCGACATCGCGAAAATGACGGACGTGCTTTCGACGAACGTCGCAGAGCCGCGATTCCGAACCTGGTTGCTCACGCTCTTCGCGGCGATGGCGCTGGTGCTGGCGGCGACTGGGATTTTCGGCGTGATCGCTTATTCCGTTTCGCGCCGCACTCAGGAAATCGGGATTCGGATCGCGCTGGGCGCTTCTCGCAGCGCCATCTCGAAAATGGTTTTGCGAGAGACGATGCTGCTTACCCTCGCCGGTCTCGCCGTTGGAGTGCCGTGTGCCCTCGCCGCCTCTTACTTGGTGCGGCACTTGCTGTTTGGAGTTTCGGTGAAAGATCCAACTACGCTGGGCCTCGTCGCGCTGATCCTGGGCACCGTGGCGGCGGTGGCAGGATATATTCCCGCGCGGCGAGCGATGCGGGTCGATCCGATGGTCGCGCTCAGACACGACTAGTCCTTCGATGGCTCTTGATTGCTTCCTAAACATGGGATATATACCCTCCTCGACTTCACCCGTCCGGAGGGCCGATGAAAAGGCTGTTGATTCTCGCGATTGTTCTGAGCTGTGCTTCGAGTTGCTACGCGCAACTTACCCACGACCAAAAAGTTTCGGATTTTTCGGCGATTGCGGGGCTGTACGATAAAAATTACGGCCCGTACGATTGGAAGATCGAAGCGTTCGGCTACGACATGCTGAGGCTTCAGCCCTGGCTGGCACAGATCAACGCGTCGAGCGACGATCTCTCTTTTTATGACATCTGCGTGCGTTACG
The DNA here is from genome assembly GCA_963785395.1 of uncultured Acidobacteriota bacterium. Classification (GTDB taxonomy): domain Bacteria; phylum Acidobacteriota; class Terriglobia; order Acidiferrales; family UBA7541; genus DASTCZ01. Next base: position 350,542 of record CAWAVH010000005.1, on the reverse strand, counting down.
TCGCGAGCCTGCACGATTTTCATGACGAGTTCGTGCTTCCGTCTGAGTACGAAGCGGCATTGCCCTTCACCGTGGATATCTATGACGGCAGGGTGTTGATCGACAGCATCGACACTTCGCAGCTTCCTCCAGCGCAGTACCCGTTCAATGTGGGAGACGAACTTGTATCGGTAGACGGCACGAGTGCGAACGCATGGATACAAGCGTTGGCACCATACGCGGTGAATGGACGCGGAAATCCAGTTAGCACGAATCGGCTCGCCGCGGCGGCAATTCTCGATCGCTATCAAGGCTGGTACACATACGCGAACAAGGTGAATCCAGGAGACGTCGCTACGGTGCAGGTGAGAAGCCAGGGCAAAGTCCACGCGTTTCAAATGACGTGGAGTGCGATTGGCGTTCCGCTAAACGAAGAGGGTCCGGTGCCCAATCCGAGCACGTTCCCGTTTCATTCGGCGTCTGCGCTTGCGAAGACCGGCGTGGTGCGGCCGTTGCGCGAACAGGTGAGGGCTGCCGCGAATCCGTGGCATGCTTACACGGGCGCAAAGCCGCGCGTAGTGCGTTCGCTTGCAAAATCTGCGACGCCAATGGAACGCGCGCGGAACATGGGTCGCCTGCATCCGGGCCACGTGGTGGCTGGATCTATCGATCCTTTTGGTTCTTTCTTCCCAGTATTCAATCCTCCCGCTGGATTTCAACTGAGGCTTGGTGCGAATCCATCGGATGAATTTCTGAGCGGGACATTCCCGGTGGGCAATGTGAATGTTGGATTCATCCGCATTCCGAGCATGGAGCCAGCCGATGAAGGTTTCGCTCTCCAGCAGTTTCAAGGAGAGATGGCGTACTTCCAGCAGAACACCGGCGGCCTCGTGATCGATGTGATGGGTAATGGCGGCGGGGATCTCTGCTACACGAACAATTTGATGCAGTACTTGTTCCCCGCTCCTTTTCAGAGTATCGGCCTTTCAGTGCGAGCTACCGAATTCTGGGTGGAGAATTTTGAGAATGAATTGATCGACGCTGAATTCGGCGGCGCCGATCAAGGCACAATCGACACGCTGGCTGGTTATCTGCAAGAAGTGGAGCAGGCTCTTGCTAAGCCTCGCGGAATGACGGGGCCGCTTCCAGTTTGCTCGGTGGGGCTCACTTATCCTCCAGCGACGGACGCCAACGGAAACAACTTGGCGTACACGCGACCGATTGTGGTGTTGACGGACAACTTCACGGGTTCGGCGGCGGAAACCTTTGGCGCAACCTTGCAGGATGACAAGCGCGTCACGGTTTACGGCGTGAGGACCAGCGGCGGCGGTGGCGACGTGGTGGAGTTTGATAACAACGCCGGGCCTTACGCCGAGGGCAGCGTGCGAGTGACGCTATCGCTCGAAATTCGAAACCGAATTGTTGCGACGCCAGGACTTCCCGCGGCGCCGCTCATCGAAAACATCGGCGTGTATCCTGATGTTCCGGCTGACTATCAGACGAAAGACAATTTGCTGAATGGCGGCCAGACATTTATCAACGGATTTTCCGCAACGATCTATAAATTGATCACGACGGGACATCTCTAGAAAACGACGCTACGCGGATTGCATATTTGAAAAGGCGAGCAGCGCACGATCGCGCTGCTCGCCTTTTTTTTGAACGCGTAAACGATCTGCGAGGGACGCATCGCTGGCCGCGCACTGCGTTATGGGAATTGAGCGGCGCACACGCCGTCCGTGTGAAGGATTGTGCTGCCAAATTCCGCGCGCTCGCACACGGCTCTGCGTTAATGGTTGACATCGTTTTCCCGGGTGCTAACCTTAAAGTCCCCTTCATGCTTTAATAGTTGCGCTGACTCCTTCCCAACGCGCCTGAGGATCTCATGCAATTGTCCGACCGGCGATTGGCCCGGCGATTTCGAGTCACCAAGCCTCTGCATTTTTCCGTGTGGAATTCGAACGCTCCCGAGCGGGTCGTAGAATCCGTAAATATTTCGGAAAGCGGGACGTATTTCGAAACATTCTTTCCACCCGCACTGGGCTCGACGCTTCGAGTGCGAATCGAAATGCCAGAAGAAGTTACCGGCGCAGCCTCGGCGGAGTGGCTGTGCATCGCCAAGGTTGTTCGCACTGTGGCTATCGAAGATCACCTCAACAAAGTCGGAGTTGGAATTCGGCTTGAGTTTTACGAGATTCTTGCTGAACTGACTCCTCAAACAGAAATTCCGTTGAAGGTTGTGTCCGCGGCGCCAAGTGGGGATTTGCATCCTCGCGTGGAGTTTATTGATCAAAGCACGTTCACACAGAAGGAGAAACAATCGTGGCCAATCATCAAGTAGTAGCGAGCACGGAAGACTCGAGTTCTTTGCATCTGCTGGTCCTCGAAGATTCCGAACAGGATTTCCAACTGACGGTTCGTGCGCTGGAGGGTGCGTCGCCGAAAGTTGTGGCCGTTCACGCAGTGACGAAGGAACAGTTTGAAAATCTTGCGGGAGCGAAGACGTATTCCGCGATTCTTTCCGACTACAACATCCGCGGCTGGAACGGAATGGAGGCTCTCGCATATTTGAGACGGCAGGGAATTGAAACGCCATTCATCCTCGTGAGCGCGGAGTTGGGAGAAGAGAGGGCAATGCAATGCGTCCGGCAGGGCGCGGCAGACTGCATACTGAAAAGCCGACTGAATACGTTGTCTGCGGCGTTGTGCAAAGCTGTACTCGATCAGAAATTGCACGAAGCAAAAATTCGCACGGAGGGATTGCTGCACGAGAGTGAAGAAAGATTTCGCGCACTGGTGGATTCGATCGCATCCGCGGTGCTTATTTATCAGGGAACAGAGTGCCGGTACGCGAATCGCGCGGCGCAAGAGCTGACGGGCTATTCGGAAATCGAACTTATGGAATTGAGTTCGTGGGATTTGTTTCATCCAGATTCCCGATCGAGCGTGATTGAGCGCGGGCTGTCTCGTCTCAATGATTCAAAATGTGCCACGCGATATGAAGCGAAGATTCTGACGAAGAGCGGCGAAGTGCGAGTGTGGGACATTTCTCTCGGGAAGATAGACATGCGCGGGAGGCCCGCGGGATTGATCACCGCGTCCGATGTGACGGATTGGAATGCGCTGCAGCCTTCGCACCAATCTTCCACGAGCGATTCGCTGACTGGACTTCTGAACAGCATCCAAGTGCAATCCATCTTCATCGGTGAATCGCGGAGATCACGGCGTACGGGACGAGAGTTTGCGCTGCTGGTGTTGAAACTGGATGAGCTGAAACAAATCAAAGAGCGATCCGGGCCGGTGGAATGCAGCCGCACATTGTGCCAGCTGGCGAAAGCGCTGGGAGAAGTTTGCAGGGGAGCTGACTCGCCTGCGCGGATATCCGAGGATGAATTTGCGGTGGTGCTGCCGGAAACTTCCGAGCCGGGGGTGCGAAGATTGGCGCAGCGTCTCTCGGCGCAACTGAATGCAGAAGAAAACCAGGCGTCACTCGCGATCAGCGCGGGATTCGCAATCTTGCCGGAGGACGGGCCGACGATGGACCATGCTCTTCGCGCAGCGCGGAAATCTTTCGCGAGACTCGAGACAGATAAATCCATCACTTCTTCCCTGGCACTGGCCGCAGGCGCAAAAAAATAGCGACGCCGAGTGGATGCGATCCGTAAATCGGCTGAAGAACCGAAGGCGTTCCATACAAAGTGAATTGTGCACCGAGAGCGGATGCGATGTGCGGAATTAAATTTACATCGCGATCGTAGCCGAGTGTGTAGGCCTGCACGCGGCCGATGGGCTGCTCGGTGAAATTCGGCGGAAGCGGATTTTCGCCGACGAGCAATTCGCTGGAGCGTTCGGCGTTTTCGATGCGCGTCCACACATAATTTTTCGAACGGAATTGCAAAGTGGATTCGAAATCGTAGCTATCGAAAATTGCGCCGTCTAGAAGCGATCGCGTACGTCCCCAAAGCAGGGTGCTTGACCAATTTCCGTCTTGAAACGGCAGGTTGTAATCGATGGATGCAGTCATGCGTTCCTGATTTTCATTTGGAAAGAGGGCTTCGACGCTTGCGATTCGCGCGTAGGAATACTGGCCGCTCCAGTTTTTCCCGGGTTGTACTGTGAGACGCATCGACCAGGAATCGAGCCCGCCCTGGCTAATGATCCAGCGATTTTCGCCGGGCTCGCGACCATGAAATCCGGATGCTTCCACGCGAACAAATCCATAGGCGAATCCGGCGGTGACGACATCGTCTGAAATGTGCGTGGAGTCTTCCTGATGATGGCCGAGCGCGGCGAGCGGATCTTCGGAAGCGGATGCGCGGTGCGCGTAGGCGACGGGGCCGATGGCGGGATCACCGACCGGGGCAGCGTAAAAAGAAAGTAGGGAGTGTTCGCCGAGTTTTATGTCGTAGAGCGCGGCGAGTTCCATAAAGAAATTGTGCGGGTGCTGTCCATCGGCTATGGGATTGCCGAATGCGGTCTCACCTTCCTGAAAAAGCAGCGGATACTGGCGGCCGGTGATTGTGGCGGGCTCGAGGCTGAGCATGGAGCGTAGTGTGAGAGTGCCGGGGCCGAGTTTTCGCTGCGCCATTCCCATAAACCAATTCGTGGAAAAGAATTTGTCGGCGCCGCGCGGGCTGCTTTGTTGCTCATCGAGGACGAAGACGTTTGCGTGGAACATGAGTGTCCACGAGCCTTTGTGAGTCATGAGCATCGGCACGGGAGTGGAATCGGGCTCGACACCTGTGCCGGATAAATTGTGGCGGATGATTTCCTGGATTAATGATTGTGGTTGCATGTTCATGCCGCCGCTCTGGTCCATTTGCATACCTGACATGGACTGGCTTCTAGATGGGATGGCGCCGATCGCCGCGCAGAGCGCGAGAGTGAATGAAATTGCGATGCGGCGGCGAATGAACATTGATCGAGTCTACGGGGCGCACTTTTCTTGTGCAACCGTCTAAGTGAGACCGGGTTTGCGATTTCCGCTGCGCGACAAGCGCCAGCGCGCGGTGATAGGCTGAAGTTGCGAATGTTTTTATGAATTTCCATTCCTACAAGCAACACAAACTCGTAGACAAGTGGGACGCGATTGTCATTGGCTCCGGGATCGGCGGGCTCGCCGTAGCTGCGCTTCTTTCGAAAGAGGCAGGCAAGAAAGTTCTGGTGCTCGAGCGGCACTACACGGCTGGCGGCTACACGCACTCGTTCCACCGTCCGGGATATCAGTGGGATGTGGGCGTGCATTACGTGGGAGACGTGAGCGATCCGTCCGAGCACGTGCGGCGCGTGTTTGACTACATCACAGACGGCGAATTGAAGTGGGCGGCGATGCCCGATGTGTATGACCGGTTGATTTTCCCGGATCGCAGCTACGATTTGGTCGCGGGGATCGAGAATTTCCGGGAGGGAATGAAAAAATATTTTCCGCGCGAAGCTGTGCCGATCGACAAATATATGGCGGCTGTAGTGACGTGTATGAAATCGGGCGGAACATATTTTGCGGAGAAGGCAGTGCCGCAATTTATTTCGCGGCTCGCGGGCGGATGGATGCGGCGCGGATTTCTGCAGTGGGCGAGCCGCACGACGGCGGATGTACTCGCGAGCATTACAAGCAATCGTGAATTGAGCGGTGTGCTGACAGGGCAGTGGGGCGATTATGGTTTGCCGCCGGGGCAAAGCAGCTTTGGAATCCACGCGATGATCGCGGCGCATTATTTCGGCGGTGCGAGTTATCCGGTGGGCGGCGCGGAGCGAGTCGCGGAAACAATTGCGCCGCTGATTCTGCGGAATGGCGGCGACATTGTGGTGAGCGCCGACGTTGCGGAAATAATTGTGGAAGGGAATTGCGCGGCGGGAGTTCGTATGGCGGATGGCCGGGAGATGCGTGCGCCTATTGTTGTGAGTGACGCCGGCGCGCACAACACTTTCGCGAGATTGATCCCCACGCCGAATATCGCGATCGCGAAAATGCTGGACGATGTACGCGGAATTCCGGCATCGATGGCGCATCTGAGTTTGTACGTTGGCGTGGCGGAGACGGCCGAGCAACTGGGGCTTACCGGCACGAATTTGTGGATATATGAATCGTACAACCACGATGCGAATGTGGCGCGGTCGGCGGCTGATCCTGATGCTCCATTCCCGGTCTACTTCGTTTCGTTTCCATCGGCGAAAGATCCGGAATTCGCGGGGAAGCATCCTGGCCGAGCGACGCTCGAAATCGTGACGCTGGTGCCCTACGAATGGTTCGCGCGATGGGAAGACACGCGGTGGAGACACCGCGACGGGGAATACGATTTGTTCAAGAAGCGGCTCGCGGATCGGTTGAAGGCGGCGCTGGAGAAATATGTGCCGCAAGTGCGGGGCAAGATTGATTTTGCGGAGATGTCGACGCCGCTGAGCACGCGGCACTTCATGAATTATCAGCGCGGGGAGGCGTACGGACTGAGCGCCAGTCCGTCGCGATTCGGTTTGAAAAGTTTGAAGCCGAGGACGCCGATCCGGAATTTGTACCTCACGGGACAGGACGTAGTGAGCCTGGGCGTGGCGGGCGCGATGATGGGCGGAGTGGTGGCGGCGTCGGCGGTGCTCGGGCGGAACTTGGTGTCGAAGGCTCAGCGGAAACCAAAATAGTTTCGGCCCGGAGCGCGGGCGGTGCGTTCGCCGACGGGGACGATGCCCTTGCGCGAGTGGGAATTGTGCCGGAACAGAGGTTGCGACCGATGCGAAGTGAGGTTGTGTTTGAAAGGGCCCGAAAGGCGGATTTGAGCGTTCTGGGGTGAAGCGAGTAGTACTAAGTGAAATGGAAGTTTGGCATGATTTTTCGGGTAAGTGGTTTATTTTGAGGGGCATGAGTGGCAGGGATATGGTCGAAAAAACTTTGCATGGTTTATGGAAAGTGATGATTCTAGTAGCTTTAGATAGTACTATGAAATGTAAGTAATAGATAGGATTGAGTTTAGAGCGAAATGAGGGGTGTTTTGGGGAAACTGGTTCCAGTACTGACATGACTTGGGATGGGCGGGGATTTTTCGGAGAGATACGGGAAGGGGATGGCGTTCGAATTGGGTGGAGGTGGGGTGGCATATTAGTAGTTATATGATATTTGATTACTATAGCATATCTTGGTGAGCGAATCAACGGGAAGTGGTTGTTTCGGGGGTTCGACAGGGCGCGGGAAAACGCGCTGTTGTGGGCTTTACGCAACGCAACGTACGCCGATTTGTTTGGTGGCGCACCGATGGCGCTGCGGAGGATTCGGTCGAGGCAGGATGCCTCCGAGAGAAATCAAAAACTCGAATTGACAGTAACTAATTGATGGAGTTTTAATGAGCGCACGGACGGGGTGATTTGTATGCGTTCTGCGGCCTGTGTGTTTCGATTGAGGAAGCTGCTCCTTGCAGGTGTGTTATTCCTCGGACCTGGATTTTGCGCAGCGCAGATGCAGAGATTCCCTGCTAGTGCCGAACGATTTACGGTGACTGGGACGGTGGTGAATTCGGAGACACGGGAGCCGATTCGCGGGGCGCTAGTGGAGTTCCAGGGAACGGCGACGCTGAGCGACGACAGAGGTAACTTCGTGCTTCGCGAAGTGCCCGGAGGGAGGGTAGCCGTCCAGGCGGAAAAGCCCGGCTATCTGAATCGGCAAGAAATTTCGAATATGCCGTCGCCGCAAGAATACGTTCCAGTCGTGCGAGGGATGGCGCCGATTACAGTTGAGCTTGTTCCGGAGGGAGTCATTTCAGGGCAGGTTTTTTCCGCGGGCGGGGAACCGCTGGAAAACATTCCGGTGGAGTTGCTGAGCGCTGTTATTCAGGATGGGTTGAAAAACTGGCAGCAGCGCAACGGCGCGAGTACGGACGACGAAGGAAAGTTTCGCATCGCCGAATTGCCGCCGGGAACTTACTACCTGCATGCGGGGCCAAGCCCCAATGTTGCGCCAACTCCCGGAACCGCAGGCGCGATCAAGGTGCAGGGATATTCGATGGCGTACTATCCGGCGGGACAAGCGCTGGAAGATGCGACGCCGATCGTGATCACCCCCGGAAAACATTTTGAGGCGGGAATCTCGCTGGTGCGGCAGCCGTTTTACCGAATCACCGGTACATTGAACGGAGTGAGCGCGAGTGATGCGGTATCAATTCAAGTTTTGGCTCCCGATGGGAATTCGATGGGCGGAGCTGGAATGAATCCGGCCAACGGCGCTTTCCGGACCAATTTTCTGCCGGCGGGGAATTACGTGTTGCGAGCGACGGCTCGAGAGCAGGGTCGCAATGGAAATATGGACGATGGAAGCACACGGACCGGGCACGCAGAGGTGGCGCTGAACTCGGAGAACGTGGAAGTGCATTTGAATTTGGCGCAGGCAAGAACGATTCCAGTTAATTTTCGAATGGATTCTCCGCCACCGGCGGAAGTATTGACGGAGGGACAACCTTTCATTCCGGTGTGGCCGCAACTTGTTCCGGCAGGGGACGGGCCGCGACGCCCGATGGGGCAAGGATTTTCAATGACTGGGCCTCAAGGAAAGCAATCCGTGGTCTTGAGAAATATTCTACCCGGCCACTATCGCGTGGAGTTCGGACGGAGCGGAAGGTATTACGTCGCGGCTGCGACGGCTGGACAGACAGATCTTTTGCGCGATGACTTAGTGATCGGGGCGGAAGGAAGCTCGGAGGCCATCGAAATATATGTGCGCGACGATGCTGGTGCGTTGGAGGCATCGGTGGAGTCGAACGGCAATAAATTCGGAGTCGCGGTGTTCGCCGTGAGCGAAGAGTTTCCGAACCTAGTTGAGTTTTCGCCTGCGGGTGAAGACGGCACGGCGCGATTCGACGGGGTTCCGCCGGGAAAGTACAAAGTTTTCGCGCTGGATAGCGCCGAAGGTATTGAATACCGAAAGCCGGGCGTGCTGGATGCATATCTGTTGCACGCCAGGGATGTGAATGTTTCTGCGAAGCAGCAAGCCACAGTATCGGTAGCGATTCTGTCCCGAGAGAATTGAGATGACGACGCTACTGGCGATTGTGCTGGCAGCAAGCTTTAACGTTTTGCCGCAACAGCCCGCGCCCGCCGCGCAGGGCGATTTGGGTTATTGCATCTGCGGAAGCGTTGTGAATTCCGTTACGGGCGAGCCAATTTCGCAAGCGCAGGTTGTGCTTACGCCGCAATTTCGGGGCGCTCCGCCGCAGGTGCTAATTACGGACGAAACCGGGGTGTTTGCGTTCAAAAATCTGGCCGCGGGACGGTACACCGTGGTGGCATCGCGTCGCGGCTACACGGCGCAATCTTATCTGCAGCATGCTACGTATTTTTCAGCGGTACTAGTGGGCGAGGGATTCGATACTTCGCATCTCGATTTGAAGCTTCCGCCGCAGGGAGTGATTACCGGCCATATTTATAGCGATACGGGTGAACCTGTCCGCCACGCGCTGGTGACTATATTTTTTCGCGATGATGCGAGTACGGCACCGGGACAAAACGTTCGCGGCTCAGCGCAGACGGATGATGAGGGGCGTTTCCGAGTGAGCCGGCTGCAACCGGGAACCTATTTTGTGGGCGTATCGGCGCAACCGTGGTATGCGCGGCATCCGAAAACGATCTGGCCAACGAACGCCGTAAATGAAAATGGAGAACGGTTGCAAGTTGAGTCCCTGGCCGGAGCGATCGACTCGCGATTAGATGTGGCCTATCAGATCACTTTTTATGGTGGAGCGACGCAAGTTGGAAGTGCGCAGCCGATTCATTTGTCAGCGGGAGAAACTCAGAGCGCTGACATTGTGTTGAATGCTGTTCCAGCGCGGCACATTCGTGTGAACATGGGCGGAGATAACCCAGGATTCCCGAGTGTCAATTTGCAAACCGACGCGGCGCCGTTTTTGGGCGGCGTGCCAGTGCAAACGTACCAGGTGGAACCGGGTGTGTGGGAGTTAACTGGTGTTCCTCCCGGGCAATTCACTGGAACTTTCCGAACGATGGGACGCGACAACGAGTCGCAGCAAGTGCAGAGAATTGAACTCGGCGATGACGCTGCGTTAAATCTGGATGCGGGGGCAGCGGGAGTGAGCGTGAGAGGCGTGTTGTCGGGTGACAGTTCGTATCGTCCCGGCGGGAGCCAAGTATTGCTGACAATGGCGCGGGAAGAGCAATTCAGCGCCAGAGTAGCGCAGGACGGAAGCTTTGAATTTCGCGAGAAACTTCCGGCGGGGAAGTACTCGATGGTGATTAACGGTGGGACCCCGCATTATTTGACGAAGCTTACTGCGGCCGGAGCGCGAGTGACGGGGCGGACAGTGGAAATTGGCGCGCAGGACGTGCAGATGAGCGTAAACGTTTCCGGCTCATTTTCAAATGTTAGCGGATTTGCGTTGCGCGACGGCAAGCATACGGTAGGAATGCTGGTGGTGTTGCTGCCTCAGGGCGAGACGAAAGAGGCATTTCCGATTCGATTCGATCAGTCGAACGCCGATGGCAGCTATGCGTTCAATAATTTGGCGCCGGGAAAATATTTGTTGTTCGCGCTGGATAACGCGTGGGAATTGGACTGGGGAAACCCGAATTTTTTGGCCCTATTTGGTTCGAAGGGACGGGCAATTGTTGCGGAAGCAGGGCAGAAGAATAATTTCGACGTGACTGCGCAGGATGCGCTTGGTGGAGTCGTCAAGGAGTAGAGATAATTCCGCGAGAATTCTTGCCGACGCGATACGCGAGGCATCTGACATCGGCGATTGAAATGTTGCCGTGCGTATGAAAACACTCAAACAACTATTGTGCGTAGGACAGTTTCTTGCTGGGCGGCGCGGAGGATGCGGACGGGTGTTGTAGAATCCGGACGCTGAAAATTGGTGAAATTTTGGAGGGGAAGATGATGCCGCGAATGTGGATGCGCGCTGTGATGGCTGGGATATGTGCGATGGGTTTGGGCGCAGGCGCGGTGTGCGCGCAGCAGGCGGCGGGTTATCGTTTTTCGGTTTCGTTTAGCGGCGCGCAGAGTGCAGATGCGATCGACGGGACGATTGCTGCTGATGCTTTCGACCGATCCGTCGGACGAGCCGCGAATGCAAATCAGCAATTCGATGCGCACGCAGATGATTTTCGGATTGGATGTGGATGGGATGAAGCCGGGGCAAGTGTGACGCTGGATGATGCGGCGTTTGGATATCCGGTGCGGTATCTGCATGACGTACCCGCGGGGGACTATTTCGTGCAGGTGGTGCTGCACAGGTACGAGACTTTCCATCGCGCGGATGGGCACACGGTGAAGCTGCCGATGGATCGCGGCGAAGGGCAGCACTGGCATCTTGCTCCGGGCAATTTGTATTCGAAGGCGCAGAAAATTACGCTGCGGAGCGGCGGCGATCCGTTTGCGATCGTGCTGGATCAAGTTATCGCGCCGATTCCCGAGCCGAAAGACACGACATACGTCCGCCACATCAAAATCCAAAGCGAATTGCTGACGAAGTGGTGGGGACGCCCGATGTTCTTGAGCGCGAATGTGCTGGTGCCGGAAGGATTCGACGCGCACCCGAAGCGCATTTTCCGCTGATGATTTCTGAGGATCACTTTCAATGGACGATTTCGACGGGTTTCGCACGACGCCGCCCGATCCGAATCTGAAACCGGATTACAGCGAGCGATTTCACATTTCCGGCTACAACAGAATTCAGCAGGAAGAAGCGTACAAGTTTTATCAGCAGTGGATCGCGCCGAAGTTTCCGCGATTTCTGGTGGCGGAGATCAATCACGCGAATCCTTATTACGACGATTCCTACGCGGTGAATTCGGCGAACCTGGGCCCGTATGGAGATGCGATCGAGACCGAGTTGATTCCCGCGATTGAGAAAACGTTCCGCGGAATCGGGCAAGGCTGGGCGCGGTTTGCGTATGGCGGTTCGACGGGCGGATGGGAAGCGCTGGCGGTGCAAATGTTTTATCCGGATCACTACAACGGAGCCTTTGCGGCGTGTCCCGATCCGGTGGATTTTCGCGGATTTACAAACGTGAATCTGTACGCGGATAAGAATGCGTTTTATCGCGGAAGGTCCGCACATGCGCGTGGAGCAGCCGGGCGAGCGCGATTATCTTGGGCGCACGTCTGATCACGGCGAGGACGATCAATCAGTACGAGCTTGCGCTGGGATCGCACGGCCGATCCGGCGAGCAATTCGATATTTGGCAGGCGGTGTTTGGTCCCGTGGGAAGGATGGCTATCCGCAGCCGATTTTCGATAAGGAAACCGGAGAGATCGATCCTGACGACAGCTGCGTATTGGAAAGAGCATTACGATTTGAGCGCGATCTTGCAGAGAGACTGGGCGAACGCTGGGGCCGAAGCTGCGGGGAAGATTCATATCTATGTGGGCAGCGCGGATACTTATTTTCTGAATGATGCGCGTTTATTACATTGAAGATGTTTTGAAGGCGACGAAGAATCCTCCGTATGGCGGCGAAGTTAATTACGGCGACCGCGCGGAACATTGCTGGAACGGCGATCCGAATCTGCCGAATTATCTTTCGCGGCTGCATTACAACACGATGTATCTGCCGAAAATTCTGGAGCAGATTCAGAAGACGGCGCCAGCTGGGGCGGATTTGACTTCGTGGAGATATTAGAACGCCGACGGAAGGTGCAGTAGGAAGATATCCCCGGGGCTAAAGCCCTTTCGTGTGTGGACGTTCGGATGGCACGAGTAAACTCGTGCCCTGATACAAGGCCAATTCGATTGGTGCGGCGTCCTGCTATTCAATTCATCTGAGATAATAATTTTTGGGCTTGGGCGTATTGAGGATCGTTGGGAGCGATGGCTTTGAGAATTTGGCGCGCGCCTGCGACGTCACCCGTTCCCGCGAGCGATCGCGCTAGATAAAACTGAACTTGCATATCGCTATCGAGTTTTAAGCTGGCGCGAAAGGCGTCGACTGAGGCGGCCATGTCTCCCGTGAGGTAGAAAAATTTTCCGGCGGCGAATTGCTGTTCGGCATCGTCGCTGCCGAGTTCTGCACGAGCGCGATAGAGTTGCTTGGCTTTCTCGAAGCGATCGCCATCGTCGCCGGGAAGCTGGCGGACCCCCGAGGGAAACCAGAGCTACGGCGGCGTTCATGCGCACGATGGTCACTGGATCATTGAGCAGGGAAATAAATTGTGAGCAACGATGGCGTCACGCTGATTCGCGGCGGGCCTGATTGCCAGCACGGAAGTTGCGCGGACGAGCGGATCGGAATCGGAGAAAGAATGGAGTAACGCGGAGTACGCTGCAGAATCGTTTGGAAAATTGCCAAGATAGCCGGCGGCGTTGGCGCGGATCAGCGGGCCTCCGGATGAATCGGCAAGAATTTGTAACAGGGATGGAATCGATTCAGGATTTCCTTTTCGCGCCTCGGTGAAAGCATCGGCGCGGAGAATATATTTTTGGCGGGATGCGTCGCCATACCACTTATTCATTTCCTGTAGCGCCCATTCGGCACTTTTGTTGTGGCACGTGCTGCACGCGTTGGGGATCGCGTGGCGGATTGAGTTTTCCGGAACGGGAATGCTCATCGAGTGATCGCGGATTTCCGCTTTGATGCTGAGAACGGTCTTCGGCATGTGGCACTCCACGCACGAGCTGCCTTTACTGGTTGGAGAGTGGTGCGTGTGTGCGGCGAGATTTGCGCCGATTGTTTGGTGGCACTGCGTGCAGAGACCGTTGTTGGATGGGCGGAGCTGCTGATTGAGATCTACGTTGGTGTTGTGGGGACGAACGTGGCAGGTGACGCAGGTTGCGCCGCCCTTGAGAAAACACGGACTCTGCCAGAGGCCGAATGCATCGTTGGAAAAGCGGCGAGTGCGGCCATCGGGCCAGTACGCGGGATCTTCGGAAGCGGGCAATCTGTATTCGAGGTTCGGCAGAAAGTAATCGTAGTAATTTGCGCCAGCGCGGAAGCCATCGACGTAGATGTCGCGGAATGAATGGCACTGCGCGCAGATCATCGTGCTGCGAACTGGATCGAGGCGCGGAGGATTCACGATGCTGTCGTCAATTGCGGCGCGGGTGTCGGCGTCGAGAAAGCCCGTGCCGCTGGCCCAGGCGATGTGCTCGCTGCCGGGACCGTGGCAGCGTTCGCAATTGATACCGAAATTCTGCCATTTCGTTTTGTAGGTGACAGTTTTCAGAGTCGAAATTTTTTTCTTCGCGGCTGACGTGGCAGGAGTAACAGGTTTTATTCCAAAGCTGGATTTGTACGCCGGGCGCTTCTTCGGGATCGGCGATATCGAGATTGTGAAACCAGTTTTTGCGAACATTGTCCCAAGTGGTTGGGAGCAAAACGATGCGGCCATCGGGCAAAGTGGTGAGGTAGTGCTGGATGCGGCGGCTGCCGAGCGTGTAATCGACACGGTGTTCCCACGGCGCGCCGCGCAAGTAGGATTCGGTGATGTAGTAATTTCCGGCGCGGCGTTGGAGCACGTAGGTGGAACCGCGAAGAACATACTTGGCCGCGAGCGAAATCGCCGATAACCGATTTCGCGTTGGCCGGCTGGATCATTTTGCTGTGGCGCGATTCTCCCCACTCCTGATTTACGCTTGCGTGGCATTTTGCGCAGGCCTCCGCGCCGACGTAATGCGGTTCGGACTGCGCGTGCAGGGACGAGCGCGAGAGCAAGCAAGAAGAATGCTGCCAGACTCCCGGCGAGAGATGATTTACCCAAGGTGGCCATCTGAGGAAATTAATCGCGGCAATGATATGTCTGGGGGATTGGCGAATCAAGGGAGTTGGCGGGAGGTTGCGGCGACGCGCCGTCTTGGTGCGACTTGCTGATAGCTGGTGAGGACTAGTTCGCGGACTTCATTCCAATCGATGGAGCCGCGATCGAGTCGGAGGGCTACCCAGCCGCGCGGGCCGATGTATGCGGGAAGATAGAAACGATCTGGATTCGCGCGGAAAGGGCGGTGTTGTCGCCGGGGAGAGCCTTGCAAGCGACCGCTGACGATGCCATCGCCGTGATGGTTGTCGAGGAAGTAGGCGAAGGTTCGTTTTCCGACAGTGAACCCGGCGTGGGAGTGCTGAGTTGGCGCTTGGATTCGGGAAGCGCGAGACAGATTTTGGTCAATCGCGTGAGGCGTGGATCTTCTGTGAGGCGTTTGGGCATGGATTTTTCTGATGTGGCCTAGCTGAGATATTAGAACAAAAGATGACGCGAATCGCGACGCCAATTGACGACGGGCTAGTGATCTGGATCGATCATCGTGGCGCGATTCAGAAAATCCGCAGCCGAGAATGGCTGCGCTACTTGCGCGAAATTTGCAGTGATACAATCGGCGCACGCGGAGGATTGGCTTGGCGTACGACGTATTCATCAGCTACTCGTCGAAGGACAAGGTCGTTGCGGACGCTGTGTGCGCGCGATTGGAAGCGCGTGGCGTTCGCTGCTGGATTGCGCCGCGCGATGTGCTGGCGGGCGTGCCGTATGGCGAAGCGATCATCGACGCGATTCATGGCGTGAAGGTGATGGTGCTTGTTTTTTCGTCGAGCGCGAATACGTCTGGGCACATTCCTAAAGAAGTTGAGCGGGCGGTGAGTAAGGGCGTCGCGCTGGTTCCGTTTCGGATTGAAAATGTGACGCCGGCGAAATCGCTGGATTATTTTATTGGGTCGGTCCATTGGCTCGACGCGATGACGGAGCCGCTGGACGAGCATCTGGAGACGCTGGCGGACACTGTGCTGCGATTGCTGCCGGAGCGGGGCGCGGCGGACGGCGGCGTGATGGCGTCAACGCTGCCGCTTGGCCGACAAGCGGGACAAGTTTCGCGCGATGTTCATGGCAGGCAGGCACGGCTTTCGGCGCGTGGCGCAGATGTTCCGAAAAAATCGCACGCTGGGTTGTGGGCGACGATTGTCGTTTTGATGATTCTTGGCGGCGTGGGCACGGCGCTTTATCTGCAGGGATATTTGCCGTTTCTAAATCGCGAAGAGAGTACAACTGGAATCACTGGCGGCGCGGCGCCACGCGGCAACGAGCCGGTGATCGGCTGCTGGCACTGGATTAATAATGTGGAAGTGGATATCCGGCGCGATGGCTCGCTCTCGGTGGGAAGATTCAGCGCGTCGTGGCGAGTGAGCGATCCGGAGCGCGCGATCTATACATTTATATGGCCGCAGCCGATGGATACCGTGACGCTTTCGCCGGATGGCCGCACGCTGAGCGGCACAAATCAGTACGGAACGGCAATTTCGGGCACGCGAATTTCGAACGGAACGGGAATCGCGGGAACGTGGCGATGGTTCAGCGGCGCGGCGGTGAATATCGAAGCGAACGGAACATTTAGCGCTGGCGCGACAAATGGTTCGTGGCGTGAGACGGACTCTTCGCGCGGCGTATTTTCGCTGGCGTGGCCGACTCCGGTGGATGTGGTGACGCTTTCGGGAAATCGCAGCCAGATATTGGCGACGACGCCGGGTTCGCGTGTGCTCGGCAATCGGATTTCGTGCAGCGGTTTGTAGAATTTGTGATGCATATTTTGTAGCGCGCTGATTCGCGCGGAGGATTTTCACTTGGCGTACGACGTGTTTATCAGCTACGCGTCAAAAGACAAGATTGTTGCTGACGCCGCGTGCGCGCGGCTAGAAGCCGCAGGGATTCGTTGCTGGATCGCGCCGCGAGATATCGTCGCTGGCACATCGTACGGAGAAGCGATCATTGATGCGATTCACGGCGCGCGTGTAATGGTGCTGGTTTTTTCCTCGAGCGCAAATTCTTCCGGGCACATTCCGAAAGAAGTGGAGCGCGCGGTAAGTAATGGCGTGCCGATTATTCCGTTTCGGATTGAGGACGTGGCTCCGGGAAAATCGCTGGATTATTTCATCGGGTCGGTGCATTGGCTGGATGCGATGTCTCCGCCGATTGAAAGCCATCTGGATAATCTTGCTGCGACTGTTCACAAATTGCTTCCTGCGAATGAGGGCGGGCAGGGAGCCAGGACGGCGCAGACATCCGGAGTGTGGCAGCGAAGTGAAACAGCGACCGCGCTGCAGGCGGCGCCGTCCTCATCCAAACGAATTTGGATTGCGATCGCGGGTGTGGCCGTAGTCATCGCGTTCGTTATGGGCGTGATACTGCTGCGCGGCGGGGGCGGATCAGGCGGAAATGGCGGAAACGCAGGTGGCAACACACCGGGTACGGTGAATCCTCCTAGCGGTGGGAGCGGTGCTACTAATCCCAATCCCGGAGGAAATCCGGCGGCACCAAGCGGAGCGACAGATCCTAGCTGGATCGAATCCGTATGCCGGAAGCGGGCGAAAATCGAAATATGCCGCGCCGCCTGCGTCGCCAGCCGCGAAGACTGAAGGAGATCCGATTGCGGGTGCTATCAGTGGTTCAACAACGCGTCAGTTGTGATTCGCGCCGACGGCTCGATGACGGGCGGACCATTCGCGGCTCGATGGCGGTTGGTGGATGGCGACCAGCGCAAGTACACATTCACGTGGCCGGAAGCGACGGACACTGTGGCGATTTCGCCGGATCAGCGATCGTTGAAGGGTTCGAATCAATATGGATATGCAACGTCCGCGACGCGCGCCGCGGGAAGTGGCGGCCTCGTTGGAACTTGGGCCTGGTCGAGCGGTGTACCGCTCACCGTATATCCGGATGGCACATTTTCGGCGGCGACGTTTCGCGGGAAATGGCAAGCGGTTGATGTTTCGCGAGGCACTTACGCTCTGACGTGGCCGAATCCAGTGGATAGCGTCACTCTCTCCGCAGACGGAACGCTGGTTTCGGGCATGAACCAATATGGTGTGGCAATTTCGGGCGTGAAGACGGCGAATTGCTCGGGGAACTAGCGCGGCTGCTCGCAGCGATCGTTTATGTTTTTCTGTGCGCGGTGCTTAATCTCTTCAGATCGTTTTGTCCTTCGAGTAACACAACTTTTCCAAATTACAATCAACGCAACGCGGCTTCCGGGCCTGGCAGATTTTTCGACCATGCCAAATAAGTTGGTGTGAGAAGAGAATCCATTTTTCGCGCGGAATCACAGCCATTAAATCCTGTTCGATTTTTTTCGGATCGGTATTGCGCGTGAGATCGAGCCGCTCGGAGAGACGCTGGACGTGCGTATCCACCACGACGCCGCTCGCGATTCCGAACCCGGTGCCGAGCACAACGTTGGCGGTTTTGCGTGCGACGCCAGCGAGCGTGAGGAGCTCTTCCATCGTTTTTGGGACCGTCGCTGCCGAATTCGTCGAGTAATTTCTTGCTGGCGCCCATGATGGACTTTGTCTTGTTGCGGAAAAAGCCTGTCGAACGAATGTCTTGTTCGAGCTCGCCGGGATTTGCGTATGCAAACGATTCAATCGTGGGATATTTCTTAAATAATCCCGGAGTGACCATGTTTACGCGCACATCCGTACACTGCGCGGAAAGAATTGTGGAGACCAGCAGCTGAAAGGGATTCTCGTGGAGAAGCGCGCAGGTCACGTCCGGATAAGCTTCGTCAAGCTTTTGCAAAATTGCCGCCACGCGCTTGGAATCGGTGCCTTTGCCTACGGACGGCGTTGGTTTACTGGCTTTAGAAAAAGTAGCTGCCTTCGTTGAAGGCAGCTTTGATTTTGCCTGTGGGGCTCGTTTTGAAACTTTCTTGCGCGGTGGAGATTTTTTCTTTGGCATGATTCCTCGTTGAATCGCTTCGTGATGCGTTATGAAGATGATTTTGCGTCGCTACCCGGTAACGGCGATTCCGCAGACCGCGCCTCGCCCCGCAATTCCTCAAGCATGCGGCGAAAAGCTTTGCCGCGGTGGCTCAAAAGATTTTTTTCCTCACGCGCCAGTTCCGCAAAAGTTTTGCCCGCTTCGGGAGCAATAAAAAACCGGATCGTATCCGAATCCGCCGTCGCCGCGCGGCGCGTCAAGCAATAGCCCTGCAGCGAAATCGGAAATTACGGCAAGCACTTTGCCGCGTTGCGCGAGGGCGAGCACGCAAACAAATCGCGCGCTGCGCTCGACTCCCGTTTTTCCGCGCATCTCGCCGAATAATTTTTCAACGCGCTGCGCGTCTGAAGCGCCCTCTCCAGCGTAACGCGCGGAACGCACTCCCGGCGCGCCGCCTAATGCTGCGACGACGAGCCCGGAATCGTCGGCAAGCACAGGCTCGCTTACCATGCGGCTATAGTGCAGCGCTTTTCCCGCCGCATTTTCCGCGAATGTCGGCGCGGATTCGTCAAATTGAGGAAGTGAATCGAAGCCGGGAATCAGCGCAAACTCGAGAGATGCGACGGCGTGTTCGCCGCTGGCGAGCGCTTGAAATTCCGCGAGCTTGCCCGCGTTGGAAGATGCCAGGAAAACTTTCGTCGTCATCACGCGGCTCGCTAGCTATTTCGCACGCAAAAAATTCTGCGGCAACAACGCGTGCTGCTGCGTGCGCAACTGGCGAATGCCGCCGGCGGCGAGTTCCAGCAACGTCTGCATCTCCTCGCCGGAAAATGTGCGACCCTCAGCAGTAGATTGCACTTCAACGTAGCGGCCTGCGCCGGTCATTACGACATTCATATCCACCTGCGCGTGCGAGTCTTCGTCGTAGGCTAGATCGAGAAGCATTTCGTCGTTCACGATTCCCACACTTATTGCCGCGATGGAATCGTAGAGCGGAAGTTCTCGAAGAATTCGCGCAGCAACGAGCCGTTCGAGCGCCAGCGCCAGCGCGACAAACGCGCCCGTGATCGCCGCGGTTCGAGTGCCTCCATCGGCTTGAATCACGTCGCAATCCAGAATCACAGTGCGCTCGCCGAGTTTTTCCTGAATCACCACGGCGCGCAGCGCGCGCCCGATCAGCCGCTGTATTTCGAGAGTGCGTCCCGATTGTTTACCTCGCGCGGCTTCACGCCCTGTGCGAACATCCGTTGCGCGCGGCAACATTCCATATTCGCCAGTCACCCAGCCCTTGCCCTTTCCTTTCAAAAATGACGGCACGCCATCTTCTACCGACGCAGTGCAGATCACGCGCGTCTGCCCAACTTCGATCAGCACGCTGCCTTCGGCGGTGGTGATAAAGTCCGGCGTGATTTTCACCGGACGCAACTGGCTTGCGGCGCGGCCATCGCTGCGCAAATTTTCCTCCTCGAACTATTTCAAGAATCGTGAGTCAGTTTGCAGGCCGCGCGCCCGCGTGTCAACCGCGACATCGCGAAACTCAATTATGGCTGCGGCGCAGCAGGAGCGCCTGCGGGAGGCGGCAGGACGGCGGCGCGCCAACCGGGAAAAAATATCGTCAAGTCCAAATGCCCGGCCAGCGTATCCGCTTCCTGCCCGTGCAAAAAAATTTTCAGTCGATGAATTTGTGGCACACCCGCCGCAAGCGTTTGCGTGAGCGAATCCACCACCAGTTGCTCGCTCAATATCCCTGAGGGAGTGCTGGTGGAAAGTGCGTCCGAAAAATCCGCGATCGCCGTGCCATCGCTCAGCAAGTAAAACGCAAGCAGCTCGGTATTTGCGGGAAGAGTTCGCTGCGCATCCGAAGGAGCGCTCGTAATCAGCGCCGCGATCAATTGTTTTGCACGGAGCAGGGGATCGGCGGAAAGCGGGAGCTGAACCTCCACCGGTGTCAGAACACTCGTTTGCGCCGGCGCGATGAAAAAAAGTTTCGTCTTAAGCGGCGCATCCGTCGCCGTGAGAATCGGCGCTTGCGTAATTTCACGCCGGGCTTGCTCTTCGCGCTCTTGATCCGTGGCGAGTTGTTTCACGCGTTTGCCGAGATGCGGCAAATAGATCACGCTTACCAGACACCGCTGCGCCCAGCGCGATCAACGCGTAGCGCGACCATTTTGGCAGCACCAGCCGTGTCATCGCGCGCCTGCTTCATACGCTGGTTTGAATGCGACGACTCCGTGCGCGATCGCATCGGCCAAATCGTGGCTCATCTGCGTCAATTGCGCGCGGCTCGCTACCGAAACGCTCGACACTTCCACCGCAATCGCTGGCGCGGCGATCGTTCGCAATTGCCGAACCGCCGCTGTAAATGGCGCGGTAGAATTGCCCGCGAATTTCCCTGCCAGCTCAAGCTGCACAATTTCCGCGAATCTCCGGCTAGCTCCTTTGTAGCTTTCTTGCGCGCGATCCCACGGGAGCATTCCGTTACGCGCGGGAAACGAAGACGTCCCGAGATTGCTGCTCGCTCCGGGATTGCCGAGCCTGTGACGGAGTTAGCGCCGGACTTCCCGAACCATCCGCTTGCAGAATCGAACTTCCCGCCGCACTCGAACCTAGTCCAACGCTTGCGGGTTCAGCCGACGATTCATTCGAATACACGCGCACTTGCCCAGGCGTGCCGGTGGAAGATACGTGCAGCGTGATAAAAACTGCTCCGCGCTGCGCGTTCGCAATGGCAGACGCTCGTCAAACGAAGGATCTTCGTTCTCCTCGCGAGTTTCCACCACGCGAAATCCTTGCGCTTCGAGCGCAGGCTTCACATTGCGCGCGAACTCCAGCGCGATATCGCTTTCGTTGATTCCGGTTGTGCCGCGAGCGCCCGCGTCCGTGCCACCGTGCGCCGCATCGAGCACCACAATCGCGAGTGTCGGATGCGGCGGAGCTTGCGGAATCGCAAGCGGAGGTTGCTGTGGCAATGGCGTAGAAATCTGCGGACTCTGCTGCGAAGGAGCCTGCGCGGGCGGAGTAGTGATCTGTTGCGATTGAAACGGCCGCCGCGCTCCGGCAGCCCCGCCAAATGCCATCAGCGTCGCAGCCGACAGAATTATTCCGGAAAAAAGAATCGCGAACGAACGATTTCGCACAACCGCGAGAATACCAGAATTCGTGTGATTTGTTTTGCGGCTGAAAACGGAGATTTCCTGCGTTACTGCTTCAATTCAAAATGCACGGTCACCATTACGTGCGTCACCACCGTGCTTCCATCAAGCTTTCCAGGCGCATATCTCCACTGTTTCGCCGCATCCGCTGCAGCGTCGCGCAACAAAGCGGGCCCCGACAACACTTTCGCCTCGGTCACGCGGCCTGCTTCACTGATGGTGAGATCGAGTTTCACGTCACCTTCGATACGCTGCGTTGCCGCGACCTGCGGATACAGCGGCGGCGTCGATGTCAGCAACCGCGCCTGTACCATATTTGAAATTCGCGCGGGCGGAGGAGCCGATGGTTGCGCGGGCATCGTGTTGCCCGCCATCAACGTTCCCAATGCCGCAGAATCAGAGGACCCATGCGTCGAGGGAACTTGCAGGCTCGAAGGATCGGCACTTGCTCCACCCACTCCTTTTGAGGGCGATGCAGGCGCCTTTATTTTCGTATCGAGAATTGCCGCGCGCCGTGAAGTAGTAGCTGTAATCACCGTTCCAGAATTTTCCGCCGGAACCGCCGATGAATTCAGTTCATGGTTTCCTGTCGCGGGATCAGAATTCGCGTTTGCACTCGTTGTTGCGCAGCCGAGCCGCCCGCTGAAGACGGATCTACTGCACTTGGCGCGGAACCTTGCTGCGATTGCGGAACGGCCGGCGCGGACGTAACCACAGGTGGCAGCAAATCTTCCGGCTTCTGCTGATTGTAGTAGCGATAAATTCCAGTTCCTACGGCGAGCAATACCGCCGACGCAGCCACTCCGCCCAGCACCCACATCCAGTTTGCGCGCGGAGGCGTTGTGCTCGTTTCAAATCTCGGTGATCCCAGCGAAGGACTCGAGTGCAGGCTATCCGTCGCCACAAAATCCGCCATCAGCGCAAGCCCAGGATCACCGTTACGCGATTTCTTGGTGTCCGCGTATGAAGTACCGCGCTGCGCGTTAGCAGCCTGCCTCGGCTGCGCCGATTGAGACGTCGGATTGTGCCACGCGCCGCCGCCCATCGAATCAGCAATCGCGATCGTATTTGCAGGTATCGAACTCGCCGCCGGCGCATTGCGCGAAATCCCCGCGTCGCCATTCTTCGGAGCATCCGGCGTTTTCACCGGCACCTTCGGCAGCGAAGCGAACGCAGACGCGAGCGCGCGATCCAAGTCTTCCATCAATTCTTCAGTCGACGCCGCCAGGTCAGCGGCCGTTGCCGGTTTCAATTCAGGTTCGCTCGGCGCGGTCGCTGGTGTGCGCGTCTCAGCAACTGCCGCACCCGCTGGGAATTCCACTCCCCAAAAACTTGGTTCCGGCTGCGTGAATTCAATTTCGAAGTAGCCCTTCATCTTGTCGTTCGCCTTCACGATTCGGCAGGCTACTTCGCGATTCGTCTTCAAATTCTTCAAGATCAGCAATTGCCCCGGGCCAACTCCTTCGGAAATTCGCAGCACTGCTCCATTTTGAAACACGACGACTGTCTTACTTTCCTCCACAAAAGGTTGCAGACGCTGATCCCCGCCCGGCGCCGTCCGCGAGCCTTGCACCAGAACAGGCACCACCGCGCCCACCGGCTGGGCGTGCGACAACTCGCCCGGCTTTCCGTTCGCCAGTACAGCGGGATCAGCGGTCTGCGTACTCATGGCTTGCTCCACTCTTGCGGGACGCGCCCAAGATCAACACGAATACAGCTTCGCCGGGAACCTTCGGCAGTGGAGAATATTTTCCGTCGCGGGGGGAAACGCTAGCTATAGTACGTAAGTACTGCGGTTAACTTTTTGCTGAAGATGTCCTGTGCCGTACGGAAAAAAACTAGAACGCATGCGCCGCGGTCTCGGCGATTCGCAGTGCGGAATCTCCGGGCTCGTTTGTCACCACGAACGCGGTAATTCCATCCGCCTGCAAGCCTGCAACGTGGGCGTCGCCTCGATCCGATTTGTAAATTTGATGACCGTTCGAATTCACTCGCGCCGCGCCGGAAAGATTCACGCTTTCTCCATCACGCAGAAAAACAGAGAACTCTTTGCCCGCCGACGAGTAGACCAGGTGCAGATAAATCCGGTCGTCCAGGCTGCAAATTTTCGCCCGTTCCAGACGGTAGCCCTTTGCTTCGAGCGCAGTAACATCGCGCGCCGGAACATTTTGCTTCATCGCCAGCGCTTCGATCTCCGTTCGATCGCTTAGCCATCGCCGCGGCTGCTGCGTCACCACCTCATCCTGATGATCTTCGGCAGCGTCGGCGTAAACTCGCGGCACGCGCGAATCAAGCAGCAAGCGATATCCAATTCCAGCCGCAATCACGAGTAAAATTGTGGCAGCAGTCGCCAAACGCCACGGAATCCGCCGAGCCACGCTCACCGAAGAATCGCCCGCTTGCACAGCCGATATCTGGGCGCGAACCCGCGCATCAATCGCAGAAGTATTCACTTCATCAGACAGCACGCACTCCTTCAGCCGCGCATCCAGTTGCGCCTGTTCCTCAAATTCTTGCGCGCAGTTCGCGGCACGCCTTCAATGCTGCGAAAGTTCCGCCGCATGTCGCGCGTCCAATTCTCCGCTGAAATAGAGAGGAGCGAGTTCAGTGAATTCCGAGCAGTTCATCAGGCTCCTTTCGCCGCCCATCGAGTTCCTCGTTCAGCTGGCCCCGTTGGGCCCATGTTCGAAAGCCGTTGCCGCATCGCCTGTCGTGCCCGCGACAATCGCGACATCACCGTTCCGATTGGCACGCCCAAAATTTCCGATATCTCCGCGCAGGTAAAGCCCTCCACTACCGCGAGCAGCAGTGCGCCGCGGTGCTCCACGCTCAATTCATCCAACGCGCGAACTACTTCCATCGAATCAAGCTGCGTTGGATCCCACCGCCCCGGTCGCTCCGGTTCGCGAAACGAATCGTCTAGAGAAACGATCGACGGCATCGCCCGCAACTTTCTTCCGCGGCCATAATGCGCGTTAAACAAAATGCGAAAGAGCCACGCGCGCGCATTTGTTCCTTGCGCGAACTGATCAAACGCGCGCCACGCCAACAGCATTGTCTCCTGCACCAAATCTTCCGCCACCGATGCGTCTCTCGAGAGCCTCCGCGCCACTCGGAGCAAGCTCCGCGTATGCGGAATTGCTGCCAATTCGAATTCTTGCTGCCGTGTCGGCATCGGCGGAATTGCTTGGCAAAATTCCAGAGGGACACGCGCTAGCGCCGCGTCCCTCCTTTTAATTCCTTCACTTGCGTGCTCGAACTTCGCCGTCGTCTATTGCGCTCCGGGATGCTGCAACTGGTCCAGAGCCGCAAGCACTTCAGCGCTGTGTGGATCGGGTTTCACCGCCGGAAACACTTTCACGATTTTGCCCTGCGGATCGATCAAGAAAGTCGACCGCTGATCCGCGGTCATCGAGTTTCCGTTTTGCATCGTGTAGGTCTTCAGCGTGCCGTACTTCGTTGAAATGTCGTGATCCACATCCGCCAGCAGCTTAAACGTGAGCCCTTCCTTCGTGCAGAACTGTTTGTGTGAATCCACGGGATCCACGCTCACGCCCAGAATCACCGCGCCGCGCTTTTCGTACTCCGCCAGATCGCGCTGAAAGTTGTGCGCTTCAATCGTGCAGCCGCTGGTCATATCTTTCGGGTAGAAATACAGCACCACCCATTTCCCTTTGTATTCATGCAGGCTTACGGGAGTGCCTTCCTGCGAATTCACTTTGAAATCGGGAGCCTGCGATCCAACGGCGGGCATCGTGCTGGCCGCCTGGTCTTGCGCATGAATGGCTGGCGCTGCTACAGCAAGAATTGCGAACGCGCACAACGCCACTGCAGACAAACCAATCGCGATCGTACGTGTAATTTTCATCCGGGAAATCTCCTCTCGTTCAAACCGATGGCTTGAACTTACCAGATTATAGAATGCGGAGACAGATTGATTTCATCCGCGCGTAGTTGGCGTGTCGACTTGCGGAGCGTGTGCGCTCTCGGCCTTTTTAGCTGCGCGCGGAAGCATCGGTCGCGGCGAAAAGAGCCAAACGCGCGCCATATCGAGCAGCGTCCACGCCACAACGTCAAACCTGCGAATACGCGACACTCCGGCTTTTCGTGTGGAAAAGGGAACCGCGATTTCGCGCACGCGATGGCCCGCTCTCCGCGCCTGTATGAAAATTTCGGCATCGACAAATGGACTCTTCGATACCAGCCTCATCTGCTCTGCCACCGACCTCCGCATCGCTTTGAATCCGAAGTTCACGTCGCGAAGCCGCAACTGAAAAAGCAATTGCACCATTCCGTTATAGCTGCTGGAGAGCAACCTCGAACTCCAGCTCAAATTTTTCGGATAATCGGGAGAATATCCCGTCAGCACGCAATCGGAACGCAATCCTTTGGCTACTTCCGGGAAGAAATCCAGCTCCACTGGCAAATCGAAATCGGTGTAAAAGACCAGATCTTTCGTCGCAGCAGCAAGTCCGGCGCTCAGTGCGCCTCCGAATCGCTGGTTGCGGCTCATTCGCACCAGCGTAATCCGCCGATCTGCCTCCATCCACCGTTGAACCCTGAGCCGCGCAATCATCAGTGCTTCCGTCATCCACTACGATGATTTCAAAATTGATGAAATTTCGCGCCAGACTACTCACCGCGGTAGCGAGCGTGCGATCGACGCAGGCGCTCTCGTTGTACATCGGCATTACCAGCGAGATGCTGGTACGCACCACCGCGTCTCCCTTTTCAAAAGGGATCGAATACACTTCCGAGTTTGCGAACGCGATTTTAGTCCCCGCCATCGGCATTCCCCATACTGGCGACGGCAGCATCTGCGCCTGCCATCCCCATGCCATGCGGACCTGATTGAGATTCTGTTGACGCGACTCTAGCAAGGTAAAGCAGCAATAGCCACAGCAAAACCGCCGACCAGCAGACCACTCCCCATAGCTCAAATCGCCGGTAAACTACCGCCGCCACGCTGAGTCCCCCAAACACCCAGAGACTTGCTCGTCCGATGCGGAATGCGCGCGAGTCCGCCGCCGTCCACACGTACGCCACCGCAATCGTCATCGGCAACAGTAGCAACGTGTAGTAGTGATCCTCAGAAATCGGTGACGCGACAAGCATCCACGTCATGTACGCCCCAAGAATCGCTGGCTCCGCAGCCGCGACGCGTTTGCGGCCGGTCCACAGGATCGCGCATCCCATCAAGCCGGCGAGAATCCACGCCGCGGTTTGGCCGGGCTGTCCCCCATAACGATAGAAGACAGATTGCAAAGATTGGTTGCGCGGCTTCTCGGAGCTGAACAGCTGTGCGTACAAGACGTAGGAGGACCGCGATTTCTCAGAGGATGCCAGCGCCGGCTCTGCTACCACCTGCTTAAATTCGCGCAAATAATTTAGATTGCCGCGCCAGCCATAGATTGGCGCAGGCAATAAAATGGCTCCTACGAATAACGCTATCAGAGTCGCGCCCACGAACTTCCATTTTCCGCGCCAGATGTAATACCCAAGCAGCGCAATCGGAAACACTTTCACCAGCACCGCTCCCGCGAGTGCCGCCCCGCCGGCGAGCGTGAGTCCGCGACTTTCCGAATACACCGCCGCAATCACAAGACACGCCATCAGCACAGACGCCTGCGACCTCGCGAATGCGGTGCCGAACCACACCGCCAGCAGCGTCATCGGCACCGCGGCCACAATCAACCGCTGCCGCGCCGTGGTAAGTCGCGGCAAAACGTAGCGGTAGCACATCACCGCTATCCAAATCGTGAATCCGGCCGAAATGCAATACCAGACGAGCACTCCGATCTGCACAGAGATCCATGCAAATGGAATCATCGCCACCGCGAATGCTGGCGGGTACACATACGCCCAACCGCGATCGTTGCGGAGATCATAAATGTCTGTGTGATCGAGTACCGCGCGGCCCACAAGCCGGTACACGCTGAAGTCTGAGCGCGTGGTCGCAGAGCCCCACTGTTTACCGCTTGCCGTGTGATACGGCCCGCCGCGATACAGCGAGATCCAGGCGAAAAGAAGCAATAGTGCGATGGCTGCAAACTTCAGCCATCGCGCTGCGCGATCCGTCGCCGCGTTTTCATTTGCCGTCAACGATGTCTGCATTCAGGAACGCCGCGTCTCGGCGAGCGTCACGTTTGAACTGGCTATTATTTTGGGTAAGCAAACCTGCTTGGGCACAGTATATATTGCTGCTCGCATCTGGCAATGAAACAACTCATCGTCAACTCGGATGATTTCGGCATGACTCACGGCGTGAATCGCGCTATCGCCGAATGCCATCGCAACGGAATCGTCACCAGTGCCACGATCATGGCCAACTGCTCTTTTTTTGACGATGCAGTCGCACTTGCGAAACAGATCCCCTCGCTTGCCATCGGCGTGCACCTGAATTTGAGTCAGGAAACGCCGGTTTCGTCGCCCGCGGAAATTCCCACGCTCGTAAATTCGCGCCGTGAATTATTCTTGAAGCCGCACAGGCTGCTGCACCGGATCGCGTCAAAAAAAGTACGGCTCCGCGAAGTTGAAATCGAAATGCGCGCTCAGATTCGCCGCGTATTCGACTCTGGCATCTCGCCCGATCATCTCGATGGACACATGCACGTTCACGTTGTTCCCGGCGTCCGTGAAATCGTGATTAAACTCGCGCGCGAATTTGGTGTTACCGCGGTCCGTTGCCCAATCGAATATTCCGCGCAAGGTTCTCGGCGCCCGCGTGAAAGTATTCGCGCTCGTGGCGGCCGCGCTGCTCGCCGCGTCGTCGCCGGCGGCATCTCATACTTTGCGCGGCGATTCAAACCGCTGCTTGATAAAGCTGCTTTGCGATATCCAGCCCATTTCACTGGAAACAATTACGTCGGCGCATTCGATCTCGCGGCCATTCGTGAAATTCTCGAGTCGCTTCCAGAAGGCCTCACCGAACTGATGTGCCATCCCGGTTATGTCGATGCTTCTCTTGCAAGTGCGGGCGGCAGCCTCCAGGCCGAGCGCGAAAAAGAAACCGAAGCGCTTGACGGCTCCCGAAATCCGCGAGCTTCTTGGCGCGAATTCGATTCAACTCGTTACCTACCACTCTGCTGGCTTTGATTCACGTGGCTGTATACTTCCACGTAAGCGCGTTCCGCTTTATGAAGTGGGCAACTTTAGGAGGGGTGATGAAAACTCGGATGACGATTTCTGTCTTATTGTTTCTGTCGATGTTCGGCTCAGCGGTTGCGCAAACGCAGGCCCCCGCCGCGTCACAGAGCGCACAGCCCACGATTGATCCGCAGAAGGAGCAGCTGATCCGTCATCTGCTCGACCTGATGCACCTGAACCAGACGATGGAGAAGGTCATGGGTCCCATGATGTCCCAAATGAGCAGGACTATTGAGGCAGGCGCACCGGCCAACGAAAAAGTTCATAAGTTTTCGGAACTTGTAAACCAGCGGTTGGTGGCAAAAATGAAAACCGCGGATTTGTCTCCGTATTACATTCCTGTCTACGACAAATACTACACACCTGACGACATCAAGGCGTTGATCGCATTTTATGAATCGCCTGTGGGGCAGAAGTCTCTCGAAGTTCAGGCAAGCTTGAGCCTCGAACTCATGTCAACCATGGGGCCTGCGATCCAGCAATTCGCGAAAGATGCGGAAAACGAAGTCCGAAAAGACCATCCGGAACTCGCGCCCGACGGCGCTTAGTTTTTCTTCGGCGCGCTTGCCGCCCCGCCGCGTCCCGCTGGCGCTGCTGCCTTCTTCGGCGCGGCCACCGCAGTTGATCCCGGAGCTGGCGGCGGAATCGGAGCAGGCATATCTGCTGCGCTGAATCGCGGCAGCATCTGATCCGCCATCGCCATCGCATAAACTGCCGAAGCAATTTCCACCGCTCCTTCGCGAACATCTTCTTCGTAAATCCGTTCGTATGTATCCAGATTCGTGTGGTGCGTGAACGAGCCGTAATCAAACGGATCCTGTGAAAGTCCAATTCCTGGCAGCCCTGCGTTATTAAATGAAGTGCTGTCGGTACCACCAAGATTTCGGCTCGCGCTCGCGTTTGCTCCGGTGAATCCCCAATCCTTGTATGGCATCAACGCATCGCGAATCATCGCCGCGCCGCCTGCGGGACCGAACACGCCAGCGCCTCGTGGTTTGCCTGTTCCCGAATCAATATTGAAATAGCAATCGAGCTTCGCGAATTCGGGCTTCGGATTTTCTGCGCTTCCGAAATGTTCCGCGACATACGCAATTGATCCGAGCAACCCTTCTTCCTCGCCGCTCCACAACGCCACGCGAATCGTGCGTCGCGGTTGCAAGTGCAATGACGAAAGCAAACGCACCGCCTCGAGCATCATCGCCGAGCCGATACCGTTATCGGTCGCTCCCGTCGCGCCGTGCCACGAATCGTAGTGCCCGCCGAGCATCACCACTTCATCCTTCTTGTCTGTGCCCGGGATTTCCGCGACCACGTTGTAAACCTTTTTGCCTTCCGGATATTCGCGATTCAAAATATTCACGCGCAGCTTTACTGCCGTGCCGTCCGCAAGAATGCGCGCTATGCGGCCGTAATCTTCGTTGCGCATGATCAGTGTCGGAATGGTTCGCGTCCAGTCGTAAGTATTATTTTGCTGCGCGACGATAACCCCGTACGCGCGCCCTGAATCGTTCACACGCACCAGCGCGCCGTTATCTACCAGAAATTGATCCACCGCGCGCCCGATTTCTTGCGCAGTCATCTGCCCGTCTGGAAGCGGTCCGCGTCCCGCGCCGCCTCCGGCACCTCCGCGTCGCCCACCGCCGTTCGCATTATTCGGATCGAATTGTGCGGACCACTGATCGTCGGGGCGTCGCAGCGGAGCAGGCGTAAGATTTTCCGCAACTTCTACGTGTTTGCCCACGAATACAATGTGTCCGCGCACTTTGTCTTTGATCGAATTGAAATAAGCGTCGAGTTGTTCGTGCGTCGGCTGCGCCGGCGGTTCCGTAACCGCAGGATGCGGCATCGGCGGAGGAATAGCCGAAGTTGGTTGTGGCGCTGGGGTCTCTGCGCCACCGCGCGCGCCGCCGCGTCCGGCCGCGCCGAAATTTGGCGGAGTCATGCCGGGAGGAGTTATCAGCACTACGTCTGCGAGCACGGTTCCTTTCGTGCTCGGAGTCCACGCAAGCGGCTTCACCATCAGCTGTCCGTGAAACGGCGCGACTGCATCCGCGGTCAATTCAATATTGTCCCAGCCCGGCGTGGGAGTCGCCGCGCTCGGCGGTTGAAAGGTCCACGGCTCCAGATGCGCGTTTTGCATTCCCCACGACGTCAAAGTTTTCACCGCCCAATCTTGAGCGCCGCGCAGACCCGGTGTTCCAGTGAGGCGCGGCCCGTGGACATCCGCGATTTCGTGGATGATCCACATAATTTTGGAATCATTTGTTTCCGCGGTGCGGATCTGCGAATAAACATCGGAAAGATTTGGCGCTTGCGCCGGACTGGGCAGCGCGAAAAGAAGTGCCAGTGAAAATGCAGCCGCGAAGATGAAACGCTTCATGAAGCCTCCCAAGAATTGCGAAACGCAATGAATCCGCGCCCACGGTAAAGGCGGGAAGGTGGATTCAATCAAGAAAGCGAGGCAGGGTCAAATCTAAATTGCAAAAAGATGTGCGAGGTCAGCGCGGTCTACTACCCGGCGTCGTCAATTCAAGTTGCAATCGAGTTTTTTATCAGCGCAATCCGCACTGCTATTGCCGCTGGCCAAACACCGCAATGCCGGCAGGGGTCGCTATAAACACGCGTCCGTTGGCGATCGTTGGCGGCACCGAAGGAATATTTGCGCCGAGCGCATCACGATTCTTCGCAGCCTGCGCGGAGTTATAAATTTCGCGCGAAAGATTCGCAGCATCGAACGCGTGAAGAATCGCGGGCTCGTTTGCGCTGCCATTTTCCGTGAGCCACGACGATCGCATTCTGCGTGGCATTCGCCGAAATGCCGATTCCAGCGGGCGCACCGGAGAATGAATCCGCTGATTCCATCGAAGGATTTCCTGCAAGCCGCGCATCGCTAATCGCGAATGCTTTCAGTCTGTCGCCAGCGGCCGCGAAATACGCTGTGTTGTTGAAGAATGCCGACCCAGGATAATTTCCGTTTCCAGAAAGCGCTCCAGCAATCTGCTGATAAGGCCTCGCATCCGCAGACGCAGCAAGCGAATTTCGATTGAGCAGAAAAATATCACCTTCGCTGTCAGCCGTAAGAGCCAGATGCGAAACGTGTCCAGACGCGTCTGTAAGGTCGGGAAGCAGGATCATCGATCCGCTCGAAAAATTCGCAGCAGCAAGCGAAGCATTCGGAGCAACGCCAATCAAGTTAGAAGAATTCACGATCGCGAGACCGCCGGATGTCGAGAGCCGCACCAACGCGTCCCCCGCGCCGTTTGGCGTGGAAATCGCAGAAGTTGTTCCGCGCGTCGCGATTCCGTTCGCAAATATATTTCCCGCGGAATCTGCAGCAAGACTTCCGCCTGAAAATGCGAGCGCTGACGTCGCAGTCGTCGCAAGGTTTAGCGATCCAGTCATTCGCAAACTCGCTGCGTCAAACGCCATGATCCATCCGCGATCCGCGCTAGCTCCGCACAGCGGAGCGAACGACGCGAGCACTTGATTCCCAGCGAGCACCAATCCCGCGCGCGCAGAAAAGCGAGACGAATCAAACGAAAGATTGCTCGCGTTCGCAGAATTCAATGCTGCGCGCATTCCAGAATTTGCCGCAGTGATTTCGACAGGTCCACCAAGAATCTCTGCTCCAGTCGCGGCATCAAGAGCGTGCAATCGCTGCACGTACGCGCCCGCCGAAGTCTTGCTCATCGCCACAACATAAATCGCGCCGTGCGCGCCGCGCGAAGGATCAATCACCGGCGTGCTGCTGATCCCGATGCTCGCCGCGCTGCCATTGCAATTCAGCGCGTCCCCCGCAGTTTCATTCACCGCATTTAAATTTACGCGCCACAACACCGCGCCAGTATTCGCATTGAACGCATACACGCTGTTCGCAGAAGTCGCCGCGTAAACAATGTTTCGCGCTCCAACATTCGGTACATTCACGTTCGAAAGATAAAGCGGCTGCGCGCTCACCGCCGCGTCAGTCGCGAACACTCCCAACTTTCCAAACGAATTCGCATTCACGTTGCCGGGCGTGAGGATTGGTTCCTCAGGATTTACGCCAGTGTGTTCGGGATCGTTGCTGAGCGTGACGACCTGCGCCGCCGGCGCCGTCTGTCCATTTACTGTGAGCCCCACCTCATCACTTTCCACGCTGCCGAATTCATTGCTCACGAAAACAAAAAACGCTTCGCCATTTTGCGTGATTGTCGTCAGCGGCGTAGTGTAAGTTGCGGCGTTCGCGCCGACGATCGGCACCCCATTCAGGTACCACTGATACGACAGTGTGCCGGCGCCGGTTGCCACTACGCTGAATGTCGCGGCGGCGGGAACCGTCACCGTCTGGGCCGTGGGCTGCGTTGTAATCACCGGAATGGTGTTGGTGGAATTATTCTTGCAACCGGCGAGGGCAAACGCCAGCAGTGCCACGCCAACCCAGATGCGATTCCAACGAAAGCCCATTCCGCTTACCCCTTTTCGAATTTCCACCGCTAGAAATCCAAGTCCGCGCGAACGGCAAATAGGATGCCGCCTGTGCCGCGAAGTTTGCAAGCGCGTCGAACGGAAAATCACATTCCGAGCGTCGCCGAGCGAATCACGCAGGCGCGGCCGCAACGCGTTCGCACTGTCCTTAGGGACAGTGTGCATCTCTAGACATTGACTCGCCGAATTGCGCAGCGATTGTAGATGATTCGGCTACGATGAATCCATTGATTGAAGGATAGGCTAGCTCGCAAGAACCCGGCCTCCTTGCGAGCTGGCGAATGTCCAAACACTTCGAATCGCTCTACAAGCTGCATCGCTAGATTCCCCTGTAGTAGCGCAGGTCATTCGAATTCGTGATGTATCACGCGGAACAAACTTCTAGGAGGATGATGTGCGCAAATATTCGATTTCGATTCTGCTCTTGATGATTGCAGTTTGTGCGGTTTCGTCGCCATGCTGTCAGGCTCAATCGATTAGTGGATCACTTGGTTTGCAGCCTGGAATTCTTGCGGTGGATGCGCCTGTTACAACGAGCGCGAATTCCATCGCTAGTGAAATGACCGCTGATCCAGCGGCGATGCCTGCGATTCCATCAAGCTCCAGCGGAAGCTGGCCCGGCGTGGGAGTTGGCGTGCAGGTTGGGTTTCTGGGAGTTGGCGGCGAAGTTGCCGTGGCGATCGCGCGTCACTTCAATGTGCGCGGCGGATTCAACTTCTTGAGTGTGGGACACAATTTCTCCACCGATGGAATCAATTACAACGGCACGCTGGCGCTGCGATCTGGCGAAGCGCATCTGGATTGGTTTCCGTTCAAGAGCTTTCATGTGAGTCCCGGAATGCTGCTTTACAACGGCAATAATCTGCATGCGACGGTTTCCGTTCCCGGCGGACAGAGTTTTACTCTCAACGGCGATAGTTATATGAGCGATGTGGCCGATCCAGTTGGCGGCACGGGACAAATGGATTTTGGTTACAAAGTCGCTCCGACATTGCTTGTGGGATTTGGGAATATGGTTCCGCGCAACGGGAAGCATTTTGCGTTTACTTTTGATATCGGCGCAGCGTATCAGGGAGCGCCGAAAACTGTTTTGAATCTCACAGGATCGACATGCGATTCGGGTGGATTGAATTGCCAGCCAGTGGCGACGAACGCGAGTATTCAGTCGGATATCGCGTCGGAACAGGCGAAAATCAATAAGGATACGAAGATTATCCGGTTCTATCCGCTGCTTTCGTTTGGGTTGAGTTATCGGTTTTAGCGACGAGCGGCGAGCTTCTCGCGGCAAAAAATCAATGTGACAAAAGCGGCGGATTTCGGCTCCCGTTCGGGGGCTGAAATCCGCTAAGTGTTTTATTTTTAGTGGCTTACGGCGGAACTACGTAAGGGGGACCCCCACCCTATTGTTTTTGTAAAGTGATGATTCTAATGGAGTTATCTAGTACTATTACTAAAAAGTTGTTCATTCTAAAGGAGTTAGGTGCGTTTTTGGGTGTGTTTTTTAGGGTGTTTTGGGGGTAGTACTAAAACTAGGTGCTTACAGGGGGAGCTGCCGCGCGTTGCCGCGCTGCGTCACATGATGCGGCACATTAACCACAGCAATACAGGCTAGACGCAACATCATGGGAAAGTATCAGGAAACGTTCCGTCTGTCCCCAGGTTTCCCAGACATGTCCCCGGGTTTTAATCAGCCAACGCGTCCGACGCGCCTTCAGCCCTGCCTGGGGAGTGTCTCATAGCCGAATATGACCCACCTTGAGTTCTCCTTGACTAGTACAAACTCAATTTGCACGGTTTTTTTCTCGAAAACGAAGTCTAGATCTGCGGCAGCCTTCCAAATCATTGGCTGGCCCGATCCATGGATCTCGTAGGCTTTCCTAAGGACCGAAAGGAGTTTTCCGTACTGCTTTTGCATTTCCTCCTGTTGCTGAACAAACTCAGCGTACGGCATGGCGTTTTGAAATTCGGTCCCACAATAACTGTACGCTTCCTCGAACTTTCCGGCTACGAGTGCATTCCCGTACGTATCGAATGTCTGCAGGACGCTCTCTCGTTCCGCGCGCCCCTTCAATATCCCTGGAGACGTAGCGATCAAGGCGATCAGCACACCTAATCCGATCAGTAACAAGACATATGTCGCGCGTACTTTCATCTAGGGCCCATATAAGGATCAGTGTGAAACCCGGGGACAGACGGAACGTTTCCGCATTTCCGGCTCACGATTAGAAATCGAGCGTTGCCTGGGATCGGCTGTGGAGCGCGGTCTTTGGACGACCGCCTTTGCCAGGTGCCAAGCGACGCTGGGTCGCGTCTTCTAACGTGCGCACGAACGATGCGGCACCCAACGGTCTACCAGTATGAGTGCATTGGCGAATCGCAGCAAGTTCCTCTTCGGTTTCTCCTTCCGCCAAAAAATCCTTCCAACTTTGTTTCGACCAGCGCCGATTCCAGTTGCTCAATTCCAGCGGCGCGACCAGTGGCGAATCGCCACAATGCGCAGCCGCACTGGACCACGGCCACAATTCCGCCCGGCAAACCAAGCCCGCCCGCAGCGGGTTGAGTTCCACATAGCGCAGCGCGATCCACAAATGAGCTTCATCCAACGGGCAGGAATAGAAGCGGCCTTGCCACACGTGCCCGCTTGAGCGGTGCAAAGCATTCCAATACGAAGCATAGCTCCCGTGCGTGTGTTTCAGAGCGCGAGCCAGCGAGTCGGCTTGGCGCGGCTGGAGCAATAGATGGACGTGATTCGACATCAGGCAATAGCCCAGTAGAGAGAGTTCGTAAAGCTCGAGGTATTTGCGCAGGAGGCTCCAGTAGACCGCGCGCTCGTCGTCGTTGGCGAGAATGAATTGCCGCGCGTTGCCGCGCTGCGTCACATGATGTGGCACATTAACCACAGCAATACGGGCTAGACGCGACATCATCGAAGAGTATCAGGAAACGTTCCGTCTGTCCCCGGGTTTCCGGGCCTGGAACGTATGCACCACTCTGCGAAGCGCCGGAAAATTCACCGTGAAATCGTTTTGTGTTCGAGCGCTCGCGACCACGAGAATTCAACATTCTCAACAGCGAAGTAAATAAAAGAGTTCCAATCGTCGACAAGAAATCTGTAAATGTCCGCACCGGTCGGCAACTCACGTAGGACTCGATCCATCGTATCACTCTGTCCCTTTTTGATGAATCGCTGTCAATTGAAACCGACTCCTTCCTTGGCATGAATGTGTAGCCGGGAACAGGCGGCTCAATTTGACAAAAATATGGAGATATCAGCCGAAGTCTACCGTTTCTTCGTTTCTCGGGAACTGGGCCGTTGAGATCTCCGACCCACAATTCCATCTCGAAGATGATCGAGCGATCGAGGAAATCAAGTGTGATTTTCTTTACCAGCGCGTCGTGAAACCCGTTTGGAAGATCCTTATCCAATTCTTCGAACGTCATAGTGTTCGGTCACTCCGTTTGTATTGGTGCCAGTATAAACGTGACTCATGGGGCGTCTCCCGATGCTACGAAAGCTGCCGCTGCAGCGACAATAAACAGTGGAAACCGGGGGACAGACGGAACGTTTCCGCATTTCCGGCTCACGATTAGAAATCGAGCGTCGCCTGGGATCGGCTGTGGAGCGCGGTCTTTGGACGACCGCCTTTGCCAGGCGCGAAGCGACGCTGGGTCACGTCTTCTAACGTGCGCACGAACGGTGCGGCGCCCAACGGTCTACCAGTATGAGTGCATTGGCGAATCGCAGCAAGTTCCTCTTCGGTTTCTCCTTCCTCCAAAAAACCCTTTCAACTCTGTTTCGACCAGCGCCGATTCCAAGTTTTCAGGAAACGTTCCGTCTGTCCCCGGGTTTTAAAGTCTACACGGAGGAAGGAGCCCACATCGTCATCCAATCAGCCTAGTCAGTTTTTAGGACCAGTCTTCTTATCGGCTTCCGATTTATCGGTCAAACCCAAGGAGAAGCGCGTGTCGAGGGCCCACCCGTCACGCGCCTCAGCGGCGGCGGAACCAACACGCCCAAAATAAATATTCCCGATAGCCCAATGATCAATGTCGCGCACGCTGCCACAAGGATACCCGTATCATACGGAGAATCAACATATAGGGAAATGACGAACCCAATAACGGCGCTGCTCACCCAGACGACAGGAAAATGACGGTTGTCGAGTTGCAGCCACTCGCCGCACGAGGGGCACGGGAAGCTGTCCGTGCGCGGAAGTTCCGCAGCGAGTATTGTCCTACCGCATACTGGGCATGACTTGGTGTAACGCGACATCTTGGGTCTGGCCTCTCGTCAATTGAAGATGCTCATGATGCCTTTGAATACGAGTCGAGCGGTAGCACCCAACGCTCCGCCCACAGTGGGTGGGATGCTTGCAGGATTATCAGTAGAAGCACCCTTAATAAAATCTCGCACGGTTGAGAGGCCACCTGCTTCTCTGGACCTAAAGCAGTAGCCTCGGGTGCTACGTAGGTTTCGGCTACGGCTCCTGCGGCTGCGCCGTAGCCAAAACCACCTCGCTTGTAACCACGGCAACTCCCGCGACTAATCCGACCTCCGCGCCCGTTACCTTGAGTGCTACGTTTACTTCAGCACCCCCCTGTGCGGCACCGGCAGCTGCAGCCCCCATCCTTCCCGCGTCCGTAGCTGGGGGATTCAGCTTATCATTTCTCTCCTTTAGGAGCTGATGGTACGCCTCATCGTCCTTTTGTGCTTGCGTCTCTTGCTGAGATCCCTGCGTTTGGGTGGCCGAGCCCTGCCCGGACTGACCTGGCGCGGGACCCGGCTCGTTTTCTGCTTCGCTCTCGCAGAACATGTCGTCTCCGCAGCCCGCGCCTGGAAACTCACCGCCAGGTTTATGTCCATCAGGATCAGCGAAGGTGAGCGGATTGTTGCTGACGTAGACGTAGAGGTTCAGCGATTGTGGGTTTCCGAAATGGGCGTAAGGGACGGTGACAGGTTTGGCGTCCCAATCGGGGGTCATGAATCGGCCCATCACTTGGTTGTAGTACCGTGCCCCAAAGTTATCGATACCTGTCTCTGTATCGAACTCCTTGCCAGTGAATTTGTGTGTGGTGTCGCCTGTATTCGAGCATGGATGCGAGCCGGAATAAGAGAGCTGTTCGCCGAACGGCAAGTAGTCGTCACATTCAAGAGTTGCACCGCTCACCGAGGTCAAGAGCCTTGTGGAACCCAAGTGATCGAGGTGTGCGAAGTATGTTGTTGTCGGCGTATATTGAGCCAACATCTGGCCACCGAGGTAAAGGTAGTCGTTTTGGATGCTGCCGGCCTGGCTCCATTCGCCAAGGACTTGACCGTTGTTGCCGTACCAATAGTGCGTTTGCGACGATCCCACGATTTTCTCGATGCGTTTGCCTTCGGCATCATAAACGTAGGTAGCGAGAACGGTTCCACAGCTTGGAGCGGGCGTCAGCACCTGCGTAACCCGACCTTCTGCATCATAGACGCGGCAATAGGCGGTTCCGACCGTCAGGTTTCCAGCGGCGTCGTATCCGAACCCATCCGTCCGATTGTTATTTTGCGAGTAGGTATATGAGGAAGCGTCAGGACACGTACCGCCCGTGACTGTTTGTGTCGCCCGATTTCCCCATCCGTCGTATCCCCAGGAAAGTCCCGTACATCCCGAGGGATCACCGGACGCAGACATCGTGATCAGCCGATTCAGGGAATCGTACGTGTAGGTGCGGCCAGGAATCACTTGAGCGCCCGTCGCTGACATGGACATCAGGTTTCCATTGTTGTGGCCAGAAACCGGATCAACAAAGGATAGCGTCATGCTCAAGACGTTTGCCAGCGTGGTCGAATTGATTGTGGCGAGTTGCTGCGGCTGCAGGCGATTGTTGTATGAGAGAGTTTCTGCCAAGCCGTTGCCATAGGTAATCGCTGTCGCCTGTGCCGTCGGCG
Source organism: uncultured Acidobacteriota bacterium (assembly GCA_963785395.1). Classification (GTDB taxonomy): domain Bacteria; phylum Acidobacteriota; class Terriglobia; order Acidiferrales; family UBA7541; genus DASTCZ01. The sequence goes on along the minus strand of CAWAVH010000005.1, from coordinate 311,254 downwards.
CGTAGGAAATCGCTGATGCCAGGTTCGGCGGATGCTGGGAATCTGAAATGCTGCTGGTGAGAGCTGTGGGTTCGGCAGCGCCGTTATAGGCAGTGGTGAGCGTGAAGGAACTCGCGCCATTGTAGCTGACCACTGTCTGATCACCCATCTGATCGTACGTATAGCCGAAGTGGAAGAAAGAAGTGCCGCAGTTTATCGGAGTGCATTGCCAGCTTGTGGCGATCCTGCCCATAGGGTCGTAGTTGTAATACGACTGCGCGCTCGCGGTGTAGGACTTCACTAAGCGGTCGATCGGGTAGAGCGGAGTTATGCCAGATGGGCATCCTCCGCTGGGGCATTGGTCGAACACGAAATTTGCGGTTGGTGTGACGCCATCGCTATAAGATTTTTGGGTGACGCGATACAGGGCGTCATAGGTGAAAGTCGTGGTGATACTGCGCGCGTCGGTTTTTGTGAGGAGATTACTGGCTGCGTCGTAGGTGTAGTTTGTTGTGCCAGTTTCCGGATTATTTGTTTGCGTTAGCCGTGACAAGGAATCGAAAACGAAACTGCGATTGCGCCACAGGGCGGAATTTGTAGTGCCACCTTTTTGGACGACGTTGGTGAGATTGCCGAGCGCATCGTAGGTGTAATCGGTTTCGTAGTTGAGGCCAGCGGGATCTTCGAAGACTTGCGTCATGCGGCCGAGGCCGTCGTTGCAGCTTTTGCGAGCTTTGCTTTCCTCATCTGTTACCGTGGAGCAATTTCCGGAGTACGAGGTGGTGACAACGTTCGTGTCGGGGTCTGTTACCGACACTGTGCGTTTCAGTGCGTCGTACGCGTAGACGGTTGTGCCGTCCGTTGGCGATGAGCCTGATCGATGAGGATTGGATTTCTTCCAGAGAAGCCCCAGACCGTCAAATGTTGAATCCGTGAGGTCGGTCCCGGCGGGATCGGTGGTGAGTTGAGCTTGCACGGGTTGACCGACGCCGTCCATGACCGAGACGTTGGTGAGCGATTGTGTAGACGTCATGGCCTTGGATATTGTGATGCTAGGAGACGAGCCTGAGTCCAGATACGTGACGAGCGTTTTGCCGGTATCCGGGTAATCGATCTCGGTGAGGCGATCGAAATTGTCTACGAATTTGTAAGTTGAAGTTTGGTTGTTCTGGTCGATGAATTGAGTGGGATTTCCGTCTGTGTAGCTGTATTTAAATTTTTCGACGTGAGCAACGCTGCCTGTCGCGGGATGCGTGAGCGTGGTGAGGTACGCGTTCGTGTTTCCAGGCGGTGTGCCGATGGTGTAGGAATCGGTGTAGGAATAAGTGGTGACGCAACCTGTTGAGCACAGCGTTGTCGGCGGGTCGGTTTTTGTTAAAAGTTGGCCGGTGTTGTCGTACGCGTATTTGGTGACCGGGGCAGTTCCCGTATTGAGCCATTCGGTTTTTGTGGTCAGGTTGCCGATGTTTGTGCCGGAGTTCCAGTGGACGGCTGGGCCCGGAGGAGGGGCGGACACGGCGGTTTGGTCGTAGGAGTAATCGGTTTCGGCGATTCGTGGATTGCCCGTTGATGGGCATGCCGCTGTGCTCGGGCCGGCGCAGGTAATTACGCTGGATGGTTTGTCTACCACGTTGCCAGCAAGAGTGGCGTAGGTAGTTGCGACCTTGCGAAGCAGAATTCCGGTCGGCGTAGGCGGTGAATTGACGGTTGTTGGCGGTGTGACCGTCCCGGTTCCGTAGTCGTAGTCATCTTGCTCGATCTGTTGCAGACTTCCGTTGTAAAAATGATTCGTTTGAGTACTTTGGCCGGTTTCGAGAATCGTGGTTGTACTTGCGAGGGCGCTTTCCGCCGCCCATGCCTTGTATTCCGTGCGCATCAGGGAACCTGTGGTGCTGTAATGCTGGATGATGATTTCGACGGGATCTGTCCGGTTGGAATATTCGGTGGTATTTGGAGGGATGGGAGTGAGGGCCGGCTGCGTAGGTATAAACTGTATTGAATTGCGTGGCGCGCAGAAGATCGTAGGTGGTTACGGTGGTCGATTTGCTCGTCCAATCCCACGGAGTGCTAGTTGACCAGGTTGTGCTATAGGCGAAGTGTTGGTGCTCTACTTCTGTGGTGCCGTTGTAGCTGATGTAGCGATCAGTGACAGCTGGAGTATCGTATCGAGCCGCGCAAAGCGTGCCCGCGGGCCATGTGGGAGGATCATAGACGTTGAATTCGCCAGCCTCGGACTGGGTATTCAGGCCCCAAACGTAACGGATGTAGCCGCCATTCGGAAATGTGATCTTACTTACCCCGCCGTAAACTGGATCGTAGGTAAAAGTGAATTGCTGCCCATCCGGCTGGACAATCGAGGACACAACCTTCACAGCGACGTGAGTTGGGCTCATTGTACAGGTGGGGGGAGGCTCGAGATTAGTGAGCGTAACTGAATATGTGGGGGTGATGCTCGTCCAATGAACGCTGTACGCAGAGCTCAGGCCCCCAACCGAGATGCTGTCCGGGCTTCCGCCGAATCCTGAAATGGAGAGGGCTTGCGTCCTACGGTGTCGGTATAGGTGAACGGAAAACTCCCGCTTGTCGAGAGTGATAGATAGTTCCCGTTGCGGTCAGTGACAGAGGTGGGTGCGGAGACGGCCCCGAGCCCGAACAATCCGAAATTGAAAAGATTTCCGTCGCCGTCGGTAACGGTGACAGGATTTGTTTCGCCGGATGACAAGAGTGGTGAAGAGGTGGCTGCCGCAATGGGGGCGTCGCCGCCTTGAGGAACTGTCACCGCGTACTGCCCGTTGTTCATGGGTACGCTGTCGCATTCGGAAAGTCCGTTCCAGACTGACATATTGAGATCATGGCGACTGCCGGAAGGATCCTGAAAGGCATAATTAACGGCAGCGGTACAGGTGTGTTTTTTGTCGCCACTGTCTGTGTACGTCCAAGTCGATTTTCCGACACTTAGGGTCGGGATCGAGTAGCTCCAACCCCCTTGCGAGAATGGCGTGACTTGCAGATAGAAAGCGCAATCCGAGTCCACCGCTTCCGGCTACATACGAAGTGCCATTGGAATCATACGCGAAAGAAAATGGGAGTTGGATTCCGCGCGCCGACGGCATCTTTACGCCGATGCGGATACTGAGCGCGCCGTTCGCGGGATTGACGATATCAACCGGACTTGTGACGTAGTTGTGTCCTACTCCAGGGATCGGAGTGCTCGTCGTGTCGCCACGCTGCGGAATTTGGGCTGAGAGTGGGGAAACGGCCAGCGCAAACACGAAATAGCAGATGGCGAGCCTTGCGATCGACCGGGTAGAACGCATGGGACACTCCGTAGTGGAAGATTGGTTTGCGGGGAGGGTTGTATATGCGTTCACGTAGCGCGTCAACAGAATAATGAGTGAAATACGTGATTTGATTTGCCCGCTGTGGAAATCTCCGCATTTTTCACCAAGTCACGACGGCGGGCACGCCTTGGATACGGCGTTGTTACTGGACGATGAAGGCGGCGTCTAGTTTGTAGGAGGTGCCGTCTGGATTTGAGAGGGTGATTGAGGTGGGGCCGGATGGCATTGTGGGGACGGTGATTTGGAGTGTGTCTGTGTCGATGAATTGGGTTGCGGCGGTGGTTCCGTTCATTTTGACTACGGTGCCGGACTGGAAGCCGCTGCCTCTAAGTTGAATGGTAGTGGAGGCGCTGCCGAAGGCGGGCGTGACGCTGCCGATGGAAAGAGGGACGGCGTCGAGCTTGATGATGGTGAGTCCAGCGTTGGTTATCAGAAATATATTTCCGCCGGAGTGATCGACGGCGAGTGAGCCACTGATGCCGGCGGCCTGCTCGTTCAAGAGGATTCGTTCGGCGAGCGCTCCGTGGCGGACGTCCATGATGTCTACTCCGAGGTTGGTGGAGGAGTAGAGCAAAGCGCCGGAATCGTGAAGGGCCATGCCGGGATTGTCGGTGATTGCCAGAATATCTTCGATCGCCATCTGCGAGATTTGGTTTGGTTGATCATCGAAGAAGAGCGGGAACGCGTCGTCGGAGATACTTGCGTCGTTATTTGCGGCAAACACATTTCCGTCGCGGGCTGCGGCAACGTCATTGAAAAATAGTCCAGAGGCGAGATGCGTCTGCCATGAGTCAGAGGCGGCAGACCACACCATTACTTGGCCGCCGCTCTCGCCAGGAATCGTGAGAAAAACTTCGGAGCCATCAGCGGATTGGCTCAACGGTTCACCGGCAACTTGCACTAAGGGCACATCGTTGCGGGGCGTCGCGATCAAGGTTGTGAGGTCGAGTTCGTAGATCACTCCGCCGCTGCCGGTGGTCTGACTGGTAGTAGCGATGTCCACGAAAACGGTGCCTTTACTTGTGGTTGCCACCGAATACGGTCCCTCTGGTTCGTTACCTGGACCTATCAGCGGCGCAATTTGCACCACTTTCGCCGCGGATGGATTCGTGGGGTCGATAATTGAGACGGAATCATCGCCTAAATTTCCGACAATGAGGCTGGAATCGTCAGGAGTGATAGCCATGCCTCGCAACTGGCGAGTTCCCGTTAGCGTTGGAGGAACAATCGGCGTTGTGAACGCACCGCTGGCAAGTGAAAAGACGTCAATGTGATCGCCGGTATTCAAATAAAGTAGCTGACGAGGTGAGTCGTAGAGAACCTGGAGAAAAGTGTCTGATGAGGCGTAGTCGGTTACGCTCGTGAGATAACGAAATCCTTTTGGATATGCCGCGGTGCCCGTGGGAGTTTTTACGACGATGTCGTTGAGGCCAGAAGAGCCCGGGGGAACATTAATGGTGAGATCCTGAAATGGAAAGCCTCCGTGTTGCAGGGCCGCGACGACTGTGGCGCTGCCTGATCCGATCGCAACTTGTTGGCTTGTTGAACCGACGTCGGCCGAGAGTCCGAAACCATAAAGATCGGCAAGGACGTTACCGCTCGGGGAGGCTGCAAGTGGCGCTGTTAAAAGCGGGATGGCGCCGTAGGTGAATTTTTGCGGAAGGTAGACCATCACTCCCGTGGGAAAAATGAGTTTGATATTTACGATTCCGGGCGCCGTGGCGGCGGGGGCTGTAGCTTGAACTGTCGGCAGATTCGTCGTGATTTCTGATGGCGACAGCTGCGTTCCGAACCAGACGTCGGGAATTAGAGTGGGGATGGTTGTCGATACCGTTGCGAGCGTTCCCCCTTGGAGAGGGCCTTCGCTTGGCGAAAATGAGCCGCCGGTGGTCTCGTCAGTTGGGCTAAAGGAATGAAAGTTGGTGGAGTCATCGAGGATCAGGCCGCCGATTGCGGCTCCGACCACAAAGCCAGAACTGTCTGCCGTCAACGGACTTTCGATGGCGAGTGACGACGCGGCGAAACCGTTGGAGTAGCCGGGCGCGGTGCCTAAGACGGAGAAACTTGTGGTGTCGATAGTAGTGATGAGCGACAACAGACCTGGTGTGACTACAAATAGTTTGGTGCCGTCAGCGCTGTAGGCGATTCCCGTGGGCGATTGGTTTTGAGGGCCGGTAACATTCGCGACTTCACCGAGGATGTTGAACTGAGAATCGATGAATAGGACTTGAGGGCCTACGTATAACGCAAATTGCGTGCCGGCGGAATTGCTTGCGGCAAGAAGGGCAGCCGGGATGGCGCTCGAATTTCTGACGGAATCCGTGGCGGAATCGTAAAAGCTTGGCTGGGTCGCAAAGAGAACCTCAGTTCCAGCGGCGTTTGCCGCCACCGATCCGCCGGAGGGCAGATCCGACCGCAATCGCGCTGTGTTTGCGACAGGATCCCACTCGATTACGGTTGGAGTGAAACCACCTTCCTCCGCTTCAAATAAGACCTTTCCGTTCGAGAGCAGATAGGGATTCTGCCCGTACGTATGCAAGTCTCCCGAGTTGAGGAAATTTGGAACGATGGTGTTTGGGCTAAACGGAGTCCAAAACTGAAGACCGGAAATTGGATCGAGGACCTGGGGAAGAAGCTGCCACTTGGTGACTTGCATGAGCGTGGTGTCAATCCACGCGACCTGTTGGAGATTCGTGCTCGCCAGAATTGTCTTGCTGTCCGCGCTGATGCCAAGGGCTTCGACGCCGGGGACGGGAATTCTGGCGATGATCTGAGGATTCACCATCGTGATTGCATCGACCAGGCCTAAATCAGGCTCGCTGGCGAAGACCACGTTGTGAAGGAAGTCGTACACAGCTGAACTTGGAACATCGCCCGTGGGAATCAACACTGTTCGGTTGCTGGGATATACCGGTGGAGGGGTGCCAACAGGGCCGGTGGGTCCTCTCCGTTGGTCCAGTGGGACCGGTAGGTCCGGTTGGCCCGGTGGGTCCTGTGGGGCCGCCGGAAATGGAGGTTGAACCTCCGCCGCAGCCGACGAGGAATAATAAGGAAGCCACCAAACAAACGACGGCCGCATTGGTCCGTCGCGCAGACCGCGACTTGGCGTGCGATCGAGGCGCGAAATTGTCGCACCTGACCCTCAGATTGACCGAAGGGGCGGGCATCTATGGGAGTTCCTCTGATTATGTTTCAGGTACGGACCGTACTATATATCCGGGCGTAATGGCATTAGCAATCGAAAACGGGGGAGTTTTTTGCACGTTGGTGCCAAGCGTTAACGTCGTAGAGTTCGCGACGCCAGGTTAACAAGGATGGTCGCTTACCGCGCGGGCCAATCTAGGCGGAGGCCTGCGCGGACTGAGGCTGGCGGGCCTACGTTGGTGAAGGGAGTGCGGGCTACTGTGTATCGATCGTTGAGGAGATTTTGCGCGGCTACGAAAATTGTGAAGTGGGAGTGGATGCGGCGGGAAATTTCGGCGTCGGCGATGAAGGCGCGGCCCAGGGGCAGAAGATTTTGGTCGTCATCGAATTGATTGCCGATGAAGCGGGTTTGCATGGAGGCGGTCCAGGGGCCGCCTGCGTAGCTGAGTTGAATGTTGAATTGGTTTTTCGCGACTTGGGGAACTTGCAGGCCGACCAGCGCGGGATTTGCGTTAAAGCTGATTACCGTGCTGCTGGTGAGAATGTAGCCGCCGGTGAGGCGCAGATTTTTTGGGAGGCGAAGCTCGGCGGAAATTTCTGCGCCGCGAGCCTGGATGGCTCCGAGATTTTCGCGTTCACGAGTGATTAGTGTGGGAGTGGTGGTTAGCGTGACATTCGCGACGGGATTTTCAATGTCGCTCCAGAAAAAATCGCCGCGGATGATCAGTCGATCGCGCCATTTCTGAATGCTGACGCCTGCTTCGCCTCCGGTGAGAATTTCCGCGGTGAGCGCGGGATTCGCATCGGTGACGACACTGCCCACGCGAAAATTTCGATAAAGCTCGTTGAGAGTTGGCGCGCGAAACGCGCGGTAGACGGAAGCGCTGGCGGTGATTCCATGATTGAACGAATGCGCGAGCGAAACGCGAGGGCTGAAAGCGGTTTCTGAGCGATTCGGAAACGCGTTTGCGGCGAGCGGGCCGCTGGGCAGCGGAAAGCGATTCGCGAAACCGGCGCTATTGAGCCAGTTGTCGACGCGTCCGCCGAATGTGAGGAGCCAATTCGGCGCGAAAAGAAAAGTATCTTGCGCGAAATAGCCGATGATGCGCTGCGTGCCACCGGCATCGACATCGGCGGTGGGGCCAGCGGCATTGGAAGTGATTTCGAAACTGTGGCCGTGAACTTCGCGCGCGTCGATGCCCGCGGTGATTGTGTGACGCGCGTGAAAAGTGCGCTGCCACTGCGCCGCGCCGCCGTATTGATAGGAAGGGCTGCGCTGGGTGTCGGTGAGAATTTCGGAATCGCGATTCGCGGCGATGGAACTGAAATTTTGATTGAAGACTTCGTCGGATGCATAGGCGCGCAGAGAAAAAGTTCCGGCGATGGATGGCTCGAAATCGGCTCCGACGGCTAGCGAAGGAAGACGCGTGTTGTTTGTTTGAACGGGCGTGCCATTGTCGCGGCTTTCGGCGAGGTCGCTGAATCGCGCGAAGAAATTTCCCTGTGCGCCAAGTTTGTGCGAAAGCTGGAGCGAGCCTGCTAAATCGGAAGTGCCTGCGGGAGTATCGATCGAGCCGCGCTGATCGGCAGGAACGAGAATATAGCCGGAGGTGCGGAGCGATTGCTCGGATGCGGAAATTCCCCAGCCGTGGATGACTGTGCCCGCGTCGAAGGAAAGGAACGGAGTGTTTTCCGTGCCGTAGGAAATTTCCGCGGTGGCGAAAGATTGAGTGACTGCGCGCGAAGTGAGATTGATTACGCCGCCGAGCGCGGCGCTGCCATACATGTCTGATGCGCCGCCATTGATGACTTCCATGCTGGCGATGCTGGCGCTGGGAATTTCGTTCCAATACACCCACCCGCCGAAGGGATCGTTGAGCGGAATTCCGTCGAGGAGAACGGCGGCGCGGCTGGCACCATTGGCGCCGACTCCGCGAAGAGAGACTCCCTGCGTGGTGGGATTTGCGAACAAACTATCGGAGCGGCGGAAAAGGGTGAAGCCGGGGACTTCGCGGAGGATGTCGTCGAGGGTGAGGCTGGCGGATTGATTGATGGTGTCGCGCGAAATTTCAAATTGGCTGGCGGACGTGGCGGGGATTTCGTGGTCGTCGCTTGCGGAGACGCTGATGCGTTCGAGGAGCGGAGCTGCGGACATGCGGATTTGCAGGGCGTCGGAGAGGAATCGGCGGCGATCGCGAGAGTAATCGTTGTGAAGCCGCTGTGATGAATGATGAGAGTTCCTGTTGGAGCGACATTTGCGAATTGAAATTCGCCGCGAGAATCTGTTGTGATGGATTGCGTTGTTGATGCGGAGCGATATTCGATCGACGCGCCGGAAATGGGAAGGGAAGTAGGATCGAGAACCGTGCCGCGAATCGTGCCGAGATTGTTGCGCCGCCGCAACGACGGAAAATACACAGGATCAGTGCGATGGTGGAGAAACGCGTCTTCACGATACGCAAGAGTATAGTGAGCGAGTCAAGCTTCGGAGAACCCGCACCATAGATTCAGCGTTGAGCAGCGTGCGTCTTGATGAAGAAGATTTGACTCTTGCAAGCGCGTTGATGTATTGGACGGAATGAATTCGTAACGCGAATAGCGACTTTTCACGTTGTGCTGTTCGAACGCTCTGGGCACTTAGTGGGTTCATTTTACGGAGTCCCTCATGAACGAGGATCCCCTTCGCACGATTGATGGTTCGCATCCCGAAAAGTCGGGCGAGACACGATTTTCCGGAGAGACGCAATTTCGGATTCGGCTCCTGCTGCGGCATCTGGAGCTTACAGGCACATCGGCAATTATCGAATTCGCCGGCTGATTGGGCAGGGCGGCATGGGCGCGGTGTATGAGGCGGAGCAGGAAAACCCGCGCCGCGTGGTGGCGCTGAAGGTGATTCGCGCGGGCGTGGCGACTCCAGAATTGCTGAAGCGGTTTGCGCAGGAATCGCAGGCGCTTGGACGCTTGCAGCACATCGGAATCGCGCAAGTCTACGAGGCGGGCACAGCGGATTCCGGCAGCGGCGTGCAGCCATATTTCGCGATGGAATTCGTCCGCGGAGAAGGAATGCTGGAGTACATGACGCGGCGGAAGCTCGATCCGCGCGAACGAATGGAGATCGTCGCGAAAGTTTGCGATGCGGTGCATCACGCGCACCAGCGGGGAATTATTCACCGCGATTTGAAGCCCGCGAACATCCTCGTGGATGAAGCGGGGCAGCCAAAAATTCTGGATTTTGGAGTGGCTCGCGTCACGGATTCGGATTTACAGGCGACGCGGCAAACCGAAGTTGGCGAACTGATCGGGACGCTTCCTTACATGAGTCCCGAGCAGGTATCGGCCGACCCGGATGATCTCGATACGCGCAGCGATGTGTACGCGCTGGGAATCATTCTTTACGAATCGCTAGCGGGGAAACTTCCTTACGATTTGAATCGCAAACGCCTGCCGGAAGCGATGCGCATTATTCAGCAGGAAGATCCGATTCCGCTCAGCTCAGTGCAGCGGCTCTTTCGCGGAGACGTGGAAACGATTGCTGCGAAAGCGCTGGAGAAAGATAAGGCGCGGCGGTACGCGTCGGCGGCGGAATTGGCGGCGGATATCCGGCGTTATCTGCACCACGAGCCGATTGTTGCGCGGCCTGCCAGCACGATTTATCAACTGCAGAAATTTGCGCAACGAAATCGCGCGCTCGTCGGCGGAGTGGTCGCGGTGATGCTCGTGTTGCTGGCTGGGGCGGCGGTGAGCACATGGCAAGCGGTGCGTGCGGAACACGCGCGGCAATTGGCCGTCACGCGGCAGAAGGAAGCGGAAGTTTCGAAGGCGCTGGCGGTGCAACGGCAAGCAGAAGCCGAAGTGCAACGCGTGGCGGCGGAACAAGCGCGCAGCAATGAAGCAGAACAGCGTTCGCTTGCAGAGCAAAACGCGGCCGATGCGCGCAGACAACAGGCGCTTGCGGAGCAGAATTTCGGAATGGCACGCGAGGCGGTGGATAAATACTTGACGCAGGTGAGCGAGAATCCCCAGCTAAAAGCGCAGGCGCTGGAACCGCTTCGTCAGCAACTGCTGAACACCGCGAAGCAGTTTTATGAAAAATTTGTGCTGGAGAAATCGGGTGACGTGCAATTGCAACATGAACTCGGCGGCGCGCTGTTGCGGCTGGGAACGATTGATACGGCCATCGGCCAGGAAGCGCAGGCGCAGCAATCGCTGCTGCGCGCGATTGATACCCTCGACAAAGTTACGCGCGCAAATCCCGCGAATCGAGACTCGGCGCGCGATTTATTCTCCGCTTACAACAACCTTGGCCTGGCGTACGTGAATACATCGGATTTCGCGAAAGCGGAGGCGGCCTACCATGAAGGCGCGGCGCGCGAGGAAAGCTGGCTTGCGGTGTACAAGGCAGAACCAAGAGATCTCGCTGATGTCACGAATTTTTACAATAACCTGGGAACGCTCTATCAGCTGCAGCACAAAACCGAACTCTCCGATGCGGCGCACTTGAAAGCGTATGCAATCCGCGAGCAGCTGTTGAAAGAAAATCCGGGAGTCGATGAGTACCAGGTCGGCCTGCTGACGAGCAGTTCGAACCTCGTCGCAGAATTTGCCAGTTCGGGCCGATTCGAAAAGGCGGAGCCTTACGCGTTGACCGCTGTTTCGCTCGGCGAAACGTTATTGCGCAACCACCCGAACGACCTTGACGACCAATATATGTTGAGCACGTGCTACGAGAATCTCGCGGGAGTTTACGAATTGAAAGGGCAATTGGATCTCACGGAGACAAATTATCGAAAATCACTCGCGCTGCGCGAGAAAATCACGCGCGAGCATCCGGCCGTGATGCAGTACAGCATCGTGCTTGCGGGAACCTATATAAATTTGGGTGAGCTGGCTCAACGCAGAGCGAAATCGCAAGACGCGGTTGATTCGCTGGATAAAGGCGTGGAAACGCTGCAAGGAGTGCTGGCCAAAGTGCCGCGCGAAGCGGATGCCCGGCACTATGTCAGCTACGCTCAGTCGTGGCGCGCGCAATCGCTCGCGACATTGGGCCGCAAAAAGGATGCGCTGGACGCGTGGGATCTCGCGATTCAGTTCGACGATCACAATGACCCGGAATTGCGCGAAGATCGCGCGCTGGAGTTGGCTCGGCAGGGCGATTGTTCGCGCGCGGAGAAACAAGCGGACGCGTTGCTGGAAGCGCCGCAGAAAAATGCAGCTGTGATTTACGGACTGGCGCAGGTTTATGGAATGTGTTCGGCGTCCGCAAACGCGAATTCCGGAGGGCAGCAATCTTCACCGACTGGTGGGCCGGCGAAAGTTGTTGCGTTGCTGAAGCAAGCGGAGGCGCTCGGTTATTTCAAGGATGGTGGCAACAGGGAAGAAATAAAAAAGGACGTTGCGTTTGATTCGCTGCGAAATCGCGAGGAGTTTGCGCAATTTCTCGCTGGGCTTGAAGTCGCAAAAAAAGAAAAACAGTAATAAAGTATCGGCCACCGTCGGGGCCATCTTCACGGGACTTTTTTTGCTATGAAAGGCGCGGCAGCATTGCAAACGATTGCACCTCGAAGCTCAAACTCACATTCGAATTTGAAAGAAGAGGCGTGCGTTGACTACTGGTGATCTCATCGAGCAATTGGCCGCGCACCGGACGCTTGCAGGCGCGCCGCGCGAGCAACTTGCATGGCTTGTGGCGCGGGGGAAAATCGTCCGCCTGAATGCGGGAGACGTACTCACGGCAAAGTCGGGGCAAGTGCTCGGTTTGTACATCGTGCTTTCGGGCCACATGTCGATTCACATCGATCGCGGAGCCGGGCCGCACAAAGTGATGGAGTGGAACGGAGGCGACGTCACAGGGTTGCTGCCGTATTCGCGGCTGGTTGCGCCACCGGGTGATGTGAAAGCCGAAACGCCAACCGAAGTTCTGATGATTGCGCGCGAAGAAATTCCGGCGCTGATTCGCGAATGCTACGACCTCACTTTAATTTTTGTGCATGTGATGCTCGACCGGGCTCGAGTTTTTACGACGAGCGACCTTCATGACGAAAAAATGGTCTCGCTTGGAAAATTGGCGGCGGGGCTTGCGCATGAATTGAACAATCCCGCATCGGCGGTGGCGCGCAGCGCGCACGGACTCGCGGCGCAATTGCCCGAGGTGGAGAGTATTTCGCGGGCGCTCGGCGCGGCGCGCTTGTCGGAAGCTCAGCAGGCCGCGGTAGACGCTGCGCGTGACGATTGCCTCGCCGCGGGCGCAGGTGCGTTCGGGCGCTCTCCGGTTGAGCAAGCAGATCGCGAAGATGCGTTCGATGCGTGGCTTACGCGTCACAACCTGGATGTGAATGCTGCGGGTGCGCTGGCGGAGTCTTCGATCACTCTCGAATCGCTCGACAGACTTGCGGCGGCGCTCGAGGGCGACACGCTGCGAGTGACGCTCGATTGGCTGGTAGCGGGATGCGTGACACATCAGTTGGCCACTGAAATTGAAGCGGCCGCTTCGAAAATTCACAACCTCGTGTCGGCGGTGAAGGGCTTCACTTATATGGATCAGGCGTCGAGCCCAAAGCCCGTTGATATTGGCCAGGGCTTGGCGGACACACTGGCCGTGTTGAATGCAAAGGCGCGCGGGAAATCGATTCGAGTGAACCTCACGGTGGAACCCGAACTTCCACGCGTGCCCGGCATGGGCGGTGAGCTAAATCAAGTTTGGGCAAATTTGATCGACAACGCGCTGGATGCAGCGTCAAGTCACGTGGAAGTTTCCGCGAAACGCCGCGGCGAAAGTGTGGTCGTGGAAGTCGTGGATGATGGCGCCGGGCTGCCTGCGCAAATTCGCGATCGCATCTTCGATCCGTTTTTTACAACAAAACCAGTCGGACAGGGCACCGGCCTCGGTCTGGATATCGCGCGCAGGATCATTGTGCGGCATCACGGAGAGATCGAAGTGGAATCAAGGCCGGGACACACGCGGTTCAGCGTGACGCTGCCAATCGGCGAGGGAAAAATCTGACGTGGCCAAACCGATAATTTTCGCTGTCGACGACGATCCCGAAGTGCTCCGGGCCATCGAGCGCGATCTTCGCCAGCACTATCACAGCGAATTTCGAACGATGAGGGCCAACTCCGGGAAAGAAGCGCTTGAAGCCGTCCGCCAACTCAAGGAACGCGCAACTCCCGTTGCGCTTTTTCTCGTGGACGAACGCATGCCGGAAATGAGCGGCACGCAACTCTTGCGCGAAGTGATCAAACTTTTTCCGGACGCGAAAAGAGTCTTGCTGACGGCATATTCCGATACGGCGGCGGCAATTTCGGGAATCAACGATGTCGGCCTCGATCATTATTTGTTGAAGCCGTGGGATCCGCCCGATCAGCGTCTCTATCCTGTTCTGGATGATCTGCTCTCGGATTGGACGGCGCATGTCCGAGTGCCCTACGACGGAATTCGCGTCGCCGGCGCTAGAACTTCTCCGCAGAGCTACGCAGTAAAAGAATTTTTGTCACGCAATCAGGTGCCGTACCAGTGGATTGACATTGATCAAGATGCAGCGACGCGCGAATTGCTTTCTTCCGTTGACGGCGGATTGGCGCGGTTGCCCACCGTTTTTTTCCCTGATGGAACGCATCTGATCGCTCCGACAAACAGAGATCTCGCCGAGAAGATCGGAATGCAGATGCACGCGGTCCGGTCGTTCTACGACATGGTGGTTATCGGAGGCGGACCCGCAGGATTGGGCGCGGCCGTCTACGGCGCTTCAGAGGGTTTGCGGACGGTACTGATCGAGCAAGAGGCGACCGGCGGGCAGGCGGGCACCAGTTCGCAGATCGAAAATTATCTGGGATTTCCCTCGGGAATCGCCGGTGCAGATCTCGCGCGTCGCGCGACCACACAGGCGCGGCGTTTTGGAGCAGAAGTTCTGTGTACGCAGGAAGTAGCGTCGCTGCGCCGCGAAGATCCGTATCGCATTGTGAAGCTCGTCGATGGCAGCGAGATCTCATGTTACGCCGTTGTGCTTGCCACCGGTGTATCGGTGCGCAGACTGGAAATTGCCACCGAGCCGCTTCTCGGCATCGGCGTGTACTACGGAGCCGCGCTCACCGAAGCCGCTACATATCGTGGGCAGGATGTGTGCATCGTGGGCGGCGCGAATTCTGCGGGGCAGGGAGCTTTGTTTTTCTCGCGCTACGCACGGCGCGTCACGCTTTTGGTCAGAGGCAATTCGCTGCGCAAATCAATGTCGCAATACCTGGTGGATCGAATCGAAGCCACCGCGAATATCGAAGTTCGTACAGGCTGGATGGTCACGGCGGTTCATGGCACCGGCCGCCTCGAACAAATTGCGATTCGGCGTTGTATCAATTCTGCCGAAAATGCGGAAGACACCGTGATCGAAGCAGCGGCGATGTTTATTTTCATCGGCGCGGAGCCGCGAACTCAAATCGTTTCCGGGTTAATTGAGATGGATGAAAAGGGATACATTCTCACTGGGCCGGATTTGCACCGTGACGGGCGCCGCCCGCGCGGCTGGTCTCTCGATCGCGATCCTTATCTATTCGAGACGAACGTGCCGGGAATATTTGCGGCGGGTGATGTGCGCGCGGGTTCAAGCAAGCGCGTCGCGACAGCGGTTGGTGAAGGATCGGCAGCGGTTGGTATGGTGCATCGTTACCTCGAGACTGTGTAGGCTGTCGCAAGAGCGGCGCAGTGACTTGCCGCGCGCCCTTCCCTGAATTGGTCATGCCGTTCGCGCGATAGCTGCAAGTGATTGCTAGCGTGGATTGCTTCCAGTAGAATCCGCGCACTGAAAACCGGTGGCGAGCCAAGTCTTGCGATTGTTGGGCAGTCAACAATTGCGATGCAAGCCCACACGGTTTAATCCCTACAGTTTGAAATCGACGGAGAGCGAAGATGAAATGGGTCATCTCATGGCGTGAGCGTCCGGCGGGGTCCGCGAAAGACTACGAAGCCGCACACGATCGGGTGCTACAGATTTTCAAGGATTGGAAGAAGCCGGAAAGTTTTACGATTCACCAGTTCGTGATCCGCGTTGGCGATTACGGCGGATACATGGTTGTGGAATCGGACAAGCCTGCGGAGATTCATTATTTCACCAGCTTTTTCGCGGTATTCGAATTCAAAGTGGAACCGGTGGTGGATGTAATGGACGCGGTGGCGGCGGAAGTGAAAGCAATCGAATTCCGGAGGAAAAACTTCTCGTAAACATGCTCGACCGGAAGCTCCTGGAGAAGTCGCGAGCGAGATTGTTTCGTGCTCTTGCGCTGGTGAGTGAAATGGGCGCTTCCGGTTGGTAGTATCTTCGCGGCAAATCCACACGCCTTCGAAATTCCCAATGTACGTTGCGAATTCTTATATCGCGAATTACAAATCGCCACGCACGCGTTTGACGGGAATCGAATATTGGATTACGAATGAACGGCGGTTGAAATCCGGTGCGAATGGAAAACGAGGCCTACACGAACGGCGAGCGTTCGAGTCCTGATATCCAGCGCGGGATCATTAGCGTTGCTTGGATCATCTGGTGCGTGGCTGCGGTGAAACTGGTGCTGCACCTCTACGCCGGGCGGCACTACGGTTATTTCGTGGACGAGCTGTATTACCTGGATTGCAGCCGGCATTTGGCTTGGGGATATGTAGACCAACCGCCACTCATCGCCGCATTTGCGTGGATAGTACGCATGACGCTGGGGCAATCGTTGACGGCGATTCGGCTGCTTCCGTCGTTAGCGGGCGCGGGGGAAGTGGTGCTGACCGCATTGATCGCGCGGGAACTCGGCGGCAGGCGATTTGCGCAGACAGCCGCAGCAATTTGCGTCTTGGTAGCTCCGGGAATTCTGGGGATTGATCACTTCCTTTCGATGAACGCGTTTGAACCGCTTTTCTGGTTGGGGTGCGCGTATCTGTTAATTCGCATGATCAAGACGAGTGACACCAAATTATGGCTGTGGTTCGGAGTGCTGGCGGGAATCGGACTCGAAAACAAATATTCGATGCTGATTTTTGGCGCGGGAATCGTGGTGGGGCTGCTGTTCACTTCGCAGCGGCGGTTGCTTGCAAACCCATGGTTGTGGGCCGGCGGAGCGATTGCGTTTGCGATTTTCGCGCCGAATCTTTTGTGGAACGTCCGGCACCATTTTCCGTTTTTGGAATTGGAAGCGAACATACGTCACAGTGGGCGCGACGTACCTTTGGGATTTTTCTCGTTTTTTGGCGAAGAGACTCTGATGATGCAACCGCTTGCGCTACCGGTTTGGATCGCGGGACTCTGGTTTTTCCTTTTTGCGGGGATTGGCAAGAAATTTCGGGCGCTGGGCTGGGCGTGGGTGTTTACGGCATGCGTAATCGTGACGATGAGCCCGCGCGTGTATTACCTGTTTCCTGCGTTTCCAATTTTATTCGCGGGCGGAGCCGTGATGTGGGAGGCGTGGCTTGCGGCGCCGGGAGTGCGATGGTTGCGGGTGGCATATCCGGCGCTGCTTGTGGCAGCTGGGGCGATTCTGACTCCGCTCGCGATTCCTGTAATTTCCCCGGAGAAATACATCGCATACACGCAGAAATTACATCTTGCGCAGCCGGCGATTGAAACCCACCGGCTCGGTCCGCTGCCGCAACTTTTTGCGGATCAATTTGGCTGGCCGGAAATGGCTGCGTCGGTGGCGCGGGTCTACAACAGTTTGCCGCAGGACGTACGCGATCGAACTGCAATCTTCGCGCAGAACTATGGCCAAGCCGGCGCGATCGATTTATTTGGGCTGCAATACGGATTGCCTGCGGCGGTCAGCGGTCATCAGAGCTATTTCCTGTGGGGGCCGCGTGATTACACCGGTGAAAGCATGATCGTAATGGACGACCAGCAGGAGCGGCTGCAGAAGCTGTTCGCGAATGTGCAGAAAGTAGCGAGCGTGTATCACCCGTATTCGATGCCGTATGAACATTTCGATTTGTACTACTGCACGGGGATCAAGGAGCCGCTCGCGGAATTGTGGCCGAAGGTTAAGCAGTGGGATTGATCGCGGATGCGGAATTCGGCGGGTCGCGCCGGTTTCGTTCGTAACATCCGTGCAAACAACAACATTTCAGACTCGCAGCAATGAAGATTGCGGGAAAAGGAGAGAGGCGCTCGGAAAAATCACAAGCGCCTCCTCTACTACTTCAACGGAAACTGTACCTCACTGGATCACCTCCTTCTCGGCGGGATCGCCGATGGCGACAGGAATGTCGCGTGATTCGATTATATCGCTGGTGCGGGGCGATGTGAATATCTGAAAGTGGGAGTCGCAGGCGTATATGCGGCGAGGCTTACTTTCTTAGTTTCGATAATTTACGGGAATCGCAAGATGCCGCGCGGCGAATGCGCGGCCTGAACCGCCCTTCAGATATCTTTCAAATTTCTCCGCAACATTTCTCTCACGTAATGCAACGTAAGCAAGCAATTCCCACGGTCGAAATTTATTGGTTGAATTGACTTGCCGGAGTTGTGCTGCGCCAGCCGCGTTCGCAGATCGTTAGTAGAACCGATGTAAGTTTCGCCGGGATAAGTTTTGCTTTTAAGGATGTATACGTAATGCACGAAGGCCCTCCTTCGCTTGGTTTATTGGGATTGGTGAATGCTTGCACGCCTTAGGAAACTGGCGCACTACGCTTGTAATGTGGGTGCTTCGGCGGGCATCTGCCTTTGTTTGATGGCGCAATCAGTTCGTCAACAGGTAGGCGGGCGGAGTCTGCCGTAGCGCGTCTTTCGCGCGAAGGCAGATGGAGGCGGGGGGAGTCGAACCCCCGTCCGAAAAGCGTTGCGAAACGAAGACTACATGCTTAGCTCAATTCGGTGAGCGGCCCAGCCCCGAAAGGCCTGCCGCACGTTCGCCCTCCGCGCTCAGAATGAGCAAGAAACGCAGCCGGCTAGTCCGATGGATCTCGTCGCGTTGTTACGGACCGAAACTCCGCGACCAGCCTACTGTGTGACGTCTCGACCCGCTCCCATAGGCGAAGAGCGGCGAAACGAGCAGCTTAATTAATTAAGCTGCCAGAGCCAAGTTTTGGTTGGCAGTTCTATGTTTCCGTCCTGTTTCGGGCGGGCGGGCCCCGGCATGCCTTCGAGTCGCGACAGCTTCCGTCGAAACCGTGTCGCCCCCGTTGGTACCTTCATTATACCACTGCCTGCACACAGGCCTGCCGGCTAGTGGTTTGCAGCAGGTTTCTTCAATTGCGAAGTCGCGAACGGTGCTGACTTAACGAGGAGCGGTCCTTCAGCGCTGTCGACTGGCTCCAATTTCAATTCGCTGCTGCTGTGAAACAGGCCGGCTTTGAAAAAGTAGACCTTTCCTGCTTCCGCCGTCAGGCTTAGTGCCGATGCCGTCTCGGAGCGTCCCTTGAGTTTCGATTGATACGCAACGCACACGCGACGATCGCCTGGATCGATTGCGAACGACAGATACGAATTACCCTCATTCGCTCCCACCCATGTTCCGTCGATACCCACCCTCGTCGTGACGCATCCCCCGACGCAAACACCGCCGAATTGAGAGATCACCGCCACCGCGGCTTTTCCCGGTTCCGGCGTGGGGAGTGGATGCTGTTTCTTATCCGTCTTCACCTTAAATTCCACGTCGTTCGCGCCGCATCCAGCAGCGGCCAGCGCCGCGTTACTGGTGTCTTGCGCGAAAGCAGGAGCCGCAAACAGAAAAACTGCCAGGATAATTTTGATCATCGGGGTGTCCCTACCAGCTAAGCGTTCTACTTCAGTTTGATTTGCAGTAGCATCGCGGCTAATGATACTCCTTAGAAGTACAAAGTTTTGACAAATGACGAGGTCGTTCCGAAAGCGAGCCGGGATGTCTTCAAAGGTTCGGCCCACTAGTACGGTTCGGAGAAAGGAAGTTTAAGTGAAACAGGTTTTCTGGATCGCTGCGCTCACGTTTGCGACCGGGCTCGGGTTCTGGATGGTGTTGGGGAAATGGTTTCCCACAAACAACTTCGTTCTTGCTCTCGTCTGTGGATTCTTCGCGATCCAGCCAATCGGCGGCTTCTGGATGGTCTACCAATCGATTCGCTACGAAGATAACGTGGGGAAATTCGTACTTCTTGCGATGGTTCCGTACTTCTGGCTTTGGTACTACTTCAATCGAGTTCGCCCGATGCGACTCGCTGGTGATCGCCACCGGCCTGAGCATACGTTGCAGCGATAATCCAGGCGATTTATAGCCCTCATTCGCCAACCTGCCAACTCAACCACACGTCCAGCATCTGAGCAGGGAACGTCACCCCACGGCCGCGCGTATAAACGACGAAATTTATTCTTCTCAGGAGGAAGTTCATGAAAATGTGGAAAGCTCTAGCTACCGCGGGTGCGATTTCGGCGATCTCGCTTCTATCCGTAGCAGCTCAGCAAGCCCCGCAAGCTCCGCCTTCACCGGCGGCTACAACTCGCAGAATGTTTGGCAGCATCGACAAGAAAATCCTGGAGATGGCTAAAGATTTCCCGGCCGACAAATACGATTTCAGGCTCAAGCCGGAAATGCGCTCCTTCGGCGAAGTGCTCGTCCACATCGTCGGCGGAAATGTTTACGCGACGAAACTCGGCAAAGGCGAAAAAGCTAGCTGGGATGAAATTGACGCCAAGCAATTCAAGTCCAAAGACGAAATCGTCGCCATGGTTCAGAAAGCGATGGATGATTCAGAAGCCGTCCTCAAAGGCTTGCCCGACGATACTTTGAACAAGTCCGTTCAGCCCTGGGCCAGCGTCACCGAGCATTCCGCCGAACATTACGGCCTGCTGGTCGCCTACTATCGCGCCAATGGACTCGTGCCGCCGGAATCGCGACCGCAACCAGCGAAGTAGTTCGCGGCCGCAAACGCGAAAGTGCACGCGAACAGTCTGATCCGGTCGCACCCACACGGCGAAACGCTCACGAAAACGCCTGCTGTGAGGTACGACAACCCAGTACTCTGGGTTCGTTGACAATGCCGGGGGCGACTCCCAGAATTATTATGAGGCGCCCCTGCGTTCCGAATTGGACCGCGTAGGCACGATCAGATGAGCTCCGAGCCATCCACAACCGACCAAAACGTAACGCGCGCATTGCGCGCCAACTTGCAAGGCGTGCAGCGCCAGTCCGAAGAGCTGCAACAGGCCATCGCCGATCTCGTCGCGGCTTGCTCGTCCAACCGCCCGTCGAACGCGCTACCGCACCTCTTGCGTGCTGGCGGCAGCGCAGCATCGCTTGCCGCAGTCTTGGAAGTTCTTGCCAAGTTTGTCGCCGGCTCGGCATCGAGCCAGCCATCGCGCCGCGCCGAAGATCGAGTTGAAGAGCGCAATGGAGAGCGCTCGAGCTGAACGGCCCGTCGAGCGTGCGTCATCGCCAAGTTTCGCAGCAGTTGAAATCGCCCATACCCCGGCGCCGAATCCCGAAATCGTTGCGGCTGCCATTCCTGCGCCGCCAGTAATCGAAGCCCCTTCGCACCATCAAGCAGAAGCGACGGTCGAAGGAGTACAAGAATTTCACGAAGAAGTTGGCGAAGAAGCGCACGAAGAAGTCCAAGGCCAAGAAGAAATCGAAATCCACGACGAAGCGCCATCGGCGATTGAAACCGCCGAAGCCGCAGTAGAGCCGGAAGTTGCATCGAGCACCCATTTCGCCGAGCCCGCAATCGAAGAGCCGTCCATCTCGCCAGCGCACGCCGAAGAAGCCATCGCCGAGCCAGTGGCGCACGCCCCCGAAACTGTCTCCGCAGCTCCGCAAGCGGAAGCACACGAGCCGCAGCCAGCGGAAACCTTCGCCAGCGCGCCAATCTCAGAATCAATCGTCCGACGAAATTGTAGTCATCGAAGATTCCGCTCCCGATGCCAGCAGCCACAACGGCCACGTCGCCGAAGGCTCCATCGCCGAAGCCATGGGATTTGCGGCAACGCAACCCGCTCCTGAAGCATCTCTTGAACAAAGCGAAGTTTTTGATATCGCCTCCCTGCCTGCCGAACAACAGGAAATGCATCGCAGGGCCAATCGCGTGGCGAAAGTGTCCATGCAAGATATTCAGCTTCTGCGGCCCGATCTGGTACAACAGGGACGCGTTACCAAAGATATTTGCATCCGTTTGAAGGATGAGATAGAGAAGGCCCGAAGAGAGTATGAAAGACGTTTCCGGCCGATTCTTGGCCATGGTGCGGACTATTTTTATTTCTGGATGGTGGAAGTGCTCGGGGCGGGCGATGCGGAAACTCTTGGCGAATATCCGTATCACGCTCCCGTACTGCGGCATTAATTTGGCCGCTGCGAATCTTCCAACAAAATCAAAAACAACCAATTGGTTGCGCTGCCGCTTGGCCGCTTGCTTTGCGATTTGCGCGGCGTTTGCGCTGTGTGTCGCCAGCGCGCCGCTGCTCGCTCAATCTGATACCCAATCCACGCCGCCACCAACGCAGCCCGCTGCGAAAACAAAACCAACTGCGCCGGCTAAGAAACCTGTAAAGCCCGGCACCACCACTGCGAAGAAACCCGCTGCTGTGGCCGCGAGTTCTACTGCCGCGCAAGATGCGGCAAACGCCAAAGCTGAAAAACAGTTGAGCGATCTCGCGCACGAACTCAACATTCATCCGACTCCCGCGAACGAACAAAAGCTTTCGCAATTTGAAACCACGCGCCCTCACGATGAATATGCCGAACGCGCGGCGCTCGCGCTCGGCCACTACGAACTCGATAAGAGCCACCCGCCGCAAGCCGTAGTCTGGCTGGATTCAGCTCTCAAGAAACCATTTACTCTCGAAGAGTACGCGTTGTACTGGCACGCGCAGGCTCTGCGTCAAAGCGGACGGAACGATCTCGCGGTGGAAGATCTCGATACCTTCCGCAAGAAATTTCCCGATAGCGTGATGGCCGATCTCGCGCTGCAATCCTTCGCTGAAACGGTAATCATGCAGGGAGACGCGGCACGCGCCGAAGCTGCGCTCGTTGCCTACCCGAAGACTCACCAGAAAGCTACGTTGTTGCTGCTGCTCGCGCAGGCGCGCGAGAAATCGAATAAGTTTTTGCCCGCCGCGAAAGATTATCTCGAAGTTTATTACAGCTACCCGCTCAGCGATGAAGCGCGCACTGCGGGATCGCGCATCGCGGCTCTCTCGCAACAGCTCGGCAAAACTTTTCCGATTACTCCGCTGTCACAACAGACTGACCGCGCCGAAACACTTTTTGTCGCTCACCGATGGCGCGAAGCGCAGGCCGATTTCGAATCGCTGCTCGAGCAGACAAAGGAGGCGCAGAATCAGCACGCGCAACTTCGTATCGCTGAATGCCGCGTGGCTCAGGGTTCCGGACCAACCATTTATGCGACCGCCGCTTATACCGATCCGGATGCGGATGCCGAGCGGCTGTATTCACTCTCGCAAGCTTTGCGCTCCGAAAAGCGCGAGCCCGAAATGCTCGATACAGTCAATCAGCTAGCCGCGCGCTATCCGCAAAATCATTGGACCGAAGAAGCGTTTTTCGCGACGGGGAATTACTACTGGTCCACCATCGATCGCTCGAACGCCGTGAGCTACTACTCGCGCGTCGCCACAAATTTCCCGGACGAAAAAAATGCTCCCATCGCGGCATGGCGCGCGATTTGGATGGATTACGAAGCGCGAAAACCCGAAGCCGCTGCCGAGATGGAAGCCTACATCCAGAAATATCCGGCCTCGGGTTTCTTGCCAGACGCGCTCTATTTCCTTGGCCGCGCGGCCGAACGCGCCGGAACCGCGGATGAAGCACGCAGCATCTACCAAAAAGAAGTAGGCCGCTATCCGCAAACTTATTTCGGAATGCGCGCCTCCGAACGATTGCAAACCATTGGCTCGGGTGCGTTCACCCCCGTGGATTTCGCTTCCACAATTCCCGACGCGCCGCAACTTGGCGATCTCACCGCGCCCATTCCCGCTGCCGCGCAAGATCGTTGGGAACGCGCGCAAGCGCTGCGCTCGATCGCATTTGATGCCAGCGCAGAATTGGAATTGCGCGCTGCTTACGGACAGACGAAAGCGCCGCGCTTGATGCTCGAAGCCGCTCTCGCTGCGATTGAGGCGCAACAATATGCCGCTGGAATTACTCTCGCGCGCATCGCCTATCCGCAGCCAGAAGCGCGCAAGCCGGCAGATATTCCTTCTGACGTTGCCAAAGCGCTTTATCCGCTTCCATATCTTACGCAGGTTCAACACGCGGCCGAAAAAAATAAAGTGGATCCCATGCTCGTCGCGGGAATCATGCGGCAGGAATCCGCATTTGCATCCGAAGCGGTCTCGCATGCAGGAGCGATGGGCTTGATGCAGGTGCTCCCGAAAACCGCGCCCGGTCTCGCTCGCCGCCAGAAGCTGCGTTATTCGCGCGCGCGTCTTTTCGATCCGGAGTACAATCTCACGCTCGGAACTCTTTACGTGAACGATTTGCTCAAACAATTCGGCAGCCCCGAAGCCGCGCTCGCCGCATACAATTCCGGCGAAGATCGCGTGGAATTGTGGCAATCGGAACGCAAATACGACGACATTCCTGAATTCGTGGAATCGATTCCATTCACCGAGACGCGCGAGTATGTGCAGATAGTTCTTCGCAACGCGCAGATGTATCGAATTCTGCAAGCAAGCGCGATCAACACGTCGCCCACAGGCGCGCATCACGCCGCCGATGCGAAAATCCATTTCGAATTCTTCGAAAAAAAGCGTACGAGGCCGCGAGTGAGCTCAGCGCCATCGAATCCCTCTCCCGCATCAAACGCGCAAGCAGGAATTCGCAGCGCCCTCAGCGAAAAAGCTTCCCGATTTACAGAATCCGTAATCCGCGAGATGACGCGCCTCGCCCAAAAATTTGGCGCCGTGAATCTCGCGCAAGGTTTCCCCGATTTCCCCGCACCTGCGGAAATCAAGCAGGCCGCGCAAGAAGCGATCGCGCGCGACGTGAATCAATACGCGATCACCTGGGGATCGAAATCGCTCCGCAACGCCATCGCCGCGAAATTTGAGCGCACGCAAGGTGTAAGCGTCGATCCCGAACGCGAAATCACGGTGTGCTGCGGTTCCACCGAAGCGATGATGTCCGCCATGATGGCGATGATTAATCCCGGCGATGAAGTGGTGGTCTTCGAGCCCTTCTACGAAAACTACGGCCCCGATGCGATTCTAAGCGGCGCAGTCCCGCGCTTCGTGAAATTGCACGCGCCCGATTGGACATTCGATCGCGATGAACTCTCGCGCGCATTCACTCCGCGCACCAAAGCTCTGATCCTCAACACTCCAAACAATCCCACCGGAAAAGTTTTTTCGCGCGAAGAAATGGAATTCATTCGCGATCTAGTCGTTCGCGCAAACGCATACGTAATCACCGACGAAATTTACGAACACATTCTTTTCGATGGCGCTCAAGCATATTTCCATGGCCTCGCTCGAAGGCATGCGCGATCGCACCATCACCATCAATGGCATGTCGAAAACTTATGCCGTCACCGGATGGCGCGTAGGCTGGGCCATCGCATCGCCGGAAATCACCGCGTCGATCCGCAAGGTCCACGATTTTCTTACCGTAGGCGCAGCCGCTCCGTTGCAGGAAGCCGGAGCGCTCGCTCTCGCGCTGCCGGATTCTTATTACGCGAAGCTCGCGGAAACCTATCGCGAAAAACGCGATTTCATTTGTCCAATTCTCGAAAGCGCCGGCTTCCGCTGTTTCGTTCCGCGTGGCGCTTACTACGTGATGACAGATATTTCCGCGTTCGGCTATCCCGACGACGTCACGTTCGCAAAATATCTCGTCGAAAAAATCGGCGTCGCCGTCGTTCCCGGCTCCAGCTTCTTCAACAATCCCGCTGACGGCCACAAAATCGTGCGCTTCACGTTTTGCAAATTGGAAACCACGCTCCGCGCCGCCGCCGATCGCCTCGCCAAACTTCGCGCAAGCTAAACTGTATTGCGATTGAATTCTACGAACTCAAATGCACAGGTGCCCTCGATGAAATTGGCGCGCGTGATTTTGTTTACCGCTCAAATGGACGCCATGAGCAAGTTCTACGGAGAAATCCTCGGCCTTCCCCAACTCACGAATGAAAAAGGTTGGCGTGAATTTGCCGCCGGCGGGCACGCATCGCGCTGCATTCCGGCCCGTCGTCACCGGGCCGCAAAGGTCCCAAATTGTTTTCTACGCGAAAGATGTCGACGCCCTGCGCAAAACTCTGGTGGCGCGCGGCGCGCGATTTGGCAAAGTCCGGCAGGGAAGCGCATTATGTCTCTGCGATGGCAAAGATCCCGACGGCAACCCCATTCAATTGTCGAACCGCTGAAACTTAAATCGGTTGACCGCGCCGAGACACGCCGCCCATTTTCGATTTTCATCTCTGTGTTAGAATCTCGCGCTGAACATCGTTAGAAAGAGTTTGGAGATCCGCACGAATGGCCATGAATCTCACATTGGTTCCGAGCGGCACGCGCGTGGAAGCCACTGGCGACGGTGAAGTCTTCGACATTTCTTCTTCGCCCAGCCGCACATTCCTCGTGACGCTCGACGTGCTCGATCAGATCGAGCAGGAATCCATCGACCTCAGCATCTGGGGCTCGGCGGATGGCCAAGCGTGGGGCACCACGCCGCTTCTCAAATTGCCGCAAATGTTTTATCGCGGCCAAACCAGCCTGATCCTTGACGTTACTTTCCGCCCGGAAATAAAGTTCATTCGCCCCAAGTGGGAGCTAAATCGCTGGGGCCGCGTCGCGCCCGACCCGATGTTCGTCATCGGCGCAATTGCCACCGAAATTCCTGCGATGCCCAAGCGAACCGCGCCGCCACAGACCGCAACTGTTCATTCCTGAGAATCCAGCCTCGGTTTTTCTCAATTTTGTACACCTTCGGAAATTTTGGTGGTATATTCCCAGCGATCTTTAAAAGAAGTAGGGGTAGGAAGCTGACGGTCGGTTGCCCTGTGGTGGTAGCTTCCTACCCCGCGAGTGGTCTTGCTTATATAGACGTAAGTACCCGCCGAAATGTTTCTCGCGCAATTGAAAATACTTTTTATTTATTTCTGCGCGATCGCGCGCCCGAAAATAAATTCTCACTTTGCGCAATTGAATTCAGATACCACTACCGGCATCGCGTGTGAGTCCACTTCTCGCGCGTTATCCCAGATCCACGGTTTGCAAATACTGCGCGATATCCACTTTCCATTTCATTTTCGTTTGGATTTGTTGTTGCAGCGCCAAAGCAGCGGCGGGCTCGCCGTGTGTTAAATAAGTTTGCCGCGGCGGCGCGGGAAATCCCGAAAGCCATCGCAAAAATTCATCCTGCCCGGCGTGCGCGGAAAGCTGGCCCATGTTGATGATCTCCGCCATCACCGGCACACTCTGTCCATAAATGCGCGCGGTTTTTGCTCCGTCTTGTAGTGCGCGGCCCAAAGTTCCGTCCGCTTGATAGCCCACCAGCAGCACCGCATTTTTCGCGTCGGGCAATCTCTGCGTCAGATGATGCAGCACGCGGCCGCCGGTAGCCATGCCGCTGGCCGACACAATGATGCACGGCGTGTTCACCTGATTGATTTGCTTCGATTGATCGGGCGTGCGCGTCATGTGGACCGAGTGCGCGGCGAAAGGATCTCCGTCGGTCTCCTCCTTCTGGAAAACGGCGTCGTGATCTTCGCGATGCGCGAGATAAAGGCTCGTCACGCTGATCGCCATCGGGCTATCGATGTAAACCGGTATGCGCGGCACTCGGCCGGCGTCTTCGAGTTCGCGCAGCAAGTACATCATCAGTTGAGTGCGGCCAACGGCGAAGGCGGGGACGACGAGCACGCCGCCGCGTTTCGATACGCGGTTTACAGCGTCGGCCAGTTCATCAAGCGCCGAAGTTGCTGGATGAATTCGATCGCCATACGTGCTCTCGCACAACACCACATCGGCGCGTGGCGGAACTTCGGGATCGTTCAAGATCGGCTGATCGTATCGGCCGATGTCTCCGGAAAATAACACCACGGTGTTGTGTCCGTTTTCCGTGATCGTAAGTTCCAAGCTCGCCGAACCGAGAATGTGTCCAGCATCGTGCTGCTTCAACGTGAATTCCGGACTCAGCTGAAACGGACCGGTGCGCGGATTCTCCTTAAACTGATTCATCACCTTCAGCGCGTCGGCTTCGGTGTAAAGAGGCAGGGGCGGTTTGTGGCTTGAGTATCCATGCTTCGCCGCGTGATACGCGTCTTCTTCCTGGATGCGTCCCGAATCCGCGAGCAGAATCGCGCAGAGTTCGCGCGTGGCCGCGTTGGAATAAATCGGTCCGGTGTAACCTTGCTTGGCGATGCGCGGAAGCCAGCCGCTGTGATCGAGATGCGCGTGCGTCAGCACGATATTATCGATCGACTTCAGATCGATCGGCAGCGGGCTCCAGTTGCGCTGGCTAAGTTCGTGGTCTCCCTGAAAGAGTCCGCAATCAATGAGCAGCCGCTTTCCATTTGCTTCCACCAGATATTTCGATCCCGTAACAGTTCCTGCTGCACCGTAAAAAGTAAGTTTGGCCATAGGCGCGATATTGTACCAGCAGTCCGGAGCGCCACACGCGTGGCATAACAAACCGCGCAGCAGATACTCAAACCTTTCTCAGCGAACTCTGCGCCTCTGCGGTAAATCTTTTTCACGCCGCAAACAATCTTCCCAACCGCGCAAATTTCTCCGTGTTCTCTGTGTCTCTGTGGTGAATCGACTCAAGGTATTCCGCCGGCGCCGAAAACCTAATTCCCATTCCCGCCGTGAACCGCCTTCAACTCCTGCAACTCCGCGCTGATTCGCTGCCACTCTTTGTGTTTCCTCTTCGTCGCGATCGGCGCGTTCGGATCGCCGTAATACTCCAAAATGTTTTTCTTCAATTCCGGAGATACATTTGCAAATTGTTCTTTCGCCAGCGTATCAAGCAATTTCGCATACGCATTGTCAGCCATGAAATAAGTCCCCGGCTGCGTCGGCTGGCCGGTGTCGAAATTGCGATTCTCGATCTCAAGATTTTTCGCGCCCACTTCAACGAGTGACCGTTTGTACTCATCGAGCGTCACGTTGAAACTCTTCATGAAGAGATCTTCCGTTTGCGGAGTAGGTGTGCGAAACGTGAGCGTGCGCAGCGGTCCGATCTTTGGCAAAATTTTGATCAGCAGCGCCAGCAGCTTCGATCCAAATCCTGGCCGCTGATAATCTTTTCCCCAATTTTTCTCGTAGCTTGAGCGCGAAAGGTTGTAGAGAAATTGCCGCTGCGTCATCGAAGGAGCATCGCGCTCGATCTCATCCTTCTTCATGGCCCACGCGATTTTCGTCGCCCGCGGAATCAGCGAGCGAACGCTGTAGCGATACGTGCCCAGCGTTCGATCGAGATTGCGAAACAGCGAACGCAAAGGCAGTCCGTACGTTTCTTCGAACGCGCGCTCAAGCAGCGGTGTGGCGACTTCAAAGCCTATGAAGTCGTGATAGGCGTCAGGCGCGTAACGTTGTTTCGCGATTTCGAGAACGTCGAATCCGAATTCAGCCTTCAAGTGATCGGCGGGATTATCTTCGTAGGTCGCGACGTCGCCGAATTTCTTTTCTACTTTCGGATAGAGGATCGGCACCGAGCGATTGACGGCGAGGCTGTGGCCTGAATTGTCGCCTACGTAATGGGCGAGAGCGCCCAGCGCAAAAGCGAAATCATCCAGATCATTTGTTTCCAGCGAATCCTTCAGCAGCGCCTGCACAAAATCCGCTGTGCG
The DNA here is from genome assembly GCA_963785395.1 of uncultured Acidobacteriota bacterium. Lineage (GTDB taxonomy): Bacteria > Acidobacteriota > Terriglobia > Acidiferrales > UBA7541 > DASTCZ01. The sequence goes on along the minus strand of CAWAVH010000005.1, from coordinate 282,067 downwards.
CACGTAGTGGGTGAGGTCGCTGAAAAAATGATTGCCGCCGGGGTAGTACCCCATGTCTTGAATGATCGCGCCGCCGTAAGCGAACGCGTGAGCTTTGCGCAGATCGTCGGGAGTAGCGGCAGGGAATCGCGCGAGCAGCAGCGGCTTGATGGACGCGTCCCACGCCGAATCGATGATCGCTTCGTGCGACAGCACTGAGTAGGCGGAGATCGAGCGCGCGCAGATCAGCGTTACACAAATTACCGCGACTAGTCTCAGGATGCGCGCTAGCATTTCTCTCTTTGTTGGATGTTGCGTTCGCACTGGTTGAGCGCGGAGAAAAAGTTTGCTCCCCCTAATAATTAGCGGCGCGCCGTGTGTGATCGAGCGCGCCGCTGGTTATCGCTTCAGCGAAATAGCGAAAAATACTCGCTGCGATTCTTTATCTGTCGTAACGCATGCAAACATCGAGTTGCCGAATCGCTTCGTCAACGGCGCGAAGAGCTTCTGCGCGATGTCCGCCGAAATCGTGCTTGGCTTCATGCAGGTGCACGCGCGCATTTTTCAGCGCATCCAAAGCGGCGCGAATTTCCGGATGATCCTGCGGCACGGGCGCCGGCTCGGCGGCTGGCGTTGCTGCCGCTGCCGCAGTTGCGCGCGGGTGCTGGCTTCGGAGTGGCATGAGCCACCGTCATCAGTGCCAGGGCCAGCACGAGACCCAGTGCGCCAAAAAGCGTTGTGAATTTCTTCATCGCGAATTCCTCCTTGCATATCGGCTCATGCGGGAGCCGCTCCGAATTTGTATCCCGCCTGCGCGGGCCACTTCACTGAACACCACTCGAATCGAACGGTTGTGCGCGGCCTGGCTAACGATTCCGACGCGCAAATTCTATCGCCCAGAAAGCTCGCGTGGAGCAGCCACGCAGAGCCGTTGTGCCGTGTCCGGTACTTGGCTCGATCCAACGATCTTGGCTCGGATTCGATGCGCATTTCACTGTTCTCCACGGGCTCTTTATCGGCGCTTTTCTCGCTTAAGTTTATTGTTTACAGTTATTTAGCGACCTTAGCGTAGATGGAGGCACCCCACCCCATTGTTTTTGTAAAGTGATGATTCTAATAGCTTTATCTAGTACTATTACTAAAAAATTGTTCATTCTAAAGAGTTTAGGTCCGTTTTGGGAGCCTTTTTTTCGCGATTTTTCGGCTAGTACTAAAACCCTCCTACGCCTTCGCTTTCGCGAAGGCTTCGGCGGGCTGGCTAGGCCCCGCCATCTCTAAAAATTTGGTGGACAGGACCTAGCGTACTACCCCCACCCTCCCCCTGTTTTTTGGTAAGTGCGGATTCTAAAGGGGTTGCGGGAATCCGGGACACGATTTGTGCGCGTTTGTACCATTTGAGAGTGGTTCGACGTGATGTGGCCCTTTCCCGATTCGGGACGGAATCGAGGTGCGTGGATCGAGGTACGGATTTGTTGCAGGGGTTGGCGATTAAAGCTAGCGTCATTATAGCTCATGAGATACGTATAGTCAAGAACTATATTTCGAAGAATGGATTGGCGGCTTGGAAAGGCTGGCGTACGAGTCGAAATAAATAACCCGGCTTGTTCAGTGCCGCCCTTACAGGGCTCCGGAAGGTTTCGTTGGCAAGGTTACCCAGCGCTTCCACGCTGGGCTGACGTTTGGTGCCGCGCCGGCGGCGCTCCGGACCGGTACAGCCGAATTGCGAGGGCTGGCATCTAGTGGCTTAAATGCCGTTTGGGTTGGATTCAATCTATTAAAGAGTATACTGGGCGGCAATTGGGGTGCGAGATGGTTCATCTGGAAGTGATAGTTGTTCCTGCGGGCGATTCTGCTTCTTCTATTCGATTTCGAAAATCGCGAATTTTGCGGGTGGCGCTGGTGGTCGCGGCGCTCATATGCGTTTCCGGAGCGATTGTGCTGAACGCGCAGAATCCGGCGCCGGATGAAGTGCGGATGAGCAGCCACGCGTTCGTGCCGGGCGGAATCACAGTGAAGACGTCGCTGGTGGAAGTGGATACGGTAGTGCGCGACGACGCCGGACGTTCGGTGGCAGGGCTGAAAGCGGAAGATTTTCGCGATTACGGATAACGGGAAGCCGCAGAAAGTTTCCGGCTTTACGGTGCAGACGCTGGTACATGCGAGCACGGATTCGGCGGCGGCGCGCAGCAGATCGAACTGCGCCAGCAACATCGTCGGGTGCGGCACGCCTGTTCCGCGGCAACCACAAATCCGCCGCGCTTTGTGGCGATCTATTTCGACGACCTGCATACCAATCACGGCGACATGGAACATGCGCGAGATGCGGCGAAGGGATTTATGAAGCACGGGTTCGAGCCCGGCGACCACATTGGCGTGTTTACCGCATCCAGCACCGATACGCTGGATTTCACCGAGGACAAAGACAAGATTAACGAGACGCTGGGGAAGATCGCTCCGCACTTGAGGTATTCGCCCGATGGCGACGACGCGTGTTTGAAAATGACGCCGTACATTGCCTATGTGATCGCTAACAATCTCGATCCGACGGAATCCGAGCTTACCGTTGCGCGCGGGATCAAATGCCACTGCAATGAAGATGACGGGGTGTGGCGGGGCACTTGGAGGTTGCGCTGCGTAGAGGCTACTCTGGTTCAGAGAATTGCGGAGTCAACCTGGGGCGTGCGAAGATTCAATCGCAGCTAACAATGCAGGGTCTTGAAAGGTGTTGTGCGACACCTCGGCGGCGATGCACGGGCGCCGAATCGTATTGATGTCCTCTTCGGGACTAGTCACCGGCAACATGGAGCAGGAAGGCGACACATTGCTTGCCGGACGCAGTTCACAACGGCGTGGTCATTAATTCGCTCGATGCGAAGGGACTTTATGCGGAGGCGCCGGGCGGGCAGACGGCAAACCCAGACGACCGGAGTTGCAGGATCCGTATGTAGGCACGCACGAGACGCAGCAACTGGGAACGAGGCTGATGACGGAGACGGCGGCGATGGCCATCCTGGCGAGTGGAACCGGCGGACGATTTTTTACGAACAACAATGATCTGGTGCATGGTTTTCGAGACTTGGCCGCCGCACCAGAAACTTCCTACCTGCTGGCATTTGCTCCCGTTGATGTGCCGGTCGATGGGAAATTCCACAACCTTAAAGTGAAGGTCACTGCCAAAGGACACTTCACGATTGAGGCGCGCCGAGGATATTTCGCGCCGACGAAGGCGCAGCTCGATGCGCCCTCGCCTGAGAAAAAACTGAAAGATGCGGTGATGGGGAGCGACGACCTGGAAGCGATTCCGATTCGCGTGACGATGCAGCCCGGGAAATCGAGCGCTGGCGCGGCGGAATTGCACGTCACTGTGCATGTGGATCCGAGTCATTTGCCGTATCAGCATCAGAAAGATCGCAGCGTGGAGCAGCTGAATTTCGTCGCGGCGCTGTTTGATTCGAACGGGAATTTTGTTGTGGCGAAAGAAGCGGAGATGAATTTCGCGTTTAAGGCTCCGACGCTGGAGAAATATTCGCGCGAGGGGATGAATTTTCAGATGTCGCTCGCGGCACCCGCTGGGGCGTACCAGTTGCGGGCGGTGATGCAGGAGACTGTTGAGGGAAAGATCGCGGCGATTACTCAATCGCGCAGAAATTCGTGAAACGCCAGGCGCGACGTGAATCTTGCTGATAAGAAGGGAGGTGGTAGCATGGCTGGCGAAAATTCGCAGGCGACTGTGGATCGGAATAAGCGATTGATTGGGCGGTGGTTTGAAGAGGTGTGGGACAACGGGCGGCGGGACGCGATTCATGAGCTGCTTGCTGCGAATTGTGTGATTCATGATGGGGCTGGAGAATTTCGCGGGCCCGAAGAATTTGCTCGGTTTCATGATGGATTGCAGGCGGAATTTGCGAATTTCAAGATGACTCCGATTGTGACATTGGGTGAAGGCGATCTGGTCTGCATGCATTGGAATGCTCGCTCAACGCATAATGCGACGAAGAAGAGTGTGCAGGTTACTGGAATCACCGTGGCTCGGGTGGCGGATGGGAAATTTGTGGAGGCCTGGCAGAGTTGGGACAAGGTTGGGTTGTTGGCGCAAGTGCCGGAGATGAAGTTGGGGTGAGCTTGTGTTGAAGCGCTGACGAAAATTCGAAAGATAGGGACGACGTCAAAGACCCCACGTTCGCCCCGCGTTGCGGGGAACGAACATGGGGCACCCGCGCGCATAGGATGCGCGCCCAAATTCGCAATACGTGAATTGATTGCGCTGAGTACAGGAATGTCTTGATTGTTGCGGCGACGCTACAACGATAGGCTGTGAAGCAACATGAGAACATACACGTCGGGCGGAAACCGCATTTTTGTGAGGTCGATTTTTATTTGTGCGGTGGCGGCTGTGCTTGCCGCTGGAATTGGTTACGGCGCAGTGTTTGCGCAGAAGAATGACGCGCCAAAAGATAAGCCGGGCGACGCTAGTAAGACTGAAGTGCGGAACAACGCGGCGAGTTTGCTCGCGGATTTGCTGGGCGACGAAAAGAATGTCGACAAACTTTTGCTCATCAAGCACAACTCGAAGGCGCTGGGAGAGTTGATCAAGTCGATTTCGAAGACCGCCGATGATGGCGACAAAGAATTAGAGACGCTGGCGAGAAATGACAAGTCGCTGAACCTGCACGCGCTGCAGCTTCCTCCGGGAGAAGTGGAGACGCGAAAGTCGATCGCCAAAACGAAAGAGCACGAATTGATTTTGGGTACGGGCGAAAAATTCCAAACGAATCTGCTGCTCACCCAGTGGGACGCGATGGATTACGGATCGCATCTGGCGAAAATCGCGGCGGAAAATTCGTCGTCGCCGGAGCAGGAGAAAGTGTTTCACCACTTGGACGAATCGATGACCGCGCTGATGGACCGTGTGGTGGTGGCGATCCGCGCGGTGCCACCGGTGAAGAAATAATTGGGTTGTGAACGGGAAAACCTAATTCAAAAACTTAAGTCAAGAGACCCACACGCAACTACGGCGTGGTGGGGCACCCCCAAGCGACGGCGCTCGGATGTGAAAATTAGCGCGGCAGCCCACGTTCGCCCGAAAGGCGTGGGACGAACATGGGGCACCCGGCAGGAGAAAGTGTTTCACCACTTGGACGAATCGATGACCGCGCTGATGGACCGTGTGGTGGTGGCGATCCGCGCGGTGCCACCGGTGAAGAGATAATTGGGTTGTGAACGGGAAAACCTAATTCAAAAACTTAAGTCAAGAGACCCACACGCAAGTACGGCGTGGTGGGCACCCCCAAGCAACGGCGCTCGGATGTGAAAATTAGCGCGGCAGCCCACGTTCGCCCGAAAGGCGTGGGACGAACATGGGGCACCCGGCGCGACGACGCGATCTAATTAGTTTTTGAAAGTGGAAATTTGGTGGAGCCGATGGGATTCGAACCCACGACCTCCTCGATGCCATCGAGGCGCGCTCCCAACTGCGCCACGGCCCCACCGTTACTAATGACTGGAGCGATTTTATAGTAGTCATTCGATGGGGGTCAAACGCGCGGGCGAATCGATGTGCTTTGAGAACCGCGGAGGCAGTACCAGCCCATTGGTAGGATTGCCAAATAGTACGAGCGGCGCGACAATGTTAGTGGGAACTGTGTTCCCGAGGCCGGTGTCTAAGTATTGTGAACGTGCGATTCGATGCAATCTTGATCGAGCGGTTTTGATCGAAGATCGAAGCGGCGTTCGGAAAAGAAATTCATCGGCCTGGTAAATCCCTCCTGAGCGAGGGAGAGAAAGGCGGCGGGCGTGGCAGATCTGGCGCGCGTGCTCCCGTGGGGCCGGGACGAATCCGAACTCGTGGCCGAGTTGCAAAGCGGCAGCGATGAGGCATTCGACTGGCTAATCACGCACTATCACGGACACGTGTACAGTCTGCTCTACGGAATGCTGAGCGATTCCGCTGATGCCGCTGACTCTACGCAGGAAGTTTTTCTGAAGGCATTTCGCGGGATTCGCGCATTTCGCCGCGGAAGCTCCCTAAAAACCTGGCTCTACCGCATCGCGGTTCGAGAGGCGCTGAATTCGAAGCGCTGGCGGTGGCGGCACCTGCGGAACCAAACCTCGCTCGATGCGGAACGCGAAGCCGAAGGCAATTTCGCCGAACCAGCAGATTCCACCGAGTCGCCATTCGAATGGTTGGCAGCGCGCGAGCTGCAAGAAGTAGTGCATCGCGCGTTGCAGAAGGTGCCGGGCGTGTACCGGACGGCCGTTTTTCTGCGCGATCTCGAAGGGCTGGGTTATGACGAAATCGCCGAAGTGCTTGAGATTTCTGTGGGCACGGTGAAGTCGCGAATTATGCGCGGCCGCCAGAGCCTGCGAGAAATTCTTGAGCCGTTGCTGACGCCGGCCAACGCAACAAAAGATGCGCGGGATGGCGCAGCAGATGTCGGGCCGAGCTGGTCCTCAGGTCACGCCAGATTGGCGGGGCTTGCGAGGGGAGGCGGGCAATGAAGTGCGAAATAATCCGGCCGCGATTGGCTGGGTATCTGGATGGGACGCTGCCGGAAGCTGGGGCGGTGTCGCGCGCTGCGGCCGCAGAACACGTGGCAGAGTGCAGCGATTGCCGCGATGAATTGGAAGCGTATCGAAAATTGCAGCAGATGTTGAATCGCGTGGAGCCTGCCGCGCCGCCCGCGGATCTGGCGGTACGAATTCGAATTGCCGCAGCGAAAGTGCGCGCGAAAATTACTTTTGCCGATCGCTGGCAGAATATGCGCGACCGTGCGCATCTGGTGCTGGAAAATATTTTGCGTCCGCTGGCGTTGCCTGCGACCGGCGGATTTTTGGTTGCGTTGTTTGTGTTCGCGGTGGTGATGCCAACTTACGCGCACGTGGGTCCGCTGGGTCCGGGATCAGATGCGCTGCCAGCGGCGCTGTTTCAACCGGCGCGGCTGGAAACGCTGGCGGGATTTAGCGTTTCGGCGCTGGATGAAAAGAAGGCCGACATACTTCTGGTGCGGGCGACGGTCGGAGTGGATGGCTCGGTAGTGGATTACCAAATTTTGTCGGGCCCTGACAATGTGAAGGTCCGGCGTCAGCTCGATCAGTTGCTGATGTTCTCGCGGTTTCGTCCGTCGATGAGTTTTGGACGGCCGATGGCCGGCGGGACGGTGATCATGAGCTTCAGCGCGGTGAATATTCAGGGATAGGTGCGGGTACGGTAGCTACGGCCGCTGAAGAAAATATCCGGGATGATTGATTCCTGTCGGCGGATAAAGCTCTTCGTGTGAAAACACAAATCCAAGTTTTGCAAGCAGTGCGCGCGACGCGGAATTTTCAGGATGATGTCCCGCGAAGAGACTCGCTGCGTTTAATGTGCCAAACGCATATTCGATGACGGCTCTCGCAGCTTCCTCCGCAAATCCCTGCCGCCAATATTCCCGTAGCAAATAAAATCCGAGCGCGAAAACTCGATCTTCGAGTTTGTAAGGACGCAATCCAGCAGCGCCCACAAAATTCCCGTTGCTGAGCAGGAAGATGGGCCAGTACTGCGCGCGATGCGATTGTAGAGTCGCGATTTCTTTGTCGAGCCGCCGGGAAACTTGTTCGCGCGAGAAAGGTCCGCCGACGAATCGCGTGATTTGCGGATCGCCCCAGAGAGAAAACGCTAGCGGCAGATCGGCGGTCGTCCAGTGGCTGAAGCCGAGGCGCGCGCTGCGCAAGAAGTAGGGACGAGAAGCGGTGTCCATTGCGTTACAGAGTGTAGGCCGGGTTGCGCCCAAGTCGAATCAAACATTTAGACGCTTTTCTTGACAGAAACAACTTCGCAATAGACACAGATTTTTCGCGGCGTGCGACAAGATTGACGCATCAGGCTGCGGGCATAGCATCGAGGACGCACGATTCGGCTGCCATTCAAATTCGCCGCGAATAGCCATTGCTTCCGTGATGCCGCCATTCTTGACGCAACCCCGCACGCCTTGTAAATTGATGATTCGAGGCAGCCTGCAAGGTGCAGATGCGCATCAAGTGTATTTAGCGGTTTGTGCGCAGGCCGAAACTTACCCGCACGACGGGGAAGCACTTGCCGCCAGTTTTTTGAAAATCCGATCTACATTCCGGAAGGGCATCGGCACGAAGTGCGCGAGCGTATTGGTCGGCGCAGCCGTGTGCGCGCTAGCCATCGCGTCACCTGCGTTTGCGCAGCGCGTTGGTCCCCCTTCGCAGCAGCGCACTCAGGATATTCCACAGGGACGCACGCCGCTCGGCGAGATCGCAGTACAAAAGGTAAGCGTCGATTCAAATCCCACTGTTTTTGCGGTGATGTGCGCGCTGTGGGCCGCGGGCTACAACGCGCAGGCGAATATGGAAGGGTTGCCGCCGGCGTGGCGCACCATCGCGGAGAGAATGTTTTCGCAGACGGGCCCGGCGACCGAAGCTCTTCGGAAATATTACAGTCTGCACGAACACCGGGACTCATCCGAAACGCTCAGCCGATTTATTTCATTCGCGCTGGTCACCGGCGGCGCGCCGGATTTCAGGTATCTCTACCGTCACGAAGAGCTGCCTCCCGACGTTTTGCAAATCGAAGATTTCAACGCGGTAATGGCCAATTTTTACCAGGAAGCGCAACTCGGCCGAATTTGGCGGCAAATCCAGCCGGTGTATACCACTCCGGTTGCGATGCTGCAGCCGCCGATGGCAAAAATCGTGCAGCAAACTACGGCCTATCTTCGCGAAATGCTTGCGACCGATACTCCGCGCAGTTTTACGGTGTACATCGAGCCGCTCGTCGGAGTCTCCACCAATTTCCGGAATTATGGCGACCGCTATTTTTTCATCGTGAATGGCGATGCTGAGCCGCCGCTCAACGAAATGCGGCACGCGTTTCTGCATTACTTGTTCGACCAGCTGCCTGTGAAGTTCGGTTCTGCGATCGAGACCACTCGTCCTCTTTACAAGATTGCGCTGAGCGCTCCGATGCTTCCCGCGGAATATCGCGACGACTATGCGGCGTATTTCGCGGAATGCGTGATTCGAGCAGTGGAGCTGCGGCTCGACAAATTGTCGAACCAGCAGCGCGCGCAGGCGATCGATCAAGACGACGCGGATGGATTTGTTTTGGTGCGTCCTCTGATGACTTCGCTCGATCAATTTCAGGCCGCTGAACCCGCGATGAAGTATTACTTCCCGCGATTGGCGCTGAATATCAACATGAAGACCGAAACCGCGCGAGTGCAGACCGTAAAATTCGCGCAACCCACAACGGCGGCGGCCACTACTGAAACTCGCAGCGAGAGGGAAGTAATGCTCGAGCGAGCCGAACAGCTTATCGCGAAACAGGATGCGCCCGGCGCGCAAGCTGCGTTCCAGAATATTTTGAAACGATATCCCGATACACCGCGCGCAAAATTTGGGCTCGCCATCGCCGCCGTGTTACAGAAAGATGAAGACGGCGCGAAGTCACTTTTCTCGGCGCTCACCAAGCCTGCCCCAGACGGAATGACGGCGCCTGATCCATTCATCGTGGCGTGGTCGCACATTTATCTCGGCCGGATTGACGACACCGATAGCGAACGCGATCGCGTCAACGGCGATTCGACAGCAGCATCAGCTGAGCGTGAACTCGCGATCGGCGAGTACCGCGCCGCGTTGCTGGTGGATGGTGCACCGGATGCCGCGAAGGCCGCGGCACAAAATGGAGTAGAGAAGGGCCGCGCGGCCGCGAAACAACCTGGAGATCACTTATAGACGAGCCGGGCTAAACCAGCGAGCATGGCCGCGCGTCATATAAACTAGAGGAAAATTCACGGAGGCGGGATACAGAAAGATGAAGATCGCAATCAAAAACATCGCAGGATTTGGCGCCGCGCTTTTGCTGGCATTGCCGATTGCAGTTTGTGCGCAGGGCATGGCGCAGCAGCAATCCCAACAAACGCAGCAGGGCCAGAGCCAACAGACTCCACCAGTGCAGCAACCGGGACAAGCTGCTCCCGCAACGCCCGCTCAACCGGCCCCCGTTGATCCCGCGGAAGAATCTGCTTTCAAACAGTTTCGCGACCTGAATACTACCGACGCGAAAGTGATCGTGACGTCGGGCGAAGATTTTATGAAGAAGTATCCAAGCAGCCGATACTCTGGCGCCGTGTATTCGCGGCTCACCAGCGCGTACATGCAGCTTGGCGATACGGATCACATGTTCGCTGCGGGAAACAAAGCGCTCGCGGTGATGCCGGAATAATGTAGATGTGCTACCTGTGATGGCGATGGCGACTTCTCGGCGGATCGATCCTGGCGCGCTGGACGCGGATCAAAAAGAGCGGACCGCGAAGACATACGCTTTGACTGGAATTCAATTGATCAATGAACTTCAGCGGCCTACGGACGCTGCGTCGGATCAGTGGGACCGCGCGCGCGACGTCAAACTTTCCATGTGCCACAGCGGGCTGGGTCTGGTGGATTACGATCAGGGAAAATTCACCGAAGCGATTCAGGAATTCAGCGAAGCAATCAAACTGGAACGCGATCCCGATCCAGTGGATCAATATTTGCTCGGCGTTTCCTTTTCGGCGACCAAAGATTATGCAAACGCCAGCACCAGCCTCGAAGCTTGCTCCAAGCAGGATGGAAGCATGCAGGCAATCTGCAAGCGCGCTCTTGACGAAACCAAAAAGAAAGCTGCCGCACAGCCAAAGCAGTAACTGGTAAAACGTATGGCCACCATCGAGCAGAACACGCTGGAATCCCTGCTCGGCCACCATTTTCATTCGCAGGAATTGCTGGAGCGCGCCCTCACTCATAGCTCGTGGGTGGCGGAACATCCCGCGAAAGAGGGCGCCAGCGAACCGAATGACAATGAGAAACTGGAATTCCTTGGTGATGCCGTTCTCACTCTGGTTGTGAGCGAGGCATTGCTTTCGGCATTTCCGGATTGGCACGAAGGCCGGCTTTCCAAGGGACGCGCGACTCTGGTGAATGCGGGCGCGCTTGCGCAAGCGTCGCGGAGATTGGAACTGGGCGGGCACCTTCGCCTTGGCCGCGGCGAGGAAAAAACGGGTGGACGCGAAAAAGCAGCTCTGCTGGCGGACGCGTATGAAGCTGTAATCGCCGCGATTTTTTTGGATGCCGGACTTCCAGCGGCGCGCGGATTTATTGAGAGATCGCTGCTCTCGTACGGACTTACCGAAGAAACAGAGCAGCTCGGCAGGCCCGACCACAAATCTTATTTGCAGGAAATTTTGCAGGAGCGCGGCTGGCCAACGGCGAGTTACCGCGTGGTGGCGGAGACAGGTCCAGATCACCGCAAAGTTTTCGAAGTAGAGGCGCGCGTGCAAGGGCACGCGTCTGCTCGCGGACAGGGAAATACAAAGAAAGAAGCCGAGCAGATTGCCGCGCGAGAAGTGATCGCGCTGCTTAGCTCCGCGGCTCTCGACGACAAACAAGATGTCGGACCTGGCACAGCTCGCTGAACCACAAGCGCCCGCCGCGGAAATTCCCGCGCGCGCGCTGCCGCATGACCGCGACACGGAAGATGTTCATCACACGTCGCTGCGCGAATACATCGAATCGCTTCTGGTGACGATCATACTCGCGCTGTTCGGCACGAGCTTTGTAGTGCAAGCGTTCAAGATTCCTTCGCAATCCATGGAGCCGACTCTTTTGATCGGCGATCACCTGCTGGTAAATAAATTTATTTTCGGCGGCACCGGCGCGTGGTACGAAAAAATTCTGCCGTATCGCGCGATAAGGCGCGGGGATGTGATCGTTTTCAAATTTCCCTTCGACGATCATCCGCACTACGTGAAACGCGTGATTGGAATTCCTGGCGACCGCGTGAAAATTTCCGATCAGCAAGTTTTCGTAAATGGGCAGGAGCTGAAGGAACCGTACGTCGTTCACGATCCCGCCGCGCCGTACGATCCTTTCGGCGATTCTTTTCCTCCGACGAGCGAACATTTCTTGCGCCGCCTCGTTCGCCCGGAATGGGCCGACCAGATTTTGAATTACGTGCAGGGTGACGACATCGTGGTACCTCCGAATAAATATTTCGTGATGGGAGACAATCGCGATCGAAGCTGGGACAGCCGTTACTGGGGATTCGTGGACCGCAACGCTGTGATGGGCGCGCCGATGATAATTTATTGGTCGATCGATTCTCCCGACGATGCCGTCGATGAAGAAACCATCGGCCAACGCGTTCGCGATGTCTCCAGCGCGCTGACACATCTCCGCAGCCGCACGCGATGGCAGCGCATGTTTCACGAAGTGCGATAGAAATTCCGCCTCCCCCTTTTTGTATTTCAGCACGCTCCCCCGCAATCCTCTGTGTGTGTAACAATATGTCCGATACATCATGACTCGCCCGCGCATTCGCCGGATCTTTCGCAACGTCGCCATTTTTCTGGTGGCCGTTATCGCTTGCGGCTTCGCGCTTTCTCGATGGGTGAGTTCATCCGCGAATCACGCGCGGCTTACCGCGCAATTGCAGCAGGCGTTTGGCACGGCCTGTGGAAGTGGGAAGCTACGAGATTGCATGGCTGCCATTGCCGGGAATCGAAGCCAATGAAGTGACGATTGGCGAAGACCCGCGCTTCGGTTACGAATATTTGCTGCGCGCGGAAAGTGTTGTTGCGAGCGTGCGCTGGATGTCGCTGCTTACCGGCCACTTCGAATTGGGCACGCTGCGATTCGTGCGGCCCAGTTTGAACGTGGTGCGAATGCGCGATGGCTCGTGGAATCTGGAGAGCTGGCTGCCGCCTCCAGCGGTGGCTGCGGAAATGAAGTCGCGTGGAGTTGCCGCGAATCCCGCAAAACCAGTGGCGCATTTGAGCCGGATTGAAATCGATGGCGGCCGGATAAATTTCCGGCAGGGAAATGACGTGAAGCCGTTCGCGCTCACGGATGTTAGCGGCTCGATAGGTCAGACGAGCGCGGGGCGCTGGCAAATTTCGCTGGTCGCGCTTCCCGAACGGGCGACAGTTCACTTGCAGCAATCCGGCACGTTGCAATTGACGGGCGCGATTGCGGGAACCTCCGCGAGATTACAGCCCGCGGAATTGTCGCTTACATGGAGCAACGCTTCGGCGGTGGATGCGTTGCGTTTGCTTGTGGGCGGCGATCCCGGAATTCGCGGAATTGTTGATTTGCAATTGACGGCGCGAACGAGCCTCGCGGCAGCGCCGATGCCTGCGCCATCACAATGGAATATCGATCTCGGAGTGCAGATTTCCGATTTGCATCGATGGGACCTGCCGAGCCAGCCATCGGATCCGCGAGTGTCGTTGAGTGTTTCGAGCGGATGGCAAGCGGGTACTGACAATTTTGCAGGTGAAGAAATGTTTATTGGAAGGATCGCGGTCGAAAGTTTCTGCGACCGGAAGCCTGGAATTTTCCTCGCGAATCACGCCGCACCTCACGATCGCGCCATCTGAAATTTCCTGGAACGACGTTCTGAATTCGTACCGCGCGTTTACTCCAACTGTTGCGAATGATCTTTCGGCGGATGGAACGCTTCGCGTGAAAGGGGAAGTGAATGGATTCACGCGGCGCGAAATTTCGCTTTCGGCGGAATCGGAGCAATCTGTTGTGCGGCTTGGAACTGCGCCGCTCTTCGAGGCTGATCATTTTATTTTGAGTTCGACGCCCGCTACTGGTGCCAGCGCGCTTTCGTTTATGTTGAGGTCGAGCGCGCCTGCTAGCAGCGAATCGGCGTTGGCGATTCCATCGGCAGAACGTGCGCCGGAAATTTCCGTGATGGCGAGCGCTGCGCCGGTGCCGCAAGGTGCGCCAGTTCGTGCGACGTCGCGCGCGGCATCATCGTCGCTGCCATTGGCGAATGCAATCGCACGGCCATTGGAATACACGCTGCGCGTGGACGGAAGGCTCGAGCGCACCGAAGCATGGCTCGATGCGGCGCGCACTATCGGCAAACCGCTGAACTCCGGATGGGACGCAACCGGCGGACTCGAATTGCATCTCGGCTGGCAATGGACGGCTGGCCAGTCATTTCCGCGTCCGAGCGGAGCACTGATCGCGCACTGGCTGGATGTGCGGCTGCCGCTGGTGAATCAACCGATTGAATTAGCCGAAGCGCGCCTCGATCTTTCCGCGGGCGAGCGCCGCGTCACCGTTAACTCGCGCGGCGGGGCTCGGCACGCATTGGCAGGGCACGATGTTGTGGCAGCAAGCTACCGCGCCGCTGTGGCAATTCGATCTGGCTGCCGACCAGATTGATGCCACCGAACTCGATCGATGGCTCGGACCGCGTGCGCGGCCGAATTGGCTTTCGCGATTGATCTCGCCTGCGCCGACGCCGCGAGTTGTTCCACCCGCTCCGGATACGATTCATGCGCGGGGACGATTGCGCGTCGCAAGTTTTTCGCTTGCGCCGCTCGCAGCGCAGAACGTGCAGGCGCAGATTGAAATCGATGGGCGCACGCTCAACGCCCAGCAAATTCAAGCGCAGCTTTACGGCGGAAATGTATCGGGCTCGCTCGAAGCGAAACTGACCGGCGCGCCGGCATACAGATTTACGGGACGCGTGGAAGCTGCGAACGTGGCGGCGATGGCTGCGTCGAGTGAAACTCTCGCACGGCGGATTGCTGGATTGCTTTCGGGCAACGTGGAATTTTCCACGCACGGAATTGGCCGAGCACAGTTGCTGGAATCGCTTGAGGCGCGTGGAAAATTTGTACTGGCGCGCGCCGATATTGAAGGCTTGAATCTGAAAGAGGAATCGCCAGCTGCGACGAGCGACGGCGGCCGATTCAGTTTGATTCAGGGTGGCGTTACCTTGGGGCGCGGCGAAATCGATTTGCAGAATTTGCTTTTCGCCGGTGCGACAGAAAGTTATCAAGGTTCCGGGCGCATCGATTTTTCGCGGCATCTCAATTTGGATTTGCATCCTGCCATTCCTTCGCTTGCGTCGTCAGGTGCTGCGACTACAAAAGTTTCCACGAACGGCGTCGTCGCTGCGTCACTCGTGCGACGGATTCAAGTTACTGGCGTGCTCGAAGCGCCGCACGTGTCGATCACCGAGCCGCCTCGAGCGGCATTGCAATCTGCTTCACCGGCATCGCAACCTTCGCGGCAATAACTCGATCAAGGAAATTTCACAAACTGCGCATCGAGAATCTTGCATCGAGAGCGCGGCGGGAATAACATCCACCCGCAATCCAAAATAGGGGGAAAGATGACGCGTGTTATTCGAGCGGCAGCTGTGACTGCCGCATTTGCTCTGTGCGTAACATTCTGTGCGACGAATACCCGCGGGCAGACAGCGCCGAAGTCTGCACCTGCGATGAGTGCAGCAAAATCAGCGCCGATGCGCGCCACGCACGCGCGCATGGCGGATAGCGGCTCCGCTGCGGCAAACGATCCTGCGCACTTCACCGTGGAGCAAGTTCTCGATTTTGCGTTTCCTGTCGAGTCGTCTCTCATCGCGTCACCAAAGGGCGATCGCATCGCATGGGCTGAAGACCTGCGCGGGCTGAGAAATATTTATGGCGCTGAAGCGCCGAGTTGGACTCCGCATCAGATCACGCACTACGACAAGGATGATGGCCAGGAAATCGGGCAGCTGAGTTTTTCGGGCGATGGCGGATTGATTGTTTTTGTGCGCGGCGGCGAAAAGAATCGGGAAGGCGAACTTCCCGATCCAGCGAGCGATCCGGCCGGCGTTGCCAAAGCGGTGTGGGCGGTGACGTTTTCCGGCGGCGCGCCGCACAGAATTGATGCGGGAGATTCGCCGAAAGCTTCGCCGAGCAGCACTGCAACTTCGGGATGGATTGCGTACACGAAGGAAGATTTCGAAACGAAGCAGGACAAAGTTTGGATCGCTCCGGTGAGCGGCGGCAAGCCGACGGAAGTTTATGTGCGTGGAGATAACGGCGGCGGCGAACGTGAAGAGAGCGGAAACGGGGGAGTGCAATGGTCTCCGGATGGAAAAAAGTTTGCGTTTGTTTCTTCTCGCTCGGGCCACTCGCTGATCACAATTTACGACACCGCGAAAAAAGAAATCAGTTACGTTGCGCCGACGGTGGATCGCGACGGAGTGCCGCGCTGGTCGCTTGATGGGCGCTACATTTCTTTCGTGCGAGTGCTGGCGCGCGGCGAAGACCGGCAGCCGGGCCTCACAGCTCCGGACCGGCCACAGCCGTGGAGCATCTGGGTGGATGACACTTCGAACGGCAAAGCAAACGAAGTCTGGCACAGCGGAGAAAATCCGGACGACTCCGTGCCGGGCGTTCCTGGAAACACAATTCTCGCGTGGGGCGCGAACAATCAAATTATTTTCAGCTCCGAACAAACCGGATGGCAGCACATCTACTCGATGCCGATGGCTGGCGGAACTCCGAAAGACTTGATGCAAGGCGATTGCGAATACGAATTCATGTCCGTCACCGCGGACGGAAAATCGATTGTGTTCAATTCGAATTGCGGCGACATCGATCGCCGGCATTTGTGGCGCGTTGCTGTAGATGGCAGCGCACCAGCGCAGGCGATTACCAGCGGCGAATCGATCGAGTGGTCGCCCGTGCCGACGGCGAGCGGAAAATTTGTAGCGTATTTTGGTTCCGACGCAAAACATCCTGGAACTCCTTACGTTCGCCCGCTGGACGCAACGCAACCTGCCGCAGGAAAACAAAAAGCGTTGGCGGAATTGCCGAAAGATTTTCCGCTCGACAAACTTGTAGTGCCGCAACAAGTGATCATGCACGCCGCGGATGGCTTGCCGATTCACGGACAATTATTTTTGCCCGCTGATTTGAAGTCCGGCGAAAAGCGGCCAGCGCTTGTATTTATGCATGGAGGGCCGCCGCGCGAAATGCTGCTGGGCTGGCACTACATGTACTACTACTCGAATTCCTACGGCATGAATCAGTATTTGGCGAATCACGGCTACATCGTGCTTTCTGTGAACTATCGCAGCGGCATCGGTTATGGCCGCGATTTTCGAAATGCGAAAGATCGCGGAGCGCGCGGCGCTTCGGAGTATCAAGACATCGTCGCGGCGGGAAAATATTTGCAGAACCGCGATGACGTGGACATCAAGCGCATCGGCTTGTGGGGCGGCAGCTATGGCGGCTACCTCACGGCGATGGGATTGGCGCGCAACTCCGATATTTTTGCCGTGGGTGTGGATTTCCACGGCGTACACGATTGGTCGCAACGCATCGGAGCGGTGACCGTGCCGAATGGAATGGGGCAGAGCGACGCGGCGAAAATCGCGCGCGAAGCTTCACCGGTGGCTGCGATTTCAACATGGAAATCTCCCGTGCTTTTGATTCAAGGCGACGACGACCGCAACGTGGACTTCGAACAAATGATTCAGTTGGTGCCGATGCTCCGCAAACAGGGCGTGGATTTCGAGCAAATCGTGATTCCCGATGAAGTACACGATTTCTTGATGTGGAAATCGTGGCTTCGCGGCTACCACGCCACCGCGGAATATTTCGATCGCAAACTGAAAGCCGGATCGAGCGCGACAGCCGCAGCTGGCGCAGCCGGAAATAATTAGCGCCGCTGAAAATAGACCGCGCCTGCGCGACACGAATAATTTTTGAGTTGCGCTTGAACGCTCAACTGCATCCAAGAAAGTCATGAAGCGCGCACACATCATGATCACTGCTGTGTGCGCGCTTGCTGTTTTGTCATTCTCAACTCGCGCGCAGGATCACGCGTCTCCCGCGTCGGCGACAAATTCTTCCGCCGGCAAAGTGCAATTGATGCCACATTATTCCGCGGGACAAGTAATTCGGTATCAGCTTTCAACAACGACGATTACAAATACACGCGCGAGCGGAACGATCAGCGATCCGCAGGGCGCGTCTGCGCTGACGGTTACATGGAATGCCACCGTGCGCATGGAAGTTCTCTCGGCAGGAAACGGCTCCGCCGAAAATCCGGATGGATCTCTGCGCATGCGCACCACCTACGAAAAATCGGTCGGCATCGCATTCCACCGACGCCTACGACCCCGAGGCCGAGGGAATCGAAAATCAATATCACAACCTCGAAGGAAAATCGTTTGAGTTTCTGATCGATCCTTCCGGCCGCATGACTTCCGTCGCCGGATTCGATGAGGCCTCCGGACAGGGCGCGAGCGAATCCGCTCTTCGCGCGTGGATGGGACAGATGGCCGCGACCAGCGGCGCTCCACGCGAAGGAATCTCGATCGGCCAATCGTGGCAGAGCGAACAGCCTGTGCCATCGAGTCCGCTGGCCGGGTTGATTTGGCGCAGCCGATCAACCTATCTGCGGAACGAGCCGTGCAGCGCGGTGAAATCCGCTGATGTGGCTGACGCGCCTGCCGCCCCGGTTACGCCAGCCTCTCCTGCGCCGGCCGCAGATCTCGCTGCCGCCGAGATGTGCGCCGTGATCACGACCAAGGTGGAACTGATCGGATCGCGCGGGGCGGGGCGCGATGCTACACCCCCTGGCTATCGCAAGAACAACCTCCGGACGTCGGGCGACTGGACCGGCGATGGCGAGAGCCTTAGTTACGTGTCGCTGCAGACTGGGAGGCTGGTTAGCGTGGCGCAGTCGTCTTCGGAGAAGATGAATTTCACGGTGACCTCCCTCCAGGTTGGGAGCAATGTTCATTATGATGGGGAAGTGAAGACCCGGACGCAATTGTCGCTGGCACCGGACTCTCCGCGGCATTTTTAGATCGATATTTTCCTCGTAAATTATTGATTGTGTTGAGTTTATGTTTCTATTAGTTCGAGTGGATGCTGCACCCTCCCCCTAGGGGTTGTTTTTGTAAAGTGATGATACTACAGGGGTTACCTAGTACTATTACTAAAAAGATGTTCATTCTAAAGGAGTTAGGGTCGTTTTCGGGTGTATTTTGGTGGATTTTTGGTCACGTTAACGCAATTGGTTGAGTTGTTGAACCGGTGGAGATTCTTGCGTTTTGACATTGGAATACCCCGCTTAGTTGAGTGAACGGTCCCACGTTTCGTCCGGACTGGCCGGACGAAACGTGGGGCACCCGGAAAAGGAAACGCCCGAACTTTTGGGTTCGGGCGCGGGGATTCTCCGATTCAGAGTGTTACATGGATGCTAACTGATGTCAAGTGGATACTTTATTGAGGGAAGGTGCGGCGTCACACTGGATTGATTGGGCGCCGGCTTGAGCTGGCTGCGGGTCGCGGATGTCGCTTGGAGTTCGCGGTATAATGAAAGTTTGTTGGCTGACCTTTGAGGGTTGCTGAGCGCTTCGATCATGACATTTAAACTTTCCAGCACATACGAGCCGCGGGGGGATCAGCCTGCCGCGATTGACCAGCTTCTGCGCGGAGTGAATGCGGGCGATAAGCATCAGGTGCTGCTCGGCGTTACCGGTTCGGGCAAAACCTTTACGATGGCGAAGGTGATTGAGGCGCTGGGGCGGCCGGCGTTGGTGATGGCGCACAACAAGACTTTGGCGGCGCAGCTGTTTCATGAATTCCGGAATTTTTTTCCGAATAATGCGGTGGAATATTTCGTCAGCTACTACGATTACTACCAGCCGGAAGCATATCTGCCGTCGTCTGACACTTACATCGAAAAAGAATCCACGATCAATGATGAGCTGGACAAGTTGCGGATGAGCGCGACGCGGTCGTTGTTCGAGCGGCGCGACGTGATCATCGTGGCTTCTGTATCGTGCATTTATGGATTGGGGTCGCCGGAAGCGTATTACGGCGCGCTGGTAATGATCGAGCGCGGGCAGAGCACGGTGCGCGAGGCGCTGCTGCGGAAACTGGTGGACATTCAGTACGAGCGGAGCGAAGAGTTGCGGCGCGGAACATTTCGCGTGCGCGGCGACAAAATTGAGATTTATCCGCCATACGAAGATTTTGCGTATCGCATCGAGATGTGGGGCGACCAGATCGATACGATTCATCGCATCGATCAGTTGACCGGAGAGATTCGCGATCCGGTGGAACCGATCATTCGTTTGCCGATTTATCCGAAGTCGCACTATGTGCTGCCGCAGGAACAGAAAGAGCGCGCGATTACGGGAATTTTGGAAGAGCTGGATTGGTGGAAGCCGGAACTCGAAAAGCAGGGGAAATACGTGGAGGCGCAGCGCATCTGGCAGCGCGTAATGTTTGATATCGAGATGATTCGCAGCATCGGCTACTGCCACGGAATTGAAAATTATTCGCGGCACATGTCGGCGCGATTGCCGGGCGAAGCACCGCCGACTCTGCTGGATTACGTGCCGCAGGATTATTTGCTGGTGATCGACGAATCGCACCAAACGATTCCGCAAACGCAGGGAATGTTTCACGGAGACCGTTCGCGCAAGCAGACGCTGGTGGAATACGGATTTCGATTGCCATCGGCGCTGGATAATCGTCCGCTGACATTTGAAGAATTTGAACATCGGATGGGGCAAACGGTTTATGTGTCGGCGACGCCGGGGCCGTACGAATTGACGCGTTCGGCGGGAACGGTGGTGGAGCAATTAATTCGGCCGACGGGATTGATTGATCCGGAAGTTGAGACGCGTCCTGTGAAGGGGCAGGTAGACGATCTGCTGGAAGAAATTCGGAAACGCGCGGCGAAAGATGAGCGCGTGCTGGTGACGACGCTTACGAAACGGATGGCGGAAGATCTGGCGGAATATTTTTCCGAAGTGGGAGTGCGCTGCCGTTATTTGCACAGCGAGATCGATACGCTGGAGAGGGTGCGGATTCTGCGAGATTTGCGGCGCGGCGAATTCGATGTGCTGATCGGGATTAACTTGCTGCGCGAAGGGCTCGATTTGCCGGAAGTGTCGCTGGTGGCGATTTTGGATGCGGATAAAGAAGGTTATCTGCGCAGCGCGACCTCGCTGATTCAAACGATTGGCCGATGCGCGCGGCACATCAACGGGCGCGCGATTCTTTATGCGGACCGGATGACGGGCTCGATGGAAAAGGCGATGGGAGAAACATCGCGACGGCGCACGAAACAGACTGCTTACAACATTGAGAATGGAATTACTCCGCTGAGCGTGTTGAAGTCCGTGGATATGCAGCTTGCGGGAATTGTGGAAGCGGATTACATGACCGTGCCTATTGAAGATTATGCGCTGGAGGATATTTCTGACGAAGCTGGTTTGGTGAAGGCGATCGCACAATTGGAAGTGCAGATGAAGGAAGCGGCGAAGAAATTTGAATTTGAGAAGGCGGCGGCGATACGGGATCGAGTGCGGGCGCTGAAGCAGAGGGATGTGGGGGAATTGTTCGCGCCGGCGGAGAGCGTTGCGAAAGCTGTTGCGGGCGGTGATGCGGAAGCAGGTCAAAAACCGCACCCTTAGGCTTCAAAGGGTGCGGCACCCTCGGGCGAAAATCGAACGGCAAGGGCGCCGATACGGAGATCGGCGTTCCCAGGGTTTACACCACTCCTTTTTTGAGTGCACTCAGCGGATAAAACGTATCGCGCCAGATGATTCCGCCTTGGCGGAGCGTGACTATTGTCGAGCGCAGAAGCATCCATATGTAGATCAGCGCGCCGATGGGGTGGGTGAGCGCGTAAAGAGGCGAGGCTTGAGTTTCGCGGGTCACGCCGAAGTGCATCGCGAGGGCGCAGAAGACGCAGACGGCAGCGGAAATTCGCGCCAAACCGCCGGTGGTGAATAGCGCAGCCCAGGGCAGAACGCTCATCAGCAGAATTCCGGAAATGTGGATAACCGCGAGCGCGAGATTAAATCCTGTGGCGGCGAAAAAGTTTTTGGTGGTGCCGCGAATAATATTTCCGAGACCCGCGTGCCAGCGAACAATGAGTTCGTCTTTCACAAATGCAACTTGGGAGCGGAGGCCCGCCATTTTGACTAGCTTGCCTAGTTTCATGTCTTCGACGACTTCCATCGCAAGCTTGGTGTGATGGTCGAGTTGGTTGTAGGCATTGCGGCGAATCATTTGAAATGCGCCGATGCCAACGTAGCGGGTTGAGCGTGGATTGCTGGTCTGCCACGGCTCGATTCCGAGCAGGAAACCGAGCGTGAAGTAGGTGATGATCACGTGCTCCCAAAATCCAAACAATTCGAGTTTGGCAAATAGCGACAAGTGATCGACACGCTGAGTGATGGCGATGTTGAGAGCGCGGCGCAGGACATCCGGGGAGAATCTTACGTCGGCGTCGGTGAAAACAATCCATACGCCGGTGCTCGCGAGCGAGCCGACCTGTAGAGCGTGTGGTTTGCCGAGCCAGCCCGGCGGCAATTCGGCGACGTGGATTACTTTGAGACGAGAGTTGTTGCGTGCGAACTCGTCAAGGACTTCGCCGCTGCCGTCGTCCGAACGATCGTTGACGGCGATTACTTCGAGATCGGGATAATCGATCGCCAGCATTGAAGTAATGGCCGCGGGAAGATTCGGCGCTTCATTGCGTGCGGCGAAAACGATGGAAATGCGAGGGCATTCGGAATCGGGCAACGGAGGAAATTGTGAGAGCCGCGGAATGCGTCGCGAGCCGATCGCGGCTCTGAGGGATTGGAAAATCCAAAGAAGTGCGGCAAATCCGAGTGAGAGCGTTATTAGAGTGTGCAACGTACTTTTTCCATACGAGTTACCTCTAAAACGGCTATTCTACCACCCCAGATAATGGCGTAGTGGAAGCGTAGAGGAAGCGTTTTCACGCCGGAGAGGTCAAAAAGTTGACGACGATTGCAATCGTCGGAGCCGGAAGCGTGGGGCGCGCATTCGGACGAGGGCTGAACGACGCCGGCTGGAACATTGCGGCGGTTGTGGCGCGCACGCAGGCGAGAGCGGCGGAAGCTGTGCGTGCGATCGGAGCGGGGCGCGCGTTTCATTCGCTGACGCGGCTTGTGATTGCGGCCGACGTATCACTTCTTGCCACGCCCGAAGGTGCAGTGGCTCCTGTGGCGAAGGAACTCGCGCGGCTGGGCGGCGAAGAATGGCGCGGCAAGATAGTGCTGCATACGGGCGGCACGCTGAATCGCGAAGTGCTCGCGCCGCTGGAAAAATGCGGGGCTGCGACGGGTTCGATCGCACCGATGCAATTTTTCGGGAGGCGCGCATCTGGCACGTTTGACGGAATTTTGTTCACGGTGGAAGGAAATCCGATCGCGATTCGGATGGCGCGGAAAATCGCGCGGGCCGTTGGCGGCTTGCCTATTCTGGTGCGAGGCCCGAAAAAGGCAAACTGCGGCACGGCGCAAGAAATGGTGACGGCGCAGGTACTGGCGCTGGTGGATGCCGGCGTGCGACTCTTGGTGGACGCGGGATTTTCGCGGCGGCAGGCTACGCGAGCGGGGCTGCATCTTTCGCGGGCTGCGCTTCAAAACTTCGAGCAATACCGGGGCGCGGACGCCTGGAACGCAGCGACAATAACGGACGATGCGAACGCGGTCGAGAAACAGTCGTACGCACTAGCGGAATTTCCGAACGAGTACGCCACCGCATACGCAGCCGCTCGGCGGCTTGGAGAAAGTTTGTTTCCGCAGCGCGCGAATGGGCGGAATAGTTTTTCGCGAAAATAAACGGCGCGATTGCGCAGATAGAATTCACAGGAGGAAGTTCTTCGTGAGCTTGCGGATACCCATTGAGACTCGAAAATTTTCAAACGGACTTCGCGTGGTGGTGTCGGAAGAACACAGCGCGCCGCTGGTGACGGTGGGCGTGTATTACAACATCGGGTTCCGGCTGGAGCCGCAGGGGCGCAGCGGGTTCGCGCACTTATTCGAGCACATGATGTTTCAGGGCTCGGAAAATGCCGGGAAGATGGTACACATTCAGCTGATCAATGCGTCGGGCGGGATGCTGAATGGATCGACGCACTACGATTTGACGAATTATTTCGAGTCGGTGCCATCGAATGCGATGGAGCGAATGCTGTGGCTGGAAGCGGATCGGATGCGCGCGCTGAAAGTGGACGACGAGAATTTGCGGAACCAGCGCGATGTGGTGAAGGAAGAAGTTCGCGTGAATGTGCTGAACCAGCCGTACGGCGGATTTCCGTGGCTGGATATGCCTCCGGTGGCGTTTCGGAATTGGGCGAACGCGCACAATTTTTACGGCGATTTTGCGGATCTGGATGCGGCTACGCTCGCAGATGTGCAGACTTTTTTCCGGACGTACTACACGCCATCGAATGCGGTGCTGGTGATTTTGGGCGATGTGGTTACGGCGGAAGCGTTTGCGGCCGCGCAGAAATATTTTGAGGGCATTCCGTCTACGGCCGCTGCGCCTCAGGCGGATACTAGCGAGCCGCCGCAAACGGAAGAGCGGCGCGGAGTCGTTGAGGAAAAATTTGGGACGCTGCCTGCGGTTTCGATTGGGTATCGCGCTCCGGCCCGGCGCACGCCGGATTGGTTCAGGATGACGCTGCTCGATCAGGTGCTGCACGGCGGCCGCGCAGGGCGGATGTACAGGCGGCTGGTGTTGGAGCAGCAACTGGCGATTGAGGCGGATGGCGCTAGCGGCGATTTTTTGGAAATGAATGGGCCGATGCAATTGGCAACGCGAATCATCTACAAGCCAAATGTTTCGAACGAGCAAATCATGGCGGCGTACGACGCGATCATCGAGGAGATTCGAAACACGCCAGTGGCGACGGCGGAATTGGAAGAGATCAAGGTGAAAATGCGGTCGGATTATTATTCTGCGTCTGGAAGGCGGACACGGGTCTTCATTTCCACGATTTGGATTGATGCACTATCTCGCGTGCTTCACGATGTTTGATGGCGATCCGAGCCTGGTGAATACGATTCTGGATAGCTTCGTGGCGATCACGCCGGAGCAAGTGCAGGACGTTGCGCGGCGATATTTGGTGAAGGAGCAGCGGGCGATTGTGTTTCGTCTGCCGGTGAAAAAAACTGAAGCGGTGGGCGCCGCTGTGGAGGTTGCGTGATGGCGTCGCAAACTCCGCAGACAGCATTTCCAAGTGTAGTGCCGGATCTGGGGCCGGAGCGTCCTGTAGTTTGGCCGAAGCGGGTGCGGCAGAGGCTGGCGAATGGATTGGATGTTGTGCTGGTGGAATCGCACACGATTCCAAAATTCAACGGGCAGCTTTTCATTCGAAGCGGAAATGCGGATGCGACTCCGGGACTCGCCGATATGACGGCGACGGTGTTGCGCACAGGCACGGTGAAGCGCACGAGCCGGCAAATTGAAGATGACTTGAGGCGATGGGGAGCCGATCTTTCCACCGCGGCTGGAGCGGATACGAGCGCGATTTCGTTTTCTGGCCTGGTGGAATATGCGGAGCCGATTTTGGGGTTTGTGTCTGAACTGACGCGCGAAGCGTCGCTGCCGAATGAGGAATTTGAACGCGAGCGCGCGCAAAAAGTGGAAGAGCTGGCGATCGCGCGGACGACTCCGGGATTCCTTGCCGGTGAGCGACTGCGAAAAACTTTGTTCGGCACGCATCCGTATGCGAATTTCGAGCCGAGCGTCGAGCAAGTGAAGGCGTACACGCGCGAGCGCTGGTGAATTACTACCGAGAGCGATACCGGCCTGGCGGAGCGCTGTTCGTTGCGGTGGGCGATTTCGAACCGGCGAAAATGATGGCGCAGATTGAGCGCGCGTTCGCGAATTGGACGGGCGACGCGTTGAGCAAAACTCCACGACCGGAATTGCCGAAGTATCGCGGGCGGCGCGTGATGCTGGTGCATGTACCCGGCTCGGTGCAGACGCAAGTACTGCTGGGAAATCTGGCGATTACGCGGAGGCATCCGGACTGGCTGCGGTTGGCGCTTGCGAACAATATTTACGGCGGCGCATTTCATTCGCGGCTGGTGATGAATATTCGCGAGCAAAAGGGATACACGTACAGCCCGCGGAGCGGCGTGAGTTCATTGCGCGAGTATGGATTCTTTAGCATTCATGCGGCAGTGCGGAACGAAGTGACGGCGGCGACGCTTGCGGAAATGTTTTATGAGTTGGATCGCATGCGCGCGCTGCCGGTGGAAGCGAAAGAGCTGGAGGATGCGCGCTCGTATATGAGCGGAGTATTTTCGCTGGGGCTCGGCACGCAGGATGGAATCGCGGGGCAACTTGCGAACGCGTATCTGGATGAGCTGCCCGATGATTATCTGGAGACGTTTCGCGAGCGAGTGCGCGCGCTGACCGCGGACGATGTGCTTGCGGCGGCGCGCAAATATTTCGATTCCGCGAACTCGCAGATTGTGATTGTGGGCGATCGCGAAGCGGTGGGCGCGCAGGCGGCGTTGTATGGCGAGGTGGAGACGTTTGATGCGCAGGGGAATCGGATTTGATGATGTAATGCGCGGGGCGCGACGGCGATTGCTGAATCGTGCGGCGTTTATCGCGTTTTTGTCGTTCGCGATTTGTGTGTCATTGGCGTTTTCCGCCGGGGCTGACAGCAAAAAGAAAATTCCGCCGTCCAAGCCAATCGATATTAATCTCGCGACTTCCGAACAACTTCAGCAGCTGCCGGGCATCGGCCCGGTGATCGCGCAACGAATAATCGATTACCGCAAGAAGAGTGGGCCGTTTCGAAACGTGGATGAATTGATGGCCGTGCGCGGGATCAGCGACAAGCGGCTGGCGAAAATTAAGCCGTATGTGTTTGTGAAGTCGCCGCAGCCGACGCCGGGCGCGGCACCGCCGAAGAAGCAAGACTCTCTATAAAACTTGATGCGTTTTCTTCGCCGCGGTTTTAAGCGGCACTTGATCGGCGATGGTGATGCCGTAACCTTCGAGCGCTACAACTTTGCGGGGATGATTTGTGAGCACGCGGATATCCGTGAGTCCGAGATCGCGCAAGATTTGCGCGCCGATTCCGCTTTCATGCTGAATCATGCGCTGGCGCGCAATGTCGCGATCGAGCTGCTCACGCGTGTGATACAGAATTCGCGGCAGGGAAGCGCCCGGCGCGGCGGCTGTTTCGATCCCGAAGCCGCGTCCTGTGTGATGCAGGTAGACGAACACGCCGCGATCTTCCGATGCGATGGATTGCAGCGAGCGCGAAACAATTTCGCGGCAATCGCAGCTTGTGGAACCGAAGACGTCTCCTGTGAGGCAGTGCGAATGGACGCGCACTAGCGGCGCGAGCTGGCCGGATTCAGTTGCGCCGGGTTCGCCGCGAACGAGCGCGATATGCTGTTCGTGATCAACATCGCTGGAGAAAACGATCATCTTGAATTTGCCAAACTCTGTATCGAGCGGAGCTTCCGCGATGCGGCGAACGTAGCGTTCGTGCTGCATGCGGTAGCGAATGACTTCGGCAACCGTGACAATTTTCAGTCCGTGCCTTGCGCAAAATTCTGATAGCTGCGGCACGCGCGCCATGGTGCCATCGTCATTCATGATTTCGCAGATTACGGCGGCGGGAGTCATGCCCGCGATGCGGGCGAGGTCCACGGAGGCTTCTGTTTGTCCAGCGCGGACGAGGACGCCGCCGCGGCGGGCGCGAAGCGGAAACACATGGCCGGGGCGCGCCAGATCGGACGCGCGAGTATTGGGATCGATGGCGGCGAGAATTGTTGTGGCGCGATCGGCGGCGCTGATGCCGGTGGTGGTGCCGCGGCGCGCGTCGATCGCTTCGGTGAATGCGGTGCCGTGCGCGGAAGTATTTATCGGCGACATCAGCGGAAGCGAAAGCTCGTCGCAGCGATCTTCGGTGAGCGAAAGGCAGATCAGGCCGCGGCCGTGAGTAGCCATGAAATTTACGGCTCTCCGGCGAAATTTTTTCGGCGGCCATTGCGAGGTCGCCTTCGTTCTCGCGATCTTCGTCGTCCACGAGAACGATCGGACGGCCCTGGCGAAATTCTTCGGCCGCTTCTTCGACTGTGGCGAATTGCGGCGCTGCGTGTGAGTTCGATTGCATATATGGTTCCCGTGTCACCTAGTCGATGGAAATATCATACCGCAAAACAAAAGGGGCGGCCCGCTGGGCGTCGCCCTTTTTGCCGATGCTTTCAGCTTCGGTGAACGCGGTTTGATGCGCGCCGCGCCGAGAGCGAAATTTAGTACATTCCGCCCATGCCGCCGGGTCCGCCGCCTGCTGGCGCGCCTGCGGCCTTCTTTTCGTCTTCGCGGATGTCCGCCACCAGTGCTTCGGTGGTGAGCATCAGCGCGGCAACCGAAGCTGCGTTTTGCAGCGCGAGACGTGTCACTTTCGCCGGATCAATCACGCCTAACTTTACCAGGTCGCCGTATTCGCCGGTATCCGCGTTGAATCCGAAATTGTCGTCCTTGGATTCGCGAATGCGGCCGATAACGACGGCACCTTCAAGGCCGGCGTTGTGCGCGATTTGCCGCATTGGCTCTTCGAGCGCACGCTTGACGATGTTGACGCCAATTGCTTCATCGCCTTCCAGCTTGAGCTTTTCGAGAGCGCCGATGCAGCGCAACAGCGCCACGCCGCCGCCCGGAACGATTCCTTCCTCGACTGCAGCGCGTGTTGCGTGCATTGCGTCTTCAACGCGAGCCTTCTTTTCCTTCAGCTCGGTTTCAGTTGCCGCACCCACCTTGATCACCGCAACGCCGCCGACCAGCTTCGCCAGCCGCTCTTGCAATTTCTCGCGGTCGTAGTCCGAGGTGGTTTCTTCGATCTGCGCGCGAATTTGTTTGACGCGGCCTTCGATGTGCGCCGCCTTGCCTGCGCCTTCCACGATCGTGGTGTTGTCCTTATCGATGGTAACTTTCTTTGCGCGCCCCAGATCCTCCATCTTCACGTTCTCGAGCTTGATGCCGAGGTCTTCGGTGAGCGCCTTGCCACCGGTGAGGATCGCGATGTCTTCGAGCATCGCTTTGCGGCGATCGCCGAAGCCCGGAGCCTTAACAGCAGCGCACTTCAACGTGCCGCGGAGCTTGTTCACCACGAGTGTGGCGAGTGCTTCGCCTTCGACGTCTTCCGCGATGATCAGGAGCGGCTTGCCTGCGCGAGCAACTTGCTCGAGCAGCGGAAGCAGATCCTTCATCGAGCTGATTTTCTTTTCGTGATTCAGAATGTAGGGGTCTTCCAGATTGCATTTCATGCGCTCTGGATCGGTGACGAAGTAGGGCGAGAGATAGCCGCGGTCGAACTGCATTCCTTCCACCACTTCGAGCGTGGTTTCCATCGTGCGCGATTCTTCGACGGTGATTACGCCGTCTTTGCCAACCTTCTTCATCGCTTCGGCAATGATGCTGCCGATTTGCTTGTCATTGTTCGCGGAAATCGTGCCGACCTGGGCGATCATGTCGCCCTTCACATCGCGGTGGAATTTCCTCACTTCTTCGACGGCAATTTCCACGGCCTTCTCGATGCCGCGCTTCAATGCTGTGGGGCTTGCGCCTGCCGCTACCGTCTTCACGCCTTCGCGGAAGATGGCTTGCGCCAGCACGGTTGCTGTGGTGGTGCCGTCGCCGGCCACGTCAGATGTTTTTGACGCGACTTCGCGCACCATCTGCGCGCCCATGTTTTCGAGCGGATCTCGCAGCTCGATTTCCTTCGCCACGGTCACGCCGTCTTTGGTAATGATCGGCGCGCCGAATTTCTTTTCGATCACCGCATTGCGGCCCTTGGGGCCGAGCGTGATCTTTACGGCATCCGCCAGCGCATTCACGCCGCGCAGGATAGCCTGCCGCGAATTCTCGCCTGTCACGATCTGCTTCGCCATGAGACTTCTTCCTCCTCAGAGATTGGTAACCTATTCAAACTTGAAAATTTGGATGAACACTCGACAGTGCGAGGCCACCCCGTGCAACTTGGATTGCGGAAATTACTTCTTGCCGCCGCCGGCTGATTTTGCCGCGCCGCTCAGCTTCGCCAGAATTTCGTCCTCGCGAAGGATAAGGTAATCCTCGTTTTCAATTTTGATTTCGGAACCGCTGTATTTGCCGAAAAGAATGCGGTCGCCGGCTTTTACGTCGAGGGGAATGCGTGCTCCCTTTTCGATTTTGCCTGCGCCGACGGCAACCACTTCGCCTTCCTGTGGCTTTTCTTTCGCGGAATCAGGGATGATGATGCCGCCCCGAACTGTTTCTTTCTCCTCGATCCGCTTGACCAGAACTCGGTCGTGTAGGGGGGTAATATTCACTGCCATCTTTAATTGCCCTCCGTCACGTAGTTAGGAATTGTGAGTCTCAACCTAGTAGGGAACCTGAGAAGTTGTTTAGCACTCCTCAGGTACGAGTGCTAATATAGAGGGAATTGGGTGACATGTCAAGGGATAAGGCGGCTGTGGCGGCGGAATTTCTTTAGATCGGGGACGGCTATTAACCGTGTATTTTCAATGACATACAAGATATGCAAGGAAAATATTGCACTTGGCTATTGATTTGCTTTTCATCACGCGAGTAGAATTCGCCGAATCAACAATGTCAACTTCTTGGCCCAACATCGCGGCGATCATCATCGGTTCCGCCGGCGCGCTGACTTACTTGTTCTTGATGGTGATCATTGTTGGGCATCGCCGCAGGAGGGAGTTTGAGCGAGTGCTGTTCTTCTTGGCCTTCGCTGTATTCGCCATCTACGCGGGCATTCTGCTGGTAGTCGACGCAAGTATTCATGCCTCGCGTCTCTCTCCTTACAGCAACTGGTTGGCGCCTCTTCTCGCGATGTTTGGAATTGCGTTTTTGCCTGGCCTGGTTAGCCATACGCACTGGGCCTACGGCGCAACGATCGTACACACGGTTGATCGCGCTAACCAGACAAGCCGACGACTCGTCCTCCTCTGCTATATCCCGTCGTTGTTCATTATCACTGTTTATTGGAGGGCTCTAGGTGCGCAGAGCTTTAGTCCGCTGCTCATTGTTAGCGCGATCGTCTCTTACATTTTGATAGTGGCGCCAATTCTTGTGGGCGCATTTCTATTGCTACGTTCGGCGAAATCCGCCAGAAATACCGGGTCACGTGACTCGCGTTTCATCGTGGAATTTCGATTTCGTAAATTATTGGCGGCTTCGGAACTGGCCGTCGTAATTATGTCGGCCGTCTGCCTGCTCGTTGGGCACTTTTCGTCCTCCTCGATCATCGATCTGCTTTCTTGTTCGCTTTTGTGCGTTGGCGTCCTTCCGGGCGCTGCTCTCGCTTATGCGATTATCCGCTACGACATTTTTGAAATCAGCGCACAGCGAAATCTGGTATACGCGGTATCGGCAGCATTCCTTGCATTGATTTACCTGACGGTTGTGCGCCGTGTAAGCGTTTGGCTTGAACCGGTTTTCCCTCAGGAAGCGACCGCGGCGATTCTGCTTTTTACTTCACTCGCGTTTTTTGAGCCGCTTCAGCGGCTTGCAAACAAGCTCCTCTTGCGCCGGACACAGGAACAAATGCGCAAGGTGCAGACTGTGAGTGCGGAGTTGCAGCGTGAAGCGCGGAATGGAAATACCGAGAAATTTGTGGCGTTTGCGAACGCGCGAATTCGAGACGAATTCGGGCTGGAACAAGCGCGAGTTGTCCTGGGCGATTCGGAGGGAAGCCGTGCAGCTGAAGCGGTAGTTTTAGCTGAGCCTCCGCTAAAACGGCCTGCGTGGGCGGGTCAGCCCGTGCGCTTGCGACTCGGCAAATCTGGCTCCGAGATTGGGTATCTCGAGGCGATTCCTGCCGGTTCGCTGATTTCCGGTGAAACTCGCGCGGCGCTGGAATTTCTTGCAGAGCAATTGCCGGCAAGTATCGAGCTGTGCCGCACGATTGAACAGAAAGTCGCACTTGAGCGCGAACTCGCCTTGCGCGAACGTCTGGCGCTAGTTGGCCAGATGACGGCCAGCATTTCTCATACTCTGAAAAATCCGATTGGCTCGATGAAGACCGTTTTGCAGGTGCAGCTTGAAAATCCCGCGCTCACTCCGGAAATTCGCGACGACCTGACCATGGTTCTGGCTGAACTCGACCGGCTGAATACAAAAGTTGGCGAACTTCTGAGCTATGCGCGACCCCCCGTTCATGGAGGCGGCAAGACGCAATCAATCTCGCTGGGAGAAACGGCTGCGCGTATTGTGGAATTGTTGACTCGTGAAGCCGAGCGACGCGGCTGTAACTTAGTTCTGCGCGACGAATCGCAGGGCACAGCTGTCGCGGCGTCAGAAGAGGCGCTCTCCGACATCCTTTCGAATTTGATCGTCAACGCGCTCGAAGCTGTTCCGCAGGGTGGGAACGTCACGGTTCATCTCACGCGCGAAACTGGCGAAGTTCGGATCATGGTGACCGACGACGGTCCCGGAATTCCTGAATCGTACCGCGCGCATCTATTCGAGCCATTTTTTACCACGAAAGCCAGTGGGACTGGACTCGGGCTTGCCACTGTCGCACGCCGCGCCGAGGAACTTGGTGGAGTGGTCACTTGTGAAAGCCCAATCGCAGAAGGACATGGCACGCGTTTCACGGTTCGATTTCCCCTGGCTAGCAATAGTGCATCGTCATGATAGGAGCAGCTGAAACATGCATCGCCAAACAATACTGATTGTCGATGACGAAGCCGCGGCCCGCTACGCGCATCGTCGCGCGCTTGAACACGCGTATCGAGTTGTGGAAGCGCCGAACGTGGCCGATGCCAGAGAAGCAATTGTCCGCGAACGCCCCGACCTGATTCTCTTGGACCTCGTAATCGGCGAAGAAGGTGGGCTCGATTTTCTGCGCTGGATGAAGGAGCATTCGCACGGGCAGCCTGTGATCGTTGTTTCTGCGCTCGATACCGCGAAGAATGCAGTTGACGCGTTGCAACTTGGCGCTGCGGATTATTTGGCAAAGGGCTTTGATGTGGAAGAGCTGCGAACGCGCATTAAGAATCTGCTGCGTCTCAGCAGTCTTGAGCGCGAGAATTCACGTCTTCGTGAGCGCCTTGTCACTGAAGGGCAGTTCGGCGCGATGCTTGGCTCAACGCCGGAAATGCGGAAGCTATTTGAGATGTCGGCGCGCGTTTCCGAAACTGACGCCACGGTTCTGATCTTCGGCGAAAGCGGTACCGGCAAGGATTTGCTCGCACAAGAAATTCATGCGCGATCGCCGCGTTCGGCGAAACCATACGTTGCAGTGAATTGCGCCGCGCTTCCCGAAAATTTAATCGAGTCTGAACTTTTCGGGTACGAAAAGGGCGCATTCACCGGCGCGGCTCAGCAGAAAAAGGGAAAATTTGAAATCGCCAGTAGTGGCACGCTGTTTCTCGACGAAATCGGCGATATGAATCCTGTCACGCAGGCCAAGGTTTTACGCGCGCTTGAAAATCGTGTAATCGAACGGCTCGGCGGCACGCAATCTATCCCCGTGGATGTGCGAGTGGTCAGCGCGACGCACCGAGATTTACCTGCGGAAATTGCCGCTGGCCGCTTCCGCGAAGATCTTTACTACCGGCTTCGCGTAGTAACTCTTGACGTGCCATCTCTGCGCGCACGCAAAGAAGATATCCCGTTGCTTGCGGATGCGTTCCTCCGGTTGCATTCCGCGAAACTTGCGCAGAGTAGCGCTGCTGCTACCGTTTCCGATTCTCGAAAACTGATGAAACTCTCACGCGAAACGAACGATGCGCTACTGCGTTACGATTGGCCCGGCAATGTTCGTGAGCTGAAGAATTCTCTGGAGCGCGCACTGATTTTCGCGAACGGCGCTGAAGTTCTCCCCGTGGATCTGCCGCCTGAAATAACGGGAGAGCATCTACCCTCTGTCCACGGAGGGAAAAGCACTGACGCGTCGGCGCTCACGGAGTCTGATTTTCGCGATGCGAAGCGAAAATTCGAAATCCTCTACATCACCCGACAACTCGAACGGCACAACTGGAACATTTCGCGCACAGCTGCTGCGATCGGTCTCCACCGACAAAGCTTGCAGGAGAAATTGCGCGAGCTCGGCATCACGCGCCCGGGCCGCGCCGCCGCAGTAGAATGATTGGTGGTGAGATGTACGTACGAGTGATGCAAGAAACAAATCGTTGGCTTGCGGTCCTCGGATTCTTCGCGCTGTCGCTGGCGTTCGCAGGCGCAACACTTGCCACGCCACAAGATGTCGAGAGCCGCCTGAAAACATACGTTGGGATAATCTATTTGCTCCGCGGAGAAGGGAACCACGCGGAGGTTCGCATCTCTCGCGCAGCCCTCGGAATTTATCGCGGACAGTGTGACGTAGCGATCGAAATCACGCGGGCAGAGTTTGCAACATCCGGTATTCAATTCGACGCCGTGATTGTTGGTACCGTGCAACTCGCGGGGCACAACACAATCGTCTGTCCAAACTTTCCCGCGGCTCTAAAGATTTTCATGGCAGGTTTCACACGACAAGAGACGCCACAGAATCTCGCGGCTGCGATCGACAAAGAACTTCTTCAGCCTGACGCATATCTCGCAAGCTACAACATCACGATTAGCGCCGCGCGCACCAGTCCCGGCGATATGGAGACACCTCTCGCGCAGCCGGGTACGGTGGGACTTTCGCCGCCTAAGCCACTGCTTTCCGTGAACGCTGCATACACAGACGCAGTGCGCCGAGCCCGCCTCAATGGCATCGTCACCGTTCAAGCTACCGTCGGCCGCGACGGACATCTCTACTCCGGTACCGTCTTGAATGCCCTCGATCCGGCGATTGATCAGCGTGTGCTCTCGCTTCTTCCGCTGTGGCGTTTGCAGCCGGCGCGAGTCGACGAAGATCCGGTCGCGTTCCAGGTGAGCCTCGCCACAACATTCAATTTGCATTGAAGATTTAGCCGCACTTGCACTCGCGTCGCATTTCGCCACAAACGATTTGCTTCCTCGCGCAGCCTCATCAAGAATAGGAGCCCATGGGCGCTGACAACGATTCGCTCTTATCGCGGCTCACTGAGAGTTCCGGCGGCTCCGCGCAGTCGAAGCCGCAACGGGAAGCTCCGCGCGCGGACGGCGCGCCCGAGCACTTCATCGAGTTTTTCAATGTTTCGAAATCTTTCGGCGAGAATCGCGTACTCGATGACGTCAGCTTTTTCGTCGAGCGCGGCCATACCGTAGTTATCATGGGCCGCAGCGGCGTCGGGAAGTCCGTCACGCTGAAACACATCATGGGATTTCTCGAACCGGACGCCGGCCGCATCATCGTAGCGGGGCGGGACATCACCGGCTGGCACGAAGATCAAATGGTCGCAATTCGCCGCCGTGTCACCATGGTGTTTCAATCAGGGGCGCTCTTCGATTCGCTCACTGTCGGCGAAAATATCGCCTTCCCGCTCCATGAGCGCGGCCTCACCGAAGAAAAAATCAATGCGCGCGTCAGCGAACTCGCGGAAATGTTGGAGGTCGGCGATGATCTCGATCGCCTTCCCTCTGAACTCAGCACGGGTGCGAAGCGCGCCGTCGCGATCGCGCGTGCGCTAGCTCAAGATCCTGATGCAATCCTTTATGACGAGCCGACAACGATGGTCGATCCGCTGATGGGCGGGCACATGGGCGATCTTATTCTCAAGTTGAAGGAGATGTATCACAAGACTTCCATCGTGGTAACCCACGACACGCATCTCGCGCGCAAACTCGCCGACACCGTAGTGTTCCTTCAAGAGGGCCGCGTAACATTTTTTGGCCCGTGGCGCGATTTCGAAAATTCCGCCGATCCCTTCATCCACAATTTTCTGCAACAAGATGCGCTAGTCCCCGCGCTGGACGTGACTCTGTGAGCCAGACCGCAGGCGGTGCTCCGGGCTCGTCATCGGCAAGCCCCAAAGACCAGCTCAAGCGCGTTATGGGCTTCTGGGATGTTCTCCTTTTCAACATCGCCACCGTGCTCGGCCCGCGATGGATTGCCGCCGCCGCGCACAACGGCCAATCTTCGATCAGCCTCTGGATCATCGCCGCGGTTTTCTTTTTTGTTCCTACCGCGTTTGTGATTTGCGAACTTTCTACGCGCTTTCCCGAAGAAGGCGGCCTATACGTTTGGTCTAAAGAGGCCTTCGGAGATTTCCACGGATTCGTCGCCGGCTGGACATATTGGATTTATACCGTATTTTATTTTCCCGGATTGCTGATGGCCAGCGTCTCCATGAGCGCCTACATCGGCGGCGCAAACACGGCGGCGCTCGCGCAGAACCGCAGTTTTCTTTTGTGGGGATCGTTCGGATTGTTATTCGTCGCGGTTTTTCTCAACATCATCGGTTTGAACATCGGAAAGTGGCTGCAGAACGCCGGAGGCGTCGCCACATATCTGCCACTCATGGTGCTCGTCGCGGTCGCTGCGGTCTTGTGGCACGTGCGCGGCTCGATCACGCATTTCACTTGGGCGGCGATGGT
Organism: uncultured Acidobacteriota bacterium; assembly: GCA_963785395.1. Taxonomy (GTDB): domain Bacteria; phylum Acidobacteriota; class Terriglobia; order Acidiferrales; family UBA7541; genus DASTCZ01. The sequence goes on along the minus strand of CAWAVH010000005.1, from coordinate 245,975 downwards.
TCCTCATTGGGATTGGGGCACGGTGAATTTTTGGCCGCAGCTCGCGTTTGCATTCACGGGACTCGAACTCGTTTCTGCGATGAGCGAAGAAATTCGTGATCCGCGACGCACGCTTCCGCGCGCCGTGCTCGGCTCAGGCATTCTCATCGCCGCGGTGTACATCGTCGGCACGATCGCGGTGCTGTCGCTCGTTCCCGCTGAACAAGTTTCAACGACGAGCGGCGTTTTTCAGGCGCTCGCGCTCGGCTCCACAGCTCTGCGCATCGCGGCGGTTGGAGTGCTCGCCGCAGTTCTCGTCACGATCGGCAACGCCGGAGGCGTTGGCTCAACCGTCGCCGGAATCGCGCGCGTCCCGTTCGTAGTCGGCATCGATCGTTATCTGCCGGCGGCATTTGGGAAAATCCATCCCAAATGGAAAACGCCCTACATTTCGATTCTCGTGCAGGCGATCGTTTCCGGAGTTGTACTTCTCCTGATGCAAATCAGTTCGTCCCCCGATAGCGCATACCAGAATCTCGTGGACGCTGCGACCATCCTCTATTTCATTCCATTTATTTATATGTACGGAGCCGCGATCAAACTCGCGTGGCGTCCCGACCGAAATTCAAATCCTCACGCAGTGCTCGTGCCGGGCGGAAAAATCGGAGTTTGTATAGCGGCGGGATTGGGCCTCGCCGTCGTCGTCATCGGAATCGCGCTTTCGTTCGTTCCGCCTGGCGACACCGCGAATAAATTGTGGTTTGAATCGAAGCTGGTCGGAGGTACTACGCTCGCCGTATTGTTCGGCCTCGTGCTTTACCTTCGCGGCGCTCGACAAAAATCCCAAGCGCCGGCTATGCGCTGAGATTTCGCCCACTCGCGCGAATCTAAACTTTTCTCGCCTCGCGCGCATCCAGCAGCCGCTCTACGTATTTCGCAAGAACATCCGCTTCCAAATTAACCGCATCGCCCGCCGCGAGCGCGGAAATATTTGTATGCGCGTAGGTGTACGGAATAATCGCGAAAGCTGCCACTCCATCTTTCACCGCGGCGACCGTCAAACTAATTCCATCAATCGCGATCGAGCCTTTCTCCGCAACGTATCGCGCAATCTCGTCCGGCATCGAAATCTCAAGCCACCAATTCGCTTCGTCTTTTTTCACAGCCGCACCAGCAGACGCGGCGCCATCTCCACTCGCTTCGCCTTCTCTCGTGAGCCGCCCTACGCGGCCCACTCCGTCCACATGCCCCTGCACAAAATGTCCGCCCAGTTCCGCGCCAGCCCCCAGCGGACGCTCCAGATTCACGCGGGTCCCGCGTTTCATTTCGCCGAACGTGGTGCGCCGCAGAGTTTCCGGCGAAAGATCCGCGGCGAATCCCTCCGCCGTACATTCCACCACCGTCAGGCAGCACCCATTCACCGCGATGCTCGCCGCAACGCGCAGCTCGCTAGCCAGTTCGCCCGCGCGCACAGTGATTCGCCCGCCGCCTAAGCCGCGCTCCAGCGATTCCACCACGCCTTGATGTTCGATGATTCCGGTGAACACGCGCAGATTCTACTCGAATAAATTCCGCTTCGCTATTTCGCCGCGACCTTTTGCAAATATCCTTCCACGCAAATGTCCGGCCCGAATCGCCGCACCGTTACACCTCTCAGAGTCGCTAGCGGCGCACGCACTCCGCGCGCAACAGGCACGTCCTGCGATCCTGCGATCACCGGCGCGATAAACAGCGCGATCTTGTCCACAATCCCCGCCGCTAGCGCCGCACCATTCACTTCGCTCCCAGCTTCGATGATCACATTCAGAATTTCTCGTGGGTACCAAGTTCGCGTACCACCGAGCGCAAATCAATTCGCCCGCCGCGCTCCGGTACGCGCACAACTACCACGCCCGCGTCACGCAGTCGCCGCGCTCGCGCGCTATCCGCATCCAACAGCGTCATCACCAGCACATCTTGCGCTGCGCTCTTCACAATTTTTGATTTCACTGGCAGGCGCAGCCGTGAATCCAGAATCACACGTAGCAGCGGACGCCGCCTCTGCAACCCGCTTCGATCAGTCATCAACGGATCATCCGCCAGCACGGTTCCGATTCCCGTCAGCAGCGCATCAGACGCGTGCCGCATCCGATGCACTTCCGCGCGCGACTCCGCCGAAGTAATCCAAGTGGCGCTCGCCCTTCGAGCCCCGCTCGCGCGCATCGCGAGTTGCCCGTCCAGTGTCATTCCAGATTTCATCGTCACGAAGGGGAATCCGGTCGTGATCCATCGAGCGAACCCCTCGTGCATACGCCGTGCGGCGTTCTCACATGCGCCGCTCTCTACAGAAATTCCCGCCGCGCGCAATTTCCGAAATCCTCGCCCAGCCACTTTCGGATTCGGATCGCGCGCGGCCACCACCACTCGGCGAATTCCCGCTGCGATAATCGCGTCCGCGCATGGCGCCGTGCGCCCCGAATGCGAACACGGCTCCAAATTTACGTACAGTGTCGCCCCACGCGCCGCCACTCCCGCGCGCTTCAAAGCGATAATTTCCGCGTGGTCGCGTCCGTCATAAGTATGAAATCCCTCTCCCACCACCCGCCCGCCGCGCACAATCACAGCGCCAGTCATCGGATTCGGCGACGCAAGCCCCGCCGCGCGCCGCGCCAATTCCATCGCTCGCCGCATCCACTTCTCGTCATTATTTATTTTGGATTTCATCTAGTTCGAAATGAACTCAATCGAGTTTCCCAAGTCGCGCCAAATCCGCAGCACCATCTCAATCAAACAATGAATTCACAAACTCCTGCGGATCAAACGGCAGCAAATCCTCCATCTTTTCTCCCACTCCCACATACCGCACCGGCAATCCCAGTTCCTGCGTAATCGCTACCACAATTCCGCCCTTCGCCGTGCCATCCAGTTTCGTCAGCACGATCCCGGTAATTCCCACCGTCGAAGTAAATTGCCGCGCTTGCACCAATCCGTTTTGACCGGTGGTCGCGTCCATCACCAGCAACATTTCATGCGGAGCGCCCGGCACCACCTTCGCAGCAGTCCGTTTCATCTTTTCCAATTCCGCCATCAAGTTCGATTTCGTGTGCAGCCGCCCCGCCGTATCCACGATCACCGCTTCAGTTCCGCGCGACTTCGCCGCCGTCAGCGCGTCAAACACCACCGCCGCCGGATCAGCTCCGGGCTTCTGCTTCACGATCTCTACTCCAGCGCGCTGCCCCCAAACTTCCAGTTGTTCGATCGCCGCCGCGCGAAAGGTATCCGCCGCGCACAGCATCACGCTGTGCCCATCTTTCATCAAGCGATTCGCCAGCTTGCCCATCGTCGTCGTCTTGCCAACCCCGTTCACTCCCACCATGAAAATAACTCGCGGACGAACCGCCGCCGCATTTCCATTTACAGTCTCGATCGCTGCCGCACCCGCCGCGACCGCTGTCGGCGCCACCGGATTCAGCCGCGCCAAAATCTGCCGCTTCAATTCCGCCTTCAGCTCCTCCGCATTTCCCAGCGCGTGCCGCTCCAGTTTTTCCCGCACCGCCTCCAGCACTTCGCGAGTCGTCCGCACTCCAATATCCGCTTCCAGGAGCGCAGTCTCCAATTTTGCCAGCGTTTGCGGATCGATTTCCTTCGCGCCGCTGAACAGCTCTTCCACGCGCGCAGCAAGCTGCGTCCGCGTCTTGCTCACGGACTGCTTCAGCCGCTCAAAAAATCCAGCGGGCTTATCCTCTTCAACTTTTTTGTCTTTTTTCCCGAAGATCGAAAACATGGCACCCGATCGTGGTGCGCTCGCGTAATCAGCACTTCAGCGCATCAACACACCCCGAATTGGCAATCTTAGCAGATTGTGTTTGCACTTCCGCGAAGGTAAGTCATCTGCGCTGTTTGCACCCCGATGGTTTGAATCGGGGCTGAGAGCTATCCGATCAGGATAGCCGAAGGATCGCCATTGACTTTCGGGTGCCCACACGTCGTAGTTACGTGTGGGTTTTCTAAGGTTTTGTTTGCGCAGGCGCCTCGGCAGGCCCCAACTCCGGCTTCTGATTGCCTCGATGGCAAGTCCAACAGGTCGGCGACTCTTTTCCCTCAAAGAAGTTCGTCTTGATCACACCGACCATCTGAATCATTTTCCGCGCGATTTTCTTCGCGTCAATATCGTCCTTCGAAAACGCGCCGAATCCTGGGACTTTGCTCCCTTCCGCCGTTACATGGCAGAACTCGCACCGTACTCCCAGCTCGATCGTAAAAAACTTCATCCGGTCCAACACTTCGTCGGCGGGAACGCCCTTTAGCACCTGAATATTCTTGTAAACCTGCTCCGCCGGACGCACATCACCTTTCTTCGCAAACGTCTCCTGCGGCGGTCCGGCCTGCTCGCTCGTCGGCGGTTGCCCCTGCGCCCCACTCCGCCCAAGAAACGCAATGATCAGCAGTAACATTCCTCCGACTGCCGCAACTGTTTTCGTTTTCAACCTAGATGGTTCCTGCATCGCCAACCTCCTGTGATGGAGAAAATATTCATCGTGCCGCTCAAATTGCAGTCATCTGCGCCTCTTGCACCTGCGCTTTTTGCACCCCGATTCCCTTGATCGGGGCCGATGTTTTCGATCGGGGCCGAACTCGCTTCAGCGGGTGAGAGATCTGCAGTTCATTTTTCGCTCTTCCATTCCAAGACTTGACCTCGATGTTCTCAATCCATCTCCGGCCTCTCTACTCATTTGTGGCGAACTGTCCCCAATCCGGGGTAAACAGCCCGCGTCCACAAAAATTCCTCTCCCCAAGAACCCATTTTGCTAGAATCGCGCCACACCGCACCCAGCGCGGCCTTTCATCGGAGGAATCCGCCATGCGCCATAAGCCTTCCATGCTCTACGCGATCGTGCTTTTCTCCGTAGCTGCCGCAATCGCGCCCACGGCCAGCGCCGGTCCGCCAGTAGATGTCTGCACGCTTCTCACTAACGCGCAGATTTCCGCCGTCATCGGAACGCCAGTTGGAAATTGTGAGGCTACACTCCCCGGCAAAATTTTTAGCTGGGCGGAAACGGGCAGTTCGGGCGGCGAGCTCCGGAAACTAATTGTCGTAGTCATCTCCATGCAGGGATATGAAGTAGGAAAAACTCCCGCAAACGGAATCGCCAAGCACCCGCTCACCGGCGTCGGCGACGAGGCCTACTCCATGTCCTCGCGATTCGCCACCACGATTCATTTCAAAACCGGAGACCTAGCGTTCTCCGTCGAGGTCCGCGCTAAGGATCTTTCCGCCGATCAGCTAATCGTCATGGAGAAATCAATCGGCCAACAAATCGTCGCCAAGCGCTGATATAAATATTGAAATGACGCCGCCCGATCAGTCAGGGGAAAATTCGTCTCCCGGGAGCGCCGATCTCCGCATCGGCGAAGTTGCCTTCTTCAGTGACGCCCACCCAATTAATGCCCGCCGCTACTAGTCGCGTCATTCGGAAAAACGTGTAATGTAATCGTGGGATTTACCTGCCGATAGTAACGATTGTCGCGAAAATATATGCTGCTCACCGCGCAGTTCGCGAAAGACCGCTCTCGTTCCGCCTGCGTCCATGTTGCAGATAGCAGCCAATCGCCAGCCTGCACTTTATGTATTGAGAATTCATCTTCGACCTTGAATCTTACCAACGCTGAAATGTATCCGCCCGCAGGGATCGTACGTTCGCTCCCTACCGCATATTTCGTGCTGAAGAGCCATTTGTTGAGACTTGTTAGCAGAACCCCGTCCGCATTCTTCTGCTTCAACACCAGATCAAACGATCCTTCCTCCCACACAAAACTAGTTGGACCCTGCCCAACTCTGATTGTTTCACCATCGGTGCTCCACGGAATCTGAATCGCCTCTGTCCCGGTGTTCCGAAGTTGCACGTCTGCCAGAATCTCGCTGCCCAGCGTAGGTCTGGACGTCTCAATTCCTGTCACAGCGACCTCAATGTCTCGCGGTTGTCCGTCGTCGGTCTCCCTAATTCCGTCACCCATCACTCCCGGAACTAGTTTTTTGCAACCCTCTGGGAGGTCGTGTTTCTGGATCCCTGCCGGAGGCTTCGTCGCATCAGGTATGCCAGTGAGGTCAACGAATCCAACCTGCTGCGGCAACGCGCCGCCGAGATTCGCAGACCAGCCCAGGAAAATCACAGTCCCTGCCAGCGCCAAATATCCCGATCTAGGCAATCTCATATTGCAGTCCTGTATAGCTATCCTGATGTAGAAACCCCCTGACGGGTTTTCCGTCCGACGGCCCGTCAGGCCGTCCGCCAAAAATAGCCCGGGCCGCGCACGGCCTGGGTCACCTCAACAAACAAATTCAGGTTTTTCCGGAGCGCCGTAAGCGCGGCACCAAACCAACCGCATTGTGCCGAATCGAAACGCTAATCGCGCGTCACACTCAATCGCTCAATTCGGCTCAGAAAATGCCATCGAACAAGAAACGCAAAGAAAACTACGAGCAACGCCATTGTAAGATTCGTCGCGCTTTCTCCAATTAGGGACAGCATGACCGTCAATGGGATATTTTTTGAAGCCTGCAAGCCTTTGCAGACATTCGTTAATTGTATTGAAGTAAGAATCGCAAATGAGAGAACTACGCACTGACTCCAGAGCTTGAGGCGCGTTCTAGAAGTCTCGAGCATGTTGATATAGGCGGCGCGGCTCGCCCGTGGCCCTCGCTCGAACGGCCACCATTTTCGCCACGCCTTGAATAATTCGACGCATGGCACGATGCACGCAAACAATATGAAGAGCACGTAGAGTTTCATCGCAGTCGATGTCTCTCCCTCGATTGTTCGCAGATCCCACGTCGCTGACTCCTGGAACATCTCGCCTCCTTCAATGCAAGTCGCTGGCAAAGAATGATGAAATGCTGAATGCCGCCTCACAGAGACCGTCACCGCGAATCACCGATGCAAGTTCACAGAATGTTTGACACCGGAAGAGAACAGATTGCCTCACCACTATTTCCAGATCGCATCACCCGAGGGGATTCGTCCGTTGTGTCTTGATTTTGAAACTGCCCGGCCCGACCAAGGGCGACCCGACTCGACTTTTTCTAACCTTTGTGCTATCTTGTCTCTGGGAAATAACGCGAGCCCGCGCCATCCAGCGCGGGCTTTTCCTTTTTCGGGCTCGAAGCACCTAGTTTTAGTACTACCCTAGATTCCGCATCCCGAAAATGGACCTAACCCCTTTATTTTCAACAAGTTTTTAGTAATAGTACTAGCTAACCCCTGTAGAATCAACATTATCCACAAACGATGGGGTGGGGGTGTCTATCCCAATGTATGCTTCCAACTATGTAAAAATAAACGGCTTAGCGAAAAATAACGCCGATTCGCCCGCCTCAACTATACGGCAAATCCGTTCCACCGAGCTCAATTTCCCGCCTCAACTACCCCTCTGCCTCAGCCCAATCCACCCCAACTCCAGCCCTTTTCGCCTCCAGCCGGACGCAAAATCCCGTAGCCACCCTAGTACTTTCGGTTCGTATCTATTTAACGACGCCTGTCCTACGCTGAACACCGGCATCACACCCAGCGCCGATACAATAGCTTCAGCAGCCTAGCCATGTCTGACAATCCTTTCGCAAACCCGGCTCACTACCGCCCTCCGCTCCTTTGGATCGTCTTGGGCGCGCTGCTTCTAGTCAGCGTTCTTCCGGTCGCCTTTTACCATCATCAGGTGCTGCGTCTCAGCCAGGAAAAGCTTGAGTCCAACGAAAGCGTTCAGGAAATTGAACTCACTCGCTCGATGGCCGAGCAGATTCAATTTTTTGACGCCACGCTCCACCAGCAGCTCGTCAGCGAATCGCAAATTCTCGCGCTCACGGGCCTAATCGAAAATGTCGATAGCGCGGTAAATCAGCCCAAAGTCACGCGACTGCTCGAAAATTTCGTGATGGGGAATCCCAACGTCCTCTACGTCACCGCAGTTGGCACAGACGCAAAGGGGACTGGCGCCGGCGATCTGCACACCGATCAGGATCCATTCGTCACCAAGGCCCTGCATCGCGCATTTGCATCCACGGTACAGGGGCTCGAATTTCGCAGCGACCCGATCGCACTCGACCCAGGTAATCGTCCAACTTTTATCGTCGCGCTTCCTCTACAGGACCATGGCCGCATCACCGGAATGTTGGCCGCCGTAGTTTCGCTCGATCGGATTTTGCAACGCTTGCAGGAAGCCAGCACGCACGATCGCGTGGTCTTCGTTGTCGATCGCGCGGGGCATCTCGTCGCGCATCCGGACGTGAAACTGAATGTGCCCGGTACGGACGTCTCGTCCACTTCCGCGGTGGTCTCGCAGATTCGCGCGTTACCCCGCGATTTCCGCGACACCGAAACCGTGCGCTTCACGCAGATGCAAGACAACCGCAAGATTCCGATGATTGGCGCGTACAGCACGATGCCCGAGCTGAATTGGGCCGTCATCGCACAGCGCAGTCTCGATCTCGCGCTCGAAGACGCGGGAGTTACCGAGCTGAACAAAAAAGCGCTCGTTCTCGTTTTTGTTGTCACCTTCGCTGCGCTTCTTCTCGGATATTTTTTCGCAGTCGGGATCAGCAAACCGATTCGTGGACTCGCGCGCACCACCCACGCCATCAGCCGCGGAGAATTTCACGAACGCGCTCCCGTTCAAGGCTCCGCCGAATTCAGTGAACTCGCGGAAACTTTCAACACGATGGCGGGCGACATCGAAAAATTCGTCGAGCAACTCAAACAAGCCGCCGCGGAAAATCGCGAACTTTTTCTCGGCTCCATCCGCATGCTCGCCGCAGCCATCGACGAAAAAGATCCCTATACGCGCGGTCATTCCGATCGCGTCGCAAAATATTCTTTGATGCTTGGCAAGGAACTAAAACTCAACGATCAGGAACTCGATCGACTGCGCATCGCCGCGCTGCTTCATGACGTAGGAAAAATCGGCGTCGATGATCGCGTTCTGAAAAAGCCCGGCGCTCTCGACGACGAGGAATTCGCTCTCATGCGCCAGCATCCCATCAAAGGCGCGAACATCATGCGTCCCGTCGCGCAGCTAAAAGAAATGCTGCCCGGTATCGAACTCCATCACGAACACGTCGATGGTCGCGGCTACCCATACGGCCTGAAGAGCGATCAGATTCCCATGATGGCGAAAATCATTGCCGTAGCCGACACCCTCGACGCGATGACCACCAACCGGCCCTATCAATCCGGCGGCGAACTAGACGCGGCGCTCGCACGTGTTCAGCAACTCACCGGCACGCGCTTTGATCCCGCAGTCTCCAAAGCACTGGAAGAAGTAATCGCCCGCGGCGAATTAAAATTGCTGCGCACCGAAGTAGAACTAGTCCCCGCCCACGCCTAATTTTCACGCGGCACATCCAGCCGCAGTCATCCTGAGAGTCATCGGATCAGGGTGGCCGAAGGATCGCATTTGTTTGGGTGTTTTCGCAGTGGCTTAACCATCTGCGAATCTTTTCGACGATTTGATTTGGGAAAATTTCTCGATGCGTGCAAACTACTCGCTCTTCAACCGCCGCTCCATCAATTCGCGGATCGCATCCTTAGGAGCGCGTCCCGCATACAACACCGCGTACATCTGCTCCGTGATCGGCATTTCAATTCCGCCCGCGCGCCGCGCCAACTCCAGTGCCGTCGCTGAAGTCGCCACTCCCTCAGCCACCATTCTCATCGAGCTCAAAATTTCCGGCAGAGTTTGCCCGCGGCCCAATTCATATCCAACAAATCGATTTCTGCTGAGCACGCCTGTACAGGTCAAAACCAAATCGCCCATGCCAGCAAGGCCCGAGAGCGTGTCGCGCTTTGCTCCCAGCGCGCACGCGAGACGCGTAATTTCTGCGAGCCCTCGCGTCACCAAACTCGCCGTCGTGTTCGCTCCCAATCCAATTCCCGCGCAAACTCCCGCCGCAATCGCGATCACATTTTTCAGCGCGCCGCAAATCTCCACGCCGACGACATCATCATTCCGATACAAACGCAGCGTCGCGCCAGAAAACTCATCCTGCAATTCCGCAGCGAGCGCCGCATCGTGCGATGCGATTACAACCGCGGTTGGATCGCCGCGCGCAACTTCTCGCGCGAATGATGGACCCGATAGCACAGCAGTTCGCGCGGCAAACTCCGCGCCGCACACATCGCGAATCACTTCGCTCATCCGCAGCGAAGTGTGCAGCTCCAGTCCCTTTGTCGCGCTAACAATCGCCGCGCCGCGCATGAGATGCGGAGCCATCGCTCCATACACTTCGCGAGCGTGCGCCGACGGCATCACTCCAACAACAATTTCCGCATCGTCCAGCGCCTTCGCCAATTCGCTGCTGACGTCCACGTTTTCCGGCAGCTTGTACTCCGGCAGATACACCGAGTTCTCGCGCGTAATCGCGAGCGATTCCGCGAGCTGCGCATCGTGGACCCACAACGAAATTTGGTGCTCGCGCCGCGCGCGCGTCAGCGCCAGCGCCAGCGCCGTGCCCCAGCTTCCTCCGCCGATGATGGCAATCTTTTTCATAGCATCACGCGCCGCACAATTATTCGCGCTCTCGCCGAATACTAAGTTTCGATTCCGTTCCGGTCGCCAAGCGCCCAAGATTTTCGCGATGCCGCCACACCACAAGCATCGACGCGAGCGTCACCCCGATCGAGACCGCGCGCGGTGGCGCAAATTCTCTGGCGTACAACAAATAAGTGAGCAGCGGCAGTGCTGCCGCCGCGGCGATCGACGCGAGCGAAACATATCTCCACGCGAAAAGCACAGTGACCCAAATCGCTACAGCCGCGACTACTGCTGGCCAACAAATCAGAACGAACGCACCGGCCGCGGTCGAAACTCCGCGGCCACCTTTTCCTCCGAGCCACAACGGGTACACGTGTCCCAGCACCGCGCCCACCGCGGCCACGCTCATCCAGATCTGCGCTGTGATGGGTAAGTTCAGCCGCGAGCCACACCGCAAAAAATCCTTTTGCGGCATCCAGAAAAAAAGTGAGAGCGCCAGCGCCCGCGCCGAGCGTGCGCGCAACATTCGTCGCGCCGATATTTCCGCTGCCAACACTTGCGGATGTCCTGCGTGCCCGCGCGGCGTGCAACGAGATATCCAAATGGAATCGACCCGAGCAGATATGCGGCGAGCGCGAGCCACCACCACTGGTTGAGCGATTCCGGCGTCACGCAATTTCTCCAGGCGCAAAATCAAAACTCGCGAGCCGAGTGTACCGCGCTCCATCGGGCGCCGTCTGGCTTTGATAAAGATGCAGCCGATTCGTGCGAACGCTCCCAAACTCCGCGTCGCGTACTCTTCAACTGACGCGACGCAGCGCGTCGACAGCCGCGCGCTCGTCGATGCGCGCACAGCGTCAGGTGCGGACGAAATTCGCGCGACTTCGCGCGCAATTCCGAACGCGGCAGAATCTTTCGTCAATCTGCATCTGCGAGTTCGGCGACATTCGGGCTCGCATGCAATCCCGATCCAAAACACGCGCGGCCGTTTGTCGTTGGGGAAAAATCCAGTGCCGCGGAATTCCAGCTGAGCAAAACTGGATGAATGTATTTCAGAGAGAGCAGCAGTGAACTCCGCGACGCGCGTTTCGGAAACTTCGCCGATGAATTTCAGCGTGACGTGCAAATTTTCTGGTCGCACCCATCGCGCATTCGGATACCCGGCGCGCAACTTGTTCAGGAATTCCGCGATCCGCTCACGCACTTCAGCGGTGATATCCAGCGCGACGAAGAGACGCATTACGCTTGCCGGGTTCGCGCAGCTTCGAGAAAGTGACGCCGCACCATGTCGAGCGCGATTTGCGACGCCTGCCATCGCACGCGATCGCGGTCGCCGGGAAAATGCGCGGCGCGTCTCGCGCGAAGCGCCATTGAATGCAATCGCGATGTGCACAAGCCCAATCGGTTTTTCGGGCGTGCCACCTGTCGGGCCCAGCAACGCCGGTAATTCCAACTCCGAGGGTGCTGCCGGTCTCGCGGCGAATTCCTTCCGCAAGCGCGACGGCAACTTCGCCGCTCACAGCGCCGCGCGCGGCGATCAGCTCGGCGGGCACGCCAGCCCACGCGGTTTTCAATTCGTTGCTGTAACTCACCACGCCGCCGAGAAAATAATTCGAGCTGCCAGAAATTCGCGTGAGCCGCTCGGCGAGCAATCCGCCGGTGCAACTTTCCGCTGTGGAAATTGTCGCGGCGTTTTTCAATAAGATTGTCGGCGACAACTTCTTCCAGCGATTGGCTGGTGCGCGTGAAAATATTATCACCCAGCGCAACGGAAATTCGCTCTGACAATTTCATTCAGAAGTTTGCGGCTCGCGCCCGGATCGCTCGTCCACGACGCGCAAATGAATCTGAATTTCTCCCGGCGAGGCAAGAATCGTTGTGTTCACGTCTGGATAAGCAATGTAGATTTCGCGGATGCGCTGCTCAAGATCGGATTCGCCCATTCCAACTACGCGCATTTCCTGCACCACTTGCTGCACGCCGCCGGCGCGGCGCGCGATTCGCTCAATCACATTTTCCGAAAACACAGCTTTCAATTCGTTTGGAGGTCCCGGCAGCAACACTACAATTCGCTCGCCTTCTTCAATCCACAAACCGGGCGCGGTGCCGCGTGGATTATCGAGCACCGTCGCGCCTTCTGGCACGAGAGCTTGGCGCTTATTTACATCCGCCATTTTGCGTTTGAAACTTCGAAAGCGATCCTCGATCGCGTGGAGCACATCGTTGCTGAGAGACATCTTGCGGCCGAGGAGTTGCGCGATCGCGTCGCGCGTTTGATCGTCTTCCGTGGGGCCAAGCCCGCCGCTCGAAATTACAAGCTCGGCGCGTTCCAGTCGCGCGCGCAAACGCATCGCAAATATCTTCGCGCCGATCGCTGACGATTGTTTTGCGAATTACTTCAACGCCGATTTTGTTCAACTCGGCTGTAAGAAAAAGGGAATTGGTGTCAACGCGGTCTGGAGTGAGAAGTTCGGAGCCGACAGCGATGATTTCAGCCTTCATCAGTTGAATTCCCGCGCGGGAAGTTTCCGGTTCGATTGTGCCGCACGCGGCACGCGCGCCGCAAGTTTGCGCGAATCGACTTCGCGCTAAACGGGAAGCGCCAAGCCTTCCACATCCCAATCCAAACTGAAGAGCGCGCCCGTCGTCGTCAAATATGCGCGGCGCGTGGACAGCATCGCGAGGCCAACAAGATCGGTTCCGCTCAGCACAAGTTCCGCATCTTTTTCCGGCGTGATGCGCACTACGCCGCGGCGCCCAGAGATTGACGCGACTACATACAAATTTCCCGCGCGATCAAACGCAAGACCTTGCGGGCGGCCGAGCCCGCGATAAAAAGTTTCACCCTGCCCGCCGGGCGAAATGCGATACACGCGATCGAAACTCGAAGTGCTGGGGCCGCAAACGTACAGCTCTCCAGACGGACTGAACGCGAGGTGATAGAAAGCGAACGAAGGCTCGAGCGTGGCGAACACGAATACTTGTTTGTCAGGACTGATTTTGAAAATTGTGCCGCTGCGATCGCCGACAAAAAGATTTCCATCGCGATCGAAAGCGATTCCGGTGGCGATGCCCATTCCTTCGATGAAAAGCTCGGCGCGGCCATCGGGTGTCACGCGATAAATCGTGCCGTCATTTCTGCACGAAACGTAGAGCACGCCGGTGTGATCGAGCGCGAGGCCGCTGGGATTAATCAGCTGCGTGACGTACGGCTTCACGATGAAATTCGAGGTGACTTTGTAAAGCGAAACGGGAACGCGGCGCCCACGCTCTCCGCTGAATGTGACATAAATATTTCCTTCATGATCCACCGCAGGATTCGTGACGGGATGCAAGTTGTCTGCGATTTGCACGCCGAGCGACAAATTGAACGGCACGCTCTCGCCGATCACGGTAGCAACGCGCAAACCACCGGACGCGCCATCGGGAACGCGCGCGATTAAATAACTATCCGCGTGAAACAACACATCGGCATTTACTTCGCCGAAACGCACGCGCGGCCGCGAATGATTCGCGGAGCCGAACCCGGTGCCGTGAATCACGACCTCGCCGCCCGGAATCGCAGCGGAAGGAGTGACGCGCTCGATGCGAGGATTCGCAACGTTCGCGAGGACTTGAGTCATTTTCCCCTTAATGTAAAAAGAAACGCTTTTTGCAGCGAAGCTCTATTGGATGACTTCCCGCACAGCAACGAGCCGCTACATGCCGTGAATAAATCTATGCGCCGCGGCGAGCAGCAGGCCCGCATAAATTCCGGCGACCCAATCGTCGGCCATGATTCCCCAGCCGGCGCCAAACGATTCGGCCTGGCGCGCTGGAAACGGCTTCCAAATATCGAAAACGCGAAAAAGTATGAAGCCCAGCAGCCAGCTTTTCCAGTTTAGCACTATGCCGGGAAACGATAGCGCAAGCAATACGCCGGAAACTTCGTCGATCACCACAAATTGCGGATCTTCATTTTGCGAATGATGCGCCACTCTGCTCGCGACGTAAACGCCGAGCGCGGCAATCGCGATCATGATGATGCGGTCCAGAAAAGTTGGGGCGAAGCCGATGGTCCAAAAACTTTCGCCTGGATGGAGAGTGACCAGCAGCGATCGATACTCGATTCGCGCGACCAAAATCGAAATGCCCACGCCGAACATCGATCCCCATGTACCCGGGCCGAGCGGAATAAATCCGAATCCGAAAACGGTTGCGAGCAAATACGAAATCCGCGGCAATTTTCCGGTGGGTTTGCGGATTTCCGGCATTTCGAAAACGTTGTCGGGGTTCTCAGCCGTCATGCTGACTCATCCTCCGCATCGTTGAGAAGCTCGCCCGACTGTTTCGATTCGCCATCGTGATCGGCAGCGGAAATATCTTCGGGATCGGTTTCGGGCACCTCGTCGAAATCTTCGTCGAAAGCAGGAGAGGAGATCACATATTTTCCCGAGGCCCAGTTGCCAAGATCGAGGACACGGCAGCGTTCAGAGCAAAAAGGGAAGTCGGCGCCGGTTTCTGAATCGGTGGGCGTTGCGCAGATTGGACATTTCAGTTTCATCGGCCAGTTATTTATTGGATGATTCTCAGCGGAGCGCCGGTTGCGATGCGTTGCGCTGCGCCTAACGGAGCAATTTGCTGCGCGGTCTGCGCCGCACCATCACGCGCGCTCGCAGAATTGTCTTTGCGAGCAGCTGCGTTTGAGCGGCTCACGATCTGTGTGACGCGGCCAATTAAATCGTAGTCGTGCGCCTCGGTGATTTCGACGCGCACCATATCGCCGGGCTGCGCGGCCGCGCCGCTTTCAGCTTCAACAATATCGTTGATATATAGCTTGCCGTCGATTTCCGGAGCCATGCCTTCGAGGCGCGCTTCCCACAGAAGTTCGGTTTCAGTGGATGGGCCTTCGAGCAGCGCAATTTCGCTGCGGCCAACTCGGGTGGCGAGTTTGCGCGCGGAAATCTTGCGCTGGATGGCCATCAAACGGTCGCGCCGCGCGGCCTTTGTGGATTCCGCGACTTTGCGGCCGAGCGCGTGGCTTACGGCGGTATCCACATCGGAGTAGGTGAATACTCCCATCCAATCGAATTCGGCTGCGCGTACGAAATCGCACAGTTCGCGGAAATCGGCTTCGGTTTCGCCGGGAATCCCACGATAAATGAGGTGCGCAGCGAAATTCCGGGGACGGTTTTGCGCGCGCGCGCGAGTAATTTCAGGAATGCATCGCCGCTGGAGCCGCGCTTCATTGATGCGAGCATTTTTCGCGACGCATGTTGCAGCGGCATGTCGAGATATTTCACGAGGCGCGGATGCGCCGCGAGCGTATCGAGCGCACGCTGCGTCAAGCGATTTGGATATGCGTAAAGAAAGCGCACCCATGCGAGTTCTTCCACATCGGCAAGCCGCGCGAGCAATTGCGCGAGGCCATCGCGCAAGCCGAGATCTTCGCCGTAGCTTGTCGTGTCT
Source organism: uncultured Acidobacteriota bacterium (assembly GCA_963785395.1). Classification (GTDB taxonomy): domain Bacteria; phylum Acidobacteriota; class Terriglobia; order Acidiferrales; family UBA7541; genus DASTCZ01. The sequence goes on along the minus strand of CAWAVH010000005.1, from coordinate 230,048 downwards.
TGCCCGATGAGAGTGACTTCGCGCACGCCGCGGCTGCGAGATTTTCCGCTTCGCGCACCACGGATTCGAAACGGCGGCTGCGAAATTTTCCGCGAAGCTGCGGAATGATGCAGAAGCTGCAAGGGTGATCGCAACCTTCGGCGATTTTTATATAAGCCGCGTGGCGCGGAGTGGTTTGCAGCCGTGGAGTTAAATCGTGATAGAGAAAATTGGATGCGCTGGCGGCGTGCGCGTTTTCGCCGGCCACATCGCCGCGCACGGCGCTGAGAATATTTTCCACCTCGCCGGTGCCGATTACCGCGTCCACCTCAGGGATATCGCGCAGAATGTCGTTGCGAAAACGCTCTACCAAACAGCCCGCCACGATCAGCCGGCGCGCGGAGCCGAATTTCTTGTGCTCGGCCATTTCGAGAATCGTGTCCACGGATTCTTTTTGCGCGGGCTCAATAAAGCTGCATGTGTTGACGACGAGTACGTCGGCATCGCTTGCTTGCGGGGTGAGGTCGTAGCCATTGCGCGCGAGAATACCCATCATCACTTCGGTATCCACAAGATTCTTGGGGCAGCCGAGGCTGATGAAGCCAACTTTGGGATTTTTTGTGGGATCGGTCATGCGGCGCGAAATGTGATTTTAGCACAGTGGGCTATGATAGGCCGCTTGTCCCAACTTCTATTCGACGGGTAACGGTTTCCTCTGGCTCACGACATCGCCATCGCCGCGTTTCAATTGCGAGAAAACCAGCGTCGAGATCAGCGTCATGCCGCCAAGCACAAAAAACGCGTGATGAATTCCGCGAATAAATTGCGTGGGATTGGAACGGTAGCGGTCGGGCAGAAAAAACACGGTGACGAGCGAAGCTGACGCGACTCCAAAGCTGATGGCCATCTGTTGCGCGGTGCTGGCGATGGAGCTTGCACCGCTTTCCTGCTGCTCGCTCACGTCCGCGAAGACAAGTGTGTTCATGCTCGTATATTGCAGCGAGGTAAAAAATCCGTAGCAGAAAACTTCCATCACCACCAGCCACACCGGCGTGGTCACTCCGATGGTCGCGAAAAGCAAAATCAGCAGGCCGATGATAATTGTGTTGGAAATCAGCACGGCGCGATACCCGAAGCGCGCCAAAATTTTCGGCATCGTCACTTTCAGGCTGATGGCGGCGATTGCCTGCGGCATCATCATCAGCCCGGATTGAATTGGCGTGAAGCCGAGTCCCACTTGATAAAGCAGCGGAAAAAGAAACGGAATGCCGCCGATGCCGAGGCGCGTGATGTAGCTGCCCAGGACCGCCGCGCGAAAAGTACGAATGCGAAATAAAACGAGATCCAGCATGGGATACGCGGTGCGCGTGGCGTGAAATCCGTAGCCCGCCAATAATATAAATGAGAGCGCGAGCAGCCCAAGAATTCCGCCGGTGCTGAGCGTGTGCTCGCCGAAAACTTCCAGCACGTAGGAAAGCAGCGCAACTCCCGAGCCGAAAAGAATCAGCCCGGCGACGTCGAGAGGATTTGTCTGCTCGCGATAATCCGGCAAATGCAAATAGACAAAAATCAATCCTATGAGACCGATCGGAATATTTAGAAAGAAAATGACGCGCCAGTGGAAATATCCCACGATCAGACCGCCAGCGATAGGCCCAAGCATCGGGCCGATCAGCGCGGGAATCGCAACGAAGCTCATCGCGCGCACGAGTTCCGATTTTGCGAATGTGCGCACCACAGTTAGCCGCCCGACGGGCACCATCATTGACCCGCCGCAGCCCTGCAAAATTCTGCACGCGACGAGCAGATGAATATTGCTCGAGATGCCGCACAGAAATGATCCCAGCGTGAAAATTCCAATCGCTGAGGCGAAAACCCGCCGCGTGCCAAAGTGATCCGCCATCCATCCGCTGATCGGAATAAATACCGCGAGGCTCAGCGTGTAGCTCGCGAGCACCGATTTCATGCTCAGCGGAGCGACGTGCAACGCGGCTGCGATGGTGGGCACCGCGGTATTTAGAATTGTGGTGTCGAGCGACTCCATGAAAAACGCGACAGCGATCAGCCACGGGACGAGGCTTTTGCTCGATTCGCTAAGTGCGGGGCGCGGAGCGCGCGCGGTGTGCGTTTTCTGCGGCATGCGTTTTGCGCGACCGCGTTTGTGAATTGCGATTTCGCGCGCAAAAGATTATCGCCGATGCGAGCGCAGATTTCGTGCGGGGGCCAACAAAAAAAGGCGCCACGAAATGAGCAGCGCCTCGGCGAATTTATTTTGTCAGCTCGTGCGTCGTGGGCGGAGTTGATCACAGCGCGAGCTGAAGGTTGCGGTTAGCTCGCCGCGCCTTTCTGCATCATCGCGTCCATTCGGCGCTTCATTTCTTCACCACTCACATCTTCTGTGTGCGTGCCGACGCCCCATTGCTGGCCAAACGGATCGCTGATTTTTCCGTAGCGATCGCCCCAGAACATATCCTGGACCGGCATGTCCATTTTGGCGCCGAGTTCGGTGGCTTGTTTCACCACAGCATCCACATCCGGAACATAAACGTGGACGTAGCAAGGCAGGCTCTGTCCGACCGCTGCTGTTGCGGCTCCTGCGGGATTCATGCTGTCGGCGACAAAAAATAGCGAGTCGCCAATTTTCAGTTCGGCGTGCATCACCGTGTTGTTCGGTCCCGGCATATTTGCCAGAACAGTTGCTCCGAAAACTTTCTTGTAGAATTCGATCGCGGCGCTGGCGTTTTTGCAAACGAGATTCGGAGTGAGCGAATGATAATTCGGCGGCAGATAATTCACAGGCATGTTGTGCTCCTGAGCAAAACAAGATTTGGTTGCGAGGCGTTTCGGGGGATCTCCAGTGTGCGAAACGCGGTGAGAGATTCTGCGACGGGGAAGCGACGCGTGTCAACGGGGGAAGTGTTACTGAGGGATGAAAATAATGAGGCAGGGAGTGAGGTAAGCAAGGGGGCAGGGATCACTGGTGAGGCGGGGAACTAGACTTATTTTTTGCGGCGAATATTGGACAGAAGCGCGCGAATTTCGCCGAGGAGACTTGTCGCGGCGCGGGTGTCAGCGTCAGCTGAACCGAATCGCGCGGATTGGTACAGGGCCGTCATGCGTCCCACGGGCGCGGCAAGTTCGGGCTGCGCGATACTCGCAGCGAATTCGCTGGCGGTCGCTGCGGCGGGTTTGCGGAATCCGCGGCGCTCCAGCATCCGCAACATTTCGGAATAGTGCAGGCTTGCGAGTCGCGGAGTGAGTTCGCGCGGATGCGAAACGCGCAGCGTCCACAAGGCGGTAAGGCGCGCGAATCTTCCTTTTGCCGCAGCCAGCCACATTGCAAACGCTACCGATGCAGTTAGAAAAATTATCAGCAGCGGCGAACTGAGATGCGCGCCCGATGCGCTGGCCTGCCAACCGCGCATCCGCGCGGTGAGCGAATCGTGCATGTGATTGAAATGGTCGCGAATCGAAGTGAACCACTCGCGCGATGTGCGCTGCACTCCCTGCGCCAGTGCGATCTGGTGCAGGAAATCGTAATTCACCACCCAATCGCCCCATTGCAACTGGAACCAATCGTAATATTTTGAAAATCCGGAATACCAGTGCGTGGCTTCTGCGCCGCCCGCGGGAGTGGGATCAAATTCGATCCAGCCATAGCTGGGGAAATAAGCTTCCACCCAACTATGCGCGTCGCTGGCGCGTACGATGTAGTCGCCGCCGACGTCATTGAATTCGCCAGTTTGAAAACCGTTGATATAGCGCGCGGGAATTCCCAGCGAGCGGAGCATCACCGTCATCGCGCTCGCGAAATATTCGCAATGGCCCGCGCGGCGCGTGAATAAAAAATAAGCCAGCGGATCTTTCACCGGAGTGGACGTGAGTTCGAGTGTGTAGCCGAAGCGCGTGCGGAGATACGTTTCGATTGCAGACGCTTTGTCGTATGGCGTTGATGAAGCAGCCGTGATTTCGCGCGCCAGCGCTGGAATGCGTTGATCGAGAATCAGGAAGGCCGAGATATTGTTTGCGGATTTCGCGCGGATAATCCGTCGCCGCAGTGCGCAGCGCAACGGGATCAACGATTGGCGCGCTGGATATCGCTTCGTAGCGCGACTCCGAATAATTCGGATACGGAGAGAAGAGCGAACGCGTGCGATCCGCGAGCAAATAGTTGCGGCGCATGGAATCGGCAAGTCCGGAGCCCGACGCGAAATGGCCGCGAATCGCGTTGACATCGGAGGCGACGAAGACAGACTCGCTCGCGACGGGCTCGAGCAGCACCGCGTATTTCAACTGCCGAGTTTCGCGGCGATCGTCGGAGCCGAGCGGAAACCATCCATCAGCCTGCGGATAAATGCGCGCGTGAGGGCCGGACGCGGCGGACCAGCGCCAGCCATCGAAATTTGTGAGCGCGATGCCGCGCCAGTGCGTGCCCGCGAAGCGCGAGGGATCTCCTTCGATTTTCACGCGCATAACCACTTCGCTGCTCTTCTGGATTTCGCCGATCTGGCCGAGCTCAACACTTTCGCTGAAGCCTGTCATCAGCGTGGGGCGCACGGAATAGCTGGAGAAATATCCGCCGGTGAAGCGCGGCAGCAGAAAGAAAATTACCGCGCCAAGAATGATGGTGCCAAGCGCGACGCTGAAACTTGTCGCAGAAAGCGCGCGGATGACGCGGCGCGCGGCGGGGCTTGCGGGATCAAGCGGCGCAGTGATGGCGCCTTCGGATGCGCGTTCGAGTTCGAGGCTGATCGTCGTGGAAATGCCGAGAACGACGAAGAGCAGAAAGAGCGCGAAGAATGCTGTATCTACAGTGAGCACTGCGGACGCGAGCATCGCGGCGAAGCCGAGCATCGCGAGGAAAGAGATGATCGCGGCGCGAGCTCGCGCTGTAGAGGCGCAACAAAATCGCGAGCAGCAAAAAATGAATCGCAGCGAGCAGCGCCGCGTAGAGCGCGGGATTCGGCGCAGAGACGGCGCGCGCGTGCGACCAGGTGAAATAGTCCACTGGCATCAGCGCGAAAGATGCGGCGACGAGCCATGTGGCGAGCTTGTGCGAAAGTTCTGCCACGTGTCCTCGCCAGCGGCGAATGCCTTTGATGATGAGCAGAAGCGGCGCGGCGATTGTGCTTGCGAGATCGAGACGTCCTGTGGAGACGACCGTGGCAACCGCGGTGAAGAGCATCAGGTAAAGCGAGACTTCGAAGTAGCGAGAGACGATCGATGTGGAAAGTGCGGCGGAATTGCGATTGCGCATGGCGGTGGCGCTGCCGGAAGGGGCAGCTCCAGAGGCAGATGCGGAGATGGAGTTCGGCACGCTAACCATGGCGGGCGCTGGGTGCGGCGGACGAAACAAGTTTAACAAGCGTGCGACGATACGGCGGAAGTTTGGCGATGGCGCGTGATTGGAATACAAACAGCGGATTATCGAGCTAATTTCGGCGTGCGGGAATCAAGTGAACGAAGAGCGGCCGCGGCGATTTTGCGCGTCGCGGAAGAAACGGCGAGGCGATCGAGTGAGCGAAGTGCGATCGTGCGCGAGTTGGGAAGCTGCGGGAGTGTTCTTACTCGCAACAGATACGGAGCGAGTGTGATTTTGCGAAATGTAACCGTGTGGCTCGCGGTGGGAAGCGTGAACAAATCTTTCGCTGCGATTTGCGAGACGAGCGTTGAGAGATGAGCTGCGAGATTCTTCGCGGCGGAAGACTTTGTGCCTCCGTTGGATTCAATCGCAGGGAATTGCCAGAGATTTGAAAAAAGCGCGTGTGCGGAATTCGGAGCGACAGGCGCGGGCTCTGCCACTTTTTTGGCGGCGCGCGAGCTTTGTAGTCTCTTCGCGCTGCGGATGAATTAGGAGTGTGCGGCCGCGAGCATCCAAAAAGACTGCCGCAGCTAAGGTAATGTCTTCCGTCGGCGCGCTTAATGCGCTTGGCGGGAATTTCGTTTTGGATTCCGAGAGAGCGTGCGCGGCAGTAATTTGCGATCGGGCACGCGCCGCAATTTGGCGTGCGCGGAGTACAGACAGTGGCGCCCAATTCCATCATCGCCTGATTCCAATCGCCAGCGTCGCGCGGCGCGAGAAGCGTTTGTGCTGCGTCGCTCAACATAGTCCAGCGTTTCGGCTCTCGAAGATCGCCGTGAATTGCGCCGAGGCGCGCAAGAACGCGAGCGACATTGCCATCGAGAACTGCGTGAGGCGCGTCATAGGCGATGCTTAGGACTGCCGCGGCGGTGTAATTTCCAATTCCTGCGAGAGAGAGAGCCTGCGCGTGTTGGCGCGGAAAATTTCCGGCGTGCCGTTCAGAAATTTGGCGCGCCGCTTTGTGCAGATTTCGCGCGCGCGAGTAATAGCCAAGTCCGGCCCAAAAACGCAGAACCTTTTCGATGCGCGCAGCCGCCAGCGATTCCACGTCCGGAAACTGCGCGAGAAATTTCTCGTAATACGGAATCACCGCAGCAACGCGCGTTTGCTGCAGCATGATTTCGCTGATCCAGATGCGATACGCGTCACGCGAATTGCGCCATGGAAGATCGCGCTTATTGCGATGAAACCAGGCCAGAAGCAATTTGCGGAAATCGCGCAATCCGCGCGGCATCGAGTGTCCACGGCGCAGCAGGTATTTTTTCAGCGCGAGCCACGCCGCATTTTCGCACAGCTCGTTGGCCGAAATTGTGGCTCCGCCGAAGAATTTATTCGTGCCGCAACGCGATCAGCGGATCTACTCGCACTGCGCGCCGCGCAGGCAAATAGCAAGCCAACGCAGCAACCAGCGCGAACGCCAGCGGCACGCTGATGAACGTGAACAAGTCCGTTGGCGCAACTTGATACAGCATCGAAGAGAGTCCCCGCGTGGTCGCGAGCGCCGCACCAATCCCCAGGAAAACCCCGATGGATGTCATCTTCAGCCCTTGCAGGATCACTGAGCGCATCAACTGCCCCGGCTCTGCACCCAGGGCCATTCGAATGCCGATCTCACTGGTTCGTTGCGCCACGGTTTGCGCGATCACTCCAAAAATCCCGATCCCGCATAGAAACACTGCCAGGACGCCAAAAAATCCCATCAATTCGGTGATGATTCGGTTTCCCGAGTCCTGAATCGCCATCAGCATCTGGTAAGAATCGATCCCCGAGATCGGCTGTTCCGCATCCACTCCCCAAATCGCTGCGCGGATTGCCGCCGGCATCGCCGTCATGTTTCCGTCAATCCGCGCTGCGAATCCCAGATTTCGCGAAGGGAATTGTTCCAGCGGCACGTACATCTGCCGCTCTGGTCGCGCGCGCAGCTCATACATTTTGGTCGTGTCCACTACGCCCACCACGGTGGCCACCGTGTGTGCATCGCCAAATTTGAGCTGCTGGCCCAGAGGATCTCTTCCAGGCCAAAGCTTTTCCGCGAGTCGCCTGTTTACCACCACTACCGGCGCGGTTCCTGCTGCGTCGTTTGCGTTGAAAACTCGCCCTTCGAGCAGGGCGATTCGCATCGTTGAAAAATATTCGGCAGACACCGCGGTGTAGCGCGCGCCAAGCTCGTCGCCGGGTTCCGAAACAGGCTTGGCCGCCGCGTCTACCACCACGACGCTTCCAAATCCTCCGAATGGGAGCGAGCTCGCCGCAGCAGCTCCTGTTACGTGGGGCAATGAATGGATTCGTGAGAGCACGTCGTCGCCAAAACTTCGAGACTGCGCGTCGAGTTTATATTTCGTCGCGGGCAACGATACCTGTGCGGTCATGACGTTTGTAGGGTCGAAGCCCACACCCGAGTGCGCCGACATCACGAAACTCTTCACCAGCAGCGTAGTGGAGATCAGCACCACCACTGCCAGCACCACCTCTCCCACCACAAATACGCGCCGCAGCCGCCCGCTCTTTTTGTTCCCCCGGTGCGTCCAGCCTGATCCTTCAGGGTTTCGTTCACATTGAGTTTTGAACTTTGCAGCGCCGGCGCAATTCCAAAAATCAATCCGCACGCCAGGGCGATTCCCAGGGTGAATGCCACCGTTGTGTAGCTCAAATCCACATGTCCGAAATTCACGATGTAGCCGCGGGTATGCGCTGGAATTTGCGAGTCAATCCAATGCACCCCCAGCACGCCGAAAGCAACTCCCGCCAGCGCACCGAAGAAAAAGAGCAGCAGCGATTCCGCGAGCATCTGCCGCACCAGTCGCCACCTGGTTGCGCCGATGGCGCTACGCAGCGCGAATTCCTTTGCCCTCCCGCTTGATTGAGCCAGCATCAGGCTCGCCACATTCGCGCAGGCGATCAGCAGGATCAGCGCAACAATGAACATGCACATCGCAATCTGCTCGGCGCCCTCTTCCTTGGCGATTTCGTATGTCATGGGACTCAAGAGCATCGTCACGTTCTTGTTTGTCAGTGGATATTCCTTCTCGATCGTGCCCATGATCGCGGAAACTTCCGCGGCTGCCTGTTGCTGCGTCACACCGGGCTTCAACCTTCCGAATGCGCCAAACCACGAATTATCTCGATCGTTGTTTTCAGTTGCTGTCAGCGCCAACGGAGTCCATAGGTTCGCGATTCCCATATTTGGTAATTGAAATTTCGCGGGCATCACTCCAATCACCGTGTAGGGTTCGCCGCTGATCGTGATTTTTCGGCCCAGAATATTCGGGTCGCCTCCGAATCGTCCTTGCCACAATCCGCTGCTCACGATGGCCACGTGTGCCGCGCCGGCGCGATCTTCTTCTGGAAGGAATGTGCGCCCGATCGCCGGTTTCACTCCGAGGGCGTCAAAGAAACTCCAACTCACTCGTCCGCCCTCAACAAGTTCCGGAGGACCATCGCCGGTGAGATTGAAATTCCAGCTCGTCCACGCGGCGGCGGATTGAAACGTAGTATTTTGTTTTTGAAAATCCACGAAATCCGCGGTCGAACTCACCTGATCAAACGTCGTCCCGGTTTTCGTGTTGTGACCCAGAAACACGATCAACCGGCTGGCTTCGGGGTAGGGCAGCGGCTTGATGAGCCACGCGTCAATGTAGCTAAAAATTGCGCTGTTCGCGCCGATTCCTAACGCCAGCGTGAGCACCGTCAGCGCCGTATATCCCGGCCGCTTCGCCAGAACGCGAAATCCATGAATCAAGTCTCGCCAAACGGATCCCACCGCCGATTCCCATGTCGCCGCGCGAATTTCTTCCTTCACGCCTTCGATGCTGCCTAATTCCACGCGGGCCGGCGCAGAGCTTCTTCGCGGCTCATCCCTGACTTCATTTTTTCGCGCGCAGCATCATCGAGATACCCGCGGATTTCGGCGTCCGATTCGCGGTCAACTTTTTCCCTGCGGAACAATGAGCGCAACCCGTCTGTGATTTTGCGGAACATGATGCGCCTCCTAGGAAGCTTCCAGAATTCTTGCGATGGCGGCCGCTTGGCGTCCCCATTCTTTTGCTTCACTACTGCAGTTTGTTTTTTCCCGAAGTTGTAAGCGAATAATATTTGCGCCTGACGATTATTTTCGGTGGCGCGCCATTCGCCGCGAATCCATCCGGCACGTTGCAGGCGTTTGAACGCGACGAAGAGCGATCCGCCGTTCACGCGGAAAACTCCCTTGCTCATTTGCTCGATGCGCGTAGCGATTCCAAATCCGTGCATCGGTTCGAGCGCGAGCGTTTTCAGAATCAGCATGTCGAGAGTTCCTTGAACGACATCGCCGGGTTCCTGCGGCATCGGTGCTCCTCCTGATGTTCAGTAGGAGAGCTTACACCGCTCCTACTGATTGTCAAGTGGAGGTGCTAATTTGTTTTTGGCGCGCGATGCTACAGGGAGTCGATGAAAATTAAATACGACGAACTCCAGAGCGACGTGGGAATGGAGCCGCGGGGCTGGCTGGTGAAAACAATTTTGAAAATGCTGGGGTCTGCCGCGACTTGGCGGAGGAAATCGTCGCCTGAGGTTACACGCGGGCCGTCTTGCAGCGGCGGATAGAGCAGCGCCAGAGCATCGTCTGTGGCGGGGACGCCGGAATCGGGCGAGCGCGCCTCGATACGGGCGAGGGCATGGAGAACGTCGTAAACATTTTCGCCGCTGGGCGCGACTGCGATTTCGGCCGAGCCGGAGCGGAATCCGATCGCGGAATTCAGTTCGTGAAAATGCCACGCGAGGCAGGCGCAGAGATCCACCGCGCGATTAAATTTTTGCGATGCGGTGCTGAGCGATGCGAATACGCTGCGCGATCCGTGCTGCGTGACCGGCGCGAGGAATGAATCCAGAACAAGTAGGACGCGGCGCTCGTCTTCGCGCGCGAACTCGCGGATTTTCAGCGCGCCAGAGCGAGCCGTGGCTTTCCAATCGACGAAGCGTGCGCTGTCACCGGACATGTGATCGCGAATCGCGTAGAGATCGTGACCGCGTCCCTTGACGAAGGTTTCGATTTCTCCGCTGATAAGCGGAAGAATTTCGTAAAACTGATCGGTGGGTTCGATCGGCGGATACACAACCATCTCGGCGGTTGAAGGAATCGTGCGCGTTTTCTCCAGAAAGCCGAATGGAAAACGCGTGCGCAGCGCGAGAGATTTTCTGGCGATAGACGCCGCGCCGCGGAAATGTGAGTTCGACTTGCTGGCGCAATGACTGGCGCCGCGAGAGATACGGAAAATAAACGGGCTGGCGCAGAACGGCGCCGGAGCCAGTGCTATCCGAAATATCGGGGGTAACATTTTCGGGTGCCGCGGAAAGCAGCGCGCCAGTGGAAGCAGGTTTCTTCTTGTGCGAACTTTTGGCTCCGACAACCAAGAATGAAAACGATGGCATGGTTTGTTTCAGGTTGCGGATTTCCAGTAGCGCTGGCGCGGGGCGCTGAGCAAAAACATGTTCTGGAAGTTCGAGACTGACTTCCACTCCCGTGAGAGTGATGCGAGAAAGAATTCCGGAGAGAAGAATTACCGCGAGCATGCAGCCGACAATCAAGAACAGCAGATTGTTGCCGGTGTTGAGCGCCGCGAGAGCTACGGCAAAAATTCCGGCGAGATAAATCACTCCCTGTTTCGTGACGCGATAATCCACTTGATACGCGAGCCAGCGAAGCGGCGTGCGGCGCGCGAGAGCGGGTACCGTGGTGACAGCGGTCCAACCTGCGAGAGCGAGAGCGCCGAGACCTGCGGCGCCTGAAGTCCAGAGCGCGCCTGCTTCGGCGGCGACGCCGGAATAAATCGCCAGGCCGAATGCGACGGCGAGCGCTCCCATGCCTGCGAGAAAACTGCGCCACGCTCCGCGCTCGGCTGAAGAGCGGGTGATCGCGGGGGCGTGAGCCGGAAGTGTGAGGCTGGATTTCACTGGAGATTTTTCATCTCTACGCTAATTCGTTTTGTGCTTCGTTCAACCAACTTACAAAAGCCGCAGCCAGGAATGGCTGCGCTACAAATACTTAGAGCGGGACGCGAATTGATTCCACGATTTCGCGAAGCATTGATTTCCGGCAGCATCAGTTTTCTTTTGCGTGGAAACGAATCGCGTGTTGACGACAAGACGATGCGCGAAGACCGGAATTGCGAGCTGTTTGAAATCGTCGGGCAACGTGTAATCGCGCCCGTGAAAATATGCGCGCGCCTGGGCCGCGCGATGCAACATCAGCGCGCCGCGAGTGCTTACGCCGAGACTGAACTGTTCGTTGTGCCGCGTGGATTCCGCAATTTCGAGCGCGTAATCGAGAAGGCTTTCGTCCACGCGAACTTTTTCGGTTTCCTGCTGCATACGCAGCACATCGGCCGCTTCCATCGCAGGCTGCATGGAATCGATTGCAGCGCGGCCCGCTGCGGCGGGCTGTCCGCGCGATTCGCGCAAAATTTCTTTTTCGCTGGCGCGCGACGGGATATCCCATGCGCACGCGCAACAGAAAACGATCGAGCTGCGATTCGGGCAGCGGATACGTGCCGTGATGCTCCACCGGATTTTGCGTTGCCAGCACCATGAACGGTTGCGGCAGCGCATGCGTGCGATTGTCCACCGTCACTTGCGTTTCGTTCATCGCTTCCAGCAGCGCCGATTGTGTTTTCGGCGTGGTGCGATTTATTTCGTCCGCGAGAACTACGTTTGCAAAAATCGGCCCGGGCTTGAAATCAAATTCCTGGCGGACTTGATTGAAAATGCTGATGCCGGTGACGTCGCTTGGAAAAAATCCGAAGTAAATTGAATTCGCTGAAACGTGCAGTGAAAAGATCTCGCCAGCGCGTGGGCGAGAGTTGTTTTTCCAACGCCGGGCACATCTTCGATCAACAGATGTCCGCGAGCGAGCAGCGAAATAAGCGCGAGTTCGATCACTTCATCTTTGCCCTTATTACGTGCGCGATGGTGCTCGCGAGACGCGCTACCGGCGACGCGGCGAAGTGTGCGCTTGCAGCCGGCGATGGTAAGAGTGCTGGTTGGCATAGGTTGAATTGCCCCGCGGTTCTGTTAAAGTATTTTCTCGTCGTGGGCGATTAGCTCAGTTGGTTAGAGCGCTCCCCTCACACGGGAGAGGTCCAAGGTTCAAGTCCTTGATCGCCCACCATCTGCCTTACACAGTCGCCGTGTGGCGGCGAAGCTCATTTTAACGAAATCCTGCCATGTCAACTGCGCTACGAACAATCGAGTTTCTATGTTTGGGGGTATGGATGGGCGGCATCTGCCTGCTGAGTTTTGTGGTGGCGCCGGGAGCATTCAGTTTGCTCGGGAGCCAGGACCTTGCCGCGACGATGGTGCGATTTACGCTCTCGCGATTGCACTTTATCGGGATGAGCGCGGGAGTTGTTTATCTGGTTGTGCATTTCATGCGATCAAATTCGGTTGCGTCGATGATACGAGCGGCGTTGGTGCTAGTGGTGCTGATGATCCTGCTCACAGCGGTGTCGCAGTTTTATGTTAGCGCGCACATGGCTGATTTGCGGCACGAAATGGGATCGGTGGAACACGCTTCGGCGACGAGTCCTGCGCATGTTGAGTTCGAGCGATATCACCAATACTCGGTTTGGCTCGAGGGTGCTGTGCTGCTTTTGGGGCTTGCAGCGATGTATTTTACGGCGCGCGGGGAAGGGTAGTCGCGCGGTCCTGTTTCCATATCTCCTTTAAAATTAGTGAGTTATGGATGGTTTCGCGTAGTGGTTTGCCTCGTGTACCCCCTCCCCATTGTTTTTGTAAAATGATGATTCTAATGGGGTTACCTAGTACTATTACTAAAAAGTTGTTCATTCTAAAGGAGTTAGGTGTGTTTTGGGGGTGTGTTTTTCGTGATTTTTGGGGTGGTACCAAAACTAGCTCTAATCTGGCGGCACCCCATGCCTTTCAAGGTTAGGCGTGGTTCCTCGGAATGCGCCGGCGGCCAGCGTTCGTAGCGTTGGCTTAGTCGAGCCGACGAGCTCATCATCATAGGGATGAATGCGCGACACGAAAAAAGGGCACAGCGGACTGTGCCCTTTTTCGAGATGATATTTCTCCAGGAACATTGTAGCACGATTGGTTAAAGAAGCAAGGAGATATTATGGTTCGTCTGTGGCGAGTTTGCGCGGTTGGTCGAACTGATTAACCCGTCTTGTTTGGTGCCGCGCTTACAGCGCTCCGGAAAAACCTGAATTTTTATCCAGGTTACCCCAGGCCCTGCGGGGCCTGGGCTGGCGTTTAGCGTGCGGCCCTACAGGCCGCAGGACGGCGAAGTCGGAAGCGACCGCAAGCAGAAACAGAAACCGCAACAGAACAGAAACAGAAACAGAAACAGAAACAGAAACAGAAACAGAAACAGAAACAGAAACAGAAACAGAAACAGAAAACATCCGGAAATAGCAGAATTTGATCTAGTTCGGCGGCGACGGCGAATTTTCCAGACGGAGGTATCTATATAAATCCCTTCGTTTGCGAGTGCAGCCGGGGATGGCTGCGCAACAGGTGGCTGCGTGGCTGGACACTTACTGGATTGGGTGGAGGGTGGCGGTTTGGTTTTGGTTGGAGGTGATGGAGATGCTTACGGCGTCGCGGGAATGTTGGTCGGCGTAGTCTGAGGGCGAAGTAGGGTTGATCGTCGCGAGGAGCGGTGGCGAAGAGGACGTAGTCGCCGGGGACTATGCCTGTGAGGTTAAAGTTGCCGGCGTTGTCTGAATTTGTGGTGAGTGTGTAGCGGGCGATTTGGCGTTGTTGGCGCGAGGAAGGAACTAGGACAACTACCATTCCTGCGCTGGCGATGTGAACTGTCGACTACCTGGCCGCTGATTGAGCCTGTGTCGCTGGCAAGGACGATCTGGCAATGATCGAGTAGCGATGAGGATTGAACTTCTACTGCTTGATCGGAGTAGTCCCTGCCGGAGCAGGTGGCTTGCTTGATGTAGACGTTGCCAGTGGCTCCGTTTTGCCCTCCCAACGAAAAATGATAATGGCCCGGAGCTACTTGTTTGAAATCGAACGCACCTGAGTTATCGAGCGGCGGAGTTGCAAATGTGCCGCCGGCGCCGGCAATCAGGCGGGGAGATGCAGCGTCTTGCGATGGTTGGAGCATCACGCGCTTGCCGACGTATGCGGCGGTTTGTCCGGTGGCTTCGATAATGTTGCCGCGGACTTCGCCGGCGCGACCAATTTCGATGGTGACGTTTGCGTCGGAATCGCCGAGTTGAACAATCGCATAGCCGGTGCTCATTGCGCCGCTTGATTCGCGATCACCACCATCGTTCGTGGCTGTTGCGGAGACGACGTACTCTCCCGGAGGCAGACCACGCACGATGAACGTGCCGTCCGGATGAACGAGTCCACCGCCGCGACCCATCGAGCTTAAATTACTTACGCCGAGTAAATATCTGCGACGGCTGCCTGCATCTCCACTTTCGTCGACGACGTTTCCGGTGATGTTGTGTGTGGGAAGGGCAGTGAGAGCGATGCGAATTCCGGCGAGATCTGAGCCAGCGGCGATGGTGAGGTGTTCGGCGGCGTCGATGGAGAGCGCGCCACCAGGATAATAAGTTTGGGGATAGGTTACGGCGGGAGGAATTCCTCCCGAGCCAGCTGCGTTGTTGACGCGGAGAAGATAGGTGCCGGGTTCGAGTCCTGAGAGGCGGAAATTGCCTTGATCGTCGGTGGATTCACCGTTGACGGTGTTTTCGCGAATTGTGCCGCCGGGTTGATAGCGGATTTGTTCCGCAGCGACCTGCATATTTTCTAGCGGATCTCCATCTTGATCGACAACGGTGCCGGAGATGACGCCAGCAGGAGCGATGCGGATGTCGATGTGATCCAGGCTTTGCGCGGAGCCGAGTTGCACCGGGCTGCTTCCGTGGGTGCGGTCTTGTCCATAGGTTTGGGGAACGAAGCCGATGTGGGAAGCGCGAACAGTGTAATTTCCGGGGAGGACGTCGGAGATCGTGAAGCTGCCATCGCCGGAGGTGAGGACTGAACGAGCATCGGGTTGTCCGGATTGATCTTGCGGGCCGCGACGACCAGTAGGGCCGCCAGCATTAGCGGCGAAATGGGGGATGAGACTGATTACGGCTTTGGAGAGAGGCTCGCCGGTGTCGGCGCGATAAACGTGGCCCGAGATTTGTCCTGGGACTGGGGCAGGTTGTTGTTGGGAGTGCGTTGTGGTGACAGCGAGGGAAGCGAGCGCGCAGATTGCTAATGGAGTGAGGATGCGCGCGGGTTGCAGATATTTATGGAACAGCATTAGCGGATTCTATCGCTACAGGATGGTGGATGCTAGATGTGGGGGGAATGGTGGCCGGAAATGCCGCAGAGCGTAAGGACACGGCGCTCACCACAGAGACACAGCCCGCCGTCACCTTCGCATTTGCGAAGGATATGGCGGATTCAGGACACGGAGAATTACAGATGGATTTGGCGCAACGGTGGGAATGAAGAGACAGCAGATCCCTCACCCCGTAAACGGGATTCGGTCCCGATTCACACCATCGGGATGCAAACGGCGCAGATGACAGCAAAACAAGGCAAAGGCAAAGGCGAACACCACAGAGACGACGGAGACCGCGGAGAATTCGAGACGAGTGGAACTCAGCGGGTTTTTTGCAAATGCGATAAACTCTGCGCGCGATGCAAACAGGGATTATTGGACTGCCACAGGTTGGGAAGACCACTCTTTTTAAAATATTGACGAAATCGAACGTCGATACGAAGGCTGGCCAGGCTACGCATGTGGGAATTGCGCGCGTGCCTGAGCCGAGGATCGATCAGCTCGCGGAGTTGTACAAGCCGAAGAAGGTGACTTACGCGACCGTGGAGTATGTGGACATGGGCGGAGTCGCGCGAGAGAAGGCGAAGGAGTCGGCTTCGCTGGCGCAGTTGCGGGAAGTGGATGCGTTGGCGCATGTGGTGCGCGTGTTTGAGAATCCGATGGTGCCGCATCCTTCGGGAACGATCGATCCGATGCGCGATGCTGAAGTGATGGATCTCGAGTTGATGCTGGCGGATTTGGATCAGGTGCTGAAGAGGCTGGAGCGGCTTGAGAAGGAATTGAAAAAGAAGAAAGATCCGGCGCATGAATTTGAGCAGGCGCTGTTGTTGCGAGTGAAGGCGGCGCTGGAAGCGGGAACAGCGCTGCGAGAGATGGAGTTCACTGCGGCGGAGCGGAAAACGCTGACGGGATTTATGTTTTTGTCGCAGCGGCCGATGCTGTATGTGCTGAATTTGGGTGACGATGATGCGGCGGATTTAGATCGCGCGGTGGAAAAGCACGGGCTTGGAAAATTGATGGGGCGTCCGAATACTACCGTGGTGCCGATCTGCGGACGGATTGAAGCGGAACTTGCGGAACTTGATCAAGCGGAAGCGAATGAATTGTTGAGCGCGTACGGATTGAAGTCTCCGGGATTGGATCGCGTGATTCATGCGACTTACAAATTATTGGGATTGACTTCGTTTTTTACGGCGGGCGAACCGGAGGTGCGCGCGTGGACGATCCGTCAGGGAATGACGGCGCAACAGGCGGCGGGCGCGATTCACAGCGATATCGAACGCGGATTTATCAAGGCGGAAGTGGTGCGGTGGGATCAATTGCTGGAAGCGGGCGGATGGGCACAAGCGCGCGAGCGGGCGCAATTGAGATTGGAAGGGAAAGAGTACATCGTGCAGGAAGGCGATGTGATTTTATTTAGACATAGTGGGTGAAGTGTTGGGCGGGAATTGTTGAACCGGTTGGGAATTGTGCGTTCTGACATTTTAGGGTCTCCGCTTAGTGATGATTTCGGTCCCACATATCGCCGGGACTGGCCCGGCGATATATGGGGCACCCTGCGTTTGAGTTTTGTTGAGATTCGGGAATGACGACGCCGAATATTTGGCTTGCGGTGATTATGGGAATTGCGGCCGCCTCGGGCAATGTGCTGGGCGGATTTTTTATTGTGCGGCGGGATTGGTCGCCGAGATATTTGAGATATTTCGTAGCGCTGGGCGCGGGATTCATGCTGGGGATCGTGTTTCTGGATATGGTTCCCGAGTCGGCGAAATTGCTGGGGATGGAATCGGCGATGATCTGGCTGCTCGCCGGATATTTTCTGGTTCATCTTTTCGAGCACACCATCGCGCAACATTTTCATTTCGGCGAAGAGACGCACACACACGAATTGAAAAAGCATGCGGCGCCATCGGCGCTGGTGGGATTGCTGATTCACACGTTTTTTGATGGAGTAGCGATCGCGTCGGGATTTTTGGTGTCGCGATGGCTTGGGTGGATGATTTCGGGCGCGGTGTTTTTGCACAAGTTGCCGGAAGGATTTGCGGTGGCGTCGCTGATGCTCGCGACCGGGCGCAGCAAGAAACAATCGCTATTGGCTGCGGCGGCGCTGGGAGCAGCGACCGTGGCGGGAATCGTTTTGATGATTGCTGTTGCGGGCACAACTGGGGAGGGCGTTGCCGCTGGCGGGCGGAGTGACGATGTATGTGGCGGCGTCGGATTTAATTCCGGAAGTGAATCGAGAACCTGGAGCGACGGTGGCGGTGCTGGTGTTCTTTGGATTGGCGCTGGTGTTTTTGTTGCACCGGGCGTTTAATATTTAGCGGAGGATTTGGGAGGACGGCAACGGCGAAATCTTTGTAGTGCTGGGTGGGGACAAGCCCCACCCCTACAAATACAAGCCCCGCGCCTCCCGATCCAGATCGCGTCCGTACAACCGCGAACCCTTCGCTACAGTTGGGGTAAACCTCTGAGGGAATTGGGGTTAATTGGTGGGAAACGGGTGATTGCGGGAGGTGGTTGCAGAGCATAAGATTTGATCGGGATATGAGCGAGCGGAACTCCAATCCGGCGCAACTTTTAGACAGCAATGGGGTTTTACCTGGTGTGGAGGCGATGGCCAGGTCGGACGTGCAGCTGATGCTGGGCGTGAAGGCGGGGGACGAGGTGTCCTTCGAACTTCTGCTGCAGAAGTATCGGCGTCCGATGGTGAATTTTTTGTACCGCATGGTGCGGGACACGGCGACGGCGGAAGATCTGGCGCAGGAAGTTTTTCTGCGGGTGTATCGAGCGCGGAAAGAATATGCGCCGAACGCAAAATTCACGACGTGGCTATTTCGGATTGCGACGAATCTGGCGCTGAATTCACTGCGCGATGGGCGCCACCGGCAGATGGAAATTTCGATTGACCGGCCGATGGACAGCAGTGAAGAAGCAATGCCCACGCTGGAAGTGAAGGATCGAGCGCCGAGCGTTGAGCGGGAATTAATTGAGCGCGACCGAGCAAGAATGATTCGGGGCGCAGTGGACGCGCTGCCTGAAAAGCAAAGAGCGGCGGTGGTGCTCCATAAATATATGGAAATGGATTATTCCGATATTGCGAGAATTTTGGACTGCTCGGAGAGCGCGCTGAAGTCGCTGCTCTTCCGGGCGTATGAGACGTTGCGAGTACAACTCGCGCCGCTGGTAGCGCAGTAGTAAGCGCGCGGAAAAAGAGATTATTCGTTTCACCGTCGAGGGGCGGGCGATGGCCCGCAGGTCAGAGTCGAGAGAGGGCAATATGAGTTGTGAACGCTTGGAAGGAAAGCTTATTGCATTTGTAGATGGGCACGCGAGCGAGTCCGATCGCCGCGCGGTGGAAGAACATATTCGAGAATGCGCGGTTTGTAAGGCGCGTGTAAAGGGATTCTCCGGCATCTGGAATGTGCTGGACGAACTTCCTGTGCACGAGCCTTCATCCGCGTTTGACGCGCGATTGCGAGCGCGGCTCGCGGCGGAGCCTGTGCGGCAGAGCGCTTGGGGATGGTTGATGCCAGCTCCGCGGTTTGCGCTGGCAGTGATGATGCTGGCGGTGTTCTCAATTTGGATTTCTTCGCGGACGCCTGCGCCAGCGCCGGTGGCAACGGTTCCTTCACAAACCGCAGTGAACACTGAAAACGATTTCGGAATGATTAAAGATTTGAAAGTGCTGGAAAACTACGATGTGCTGGCGAATTTCGATGCACTGTCGCAGCTTCCGGCAAGCCAACAGGGATCTGGCAGCAACAATTGATTCACTGTGCGAGATTAGATCGCTGAGATGAAACGCGGAATGCAATTCGGGATGGCGCTGTGCGGAATGATGGCGCTCGCGTTGATCTCTGCTCCGGGGGCGCGTGCACAGCGTGGAGGAGCGCGAGTCCCTCCGCGCCCGGCGCCTGCGCCGCAAGCGAAAGCTCCGTCCGCGGCGGACGATAACAAATCCACGAAAAGCGATGACGCGAATTCCAGGCTAACCGATACGAGCAAGTCCGCAGATTCTTCCGGCGCAGATGGGAAGGGCGGCAACGGGCGAAACTTGATGGGGCTGCCCTCTACCTGGGTGGAGCGGTTGCAGGACATGACTCCCGCGGAGCAGGAAAAATTTTTAGCGAACAATGAGCGATTCAAGAGCATGACGCCGCAGCAGCAGGCACAAATTCGCGCGCGGCTGCAATATTGGAATAATTTGTCGCCGGATCAGCGCCAGGAATTGCGAGAGCGCGAAAGAGTGTGGGAGAGGATGACTCCCGAGCAGCGGCAGTATGTACACGACACGCTGCTGCCGAAGTGGCAAGCGATGCCACCAGCCAGCAAGCTGATCATCCGCCGGCATTTGGCGCGGCTTTCAGGATTAAACGAAAACCAGCGGCAAGAGATGCTGAACCGGCGCTCGTTTATGAAGAATATGACGCCAGAAGAACAGAGTATGCTGAAGGAATTGAGCCGATTGCGTGTGGGAGACACTCCCGACGCCCCGCCAGCGCCGAATGGAATGTAGGACCAAGAAGTTGGAGTTTCTTTGACCCTTCACTTTACTTTCTCCTAACTCTTACGCAACATCGTAAAAATCGTTTTTAGAGAATGTGTATCGCGACTGATTGACAGTTGTAGAATTCGCTCCACTAAGGCTTGTGGTTCCGGTGAGAGTGGGGCCCGGATATCCACAGGAAAATCCTAAAAAAAGTGTTGGAATTTTCTTGACATGATTTTCAGGCCGCGTATATTCAGTGGCACAAAGTGGTAAAAAGTGGCAGAGAATGTAGTGAAGTGGCGAGTTGGAGTTCCGAAACGGGCTTCTCAGCGTGAAAAACTGTGCTACGAGGAAATTCACCAGCGAAGGTGGACGAAAAGGGACGAGTCAAGGTCCCTGCGAATTTTCTCGACTCGTTGAAGGAATCGGGCGACCGATTTTTCGTGACGAGCACAAACGGGGAATTCGTTCGCGTGTATCCGATGAAAGTCTGGACAGAGATCGAGGACAAGCTCGCAAAACTTTCGTCGCATCACCAGACGAAGCAAAAGTTTTTGATGCGTTCAAATTACTACGGGCAAATGGTGGAGTTGGACGGGCAGGGAAGATTGCTGATTCCGCCGGTGTTGCGCGAAGCGGCGCAGATGAAGGGCGATGTGGACGTGCTGGGGAACCTGACCTATCTGGACGTCTGGAACCACGCGCGATTCCTGGAGAGTTTGAACAAGAGCCCGATAACGCCGGACGACGAAAAGATTTTGGACGATCTAGGGATTTAGTTTGCAAGCGGGACATACGCCAGTACTCACCGGAGAAATTCTCCGATGGCTGGAGGTGCGCCCGGACGGGATTTACATCGACGCGACGGTTGGAGCAGCTGGACATGCCGCGGAGATTGCGAAGCAATTGACGACGGGAAGATTGATTGGGATTGATCGCGACGAATCGGCACTTGAGATGGCGCGCGAACGACTGAAAGAGTGGGAAGAGCGAGTGACTTTGGTACACGCCAATTTCGGAAGGCTGGATGAGGTGGCGAAAGAGCTGGAGCTGCCACCGGTGAATGGCGTGATAGCGGATTTGGGAGTTTCAAGCATGCAGTTGGATCGGCCAGAGCGCGGATTTTCGTTTCGCGCGGCAGGTCCCCTGGACATGCGGATGGACAACACCGCCGAAGATACGGCGGACGAAATTGTGAACGGCCTGGAAGAGCGTCAACTGGCCGACGTGCTGTATCACTTCGGTGAAGAGCACGACTCACGCAGAATCGCCAGATCAATTGTTCGAGCGCGGCCGATCCGCGACACGGAACATCTGGCAACGGTTGTGGCAGGGTCCCGGAAGCATGGGGGAAGGCAGAGACTGCATCCCGCGACAAAAACGTTTCTGGCGCTGCGGATAGCGGTGAATCGAGAGTTGGAGGCACTCGGGCAGTTTCTTCGACGGTTCCCTGCCACATTAATTTCCGGGGGACGTTGCGTGGTGCTGAGTTATCACTCGCTGGAAGATCGCGAAGTGAAGCACACGTTTTTGGAGCAGGCACGCGCAGGAGTCCTGAAAATTCTTACCCGCAAGGCGGTGCAGGCATCCGCCGAAGAAGTGCAAAGCAACCCTCGGGCTCGCAGCGTGAAATTGCGCGCGGCCGAGAAAATTTCAACCAGTTTTTCAATGGACCCCGCAGTCAGCGCCTCCTTCGGAAGATTCTAAGAAGTTTTCCGAAGGAAGCGCGGCGCGGCGTCAACGGCCTGCTTGTGGCGAGCGGGCGCGGAGTGGCCAGATGACCGAGTTTTACACCGTAAAACGGATTGATAATACACGTGTAGTGCGAGCGGCAGCTCCTCGCCGGCTGAAGGAATGCGCGAAGCTGGTGGCGATGGGAGGGGCGCTCGCGCTGGTGGCGTTATTTTATTCGTGGCAACACTTCCAATACATCCAGCTGAGTTATCAGGTGGAAAAGCTGCGGTCTGATCACGCGCATGCGTTTGAGTTGAATCAGGAGCTGAAGCTGGATGTATCGGATTTGCGTTCACCCACGCGAATCGATGGCATCGCGCGCAATCAACTCGGATTGACGGCGACAGTGCCCGGCCAAACTGTAACGGCGCAGAGCCAGAGTGATGGTGCAGTCGTAGCTCAAGTGCGCCGAGTGCAACCGCCTCCCGCCCAATAGGCGACATTTCCATTTTGTAGACGCGCATATTCCAGCGCGAGTTCTTTCAATTTAAGAGCGGGAGTATCCGGCGAAAATGGATTGGGGCCGTCCACGAGTTCGATTGTTGCTGATCGCCGGAATGGGAATGCTGTGGATGGCCGCGACTGTTGCGCGGCTTGGTTATCTACAGCTGATTGACTACAGCGATTACCTGGGACGCGCGGAAAAACAACAACAA
Source organism: uncultured Acidobacteriota bacterium (assembly GCA_963785395.1). GTDB lineage: Bacteria > Acidobacteriota > Terriglobia > Acidiferrales > UBA7541 > DASTCZ01. Next base: position 207,537 of record CAWAVH010000005.1, on the reverse strand, counting down.
CGCATCGTGAATATCAGCCCGCGGCGCGGGTCCATCTACGATCGCAATTTGCACGAGCTGGCGATGAGCGTGATGGTGGATTCGAGTTTCGCAGTGCCCGTTGAAGTGAAAGATCCGGACATGGCGGCACGGCTGATCGCGCGCGTGGTGAATGTTTCGCCGGAAGAAATCGCGAATCGGATCGCGAGCGAGCCGAATTTTGCGTGGGTGGCGCGGAAAATTACTCCCGAACAGGCGGATCGCATCCGCCGGATGAACTTGAAGGGAATTTATTTTGTAAAGGAGCCGAAGAGTTTCTTTCCGAAGGGAGAGCTGGGCGCTGGGAACCTGGGTTGGACAGATGTCGATGAGAAGGGTGAAGGCGGAGTCGAGTCCGAGTTTGATTCGCAGATTCGCGGGCGCGCAGGCCGGATGATGGTGATGACGGACGCGCACCGGCAGTGGTTCGAAGGATCGGAACAATCCGCGCAGGTGGGCGCGAAGGTCGTATTGACGATTGACCAGAATATTCAGTTCATTATCGAAAAGGCGCTGAAGCAAGCGATCGAGACGACGCACGCGCAAAAGGGAACCGTGATTGTCGAGGACACCGCGACGGGCGAACTGCTTGGGCGTCGCGAGCTGGCCGACGTTTAATCCGAATTCGTGGAATGACAGCACCGCAGACGATCGGAAAAACTTGGCAGTTGGATCGATGTACGAACCCGGTTCGGTATTCAAGTTAATCACGCTTTCAGCGGCGATCGATCAGGGCATTACGAAGCCGGATGAAGTGATCGATTGCCAGATGGGCTCAATCTATGTCGATGGCCGGCTGATCCATGACCACAAACCGTTTGGGATGTTGAGCGTCCATGACATTCTTGCGAAATCGAGCGACGTGGGCGCGATCAAGCTGGGGCTGCGGCTTGGGCGGCCCGAAATTTTACGAATACATTCGCGCGTTCGGTATAGGTTCGCAGACGGGCGTTGAATTGCCGGGAGAGCAGCGAGGAATTTTGGCGTCGGGTGATTTGTCGTCAAGTTCGATCGCCTCGATTTCGATGGGGCAAGAAGTTGCGGTTACTGCGGTCCAGCTAATTTCTGCGATGAATACGATTGCGAATGGCGGCTTGTGGGTGCGGCCGCGCGTTATTCGCAGCGTAGGGAATTTGGCTCCAGTAACACCAGTGAAATTTCAGGAGTCGCGGCGGGTAATCAGTGCGACGACCGCGGCGACGATGCGCGCAATGTTGGAGGGAGTGGTGCTGCCGGGCGGCACGGGGAAAAAAGCGCGGCTTGACGGATACACCGCTGCGGGAAAACCGGGCACCGCACAAAAAGCAGGATCCGGATACCAAACGGTATTCGACATCGCAGTACATCGCGTCATTCGTCGGGTTCGCTCCGATCAACAATCCTGCGGTTACGATTCTCGTCACGCTCGATTCGCCGGTTGGGCCGCACGAAGGCGGAGCGGTGTCGGCACCAGTTTTCAAGATTGTAGCGGAACAAATACTCGCGTATTTGAACGTGCCGCAGGATGAAGCGCCGTCGCCGCACACGCAGCTTGCTTCCTACGGAGCCGAGCAGCGGAGCGGAAGATCCCGAGATAAGCGATTTCGATCCCGTGCAAAACATGCGCGTCCTCTGCTGCCGAGCCGACGATTCCGCTTTCCAGCGCGTCGAGCGCAAGTGCCCGCGCCGACGGTGGCGCTAAACGAAGGCGACGGAATCACTGTCCCGCAGCTGGAGGGCAAGACGGTCCGCGAGGCAATCGTCGAACTCGCGAAGCTGGGATTGAGCCCCACATTGGTTGGCAGTGGAGTTGCACTGGATGAATCTCCGGAGGCTGGCTCGATTGTCCGGCGGGGAGCGCGCGTCACCGTACGGTTTGGGCGCGCGATACCGGCGGACACGAAGAAATCCGGCGAAAGCCACAAGAGCTAGCCCCTCGCGGCGGAACGGTTCTGAAGGGGCAAACGGAGATATGCGCCAGTAGCTATGCAAGTAGACACTCATTCTGAATCAAAATTAAGCGGTCAAGGCACGGGGCCTATACTGAATAAAGCAGCCATGAATCTGCAGGAATTGCTGGCTGGTACTCCCGCCACCCTCCCCGCCGGGAATGCCCACGTACGAAGTTTCAAATCTCGCGTATGGCAGCCGCCAAGTATCCGAAGGCGCTGCGTTTTTCGCTATTCACGGGGAAAAGACAGACGGGAATTTGTTTGTATTTGACGCGATCGAACGCGGTTCGGCTGTAATTGTGAGCGAAATGGCGCGGCCGTGGAGCGCGTCGTGGAACGAACTCTTCGCGCGTGCGGGACGCGCGCCAAGTGCGCAAACTCTGCCCGATCAAGTTACGTGGATACAGACGAGCGATATCCGCAAGACTCTGGCGGGAGCTTCAGCAAATTTTTATCGACCACCCAGCGACAGCGCTGGAGTTGGTGGGAATTACAGGAACGAACGGCAAGACGACGACAAGTTTCCTGGTGGATTCCATTCTGCGCGCCGCGGGGCGTACGACGGGATTGTTTGGCACGATCGCGTACCGAACGCCGCGCGCGAGCATTACGGCGAGCACCACTACGCCAGAATCTCTGGAATTGCAGCGGTTTCTGGCGGAAGTTCGTGACGCGGGCGGTTCCGCGGCGACGATGGAAGCCAGTTCGCACGCGCTCGCGATGGATCGTTTGTGGGGATTGCATTTTCACGCGGCGATTTTCACGAATCTGACGCGCGACCATCTGGACTATCACAAGACATTTGACGAATATTTCGCCGCAAAACAGCGATTATTTCAGGGGCTTGGGGCAGGCGCGGCTGACGTCGGCGTTGTGAATACGGATGATTCGTACGGCAAGAAACTGGTGGGAGTTGCGTCCCGCACGCTGAGTTATGGCCTGACAAACGGCGCCGAAATTACGACGCGAAATTATGATTTTTCGTTCGGCGGATTGCGTTTTACAGCGCATACTCCTGCGGGCCGAATCGAAATCGAATCGCCGCTCGTTGGCAAGATTAACGTGTACAACATTCTGGCCGCGATCGGGGCGGGAATCGCGCTTGAAATTCCGCGCGAAAAAATTGCGGAAGGAATTGCGGCGCTTCGCAGCGTGCCGGGTCGATTTGAGCGCGTGGATTGCGGCCAACCGTTTCTGGTGATTGTGGATTACGCGCATACGGATGATGCGTTGCGCAATTTGCTGGCGACTGCGCGAGATCTCAGTCCCAAAGGTCGCATCATCGCGTTATTTGGCTGCGGCGGTGATCGCGATCGCGCGAAGCGTCCGATGATGGGCGAAGCTGCGGGTCGCGCCGCGGATTTTGTCGTGCTTACCAGCGACAATCCGCGCAGCGAAGATCCGCTGCTGATCATAAACGATGCGCTGGTGGGACTGCAGCGAACTCGAACTCCCTACAAAGTTGAAGCAGATCGTGAACGCGCGATCGGAATTGCGCTTGATGAAGCGCGAGCGGGAGACATTGTATTGCTGGCGGGCAAAGGACACGAAACCTATCAGGTGATGAAAGACAAGACATTGGATTTTGACGACCGCGACGTGGCCCGGCGTTTGCTTCATGATCGTGGGTATGACAAGACGGACTAAGGCCGGCGCTATTTGGCGGGCCTGAAGCAGATGGACCCGGAGCTGGAATCGAGTGGTCAAGCCTAGCCCTCTCGAGGCGTTATGCGGTGGACGGTTCAACAAGTTGCGCGCGCTCTTGGGGTTACGGCGCCTGCGGGGCTCGACCCCGTGGCCTGGCTGGCCGGCGTCTCGATTGACTCTCGTTCGGTGGGTCGCGGAGAGCTGTTCTTCGCGATACACGGGCCGCGTCACGATGGACACGCTTTTGTGGGCGGTGCGCTGCCGCCGGAGCTGGGGCCGCGGTGGTCGCACGCGGGCGTATCGGAGAATTTCCAGCCGAGATTACGGGACAAACTTTTCGGCGTCCGCGACACGCTTGCAGGGCTTCAACAATTGGCGCGGGACATTCGACGGAATGGGGCGGGCGCGTTGCCGCCGTGGCAGGCTCGGTGGGCAAGACCACAACAAAAGAAATCCTGGCGGCGCTTGTGGGCGCGAAATTCCGCGTACTGAAGACCGAAGGAAATCTGAACAACGAATATGGATTGCCGCTGACGCTGGCGCGGCTTGAAGACGAAGCATCAGGCCGCGGTGGTTGAGTTGGGAATGTCGCACGCGCGGCGAATTGCGCGCGCTGACGCAAATTGCTGAGCCACAGATTGGCGTGATCACGCGCGTGGCTGTGGAACATTTGGAATTTTTCGCGTCGATTGACGAGATTGCGGCTGGCGGAGCGGGAACTGATTGAAACTTTGCCGGGACGCGAGACGGTTTCTGTGTTGAACGCGGATGATGAGCGCGTTGCGCGGTTTGCGGATGTTGCGCCGGGGCGCGTGGTTACCTTTGGAGTTGGCGCTGCGTGCGAATTTTCGCGCGGAAGAAATTGAAGATCGCGGCGCGGAAGGCAGCGCGTTTACTTTTATCTCGCCGGCAGGGCGCGCGCGGCTGGAGCTTTCGCTTGCGGGACGGCACAACGTGACGAATGCGCTTGGTGCGTTGGCCGCTGCGAGTGAATTTGGAATTACGGCGGCCGAAGCAGCGCGAAGTTTTGCCGCGAATGAAGCCTGCCGCGATGCGCGGCGAAATTTTGCGTTTCGAAGATGGATTGACGGTGATCAACGATTGCTACAACTCGAGCCCGACGGCGATGTCGAGCATGATTGACTTGCTCGACGCGACGCCTGCGACTGGGCAGCGAATTCTTGCCGCTGGCGAAATGCTGGAGCTGGGACCGCTTCCGCGGAATTGCATCGCGAAGTTGGGCGCGATGCCGCGCGGCGGAGACTGGATTGGATTGTGGGAGTGCAGGGCGAAGCCGCTGAGATGGTGAGCGCCGCGGTACGCGCGGGCTACTCCGAGGCGCAGACGCGATTCTTCGCGAATTCGCAGCGAAGCGGCGGAATTTGTTGCGTCGCTCGCTGCAGCGGGCGATCTGGTTCTAGTGAAGGGTTCACGCGGAGTGCGTATGGAGCGAATTGTGGAAGCGATTCGCGAGCGGCACACGCCGTTGGTCGCGGGACGCGGCACGGACGGAGAGAAGCTGATGCTCTACTACCTCTTCGTCGAAGTACTGCGGCCATACTTTCACGCGCTGAATGTTTTTCGCTACATCACTGTTCGCACCGCATACGCGAGTTTGACGGCGCTCGTGCTCACGCTCGTGCTAGGGCCATGGGTGATTCGCAAGCTGCAAGAAATGCAAATCGGCCAGTTCATTCGCGAAGAAGGGCCGAAGAGCCACCAGAAAAAAGCGGGCACTCCGACGATGGGCGGAGTGCTGATTGTGATTGCGACGATCGTGCCGACGCTGCTGTGGGCTGACCTTACGAGCTCATACGTGTTGCTGACGATGGGCGCGATGGTGGCGTTCGGCGCGATCGGATTCACAGACGATTATTTAAAAGTTTCGGGGCGGCACAACAAAGGGCTTTCGGCGCGGGGAAAGCTTGGGCTGCAAATTTTGGTGAGTCTGGCTGCCGGAGTTGCGCTAATCGCGCTGACGGGCAAGGGCGCATATTCCACGCAGCTGGTAGTTCCATTTTTCAAGAAATTTCATCCCGACCTTGTGTCACACACTCTTGCTGGGTCATCCCTACATTTGGCCGCTGGCGTTTATTCCGCTGCTTGCGTTCGTCGCTCTTGTGATTGTGGGTTCATCGAACGCGGTGAATCTTACCGATGGGCTCGATGGCCTGGCGATTGGTTGCACGGTAATTGCCGCGGGAGCTTTCACGGTGCTGACGTATTTGATCAGCAACGCGCGATTCTCTACTTATCTCGAAATTCCATACATTCCTCATGCGGCGGAGTTGACGGTGTTTTGCGGAGCGCTTGTCGGCGCGTCCATGGGATTTCTTTGGTACAACGCGCATCCGGCGGATGTTTTCATGGGCGATGTCGGGTCGCTGTCGCTCGGCGGCACGATCGGCGTGCTCGCTGTGATTTTGAAGCAGGAAGTGCTGCTGTTTTTTGTCGGCGGAGTATTCGTGATAGAGGCGGTGTCTGTCATTTTACAAGTTGCCTCTTTCCGGCTTACCGGCAAGCGAATTTTTCGCATGGCGCCGCTGCATCACCATTTTGAATTGGCAGGGTGGAGCGAATCGAAAGTGATCGTGCGGTTTTGGATTTTGGCGCTGCTCTTCGCGCTGTTTTCGCTGACGACGCTGAAGCTGAGGTAATGGTGAATCACGGGATTCAACTCGAAGGCAAGCGGGTGCTGGTAGTGGGCCTGGCGCGCACCGGCATCGCCACGGCGCTTTTTTGCGCGGAACGCGGGGCGCACGTCACTGCCTCCGAAGGCCGCGCAGAAAGCGAAGTTGCGGAAGCTGCCGCGAAATTGCGCGCGGCCGGCTGCACGCTTGAACTTGGCGGTCATCGCGAAGAAACATTTCTCGCGCAGGATTTGATTGTGCCCAGTCCCGGCGTGCCCGCGGATTCGCCATATTTGCAAGCCGCGCGCGCGGCGGGCGTTCAAGTGTGGAGCGAAATTGAATTCGCGTGGAGATTCCTGCGCGGCAAATTGATCGCGATGACGGGATCGAACGGCAAGACCACGACGACGGCGCTGATTGGTCACATTCTTGATAGCGCCGGCGTGCCGACGATCGTCGCGGGAAACATTGGCACGCCGTTGATTTCGCGAGTGATGGATACAAGCGAATCGACCGTCACCGTTCTTGAGGTCAGCAGTTTCCAGCTTGAGCTTATCGACAAGTTCCGGCCGGATGTAGCGCTATTGCTGAATTTGACGCCGGATCATCTGGATCGCCACGCATCCGTGGAAGCTTACGGACGCGCGAAGGCTCGCATATTTGAAAATCAAGTGGAACAAGACGCGGCGATCATCAATGCGGATGACTCCGTTGCCGCTGGATACGCTCCCGCACGTCCGGAAATGTTCTGGTTCAGCCGCACGAAGCGCGTGGCCAGCGGGATTTATTTGCGCGACGACCAAATCGTTCTTCGGCGGATCGGCGCGGAAACGGTTTTGCTGCGGCGAGGAGACATCGGGCTTCGTGGTGAACACAATGTGGAAAATGTGATGGCTGCAGCGTGCGCGGCTTTTCTAGTGGGGATTTCTCCACAGGCGATAGTTGCCGGCGTGCGGAGTTTCGCTGGCGTCGAGCATCGTATCGAATTCGTCGCCGAAATCGGCGGCGTCAGTTTTTACAACGATTCGAAAGCGACAAATGTGGATGCAACTCTCAAGGCGCTCGACGCTTTTCCCGGAGGGCTTCACGTAATTCTTGGCGGCAAAGACAAAGGCGGCGACTTTTCGCTGCTTCGCGAGCCACTTAAGAAACGCGCGAGAGAGGTGCTCCTCATCGGCGCCGCGGCGGAGAAAATCACTTCTCAAATTATTGGAACACTTCCGCTGGTTCAGGCGGGGACGCTTGAGCAGGCCGTGCGCCGCGCGTTTCAGAATGCCAAGCCGGGAGAAGTGGTACTGCTTGCGCCCGCGTGCGCAAGTTTCGATCAGTTTCACAACTACGAACATCGCGGTCGTTTTTTCAAACAGCAGGTCCGCCAACTTGAGGAGGAATTCGCAGCGGGCGAACGTGCCCGCGCGAGCTGATTATGCGCCACCGGTTTGCCACCGATCGCTGGTTGTTTCTTTCCACCATCGCGCTGTGCCTGGTTGGCGCGGTGATGGTTTTCAGCGCTTCTGCTGTCACCGCGCGTGAGCAGTATCACAGTGCGTACTACTTTCTGATCCGCCAGGCTTTGTGGCTTGCATTTGGAATCGCGGCGATGCTGATTCTGATGAATGTCGACTATCGAAAAATGCGCCGGCCCGCGGTGATTTTCACGTCGCTTGCCGTGGTGCTTCTGATGCTGGTCGCCGTATTTTTCCTCGACAAATCGCACGCCACGCATCGCTGGATTCGCATCGGCGCTGTCGGATTTCAGCCCTCTGAAATTGCGAAGCTCGCGGTGATTCTCTATCTCGGCTGGTTTTTATCGGAGCGCATGTCGCAAGGGCCAGAAGTGATGAACGATTGGCGGCGCACGCTTGTTGCCCGCGCTCGCGCCGGTCGTGCTGATCGCAGGCCTCGTGCTGGTGCAACCCGACCTCGGCACAGCAGTTGAGATTTTCTTGATCGCGCTGGTGATGTTGTTCGTCTCTGGGATTTCTCTGAAATGGGTGCTGGTCCCCGCCGCGGCGGTGCTGCCGGTGATCATTTGTCTCGTCATCTTTGTCCCGTGGCGATTTCACCGGCTTATGTCGTTCCGGCATCCGGAAGCTGATCCCAGAAAAGCGGGATTCCAGTTGCTTCAATCGCTGATCGCCGTCGGCTCGGGTGGATTGAGCGGCGTCGGACTGATGGAAAGCCGGCAGAAACTTTTTTATCTGCCCGAAGCGCACACGGATTTTATTTTTGCGGTGATGTGCGAAGAACTTGGATTCATCGGCGGATTGATAGTGCTGGGTCTGTTTGCTGTTTACGCGTGGCGCGGATTCCGAGCGGCACTGGGATCGATCGATCCTTTCAGCAGATTACTGGCGCTGGGAATCACGGCGATGGTTACGAGCCAGGCGCTGATTAATCTTGGCGTCGTGCTGGGCATGATGCCGACGAAAGGAATTCCGCTGCCGTTCATCAGCTACGGCGGTTCGAGTTTGCTGGTGATGTTGTTGGCCACCGGCGTGCTTTTGAATATCAGTCAGCAGGCGGAGTGAAAATGCGAATCGAAAACGCAGTTCACGCGCAAGGCAGGGTTGCAATATGCAGATACGAACAAACACAACGCGCGATGCGCATCGCGAAACGCCGCACTACCGGGCGGCACGCGCACGCCGACGCCTGCTTGCGCGGGCACGGCACACGCCGCGTCGCTATCCGGACGCCACGCGCTTGAAGCTTCTGGTGGCAGGCGGCGGCACGGGTGGGCACGTATTCCCCGCGCTTGCCGTTGCGAAGGAATGGCTGTCGCGCGGCGAAAATCGCGAAGTCATTTTTGTTGGGACGGCGCGCGGACTTGAGAATCGTCTCGTACCAGAGGCAGGAATCGCGCTGGAACATATTCGTTCGGCTGGATTAAAGGGTATGGGTGGACTGAAGCTGGTGAAAAATTTGGCAATGTTACCGGGAGCTTTCTTCGACTCGCTTGGCATTTTGCGGCGCCATCAATTTTCAGCGGCGTTCGGAGTGGGCGGCTACGCAGCAGGTCCAGTGATTATGACGGCGGCTCTCAAGCACATTCCGGTGGTGATTTTCGAGCCCAATGCCGAACCTGGTTTTACCAATCGCGTTCTCGCGCGCGTTTCGACGCGGGTCGCTACCGGCTACGATGAACTCGCGCGGCGATTCGGTGCGAAAGCTGTCACAACAGGCACTCCCGTGCGGAGCGAATTTCATCCTGTCCCGTTGCGATGGCTGGAGCCGCCGTACCGCATCCTTATTACGGGTGGTAGCCAGGGGGCGCGCGCGTTAAATCGCGCAGTCATTCAGGCGCTTCCTTTGCTGGCGTCGCAGCGTAGTAATCTTGCGATTGTCCATCAGACTGGCCAGCGCGATTACGATGAGGTGCGCGCGGCATACACGCAGCAAGGATTCATCGCGGAGGTCTCACCATTTCTGAACGATATGCCCGCGCGTTTCGCTTGGGCCGATCTTCGTGATATGCCGCGCCGGGCAGATCACCATCGCCGAACTGGCATCCATCGGACGCCCCGCCATTTTCATTCCGTTCGCCGCAGCTGCGGACGATCATCAATTGCATAACGCGCAGGCGCTGGAGCGGGTGGGAGCGGCACGAATCGTGCAAGAAGGAGAAGCGAGCGGCAAGCGATTGGCGGACGAAATAATTTCGGCGTTCTCGGCTCCCGAAACGCTCCGCCAGCAAGCGGAATTGGTTCGCGGCTTCGCGCATCCGGACGCGACGAGGGAAATTGTCGATTTGATCGAACAGGTGCAAGTCCATGATGATTTCATTTCATAATTTCAAGCGCATTCATCTCGTCGGAATCGGCGGCATTGGCATGAGCGGAATTGCGGAAGTGCTGCTCACGCTTGGATATTCGGTGTCGGGATCGGATTCGAAACTTTCATCGATCACCGATCGGCTCGTTACGCTCGGTGCCAAGATTTACGAGGGCCATTTCGGGGACAACGTCGCGGGTGCGCACGTCGTCGTCTCCAGTTCCGCGATTCGCCCCGACAATCCCGAAATCGTCGAAGCCCATCACCAGAAAATCCCCGTAATTCCTCGCGCGGAAATGCTCGCCGAGCTCATGCGCCTGAAATATGGAATCGCTGTCGCAGGCGCCCACGGCAAGACCACAACAACTTCCATGGTCGCATCGGTGTTGGCTGCCGCTGGCTTGGATCCCACGTTTGTTGTCGGAGGCAGGGTCAATCAGGCGGGGACGACGGCGCGGCTTGGCAAGGGCGCGTACATGGTGGTCGAGGCCGATGAAAGTGATCGTTCTTTCTTATTTCTCGCGCCCGTCGTCGCTGTCGTCACGACAATCGATCGGGAACACCTCGATCAATACTCTTCACTTGGAGAGATTCAGGATGTGTTCGTCAGCTTTGTGAATCGCGTTCCGTTTTACGGCGCTGCGATTCTCTGCCTCGACGAGCCAAACGTGCAGGCGATTTTGCCGCGAGTAACGCGACCGGTGATTTCGTACGGCACGTCGAGCCAGGCCGATCTGGTGATCACGGATATCGAGTTGCTCGGGCTCGAAAGCCGGTTCCGTCTTACATTTCGCGGGGAAGATCTTGGCATCTTCACGTTGCCATCTCCTCCGGGAGTTCATAACGTACGCAATGCGGCTGCGGCCGCCGCGGTTGGCCTCTATCTTGATGTGCCGGCCGAGCTGATTCGCGAAGGATTGCGCAGTTTCACGGGAGTCGGCCGCCGCTTCGATGTCAAAGGCGTCATCAATGGTGTCACGCTGATTGACGACTACGGCCACCACCCCGCTGAAATTCGCGCCACGCTCGATGCGGCGCGCGTGTGCAAATTTAATCGAGTGCTCGTGCTGTTTCAGCCGCACCGATTCACGCGCACGAAACATTTGTGGGACGACTTTTGCCGCGCTTTCAATCAGGCAGACGTTCTCGTGCTATCTGACATTTATGCCGCTCACGAGCCGCCGATCGAAGGCATCACTTCTGAAGGTCTTGCTGCCGCGATTCATGATGCGGGCCACAAGAATGTTGTCTATCGCAGCTCGGTCGAACAAGCCGTGGAGTATCTCGCCGAAGAAGCTCGCCCTGGCGATGCAATCATGACGATCGGCGCGGGCAGCGTAAGCCGCGCGGCTGGACAACTTGCGATTCTGCTGGGAGCGAAAGCGGCGGCCAGCGTGAATGTGGAGTCTCCGGCGGAGAAAAAGTGAACCGGTGTCTATTTTGTCGCACTCCGCGCGCGACACATTAGGTAAGGGAAATTGAGAATCACGGATTCCAAAATTCTCGCGGCTCTTCCGAAACTGGAAGTCGAGCGAATCGAAAACGCCTCACTCGCCGAACGCACGTCGCTCGGGATTGGTGGCAGTACCGATTTGCTCACAATTCGCAGATACGATTCGTTGCCGGAACTCGCTCGTCTGCTACGTGATTCGAAAATTCCATTTCGTTTTCTTGGCGGCGGCACCAATCTGCTTGTCTGCGATGGGGAACTCCCCTGGGTCGTTCTTCATCTTCCGCGCCGCGAGAACGACATTCGCATCGATGGGAATATAGTTTGGGTTGACGCCTCGGCCGACCTTGGCCGCACGGTCACGACCTGCGCCAAGCATGATCTTGGCGGCATGGAAGGTCTGATAGGAGTGCCCGGCTCGGTTGGCGGAGCGTTGCGAATGAACGCAGGCGCCTACGGCACGCAAATCGGTTCGCATGTTCGCGAAATCAAAATCTATCGCGGAGCAACGGGAGAACTCGCGACTCTCCACGGCGCTGAAATTAACTTCGAATATCGTCACACTTCGTTTGCGCCTGATGATATTATGCTCGCGGTGAAACTGGAGCTGCCCTCCAAACCTTTCCGCGAAATTCTTGCCGGGATTCGTATCTGTAACGAAAAGCGCCGTTCCAGCCAGCCCATCAATCAGAAAAGCGCCGGATGTATTTTCAAAAATCCGCCTGGAGCTTCGGCGGGCCGCATGATTGACGAGCTTGGCCTAAAGGGTTTGCAGGTGGGCGATGCTCGCGTGAGCGACCGACATGCCAATTTTTTTGTAAACGCAGGTAGCGCTACAGCAGCGGATATGCTCGCGTTGATTAGCACCGTGCGCGAAAAAGTTCGCGAGAATTACGGTGTCACGCTCGAGGAAGAAGTCATCGTTTGGAAGTAGACGCAGAATAGTGACGAATACTTTCGCTGCTGTATTTATGGATCGTCTTTCTCGGGAAGGGAGGACGGCATGACGACTGAAGTCGATACGCTTCCGCAAGAAGTGCCAGCGGAAGAAGAACCCCGGTACCTTCGCCGGCAGAAGCCCGTCGAAATCCGGCGCCGGAAATTTGGTAAGCGCTCGTGGCCTGCATATCGTCGCGCGCTTGCGTTTGGCGTGGTTGTGGTGGCAGCCAGCTTTCTTATTTACACAATTGCGTCCTTCTTCCTTTCATCACCATACGTTCGCTTGTCAGACTCGGCGCAAATCGAACTTTTCGGAAACAAATACATTGCGCGCGAAGCCGCGCTCGCTCCGTTTGCGCATGATCTGGATCGCAGCGTCTTTCGAATTCCTCTCGACACGCGCCAAACACAACTCGCGGAATTGTCATGGGTTGACCACGCAATTGTTTCCCGCATTTGGCCGAATCGCATTCGCGTCGAGATCGTCGAACGCGTCCCAATCGCGTACCTTCGCACCGGCGCCGATCTTTCTCTGATCGATTCTCATGGCGTAATTCTCGATCGTCCTCTCGAATCAAATTTTCAGTTTCCGGTCGTTAGCGGAATTTCAGAATCAGTGCCTCGGTCTGAACGCGAGCAGCGCATGGCGCTCTACTCTGGTCTCGTTCACGAAATGGATCAAGTCCGTCCCGGCGCTTCCGACCATCTCAGCGAAGTGGATTTATCCGATTCCGATGATGTCCGCGCCACGCTGGCTGGGCTCAGTCAAATGAACATCTCCGGTGTCGATGATCAGGGCCCTATCGTCGTTCATTTTGGCGACGTGGATTTTGGGTCGAAGTTCCGTGTGTTCGTCGAAAATATCGGACAGTGGAGGGCGGCAGCGGGTCGCGTGGAATCAGTGGATCTGCGATTCTCGAAGCAAGTTGTCGTGAATCCGGAATCGCATCTGTCCGCAGCAGTCGCGCGCCGCCACTGATCAGAGACCGGCGATTTTCTAGGTGGCGCGGCTGGCGGCCGATTTTTTAAACGTGCGCTTGAAACTCACAGGATAGATAGCGCAACCTTCACGTCGGCGATGATTTTGAAGTCCGGGGCGACTTGTAGTTTTTGCGATTCGTTTTGAGGGGAGCTCATCCGTTTGGCGAAGCACGACAAATATCTCGTAGGGCTCGATATCGGCAGCACAAAAACCTGTGCCATCATCGTCGAACTGACAGAAGACGCTCCAAAATTTCTTGGTTTGGGCGCGGCTGAATCAAAAGGGCTGCGCAAAGGCGTCATCGTCAATCTTGACGCCACCGTAAGTTCCATCCGCCGCGCGGTTGAAGAAGCTGAAAGTGCTGCTGGCGTTCCCGTTGAATCCGCCATTCTTGGTGTCGCTGGAAGCCACATAAAAGGCGTCAATAGTCGTGGCGGGATTTCCCTGGGCCAGCGTCAGCGCGACGTTCAGCGTGATGATGTACGCCGCGCGGTTGAAGCCGCTCGCGGGATTTCTCTTCCAGAAGATCGCGAAATACTTCACGTCTTGCCGCAGGATTTTCTGCTCGATTCGCAGAATCACCTTCGCGATCCCATCGGCATGGTTGGGCAGCGTCTTGAAGTCAACGTTCACATCGTTACCTCCGCGATTTCTGCCACGCAGAATCTAGTCACCGCGGCGAATCGTGCAGGAGTTGTGGTTAGCGACACCGTTCTCGAGCCGCTCGCCGCTGCGGAGTCATCGCTCACGCAAGACGAGCGCGAACTCGGCTGCTGTCTGCTCGATATCGGCGGCGGCAGCACAGACTTGATTCTCTTCGCCGGGGGCATGGTTCGCCACGCGGGTTCTGTCCCGATTGGAGGCGATCATTTCACAAACGATCTCGCAGTTGGTCTCCGTACTCCGATTCCCGAGGCGGAGCGCATTAAGCGCGAATATGCGTGCGCATTCCGAGACGCAGTCGGCGAAGATCGCAGCATCGAAATCGCCAGCGTTGGCGATCGCCCGCCGCGCTCAATTTTCACAAGAATGCTGAATGACATTATCGAGCCGCGCGCTCACGAATTGCTTTCGATGATTCGCGATGAAGTTAAGCGCGCAGGCCTCGACAAGCAGATTCCGGCGGGAATAATTCTCGCGGGCGGCGCATCTCGCCTCCATGGATTTTCTGAGCTGGCAGACAGTATTTTTTCGCTGCCAGTCCGTCTCGCGACACCGCATGGCCTGCCGGGATTGCCCGAAAAGTTTTCTCAGCCGGAGTATGCCGCGAGCATCGGTTTGCTGATTTATGGCGCGAAGGCGCGCCGGCAGGGCGCGCAGAAGCCCTCTACATTGGTTGCAAGGTTCAAGGCCATGTTCGCAGGCCAGTGATTTTGATTTTTGAATTTGTAGGGGCGCGGCTTGCTGCGCCCGCTGTTGAAACACAAATTTGTTGGGCGCCCCCGAGCCGCGCCCGTATTTAGATCGAGGGGGAAAATATGAGTCCGAAAGATTCTGGTATCCGGCTGACCTTCAGCGAAGATTTGCTGCAAGGTGCCAAAATTAAAGTAGTCGGCGTTGGCGGCGGTGGTTGCAACGCGGTCAATCGCATGATTCGCGCAAAAGTTGAAGGCGTCGAATTCATCGCGGCCAACACCGATCTTCAGGCGCTAAAGATGTCGCAAGCGCCCACAAAACTTCAGCTCGGCAACAAACTTACTAAGGGACTCGGCGCTGGCGCCAATCCCGAGGTGGGCCGTAAAGCCGCGCTCGAAGATTCTGACCACATTATCGAAGCGCTCGAAGGCTCGGATATGATTTTCATCACTTCCGGTCTCGGCGGAGGCACCGGCAGCGGAGCTGCTCCAGTGGTGGCTTCGCTCGCCACAGAACTTGGCGCGCTCACCGTAGCCGTTGTAACCAAGCCGTTTTCTTTCGAAGGCAAGCGCCGCATGATGCAAGCCGAGCATGCGCTCTCTGAACTCGTAAGTTGCGTTGACACTGTCATCGTGATTCCGAACGAGCGGCTCCTCGAAACCGTCGAGCGTGGCACGAGCTTCTTCGAAGCTTTCCGCATCGCCGATGACATTCTCCGCCAAGCTGTGCAGGGAATCAGCGACATCATCACCGTGCCCGGCATCATTAATCGTGACTTCGCGGACGTCCGCGCGATCATGCAAGGCCAGGGTTATGCCGTTATGGGTACCGCAGTCGCCAGCGGCGCAAACCGCGCTGTCGAAGCCGCGAATCGCGCGATCAATAGTCCGCTCCTCGAAGATAATTCAATTCAAGGCGCGCAGGGAATTCTCATCAATGTTTGCGGTTCCTCAAGCCTAAATCTCCACGAGATTCACGAAGCGTCTTCTATCATTCAGCATGCCGCGCACGAAAATGCCAACATCATTTTCGGAGCAGTGCTCGATGAAAATATGAAGGAGTCAGTGAAAATCACCGTGATCGCCGCGGGCTTCCGCGAAGTCGCGCGCAAGCAGCAGCCGCAGCGCCAGTCTTATCTTCCGAAAACGTGGAAGGGAGCGCGCGAGCAGCAGCCGGAACAGGATCGTCTGGCTGAGCCGCCCCCAGTCATGCGGCCCGTGCAGCCGGCTCCCGAAATCGTGCAGGAAGTGCAGGCGGACGATCTCGAAGTGCCAACATTTCTGCGGCGCCAGGCTCAAAAGGCCTACTTGCAGGCATTAGTCTGAAACTAATGTCATCGCTGCGAGCGAACCGATCAGGTTCGCCGACGGAGTCTAGAATCCAATCAGTGTTAGCAACCGCAAAACGCGCGCGGCACATTCGCACTAGAATTTTCTTGTGAATAAAGAATTCCGTATCGGCCACGCCGCTCGCCGCGGAGCTTCTAGCCCATGCTCGTTCGCAGCCCAACATCGAATGCTGCGGCCTGGTTGCTGGGCGTTTCGGCGCGCCAGAAGAAATCTTTCCCGCGCAAAATTCGCTGAATAGCCCTACGGCCTACGAGATCGCTCCTCAGGAACTCTTCTCGCTTTTCCGTGTGATGCGAGAGCGTGGTCTAGATCTCGCAGGAATCTACCACTCTCATCCGACTGGAGATAATTCGCCCTCGAAGACGGACATCGGTCTCGCCTACTACCCGGACATCCCCTACATAATTATCTCTCCGCGTCACGATGCGCCGCGCGCCATCCGCGCATTCCAAATTGCAGAAGGTCTAGTAAATGAACTTGAGATCGTCGTAGTTTGAAGTTCTGAAACCGTTCGCCACCGCCAGGTGCGCGGCCATGAATGGTGCGGTCACTCGTCCGCGCCGACGCGCGCAGCGCGCGCCGATTCAGTTTTTGTTGCCGCAGATGCCACAACGCTAGCTTCCGTCGTCTCGCTCGGTTCCGCTGGAGAATTTGCAACACTGCTGTGTGGCGCGGCGGATTTCTTCGCGTCGCGACCACTCGCCAATGCATTTTCATATACTTGGAGCACTTGTTTGGCGGCACGCTCCCACGAATATTTCCGAACCTGCGCGCGTCCGGCCGCAATCAATCGTGCACGCAAGTCGTCGTCGGTCACAATCTGTCGAATCCCTTTTGCCAGTTCGAATACATTTTCTGAATTCACCAGCAGCGCTGCATCACCCAATACTTCTGGCAGAGCTGAAGTGTCGGACGCGAGTACTGGCGCGCCATGCGCCATCGCTTCCA
The DNA here is from genome assembly GCA_963785395.1 of uncultured Acidobacteriota bacterium. Taxonomy (GTDB): domain Bacteria; phylum Acidobacteriota; class Terriglobia; order Acidiferrales; family UBA7541; genus DASTCZ01. Next base: position 190,513 of record CAWAVH010000005.1, on the reverse strand, counting down.
GCGGCGGCAATCCGAATCCCTCGTACAATGAAGGAAAAAGAAATGCTCGCGCGCTCGCGTAAAAAACACGAAGAGTGGCGAGCGGCACGAAGCCCAGAAAGCGCACGTCCTCTCGCAAGCGCGTCCTCACCACCGCTCGCCGCAGATCCGGATGGGGTGCTAGCGAATCGCCAATCACAATTAATTTTAAATGAGCGAATTTCGGATCGTCGCGCAGCTCATTTTTTACCACCGCGAACGCTTCAATCAATCGCGCCAGATTTTTCTGCGGCCGAATGTTTCCAACATACAGAACGAACGGTCCATCCACCGCATACCGCGCCAGAACGTGATCCGCGTCCGCCGCGATGGGTTCTGTAAGAAATCGTTCCTCCACGGCGTTGTACACCACTTCTACTTTTCCCGCGGGCACTTCAAATCCACGTTCAAGTTCGCGCTTCGCGTTCTCTGATACCGCCAGTATCCGGTCGGCACGCTCTAGCGCGCGGCGCGCAAACCAAAGTCGCGCTGTTTGTACCACTCGAGAAGAGCCCACCTCCGGCGCTGCAATTTCCGTGAGGTCATGCACTGTAATCACCAGCCTGCACGGCACAAATGCGGGGGCATAGAACCACGGCATGTGCAACAAATCAATCCGGTGATTTTCGAGAAGCAGCGGCAGCCGCAGGTGTGTTCGAAAAGTTCCCGGCTCCGCTTCAAACGGAAGGGAACTAAAATTTTCTGGAAGCGATCCGATCTCTTCCAGGTGACGCGGCGCGCCGATCAGCAGATACTGATTTTCTGAATCCTGGCGCGCGAGTTGCTGCAGAATATTTCGCAGGTAGGTGCCGATGCCAAAATCGCCCGCGCGTCTGATGTCCAGCGCGATTCGCATCTAATGCCCTCGCTAATCCGCTGCTCGATTCCATCTCTCCGCGTATAGCGGAAATTGCGCGGTGAATTCTTCCACTTCTTTTTTTACGCGCGCTGCTTCGCCTGTGTCGCTAATGTGCGTCAGCACATCCACCACCCAGCCCGCAATGCGATCCATCTCTGCTTCATTCATTCCGCGAGTCGTAATTGCAGGAGTTCCCATACGAATTCCGCCGGCTGTCATCGGCGGAGTGGGATCGAACGGAATCGCATTTTTGTTCACGGTAATTCCGGCTCGATCCAGTGCAGGTTGCGCTTCTTTCCCTGTAATTCCGCGCGCGAAAATATCCACCATGAACAAATGATTGTCCGTTCCTCCGCTGATGATTCGAAAACCGCGATTCGCCATCCCAGCGGCGAGCGCCCGCGCGTTCGTCACCACTTGTGCTTGATACTCGCGAAATCCCGGCTCCATCGCCTCCTGCAAACACACCGCTTTCGCTGCGATCGTATGCATCAGCGGGCCGCCCTGAATTCCCGGGAACGTCAGCTTGTCCAATTCCTTCGCGTATTTTTCCTTGCACAACACCAATCCGCCGCGCGGACCGCGCAAAGTTTTGTGCGTGGTTGTCGAAACAAAATCCGCATGCGGCACCGGACTCGGATGCACTCCCGCCGCTACAAGTCCCGCGATGTGCGCCATATCCACGAAGAGCACCGCGCCAACTGATTTCGCCACTTCGGCGAATCGCGCGAAATCAATCACGCGCGAATACGCGCTTGCGCCCGCCACAATCATTTTCGGTTTGTGTTCCTCCGCGAGACGCGCCACTTCGTCGTAATCAATCGTTTCCGTGTCGCGCTTCACGCCGTACGCCACAAACTTGTACATCCGCCCGCGAAAAATTCGAGCGGATGTCCGTGCGTGAGGTGGCCGCCGTGCGCCAGATTCATTCCGAGCACTACATCGCCCGGCTGCAGCACGGACATATATACAGACGTATTCGCCTGCGAGCCGGAATGCGCCTGCACGTTCGCGTGTTCCGCTCCAAAAAGTTTTTTCGCGCGATCGATCGCCAGCTGCTTCGGCGCGATCCACATATTCGCATCCGCCGTAGTACCGCTTTCCCGGATATCCCTCGGCGTATTTGTTCGTGAGCACTGAGCCCATTGCTTCGAGCACTGCCTCCGACACAAAATTTTCTGAAGGAATCAGCTCAATTCCTTTCGCCTGCCGCTCGGATTCCAGCCGGATAATTTCTGCAATCTCGGGATCCACTTCGCGCAACTTTCGATTCATCTTTGCGGTTAGGCTGCCTTGCAAACTCGTTTTATTTGCGGCCACATCGTCTCCCATTGGAAAACTTCTCGCCCATCACTTAATTATTGCTCCTGCGCAGCTTTCTTTGACGCGCCGTCCGACACCATCCGACGCATGGACTTTGTCCATCTCGTTGATCTTGTCGATCCGCCGTTGGTGGCGTCCGCCAAGAAATTTCGCATCCAAAAATTCGCGCACGGCCGCGATTCCCGCCTCCTGCTCCATCACTCGCGCGCCCAATGTGAGCACGTTTGCGTCGTTATGTTCCCGCGCCATTTTCGCCGTGAACAAATCGTGGACCTGCGCAGCGCGAATACCATCCACTTTGTTTGCGGCGATCGTCATTCCAATCGCTGTGCCGCAAACCAGCACGCCCACTTTATCGCTTCCCGCCACGCGCTCGCCCACTTTGCGCGCGTAATCCGGATAGTCCACGGACTCGTCCGTCCAGGTGCCCACATCTTCCACGGGAAATTTCTGTCTCGATCAAATAATTCTTGATCGCTTCCTTCAATTTATATCCCGCGTGGTCGGCGCCAAGCACAATCGTCGGTATCGTGGGAATTCCGGAATCAATCATCGCGTGTGCAGTCCTCCTTTTATCTAGGCGTGAGCAAAATGTTCGGGCAAATCATTCGTGATTCTATTCCGCCGGTCGGCCCTGCGCAACGCCCGATCCCTGGCGCCCCAGCTTACAATTCGTGCGCGGTCGCGATCATCTTCTCTATGGAACTTTGCTACAATCCTTCGCGTATCTTCAAGCGTGAAACTCAAACACATCCTTCGACGCCTTCTCAAATCCCCAACTTTCACGGCGATTACTGTCCTCACACTTGCGATCGGCATCGGAGCCAACAGCGCGATCTTCGCCGTCGTCGAAGGAGTGTTGCTCAAGCCCCTGCCATATTCGCACGCCGAACAACTTGTCGATGTCGACCACGGCGCTCCCGGCCTGAATCTCGCAAGCGCCGGGTCCGCACCGTTCCTGGACTTCATTTATCGCGAGCAGTCCCACACTTTCCAAAGCACCGGCTTATGGCAGCCCGACACGGACACTCTAACCGGCATCGCTGAGCCCGAAGATAATTCAAACGATGGACGTCACGCAATCGGTCTTGCCGATTCTCGGCGTTCGGCCAATCCTTGGGCGTCTGTTTTCTGAGCAAGACGATCTTCCAGACCGGCCCGAGACCGCAATCCTCACCTACGGAATGTGGCGCACGAAATTCGGCAGCGATCCTTCTGTGATCGGGCGGCGAATTCTGTTGAACGGGCAGGGCAAAGAAGTAATCGGCGTGTTGCCGGAAAATTTTAGTTTTCTCGATCGAAAACCTGTGTTGTTTCTCCCGCTTCAGTTGGATCACAACAAAACATTCCTGGGAAATTTTAGCTATCACGGCATCGCGCGCTTGAAACCCGGCGTCACTCTCGCAGAAGCTAACGCCGATGTCGCAAGAATGCTTCCAATTGCGATGCGTTCGTTCCCGCCTTTTCCTGGTTACAGCGAGAAAATGTTTGAAGACGCCAACATCATTCCTGTGTTGCAACCGCTCAAACAAAGTGTTCTCGGCGATATCGGGAAAGTGCTGTGGGTGCTCATGGGCACCGTCGGAATGGTGCTGCTGATCGCCTGCGCAAACGTGGCAAACCTCATGCTCGTCCGTGCGCAAGGCCGCGAGCACGAACTTGCCATACGATCGGCGCTCGGCGCGGGCTGGGGACAAATCGCGCGGGAGCTGTTGCTTGAAAGTCTCACGCTCGGAATCATGGGCGGCATTCTCGGGCTCGGGATTGCTCTCGGAGCGCTTCGTCTTCTGATGGTGCTGCGCTCCGGCAAATCTTCCCCGCCTTGACGAAGTATCGCTTGACGCATTTGGTCTTGCTTTTCACTTTCGCGATTTCGATTGTTGCCGGTGTTTTCTTCGGACTGATTCCAGCAATCAAGTACGCCGGACCTCGCATCGGAATCGCTCTCCGCGCCGGCGGCCGCAGCATGAGCCAGAGCAGGGAGCGCCACCGCGCGAGAAATATTCTTGTGGTGGTTCAGATTGCTCTCGCACTGGTGCTGCTTATCAGTTCCGGGCTGATGATTCGCACATTCCAGGCGCTCAAACACGTTAATCCCGGATTTTCGTATCCCGATGAATTGCAAACTCTTCGCATCTACATTCCGGACAGCGGCCGTGAAAGATCCTGTCGCCGTGATTCGCATGGAACAGAACCTGATTGACAAGATGGCCGCGATTCCCGGCGTCACGTCTGTGGGTGTTACGACTGCGATTCCGATGACGGGTGAAAGTTGGCAAGATCCTCTTTTCGCGCAGGACCGCGTTTACACCGAAAGCGAAATTCCTCCGCTTCGCAGATTTAAGATGGTTTCGCCGGGGCTTTTGCAAACGATGGGTATGCCCCTTATCGTGGGCCGCGATTTCACGTGGACGGATGTCTACGAGAAACGTCCCGTGACAATGGTTTCCGAAAATTTTGCGCGAGAATACTGGCACGATCCTCCCTCCGCAATTGGAAAACGCATCCGAGAAAATACCAAGGGCACCTGGCGCGAAGTGATCGGCGTGGTGGCTGACCAGCGCGATGATGGCATCAACGTCAAGCCGCCTTCATCCGCCTACTTCCCCTTGCTCCTCGATAACTTCGAGGGCGACGACATTACCTATCGCCGCTCTCTCGGCTATGTGATTCGCAGCAACCGCACCGGCTCTAGCGGTTTCGTGGCCGATATCGGCAAGGCTGTGTGGTCCGTTAATCCCAACCTCCCTCTCGCTACGGTTCGCACCATGCGCGAGATTTACGATAAATCTCTGGGCCGCACATCGTTCGCGCTGGTGATGCTCGGTATTGCCGGCGCGATGGCGCTGCTCCTTGGTGTCGCCGGAATTTACGGAGTGATTTCCTACTCCGTTTCTCAGCGCACCCGCGAAATCGGAATTCGTAAAGCTCTGGGCGCGCAAAATAACGAAGTCACCGGAATGTTCGTGCGCCAGGGCTCGCTGCTCGCCCTGGTCGGAATAGCGTTTGGCGTTGTCGCCGCGGCAATGCTCATGCGCCTGATGTCCTCGCTCCTTTTCGGCGTGAAGCCGTTCGATCCCGTTACGTACATCGGAGTGTCGTTGGTGCTTGTAGCCGCGGCTGCTCTGGCGAGTTACGCGCCAGCCCTTCGCGCTACGAATATCAATCCGGTTGATGCTCTTCGCGCCGAATAGTTATCTGGTGTCGCTGCCGCTACGGTTTCGACGCCGCGTTCAGTTGGTCCATCAATCCCGCTAGATCCTCAATCGCCACGATCTGCCAGTGATCTCCATCTTTCTGCAGCCTTAGTTTTACAACCACCGGCTGGCTGCTCATCGAAGTTCCCATATTTATGCTCAAATCCGCCGTCGAGTCGTTCACCGACTTCGATACGACTCCTTGATACGTCAATTGTGATGCGGCCACCGTCCTCAACATTGACGAAACAAAATTCGCCGCCATCGCATTCGCCGAATTGTTGTTGCTTGATTGCGATTGGTCCGGCCAAGTTCCACTTATCACCCACTGGTCCACAGATTGCGCAAACGCCGGTAAGTAATTCGTCTTCACATACTCTGTGAGCAGCCCGGCTCCCGCAGTGACCAAGCCGCCAGCCTTGTTTTGCGCCAGCCAGTTATTCACCATTTGGTCAGTACCATCGCTTAACACCGCGTTCACGTTCACATATTTGTCGAACGTGATTTGATCGTGTTGTAAGTAGGCAGTGCGCGCGCCATCTACAGCCTCTTCTGGTTTCGGGCCTGAGTTCTCCATCACAGCCGCGAACGCGACGATTCCAATCACGAGGGCGAGAATCAATACGATCCATGCTCCCGCATGACTCTTTCGCGCCTGTGGCGGCGCAGGCTGCGCGGGAACGGGCGGGGCAGCGACGGGCGGGACAGCGACGGGCGGGACAGCTTGCGCCGCGATCGGCTGTGCCGCGGTAGAGCCAATCGAGCCAAGCTTCGCTCCGCACGACTTGCAGAATGCGTCTGTGGGCCCGACGGCTTTGCCGCAGGACGAGCAAAACCCTCCCGCTATCGGCAAGGGAGCAGCTTGCGGAACAATGGGCGCTGGCGGAGGCGCGGGAGGCGCTGCGACTGGAGGTGCGACCGGCACCGATTGGGCCGCTATCGGCGGTGGCGCACCGATCGACGCTCCGCAAGACGAACAGAAATTTGAGCCAGACCGCGCTTCAGTTCCGCACTTTCCGCAAAATGGCATGTGATCCTCCGCGAGTACGCACGAAATACCATGAGGCGACAGGCCCGTCAACAACGTCGGGCGAGCAATTGTGATACGCTCCGCGAGAAATGCAACTCACGCTTGCGAGCCACAAATCCGGAAACGTCGCGATTATCGCGTGCCAGGGACGCATCATCACGGGCGAAGAAACCCGTGCGCTGCAGCTCGAAGTCGATAGACTCACGCTTGGCTCTAAAAATGTGATTCTCGATCTCGCGGGAGTGGAGTTCATTGATAGCGGCGGCCTCGGCGCGCTGGTTCGCTTGCGCGGCGTGTTGCGCGCGAATCATGGCGACTTGAAATTGTGCAACACATCTTCATTCGTGCATAAAGTTTTGGAAGCGACGCACTTGCTCCAACTTTTCCCCGTGTTCGCGTCAGAGACGGACGCAATTCGCGCATTTTCCGTGCACGCGCACTCTCCCGATGAAAAATCCTCTACGCCAAAACTGAAAATTCTCTGCGTCGATACGTCCGCCGATTTATTGGCATATCTCAATGCGCTGATCGGCCGGCTCGGCTATGAAAGTTTCACCGCGAAGCAACTGAACGACGCGGTGCTGATGCTGAAAGTAAGAAAACCAGATCTGGTGATCTGCGGACCGGGTTTGCGCGCAAACGAATTTGCGGTAGAAAAACTTCGCAGCACTGATCCATCGATTCACCTGCTTCTCCTCGATCCCGATTTCTCCCTTGCTGAAGCTACGCACACCGGCGCCGAATTGACGGAGCGCATTCGCGCGCTGCTGCCACCTCCAAGATAGCCATGACGCGACCGGTCGCGAGCCCGCGCTCCGTAACTCGCGCAGACTTAGTTCTTGCCGCAAATGTCTGATTAAGAAAGACTTGTGGTTTTGGCGTGTCTGAATTGCTTGAAATTCTTCGCATCGCGATTTTGGCTAAAATACTGAAAACAAAGATGTTGCTGAATCGCCCGGTACCCAAGAGTGTGTAAGCGATTCTTTCTAAAGGAGTTAGCAAGATTTTGAAGGTGCGGCGAGCTTTATTCTCGAAGGGAATTGGTGGAGCGATTCTGGAGAAAGACGGTGACATAATTTTCTCGCGCGGATCGCACGAAGTATGCGGAAGGCAAATCGTGCGAGCCGGGAACGGCGCCAGAAAAGAATAGCATGTATATAATTAAAATGCAATATAAGATATAAGGAATATTCGTGAGCCGGGCCTCGTGGAAGATGCGGCGCTGGCGCAGCCCGGGGTTGGTTGACACCTCGAAACCTGTTCGCTACGCTCGCTATCACCGAAAACATTGGAGACATTTTTCTTTTATGGCTGAACAGAAGCTGCCAACACGCGCCGAAGATTATAACGAATGGTACAACCAGCTGGTGCTGCGCGCGGAGCTGGCCGATTACGCGCCCGTTCGCGGCTGCATGATCGTGCGTCCCTACGGCTGGGCGCTTTGGGAAAATATCACTGCGGCGCTGGACCGCCGCTTCAAAGCGACGGGGCACATGAACGCGGCGTTTCCGCTGCTGATTCCGAAAAGTTTTATCGAGAAAGAAAAATCGCACGTCGAAGGATTTTCTCCCGAGCTTGCGGTAGTGACGATTGGCGGCGGCGAAAAACTGGAAGAGCCGCTGGTGATTCGTCCGACTTCAGAAACGATTATCGGCTACGCGTACGCGAAATGGATTCAGTCGTACCGCGATTTGCCGGTGCTGATCAATCAATGGAACAGCGTGGTGCGATGGGAGCTGCGCACGAAACTTTTTCTGCGCACGCTGGAATTTTTCTGGCAGGAAGGCCACACCGCGCACGCCACGTTTGACGAAGCGGAATTCGAAACGCGGCAAATGCTCGACATTTACGCCGATTTCGCGATTAAAGACGCCGCGATTCCCGTGATTTCCGGCCGCAAATCGGCGTCCGAAAGATTTGCCGGCGCGGATCAAACCTATTCCATCGAAGCGATGATGGGCGATGGAAAGGCGCTGCAATCGGGCACTTCGCACAATCTGGGACAAAATTTCGCGAAGGCGTTTGAAATTCGCTATCTCGATAAAGGCGGCACACTTCAGCATTGCTGGACGACTTCGTGGGGCCTTTCCACGCGAGTGGTTGGCGCGATCATCATGGTTCATGGCGACGATCAAGGACTGGTTCTGCCTCCCAAACTTGCGCCGTATCAAGTTGTGATCGTTCCCATCGCGAAGACCGACGAAGAGCGCGGCATGGTGATTGAAGCCGCGCGCAAACTGAAAGCCGATCTAGTTGCCGGCGGATTCTCGCGTGATCACTGACGAGCGCGAAGGCGCCAGCCCCGGCTTCAAATTTAATGACTGGGAAATGCGCGGCGTGCCTTTGCGAATCGAGCTTGGCCCGAAAGATCTCGCGAATCAAAGCGTGATGTTCGCGCGCCGCGACAAGCCCGGACGGGAAGGGAAGTCACCTGCTGCGATGAGCGGCATCGTCGCATCCGTCGGCAAAATGCTCGACGAAATTCAAGCCGCGCTGCATCAGAAGGCTCTGGCGTTTCGCGATGCCAACACGCGCGACACAAACTCCTACGACGAGTTGAAGCAAGCGGTGGAAAAAGGATTCGCCCGCGCGTTCTGGTGCGGCAGCGCCGAATGCGAAGCGAAAATCAAAGAAGACACGAAGGCGACGATGCGCTGCATCCCGCTCAATCAGGAACCCGCCGATGGCGCCTGCGTCTACTGCGGCAAACCGGCTAAAGAGCGCGGAATTTTCGCGCGAGCATACTGACCGCCAAGCGGCTCTCAGAAGGTCGCAAACTGTACTTCAGTACAGGTAACCCCCAGGAATGCCTGTTCGCGCGATTCATAGACGGTGCGGGTTTGGGACAGTATGCTGGTTAAACCAATGTCCCTGCATGCTTGTCAGAAAAAGGCGGAACGTGCGCGTCCGCAACGGCCAGAGCGGCAAAGTTAAAGCCACGTTCATTCTATTTCTAATCGTGTTTACGATCAGCATCTACGTGGGCTGGAAAATGATCCCGCCCTACATTGCTGAATACGAACTGGAAGACTGGATGCGTACGCAAACGCCGTATTTCCTGGTGAACCACATGCCAGACGAAACGCTGCGGGCGACGATCGCCAAGGAATTGCTGACGCGGAATATCCCCGCCGACAAAGACAACGTGAAGATCGTGGCGAATAACTCGCGCTCGCTTCAATTCGAAGTGGATTACACCGTGCCTGTCGATCTCGGCTTCTACCAGACGCAGCTTCACTTTTCGCCGAGCGCGGATAGCCAGTCGCTGGTGCAGTAGGATTTATCCAAACTGCGCGTCGACCGCGCGCGTAGTCACCTTTCCAGAACGTAATTTCCCTCCAAATCTATGAGTTAGGCCTTCGCATCGCCCCGCTCAACCGATTCAGCCCAACCGTTCTCCATCGGCTACAATCTAACTGCAAGGGTCACCGCTGGAGGCGGCTTGCGTATTCGTCTGGGCAGGGGGTTTTGGTCTTCAAAACTTGGGCTTGTTTTGTTGGGTACGATGCTTTGCTTCGTTCTCACAGGCCTCGGAATTTTCACGTACTACTACATTTCCTACGGCCGGATGATCGATCAGCGGCTTTCCGGCAGCGTCTTCCAAAACACTTCAGGAATTTATACCGATGCGGGTCTACTTTTTGTGGGCCAGGCGATCGCCCCCGCTGATTTAATTGGATACCTCGATCGCAGCGGCTATACCAAAAACGGCGAAGAGGGCATCGGGCGTTACATCGCTCGCGGGTCCGCGGTGGAAATTTATCCTGAACAGGGATCGTACTTTCACGCCACCAATCTGTTGAAGGTGGAATTCAGGGGCCGTCAAATTATCGGCATCCATCGCATGACCGAAGGCGATGACGTACAGAGCGCCGAAATCGAGCCCGAACTGCTGACAAATCTCTTCAGCGATTCGCGCGAAAAGCGCCGCCCCGTTCATTTCGAAGATCTGCCAAAGGTGATGGTCAACGCCGTTCTCGCCGCCGAAGACAAGCGTTTCTTCGAGCACGGCGGCTTCGACATTTTCCGCATCTTCGGCGCGGCATGGGCAGACCTGCGTCATGGCGGCGTTTCGCAAGGCGCGAGCACTCTCGATATGCAAGTGGCGCGCAGTTTTTTCTTCACCAATGAACGCACCTGGAGACGCAAAGTCGCCGAAACGATGATGGCGCTCGAACTGAATCATCGCTTCACGAAAAATCAAATCTTTGAGCTGTACGCCAACGAAATTTATATCGGCAATCGCGGCAGCTTTGCGATCCACGGATTCGGCGAAGCCGCGGAAGCGTATTTCGGCAAAGATGTTCGCGATCTCAAACTGGAAGAAGCCGCGTTTCTTGCCGCCATCATCCGCCGCCCGAATCATTATTCTTCCGCCGATCTGCATCCTGATCGCGCCATCGAAGCTCGCGACCGCGTGCTTGGGCAGATGGTGGAAGACAAACTCATCAGCGCAGACGATGAGGCTGACGCCAAGAAACGTCCGCTTCACGTGATTCACACCGCGGAAGACGGCAGCAGCGCGCCCTATTTTGTCGACATGGTGAAAGACGATCTGCTCGATCACTTCACCGAGCAGGAGCTTCTTTCGCAGCGGCTGCGCGCATACACCACGCTCGATCCGGCTCTGCAGCGTGCCGCCACAACGGCCGTGGATATCGGCATGAAAAATGTCGATGAAGCTGCTCGCTCCGAAAATCGCGCGCTGGAAAAAAGAAGCAGCGAAAAAACATTCCAACGAACAATTTCCCGCGGCGCAAGTCGCGATGGTCGTTCTCGATCCCAAGACCGGCGAAATAAAAGCGCTTGTCGGCGGCCGCGATTATGGCCAGAGCCAGTTGAACCGCGCGTTGTCGCGGCGTCAGCCGGGTTCGGCGTTCAAACCATTCGTATATGCCGCGGCGTTCGATGATGCTGTCACCGGCAACGGTCCGATCGTCACCACGGTTACTACCGTGGAAGACGAGCCGACTTCGTTCGAATTCGATGGACAGCAATACACTCCCGACAATTACGGCGAAGATTTCCGCGGCACCGTCACGCTGCGCGATGCGCTGACTCACTCGCTCAACGTCGCCACCGTCAAGGTCGCAGAACTTGTCGGCTACGCCCACGTGGTTGAAGTCGCGCGCCGCATGGGTTTGGCGTCGTCCATTCAAGCCACGCCTGCAGTTGCGTTGGGCGCGTATGAAATGACGCCGCTTGAAGTCGCCGCTGGATACACCGCGTTCGCAGAAGGCGGAGTGCGCGCCGAGCCTTACTACTTAAAGGAAGTCGTCAGCCTCGATGGCACTGTGCAGGATCAAAACAAGCCGCGCACTCATCAAGTGCTCGATCCGCGCACGGCGTTTCTCGTCACAAATGTGATGGAAGACGTGATCAATCGCGGCACCGCATATCCTGTCCGCGCCAGAGGCTTCAATAATCCCGCTGCGGGCAAAACGGGAACCTCGCGCGATGCGTGGTTTGCCGGCTTCACGTCGAATTTGTTGTGCGTCGTGTGGGTCGGCTTTGACGACAATCATGATCTGACTCTTGCTGGCGGAGTTTCGGCTGCTCCCGTCTGGGCCGAGTTTATGAAGCGCGCAGTTACGCTGCCCGCTTACAAAGACACCAAAAATTTTGCGCCGCCAGAGGGCATCGTCAGCGTGTCGATCGATCCGGAAACGCTGCAACTCGCCACGCCGAATTGTCCGGCGACGCGCGAAGAATATTTCGTGGAGGGAACACAGCCTACTGTGTACTGCCAGAAGCACGGCGGCTCCGCTGGCGGCACTTGGCTGTCGCGTCTATTTGGCGGCGACAAAACAAACGGAATCGGCGACGCCGAATCCAAACGTCACTTCGGCAATTCCGAATTCAGCTACGAGTCATCCCGCTCCGGGCGCACCCGGCTGGCATAAATTTGGCGATCAGTCGACTCCTGCGCAGCAATCCGACCGCGCAGAAATCTGCTGCGGCTAAACCAGATGGCTTTTGGCACAAATTCAAAAGTTTGTTCGGCGGCCACGACGCGGATGCCGACTCCAAGAAGAAAACTGATCCTGGCAAGCCACCCGGCGGGTAGATTTTTTGATTGGTCCCGCCGTGACCGGCGGACACATCCTCCCGCTTCGGCCAATTTGGTCCTCGGAATATTGAGATTGCTGGCAACATTTTGAACGTTTCTGGTATCTTTATCTTACAAGGAATGCCCATCTCACCTGTCGTTGAGCCTTAATGGTGTCAGGGCTGCCTGCCGCAGGCACTCCAGCCTGCCGGAGGATCGCGATGAAATCTTTCCTGATAGCCAGCTCGATCTTGATGTTTGCCGCGGCTGTGCCAGCCCAGCAAGTTCGCAATGTTTCCGACAAGACAGACGTGCCGCGGCCGCAATCCAACACTGGCGCAGCGCCCGCAAAAATGGAAGACGCGCGGCTGACGGAAGCCTCGTTGCACATGGCCAAGAAGGAGTACGCCGAGGCTGCGGTTATCTTTCGCCAGCTCGTAAAAGAAAATCCCAAAGATCCTTCTCTCTGGGGCCAACTCGCGAGTGCCGATGAGCAGCTCTCCCAATCCCCTAACGACGACTACATCAACGAGTCGGTGCGTTGTTACGAAAAGGCTATCAAGTTCGACAAGACAAATTCCACCCTGTGGAACAACTTAGGCACCGCGTACAACGGCCAGAGAAAATACTCAAAAGCCATTCGTTCCTACCGCAAAGCGATCGAACTCGAAAAGACTAACGCCGCCTACTACAGCAATCTCGGAATGGCCTACCTCAGAACCAAGCGGCTCGAAGAAGCCCAAGCCGCGTTTCACGAAGCATTGGCTCTCGATCCCGAAGTTTTCACGCGCTCTGCCCGCACCGGCACGATTCTTCGCGATCCCAATTTCAGCGATCACGGCATGTTTTATTTCCTGCTCGCGAAGTCTTTTGCAACCGATGGCAATGCTGAGCGCTGCGTTTATTATCTTCGCAAGTCGCGCGACGAAGGCTACACCGACATTCCGAAAGTGAAGGACGATCCAGCGTTTGCGCGCGTCTCGAACGATCCACATTTCCGCGACTTGGTTGGATTGCCTGCGCTGCCTGCCGTGCAGCCGAAATCGCAGGGACTGCTTTAGGCCCACGTTTTTCTAGGGCGGGCTGTGGAACAAATCCACGGCCCGCCACTTCGCCCACATTCTGTTAGAATCCAGTAATATGAAAGCGAGTGCTGTGCGGCGTTTGTTTGTGTGCGCCGCTTCGTTCGCGTGTCTCGCGGTTTTTGCGCCGTCATCTTCCGCGCAAACTGCATCGTCTTCCGCAAGTGTGTCCCGCGCTCCTTCCGTCGTTGTGTTTCCGTTTGAAAATTCCAGCAAGTCCGCGCAGTGGGATTGGATCGGCGAAGGTCTTGCCGAATTGACCGCTGATCAAATGCGAGGCCACGCGCCTGCGGTTTTTTCGCGCGAAGAACGCCTCGCCGCGCTCGAAAAAATGGGCATCCCTGCGTACGCCCATCTCAGCCGAGCGACCATGCTCAAAATCGGCGCGGAAATGGACGCCGATTACATTGTATTCGGCGAATTCGCACCACAGACAAATTCAGTGCAGGTGACGACGCACATTCTCAGCGCAAATCCGCCGCGCCTCGCGCCGCCGTTTTCAGAATCGGGCACGATTGATTCGCTCGCACAAGTGCAAGCGCGCGCTGCGTGGCGAATTCTTTGCGCGATCCAAAATTCTTTTTCCTCTTCCGCATCATGCGATGTGCAATCGCAGCCTGCGCGCGATTTTGTAAATGCTGCGCGCGCGGTTCGTCCTGATGCATTCGAGTTTTTCATCAAGGGTTTGCTAAGTCCCGACGACGACATCCGCCTCCGCGATTTGCACGAAGCCGCTCGGCTCGATCCAGATTGGGACGAACCCGCATTCGCGCTGGGCCGCACTTATTATTCGAAGCGCGATTGCGAAGCTTCTCTGCAGTGGCTCGCGAAAGTTCCCGCAACAGGTCCGCATTCGATTGACGCCCGGTTCGAATCCGGCGTCTGTAATTTATTGCGAAATGATCCGATGCGCGCCGAGGCCGCATTTTCTGCGCTCGCTGCGCAACCCGAAAATTCGGGCGGCCCGAATGTTGATCCCGAAATCGTCAATGATCTAGGAGTCGCGCGGCTTCGTGAAGCGCGCTATCGCGATGCGCTCGGCGATTTTGCGCGCGCGCAATCTCTCGATCCCGCCGAGCCCGATTACAATTTCAATCTCGGCCTCGCGAATTATCTTCTGGGAGACACCGCTGCGGCCGCTCATGCGTTCCGCGAAGCTGCGCGGCTCGCTCCCGACGATTCGCAGGCGAAAGCCATGCTGATTGCTGCGCTCGATCGCAGCGGCGCCGGCGAAGAAGCAAATGCGCTGCGCGGACAGGGGCCCGCCACCGTTACGATTGTTGGCGCGCCCGAGCAACGCGACGTACAAAGATTGACCCCGACCTCGCTTTCGAAATTGGCTCGTGTAAAGACAGAAAGGTGAGCAACCCCGTGTTACGCACTTTCAGAAAAATATTCGCAAAAGAAGCGGGTGTCATCCGTAGCAGCGAATCCTCCGCCGCACGCACCGCGTCTGCATTCCTAACTGCCGTCTGCGTCTTGCTGGCAACCATTTCTGTAGTTTCAGCGCACGCCGAGTCGCCCGCGCCACAAACAAATGCCTCAGCTCCCGTCGTAGTGAAACTCCAAATCCACGACGAAATCGAACCGCTTCTCGCCGAATACATCAATGGCGGCTTGCAACAGGCCGCGGATTCGCACGCCAGCCTCGTGTTGATTTCGATGGATACGCCTGGCGGCCTGAGCGATTCGATGCAAAGCATCATCCAGCACATTCTTGTTTCGCCCGTGCCCGTCTGCATTTATGTGGAGCCCACGGGTTCGCGCGCTGCGTCCGCCGGATTTTTTATTTTGCTCTCGGCAGACGTTGCCGCGATGGCGCCCGGAACGCACACCGGCGCGGCTTCTCCCATCATCGAGATCGGCGGATACTCCGTCACCATCGACGAAACGCTGAAGAAAAAAATCTTGAATGACGCGCTGGCTTTTCTTCGCAGCTATGCCGGCGCGCGCGGACGCAATGTTTCGCTCGCAGAAACCGCCGTGACCGACGCGAAAGCTTTCACCGAAAAAGAAGCTCTCGATGGAAAGCTCGTCGATCTCCTTTCTCCCAGCGAAGACGATCTGATTCGCCAACTCGATGGCCGCACCATCAAGCGATTCGACGGCTCGATCGCGACGCTCCATCTGGCTGGCGCGCAACGTGTAGAAATTGGAATGACGGCTCGCCAAAAATTTCTGGCGCGAATTGTGCAGCCAGATATTTTCTTCGTACTGTTGATCGCAGGTGTGCTTGGCCTCTACACCGAATTCACGCATCCCGGCGTGGTCGCGCCCGGAGTTATCGGCGGCATCTGTATTTTGCTGGCGCTTTACGCGATGCAAATTCTTCCCGTGAATATCGCGGGGCTACTGCTCATTCTTCTCGCGCTGGGTTTATTTATTCTCGAAGCAAAACTTACAAGCCACGGCGTCCTCGCGATCGGCGGCATAATTTCGATGCTGCTTGGCGCGCTGATGCTGATTCGTTCGCCGCTCACCGCGGGCGGCGTAAGTCTGGGAGTCGCGTTCGGCGCGACACTTCCGTTCGCGCTGATCACAATTTTTCTGATGCGTCTGGTGCTGCGCTCGCGCGGTTGGAAACAATCCACCGGAATGGATCAACTCATCGGCGAAGAGGGGCAGGTCACGCAGTCGCTCGATATGATCGGCGCCGCCGCGGCCGGAATGATCCGCGTTCACGGCGAACTCTGGCAAGCGCGCGCGTCGGAGCCGATCGTGGCCGGCTCCAAGGTGCGCGTGGTGAAAGCCGAAGGCCTCACACTTTTTGTCGAGCCTGCAAAGTAGGCTCGCGGAATTCAAAGGGGGATTTCAATGGAAAGTATCGCAATCGTTTGGTTGGTGATCGCATTTGTCGGCCTCATCTGGTTTTGGAATTCGCTTTATGTAATTAAAGAATGGGAACGCGGCGTCGTCCTGCGTCTCGGCCGCCTTACCCCCACCGCAAAAGGCGCGGGATTGCGTCTTGTTTTTTGGCCCATTGAAACTCTCTATCGCATTTCGCTGCGAATCGAAACGCTTGACGTTCCCGCGCAAGACGTGATCACCCGCGACAACGTCTCGGTAAAAGTAAACGCCGTCTGTTATTTCCGCGTTGTCGACGCCAACCTCGCTCTTTCGCAAGTCCAAAATTATTTGTATGCCACGTCGCAGCTCGCGCAAACCACGCTGCGCAGCGTCGTGGGCCAGTTCGAACTCGACCAAGTTCTCAGCGAGCGCGAAAAGGTTAACAGCAAGTTGCAGGTCATCCTTGACCAGGATACCGAGGCATGGGGTATTAAGGTGTCTAAAGTTGAGGTGAAACAAGTCGATATCCCGGAAAACATGCAACGCGCAATCGCCAAGCAGGCCGAAGCGGAACGCGAACGCCGCGCGAAAATTATTCACGCGTCGGGCGAATTCGAAGCGTCGGCAAAATTGGCGGAAGCGGCCGGAGTTCTCGCAACGCAACCCTCCGCGATCCAGCTCCGTTATTTGCAAACTTTGACGGAGATTGGCGTGGAAAAAAACACTACAATCGTATTTCCGTTACCCATCGATATTCTCGGCGCGTGGATGAAATCGCTAAACGCGCAGCAAGGGAAGTAAATGACGCCACTGAATACCAGAAAGTCTTCGAGCGGAGACGTCGTCCTCGAAAGCCGCCACCTCATCGGCCTTTTTATGGTGATGGTGGTGATCTTCGGCGTCGTCTTCGTGCTCGGCTACGAACTCGGGCGCAATCAGTATACGCAGCAGGTGCATGCGTCCACGCCGGCGACAGATGAGCCCAGCTCCACTTCCGAACTTGTGAAGTCTCCGTCGGCGACGAGCACTTCGGCAGGGAAGCAGCCATCCAGCGATCAGAAAGCTGATGCGGATTCCGCGCCTGCGAAGGATTGGGATTTCTACAAATCCGCCGACAGCAAGACGGCGCCTGAGCATCTAGAGAAGCCTGCCAAAAATGCAGCCGCATCAAATTCATCGTCGTCTCCTTCTGTGAAAATTTCTGGGCCAGCGCAACCGCCAACTGTGAATTCGCCGGTGAAGCCATCGGTATCGGGCAAATCATCCGCCGCGGTGCAACCTGTGGCCAACAAACCGGCGCCTTCAGTTTCTAACGCGCCCACAAAACCGGCGGCGACAAATGTTGCGGCTACTAAATCCGCCGCGCCCTCGAAGCCGCAATCTATGGATGCGCCGCTGCTTCCGCGCGGCACGATTCTTCTGCAGGTCGCAGCGCTGGTGAAACAATCGGACGCGCTGGCGATGGCGGAAGTGCTGGAGCAGAAAAAATTTCCCACTGTCATCGTTCCGCCCGGCGCCGACAAGTTCTATCACGTGCAGGTTGGACCGTATCGCAACCTCGAAGCCGCGATCTCCGCGCGAAACGCGCTTGAAAATGCCGGATTCAAGAGCATTATTAAGAGGTGACGCGCTCTAAGGAACGAAACAACCAGCCAAAGACATCCGCGCAGCCCGCGATTCCATTTCACGGCGGATTTAATTTTTCGAACACGCAGCGATTTGCGCTGGCCGTAATTTCTGGTCTGCTGCTCACAATTTCCTTTCCTTTGTTTCATGAATACGTCGCGGCGTGGATCGCTATCGCTGCATTGATGGCCGCGGCCGCAGGGGCCACGCCGAAAATTGCGGCGCTCTGCGGATTTCTTCACGGCGTATTTTTTTTCGGCCCCACTCTGACTTGGCTCGATACGGTTTTTCAGGCGCATGGCGGCGTTGCGCCGTACGCGGCGGCTGGCGTGTTCGCGCTGATCGTATGCGTCGCATCTCTTTTCACCGCGGCGTTTGGCTTGGCATTCGCGTGGATCGCGAATCGAAGTCTCGCGCTCGCGTGTTTTGCCGCGCCGTTTCTTTACATCCTTCAGGAATTCGCGAAGGGCAGGCTGCCCGGCGTTGGCTTCCCGTGGAATTTGATTGGCTACACCGCGGCGAATAGTCTGGTGCTTTCGCAGATTGCAACGATTGGCGGCGTTTGGCTCCTTGGCATTCTCGTTGTTGGATTTAACTCGCTACTTTTTTACGGCATCGTTCGATTGCGCGCGCATCGCAGCGCTGCGTTTGATATCGCGTGCGTTGTGGCTGCGCTGCTTGCGTGCGCTGCTGCATTTGGCGGGCGCTGGATTCCGATTCCCACGGCGAATCATGAAGCGCGGCTGGTGCAGACAAATTTTCCAGAGCCCGATACTTTTCCGCCGAACTGGATGCTGACTAACGCTCCGGAACTCGATCAACTGGATTCGATCAGTACTGGCGCCACGCAGGATGGTCAGCCGGCCACCTGGGTGATTTGGCCCGAAGTTCCCGCGCCGTTTTCGATGCAGGAAATGAGATTTGCGACGCGCGCGAAAGAAGTCGCGGAGAAAACCACCAACGGATTCCTGGTCGGCGAAGTCGATTGGAAAACAAAGCCCGGCGTGGGATGGCGCGCATACAACAGCGCCGCGCTTCTGGATCCGCAAGGCCGCGAAACTTTTCTGTATGATAAAATCCATTTGGTTCCTTTCGCTGAACACGTTCCGCTGAGCAATTGGTTCGCATTCGTTCGCCGCATCACGATCGAAGTGGGCGATTTCGAACCGGGCACCGAATACAAAGTTGGCACGCTTCCAGACGGAAATCGCTTCGGCGTTTTCATTTGCTACGAAGCGATTTTTCCAAACGAAGTGAGAAATTTCACGAGGGCCGGCGCGGAAGTCCTCGTAACGATTTCAAACGATGGATGGTTTGGCCGTTCGGCTGCAGCGGCGCAGCATCTTGCGATGGCTCGTGTTCGTTCCATCGAAAATCGCCGCTGGCTTTTGCGCTCGACGAATAATGGATACACGGCAGACGTGGATCCATACGGCCGCATCGTCGCGGAATTGCCCACCGATGTGCGCGCGACTCTTTCCGCGCCGTACGCGTATCGAACGGACGAAACGCTGTACGTGAAATTCGGCGAGTGGGTTCCGTGGTCGAGCTTGATTGTGACAATCATCGCAATTTTTATTACTGCATCGAAGCGGCACGACATTTCAGCGCCGCAATAGGTGCAAAATAGTTCGCTAGAAAAGAGACGACTCTCGCATGGTTTTGGAAGATCTCGAACACCGCTACGAAGAACTGAGCAAACGCATCTCCCTCGTGCGGAGTTTTCTTTGACGGCGCGAGCCATCGCGCGCGTCTCGCTGAACTTGATGCTCTCGCCTCCGCACCGGAATTCTGGAACAATCAGGAATCCGCGCAGCGTATTCTGAAAGAACGCAAAGCCATCGAGCTGCGCCTCTCCTCGGAATCGAAGCTCACCCGTATCAAAGAAGATCTCGAAACTTATTTCAATCTCGCGCACGAAGAAACCAACGCGGCGCAGCGCCAGAGTCTTGTGGACGAAGCGGGCCGCGAACTCGATACCGCCGAAAAATATGTGAGCGAGTTGGAAACGTCCACGCTGCTCGACGGCGAGAGCGACGCTCTCTACGCGATCATGAGCATCAAGCCCGGCGCGGGCGGCACCGAATCGCAGGACTGGGCTGAAATGCTGCTGCGAATGTATTTGCGCTGGGCGGAAAATCACCACCTTCGCGCCACTGTACTCGATTCCACTCCCGGTGAAGAAGCGGGAATAAAATCCGCGACCGTTCGTGTCGAAGGCGAAAACGCCTACGGACTTCTTTCTGCAGAGACGGGAGTTCATCGTCTTGTTCGCATCTCTCCTTTCGATCAGGCTGCGCGGCGCCATACTTCGTTTGCTTCCGTATTCGTAATTCCCGAAGTTGATGACACCATCGAAATCGACATCAAGCCCGAAGAAATTCGCATCGATACATTTCGCGCTGGCGGCGCAGGCGGCCAAAACGTAAATAAAGTTGAGACTGCGATCCGCATCACGCACATTCCCACCGGCATCGTGGTGCAATGCCAGAATGAACGAAGCCAGCACAAAAACCGCGAACTCGGCATGAAGCTTCTGCGTTCGCGCCTGTACGACGCCGAAATCGAAAAGCGCCGCGCCGAGACGAAAAAGCTCGACGAATCGAAACGGGAAATCAGCTTCGGCAGCCAGATTCGGTCATACGTGCTGCAGCCGTACCAGATGATCAAAGACCACCGGACAAAATATTCCACCGGCGATGTGAATCGCGTGCTCAACGGCGACCTGGATCCGTTCATCCGGGCCTATCTGCTCTTCAAAAAGACGGGCAAACAGGTGGAGGGCGCGGCCGATGCGGACGAAGAATAGCCTCCATTCAAGCCCTGGAATCGCTGTTTAACCCGCATGTAACGCATTTCGATTCAATGCGTTGACACTCGATTTCGCGGCATGCTACGGTCATAAATTCACATTCGAGCAGCGAAGCATTAAGTTCCGCCGGGAGACGCCGGCGCTATATTTCAAGGAGATCGTTTTGAGTAAGCACAACCGAAGTTTCCTCTTCACCTCGGAATCCGTAACCGAAGGGCACCCCGACAAAATCGCCGACCAGGTTTCCGACGCGGTGCTTGACGCCGTTCTTTCGCAGGACGCGATGGGTCGCGTGGCCTGCGAAACGCTGGTCACCACCGGACTGGTGATGGTCGCCGGAGAAATCACCACCTCCGCGACACTCGATTATTCTGATATCGCGCGCGACGTGATTCGTGATGTCGGCTACACGCGCGCGAAGTATGGATTCGACGCCGAAACTTGCGCCGTAATTTCCTCGATCAAGCGCCAGTCGCCGGATATCGCGATGGGCGTTGATACCGGCGGAGCCGGCGATCAGGGACTGATGTTCGGTTTCGCGTGCGATGAAACCGACGAGCTGATGCCGCTTCCGATTATGCTGGCGCACAAACTTGCTCGCCGGCTTTCCGAAGTTCGCCGCTCGAATGCGGTGGATTTCCTCCGTCCTGATGGAAAATCCCAAGTCACAGTGGAATACGAAGGCACGCGGCCTGTGCGCGTGGATTGCGTTGTGGTTTCGACTCAGCATTCCGACAAAGTTTCCACCGAAGAATTGCGAGACGTGGTTCGCAATCAAGTGATCGATCATGTTGTTCCCGCTTCGCTGATGGATAAGAACACGAAATTTCACATCAATCCCACTGGGCGCTTCGTGGTTGGCGGACCGATGGGAGATGCGGGACTTACCGGCCGCAAAATTATTGTTGATACTTATGGCGGCTACAGCCGTCACGGCGGCGGCGCGCTTTCTGGAAAAGATCCAACCAAAGTGGATCGCTCCGCGTGCTACATGGCGCGTTACGTCGCGAAAAATATCGTCGCATCCGGAATCGCGCATCGAGTGGAAGTGCAGCTTGCATACGCGATCGGAGTTGCCGAACCGGTTTCCGTGATGGCCGATACTTTCGGCACCGGCACGATTCCCGACGAAAAAATCACCGATTTGATTCGCGCGAATTTTCAACTGAATCCGCGCGGAATTATCGAGACATTGAATCTTCGCCGCCCGATCTATCGCCCCACAGCCACGTTTGGCCATTTCGGCCGCAACGAGACTGGCTTCACGTGGGAGCACACAGATCGCGCGGATGCATTGCGCCGCGACGCGGGCTTGAATTCGACCGCGAAAGTGGAAGCCACAGCACGGCGATAACCGCGCAACGAAACTGAAAGCGGCGGCGAGCCTTGTTGATTCGGCACACTCGCAAACACTTTTCGCCGGATCGCCGCGTTTCCCGCATAGACTGGCAAGCACCGCCATTGCGGGCGAAAAATTTCTAATCACGGAAAGACCCTTAAAGGAGCACCAGCTTGTCGACTACCCAGAAACTCGTTGGCGATGTGAAAGATCTCGCGCTGGCAGAAGCCGGCAAACGCAGGATCGAATGGGCAAATCAGCAGATGCCCGTGCTGCAATTGATCCGCAAACGATTTATCAAGGAACAGCCGCTGAAGGGCATTCGCATGTCGGCGTGCTTGCACGTCACCAGCGAAACCGCGAATCTTGCGATCACGCTGCGTGATGGCGGCGCCGATGTTGTTTTGTGCGCGTCGAATCCGCTTTCCACTCAGGATGAAGTGGCGGCGAGCCTTGTGCGCGATTACAACATTCCGACTTACGCGATCAAGGGCGAAGACCATCCGACTTACTATTCGCACATCGCGGCGGCGCTGGATCACAAACCGCAAGTCACGATGGATGATGGCGCGGACCTCGTCACGATGCTGCTCACCAAGCGCACGGATCTTGTTGCCAACGTGATTGGCGGCACCGAAGAAACGACCACCGGCGTGATTCGCCTTCGCGCGATGGCGAAAGACGGCACGCTGAAATTTCCCGTGATTGCAGTGAACGACGCGCAGACAAAACATTTCTTCGATAATCGCTACGGCACCGGACAATCCACGATTGACGGAATCATTCGCGCGACGAATCTTCTTCTCGCGGGATTGCGAGTGGTAATCGCGGGTTACGGATGGTGCGGCCGCGGCGTTGCGATGCGCGCAAAAGGATTGGGCGCGGACGTAATCGTCACCGAAATTAATTCGGTGCGCGCGATTGAAGCCGTGATGGATGGCTTCCGCGTGATGACGATGCACGATGCCGCGAAAATCGGCGATATTTTTATCACCGTCACCGGAAACAAAAGCGTGCTGGTGTCCGATCACTTCGACAAAATGAAGGATGGCGCGGTGATGTGCAACTCCGGCCACTTCAACGTGGAAATTGATATTCCCGCGCTGGAAAAAATGGCGAGCAGCTCGCGACCAGCGCGCGCATTCGTGGATGAGTTCGTGATGCGTGATGGCCGCAAGTTGTACTTGCTTGGAGAGGGAAGACTCATCAATCTCGCCGCCGCGGAAGGGCATCCCGCTTCGGTGATGGATATGAGCTTCGCGAACCAGGCGCTTTCCGCGGAATACATGCTGAAGAACGCGAAGGAACTTGGTCCGCAGGTTTACAGCGTGCCGGAAAATATTGATAAGAACATCGCCAAACTGAAGCTGGAATCGATGGGCGTGCAAATCGACAAGCTCACGCCGGAGCAGGAGCATTATTTGGCGTCGTGGAACGAAGGCACGTAGAACTTTTCTGAGAAACAAAATCCAATTTAGACGCGCGCGAGAAAATTTCGCGCGCGTCACTTTTTTCAAAGAGTTTGCCGAACAATTCTGATATGGTTTTTGAGGGATGATGCAGGACTGGGCAGAGTGGGCTCTCGATACCGCAACGCAGAAGGGCGCCGCGTACGCTGACGTTCGCGTAATGGAATTGCGGCAGCGCGATCTTTCCACAAAAAACGGCCAGGTTGGAAATCTCTCCGAGAGCGATTCGCTGGGACTTGGAGTGCGCGCGCTTGCGAATGGATCGTGGGGATTCGCCGCGACCGACCGGCTTACTCGCGAGAGGAATTGCGGCTTGCGCCGCTGAGGCTGTTTCGATTGCGAAAGCTTCTTCGCTCGCAAAAATACATAACGTCAACATGGTTTCCGAGCGGGCGTATGTGGATGTGTGGCAAAACCCGTACGTAAAAGATCCGTTTCGCATTTCGCTCACCGCGCAAATTGATTTGCTGCTGGCGGCTGACGCTGAGATGCGCAAAGTGAAAGGCGTCACGCTCGCCGAAACTTCCATGCAATTTCGGCGCATGGAGCAATTTTTCGCGTCGACGATTGGTTCGCGAATTCACCAGACGAAAGTGCAATCCGGCGCGGGAATTGTGGCGACGACTTTTCAGGGCAGCGAAATTCAAAAGCGTTCCTATCCAAATAGTTTTGGCGGGCAGCACATGCTGGCGGGTTACGAATTGATCGAGTCGTTTGATCTGGTTGGCAACGCGCGCCGCGTGGGCGAAGAATCCGTGGCGCTGCACAGCGCAGTGCAATGTCCGGAAGGCACGCGGACGATTATTTTGGAAAGCGGCCAGCTGGGATTGCAGATTCACGAATCGATCGGGCATCCGATCGAATTGGATCGCGTGCTCGGTATGGAAGCGAATTTCGCGGGCATGAGTTTTCTCACACTCGAAAAACTGAATTCGCTGCGGTACGGCTCGGAAATCGTCAACGTGGTTGCGGATGCGCGGCTGGAGCATGGCGCGGGGCTCGGAACTTTTGGATACGACGATGAAGGCGTGCCCGCGCAATGCACCGACATTATTCGCAACGGACTTTTCACCGGTTACCTTTCGAATCGCGAAACTGCGGCGACGATTGGACTCGATCGCAGCGGCGGCACGATGCGCGCCGAAAACTGGAATCGCCTGCCGATTATTCGCATGACGAACGTGAGCTTGCATCCCGGCAAATGGAAATACGACGACTTGATCGCCGACACGGACGACGGAATTCTGATGGAGACGAATCGTTCGTGGTCGATCGACGATAAGCGCTACCATTTTCAGTTCTCCACAGAAATCGGCTGGGAGATCAAGGGCGGCAAAAAAACGCGCATGATCAAAAATCCCAGCTACAGCGGCATCACCACAGAATTCTGGAACAGCTGCGACGCAATTTGTTCGCGCGACCACTGGACTTTGTGGGGCACGCCCAACTGTGGCAAAGGCCAGCCACAACAGGTGATGGGCACGGGCCACGGCGCATCGCCATCGCGATTCCGAAACATCCGCGTGGGAGTCGCATTCGCAAAATGAAGCGCACCGCGAAAAAATCGAAATCGCGCGTCGCGTCGGCGTCGAGTATTCGCAAGATCAAAAGCGATGACTCGCGGAAGTCGGTCACCGGCAATTCGCGCGAAGGTTTGTTGAGCGCTAGCGAATTGCGGCGCATCGGCGAGCGCATTTTCAAATTCAGCGACGCGGATGAAACCGAAGTGCAGATTGACGTCACCTCCGACGCGCTGACTCGTTTTGCGAACAACACGATTCACCAGAATGTTGCGGAACAAGCGCTGAGCATTTCCGTGCGCACCGTTTTTGATGGACGCACTGCGCGCGCGACAACAAATCGCACCGACGACGAATCGTTGCGGCGCGTGGTGCAATCCTCTTCGACGATTGCAAAAAGCCAGCCGAAAAATCCGCATTTGCTTGCGATGCCGGGGCCGCAGAAATACACGCGCGTTTCGCGATACTTCGAAAGCACGGCGGGCGCGACTCCGCAAGATCGCGCGAAAGTTGTGGCGCGCGTTTGCAAAGATATCGCGCGGCGAAAACAAACCGCGGCTGGAATTTTCTCCACCGGCGCGATGCAATCCGCGATCGCAAATTCGCGCGGACTTTTCGCGAGCTACGAACAAACGCGCTCCGAATTTTCGATCACAATTCTCGAACCCGATTCTTCCGGCTGGCAAAAAGCAAATTCGCCGGACGTGAGCACTCTCAACGCCGAAGGGCTTGCCGCGCGCGCCGCGGAAAAATCCGAAGCGTCGCGCAAGCCGCGCGAAATCGAGCCGGGACATCACACCGTAATTCTGGAGCCGAGCGCCGTGCTCGATATCGTGGGTTTCTTTTTTATGACTTCGCCGCGACGGCCATCGCCGATAAGCGTTCGTGCCTGAATGAGCGCATCGGCAAGCAAGTGATGGGCAGCAACGTCACGCTGTGGGACGACGTTTACCACCCGCTGCAAACCGGCGCGCCGTTTGACGGCGAAGGCATGCCGCGCCAAAAAGTTTTGCTGGTGGATGGCGGCGTGCCGCGCAATCTGGTTTATTCGCGCGCGACGGCGAAGCAAATGAAAGCGCGCGCCACCGGCCACGGATTTCCTCTGCCGAACGAATACGGCGAAGCGCCGATGAATCTGGTTTTCGCGGGCGGCGATGCGACGATCGACAAAATGATCGCGTCTACGCAGCGCGGAATTTACGTCACGCGGCTGTGGTACATCCGCGAAGTGGACCCCTACGAAAAAGTGCTGACCGGCATGACGCGCGACGGAACGTTTCTGATCGAGAACGGCAAACTCGCCGGCGGCATCCGCAATTTCCGGTTCAATCAGAGCGTGCTGCAGATGCTTTCGAACGTGGAGATGATGACGCCATCGGTGCGCGCCGCCGGGGAAGAATCTTTCGAAATGGTAGTGCCGGCGATGAAAGTGCGCGACTTCCATTTTTCGGAAGTGACGAAGTTCTAGGCTGAAGCCCATTCGATTTCTGGGAATCCATCGCGCGAGGTCGGGGCAGGGAATTGGCCCATTTCCGTCCGGTCCTGCCCTCTAAATCATTGAAAATAAGCCACAAAGTCGCGCAACCCAACATAATTCCTGAAAATTGACTTCTGGGGAAATTTCAGCAGAATTTCGGGTGTTTTTGACGCTGTAAGTCTTTTGTAATGAACACTTACGTTGAATTTAGAGTTAAGTCCTTTAGAATGAACACTTAACTTTTGTAACGCCCTTTTTTGCTTCTTGCTCGGCGTAAGTCCTTTGTTTTCAGCGCGAAATATTATCGGACATCGGATCGTTTTTGGGCTCTCGGCGACCGGAATCCGCGTGGAAAAGACGCCCTAAAATGAAAAACCCGCGCTGGTCGGGCGCGGGATGCGGTTCTCCCCTATGAAGGATTGTCTCATGTTCTTATGAATCGTTGTCAAGGTAAATATTATAGATCTTAAGTATCGGTCCTATGTTTTTCGAAGGAAAGCGGTGCGATTCCATTTTGGGAATCTCCTTTGCTGTTCGGAAAAGCGGGACGGAGTAGGTCGAGAGTTGTCGACATAAATTGGGCCGGTGCAGTCGGCGCTTGCTCGGGGCCCACAGGCGGAAAATGGAGCTAATCGGACAATAGGTTCGCTGCCCCCCAAAAACCGAACTGACTCGCCCGCCTTCGGATCCACAGACCGATCGTCGCGTTTGCGAAGGCTATGGCGGGTTCAGGGCACGGAGAATTTTAGGGTGGACGGGGCTTTTGTTCGCGGATGGCGAAGGCGGACACCGCAGAGACGCAGAGGACGCAGAGAAGCGCGGGAGAGATCACGTTTCCAGTTTGGTGGCTGTCCTGACAGGGCTTCGGAATTGTAAATGCTCTGGCCGCGATCAGCCCCAAATTGTTTTTGCGGAGCGGGATATGTTACGGATTTGGGCCGGGATAGCGGTAGTGGCCGATGATTTTCCAATTGAAGAGGACGTCTTCCATTTGAGGGCCGCGGCCGATGTTGTCGGACAATCATGGGACGCACCGAGGTGGGGGATGTGGTGTCCACCACGATTGGCCGATGCGAGTTATGGTGCCGTGCAAATTTAAGGTCAACTGATGTGTAGCTCACTCCTTTTGGGAAGTTTTGCTAGGAACGTAGGATCCTTCCGAGTCGATCGCGGCGATAGATAGCGTATTTTTCGCGGGATGCGCGAAAGGAACGATCCGTTAGACTGTCGGAATTTCCCGCGGCGGTATGAGATCATTTCGATATTTGTATTTGTTGGATCGCTTCGAGCTTTCGACCCGCTGTTGCGGAGGAAACGCTCTGAATGCGCTTAGAGATTTCAAGCTGCATGGTCTTTTTTCGCCGTGCACTGAGTTTTTCGGTGCGTGCCTGTGTATCCGATTGCGAATAATTCACGATTGAGATCTCATTTTGTGATTCGCAGACGAAGGGAGATAGCGCAATGGCCAAGGTGAGAAGCGGAACGAAGGCGCTTCTGCGAGTCTGCACACAGACTTTTTCAGCTCGCGTCATTGTTTCCTCGAGGGCGCTTCTCGCCGGTTAACGAGGCGCAGCAGGCTAGTGGGGTCTGCATACAGGTAGAGAGAGCAGGCGACGTTCCATTCCTTAGATCGATTTCTGTATGACAAAAAGCTTGCGGTAATGCCGGATAGCGTGAAGGTGAGCCAGATCTCAGAGCAACAGCGGCCGATGATGGTGGTTCTCGCTGACGCAAGGGGTGCCAGAATTGGCGCTTGAATTTGGCCGGTGAGGCAGTGTACCGACGCAGGTGCGTACGGACGCCGCCGGCGGGATTGTGGGATGCGGGTAGACCTCGTCAAGGAGCAAATGCGCGAGTCAAGACCCCCAGACGCAGCCGCAGCGTCCGGGGCACCCGCGCGCCTTCGGCGCGATGGTCGACGTCCTAGTCACGATGGCGAAATTGGACAGGCAGGAGTGCCTGTCCCACAAGACCCGAGTGCTGGGCCATCGAATAACTTTGCACGCCAATGCCCGATCTCGAGTGGATTGTGGTGAAATGAGTCCGCATTAAACTAGGGTTCTACCGAACCGAAAATCACCCAACGATCAGATTCTTTGTGCAGAGCGAATTTAAGCTCGAGAGTTTGTCTCTCGTATCTAAATTCCCAATTCCCCTCCGCGTTCCAGCGGGCGGGCTCGCCTGACCCATGCACTCGATACCAAACTCTTTTGACCGAGAGTAGCTTTCCATGCTTTTGTTGCAGAAACTGCTGATGTTGGAGGAATTGTTCATAGGGCGTTGCATCACGGTACTCCGCATCACAGAAATTGTAAGCTTCGTCGAATCGACCAGCGATCATCGCGCTTGTGTATTCTTCCATGGTCTGCTGGACGAGACGCGTTTCGGCGCGAGCTTGTCTGAACAGAGGGAAAAGAGCGATCATCGCGATGATCCAGATCGTCGCCAGTGCTCCTATGATTGTTCCTAGAATGTACTTGTTGCGCGCCGTCATCGAGAATTCTGCCGATCGGGTTGCGGCTGATTGTTGCGCGTGGACCCGACCGCGTGTCGAGACGATATCATTTTTGGATTTAGCTGAGGAGTTGCGCGTGGCCGCGCCAAAGAGTTTTTTGAAATGATGGGCGAGGCCTGTCCGCTTCGCGGCCGAGCCTGGCTCCTACTTGCGTCGCGAAGATGGCGGTAGGTTCGGTTATTGCAGAACCCAGAGGCGGGGCTTTTGGAGGAATCGGAAGCCTGCCAATGACCAAGATTTGTTGGTTGGTCCAACCCACATGACGCGGGCTTTTTCGGCAAACTTTTCGCCGTCTGTGAGTGTGAAGACTTCGACTTCCGAGCCTTCCTTCAACTTAGTTGTGCACAGGCAGCGAAAGCCGTTTGCGCTAACGTTTTCGGAGTAGGTCACTTCTTCGAAAGGTGCTCCCGCAGAATCTTTGCCCTTTAGTTTGAGAGAAACTTTCAAGCGCACGCGCGCTTCGGCGCGGAATTCATTTGGTTTTTTATCGATTACATCCGACAGGCGAGATTTGAGGGCCGCAAAGTCTATTGGTTTCTCGAAATATCCAGATGCGCCCATGCTTCGGCAAAAAGCTTCGTAGCGAGAGGCGGGCTCTCCGCTGATGATGAGGATGGGGATGTTTTGTGTATGGCTAAATGAAACGAGCGTCTGGCAAAGTTCGAATCCCGAAAACTTGGGCATCAACAGGTCGAGGAGGATGCAATCAGGTTTGATCTGTAGGGCCAGCGCCAAAGCTTCTTCGGGCTTGCTGGTATCGGCGATTTCATAGAAGGGCGCGAGCTTTTCTCGAATCATCTTGAGAACGGCTTGGTCGTCATCAATGATAAGAATCTTAGCCATGATTTGATTGCTCGCGTGTTCGATCCAAAGAGCTGCTAGTTCGTTTCCGATTTTTGATCTGCGTCAAGCAGACTTCGCAACTTTTTCAAAAGCGCTGCTCGCGTAAATGGTTTCTGAAGAAGGGCAGCACCCTCGGGGACGAGTCCGGTCTGTGTGCCAAAACTTCCGCTGTAGCCGGAGACGTATAGTGGGATCGCTTCTGGATGCACTGAGGCAATCTTCTCGACCAGCATCGGGCCCGTCATCCCGGGCATCACCACATCTGTGAGGAGCAAGTGGATTGGGCCGGAATGTTTTCGGGCGATATCCACAGCGTGCTCGCCATTATCGGCTTCCAGAACCGTGTAGCCACCTTGCTCGAGCAGATTGCGGGTCAATTTGCGGACCGATGGTTCATCCTCCACGAGCAAAACGGTTTCGGTGGCCCGGATGAATTCTGGCGCCGGCTCGAGCGGCTGGATGCGCTGCTCGGGGGTGTCGATGCGTGGGAGATAGATTTTGAAGACAGATCCCTGGCCGAGTTCGCTGTAAACCCAGACGAAGCCGCCACTTTGTTTGACGACGCCGTAGACGGTGGCGAGCCCAAGGCCAGTGCCTTTGCCAAGCTCCTTCGTGGTAAAGAACGGCTCGAAAATGCGCGCCTTCGTTTCGGGACTCATGCCCGCACCATCGTCGGTGACGGTGAGAGAGACATATCGGCCCGGCGCGCACGTGGGATGGTGAAACGCATAGTCCTCGTCGAGTAACTCGTTGGCGGTTTCGATGACTAGCTTGCCGCCCTGCGGCATTGCATCACGGGCGTTCACGGCAAGATTCATGATGATCTGTTCGATCTGCCCCGGATCGGCTTTCACCGAACCCAGCGCCGAGTGCAGAGAAGTGCGAAGCTCGATATCTTCGCCGATCAGGCGGCGAAGCATTTTTTCGATTTCGGCGACAGAACGTATTCAGATTGAGAATTCTTGGCTCGAGCACTTGCTGGCGACTGAACGCAAGAAGTTGGCGCGTTAACGAGGCTGCGCGCTCGCCGGCTCTCTTGATTTCTTCGCACTGCTGGCGCATCTGAACGTCTGTATTTGTGCGTTCAAGAAGAATCTCGCTGTAGCCAATGATGACGCTCAACATGTTGTTGAAATCGTGGGCGACGCCGCCAGCCAGACGGCCTACAGCTTCCATTTTTTGAGATTGGCGAAACATCTCTTCCATCTGTTTGGTGTCGGTGATATTGCGACCGATCGCGGACGCACCGATGATTGTTCCAGCGCTGTCGCGGACGGGAGAAATGGTGAGAGCGATGCGAATTTGTTTGCCGTCTTTTTTCACGCGGACGGATTCATAGTGTTCCACGCCCTCGCCGCGCTTTACTTTTTCCAAGAGAGTAGGAATTTCGTCGCGCTGACCCGGAGGGCAGAGCATGGCGATTGGTTTTCCGATGGCTTCGGCGGCGGAGTACCCGTACATCCGCTCGGCGCCGCGATTCCAGCTCTGGATGACTCCGTCGAGCGTTTTGCTGATGATGGCGTCGTCTGAAGATTCAACGATGGCGGCAAGGCGGCGGAGTTTGTCCTCCATTTTTTTGCGATCGGAAATATCGCGCGCGATACCGAAAACGCCTGTGAAATTTCCATCGCGATCTTTCAACGCACCGGTGCTCAGGAGAACGGGCAGATCGCTTCCGTCTTTACAGCGCTGCAGACATTCCCCTGTCCATCCGCCGGCGAGTGTCTTCGCGTCAATCCCCTCAAGAATCTCCGCTGAATTATTCGGGGATAGGATGAATTGAAAGTTTTGTCCTATTACTTCCTGTTCTGTGTACCCGAGCGCGCGCAACCATGCGTCATTGGCGAAGCTGATGTTTCCATTGGTGTCGCCCATCGCGATGAATTCGGAGGAGTTTTCAATGGCTTGGGAGAGCAGAGAAATGCGCCGCTCGGCGAGCTTGCGGGCGCTGATGTCCAATTTGACTGCGATGAAGTGGGTTGTCGCGTCCCCCGGGTCATGGACGGGAGTGATGGTCATTTCTTCGTCGTAAAGTGTGCCGTCTTTGCGACGGTTTATTATTTCTCCGCGCCAGATTTTCCCCGCGAGGATTGTTTGCCACATTTCCTTATAATCTCTGGGGTGTAGAGGCCTGATCTGAGGACGCGCGTGGTCTGGCCAACGACTTCTTCGTTGCGTAAATCCGGTTAGACGCTCGAAGGCTGAATTAGCCCAGACGATACTTCCGGCTTGGTCAGTGATCACGATTGCGGTAGCCGTAGCTTCGAGAGCTGTGATTTGTAGCGTCTGGGAGACTTTGAGCACGGCGGGGCTTGATCGCAGTGCGAGCGAATTTTTGCTTCGATTGGCATATTTTCGCACAGCGGCACCGGCCAATATGGAACCGGACGTTGCAGGATCGTAGGCCGCGAGCTTTTTCCGTCCCGATGGCCCGGATTAATTGGCGATGTAAACCACTGTCGTGCAGCAGGTGTTATTCCAACATGAGGAACGTCCGCAGCTTCCTATAGTTTCAGTATCGTCCCGAACTTCGTCAATGATGCGGGATTATCGGACTGTTTCCTACGGCGCGCATCAGGCGCGGAGGAGTATGTTGATGGAGCGACAATCGCGGAATCGCAGAGACGTGCGCGATTCTTCAGTCTTCGTGGATACGGCGTCGTGAGCCGCTTTTTCCTACAACTTGATCCAGCACCATTCCTTCGAGTACGGAACCCGGCTCATTCTGTAGCCGGATTTTTGGGCGGTGACGACGGTGTCGCTCCAATTGAATCCGCAGCCGTTTTTCGGGTCGAAGAGGCCCGGCTCTTCAGAAAAACACATGCCGCGTTGCAAGACGGTGTAATCGCCGAGAGCGAGATATGGCGGCTGATGGCCTTCGGAGCCTTCGCCGTGGGCGGGGCGATGATAAATGTAATCCTGCACTCCATTTTCCACCTGATATTTATGAATCGCGTAGGCGACGCTGGAACAAGTGGAGCCTTCCTTTTGCAAATCCACTTGCATGTCGCAGCAATGCTCGCTGACTTCCCACAACTTGCGCATGTGCGGATCGAAATCACCGTTCGAATCCGCGAGAATAAACATGCGATAGTTTTCGCCGCCGTATCCGCCGATTAGTCCGACGCCTTCGATCTGCAAGGCCATGTTGCGCGCGATTCGGTTGTAGAGCGGCTGATTGGGATGGGGATACGCGGTGAGCGGACCGACGCGAGCTTGCAGAGAAATTTCGCTGGAGACTCCGTGATGAGGCGCTCCGTTGTTGAGGTGAAGTTCAGAATACAAAATGTCGTTGATCCAAAGCGTCGCCGCGACGCCGACTTCGTAATCGGTGACGTCTGTGCCGTGAGTGAGAACATAATCGCGCGCGAACGCGTGAGCGCGATCGAAATAAACGTAGGCGCGGCGCCAGAGGGCCAATTCTTCGGGAGTTTTTACTTCGCGCATCTTGATCAAGATGCTGCTTACGTTGACCCATTCCACGCCGGGCAGAATGGCTTTCGCCTTCGCGAGTTCTTCTGGATAAAGTTCGCCATCGATTCCGATTTTCTTTCCCTGCACGCCATGTTTCTTGATTCCTTCGAGCATGAATTGAAACAGGTCAACGGTTTTTCCCTGCACAACTTTTCCTTCTTCCGGGAAAGCGCCCTCGGCGTGCATGTAATCGAAATACATCCAGCCGCCGCCAAACCACCAGCTGCGCACAAGGTCGCGATCGAGAGCGGGATAGAGATACCAGGGATCGGCATCGTCTTTGTTCATGTAAGTCGCTTCAGGGCGTTCGGTGGTGGTGTGCCAGTATCCGGTCAAATAAATTGTGTTGAGAGGATCGCGCACCAAGAATGCTTCGATGCCTTGCTGAGAAAGTGTGGCTTTGAATCGCGCGACAGTGCGTTTGTTCCATTCGAGCGGAAGGCGGTCGTCGTTTGTTGGTTGCGGCGGGCCTTCTTCACCGGGCTTGGGGCCGAGCAGAAGTTTTTCGCTCGAACCTGACGACTGAGCCTTCAAAATCTCAGTGAGAGATTTCACGTTGGAATGCTGCGCGCCGGATTGCATGGCAGCGACTTTGTCGATCCGAGACAAAAGGCCGCTGCCGAGTAACGCCATGCCGCCGTTTTTAAGCAGGTCGCGACGATTCTGTGCCACGGTTCCTCCAGTAGGGTCTAGATGAAGCCGTTGATGTGAATTTGCGCTTTCACGGTTTTTTACGATGAGAGAGCGCCATAGAATTTCCAGCTTGGTTGATGATCGCGAGTGAGCGGCGTTTTTGCAATTGCCGCACGAACCATTTCGATTGGAATGTTCGATTCCATGAAAATGGAATCGTGGAACGCGCGGTTCGTCATTTTGCCCCCGCCTACAATTTCGGCGTGCAGCGAATGGAATTGAAGCGCGCCGAGCATATACGCGCACTGGTAGATGGGTTCGTAGGAGCCGTTGAACGAGCGGCGCACTTCGCCTTCAGCGTTGGCGCGTTCGTGGCCTACGCGATCGACGAGGAAATCCACGCACTGCTGAGCGGTCCATTTTCCCGAGGTGAAAACTCAGCGAGAAAATGATGCGCGCGCAGCGATGCATGCGCCAGAAGAGAACTCCGATGCGCTGCTCGGGCGTGCGATCGTAGCCGAGATCCCACATCAACATTTCCCAATAGAAGGCCATGCCTTCGGTCCAGAAGGCGGTGCTGAAAGAGCGGCGGTAAGTTCGATAACGCTCTTCCATGTAGAACTGCATGTGATGCCCGGGGATGAGCTCGTGAAAAACGGTTCCGCGCGAAAAATAAATATTGTTGCCGCGCATGCTTTCCAGGCGCTCCTCGTTGGTCATGGAACTTGCAGGAGATGAAACCTGAATCGTTTCGCCGCCGGTGAAAAATGGATTTACCAGTTGCATTTGCGGAGTCATGGCCTCTTCCCACCAATCTTCTTTGCACATTGGGGGGATGGTGACGAGGTCGTGCGCCTCAATAAACTCGAGCGCCTCTTTCTGCTGATCGCGAACGAGATTAATCATTTTGCCGGGAGCGACATAATCGTTCTTCACTTTCTCGAGGGCTTTTTTCCAGTCGTCGCCGAATCCCAGTTCTTTTGAAGCGCGCAGCATTTCGTTATCGCACCATGCGAATTCCTTGTTCGCGATGGTGACGAGATCTTCGGGAGTGTAGGCGACCATGTTGTAGCGGAGCGATTCGATCAAAACGTCGCGGCCCGCGGGACCGACGCCGGTGAGATCTCCGGCCGCGGCTGGCGGAGCAAATCCGCCGAAGCCTCGAAAGCGGCGGCCACCGAAACGTCCCCCCGATTCCGCGGACTCTTCCGGGGGAGTGATGCCCGCGGCTTTCAGAAGCGCACGCATATGCGCGTCAAGCGCCGCATCCGCTTGCTTGAAGAGAGAGTTGCACCACCACGCGAACTCTGGATCGTAAAGCTCGTAGAAATCGAACCAGTACCGCAGTGTGCCGCGCAATTCTTGAATTCGCGTGGCTGCGCGAGCGAGGACTGTGGGTGTAGGTTTCGGATCCGGTGAGTCGGCAGTGGATTTGGTAATTTGCGCGGACAGTTTTTCCAAGGTGGCGGCCGTTTTTTGCGGATTAATAGTTTCCATTCGGCGGCGAGTTTCTTCGAGATCGAAGATGGCGGCTTGATATGGGACGAGCGGCGCGATTTCCTGATTCTGGGAATCGTCTTTGGCGAGTTCCTTCTGACTGTGCTGAATGTGGTTGTGGAAGAGCGCGTAATCTACGCGGCCGCTTTGGCTGAGCGCGTCGAATTTTGTGGCGTCGAGCAGATGCAATTGCTCTTCGTAGAACGCTTTGAATTTGGCGAGGCGTGTCGCGGCGCCGTTCTGCGAATACACGCGGTCGATATCGCGCAGATCCACTTCGTAGCGTTCGATCATCGGGCGCAGTTCGCTTGTGCCGATGTCGAAGGGAGTACCGTCGGCCGCGTGTTCGCACGCGCATGATGATGCGGAGTTCGCCGGAGCCGCAGATTTTTGCGCGGCGGCGATAACGTTCACTGATGGCAAGGCTGCGGCGCCGAGAACGGCGAGCCCACCTTGGAGCAATTTGCGGCGGTCTGGATGAATCGTCGACATGTCACACCTCTTCCGGTTATTCGAATAAAAGATCGTCATGGATTCGCGCGCGTATCTAATCGCGAACCGCGATGCGCAGTACATCAAAAAAACTTAAATTTGAATCGCGGTGCGAGCGGCAAGTCCGAGAGGGTAGCAGAGCGGGGCGTTACTACCAGCGCTAGTGGGATTTCCAGGCGCGGCAGGACGCAAGATACCCGATTTCGTTCACCTCAAGCCTTGAACCCTGAGCCACGCTGCGAGGAGCTCGGGCCAAACTTTGAGGATAGGATCGTTTTGCGCAAGGCCCACGCCGTGATCGCCCTTTTGAAAAATGTGAAGTTCGGAAGAGACTCCCGCCTTCTGTAACGCGAGATAAAACAGCACACTATTTTCGGCGGGGACTACTTTGTCTTCCGATGTATGAAACAAAAAAGTTGGGGGAGTCTCCTTCGTGACCTGTGTTTCGTTCGAGAGCAGCGCAATCAGCGCGGGATCAGGATGTTCACCTAAGAGATTCCCGCGTGAGCCCAGATGCGCGTAGGGCTCAGTCAACGTGATCACCGGATACGCGAGAATCATAAAGTCGGGGCGCGAACTTTGGCGTTCGATCGGATCGGCGTCGCCCGCTTTTCCAGCGTCGAAATGCGTGCCCGTGGTGGACGCGAGATGGCCTCCCGCCGAGAATCCCCAGATGCCGATGCGGTCTGTGCTGAAACCATATTCCTTCGCGTGCAACCGCAAAAAGCGAATTGCGCGCTGCGCGTCGCCGAGTTCGATTGGGTGATGATATTTCGGGCCCAGCCTGTATTTCAGAACGAAAGCCGAGATGCCATACCGATTCAGCCACTTGGCGGGATCGGTGCCTTCTTTTTCGAACGACAAGCCCGTGTAGCTTCCTCCCGGGCAGATTATGACGGCGGTAGGAACTTTCGCCGCGCCCGCAACAACAAAGGGCGTGAGCGACGGCTTGTCCGCATCGTCTGTGCCAAGCGCTCCTGGCGCGCCATCAGGCCACAGCAAGATGGGATGCGGAGCGTTCGCTTGCGCGCCAGCAGGCTGACCGGTGAGTAGAAATGTGATTGCGAACAGAAATGTTACGAGAATTGATTGGCGCATCGTCGCCGAGAATACCACGACCGGCTACTGCGAAAGATTGCCAGACTCGTGCGGCGGTTTTGATACACGATCTATTTTGTAACTGCGCTCGGTGGCGGCGCAGGAAGTTGCCGCCCGCGGTGAAACAGCGATAGGTCATCGCTCATGAAATAAATCGTAATCGCAGCGAACATGAGTACCAATCCTAGCCAGAAGCGCCAGTCTGTGTGAGCGCGCTTCCAATAGGGCGCGGAATCGTGCCGAATATGTTCGCCATCCACCGCGTCGTGATTCGGGTGCTTGTGCTCCGATGGGCTCATGCATCGCCTACTTTCTTGGTCGCATGTTTGATGCGGTGATGGCGCGATGAGGAGCCTGAATAAAAAAAGGCCGCGCGAATGCACGGCCCTTGGTAGATCAACGGAATGCTTGACTACTGTTTGTCGTAGACGGCCTTATCGGTCACCTTCATGCCCTTGGCGTCTGTTCGAGTCGTCGTGACGGTGCGAGTCTTGCCGTCTGCGGAAACCACTATAGTTCCGGAGCTGATGACTTTGTCGCCCATCTTGTTGACCAGCGAGAGCGTGGTGGCGTTCACCATCTTGTAGGTGCGTGAGTCGATGGTCGCGTCGCCGGTGGCGGGATAGGGTTTACCGTCAAACTTGCCGGTCCATTCGCTGTGAACGGCCTTACCGTCGGCGGTGGTTCCGTCAACGGTGATTTTGACGCTGTCGCCCTCGCCGCGGTATAGATGACCATGGAATTTTTCGAGAGTCCGCGCCGAACTTCGACTTCGCATCATTCAACTTCCAGTGCCGATAAACGCGTCGCCCGCGGCGAAGCAAACTGCGACGGCGGCGAACAGCGTGACAGCCGTCAATACAAGAGTCTTTCTTTTCATGTGATCTCCGATGTTAGATTTTGGGCCGACTTCGAGGTTGGCGGGGATTGTATACGTATTCCGAGCGAGAATGCGCGGTAGGTGCTATTTTTTCGCTGGAGCGGCTACACGCAGCCGCGTAGCAGAACTCGGTACGGTCATGACGCGCACACTTTTTGAGGCAATCTCGCTGGCGCACAATTGCCAAAGGGCAATCTGCTCGTGCGTGATGGCACTGGTCTGCCTAGTGAAAAGAAATCGAAGCTAATCCCCGAATGCCGGCCCCGGCAGCGCGCCAGCCAAATCCGCATCGGGCTTCGCGAAGAAACTGCGAAGTCGTTCACGAAGTTTCAGCCGTCCGCGGAAAAGCCGCGTGCGAACGGTCTGCGGAGTCAATCCAAGCTGCTCCGCGGTTTCTTCCGTCGACAAATTCTCCACATCGCGCAGCAAGCAAACACTTCGCAGCGATGGATCAAGCTCCGAAATCGCCTGCGCGATAATTCGGCGCTTTTCCACGCGCGCATAAATCTGCTCGGGATTTTCTTTCTTGGAGCGCGGCTCCGGATGCGCGCCTTCGGCATCCGCAGGACCCATATCTTCCCACGCGAACACTTGCGAATCGCGCCGCCGCCGCAGCAAACTCACGGATTCGTTCGCGGCAATCTGCGTGATCCATGCGGCGAAGCGGAAGCCGTCTCGAAATTGATCGAAATGCGCGAACGCCTTCATCAGCGTTTGCTGGCGCACATCCTCGGCGTCTGCCGAGTTGCCAGTGATTCGCAGCGCCACGCGATAAATAGTGGCGTCAAAGCTGGATGTGAGATCGGCAAAGGCCTCGCGATTACCAGCCCTTGCCAGGCTGAGTAACACCGGATCGTTTCCACGCGGTTGTATGTAGGCGGTTGCCATATCGTCGGATATGGAATGGCACGGGGAGTGCCACACTGGGCGGCTGTAACTACCTGAAAATGCTATGCTTATTTCCGTAGTGCCAGAGGTAGTGGATTGGGCACTGACCGATATTGAAGAAGAGCGTCCCATTATCGGTCAGCGTCGCAAAATGGTGACGGTTGCGGAATTCGTTAGCGTCGGCCCGCATTTATGAGGTAAGAGTTCCTCATGTGGAACATCGCGCATCGCGGAGCATCCGGCCAAGCGCCCGAAAACACGTTTGCAGCATTCAGCCGCGCAGCGGAAATTGGCGTGCGCCACATCGAAACGGACCTGCGGCTTACGAAAGATGGTCGCGTGGTGGCGATGCACGACGCGTCTCTGCTGCGGACGACCGGCCTGCCGATGCGCGTAAGCAGCAAAACCCTCGACGAAATTCGAAAATTGAGCGCGGGAAAATGGTTCGCTCCGCGCGGCCGGAAATTCCGGCGCGAACGTGTGCCAACTTTGCAGGAGATTTTGCGATTTGGCGGCGCGCAGCGTGTGACATTTTATTTGGAACTGAAGACCTTGCCCGGTCGCGGCCTTGAGGAAGCAGTCGTCAGCGCGATTCAGTCCGCGAAAGGCCACGCGGCGAGTCGTCGTGATTTCATTTCACGATGCGGCGCTGCGCACAGTGCGCGAGCTCGATTCCATCGATTCCGATTGGCTTGCTCGATAGGGAAGTGCTGCGCGAAGTGATTCTGCACGCGCTCGCGATTGGTGCGGGACAAGTGCTGGTGCGCGCCGAGCGAGTAACTCCGAAATTGATCGGCGAAATTCGCGAAGGCGGACTGAAAGCCATCGCATGGACTGTGAATGATCCCAAGCGCATGCGCGAGCTTATTCGCGCGGGCATCGACGGAATCATTACGGATTATCCTGAGCGCCTGGAAAGCGTGATCGCAGAAATTGAAACGGTGGCGCGGCCGCGCAAGCGTTAGGCCCGCGACGGGCGATCGTCAGTGGCCGCGGCAGCGCGATACAGCGCCACAAATTGCGTGAGCGTCAGTTCTTCCGCGCGCGCGCCCGCGGGTATCAGCGCCGCGCCGAGCAGCTCCGGAATATCGCCAGCCGGAGCGTCACTCGCCGCAAAATAATTCTTCAAATTATTCGCCAGCGTTTTTCTTTTTTGCGCGAAGCATCCGTGAATGAAACTCAGAAATTTCTGCGCGATCGGCCCCTGCGAATTCCGCGCGAAATTCATTTCCGCAGACGGCCCGGGAAATTTCATTTCCACCAGAGCCGACGAA
Organism: uncultured Acidobacteriota bacterium; assembly: GCA_963785395.1. Classification (GTDB taxonomy): domain Bacteria; phylum Acidobacteriota; class Terriglobia; order Acidiferrales; family UBA7541; genus DASTCZ01. The sequence goes on along the minus strand of CAWAVH010000005.1, from coordinate 150,331 downwards.
ACTTTTGGCCGCGGCCGAAACGCGCCAGGCGGAATCTTCAGCAAAATTTTGGGATACGAAAATAATTGCGACGCCACGCTCAGATATCCGTAGTCACGCCGCGATGGCTTGGATACCACGCGCTCCGCGACTTCGAGCTGCATCACCACATGCGCAGAAGCGATGCGATCGGCAAACGCATACAATAAATGCAGGATCGGCGAAGTGATGTAATACGGAAGATTTCCATACACGCGCCAGCGCACGCCATCCGCGAAAATTGAATCAAGCGGAAATTTCAGAATGTCGGCTTCCACCACTTCCACATTCGGCCACGCAGCCGCGCGAGCGCGAAGTTGCGGCGCAAGTTTCGGATCAAGCTCGATCGCCACAACACGCGCCGCGTGTTCGGCAAGGTGCTCCGTCATTTCGCCGTGCCCCGGACCAATCTCCAGCCATTTCTCCGCCGGATGCGCGCTCAGCAATTTTGCGATGCGAGCACGCCACGCCGCAGACGCGAGAAAATTTTGTCCAAGTCGCTGGCCAGCCATCGCGCCAGTGTAACAGGCAGCGCTCTCGGCAACTCTTCCGCCGCGCGAGCTTGACGCCGCTCCGAGCCTCCGTTACCGTTTCCTCCCGAAACACATGCGAATTCTTTTCGTGGCATCGGAAGGCCTCCCGTTTTCAAAAACTGGCGGGCTCGCGGATGTAGTGGAAGCGCTGCCGAAAGCGCTCGTCGAAGCAGGACACGAAGTCGCCATCGTTCTGCCGCGCTACCGCAACACAAAAGCCGCCGCTATCGTTGTACCCAGCCTCACAATTCCAGCAGGCAGCGCGCTTCGGTTTCCCGCGATCGCAGACGGCACCATCGTCAATGGCGTGCGTTATTTTTTCGTCGACGATCCCGAATATTTCGATCGCGACTGAACTCTACGGAGAAATGGGCCGCGATTATGCCGATAACGGCGCGCGCTTCGGCGAATTCAGCCGCGCCGCAATCGAAATCGCCAAAAATGTTTGGCCCGCCGACGTAATTCATTGCCACGATTGGCAAACAGCTCTAGTTCCCGTGCTCCTCAAAACCGTTTACGAACCCGATCCGCTTCTCCGCGGAGTGCCGGTAGTTTTCACGATTCACAACATGGGCTATCACGGCCTGTTTCCGCGCACCGAACTCGCGGAACTCGGTCTGCCCGAAACTCTTTTCCGCATGGACGCGCTCGAATTCTACGGCAAAGTAAATTTTCTGAAGGGCGGCCTGATTTATTCCGATTACCTCACCACCGTGAGCCGAAAATACGCCGAAGAAATTCAAACCGCCGATTACGGTTACGGTCTCGATGGAGTAGTTCGAAATCGCGCCTCAAGATTGAGCGGAATTCTGAATGGTGTCGACTATTCCATTTGGAATCCGGAAATCGATTCGCTGATCGCCGCGCGCTATTCGGCAAAGGATCTCACGCGGCAAGAAAGCATGCAAGCGGGATCTGCTCGATCAATTCAAGCTCGACTCCGCAAATCTGCAGCGCCCAGTGATCGGCATCGTCTCGCGATTCGCGGATCAAAAAGGTTTCGACCTGATCGCGCAAATCGCCGGCGAACTCGTAAAGGAAAATGTATCCATCGTCGCCCTCGGAACCGGCGAACCGAAATACGAAAATTTCTTCCGCGAAATGGCTGGAAAATATCCGAAACAATTCGGCGTGAAAATCGCCTACGACAATACTCTCGCCCACAAAATCGAAGCCGGCGCCGACATGTTCCTGATGCCTTCCCGCTACGAGCCTTGCGGCTTAAACCAGATTTACAGCCTGAAATACGGTACTGTTCCTATCGTGCGAGCCACCGGCGGTCTGGACGACACTATCGAGAATTACGATCCGGCCAGCGGCCGCGGCACCGGCTTCAAATTCGTTCCCGTACGAACCGGCCGCGCTCCTCGCGTGCATTCGCAAGGCGCTCGAAACATTCAAAGTAGTGCCGGCGTGGCAAAAGCTCCAGATCAACGGGATGGCCAAGGATTTCTCCTGGCGTGCCTCGGCGGCCGAGTACGCCAAGCTGTACGACGTAGCCAGAAAAGCTCGAAACTTTCATCTCCAATCTTCATCCAATCAACCTAAAGTACAGAACGATCCCAGAGCCCCGGTAATTGCCGCGGCTGCTACCCGACGAAAGGATTCAAATGGCTGAAAATGTCGCGAGCGTTAGTGACAGCAATTTTCAAGCGGAAGTAATCGAAGCAAGCAAGACCCAGCCGGTCATGGTCGATTTCTGGGCGGAGTGGTGCGGCCCCTGCCGCGCATTGGCCCCGACGGTAGCGCAGCTCGCCACGCAGTACGCGGGCAAACTCAAAGTCGTCAAGATGAATGTCGACGAGAATATGAATTTCCCCGGCCAATTTAATATCCGCGGAATTCCCACGCTGCTGGTGTTTAAAGATGGCGCGGTCGCAGAGCAGATCGTCGGCGCCGTACCCAAAGAAAATATCGAAAAAGTTCTGCAGCGGCACATCACCGCCTAAATTGGCAGCGAGAGTGGCAACGAAATCCGATAAACCGCGCTGCCACTGGGCTAAATCCGAGCCCATGATCGTGTATCACGATCGCGAATGGGGCGTGCCTCTTCACGATGATCGCGCCCTGTTCGAATTTCTAATTTTGGAAGGCCATCAGGCGGGCCTCAGCTGGGAAACAGTTCTGCGCAAACGCGATGCCTATCGCGAAGCGTTTGACGGATTCGATCCCGCCCGCGTCGCCAAGTACGACCGCAATAAAATTGGCAAGCTGCTCACCGATGCGCGCCTCATCCGCAATCGCCTGAAAATGGATTCCGCCGTCACCAACGCGCAAGCATTTCTCGCGGTGCAAAAAGAATTCGGCTCCTTCAACAAATTCATCTGGCAATTCATCGGCGGAAAGCCGCGCCAGAATCGCTGGAATTCCGCTGCGTATCCGCCTGCCACCACTCCCGAATCAGACGCCATGAGCAAAGAGCTAAAGCGCCGCGGCTTCCGCTTCATCGGCTCCACCATCTGCTATGCCTTCATGCAAGCCACCGGCATGGTCAACGACCACAACACCACCTGCTTCCGCCACGCCCCGCTCGCCAAGACCAAGAAATAATCATGCACACGTTGATTGGCCTTTGTAGCGCCAGGCTTCAGCCTGGCAGCTTCTATCTTTGCCGTTGCCTTTTACGTCCCCACGGTCCGGGGAGCCGCCGCTCACGCCAATTCTGTTTGACCCTAAGGCACGTACTCAGGTAGATTCTACCCGCTCTCCCCAATCGAAACCCGTCCCACGGAGCCTCTATGTCTCGATCGGTCCTGCGCAAAATTTTCCTTTGTTCCGCCATCCTCGCCGCCTCGTTGCAAGCGGCGCATGCACAGAACACTCCGCCCCAAAAAACTGGAAATATCACGATCACATGTGCAACCTCATTGCCGATCAGCGCGGATGGCAAGCCCGCACTAGACGACGCTCTGAAGTCCTATCGAGCCGAGCAATACCAATCCGCGATCGATACGTATAAGGGACTGATCGCGAAGAATACTGACGTTGCCTACGCATATGCGGGACTTGCGCGCGTCTATTTGCGGCAAGGCAACACCGCAGAGGCGTATAGCGCTGCCCAGAGCGCCGCTGCCGCCGCGCCGAACTCAGTTGCCGCGCAAGTTATTTTGGGCCAGATGTACTACCGCCAGGGAAAATTACCCGAGTCCGAACGCGCATTTCTCGGCGCCTGCGGCCATGATGCCCAGGCATTAATGGGTCTCGCGCGAATATACGAAGTCACTGCCAATTACGCCCGGGCAAATGACGCGATCAAATCCGCGCGTCGACTCGCGCCCGACGATCCGGACGTACGATGGGCGTGGCGATACGGAAGCGGTAACCAAGCCCGCCGCCCGCCTCGCGACCTCCAGTTTGTTTCAACGCCTTCCGCCAGCGGCCCAGGCGGTGATGAAGGTGGATCAGTCTCCGCGACATTGACCCCTCCGGATTCTAATGAACAACCTTGTCGCCTCGTTTCAAAATTTCTAGAGCGCAAGTGGGGATGGAGATGGTGGTCGGTGACGTCCCCCGGAAGAGACGGCCGTGCGGCCGGGTATCTGTTGCCATAAAACTCGACGGAGTGCAGGCCAAGCTTGAGATAGACACTGGCTCGCCCGGAATTGTCGTCAGTAAAAAAATTGGTGAGCGCGCAGGAATCAAACCGATCGAACACAAACAAATTTACGGCATCGGCGACAAGGGTGGCATTGATTCTTACATTGGCCGCGTAAATTCATTGAAGGTGGGTGATGTCGAATTCCAGAACTGTTATGTCACGGTCTCGGATCGCAAATTGCCCATTCCGGTAGCGATGGACTCATCGGCCCGATTGTTTTCGAGGATTTCCTGGTGGATCTGAATTTTCCCGATGCTAAATTCAAGCTCAGCCCTCTGCCACCCATCCCTGAATCGTCAGGCGCTAAACCATCTAGCGAAACCAACCGGGACGGTGCGCTTCCGGATCACAACCGTTACGTTGCCCCGGAGATGAAAACCTACACTCCTGTCTATCGTTTCGGTCCCGATCTGCTTGTTCCGACCACCACTCAATTCTTCCCCCGCAGAACTTTTTTCGCTCGACACGGGATCATTTGACGACATCATCAGCCCATCTGCGGCTCGCGAGGTCACTCACGTCGCCAGCGATAGCAGCGTCATCGTAAAAGGTTTGAGCGGCACAGTGAATAAAGTTGCGGATGCCGATCGATTGACCATTCAATTTGGACATCTCAAGCAATATCGCACCGATACGGTCACTCTCGATCTAAGCGCCATCAGCCACGAGTTGGGCACTGAAGTCTCTGGCATCCTCGGATTTGGAATGCTGCGTATGATCGATATCAAAATCGATTACCGGGATGCGCTCGTAGATTTCGCTTTCAACCCAAATCGAATCCATTAGCGCCGTCAAAATTCAGCCCCAATACCACCTAGCGACATGGCTGGAGTCTACGCGCCGTAGTCTACGCTCGCCTGCGAAGCAAGCAGGCCTCGCCCAGGTCCCGCCCCAGCCATGCTTGGGTTCTTCTACGCGTTGCTCCATTCGTTCGGCGCACCCTAGTCGCGCCACCGAAAAAAGCCCATGGCGTAGGCCGTGGTCCCGCTCCCCACTCCACGTTCAGGTCTTTTCCGGAGCGCTGTAGGCGCGACGACCAAACGTAAGCCCAGGCCGGCAGGCCTGGGTATCCTCCTCTCAAGAAATCTCCGGAGCCCCGTAGGGGCGGCACTAAAAACCCGGTTCACTCCCGCTCAAGAACCCACCCGGCCATGCCAAAACCACCCTAGTCATGGTAATACTAGTACTATTTTCTTATATTAATTTCTTGACATCATTTTCGAAATTTGAGACAATACGCTTGGACGACAACCCCTGCGTTCTGACCCGGAAATCACGTTAAACGGCTGATCTACGCTCAATCAGTCCCAAAACGGGAAGAACTCCACCCCACTTGTCCGCCATAGCTGCCTTTTGCCAAATGGCTATGAAGGCAAAGGCCGTTTTCGCCGTCACGTTTTTGGCATAACGATAACGAAATCATGCATTTAGCGAAAAAGAAGCGATTTTAGGGGGGGTGGGGGGTAGCGAGGGTGGGTACAGATCGGGCGAATCCCTGACAGAATGAACCGGGAGCATTCCTGACAGTATGAACACCCGGCGGGAAAAGCCACCGTTTGCCCGGGGACACGAAGGAATCATTCGCAAGCGTGCGAGCACGTGTCCACTCCTTGCGTTTCGCGCGTTGCGGCGAGTAGGATGTTTTGCCGCGCTTCCCGCGCATTTTGATTCCTTCAGATTTGTACGACGCGGAAAGAGTGTGCGGCTGGATCGAGCCGCTTAAGAGAGGTCATGGCGAACGCGAAAGCAATAGTTGTGGTCGGCGCTCAATGGGGTGACGAAGGCAAAGGCAAGGTGGTCGATTACCTTGCCCGCTCTTTCGATTTCACCGCCCGTTTTGCCGGCGGCCACAACGCGGGTCATACCGTCATCCACGGCACGCAGCGATTCGTGCTGCAATTGATTCCGTGCGGAATTCTTGCGCCCCGGAAAACAAGCGGTGATCGGAAGCGGCGCCGTGATTGATCCCGCGGCCCTGCTCGCGGAAATTGACACGTTGAAAGCGGCGGGCATCGAGACCGCGGGACGCCTGCACATTAGCAATCGCGCCCATCTGATTTTTCCGTATCACCGGCAAATGGATAAGGCTGCCGAATCGGCGCGAGGCTCCGGAAAAATCGGCACCACCGCGCGCGGAATCGGCCCCGCGTACGAAGACAAAATGTCGCGCAGCGGTTTGCGCGTGTGCGACCTGATGGATGCGGATGTTTTTCGCACGCGGCTCGCTCGCGTGATCGCCGAAAAAAATGCGATCTGCCGCGCTTCTTATGGAGTGGAACTTGAAAGCGCCGGCCTCGTCGAAGAATCGCTCCGGCAGGCCGAGCGTTTGCGGCCCTACGTCACAGACACGGCCGAGCTGCTCAATCACGCGCTCGATGAAGGCCGCAGCGTTCTTTTCGAAGGCGCGCAGGGAACGATGCTCGATATCGATCACGGCACGTATCCGTTTGTCACGTCTTCCAGCGCGACATCCGGCGGCGCGGCCACTGGTTGCGGCGTTTCTCCAATGCGTTTTACGGGAGTGGTTGGCGTCACAAAAGCCTATACCACGCGCGTAGGCGGCGGTCCATTTCCAACCGAAATGCCCGATCTCGAAGCGGAAGAAGTTCGCAGCCGCGGAAATGAATATGGCGCGGTCACAGGACGCCCGCGCCGATGCGGCTGGCTTGATTTGGTGATGCTGCGCTACGCGGTGATGATCAACGGAATTAATTCGCTGATCGTGACCAAGCTGGATGTTTTCGATACGCAACGCGAAATTCAAATTTGCACCGGATACAAATACAAGGAACACGGTGCTGCGCGAAATGCCCGCGGAAGTAAATGTTTTTGCGGCGATCGAACCGGTGTATCGCACGGTATCGGGTTGGCAGAGCGCCACGGATTGCGTTCGCGACGCGGACAAACTTCCAACCGCAGCGAAAGATTATTTGAAATATCTCAGCGATTTTCTTGGCGCTGAAGTTGGAATGGTTTCCACCGGGCCGGAACGCGACGCAACGATCGTCTGCTCCGGAACGAAGCTCGAATCTTGGCTCGCAAGTTAGCGGATTTTTCCGCAGCAAATGGTTTCCTTCGAAGACGCCCGGAGAAAGGTAATTGAAATTGTCTCCGCACTGCGTCCAGCAATTCGCAGCGGCGCTGTGCCGCTTGGCGGATGCGCTCGGACGAGTGCTTGCCGCTCCGATTCACGCCGATCGCGATTATCCGCCATTCGATCGCGCAACTCGCGATGGTTACGCGTTACGCGCCGCCGATCTACAAGCGAATGGCGGAACACTCGCACTGATCGGCGAGATTCGAGCAGGACAAGAATTTAACGGCGCAATCGGAAAAGGCGAATGCGTTCAGATCATGACTGGCGCAGCAGTTCCGTCGAGCGCAGATGCAGTTGTGATGATCGAATACACGCGCACCGAAATTCGCGATGGGCAAACGACGATCATCGTCAATCGCGGCGCTGAAGCGGGACAAAACATCGTTCGGCGCGGAAGAGAAGCGCGCGCTGGACAACTCTTGCTCGCCGCGGGTGCGCGGCTTGGTTATTCAGAAGTGGCACTGTGTGGACAGGTGGGGCAAACGAATCCCATTGTCAACGCGAAGCCGCGCATCTCGATTCTTTCCACCGGCGATGAAGTCGTGAGTGCGGAAGCTACGCCGGGGCCGCTGCAGATTCGCAACGGAAATAGTATCTCGCTCGCAGCGCAGGTGAAATTGGCGGGCGGCGAGCCGGTTATTTTGGGAAATGTTCCAGATGATTCTGCCGCGTTGAAGAGCGCGATCACTGAGGGTTTGAAAGCGGATGCGCTGGTAATTTCCGGAGGCGTCTCGGCAGGGAAGTACGATCTGGTTGAAAAGGTGCTTGCGGATCTCGGCGCGGAAATTCATTTCGATGCTGTTGCGATTCGCCCCGGCAGGCCCGCTGTTTTCGGAGTCTGCAACGGCAAACCGGTTTTTGGATTGCCTGGGAATCCGGTCTCGACGATGGTGACCTTCGAACTTTTTCTGCTGCCCGCGCTGGATATTTTGAGCGGCGGCGCTGTGCGGCCGCTGCCGTTGCTGCGCGCGAAATTGGCCGCGCCGATGGTTCAGAAATCGGCGCTCACGCATTTCTTGCCGGCGAAACTGGAATGGCTCGACGGCGAAACCGGCGAACCCACGGTGCGCGAAATTCCGTGGCATGGCTCGGGAGATATTGTCGCGATGGCGGAAGCAAATTGCTTTCTGGTTGTACCGCAGGCGAAACTCGAATGGCGTGCAGGCGAATGGATCGGAGTGCTTCCGCGCCGCGGTTCGCTCTAGGAAATTACACGATGGCTGAACTGAGTCACTATCGAAAAGGCGGCAAAGTCGCGATGGTAGACGTGTCCGCCAAGGACACCACCACCCGCACAGCGGTAGCCCATGGATTCGTCAGAATTTCAAAAGCGGCGTTGGCGAAAATCCGCAAGCTCGATTCGCCCAAGGGCAATCCCCTCGAAATCGCGCGAATTGCTGGGATTTCGGCGGCAAAGCGCACTTCCGAGTGGATACCTCTTTGTCATCCCCTGTACCTCGGTCACATTGATGTGGACGCGCGGCTGTGCAATGCTGGCGTTGAGATCACATCACGCGTCTCCGCGACGGCCCAGACGGGCGTAGAGATGGAAGCGCTGGTAGCGGTGTCCGCTGCCGCGCTCACCGTATACGACATGTGCAAAGCTCTCGATAAAGGCATGGAAATTCAGGACATTTATTTGGTGGAGAAGCGCGGCGGCAAGAGCGGCGATTTTTTCCGCGCTGGCAGCGCTGCGAGCAAATCCACGAAATCCAGCGGACGCAGCCGCGGCAAACGAAATCGTCAGGCGGGAAAATAATTCGTGTCGGCGCAAAAGACCATGCACGTGCTTGTAGTGGACGATAATCCACTGGTGCGCCAAATTATTGTCGAAGGACTTGGATCGCTCGGCGAAATTATTCCGGCGAGCGATGGCGCCGACGCGCTCTTGAAAGCGATTGATGCGCCTCCGGATTTGATCATCACCGATTATCGAATGCCGGGGCTCGATGGGCGGCAACTTTTCGAAAAATTGCGCGGCCGCGAACAGACCAGAAATATTCCGTTTATGTTTATGGCGGGCCGCGGCGACATCGAAGAAAAATTACGTCCGATGATTGAAGGTGTGGAAGATTTTATTCCGAAACCATTTTTCGTGCGCGATGTTTTGCGCCGCGCAAAAGTAATTGTCGATCGTGTGCGCCTCGAGCGCTTGCAACAAAAAGCGGCGCGCCCCGGAGTAATTCAAGGACGCCTGGAAGAATTGGGAATCGCGGATTTAATGCAGTCGCTCGAAATGGGGCAGAAATCTTGCCGCCTTACCGTGCACCACGGAAACGAAACGAGCGAAATGTTTTTTTCCGGCGGACAATGCCGCCACGCGAAACTCGGAAAAATTGAAGGCGAAGACGCCGTCTATCCGGTGATTCACTGGACCGACGGCGATTTCGAAATTGATTTCGGCGCGTCGTCGGAGCAAAACACAATCAGCCGCTCCACCACTGGCCTGTTGATGGAATCGATGCGCCTGATGGACGAATCAAATTCCGAAGTGAAGAGTTAATTCACCGCGATGCGCGTCGCGATTGTAACCGTGAGCGATTCGGCCGCGAGCGGCGCACGCGCGGATCGCAGCGGCCCTGCCGTTCGCGAGCGATGCGCGCAACTCGGCTGGCAAATCGCGAGCGAAGAAATTCTCTCCGATGATCAAATGAAATTGACGGAGCGATTAGCACAGCTCGCCGATTCCGGCGGCGCAGATTTAATTTTGACGACAGGCGGCACAGGACTCGGCCCGCGCGACACTACTCCGGAAGCGACAGCAAATATTTGCGAAAAACTTGTGCCGGGACTTTCAGAATTAATGCGTGAGCGCGGCAGGAAATCCACAATTCGCGCCGTACTTTCTCGCGCTGTTTGCGGCGTGCGAAGCAACACACTGATTGTGAATTTACCGGGCAGCCCAAAAGGCGCGGTGGAATCCCTTGACGCCATCGCAGAATTATTGCCGCATGCAGTAGAAGTTCTTCGCGGCGCGCGCCACGACTAGGATTTCGCACGGGGCTTGACCGCTGTGGTAGCATCTGGGTGACTTTCGCTATGCCACGAGAATATATTCCGGTATTTATTTTTGCTGCTTTGGCGGCGGCGTTTCCCGCGGTGACGATTCTTTTGTTCAAGTTGATTCGTCCGACGTCGACTAGTTTTGGCGCGAAATTGAAACCTTATGAGTGCGGGATTCCGGCGGAAAGCGATGCGCGGGCGCGGTATTCGGTGCGATTTTATATTGTGGCGATTTTGTTTGTGATTTTCGATGTGGAGACAATTTTTCTTTTTCCGTGGGCGATTAATTTCGCGCATTCGCATCGCGCAGCAGGGCTCACTACGGGTCCCGACTATTTGGCTCCTTTGAGCCTGTTGATCAGCATGTTCACGTTTCTGGGAATCCTGGTGCTTGGGTATGTGTGGCTGTACCGCAAGCGCGCGCTGGATTGGGTGTAATCTTGTGGGCGGGGCAAGCCCCGCTGCTCCGAAGTCTAAAAATTACCTTCAAAAAATTTGGAGGCGGTGGGGATCCCAAGCATCGCCGAGGCGGAGTGGGCTAGGCCTGCCTGCTTCGCAGGCGAGCCTAGCCCCTACGAAATTGGTTCGTTTCGGACCGGTCTGCGGGCGTGGCGCGCAAGCATCGCCGGGGCGGGACCTGGGCGAGGACTCTGCGCTCCGCGCCAGCCCCGCCCCTACAAATTCTCTCGCGAGCTTGCTGAATTTTTCCTCTGAAAAAAGCGTGAATTAATTCCGGAAAGCGTTGACTGGGTTTTCCGCCGTGTGTTAGAACCTAGCGTTCGCCCAGTTGCGCTTGCGCTGCGCGTGTGCCCGGCGACGGTAAGATTCACCAGAGAACATGGCCAACGACCCCGAAGAAAAGCAGCCGTCGAAACCCGGTGAAAGTCCGGCGGATAAGGCGCCGGAGAAGCAGGCTACGCCGCAGCCAGATAGCTCCGCCGAAGCGGCGAGTTCCGAGGCGCGCAAGATCGCCGCTGCTGAAACTGGAGTTACAGACGTAGGGTCGGTGCCACACCCGGCTGAAGAAAACGCCCGCGCCGCCGCGGGAGATCAGGCAAAACAGACCGAAAAATCCGCGGAACAGACGTCCGGCGTACCCGCGATGCCTCCGGCGCCAAAACCTGCCGCACCTGCAGCCGCTGCGCCGCCGAAACCTGCTGCGCCTGCGGCCCCGGCTGCTGCGAAACCGGCAGCGCCTGCGGGAGCGGCCGGAGCGGCCGCGCCACCGAAGCCTGCTGCGCCGCCGAAAGAAGCTCCGCCAAAACCAGAGCCGCTGGATAATCGATCTGGTGAAGCGCTACAAGAAACGCTTTGGCGACGGAATCCGCGAAGCGTGGATCGATCGCAAGCAAGCAATTTTGGTGGTGGACGCTGCGCGGTAGCGGAGATTTCGCGCGATTCACGCGCGACGGCGAACAATTTAATTTGCTGGCGGATTTAACGGCGGTGGACTGGCCGCGGCGCGAAAAGCGATTTGATGTGGTGCTGAATCTTTATTCGTTCGCGAAAAACGAACGGCTGCGAATTAAAGTCGCACGCGGCGGAAAACGAACAGTTTCGTCGCGTGAGCCGGAGTCTGGTCCACGGCGAATTGGATGGAGCGGGAAGTGTGGGACATGTTCGGAATTGTTTTCGGCGGACATCCGAATTTGACGCGCATTTTGCTGCCGGACGAATGGCAGGGATTTCCGTTGCGCAAGGATTACGACATTTTGAAGCAAGATACGGCGTGGATTCGCGAGAATCTGGGAATCGAGAGCGGACAATAGGAAATGGCGGATTTTACAAACCGACGGCCGCGAGTGACCTGTGCTGGATCACAGCGTCGACGTCGAGACGACTGTTCTTGGCGCGGACGAAATTATCATCAATATGGGTCCGCAGCATCCTTCGACGCACGGCGTGCTGCGCGTGAAGTTGAAGCTGGACGGCGAAAAAGTTGTCGGCTCGGAATGCATCATCGGATATTTGCATCGCGGCGTTGAAAAAATTGCCGAGCATCGCACCTACCAGCAATTCGCTCCGTACGTGGACCGCATGGATTACGTGGCGGCGGTTTCGAATGGACTGGGCTACTGCGAAGCGGTCGAAAAATTGATGGGCGTGGAAGCGCCGCCGCGGGCGCGCGTGATTCGCACGATTCTCACGGAGCTGCAGCGCATCGCGTCGCATCTGGTGTGGCTGGGAACGCACGCGCTGGATATTGGCGCGCTGACTCCGATTTTTTATTGTTTCCGCGAGCGCGAAGAAATTCTGAAAATTTTTGAAAAGTATTGCGGCGCGCGGTTGACGACGCACGCGTTTCGCATCGGCGGATTGCAGTACGAGGCGTACGACGACACTCGAAGCCGACACCGAGCGTTTCTGCAAAGATTTTGAGACGAAAGTGGACGAGTACGAAACGCTGCTCACGGAAAATCGCATTTGGATTGGACGCACGAAAGGCATTGGCATAATTTCCGCGGAAGATGCGATTGCGATTGGGCGCCAGGGTCCGGTGATTCGCGCGAGCGGCGTCGAAGTGGGACATTCGCAAGTCCGCGCCGTACGCCGCCTACGATCAATACGAGTTCGATATTCCGACCGGGAAAAACGGCGACACGTTTGACCGGTATCTGGTGCGCATGGAAGAGATGCGCCAATCATCGCGGATTTGTTTGCAGGCGATTCAGAATATTCCGACCGGCCCGATCATGGCGCGCATCGGAAAAGTTTTGAAGCCGCCACCGGGCGAGGTATATCACGCGATTGAAGCGCCGAAAGGCGAACTGGGCTATTACATTGTGAGCGACGGCACGACGCAGCCGTATCGTGTGCGGATTCGTCCGCCATCGTTCATTAATTTGCAGGCGTTTGACACGATGGTGAAGGGGCATTTGGTGGCCGATGTGGTGGCGATCATCGGAACTCTGGATATTGTGCTGGGCGAAGTGGATCGATAGAGGCGGGGAGGTAGGGAAGCAAAGGGCAGGAAGCAGGGAAGCAGTGGAAGCAGGGAAATTCGGAGTAAGAAGAAGAAATCTGACAAATGCTTCAGCAGCTCATAGAGTTTTTTAAGCCGCACATTGTGCCGCTGATTTGCGCGGTGGCGATTGTGGCCGTGCTGCCGTTGCTGGCGGGATACGTCGTGCTGCTTGAACGCAAAGTGATGGCCGATATGCAGGCGCGGCTGGGGCCGATGCGCGTTGGTCCGCACGGATTGCTGCAGCCGATTGCGGACGCTGTGAAGTTGCTGATGAAGGAAGACATTATTCCGGAGAGCGCGGACAAGTGGATTTTCTGGCTTGCGCCGCTGCTTTCGGTGACCGCGGCGATGCTGGCGCTGGCGGTGGTGCCGATTCGGGCCCGTGGTTCCAAATCGCCGATCTCAATGTGGGCCTGTTGTTTTTGCTGGGCGTGGGCTCGATTGGGAATTTACGGAATTGTGCTGGGCGGATGGGCTTCGAACAGCCACTACTCGCTGCTGGGCGCGCTGCGAAGCGCGGCGCAATTGGTGAGCTACGAAACCGCGGCGGGAATGGCGATCGTCAGCGGAGTAATGTCTCGGCGGCGCGCTGAGCACGCGAGCGCTGGTGGATGCGCAGGCCCAAGGCCACGTGTGGTTCATTTTTCGTCGCGCCAGTGGGATTTTTTCTGTATCTGATCGCGTCAGCATCGCGGAGACGAACCGCGCTCCATTTGATTTGCCGGAAGCGGAATCGGAATTGGTCGCCGGCTACATGACGGAGTACAGCGGATTCCGCTGGGCGCTTTATTTTCTGGCGGAATACACGAACATGATTGTGGTGGCGTCGATCGCGACGACGCTATTTCTGGGCGGATGGCTGCGGCCATTTGCAGGTACGCACGCGTGCGATTTTCTGGATTATGTGCCGATGCTGCTGATGCTGCTGGTCGCGGGATATTCGCTGTATCGCGCGCCGAAGCAGCCGGTGGCCGTGCAGAAAATGGTGATGGTTGCGGTCGCGGGATTGTGCCTCTGGCTCGCGGTGGCGCTGGCGGCGCCGCTATTCGCGCCGGCGGGCAGCGTGGTCGCGTCGATGAAGCCGGGATTGCACGGAGCGTTCTGGTTCTTGTTCAAAGGTGGCGATTTATTTGTATGTGTTCCTGTGGCTGCGGTTTACGTTTCCGCGCTACCGGTTCGATCAGCTGATGGCAGCTGGGCTGGCACTTGCTGATTCCGGTTTCGATCATCAATGTGTTGGGAGTGGGCGTCGCGATTTATCTGCATCGCGGCCCGAGGAAGCAGGCGGCAAAGGATGGCCGCTGGCGCCCGCGCTGCTGCTGACCATTGTGATTACGATTCTGGTGGCTGGATGGCTGGCGAAAAAGAACGACATTCACGAAGCGGCACCGGTTGGAGACAATTCGTGAGGCGCGCGAATGCTTGATGTCGATCTCTTTTATTTTTTCGCCGGGCTCGCGGTGATTTCCGCGATCTCTGGTGGTCACGCGCCGCAACGCGGTGCATAGCGCGATATTTCCTGGTGACGGCGCTGCTGGCGACGGCTGGAATTTTTCTGCAACTGCACGCGGAATTTCTTTTTATCGTGCAGGTGATTCTGTACGTCGGCGGAATCATGGTGCTGTTTATTTTCGTGATCATGCTGGTGAATCTGGATGTATCCGTGCGGCAGATGCGATTCAACCGGATGTGGGTGGTGGGCTTGCTGCTGGCGCTGGCGCTTGGCGCGCAGGTTTACATGGTGTTTCAGTACGCGCGGAATGGGGGCGCGTCGTTTTTTACGCTGACGCCGCCAGACGTGTCGCAACTGGAGCCGAACACGGAACTTGTGGGCCGCGCATTTTTTCGGATTATATGCTGCCGTTTGAAATCGCGTCGATTCTGCTGCTGGTGTCGATGATTGGCGCGGTGGTGATGGCGAAGACAAAAGGTATAGACGGGGAAAATGCTCTCGATAAATCATTATCTGGTGCTGAGCCTGGCGCTGTTTACGATCGGCGTGATCGGCGTGGTGACGCGCCGCAACGTGATCATCATTTTGATGAGCATCGAGCTGATTTTGAATGCGGTGAATATCAATCTGGTGGCGTTTTCGCGGTTGTTTGGCGTCGGTGGCGGGGCAGGTCGTTCGCGATTTTTATTATTACCGATGCGGCGGCGGAAGCGGCGGTCGGTCTGGGGATCATCATCGCGTTTTTCCGCAATCGCGAAACTGTGCTGGCGGACGAAATGGATTTGCTGAAGTGGTAGCGCGAAGTGTAGTCACTCGGGCGGAGACGATTTGACGACGCAACGGATATTTTCTGGATCACATCTGGCTGATCCCGCTGTTTCCCGGCGGCCGGCGCGCTGCTCATGTTTCTCTTCGGCAAGCAAATTGCCGAACGCCGTGGTCAACGTGATGTGCGTCGGCAGCGTGGGGGCTTCGTTTATTTATGCGGCTGAGCGCGGTATGGGGCTTGACTGCAGTTGCCGCCGGAAGCCGCTTCGTACCAGGTAATTTCGTGTTCGATTGGGTTCCGGCCGGCTGGATTCACACGTCCGCGGCGCGCATTAGTTCACTGGGACGTGCCGTGGGGCATTCATGCTCGACCCGCTGAATTCCGTGATGGTTCTTGTGGTCACCGGCGTGGGACATGCTGATCCACATTTATTCCACCGGATACATGGCGCACGAAGGCGGCTACTACCGTTTCTTCGGCTACTTGAATCTTTTCATGTTTTCGATGCTCACGCTGATTCTCGCGAACAACATGCTGCTGATGTTCGTCGGATGGGAAGGCGTGGGGCTGTGCAGCTACCTGCTGATCGGATTTTATTTCCTGAAGAAGTCGGCGGGGGACGCGGGGAAAAAAGCGTTCATCGTCAATCGCAGTGGGCGATGCGCGGTTTGTGCTGGGACTTTTCCTGGTGCTCGGCACGCTCGGCACAATTAATTTTCACTGAGATCGGTCCTGGCGCGATTGCCGCCGGACATTTCCCAAGTCGGCGCCCCGGTGATGACGGCCATTGCGCTGCTGCTGTTTGTCGGCGCGACCGGAAAATCCGCGCAAATTCCGCTGTACATCTGGCTGCCGGACGCGATGGAAGGCCCCACGCCGGTCAGCGCGCTGATCCACGCGGCGACGATGGTGACCGCGGGCGTGTACATGGTCACGCGGCTGAACGCGATTTTCCAACTCGCGCCGCACGCGATGGACGTGATCGCGTCCGTCGGCGCGGGCACCGCAATTTTCGCGGCGACGATGGCGCTGGTGCAGAACGATATCAAGCGCGTTCTGGCCTACTCGACGATCAGCCAGCTTGGGTACATGTTCCTTGCGCTGGGCGTGGGCGCGTTCACCGCGGGAATCTTCCATCTGATGACGCACGCGTTTTTCAAAGCGCTGCTCTTCCTCGGTTCGGGCAGCGTGATTCACGCGCATGTCCGGCGAGCAGGACATGCGCAAGATGGGCGCGCTGTGGAACAAAATTCCGATCACTGCGCGAACATTTCTGATCGCGACGCTGGCGATCGCCGGGATTGCCGCCGTTGGCGGGATTTTTCAGCAAAGACGCTATTCTGGGCGCGACATTTAAGCGCGGCGCTTCGCTGTGGGTGGTCGGCTGGATCACCGCCGGAATGACGGCGTTTTATATGTTCCGGCTCGTGAACATGACGTTCTTCGGCAAGTCGCGCGTGGCGCACGACGTGGAGCACCACATCCACGAATCGCCGAGCTCGATGACGATTCCGCTGATGCTGCTCGCGGTCTTCTCGATCATCGGCGGATGGATCGGCTGGCCGCAGGCGCTGGGCGGCAGCGATCGTTTCCAGCGATTTTCTGGATCCCGTGATCGTCGCACGCGCGTGGAGCGTGCCGGCGCGGGTCGAAGGCGCTCGAGGGGCACAGCATTGAATATTTGCTGATGGCTCGCGTCTGTGCTCGATCGCGCTTACCGGCATCTGGCTCGCGATGCAGTGGTTACATCAAGCGGCCGGAAGTGCCGGAGCGGATCGCGGCGAAATTTCCGGGCGCTTATCGGTTGCTCGTACCGGAAATATTACGTCGACGAAATTTACGACGCGCTTTTTGTGAATCGCACAAAAGATTTGGGCATCGCGCTGGGCGCTTTCGATCGCAGTGTGATTGATGGCGCGGGCGTGAACGGCGCGGGATGGCTTACGCGGCTGATTTCGCAGTATTTCCGCGGGTGGGACAAGTGGATCGTAGACGGCCTTGTGAATTTGTCGCGCGCGGATTCGTGCGGCGCGCCAGCTGATCGCGATGCGGTATTTTGCAGACGGGACTATTTTCCGGCTACGCGCTCATGATTGTCGCTGGGCCTGATCGCGCTGTTGGCTACTACCTGCACCTGATTCGCATGCCGGTGCACTGAAGGCGAGGGTAGAGGAGATGGGGTTCTTTCATGATCACGTGCTCAGCATTATCCTGCTGACGCCGCTCGTCGGGCGCGCTGCTCGCGCTGTTTGTTCCGCGCGAGTTCGATAACTTCCATCGCATCTGGGGAAACCTGTGGGGCATCGCTCGGAATCATCGTCGCGCTGCCGCTGCATCTGCTGGTTTCAGCCGGATTCGCCGCAGCGATATCAATTCATCGGAAAGCTTCGACTGGATTCCTAGCATCGGCGCGAAGTATACGCTGGGGATAGACGGCATCAGCTTCCTGCTGATTGTGCTGACGGTTTTACTGGGAGCGATTTCGATTCTTTCCGCGTGGAGCGCGATTAAGCCGCGCAAAAAAGAATTCTACATTTTGTTTTTGATTTTGCAGACGGGCATGCTGGGCGTTTTCATGTCGCTGGATTTTTTCCTGTTCTATGTTTTCTGGGAAATCACGCTGGTGCCGATGTATTTCCTGATCGGAATCTGGGGCAGCGACCGGCGACTTTACGCGGCGATTAAATTTTTCCTGTATACGCTGGCCGGTTCGGTGCTGATGCTGCTGGCGATTCTGGGCATGTACTTCAAAGTATCACGAGATGACGGGCGTTTACACGTTTGACGTGCAGGCGCTGACGGCGGCGACTTCGACGTTCCCGTCCTGCGCTGCAGAAGTGGCTGTTCTGGGGACTTTTCTTCGCGTTCGCGATCAAGGTGCCCATGTTTCCGTTCCACACATGGCTTCCTGACGCGCACACCGAAGCTCCGACGGCTGGATCAGTAATTCTGGCCGGCGTCCTGCTGAAAATGGGCGCGTACGGATTTCTGCGCTTTTCGATTCCGATGCTGCCTGCGGCTACGCGCGGAGCTGTGTGGATCGTTGGCGGGCTTTCGATCATCGGCATCATTTATGGCGCGCTGGTTTGCATGATGCAGAAGGATATGAAAAAGCTCATCGCGTACAGCTCGGTGAGCCACATGGGATTTGTGACGCTGGGATTATTTGCGCTGAACCCCAGCGGCATTTCGGGCAGCGTGATTCAGCAGATCAACCACGGAATTTCCACCGGCGCGTTGTTTTTGATTGTGGGAGTGTTGTACGAGCGGCGGCACACGCGCTTGATTTCTGAATTTGGCGGACTGATCCACGCCGATGCCGAATTTCGCCGCGATTTACATGATCATTACGCTGAGTTCGCTGGGCTTGCCGCTGCTGAATGGGTTCATCGGCGAGTTTGTGATTTTGCGCGGCGTGTTTGAATACAACCGTGGGTGGGGTGCGTGGGCTGTCCTGGGAATTATTCTTGGCGCGGCGTATTTGCTGTGGCTGTATCAGCGAGTGATGTTTGGGCCGGTGACCAATCCCGCGAACGAACATTTGCCGGATTTGAATGCGCGGGAATATTTCACGCTGATGCCGCTGGTGCTGCTGGCGTTTTACATTGGGTTGTATCCATAGCCGTTGATCCACTACCTCGATAAGCCGGTGGAGCGAATCGTGCGACAAGTGAATCCGGATTATTACAAGCAGCCGGGCTCGGCGGCTGCGCCGGCGGATATGCCGTCGATGCAAATGCAAATGACGATGCCGATGCACGACGAGAAACCGGCGGCTACTACTCCGGCGGGGCCGGGGCATTGAGGTGGTGCGAAATTGCGGCGTTGCGTTTGGTTAGTGAAACGGATTAAAGGAGCGCGGTAAGCGAGAATGTTTATCCTTCAGCATCTGCGAGACGCCATGAGCTTTCTCTCGCCCGATCTCATTCTGATCAGGCCGCAGTTGCTCCTCGCGCTTTTCGGAATTGGAATTCTGCTCACGGATTTCCTGATCGAGCCTGGCGAAAAAGTTTGGAACGCCGTGATGGCGATGCTGGGCGTAATTTTCGCGGCGTTTTCCGTGTGGCAGGTGCATACACAGGTTTCGGGCACGATGGCGCCGAAGATGGCGTTTTCGCAATCGATCGTGCTGGATGATTTCGCGGTTTTCTTCTGCATTATTTTTCTTGCGGCGGCGGCGCTGGCGATCTTGCTTTCGGTGCGCTACTTCGAAATTGAGCAGGAACAGCACGGCGAATATTACGCGCTAATTCTTTTCGCCACGATCGGCATGATGTTCATGGTGGAAGGGATCGACATCATCGTGCAGTTCATCGCGCTGGAAACGATGGCGATTACGTTTTACGTGCTCGCGGGATTTTTGCGGCACGATCGGCGGTCGAATGAAGCCGCGCTGAAATATTTATTGTTGGGCGCGTTTAGCTCCGGAATTTTCGCGTACGGACTTTCGCTGATTTACGGGCTTACCGGCAGCACGAATCTTGGCGTGATCATGGCGAAGGTTGACGATCTGAACCAAGCGCACGCTTCGGGATTCGCGCCGCTGTTGATGCTGGCGCTGGTTACTACGGGCGCGGGGCTGTTGTTTAAGATTGCGGCCGTTCCGTTTCATCAGTGGGCGCCGGATATTTATGAAGGCGCGCCGACGCCGGTGACCGCGTTTCTGAGCGTGGCGTCCACCGCGGCGAGTTTTGGGCTGCTGATACGGTTGTTCGTAACGGTGTTCTGGCCGGCGCGCGATCAGTGGACATTTCTGCTTGGCGCGGTGGCGGTCGCGTCGATGACGGTGGGCAACCTCGCGGCGCATCCGCAAACTAATATTAAGCGCATGCTGGCGTACTCTTCGATTTCGCACGCGGGATATATTTTGCTGGGCTTAGTGGCCGCGGCGACAGGCGATGGAAATGAGAACGGGCTGCAAGGAATGGCGTTTTATCTTTTCGCATACGCGTTTATGAATATGGGCGCGTTTGCGATCGTGATTATTCTGCGGCGCAAAGGATTGATCGGCGACACGCTGGAAGATTTGAATGGATTGATCACTCGCGCGCCCGGCGCGGCGGTGTTGCTGCTGATTTTTATGCTGTCGCTCGCAGGGATTCCGCCGACGGTTGGCTTCATCGGAAAATATTATATTTTCCTGGCGCTGCTGCAGACCGGGCACTATTACCTGGCGGTTTTTGCGGCGCTCTATGTGGTGCCCGCGCTTTACTATTATTTCCGGCTGATCGTGCATGCGTTCTTGAAGGATAGTACGGACGTGGTCGCGACGGTTGTCACTCCGTGGCAGAAAATCGCGATCGCGTTTACGGGAATTGTGGTGCTGGCGGCAGGAATTTATCCTGAGCCGTTTATTCAACTGGCGACAACTTCGATCGCATCGTTTGTTTCCTTCGGCCACTAAAGTTACTTTGGCCATCGACAATCCAAATCGTCCGGCCCCTCAAAACGCAGGGCAGCGCGCGTCCGCGCAGGCGCGGGGAATTTCGCTGGTGTTTGATTTGACGGGAAGCCTCGTCGGCGGAACTCTCGCCGGAGGATTTGTGGGATGGCTGATCGATCGGTGGCTGCACGATGGATTCGTTTTTACGCTGATTCTTGGAGCGGCTCGGGTTCGCGTTCGGAGTTTATACGGTGACTCGCAGCCTGCGGCAAAGCGGCGGCCGCGGTGGAAGCGCTTCGCAATGACGGATACTCCGCTCGCTCGGACTGTTGCGCGTGTGGAGGCCACGACGCTCGCGATAGGCGCTGCTGGGGCGATCTATGAATGGACAAAGGCGGGCTGGCGTGCGGCGCTGGCGCTGGCTGTGGGCGCGGTGATTTCGTGGCTGAATTATCGTTGGCTGCGATCGGGAGTGACGGGGCTTGCGCCGGTGCCGGATGGATCCGCAGAGCCGGAGGCGAAGCCCGCGTTCGCTAAAACATTCCTGAAATTTTTCGGGCGCATCATTTTGCTGCTCGTCGCGCTCTATGTTATTCTCTCGCGTTCACTGCTACCATCTACTCCGCTGCTCGCGGGATTGTTTGCGTCCGTTGCAGCGGTAATGTTGCAAACGGTTTTCTTGCTGGCGCGTGGTGGTGTGGCGAAAAGCGGATAGCGATCACTTGGAATAGGATCCGATGGAAGAGAAAATTCTTGGCGTAACGAAATTGGTGAACTGGCTGCTTGGCAAGCCGGCGCTGGCGTTGCTGGCTGCGCTGCACATTAAGGCCACGAACCCCGAGTATCCGATTCCGAATCACATCGCGATGGAATTTGTGGTGGTGCTGGTTGCCGCGGTGTTTTTCCTGTCGCTGAAGGCGCGGCTTTCCGTTGATCGTCCGGGTGGATTGCAGCAATGCCATGGAAATGCTGATCACCAATCCGTTCGGAATGGGCGTGCGTGATTTGCTGGAGACCAATGCGGGCCATGGTGCGAAAAAGTATGTGGCGATGCTGGGCAGCATTGGGATTTTTGTGCTGATCTGCAATCTCGATCAGTCTGGTTCCGGGATTCGCGTCGCCCACCGCGCAAATTTCGGTTCCGTTTGGCGTGCGCGTGTCTTGTCTTCGTGTATTACAACCTTGCTGGCATCGTGAAAAAGGGACCGCTGGGGCATGCGCGAGCATTTCCTCGGGCCCAATCATTTGGATTGTCGCCTTTGATGCTGCCCGTTGAAGTGATCAGCAATGTCGGCGCGGCTGCTTTCGCTTACCGTGCGGCTTTGGGTCAACATGTTCGTGAGCGAGTTGCTGTACGGGATTTTTCTTGGACTGATGCTGGAGTTGTTTTTGTTCCTGGGAAAACTGAATTCGATTGGATACGCGACATTTTTTCTTGCCGCTGATTGTCCCATGTCTTTTCATTGTGCTTCATATCTTTGTGGCGATACTTGCAGGCGTTTGTTTTTACGATTTTGCCTGTTATTTATGTCGCGGATGTTGTGAAGGAGCACCACTAAAAGCTTGTGGAGTCGGATTTCATAATGGCTTGATACCCTCCAGTGTGATCCTGGCTGTACGAGGATGTCGGGAGCCACCGCCTGGCGGAAATTCATACGAGGAGAAATGAAGATGAAAAAGTTTGCGGCAGTAATGTTGTCAGTCGTTGCGATCTGCCTGATCGCTCCGGCTGCGTTTGCACAGACTGAACCGGCGGGCGCGGTTACGAGCACCGCCAGTTGGGTTGTAATCACCGCAGGATTCAGCATGGCCATCGCGGCGGCTGCGTGCGCCTACGCGCAGGGCAAGGCCAGCGCAGCTGCATTTGAGGGAATGGCGCGCAATCCGGGCGCAAGTGGCGCGATTCAGAACATGTTGATTCTGGCGCTTGTTTTCCCGGAGTCACTGGCGCTTTTCACGTTTGCGACGATGTTTATTCGCGTGAAGTAAGAGGTTTAGCTGCCGCCCGCGGCGGCACAAAAGAGCCCGGAAGCGGTCACTCGCTTGCGGGCTCTTTGTATTTCAGCGCGGGGAAACGTCGCGTCTTCACGATATAATTTCGGTGCCATGACCGTAGTCATTTGCATGCTCCGCGGCGTGAATGTTGGCGGACACAACAAGATTAAGATGGAGGAGCTGCGCGCTCTTTGCGGCACGCTGAAGCTTCGAAACGCGTGCACGTTTATTCAAAGCGGAAACGTGTTATTCGCCACCAGCGAACGGGATCTCGAGTCGCTTGGTGAAAAAATTCAGTCTGCCATCGAAAAGAAATTCAAGTTCCGTCCGGGAATTGTTCTCCGCACGATTGACGAACTCCGCGAGGTGATCAAGAAAAATCCTTTTGCTAAATACGCTGAGAGCGACCCCGGCAGATTATTGGTTACGTTTCTCGCGGCCGATCCGGGAAACGCTGCTCGCAAGGAAGCGTTGGCGGTAGATACGTCTCCCGAAGTGATGCGCTTGGTCGGTCGTGAAGCGTACATCTACTTTCCGAACGGCCAGGGGAATCAGAAAATGTCGTGGCCAAAGATCGAGCGGATACTGAAAACGACCGGCACGGGACGCAACTGGAACAGCGTGACGAAAATGCTGGAAATTGCTGAAGCGCTGGAATCGGGAGCAGATCCGGATTAGCTAAAAACGTTGGAGAGAAACTCAGTCTAGCGGAACATCGTGGCTGCTTGCGCAGCCAAATCCATCACACGATTTGGGAATAATCCAAGGAAAACAATTCCGACGGCGGAGATTACGAGAACGGCTGCAACGCCGGCGGGAATTCTTTCACGTGAAAATTCGCGCTGCGGCGGGCGCATGTACATCGCAACGATCACGCGCAAATAATAGTAAGCGCCGATAACTGTGTTGATCGCCAGGAAAATCGTCAACCAAATCAAATGCGAATGCAGCGCGGCATCGAAAATATAAAATTTGCCGAGGAATCCGGCGGTCGCGGGAAGTCCCGAGCAGCGAAAGCAAGAATAAGGAAAGGCAGGCGGCCGCCACCGGACGCTGAGACGCGAGGCCGGCGAAATCGTCCATTTCCACGTAGCGTTCGCCGCTGCCGGAAAGCCACGCGATGGCGGTGAACGCGCCGACTTTCATCAGCGCGTAAGACGCGAGATAAAAAAGCACAGCGGCTGTGCCAATTTCGTTTCGCGCGGCGAACGCGACCAAAATGTATCCAGCATGCGCGATCGAGCTGTAGGCGAGCATGCGCTTCACGCTCGACTGCACAATTGCCATCAGATTTCCAGCGAACATCGTGATCACCGCGGAAATCCAAAGCGCCCAGAACCACAGATTGGAAGCGTGCGTCACCGAAATTAAAATGCGCAGCAGCAGCGCAAACGCGGCGGCCTTCGGACCGGACGACATCATCGCGGTCACGGGTCCGGGCGCGCCTTCGTAAACATCTGGCGTCCACAACTGAAACGGAGCGGCGGCAACTTTGAATCCGAGGCCGACAAAAATCAGCGCGAGGCCCAGCGTGAGAAGAGTGGGTTGCGAAGCGGCGGAATCAATTTTCAAAAGTAGAGTGGTGCCGGTTGCTCCGTACACCAGCACGATTCCGTAAAGGAAAAACGCGGCGGCAAACGAACCGAGCAGAAAATATTTCATCGCAGCTTCCACGCTGCGTTCGTTGTCGCGGCGATAGCTCGCGAGAATGTAGCTGGCGATGGAACTCACTTCGAGAGCGACAAAGCTGGTGACGAGTTCCTGCGCGCTGGCCATCACTCCCATGCCGGCAGTGGCGAAAAGCGCCAGGGCCAGAAATTCTCCGTGCGGCAAATGTTCGCGATCGAGATAAGAGGGCGCGCCAAGCGCAACGAGAAGAGCGACGCCGCACACGATGCAATGTATGAAGACGCTGAGCGAGTCGGCACTCAGCAATCCGGAAAATGCGTCGCCGCGATGAGTGAATGGAAACCAAATACTGGCGCACGCTGCCGCGGCTCCAATTACCGCGAGCACATCCGCAACGCGGCGACCCCCGCTCTTGGAATCGCCGCGCGCGCCCGCAAAGAATGGATCGAGCAGCATGATCAGAATGCCCGTGGCGACCAGAACGATTTCCGGCGCGATACGCAGAAAATCTTGCGAAGTAGCGTTGCCGATGAGCGCGCCCAGCATTATCGGTTGGCCGCTCCTTGCGGAATTACCGCGGAATTTGCGGCGGTGGCCGGAACGTGCTGCGCCATCACCGGCGCGGACTTATCGGGGCGCGACATTTGTTCGAGCACTTGCTGCACGCTGGTTTCGCTTCGGCGCGTGAAGAGAGGAGACGCAACGCCCATGAACAGAATCATTCCGGCCATCACCCAGAGCAGAGTGCGTTCGCGCACACTCACGTCGGCGAGGGCGCGATTCTTTTCATTCGTGATGCCGCCAAAAAATACGCGCTGGTATGCCCACAGCAAATACACGGCGGAAAAAATCACGCCGAGCGCGGCAATGCCGGCCCATCGCGCATGCTGCTGCCACGTTCCAGTCAAGATTAGAAATTCGCCGATGAAACCATTGAGCATCGGCAGCCCGAGCGAGGAGAGGCTGGCAAACAAAAAGAAAAATGCGAGCACGGGCATTGGCGTCGCGAGCCCGCCGTATTCGCGGATCGCAAATGTGTGCCGGCGGTCGTACAACATTCCGACCAGCAAAAACAGCGCGCCGGTGGAGACGCCGTGATTCAGCATCTGGTACACGGAGCCCTGCATGGCGGTGGCGTTCATCGCAAAAATTCCGAGCACCACGAAGCCGAGGTGGCTCACCGAGGAATACGCGACGAGGCGTTTCAAATCCGTTTGCACCATGCTGACGAGCGCGCCGTAAATAATTCCGATGATCGCGAGCACCGCGATTTCAGGAGCGAGCGTGCGTGAGGCGGCAGGGAAGAGCGGCAGGCAGAATCGCAGCATGCCGTACGTGCCCATTTTCAGCAGCACTCCCGCGAGCATGATGGAGCCGGCTGTGGGAGCTTCCGTGTGCGCGTCTGGCAGCCAAGTGTGAAACGGAAAGAGCGGAACCTTGATTGCAAACGCAAGGAAAAATGAGCCGAATAACAACAGCTCTACGCTGCGGAGAAAAAACGATGCGCCCAGTTTGCAGCATGGATTGAATCGCAGGCAGATCGAATGTGCCGGTGGAATTGAAGAGCCACAAAATTCCGACAAGCATGAAAATCGAGCCGAGCATCGTGTACAACACAAATTTCAAAGTGGCGTAAATTCTGCGCTCGTGGCCCCAGACGCCGATCAGAAAATACATGGGGATCAGCATCACTTCCCAGAAAACGAAGAACAGAAACAGGTCGAGCGAAACAAAAACGCCGATCACGCCCGTCTCGAGGATGAGCAGCGAAATAAAAAATCCCTTTACGCTGCCGCCATGGATCGAATTCCACGATGCGCCGATCGCGATCGGCGTGAGAAATGTGGTGAGCAAAACGAGAAACAAGCTGATGCCATCGATGCCGAGGTGATAGTGAATCGACGGCTGCGTGATCCAGTTGTGCAATTCTTCGAACTGGTAGCCCGTGGCGCCGGAATCGAATCCGCGAATCAGCCAGAGCGAAATCGCAAACTCGGCAAGCGAAATAGTGAGCGCGAGGCGCTTAAGCCAAACGTGATCTTCGCCGCGCAGCAGCAACAGAGTGAGCGCGCCCGCGGTGGGCAGAAACACGAGCAAAGTGAGCAGATGGGCGGAGTTCATCATCTATCTCACCGCCAGCCAGAGCAGCAGGGAAGTAAACGCCACGGCGCCGATCACCATCCAAGTGGCGTAGCTGCGCGTGTTGCCGGATTCCACGTGGCGCGCCGCGTCGCCAGTTTCGGAGGTGAGTCGAGCGACGCCGTTTACCGTGCCGTCGATCACCGTTTCGTCGATCGCGTGCCACAAACATTTGATCCGACGCCCAGACGATCGGACGCACGATCGCGCCATTGTAAATTTCGTCAACGAAATATTTTCCGACGAGCAATTTGTATGGAGCGGAGAAAGTTTCGGCGATTTTCTTGCGCTGCGCCGGGATTCTTGATGCACAGCCACCACGCGACGAAGAATCCGCAGCGCCGCGAGGACGAACGCGACGATCGTGAGTTGCTGCTCGGTGCTGTGCATGTTCATCGCTGGCGAATACGCCTGCACAGCGGAATCCTGCGACTCAAATACCGGCGCGAGATATTTCTCGAAGTGATCCTGGCCGCCCCACAGCGCGGGCGCAGCTTGCCATCCGCCGATGATGCTGAGCACCGCGAGAATTACGAGCGGTACCAGCATTACTTTGGGCGATTCGTGAACGTGAACTTTGTGCTCGTCATATTCAGGCTTGCCGAAGAATGTGAGGAAGATCAGCCGGAACATGTAGAACGAGGTGAGCAGCACGGTGAACGCGCCCAGGGCCCAAAGAATTCCGCCGCCGTACGGACTGAGGTATGCGGCGCTAAGATCGCGTCCTTGCTAAAAAATCCGGAGAAGCCGGGGATGCCCGCGATGGCGAGAGTGGCGATCAGCATCGTCCAATAGGTCACACGGAATTTGTTTTCGCAGGCCGCCCATCTTGCGCATGTCCTGCTCGCCGCCCATGGCGTGAATCACGCTGCCCGCAGCGAGGAAGAGGAGCGCCTTGAAAAATGCGTGAGTCATCAGATGGAAAATTGCCAGCGGAAAACGCGCCGACTCCGCACGCCAAAAACATGTAGCCGAGCTGGCTGATCGGTGGAATACGCGAGAACTTTTTTGATGTCCGTTTGCACCAGCGCGATGGTTGCGGCGAAAAGCGCAGTCAGCGCAGCCAATCACGGCGACCATTGTCCATCGCGATCGGGGAATGCAGAAAAATTACGTGCGACCGCGCGACAATGTACACGCCCGCAGTGACCATCGTCGCTGCGTGGATCAGCGCGCTGACCGGCGTGGGGCCTTCCATCGCGTCTGGCAGCCAGACGTAGAGCGGAATCTGCGCGGATTTGCCGCACGCGCCCGTCAGCAGTGCGAGCGCGATCCAGGTGATCGTGCCGAAATGTCCCGCGCCATCGACAGGCTGCGCGCTCGCCGCAGGCAGCACGCTGCCGAAATCGAGCGAGCCAAATGTGCGGAAAATCAAAAACATTCCGAGCAGAAATCCGAAATCGCCAACGCGATTTACCCAGAAGGCTTTGTTGCCCGCATCGGTCGCGGTTTTCTTCAGGAACCAAAAGCCGATCAGCAAGTAGCTGCAGAGGCCGACGCCTTCCCATCCGACGAAAAGCAAAACGTAATTTGCGGCGAGGACGAGCGTCAGCATGAAAAACATGAAGAGATTGAGGTAGGAGAAAAAGCGGCCGTAGCCCTCTTCATGCGCCATGTAGCCGGTGGAATAAATGTGGATGACGAAGCCCACGCCGGTGACGACGAGCAGCATGACCATCGTGAGATGATCGACTTGCAGCGCGTAATCCGCGCGAAATCCGCCGGCCCAGATCCAGGGGAAATAGTTCCGAATCACCACGGCTCGTAGCGGGCCAGCATGGAAAATTCGCGGAATAATTCGAGCACCGCCGCGAATGCAAGTCCCGTCGCGCCGAGAGCGACAGAATTCACGGCGGCCTTTGGCCAGCGCGCGCCAGCGTGAAGATAAATCAGCCCGTTGGCGGCGGCGCCGAGCAGCGGCAGCGCCGGAATAATCCAGAGATGGTCGAGCAAAAACATAAGTTAAAAATTCGACGCTAGAGCTTCAAAAGATTTACGCGCTCCACGTTGAGCGTTTGCCGGTTGCGCGAATCAGAATCACGATCGCCAGTCCAACAGCGGCTTCCGCGGCCGCCACCACGATCACAAAAAAAACGAAAACCTGGCCCTGCAACTGGCCAAACGAGCGGCCGAACGCGACGAACGCGAGATTCACCGCGTTGAGCATCAGCTCGATGGACATGAACATCGTGATGATGTTGCGCCGGAAAATAAATCCCACGACGCCCAGGCCGAAGAGCACCGCGCTCAACACGATGTAATAAGAAACTGGAACCACGATTATCGCTCCCCGAACCTTCTGGCGCTGGGCAAGCACAACCGCGCCGAGAATCGCGATCAAAATCAAAATGGACGTCAGCTCAAACGGAAAAACATACTCTCTGAAACAGCATCATGGCCAGCGGATGCGTAGTGGACGTAACTTCGCCCGGAAGCGCCAGCTAGCGATTGCGAGCCGTGCGAAACCCACCAGGCGAGTCCCGCTGCGAAGTACCACGGCCAGCGGCAAGCCGATATAAGTTGCCATGCGGCTGAAATTGGTGCGCTCTTCTTCGCCCGCGTTGAGCAACATGATCACGAAAACAAAAAGCACCATGATCGCGCCGGCGTAAACGATGATTTGCACGGCGGAAATAAATTCCGCGCCGAGCAAAAGATAAAGCCCGGCAAGCGCAACCATCACAATAATCAATGAAAGCGCGCTGTGAATCGGATCCTTTTGAATGAATCAAGCTGACGGCGCCCGCGACGGCGATTGCGGCCAACGCGAAAAATAAATCGATGCATCATCGGCGCGGTCACCAAAAGCGCGAGACTTGTGAACACCACATTTGCCAGCGAAACGGGCAACAACACTTTCCAGCCGATGGCCATCAACTGGTCATAGCGGAATCGCGGCAAGGTTCCGCGCACCCAAACATAGATGAACAGGAACGCGAGAACTTTCGTGAGAAACCAGAATGGCCCTTGCACGAGACTGATCGCGAATGGCATCGCGACGAGCACGCCCACTGCCGTAGAGCAGCGAAGCCGAGATCACCAGTTCAACTTTTGCCAATATTCGTTGTGTAGCGGATGCCGTCCCAGATCGAGCATCAGCCCGCAAATGACAAAAACCGCCGCGGGAATATAAAGCGTCCAGCTCCACGAGCCAGCGACGGGAAAGGGAGACAGCCAGCCGCCGAAAAAAAGAATTGTGGCCAGGCAGGAGACGGTGACCATGTTCGCGTATTCCGCCATGAAAAACATCGCGAATTTCATGCTGGAATATTCGGTGTGAAAGCCGCCGACGAGTTCCTGCTCGGCTTCGGCCAGATCGAATGGCGCGCGATTTGTTTCCGCGACGGCGGCAACGAAATAGCAGAAGAATCCGAGAATTTGCGGCAGCGGGCCGGCAAAAAAATTCCAGCGCGGAAGAAAATGCCACGTCCAGCCCTGCTGCGGCTGATGATATCGCGCAGACTGAAACTGAGCCCGCCATCAGCAGCACGCCGACCACGGAAAGCGTGAGCGATAGTTCGTAGCTCACCATTTGCGCGGAGCTGCGCAGGCCGCCCAGCAACGGATATTTGCTGTTGGAAGCCCAGCCAGCGAGCGCGACGCCGTAAACTCCGAGCGAAGTAATCGCAAAAAGAAATAGCAGGCCGAGATTCAAATCCACGATGGCGAGCGAAGTGGTGTGGCCGAAAAGCGTGATTTCCTGCGGGCCGAAAGGAATAATGCGCCAGCGCCGTGAGCGCGACGGCCATCGAAAGAAACGGCGCGAGAAAATAAACAAATTTATCCGCGCCGACGGGGAAGCGGATCTTCTTTCGTGATGAATTTCAGGCCGTCGGCAAGCGGCTGCAACAATCCGTGAGGGCCCACGCGATATGGTCCCCAGCGCGATTGAATATGCGCCGACAACTTTGCGCTCAAACCAGGTGAGATACGCGAGCGCCGTAAGCACCGAGAAAAAGCATCAGGACGGTTTTCACGATCGAGGTGGCGATGAGCGAATGCTGGGCGAGGAAATGCGCTCACGGTTTCGCCTCCGCCTCATCCAATTGCGGAATTGATTAGCTGAAATAGCGGCTCAGAGTTCCGCTGGTGAACATATTGTCCTGCGAAGAAAAAACTGCGCCAGCCGGCGCGGCAGCGCCTTTGCCATTCACGGCGACGCGCGGCGCGAGCCAGCGCCGCGGCGCCGGAAAGAAGTGCGGGCATGGCGACATCATATCCCGCAACGTTCGCGCGAATTTCCTCGAAAACGCGCTTCGGGCGAACGCGTGCGTCACGCCATTGCCGAGTCCGAGTTTCGCGAGTTGATGCGAAAGAATGCGCAGCAAATCGAAATCGGAGCGCGCGCCCACCGGATCGAGCGCGTGCTGCAGGCGCTGGACTTCGCCGGCGGTATTGGTGACGGTGCCGCTTTTTTCGTAGGACGGACGCGGCGGGGAAAATTACGTCGGCGTGCTTCGCGGTTTCCGTCATGAAAAGTTCGTGGACGCACGAGCAACTCGAGTCCCTTCGGTCGCGATTCTTGCGCTCGACGCCGAATGTTTTGAACCGGATTTGCGCCGACCACATAGAGAGCTTTGAGTTTGCCGGATTGCGCGGCGCGTGAACATTTCCTTCGCGGACATGCCGCGCTGTGTCGGGAACTTTCGCGCCCCACAAGTTCGCTGAATTCTTTCGCGCGCGGACGAATCGGTTACGCTGGCGCATAGCCGGGCAGACGATCGGGCAGCAAGCCCATGTCCGCGGCGCCGCGCGAATTGTTGTAATCGCCCAGGGCCATGTAGCGCGTTTGGCCGGGCAGCGTGGACGCCGTATGCGACGAAATCTTGCATCGGACGCGCCGGAAATTGCTCGCGCCGAAATAGAATGATGACGTCAGTTTCCTTCGCGAGCGCTTCTTTCAACGCGGAAAGTTCGGGCGCTCGCCGAGCCTTCGCCGGTGGCGAGCCATCGCACTGCGGCGTTTTCGCCGCCTTCGCCGACATTACGCCGAGCTGCGCGCTTTGCGCAGCGGAATTCGTCTTCCGCGAATTGATGACGTAAATGCCGGCGGCATTGTGGCGAATCGCAGAGCGCATCTGCCACGCGACCAGCGGATTTTGATTCGTCGGGATCGTTTCCGATCAGCAAAATCGCGCTAGCATCGGCGAGTTGCTGCATCGTGGCGGAAGCAGCAGCGCGTTTTGTCCCAGAGCTGAAATGACAGTCCGGTGTAATCGGCGGTGCGATGATGATCAATATTGTTTGTGCCGAATGCGCCGCGCGCCAATTCGCTGCAACAAATAATTTTCTTCGTTGGATGGTGCGATTCGATCCGATGAATCCAATCGCGCCTGCGCCATTTTTCTTGTGAATTTCGGCGAGGCGCTTCGCGAAACTTCGCCGATCGCATCTTCCCACGTTGACGGCTTCGAATTTTCCGTTGCGGCGAACCATCGGCATACGCGAATGCGATCGGGATGCGTTATGAAATCAAATCCGAATCGGCCCTTGGCGCAAAGGAAATCGCCATTGATGCCGCTGAGGTCGCGATTATTCGCGCGCAGAATTTCGTTGTTGCGCACGCTGAGCGTCACCTTGCATCCGTTCGAGCAATGCGTGCAGACGGTGGGCGCGTATCTCATTTCCCACGGGCGCGTTTTGTAGCGATACGTGCCGCTGGTCAGCGCGCCGACCGGACAAATATCAATGCACATTCCGCATTCTTCGCATTCCAAGATGATCTTCGCGATTCGGAATGATGACGGAATTTACGCCGCGACTGGCCGACGCCGAGCGCCTTTACGCCCATGCCTTCATCGCAAACGCGCACGCAACGGAAGCACAAAATGCAGCGGGGCGCGTCGTAATAAACGGCCTCGGACCATTTTTCTTCGGGCCGGTGATTTTTTTCCTCGATGAAGCGGCTGTTATCCGCGCCGTAGCGGAAAACCATGTCCTGCAATTCGCACTCGCCGCCTTTGTCGCACACGGGACAATCCAGCGGATGATTCGCCAGCAGAAATTCCAGCATGCCCTTTGCGCGCGGCATGAACTTGCGGCGTATCGGTGCGGACGATCATTCCTTCGGCGACGGTCAGCGTGCAGGCCGTCTGCAGTTTCGGGCATTTTTCCACTTCCACCAGACACATGCGGCATGCGGCTTGCAGTGAAAGCCCGGGGTAATAGCAGAATGACGGCACTTCAATGCCGATGCGGCGCGCCGCTTCGATCACCAGCGTGCCCGGCGCGCACTGCATCTCGCGCTCGTTAATTTTCAGCGTGACGAGTTTCTGTTCGGCCATTCGTTTTCCGATTCCTTAACGCGCCGCGGCCAATACTTCTGCCGGCTTGAACGGACATTTGCCCGTTCAAATGCATCTTCAAATTCATTGCGCCACTTTTTCACGATGCTGATTGTCGGCATGCGCCGCCGCGTCGCCCAGCGGACAAAATGTGCTTGCCGAGCATATTTTTCGACAGCTGGTCGACCATGTCGGAATATCTTCCGCGCGGCCCATGCCTTCGTGAAAACGGTCGAGCATTTTGCGCAGCCACGAGGTTCCTTCGCGGCACGGGATGCACCAGCCGCAGGATTCGTGCGCGTAAAAATGCATGATGCGCCGCGCCAGATCCACCATGCAGGTGTCTTCGTCAATCACGACGGTGCCGCCGGAGCCGAGCATCGAGCCGGCTTTCGCGACGGAATCGAAATCCATGGCGATATCAATTTCGTCGGCAGTGAGCACCGGACAGGAACTGCCGCCGGGAATCACGGCTTTCAATTTTTTGCCGCCGAGAACGCCGCCGGCGACTTCTTCGATCATGCGCTTCATGTTGAAGCCCATCGGCAATTCGTAAATGCCGGGGCGATTCACGTGGCCGGAAATTGAGAAGAGGCGCGTGCCGCCATTTTTGGGCGTGCCCAGTCGCCGCATACGCATTCGCCGCCGCGCAAAATCACGCTGGGCACGGAGCTGAGAGTTTCCGCGTTATTGATGACGGTGGGGCAGCCGTAGAGTCCGACGACAGCGGGGAAGGGAGGCCGAATGCGCGGATAGCCGCGCTTGCCTTCCAGCGATTCCATCAGCGCGGATTCTTCGCCGCATTCGTAGGCGCCGGCGCCGGTGTGCGCGACCAGATCGAAATCGAAGCCGCTGCCGCGAATATTTTTGCCGAGATAATTTCGCTCGTACGCTTCCGCGATCGCCGCGTCCAAAATATTCAGGACGTAGCGATATTCGCCGCGAACGTAAATGTAGCCCTGATGCGAATCGACGGCTTTGCCCGCGATCACCATGCCTTCGATCAACTGATGCGGATCCATTTCCATCAGCGGGCGATCTTTGCAGGTGCCGGGTTCGCTCTCGTCGGCATTGGCGATTACATATTTCGGCTTGGGAATATTCTTCGGGACGAAACTCCACTTCATGCCCGCGGGAAATCCCGCGCCGCCGCGGCCGCGCAGATTCGATTTTTCATTTCGTCGATGATCTGCTCGGCCGTCATTTCCTTCAGCGCTTTTTCGAGCGCCTGATAGCCTTCGTTCTTCAGATAGACGTCAATTTTGTTGGAATTTGGAATTCCGAAGCGGCGGCTGATCAGCGGCGACTTCGCCGGGATGCCGCTCGTGCACCGAGCCCGAAGTTCGCGGCGCGGGCGCGGGCTTTCGTGCCGCGATCGAGGCCGTCAATAATCTGATCCACAGTTTCCGGCGTAAGATTTTCGTAAAAATCGTAATTCACCTGCATCGCGGGAGCGCCGGTGCACGCGCCGATGCATTCCACTTCTTCCAGCGAAAACATTCCGTCCTTGGTGACTTCCTTGTGGCCAATTTCCAGTTTGCGTTCGACGTGCTCGAGAATCTTATTTCCGCCGCGCAGCATGCAGGAAACATTCGTGCACACCTGCACGTGATATTTCCCGGCGGCTTGCGACGCAGCATGGAGTAATACGCCAGCGTTTCGGTCGACTTGCAGCGTGTTCAAATCCAGCCGCGCGGCAATTTCTTCGATCAGCTCGTCGCTGACGAAGCCGAATTCATCCTGCCCGTAGAGCAGCATCGGAATCAGCGCGGAACGCTTGATGGGATAGCGCGTCTCGCAGCGTCTGAAATTTCTGCTTCGAGTTGCTTCGGGCAGCTTCATCAGCGATCCACTTCTCCCAGCACGATATCAATTGTGCCGATGCACGCTACCACATCGGCCATCATGCGGCCTTCGCAACAGTCTTGGCAGCGCCTGCAAATTTGCGAACGAAGGCGCGCGAACTTTCACGCGATACGGCTTTGGCGAGCCGTCGCTGGCCACGAAAAATCCCAATTCGCCGCGCGGCGATTCGATGCGCTGATACACTTCGCCCGGCGGCGGCGAAAATCCTTCGGTGAAAATTTTGAAATGATAGATCAGCGATTCCATTTCCGTTTTCATTTTCTCGCGCTGCGGCGGCACAATTCCCGGCGCGTCGGTGCGAATCGGGCCCTCGGCGGGGAATCTTCGGCCATCGCCTGCTGCACAATTTTCAAGCTCTCGCGGATTTCCGCGACGCGCAGCATATAACGCGCGTAGCAATCGCCTTCGGTGCTGCGTCGGCACGTCGAAATCGAATTCATCGTAGCTCGAATACGGAAAATACTTGCGGACATCGTAGGCCACGCCAGTCGAGCGCAGCGTCGGACCGCTGAACTCCCAGCGCAATCGCGTCTTCCGACGCCGATTATCGCCGATGCCTTGCGTGCGCGCCATCCAGATGCGATTTTGCGTGAGCAAATCTTCGTATTCAGTCCAGCGCGCGAAGGCATCATGTCGAGAAATCGCTTCACGCGATCCAGCCATCCTGTGGGCGGCTCCAGCGCCAGCCCGCCGATGCGGAAATAGCTGGTCATCATCCGCTGGCCGCTGACCATTTCGAAAATTTTCATTACCTCTTCGCGCTCGCGGAAGCAATAGAGGAAAACGGACATCGCGCCGATATCGATCGCGTGCGTGCCGATCCACACCAGGTGCGAAGCGATGCGCGTAATTTCGGTGAGCAGCACGCGGATATATTGCGCGCGCTTGGGAACTTCGAGCCCCAGAATTTTTCCACCGCCAGGCAATAGCCCAGATTGTTCGAAAGCGGCGCGAGATAATCCATCCGGTCGGTAAGCGTGATGGCCTGCGAATATGTTAGCGCTTCGCAGGATTTTTCGATGCCGGTATGCAGATAACCAATTTCGGGTTCGGCGCCGCACGATCGTTTCGCCATCCAATTCCAAAACGACGCGCAGCACGCCGTGCGTCGACGGGTGCTGCGGCCCCATGTTGAGGACCATGGTTTTCGCCTGGCCGGTGGGCGTGTTCGATGATCGTAGTGGAAGCCATCAGCGTGGACCCGTGGTCGGATAATCCTTTCGAAGCGGATAGCCATCCCAATCATCGGGCAACAACAAGTCTGCGCAGATCGGGATGTCCCTCGAAATGAATGCCAAAGAGATCGAAAATTTCGCGCTCCAGCCAATTGGCCGTAGGCCAAACGGGAATCACGGAATGCACCGTTGGATCCGCGGCGTGAACGCGCACGCGAATTCGCAGCACATCTTTTCGCGGAATCGAGAGCAGGTGATAATTCAGCTCAAAGCGCGGCTCCACAGGATAGCGATCGACGGCGGCAATATCGGAAAGAAAATTGAATCGCAAGCTCGGGATCGTCGCGCAATGTGCGCGCGACCGAGCAGCAGATGCGCGCGCGGCACCACGAGCGTGCGTTCGCCGCGAAATTCGATCACTTCCGCGACGGACTGCGGATCCAGCGCTCGCAGACGCTGGGTAATCGGGTCCTGTTGTAACTCCTCCACCTGAGCCATATTTTTCGAAGGTTGAAGCGGCACTGCCGATCAGAAACCAATCTCAAAGTTGGAGCGACCGCCGCTCCTCGCGCGTCAGCTATTCCAATCCAGCGCGCCTTTTTTCCAGAGATAAATGTATCCGGCAAGCAAAATGCCGACGTACACCATCATTTCGTAAAACCCGGCCCAATTCAGCGAACGAAAAACGTACGCCCACGGATACAGAAAAATTGCTTCGATATCGAACAAAATGAAGAGCATCGCCACCAAATAAAACTTTACGGAAAACGCTTCGCGAGCATCGCCCGTGGGAGTGATTCCGCACTCGTAGGCCTGCTGTTTCACGCGTGACGGCCTGCGCCAGCCTACCAGCGACGAAAGGGCGACCAGCGCCCCCGCAATAATCACCGCTCCAGCGAGGTAAATCAGCAGCGGCGCATAGCCTTCCAGACCGTTTACGTTCATCTTTTTCGGACTACTTTCGCACTACGAGCCTAAGCGGAAATAATCATATCCATGCGGTGCCGCGCGGTCAAACTACATTCGAACGCAGCGCGAATAATAGGTTGAGATGCGTTTCCTTTGAAATGGCACGGCGTCCAGGCGGCAAGCATGCGAGTGTTGATTCTCTCGCACATTTCCTGATGTCAGCGCATCGCGTCTGCGTTCCAAACTGGCACACTACGCGGCAGGGGGAAACTGTGCCGCTGGGCATCCAATCGACCGTTCAGGTTGACGATAAAATTTTCACCGTGGAAACGGAAACGCGCGGCGCCGATCATCCGTTGCTCGACACAACTGTGTACGCGCAAGGGCGCGTGCTGTATCGCCGCGTGAAAAGTTACCAGGATTTGCTGGATAGTCCCGCGACTCCGGATGTGCAATCCCTCCGTGAAAGAATTGAAATGCAACATCGCGGAGTTGTGCAGGATCTCCGCACAGGAATTTTGAAATTTGATTTGCCCGCGGAACATCGGCCCGGACCGATGCCCACTTCGCGCGGGACGATTGAATTTCCCGCGGGAATCGAAGCGCGATTATTGAATTCGAATTCATGGCTGCGCGACGGAACTGTTTCGCTCGATGTCGAAGTTCGCGGCCGCGCTACTTTGTTCCCGCGCCGAGCACCACAGTGGAAGTCACATTTGAAGGCGCGGATCAATCCGTGCGACTGCAAGCTGGAACGGATCGCCGCGGCCGCGTCTCGCTTGTTTTCCCATTGCCCAAGATCGGCCCCGAGGGCGGGCAATTGGTGATTCGAGCTGTGGGGCCTGTCGGCCAAGATGAGTTGCGATACCGGCTGAAGCCGAAGGCGCGAGAAGCCGAAATGCCTCGCGCGTACACGAAATAATTTTTTCCTTCCTACATTTGCTTGCCATTTAGCGTGCGTCTGCGGAACAATCCCGCCCATGCACGTTACTGTGAATGGCGATCTGCGCGAAGTGCCGGAAGTTCTCGATATTCCGGGGCTTCTGGAACATTTGAAACTGCGCTCGGATCGAGTTGCGATCGAACGAAACCTTGAAGTGCTTCCGCGAAAAGATTGGGGCGGCACGCGGGTGGCGGAAGGCGATCGATTTGAAATTGTGACGCTTGTTGGCGGGGGATGAAATCGCGCTGCGGAAAAATAAGAATTCTGAGGACGCCGATGAATAATAAGAAATTCATTCTGCTCGCTGGCATTGTTTTCGCGGGAGCAGCGATCGCATCCGCGCAGGGAACTGGATCCGCCACGCAGGACGATGTGCCGCGGATGAAAAATTTTTCGGCGGCGCGAGTTTCGAGCAACAACCGCTACGTGTACAGCAATGACGACAGCAAACGCATCATGCCGGGGCAGACGCTCGAGATGGCGCAGTTGACGGGTCCGGGAATGGTGACGCACATCTGGGTGACCGTCGCTGACAACGAATATGGATGGCCGCGGCTGCTGCGTTTGCGCGTTTATTACGACGGGCAAAAAACTCCGAGCGTGGATGCGCCGCTCGGCGATTTTTTTGGCGTCGGCCACGGATACGAACGCGAGTTGGATTCGGCGATGGTTCATGACGGCTCCTCGGGCCGCGCGCGAAACAGCTACTGGCAAATGCCTTTTCACAAGTCATGCAGAATCACGGTGACGAATGAAGGCAATCGCTTCGTCACAAGTTTTTATTACCACGTGGATTACAGAAAATATTCTTCGCTGCCGGCCGATACACTTTATTTTCATGCGGCGTACCGGCAGGAACGTCCCGCCGAGCACGGCCGCAACTACGAATTTCTGAACATCAAGGGCGCCGGATATTACGCGGGCACCGTGATGAGCGTGGTGCAAACCGCCGATGGTTGGTTCGGCGAAGGCGACGATCTTTTTTATATCGACGGCGCCGAGAAACCACAGATCGACGGCACGGGCACCGAAGATTATTTCAACGACGCCTGGGGCCTGCACGTTTCCAGCAGCCAGTGGACCGGAACTCCTGTCGCGGAAGGCGAAGGAGTTGGCAGCCGTCTCACTGGGTATCGCTGGCACATTCCCGATCCGATTCCATTTACAAAATCAATTCGCGC
The DNA here is from genome assembly GCA_963785395.1 of uncultured Acidobacteriota bacterium. Taxonomy (GTDB): domain Bacteria; phylum Acidobacteriota; class Terriglobia; order Acidiferrales; family UBA7541; genus DASTCZ01. The sequence continues at coordinate 111,391 of CAWAVH010000005.1, read as the reverse complement.
GGCGATCGAACACGCGGGATGGACGTACAACTCCGATGGCACGGCGCGCTCTGGATTTGAAGAGCGTCCCGATTATTTTTCGAGCGTTGCATTCTGGTATCAGCGAGGAGTGAATCAAGAAATTGCTGAACCGCCTTACGGAAACGCGCGGCTGCCGCTTGGAAACGCGCAGCAAATCGAAGTGGAAAATTCGATTGCCGATGTGACCGTTGAAAAAGGCGCGGCCTCCGTGCAGAAAGAAGTTTTCTGGTCGAAGGATTTGCTTTTCTTCGAAGCGAAATCCGCCGGCGCGAAAATCAATGTGCCGTTTGATGTTGCCGAAGACGGCCGGTACGAAATTCTCGCCGAAATTGCGCTGGCGCCCGACTACGGCGATTACGTTGCAACTCTCGACGGCAAGCTCACGAATTCCACCACGCAGACTTGGGCGCAATCGGATGTGCCTCCTCCTGGCGCAGAAATTATTCACAATTACGCCGACGATGTTTATGTCGCGATGGATCGCCGGTTCGGCTGGTTCCAGCTTACGAAAGGCCGCCACTGGCTCGCGTTTGTTTGCGTTGGAAAGGATGCGCGTTCTACTGGATACAACCTTGGAATTGATAATGTGGTGCTCGAAAAAATTCCGGGAGCCGAAGAAAAGCGTGCGGTAGCCACGCTGACAGGCGCTCCTTTCAAATCAAAACCGGGTGATGGCGTGTATCGCGGCCAATCACTCGCGTCCATTCTTGCGACGCTGAAGACTGAGCCAGAAACTTCTCGCGCGGATGATCTTCGCGCCGTCGGCGCATTCGGATCTGACGCTGCTGCGGCGACTCCACAACTGATCGACGCGCTGGGCAGCAACAATTCCGAGGTGCAGCAGGCCGCCGCTTGGGCGATTTCGCAAATCGGCGCCGGAGCAAAAGATGCTGTCCCCGCGCTGATACATGCTCTTTCGGCAGCAAATCCGCGAACGCGTTCGATGGCTGCGGTTGCGCTGGCATCCATCGGAAAAAATTCTGAGAGCGCGATCCCGGATTTAATTCGCGCGCTTGGCGATCCCGTCGATTACGTTCGCGCGCCAGCTGCTGATGCGCTTGGTGCGATCGGGCCCGCTGCGAGCGCGGCCGTGCATCCGCTGGCAGATGAGTTTGCTCGCAAAAGATCAGCCGGTTTTCGTGATGCGCAGTATCGCCGCAGCTCTCGGAGATATCGGTGCAGCAGCGCACGACGCGATTCCCGCGCTTACCCAAGCGACAAAAATGATTCGCGTTTCTTACACGGCCGAAGAAGCGATTTTGAAAATCGAAGGCAAGCCCGTGCCTACGTGGCATTAATTTTTTGCGTTTTCGAAATTACGCGCCGACCAACAGTTCGCCGATGTTGCGGACGAGTTAGTCGCGTGCAGAAGCGCGGCGGCTTACGCTTGGCGCCGGTTTCGCGGCTTTTGCATTTGCGTCGGCCAGAAATTCCTCGTAGGGGCCCTTGAAATCTTCGATGTGCGCGTCTTTGAAATGCCAGATGCGCGTGGCCACTTCTTCGATTACGTCCTGATCGTGCGTGACGAGCAGAACGGTGCCCTCATATTTCTGCAAAGAAATATTCAGCGCGTTGATGGACTCGAGATCCAAGTGGTTGGTGGGCTCGTCGAGCACCAGAAAATTCGGCTTCAGCAGCATCAAGCGGCAGAAAATCAGCCGCGCGGATTCGCCGCCGGAAAGCGCCTTCGTGGGCTTCAACGCGTCGTCGCCGCTGAATAACATTTGTCCCATCAATCCGCGAAGTTGCTCTTGCGTGGCGGCGGGATCGAATTCGTGAAGCCATTCGATCGCGGTGACGCCCTTGCGAATTGTTTCGGCGTGATCTTGCGCGAAATATCCGACGGAAACGTTGTGTCCCCAGGTAACGACGCCCGAATCGATCGGGAATTCTTTATCGGGATTTTCCACGTGACCCGGCGCATTTCGAATCAGCGATTTCAGCAGAGTCGTCTTACCGGTTCCGTTGCGGCCGATCAGCGCGATTTTTTCTCCGCGCGCCACACTCGCAGAAAATTTGTTGAACACTTTTACGCCGTCGTAGGACTTCACAACGTGTTTGAATTCGAGCGGCGTCCGGCCTGACTGCTGATCGATCTGAAATCGAATGTACGGCCGGGCGATATTCGATCGCGCAAGCTCCGAAGTTTGCAGGCGCTCCACTTCTTTTTTTCGCGACGTCGCTTGTGCGGAACGCGTACCCGCGGAGAAGCGCGCGATAAATTCGTTTAACTGCGCGATCTTTTTTTCGCGCTGCGCATTTTCAGATTCGATGCGCGAACGGATGGAAGTTTTCGCAACGACCATGTCGTCGTAACCGCCGTTGTACATGATCACCGTTTGATAATCGATGTCGGCGGCGCGCGTGCAAACGTTGTTCACAAAATGGCGGTCGTGCGAAATCAGAATCAGAGTGCCCTGGTAATCGCAGAGATATTCCTGAAGCCAGTGAACCGAATCGAGGTCCAAGTGGTTCGTCGGCTCGTCGAGAAGCAGCGCCGGGGGTTTGCCGAAAAGCGCTTGCGCGAGAAGCACGCGAACCTTCTGGCCGCCCTTTAGATCGCCCATATTGCGCTCGTGCAGAGAATCGTCCACGTCTAGGCCGGCGAGCAAAACGCCGGCGTCGGAATCCGCCGTGTAGCCATCTTCGTCGCCAACGATCGCTTCAAGCTCCGCGAGTCGAATGCCATCGCGGTCGGTGAGTTTGTCGTGCGGCTTTGCATAGAGCGCATCGCGTTCCTGCAAGCGCGTTCCACAACGCCTTGTTGCCCATGATGACGGTATCGATGACGCGAAACTTGTCGAAGGCGAACTGATCCTGGCTGAGCACGCCGATTTTTTTTGGACGAGTCACCGACCCGTGCGTGGAATCGATCTCGCCGGTGATAATTTTCATCAACGTGGTTTTACCCGCGCCATTCGGACCGGTGATCGCGTAGCGTTCGCCGTCAAAAAAGGTGCAGGTGACGTCTTCGAATAAAATTCTGGCGCCGAAGCGCATCGAAATATTATTTAGGGTTATCAAGCACACCTATTCTAACAAATGGATTTCACGAACGCCGAACTGGTGAGACGCGATCGCGGCGCGCAGCGCGTGCCGGATCCAGATCCCGGCGGGCAATCTCAGAAAAATCGCGTGAACCGCAAGGCTCCGCGAGGGAAAACGCTTAACAAGACTTTTGGAGCGGGCGATGGGAATCGAACCCACATCTAAAGCTTGGGAAGCTCTCATTCTGCCACTGAACTACGCCCGCTCGAATCTCACGTTAGCATAAGAAACTTCACAGAAACAATGCCTCTGGCCCAGCTGGCGTTCGAGGTGAACCGGGAAATTTACTGCGAGGGGAGGTCAACTCCACGCGTGAACGAGCCGCGGCGCCGATGCGGACATTCGCGTGGGTACTTCGCATTCCTGATGCAAAACACGATTCAGAAAATTTGGAATTTCGAATACCGCGTTGTTGCGAATACGGGCGGCGTTCGCGCGGAATTGCGCGAAATTTTCCGGCGCGAGCAATTCGCTCACAGCGATTGCGATTTCGCCGAAATTTGAAATCGTGAGACCTACTTGTTGTTCGCGGATCCAGCGCGCGTTGTAGCGTTCCTGCGGAAGCGTCCACGCGTTTGAAGCTACGATGCATGGCAAATGTTTCGCTAGTGCTTCCGAGATGCAGCCGGGGCCCGGCTTGCCGATGAAAAAATCCGCGAGATCCATGTAGTGCGGGATTTCTTTTGTAAATTCTTCGACGAACATCGGCATTCGCGAGTTGCGTTTGCGCAGAGTGCGCGCGAGTTCCTGATTGCGGCCGCAAATCATGATGAGCTGCATGTCGATTTTCGATTCATCGAGCCGCTCGGCAATTTCCAGCATTGCCTTGCTTCCATGTCCGCCAAACAAAACCAATCCCGTGGACAAATCGGGATTGAGTCCGATGCGCTCGCGCGCGGCGGCGCGATTCACGATGCGCGGCTCGTAAAATCGCGGGTGAATGATCATTCCCGACGCACGAAATATTTGATCGCTGGAATATCCAAGCGTGTGCGCCTGCTCCACTGCAAGCTGCGATCCGCAGACAACATATTGCGGAGAAACTTGCGCGGATTTCTGCCGCTCGAGCCAGAAGTGCGGCGGATAATCCGCGATGTCTGTCATCACAGTTACGAATGGACGACCCGGAAAAACGCGCTGAAAACTTTCCGCGAGTTCGCGATTGAAATGCGGAACCAGGGAAACGAGCATTTCGGGCCGCGTCGCGCTCCAGTGATCGCACAGCAGCCGAATAATTTTGCTGCGTCGCGTACGAATTGTGAGCTGCAGCATGCGCATCAAATACGCGCTGCCCAAAGTGCAGCCGGAGCGCAACATCCAGTTGTAAAAATCCTGGATGCGAACGCGCGCGTATTTGCGAAGAATGTCAGCGGGATCGAGAATCTCCTGCAGGTTCGAGAGACGCACGTCCCACGGGCGCTCCTGACCCGTGATGGCCAGCTCCAGCGCAGTGGCAGCGGCGCGGTGGCCGCCGCCGGCATCGAAGAATCCGAACTCGATTCGTTCCATACGATGCGAGGCTAGCAATGCAAATGCCGACTTGTATGAAAGCTTCGTGAAAATCATGTGTCGTGTGTGGTGTCAGTTAAATAGTTGAATTATCAGTGCGTTAGCGCAACTGTAATGTTGAATTCATGCGGAAAACCTAAAATGTTCCCGTGAGATGCGACCTCCACGTTCACTCGTATTACTCCGGGGCGTGCACCAGTCCGATCCTCAATCTGTTTTGCCGCGAGAGCTACAGCCAGCCGAATGAGGTTTATGAACAGCTGCAGCGGCGCGGGATGGGACTGATCACACTCACCGATCATGACTCCATTGAAGGCGCCGAACTTTTGCGCAATCACCCGGAGTTTTTTACGAGCGTTGAGCTGACCTGCAAAATGCCGAGTGGAACCCTGGCGCACATCGGCGTGTACGACATATCCGAGCGCCAGCACATCGAATTACAGAGGAGGCGCGAAGAACTGCCGGCGCTGCTGGCATATCTGAGCGAGAAGAAATTGTTCTTCAGTATCAACCACGTTTTTTCGGGACTCACTGGAGCGCGAGAGCGCGAGGATTTTCGCTGGTTCCGCGAATACTTTCCGGCAATCGAAACGAAGAATGGCCACATGCTGGAGGAACAGAATGCAAGTGCGGCCCGGCTGGCGGACATATGGAACAAGACGCAAATTGGCGGCAGCGATTCGCATGCACTGCCATCGGTGGGCAGCGCATACACGGAAGTGGCAAGCGCGCGAAACAAGGAAGAATTTTTTGCGGGGCTGCGCGCGGGGATGGGAGTGGCGCGCGGAGAAGCGGGAAGCTTCGCAAAACTTACGCGCGACGTATACGTGATTATCGCGGAACTGATTCGCGATAAAAAATGGCTTGCGTTGGCATCGCCCATTGCAGTGCTAGCTCCTATATTTACGTACTGGAATTATCGTGACGAGGCCGCGTTTGTGCGGCGCTGGTCGGCGGAGATGTTCGGCACGGTTGAGATTTCTACCGGCAAAAATTGGATCGGCAGAACTCGGCGTTCAGTGACCGCGGTTGAGGAGGCCATGTGACCGTCGCGCGCGCAATGTGGAATCGAATTGAAACTCGCGATCATCGATTGATGCGGCGCGTGCATGGCTGGCGGCCTCCACAGTGGTTTCGAAAATTCATGGTGCTTGCAACGCGGCATGGGCGACGGATGGCTGTGGTACACATTGGGAATATCCATCGCAGTTTTCGGCGGTCCGCAAAGATTTCGCGCGCTGCTTTCGACGGGAATCGCGGCGGGGCTCGGCGTGCTACTTTTTCTGGGAGTGAAGCGAATCAGCAAGCGGCGGCGTCCTTGTGAGATTGAGCCGCATTGCTGGTCGCTAATTACTCCGCCTGACGAATTCTCGTTTCCTTCGGGACATTCGATCACTGCGTTTGCTGTTTCCATTTCTGCCGCCTCGTTTTATCCGGTGCTGTTGTGGTTTCTGCTGCCTCTTGCTGTGAGCATCGCGATTTCGCGAATTATTCTTGGAATGCATTTTCTTAGCGATGTGGTGGTTGGGTCGTCGATTGGCGCGGCGATTGGATATGCCTGCGCGCATTTGATTGGGGCGATTTAGATTCCAAGATTCCGGGTCAGTGCTCTCCAAAAGTTTTCGACCAGCAGAACCACTTCCCGCAAGCATATAATTTGGTTGTGAAAACCCTCACTCTTCCCATCGTCATCGAAGGTGATTCGGACGGGTACTTCGTCTCGTGCCCTGGGCTGCAGGGCTGCTACAGCCAGGGCAAGACTTACGAAGAAGCTGTTGAAAATATTAAGGATGCGATTCGGCTGCACATCGAAGACCGCATCGCCGATGGCGAAGAATTCCCCGACAACGTTTCTGTGAGTCTTTCGACCGTTGAAATTGCTGTCTGCTGCCGCGCCTTCCGCGTCTTACCGCCCGCGAAATCATTGCTGTGCTTGAAAAATCCGGATTCTCGCTCGTCAGGCAGAGCGGCAGTCACATGATCTACAAAAATGCTGCCGGGAAGCGCGTCACTGTTCCTTATCACGGGCCGAAAATACTCCATCCAAAGATCGTGAAGAGTATCCTTCGCGATGCCGGGCTTAGCACCGAACAACTTCAAGAACTTCTCTGACGGTTTTCGAGACATCTCAGTGCATGGTGCATCCGTGCTAAAGTTACGCGCGGCGCGATATGAGTTTGCGCGGAGGAAGAATTGGCGTATCGGGATTTGCGCGATTTTATTGCGAAATTGGAGCGCGAAGGCGAATTGAAACGCGTTCGCGCGGAAGTCGATCCGATTTTGGAGATTACGGAAATCGCGGATCGCGCGAATCGTGCCGGTGGTCCAGCGCTGCTTTTTGAACGAACCGAAGGGATCTCAATTTCCACTTCTGATCAACATGCTGGGCAGCGAGCGGCGAATGAATTTGGCGCTCGAAGTAAATGATGTGAACGAAGTTGCCGAGCGCATCCGCGGAATGATCGACATTCAATCGCCGCAGGGATTTTTGGACAAATTGAAAATGTTGCCGAAGCTCGCGGAGCTGGGGTCCTTTTTCCCGAAGACGGTGCGAACCGGCGCGTGCAAAGAGGTCATCAAGAAAGATAAATTTTCGCTTTTCGATTTTCCGATTTTGAAATGCTGGCCGCAAGATGGCGGCAGATTTATTACCTGGCCGCTGGTGATTACGAAAAATCCCGAGACCGGCAAACGCAATGTGGGCGTGTATCGCATGCAGGTGTACGACGAGCGCAAGACCGGCATGCACTGGCAAACTCAGAAACATGGTGCGGAACATTTCCGGCGCGCACGCGCGAAATCGCACAACGGAAAAATTGAAGTCGCGGTGGCGATCGGCGCGGACCCGATGACGTGCCTCGCGGGAATTTTGCCGATTCCTCCGGACCTGGACGAAATGATGTTCGCCGGATTTTTGCGGCGCGATCCGGTGGAAATGGTGGCATGTGAAACGGTGGATCTGGAAGTTCCTGCGAACGCGGAAATAATTCTCGAAGGATACGTGAAGCTCGACGAGATGCGCACCGAAGGACCTTTCGGCGATCACACAGGATTTTATTCGCTGGAAGGCGAGTACCCCGTGTTTCACGTGACGTGCATGACCCACCGGCGCGAGCCAATTTATTTGACGACGATTGTCGGTCCGCCTCCGCAAGAAGATTTCTGGATGGGCCACGCGGTGGAGCGAATTTTTCTGCCGGTGATGAAAATGCAGTATCCGGAAATTGTGGACGTGTCGATGCCCGCCGAAGGAATTTTTCACAACATGATGATCGTGGCGATTCGCAAATCGTATCCCGGGCACGCGCGAAAAATCATGAACGCGATCTGGTCGCTGGGGCAGGCGATGTTCACGAAAGTTGTGATCGTGGTGTGATCATGATGTTGACGTACATAACTATCGCGAGGTGGCGTGGAAAGCGCTGTGCGCGATCGATCCTGAACGCGATGTGCAATTTGTCCTCGGGCCCGCGGACACGCTGGATCACGCATCGCGGATACAGGATTTCGGTTCGAAAATGGGAGTTGACGCTACTCGCAAATGGGCCAGCGAAGGATTTTCGCGTCCGTGGCCGGATGAAATCGTGATGGATAAATCCACGCAAGATCACGTGGATTCGATATGGGATTCTCTTGGATTGCCCAAGTGGAATCGGAAAAAATAATTAGCCGACGACGATCACCCGCAGCAATCTCAATAAATTTAAATTAGTTTCATTCGTAGCGCAGCGCGATTGTTGGTTCGATTTGGATTGCGCGGCGTGCGGGGAAATAGCACGCAAGCGCGCCGACCAACACGAGAAACGCTGAGATCGATGCGAAGGCGATTGGATCGCTTGGCGTCACGCCGAATAAAAGCGAGCGCAGCAGTGGCGTGACTGCGAGTGAAATCGCCAGGCCCAATGCGAGTCCTGCGATCACCGGAATAAAATTCTGGCCGAAAATCATGCGGAGGATTCCGCCACGGGTGGCTCCGAGCGTCATGCGAATTCCGATTTCGCTGGTGCGGCGCGAGATGGAATAGGCGGTGACGCCGGCGATGCCGATGCATGCGAGAAGAAGCGCAATTCCGGCGAGCATCGCGGCGAGCACCGCCACGAAACGATTTTGCGCGCGGGCTTGATCGACGAGATCGCTTAGCAAAATTAATCTTGCGACGGGCGCATTTTTATTTAGCTTGGACAACTGTTCACGAATTGGATTTCGCAAACTTGCCGCGGCCACTGACGAACGAAGTACGAACGAAACGGGACGCGGCGCGAGTTGAAACGGAACATAGATTTGCGGGCGAACCATTGTGGTAAGCGAGTGATACTGCACGTGCTTCACGACTCCGACGACGTTCAGCCAATCGCGTTCGAACGCGTAAAAACCCTTCGGGGAATCGGAAGTATTTAGTTTTTTTCCGAGAGGATCCTGGCCGGGCCAGGTTTGCTGCGCGAGAGCATCGTCGATGATCGCGACGTGCTGATGCTGAGCGTCGTCCGCATCGGTGAAATCGCGGCCTTCGATTAGTGTGGCGCCAATTGTTTGGAAAAATCCAGGAAGGATTGAACGGTTATCCGCGAGCGTGGAATTTTGATCGGCGGGCGCGGTTCCTTCGGGAAAATATGCGTCATACCAATTGGAGTAGCTGTCGTCGAGCGGCAAGTGAGAAACGATGGATGCCGATTCGACGCCCGGAATTGTGAGCAAATTTTGTTGGAGTTGCTTTACGAAATTGTAGCCACCCGGAGATGTGGTGAAGGTGAGAACATTCGCCGGCTGAAATCCGGGATTCACGCGTAGCACCCCGACAAAAGTACGAACGAGCAGCGCGGTGGAGACTAGAAGCGCAAAGCTGAGCGCGACTTCGCCGGCGATGAGTGCTGCGCCAGAATGGCGTTTCGTTGGAGTGGCTCCGTGGCTGCCGGTTTTCATCGTAGAAAGTAAATCGGTGCGTGAGGCGGCGAGAGCGGGCGCGACGCCGAAAATAATTCCGGTGATCACGGAAATTCCCAGCGTGTATGCAAACACTGTCGCGTCGAGGTGGATTGCGGCCACCCGCAGCAACGACTCGGGGCGCATCGCAAGAATGGCGCGGAGCGCAGCCCAGCCGATTGCGAGAGCGACGACTCCTCCCGCGAGCGCGAGAAGAATGCTTTCGGTGAGAAGTTGGCGAATTGTGCGGCTGCGCGGGGCTCCGAGCGCGGCCCGCACAGTGGTTTCGCGAATGCGCGAGCCTGAACGTGCCAAGAGTAAATTCGCCACGTTGGCGCAGGCGATTAAGAGTACGAAGGCTACTCCACCAAATAAAAGTGTGAGCGCGCGGCGCACGTTTCGCACGTCGTCATCGTGGAGCGGAACTATTTGGAGCGAAAAATTTGCGTCGGCGAGATCGGGAACGGTTTTGCGAAGACGCGCGGAAATTTCATTTGCTTCGGATTGCGCTTGAGAAAAATTTGCGCCTGCGCGCAGGCGGCCGATGGTGCGAAGGAAACTGTTGCCGTTTGGATTTGCCGAATTTATCGGGATCGGGAAAAACAGATCAACATTTGGCGGGACGCTGGAATCATCGGGAAAAATCAGACGGAAATTCTGCGGCAGCACGCCGACGATTGTGAGTGTATTTTTTCCGGCGCGTAATCCGCGGCCGATTATGGACGGATCGCCGCCGAAACGGCGCTGCCACAGCGCGTAGGAAATAATCATGGACGAGGGCGCGTTGGGCTGAACATCGTCGTGAGTGAAGAGGCGGCCGAGAGCGGGCCGGTCGCAGAGAAGCGAAAGAAAATTATCGGTGACCTGGCCGAGTTTTACCTGCTCGGGTTCGCCGTCGCCGGGAACGCTGGAATTCGTGACCCAAATTCCGCCGATTTGATCGAAGAATTGCGATTGCTCGCGAAGCTGCGCGATCTGGTATGCGGATTCGGGCGCGCGGCGCTCGTTGCCAAGACCTGCCCAGATGATGGCGAGGCGTCCAGAATTTGGATAGGGAAGCGGATTTAGAAGAACCGCGTGAACGACTGTAAATATCGCGGTGTTCGCGCCGATGCCGATACCGAGGGTGAGAATCGCGGCGAGGGCGAAGAACGGACTTCTTCGCAGCAGGCGAATTCCATATCGAATATCTTGCGCTACGCTTTCCAGGAAATTTCCGCTGCGCACGGTTCTGACCTCCTCTTTCAATTGCTCGATGCCGCCGATACGCAGGCGGGCGTTTCGGATGGCGTCTTGCGGATTCATTCCGCGACGAATATTTTCTTCCGCGATGTGAGCGACGAGAGATTCGAGTTCGTCGTCCAAATCCAATTCGGATTGGCGACGGTGAAGCAAATTTCGGAACACATTTTGCAGCCGCGGCCAGATCGTCATGCACTTTCTCCGGCGATAAATGTGCTCCTATGGGGCATCTATACGAGAGCTAGTACGCGGCTGCGATTATAGACGTTACAAGACGCCGACATTTTTCGGACGGTCTTGGGCCGCGTGATTCCGGATGTGATTCGCCCGATTGGTCGAGATGTTGAACCGGGTTGATTTTTGCGTTTTGACATTTGAGAAGGACCGCTTAGTTGTGATTGTGGTCCCACGTTTCGTCCGCACTTGGCGGACGAAACGTGGGGCACCCGCGCGATGAATCGCGGGGGCTCACTTTGAATTTTCGCGAGGACGGCCGAAAAACAGGACATAGCCGTCAACGTCTTTCAGCTCGAATCCGCGAAGCCCGTCACTGGTATTTTTTAGCGGTGCGAAAAAACGTCACGCCGCGCGATGCGAACTCGGCGGCGAGCGCGTCAGGATCGGGCACGCCGACGTAGGCATCCCACGGAGCCTCATGATGGCGCGTCCGGTTGGGAATCGGGTCTACGCCGACGGCCTTTAGCATGACCATCACCGAGTTCCGGCAAACGATCGCGAAAAATGGATCCGTTGACCATTCCTCGTTCTGGTGGGTGACCTCGAAGCCGAGCTTTTCGCGATAAAAATCGACGGCCGCTGTAGCGTCACGCACGACGAAACATGGCGCGATTAGGTTTAGTATGGGCTTGGTCATGAAAGCCCCCTCCTTGCCGTTACGGAAATCCGGTCGAGAATAGAGCCGCTCCTATGGGATGTCAATAGGGGAACGTGTTCGTGCGCTAGGGAATAGAGACGCTCGAGCGCGGCGGAATTTTTCAGATAATTTCCGGTTGCAATGATTTCGATGGTCGTTTTGTAAGTTCGGAGCGACTTGACTCGCGCCGATGTGAGATTGGTTCTAGGTTCGGATCGTGGAGTTGGTCGAGTTGCTGAACCGGGTCGATTTGTGCGTTCTGACATTTGAGAAGCGCGCTTAGTCATGATTGTGGTCCCACGTTTCGTCCGCACTTGGCGGACGAAACGTGGAGCACCCGGAGTAGCGCTAAATGTTTCTATTTTTCGAAACCGACATAATCTGGCGCCCGGTTCGCTCGATTGCCAATTTCCGCAAAATTGGCGTGTTTTTGTGGTTGTAAGTCTTTTGTAATGAACACTTACGTGGAATTTTGAGTTAAGTGCTTTAGAATGAACACTTAACTTTTGTAAGGCCTTTTTTTTGAGTTTTCAGACTGTAAGTCCTTTGTTTGCAATACGAAATATTATAGGACATGCGAACGTGCATTTACTTCTCTACGGGCTAAAAACTGGCCTTAAAGAAGTGGAAAATGGGGATACCAACAAAAAACCCGCGCTGTTACCGGCGCGGGCGTGTATTTCTCCACTAACGATTGTCTCATATTTCGAAAAACGTGTCAAGGAAATAATGATGAGGAGTTTGCAAATAGTTTGGGAGATTCAAGGCTTAGGTGCAAGGCGGGATATCTAGTGCCGCCCTTACTGGGCTCCGGAGGGGACATGGCCAGGAAGGTTTCCCACCGCTCACGCGGTGGGCTTTCTTCGGTGACGCGCCGATGGCGCTCCGGCACAGCGAAGGTAACAGCAACTGTGGTGCTCCCGATCCAGTGCGTCGGGACGCAGAAATCGCGCTTCGGGCATCCTGATCGGATGCCTCTCAGGATGACGGCAAGTGGCGCGGGCCTCGGATGGAATAGGCAAAGAATCGAGCCGGGTCGCGGCCGGAACGGGCGAGGCCTGCCCGCTTCGCGGTCGAGCCTAGCCCCTACGGAATTTTGCTCGCGGAATTCGCTACGGAATTCGCCTCTGCGGATTTGCTCACGGGGATTTGATCTGGTTGAGCGGAATGCGTAATTTGGGGCTTGTTTATTGGTGATTTGTGCGTCGCTATTGCAGAAGGCCGCAGCCAGGAATGGCTGCGCTACTTTTTCGAAGCTAGAAAAGTGAATCGGAATAGGGTCAGGTGACTGTCTTGGGGGACACTATGTGATTGGATTGTGCTTGGCAGTAACCCCCTAGCGGCAAAATTCGCGAAAAGTTTCCATAAAGTACGTGCGCATTTTAAGTGGCGCAGAATCAATCAAATACGGACTTCGCTGGCCTAGAAAAACCGGAAACTCCCCAAGAAAAACCTGCGTTTATACGCCTACTGTCCGTTAGGACAGCTTGACGCCTACTGGGGCGGATGCAATTGTGGGCGTGCACGGGGAGGCTTCTCGGACGTCCCTTGGGTGGGGACGCGCGAGGCAGCGGCGAATCTACTTTTAGGAGTGGATCGCCTTTGAACGAGGCACGCGAAGTCATGAATCTTCGTCAGGCCTCGGTATATCTGGGGGTCTCGCCCGATACCCTGTACCGCTACGTCAGCGAGGGTGTGGTCCCCGCCTTTAAGCTCGGCAACCGTTGGAAGCTCCGTAAATCAGTACTCGACCGATGGATGGAAACCAAGATGAATGCGCCTCGGCCCGCAGTTGTGCCGAAGCCGGCAAGCCAGACACGGCCGAAAAACCCGCCACGGCGGGCAAGCCTGCAAACACAGGCAAGTCACGATTGAAGATCCCTGAAAGGGGCTGACGCGAATGTTTTTTGGCGGCAGTAAACAAAAACAACTCGTAGGACTCGACATCGGTTCCAGCTCGATCAAGGCAGTAGAGCTGAAAGCCGGGCGACAGGGTTATGAGCTGGTGAGTTATGGCATGGAAGCCCTGGCGCAAGACACGGTTGTGGACGGAGCGATCATGGATGCTCCGCTCGTCGCGACCGGCATCTCCAACATTTTCGAAAAGCAGACGGTGAAGACGAAAAACGTCGCGACGGCGGTCTCCGGACATTCGGTGATCGTGAAGCGCGTACCGCTTCCGCTGATGACGGAGGAAGAGCTTTACGACCGGATCCAGACGGAAGCGCAACCAGCACATTCCGTTTGATATCGCGGACGTGAACCTCAGCTATCAGCACCTCGACAGCGTGGACTCAGCAGATGGACGTGCTGCTCGTCGCGGTGAAGAAAGACAAAATTCTGAACCACACCAACGTGCTGGCGCAGGCGGGCAAGACGCCGCAGGTGGTGGATATCGACGCGTTCGCACTGCAGAACTGCTTCGAATACAACTACGATCCCGATCCGTCGCAAACGGTGGCGCTGCTGAACGTCGGCGCGAGCGTGATGAATATCAACATCGTGCGCGGCGGAATTCCGCTGTTCACCCGCGACGTTTCGGTGGGCGGCAATCAATACACCGACGCGCTGCAGAAGGAACTCGACCTCAGCTTCGATGATGCCGAGCGCCTGAAGAAGGGCGAAGCGGTGGCGGGCGTGACCGAAGAACATCGCGGCACGATTCTGCGGTCCGTTTCCGACATTTTGATTCTGGAAATCCAAAAAACATTCGACTTTTTCCGCGCGACGGCGAGCGGAGAAAACATTCAGCGAATTTACGTAGCAGGCGGCACCGCGCGCGTTCCGGGACTTGTGGACCTGCTGCGCGAAGAATTTGCGGTTCCTGTCGAAGAGCTGTACCCGTTCCGGAAGGTCGTGATCAATCCGGCGCGGTATAACGAAGACGAGATCCGCGAAATGGCGCCGAGGCTGGCGATCGCGGTCGGTCTGGCGCTAAGGAGCTTCGACCAGCCATGATCCGAATCAATTTACTCGGTCAATCACGTCCGAAGGCAACGCGGACATCGGTGCCGCTGGAGGCGACATTCCAGATCGGAATGCTGCTGCTGGCGCTGCTGGTCGCGACCGCGGTGCTGGTGCTGGATTGGTCGCAAACGAATAAGAAAGTCACCGAGACGTCAACAATCGATCGACCTGCTGCGCAAGCAGAAAATCGCAACTCGACCAGATCAAGCAACAAGTGGATGCGTTCGAGAAAGAGAAAGCGCTTTTGCAGACGCGCATCAACGTAATCGAAGCGCTGCAGAAGGGCCGCACCGGCGGACAGGAATTGCTGGACGCGGTGGCGAATACGGTGACGCGAGCGGATACGGTGTGGCTGAACTCGCTTGCTCGCAAGGGAAATTCGCTCACGCTGATGGGCACGGCCGGATCTGTGAACGCGGTGGCCGAATACATCACGCAGCTCCGGCGCTCCGGCTATTTCCAGGACGTGGAGATCAGAGAGACGCACCAGAACGACAACGCAGCCGTGCAACTGTTTGAATTCACGATCAACGCGAACTTCGCTCCGCCGCAAAGCCAGGCGATTTCAACTCCCGCGCCAGTGCAACCGGCCGCGCCGAAGAAGGGTTAACGACGATGGCGATTTCGTTCAAAGAAATGCCGTGGTATTTGCAGGTGCTGATTTTCGTCCTGCTGGCCGTGGTCATTGTGGCCGGCGGCGAATACATGCCGGTTTCGCCGGTGAAGGCCGCGCGCGTAGAGCTCGCGGACCTGAATCAACAGCAACAGACGCTGACACAGCAAGTGAATTCGCTTGAAGTGTATCGCCGGCGTTATTCGGAATTCAAGGCCGAGACCGAAGCGATGCAAAAGCAACTGGCAACGCTGCAAGCGATCGTGCCGGAACAAAAAGATTTGGACGAATTCATCCGCATGGTGCAGAGCGCCGCGGCATCTTCGGGCATCGAGCTACGCAAGATGACGGCTGGAGCGGTGCAGTCGCGCGACTATCACTACGAAATGCCGTTTGATGTGGAAGTGGACGGACCTTACTACGGCATGCTGGATTTCTTCGCACGGTTGAGCCGGCTCTCGAGAATCATCAACGTGGGCGACCTGGCGTTCAACGGGATGAAGACCGGCGAAAAGACAAAGATTCCCCAGGCTCCGAATACGACGGTGAACGTGAAGATGACGCTGTCGACGTTTTTTAGCAAGCCTGGCGATGAAGCTGTCGCAACCGTCGCGGCGGTGAAGAAATGAGCGCAGCGAACATGGAAAAGACGAGGAAAATATCAATGCGTTTCGCCACGCTAAGCGTGCTGGGCGCCGCTCTGGCACTCGTGCCAGCCGCGGGCTCACTGCGCGCGCAGATCAATCCGAACACGGCGCTGAATTCCGCGAAGGCCGGAGCGCAAACGGCGCAAGCTGCGGGACAAGATTCCGCAAATCAAACTCAGAGCCAGACGAAGAAGCAGCAACCGGCGGGGAAGAGTTCGGCGCAATCCACGCAGACGCAATCGAAGGGACAATCGACTTCGACTGCAACGAAATCGACTGCGACGAAGCCAGCTCCTACGCGGCCGAATTCAACGTACTTGCCGGGAGCGAACAAGAATAAGAATACGGCGGGCACGAGCAATCAGAATCAAGGCACTCCGAAGGCGATACCGGTTGCAGCAAGGCCTACGCCTGCCGCACCTGCGCCGGCGCCGGCAGTATCCGTCCCAAAGCCACACGTGGAACCGATGATGAAAGTGGCCACGGTTTCAAATCGCCGCGATCCATTTTCTTCGTTGATCGGACGCGAGACAAAGGGTGGCGTAGGACATGACATCGCGCTGCCGCCAGGTAAAGCGGGACTACAAGTGGAATCGCTGATTATTCAGGGCTTGGTACGCGGGCCGAATGGAATGATCGCGGTTGTCGAGAATCCGCAGCAACGAGTTTATTTCCTCCACGAAGGCGATTCGCTCTTCGATGGCAAGGTTGACCGCATCACGATTGAAGGCGTCACGTTCCACGAATCCGGCAAAGATGCATTCGGGAAGCCGTTGGAACGCGATGTCACAAAACATTTGAATTCGAGTTTAGGAGAACAGCCATGAAGATGATTCGCCCAGCCCTCGGGCTAATCTGCCTCGCGCTTGGTAGTTGCAGCTTTTTTGCAGCCGGCGCAGCGGCAGGACCCGGAGCGAGTTTGCCCACGGTGCATGTAAATGCCCAGGCAACCTCGGGTGCGATGCGCATTGAGGCGCAAGCGACCGGAGCATTTGCCTACAAGACATCTCAGCCAAACGACCGAATGCTGGTGGTCGATCTGCCGGGAGTGTCTTCGACAGACGCGCCGAACGCGCAAGCGTTCGCCACCGGAGCAGTGGCCGGATATCGAGTGGTTTCGTATGGCAGCGGCGCGACAGCCGGAGTGCGGCTGGAAATCGTGCTCGCCGAGCCGACTGAGCCCCGCGTGGAACGGTCGAGCGATCATTCTTTGACGCTGATCTTCGATGCGAGTGGCGCCGAAGGAACCAGGCTGACGCGAGCGGTTGCCGTGGTACATGGCACGCCCGCAAAGATTTCACACGTTGACGTGTTGCAGCAGAACGGCTCGCCGGTGTTGAAGATTTCGGCGCAAGGCGATCTGCACTATCACGCGACGCGATTGATGAATCCCGATCGGCTGGTGCTGGATTTCGCGGATGCGACACTGGCGACCGCCGGTGCGACCATGCCTTCCGACGTTGATATCGTCCGCAGCGTTCACATCGGACAATTTCAACCCGGCGTGGCGCGTGTGGTGATCGGACTCGATCACTGGACGCGATATCGCGTGCTGGAATCCAAAGACGGCTTGAGCGTTACGTTTGATAACGGTGCAGCGACTCGCGCAACAGAAGAAACTGCTTCACGCGAGGCAGCACCCGCGCAGAAGTCCGCAGCAAGCGCAAGCGTTCCGTTGCCAGCTTGGCTGACGCAACCTGACGCAGCGTTGGCGAGCCCGAAGCAGAATTCAACCGGCACGCAGCAGATCGCGGCGCAACCGGCGGCTTCGCAGGTTTCCACCGACCACCGCAGCAGCTCCTGCCGACAACAACACGATGCAGCCGACGCAGATGCAACAGCAGCCCGGCATGCCAATGGGCACGCAAGCTCCGAAATTTACGGGCGAGCCGATCAACGTCAATTTCAAAGATGTCGACCTGAAAGATTTCTTCCGGCTGATTCACGAAATCAGCGGATTGAACGTAGTGCTCGATCCATCGGTACACGGAAATCTCACGCTGGTGTTGGACAACGTACCGTGGGATCAGGCGCTCGATATCGTATTGAAGAACAACAATCTTGCGAAGCAGCTTGATGGCAACGTGCTGCGCATCGCAACGCAAGACACGCTGAAGAACGAGGCCGAGTCGCGAGCCAGCCTGCAAAAGGCTGAGGCTCAAGCAGTGGAACCGGTGACGTTCACACGCCAGCTCAACTACGCCAAAGTCGGCATGGTCTCAGCCGGCGCGGGCGGAGCGGCAGGCGGCAAGCCAATCGAATTGCTCCTCAAAGCGTTTCTTTCGCCGCGCGGAGATATCGTCGCCGATCAGCGCACCAACCAGTTGATCATCCGGGATATTCCTTCGGTGATCCCGACGATCGACAACATTCTTCGCCAGCTGGATAAGAAGTCGCCGCAAGTAGAAATCGATGCGCGCATCGTGGCTGCATCACGCCAGTTTGCGCAAGACATCGGCGTACAGCTCGCGGCCGCCGTGGGCAACAGCAGCTATGTTCTCGGTGGAAACCAGAGCACCGGCACGAGCCCGATTGTTCATCCGGTTCCCGTACCGTTGACGGTCGGCACCGCAACTCCAAACCAGATGCCATTCATTTCCAACTTTGCCAGCCGTACGCGCCGACTTCGGGGTTGAGCCTGGGCTTTAACGCCGGCAGTTTCGCGCTCGACGTGATTTTGTCGGCCGCTGAATCCAAAGGCGCAGGCAAAGTGTTGTCCCGTCCGAAAGTAGTTACGCAGAACAACTACAAGGGCACGGTGAAGCAGGGCGAGCAGATTCCAATTCAGACGACCGTGAATAACACGATCTCGACGCAATATATCGACGCAGTTCTCGAACTTGACGTGACGCCGCAAATCACCGCAGACGGCACGATCTCGATGCTGGTTCACCTTGAGAACACCGCGATCGATCCTGGCGTGCCTGCCATCCTGGGCCAGCCCGCGTTGTCCACGCAGTCGGTGGATAACCAGGTTGTGGTCCGCGACGGCGCAACGGTGATGCTGGGCGGCGTGATGATCACGCAGCAGAACAACCAAATTAACCAGGTGCCGCTGCTGGGCAGCATTCCGGTGATCGGCAACCTGTTCAAGGAACACTCGGTGAAGATCACGCTCGTCAGAGCTGTTGTTCTTCTTGACGCCGAGGATCGTCGATAACTAGGAACCGAGAGTTTCAATCAAAAATCGAGTAGAATGGCCGGCGAGGAGACCTAAGAGTCTCCTCGTTGGTTTTTATGGCAGACAAATCTCCCAGCGAATTCAAAACCCGAATCGCGAAGGCCCGAAAGCGTCTTGCGCTGGCGAATGCTCAACGCGCTGCTGGTCACCCACCTGCCAAACATTTTCTACCTGAGCGGCTTTACCGGATCCTCCGGTGTGCTTTTGGTGGAGCAGAGTTCCGCGACGCTCTTTACGGACACGCGCTACTCCATTCAGGCAGCCGAGCAGGCAGGCGGCACCGGGGTGAAAGCGAAACATCGTCCGCGGAGCGCTACCAGTCGCGATTGGCGCGCACCTGACCGCTCGTAAACGCATCACCGTGGTGTTTGACCCAACGCACGCAACCGTTTCGGGGCTGGGTGCGCTCGAACGCGCTTCGGGAAACAAAGTGACGTGGCACTCCGAAGCCGGGTGGATTGAAGAATTGCGGTCCATTAAAGTCTGACGCAGAGATTACGAAGATGAGGGCCGCGGCTAAGCTCGCTTCGATGGCTGTTGAGCAGGTTATCAAGCTAATCCGGCCGGGAATGACCGAAATTGATGTTGCCGCCGAGATCGAATACCGCATGAGGAAGATGGGGGCTGAGGGTCGTTCCTTCGAAACGATCGTCGCTTCGGGCGCTCGCGGGGCCCTTCCCCATGCCCAGCCTACCGGCAAGCGGCTGCGGAGAAATGAATTGGTCGTCCTGGACCTGGGTGCTATACTCGCCCGCTATTGCAGCGATCTGACCCGCACCGTCTATCTCGGGCAAGGCACCCAAGAAGGTCCGAGGGTGGTACCGGGCGGTTCGAGAAGCGCAGCAAGCCGGAATTGAGGCGCTTGCGGCTGGGCGCAACGGCATCAGGCGCGGACGCAGCCGCCCGGCAGGTGTTGGCTGGGCACAGAGTTGGCTCAGTATTTCGTGCACAGCACCGGACACGGCTTGGGATTGGAAGTCCACGAAGAGCCGCGGCTGGCTGCGGGCCAGACCCGCAAGCTGGTGGCGGGGAATGTAGTCACCGTCGAGCCGGGGATCTATATCGAGGGCGCAGGCGGAATCAGGATCGAAGACGACGTCGCGATCCATTCGAACCGGGTAGAAGTTCTGACGACCGCTTCTCGCGAATTGATGGAGCTCTAGACCACAGAACCTTCATGGCGAACAAGAAAAAATCATCCACAAAAACTGTCGCAGGACTTCCTGGGCTCGAACTTGGTGAAATGGAACGCCTGGTGGCGTTCATGGAGAAGCACAACCTCCAGGAATTTGAGTTTGCGCTCGGAGATTTGCGGGTTGCGCTGAAGCGCGGCGGCGGGGCGGGCGGTTCGTCCCGTGAAGCAGCGCGCCCGGTGCAGGGTGCGGCGACTCAGACGGGCAGCCACTCGGATGCGGCCAGCGCGGCATCCGCTCAGGCAGCTACAGCAGCGGCGGCTTCCTCGGCAGCGGCGGCGAAGGTCGCGGACCAGGATCACATCGTTAAGTCGCCGATCGTCGGCACCTTTTACGCATCGCCGAGTCCCGACTCAGAGCCGTTTGTGAAAGTGGGCGATCACGTGAAAAAGGGCCAGGTGGTTTGCATCGTGGAAGCGATGAAACTGATGAACGAAATTGAAGCGGACGTTTCCGGCGAAATTGTTCGTGTAATGGCGGAAGGCGGCCAGCCGGTCGAATACGGGCAGCCACTGTTTGCCATTCGGCCGGACGCAGCAACCCAGCTCGCAGGGAAGGAATCCAGCGCCTCTGTCTCCCTGAAAATGTTTCGCAAAATCCTGATTGCTAATCGCGGCGAAATTGCACTGCGCGTCATTTGCGCCTGCAAAGAGCTGGGAATTCCGAGCGTCGCCGTTTATTCCGAAGCCGACCAGAATTCTCTGCACGTGCGTTTCGCCGATGAAGCCGTGTGCATCGGCCCGCCGCGCAGCAGCGAAAGTTATCTGAATATTCCTCACGTGATCAGCGCCGCGGAAATCACGAATGTGGACGCGATTCATCCGGGCTACGGATTTCTTTCCGAGAACGCGAACTTCGCCGAAGTTTGCGAAGCGTCGCACATCACGCTGATCGGCCCCAGTGCCGGACTTGATTCGCCTGATGGGCGAAAAAGATCGCGCGCGCAAAGAAATGGCCGCTGCGGGTCTGCCCATCGTTCCCGGCAGCGACGGCATCGTGGAAAGCGAATCCGCGGCGCTGCGCAAAGCCGCGAAAAAAATTGGATTTCCGCTCATCGTGAAAGCATCCGCGGGCGGCGGTGGGCGCGGCATGCGCGTGGTTCGCAAGCAAAGCGAACTTGCCACCGCATTCGAGACCGCGCGAAACGAAGCGCAACAAGCGTTCGGCACTCCCGATGTTTATCTCGAAAAATTTATCGAGCATCCGCGCCACATCGAATTTCAAGTACTGGGCGATAAATACGGCACACGTCACCCATCTCGGCGAGCGCGAATGCAGCGATTCAGCGGCGCCATCAAAAATTAATTGAAGAATCGCCCTCGCCGGTGATGGACGAAAAAACGCGCAACGAAATCGGTGCGCAGGTGGTCGCCGCTCTGACAAAAATTGGCTACACCAACGCGGGCACGGTGGAATTTCTGCGCGATGAAGACGGCAGCTTTTACTTCATCGAAATGAATACGCGCATTCAGGTGGAGCACGCCATCACCGAAATGGTGACGAACGTAGACCTGATCAAAGCGCAGATTCGTCTGGCCGCAGGAGAATATCTCGATAACGCCGTCGGCAGAATTGAAATTGGCGGCCACAGCATCGAGTGCCGCATCAACGCGGAAGATCCGGAAACTTTCACTCCGTCGCCGGGACGCATCACCACGTTTCAATATTCCCAGCGGCACCGGAGTTCGTGTGGATACCGTTCCTGCTACTGCGGATGGCGTAATCCCGCCGTACTACGATTCGCTGATCGCGAAGTTGATCACGCGCGGACGCGATCGCGCGGAAGCCATCGCGCGCATGCGCCGCGCTCTCGATATGTTTATCGTCGAAGGTGTGAAGACCACCATCCCGCTGCATCGCAGAATTCTCGCCAATCCGCAATTTCAAGCCGGCAATTTCGATACGCATTTCCTGGAACACTTCGGCGTCGGCAAAGCTTCCTCGCAGGCAAAATGAACCCCGCATTTCCGCGGCTCTACGCGATTCTGGATGCGGGCCTTGTTTCGTCCGGCGAACCTGAACTCGCCGCGATGCTGGCGGAAGCCGGCGTGGGAGTGGTTCAATATAGGAACAAGGTTGCTGCTGCAGGGGTGGTGCTCGAGATTTCCCGTTCGATTGCTAAGGCGTTGAAGGGGCGAACTGTGCGCTTCGTTGTAAACGATAGGGCAGACATCGCGGTTCTTGCCGGTGCGGGTGGAGTTCATGTCGGCCAGGACGATATGAGTGTCAGCGCGGCGCGCGAAATGTTCCGCGATAGTGGAGATCGTTCGAAATCATCTGAATTCTGGGTTGGCATTTCCACGCACACGCTGGATCAGGTTCGCGCAGCCGATCTCACTGATGCTGATTACATCGCGTTCGGACCGATTTTCGAAACTTCCACGAAAGCACGAGCCGATCGCGGTAGTTGGAGTCGAAATGCTCAGCAGTGCGCGCGAATTAACGCGCAAACCGCTGGTCGCTATCGGCGGAATTACTCGCGAACGCGCGGGAGAAGTGTTTGGCGCGGGAGCCGATTGCATTGCCGTGGCGCGCGATTTAATTGCAGCACCAGACCCAGCGGCGCGCGCACGCGAATATTTAAGAATTGCCGCAGATTACGTGCAGTGAAGTGATAAGGTAGCGCACACTTCGAGAGGAGAACACTTCGCATGCCTGGTTCCATGATGGTTAAAAAGCCGCTGAGCATGATTTTGGGTGAAGCGGCTGAAAGCGGCGAGCATTCGCTGAAACGTGTGCTGGGGCCGATGAACCTGATCTCTTTGGGCATCGGCGCAATCATCGGCACCGGAATTTTCGTGCTAACGGGAACGGCGGCTGCCAATCACGCGGGGCCCTCGATTATTTTCTCGTTTATTTTGGCCGCGATCGCTTCCTCTTCGCGGGACTCTGTTACGCCGAATTTGCCTCCATGATTCCGGTGGCGGGCTCCGCGTACACATACGGCTACGCAACGCTTGGCGAGCTTGTGGCTTGGATCATCGGCTGGGATCTGATTCTTGAATACGCTTTGGGCGCGGCACCGTCGCCAGCGGCTGGAGCGGGTACGTCCTCAGCCTTCTTCAGGATTTCGGCATCCATCTCTCACCCGTTTTGGCCGGTTCACCGGGCACGCAATTTGTTTATTACAACGGTCACTGGGAGCGATTGACCGCGCAGTTTCGAAAAAGTGCTCGACGTGGCCCATGTCGACGTCAATACGCTCGCCGCACCAGGCATGCAAGTTCAATTTGTTCGGCATTCCTGGGAATCATGATGGTGACGGTGATCTTGATCATCGGCATCAAGGAATCGGCGAACCTTAACTCAGTGATCGTAGTCATCAAGGTAGCCGTGCTACTGGTCTTTATCGGATCGGGCGCGAACTACATTATGGGCCATCACGCTGAGGCCATGGCCAACTGGCATCCCTTCATTCCTCCGAACACCGGCAGCTACGGCAACTTTGGCTGGTCTGGAATCGCAACCGCTGCAGGAGTGATCTTCTTCGCTTACATCGGATTCGATGCGGTCTCCACCGCGGCGCAGGAAGCGAAAAATCCCGCTCGCGACATGCCCATCGGCATCCTGGGATCGCTTGCTATCTGTACGATTCTTTACATTCTCGTCGCCGGCATTCTCACCGGCCTCGTGAAGTACACAAACCTCGACGTGCCTGATCCAATCGCGATTGGCATCGACATCACTGGCGTAGGCTGGGGTTCGAAACTTCTCGTGAAACTCGGCGCGATTTGCGGATTGAGCTCAACGATGGTGGTGATGTTACTTGGCCAGTCGCGCGTGTTCTTCTCCATGTCGAAGGATGGCTTGCTGCCCACGTGGGCCAGCAAGATTCATCCGCGGTTCCGGACGCCTTACATTTCGACAATTCTGGTTGGTGTATGCGTTGCAACAGTCGCTGCGCTCACGCCGATCGCAGTTCTGGGATCGCTGGTTTCTATCGGCACATTGCTGGCGTTCGTAATCGTGTGCGGCGGCGTTTGGATACTTCGCGCTCGCAAGACAGACGTGCCCCGCGCGTTCGTCACTCCCTGGGTTCCGTTTACTCCGATCATGGGCATCGCGATTTCGCTGTTGATGATGTTCAGCCTGGGGTGGGAAACCTGGGCGCGGCTGATTATCTGGCTGGTGATTGGGCTGGTGATTTATTTCGCGTACAGCAGGCATCACAGCCGCGTTCGCAATCTGTAGGACTGAATCGCTAACTGTTTGAAATCGGCGCGCCTCGATATATTCGAGACGCGCCGTTTCATTTTCTCCCCCGCGTGAATTTCGGAGTTTCGCACTACGCATTCTCACCGCGATTATGAGATAAAAGTACGTAGCGCTCATGGCGTCCCCTGGATACCGAAACCTCCTGCGCCGTATCACACCGCTCGACCGCATCGCGCTCGCGATCGCCGCGCTTTTTCTGATCGTCTGGATGGCGAGGATCGCAGGATATTCGCCGCCGCTCGCAGGCTTCATCGAATTCTGTTTCTTCCTGTCGCTGGGATATCTCGCGTATCGAGTATTGGTTTGGGCACGCCGCCGCTTGTTGTGGGGCCTGCGCAATCGGTTGATCGTCGCTTACATTTTTATTGCGGTAGCTCCCGTAGTGATGTTGCTTGCTATCGGCGCGATTACGGCGCGAATGGTTTATTCGCAACTTGCGGGATATTTGCTCGTGCAGGATATCGATCGTCACATCGATATCGTTGCCGACGCCGCGGACACAGTGGCTTCCACTCTTAACGCGAGCATTCCGAAATCCGGCGCGACCTCGCCGCCACCCGTTGCGCTCTCTTCCGATTTACAGGCGCACCTCGCGACAGTCGAAGCGGATATTCCGGGATTGGAAGTGAATCCCAATAGCCCGGGACAGATTGCTTGCCGCGGCGACTCCTGAGATGTCTTCGCCATCGAGCCGGGGAAATCGATTTGCCGGATTAGTGCAGAGCGACAACCGGCTGTGGCTTCTCGCCGAAGTGCGTCACGGCCGCGTGACCGCGATGGCTCGCGCACCGGTTACTCCGCAAATGCTCGAAACCATCGCGGCATATCTTGGTCCGATCCAACTAGTAATGACACACCCCGCGGCGGACAGCGATCCGCCGACTTCAATTCTTACGGCGATTGGCGGCACGCAATACGCCGCCGGGAGACACATCTCCACTACCGCGCGAAAGTTGCAGGCGTCGCTGTCATTTTTCGACTACGAAGTCAGCGGCGTCTCCACGCTCGACGCCGATCTCGATTCCGGCGGAAAAATTGTTTCCGCGCCGGTGTTCGCGTCGTACACCGCGCGCCGAAAGCAGCTCGACAAGCGCTTCTTCGCATCGCTCGGCGATTTGAGCAGCTACTACTTCGAGTTGCTGGTGGCGATCGTTCTCGTTTTTCTCGTACTGGAAGTCGCGGCGCTTGTTACCGGAATCGTGATGACGCGCACCATTACGCATTCCGTTGCGAATCTGTATATCGCGACGCAATTCGTGAAGGCGGGCGACTTCAGTCATCGCATACGGGTAGAGCGGCCCGACCAACTTGGCGCGCTGGCGGATTCGTTCAACGGCATGGCGGAATCTGTAAACACGCTTGTCGAGGAGCAGCGCGCGCGGCAGCGATTGGAAAATGAAGTTTCGATCGCGCGCGAAGTGCAGTCGCAACTTTTTCCGCGCCAGCTTGCCATCGCTTCCGGGAATTGAATTGGCGGCGACTTGCCGCCCTGCTCGGGGAGTCAGCGGCGACTACTACGATTTCATTGAGCTTGGTCCTACGCGACTTGGGATCGCGCTGGCAGATATCAGCGGAAAGGGAATTTCCGCCGCGCTGCTGATGGCCAGCGTGCAAGCCGCGTTGCGCAGCCAGTTGCTTCTTGATCCGAAAACGCAGGAAAGCACCGCTGAAATTGTGGGCCGCGTAAATCGCCATTTATATTTCTCAACGGCGGACGATCGCTTCGCCACTTTCTTTTTCGCGATCTACGATTCCGCCACGCGCGAGCTGCGATATACCAACGCCGGCCATCCCGCGCCGCTGTGCATCGGCGGCGACAAGGTGCAGCATTTGGAAATCGGCGGCACCGTCGTGGGCGTTTTCGATAAGTACGATTATCAAGAGGGCAAGATTCAAATCGAGCCGGGAACTTCGCTGGTGGTTTTCAGCGACGGACTCGTGGAGCCTGAAAATGTTTACGGCGAGGAATTCGGCACGCGCCGGCTGGAAAATGTCGCCCTTCGCTTCCGGCACGACAGTCCCAAGGTGATGGTGAACGCGCTGCTCACCGCCGCGGAAGAGTGGGCGGGCACTCCCGAACAGGCGGACGACATGACGGTGATCGTCGCGCGCCTCGGAAGCAGTTCGTAACGTGACGAATCGCGCGGAGATCGAACGCCAATGAAAATTCTCACCGCCGCACAAATGCGCGAAGCCGATCGGCTCACCACCGAGCGTTTCGGCATTTCCAGCATGCAGCTCATGGAAAATGCCGGAGCGGGTGTAGTGGAATATTTGCGCCATGTAGTGCCAGACCTCGCCCAGCGGCGCATAGTTGTGTTGTGCGGCAAAGGAAATAATGGCGGCGATGGATTTGTAGTCGCCCGCTACTTGCACCAGTTCGGCGTAAAAGTTTCGGTGATGCTCTTCGCGCCAGAAGATGCGGTGCGCGGTGAAGCGTCCACAAATCTTAGAGCGCTGCGCCGCGACGGCGTGGAAGTTCTCGAAGTCGCCGAAGATTCGCAATTTCCTTCGGCCCGCGAAGAATTATTTGCAGCCGACATCATCGTCGACGCGCTGCTCGGCACCGGACTCTGCGGCCCTGTGCAAGGTTTGTTGGCGCGCGTGATCGACGACGTGAATCGCCACAAATCCGCGGTGCGTGTGATCGCTGTGGACACTCCTTCGGGTTTGCCATCTGACGCGAGCGCCGCGGCAGGACCCGTGATTCGCGCGGATTGGACTGTCACTTTCACCGCGCCAAAAATTGGCCAGCTACTATCGCCGGATTCAGATTGTTGCGGACATCTCGTAGTGCATTCCATCGGCACGCCGCGCGAGCTTCTTGATGAACTTACGGCAAGTGATTCGGCGAAATTAAACTGGATCGAGCCCACGGAATTTCGCGCGATTTCTCTTCGCAGAAAAGCCGATTCGAATAAAGGAAATTACGGCCACGCACTGATCGTCGCGGGCGCGCGCGGCAAGGCCGGAGCCGCTGGGCTGGCCGGATGGGGCGCGCTGCGAGCTGGCGCGGGCCTCGTGACTGTCGGCACTCCGAGCCGATGCGCTGCCGATTGTCGCGTCGTACTTGCCCGAATTGATGACGGCGCCGATGGCGCAGACCGATGCAGGCACGGTGAGTCTTCTCAATTTCGATTACAACCGTTTCGCCGAATTGTGCGCGGGGAAAAGTGTGCTGGCGATGGGCCCGGGACTCGGCATGCATCCCGAGACGCAACAGTTCGTGCGGAGCGTTGTGAAAAATACCGAGCTGCCGATCATTCTTGACGCAGATGGATTGAACGCGCTTGCGGCGGCGTCGGAGCCGATCGAGCGTCGCGGCCCGGCGCTTGCGTTGACCCCGCATCCAGGCGAAATGTCGCGGCTGCTCGGATGCAGCATTGCGGATGTCCAGAAAGATCGCGTGACCGCGGCGCATCGAGCTGCGGCAAAGTACAACGCGTTTGTTGTGCTCAAAGGTTTTCATACGATTCTTGCGACGCCCGATGGACGCACTTTTATCAACTCCACCGGAAATCCGGGCATGGCTACTGCTGGTACTGGCGATGTGCTCACCGGAATTCTCGCGGGACTCACCGCGCAATTCGGCATTGAAAATTGGGAGCGCGTGATTGCGCTCGGCGTTTATCTGCACGGCCTTGCCGGAGACTTGGCGGCGAACAAGTTTGGCGAAATCCCGATGACCGCTTCCGATCTCATCGCTTCAATACCAGATGCGTTCGCACAACTGTCTGCGCGATTGGGATGCGGTGCGCGACGCATGACGTCTGAGCCCATCGTTACAGAATCCGCCGAAGAAACTCTTTCGATCGGCCGCGCGCTCGCACTGCGTTTACACGCGCCAACGCTCGTGCTGCTCAAGGGCGACCTCGGAGCAGGGAAGACCACGCTGACAAAAGGAATCATCAGCGGCCTCGGTGCGGCAAAAGAGGAAGAAGTCACGAGTCCAACTTTCACGCTGATTCACGTCTTTGAAAAAAAAGCGGAAATTTCTGCTGACACGAAATCTGCTCCCCAAAAATCGCTGAAAATTTATCATGTGGATTTGTATCGCATCGAAAGCGAAAACGAATTGGCAACTCTCGCGCTCGAAGACGTACTCGGCGAATTCGACCCAGGCATCGTGATCGTCGAATGGTCCGAACGATTAACAATTCGCAGCGAATGGCCGGTTGTGCGAATCGAAATGGAGCACCTCGGCAACGACAAGCGCGGCATCCGCGTAACCGGCCTCGCCGAAGCGTCTTCAAAACCCGCTGGAAAAACCTGATTTTCTGCGTGCTGGAACGCTATTGACGTGTTGGATAGGCTCATTGTGACGCGCTATTGCGCCTGATAGGCTGAAATTCAAAGTTTCAGCGACCCAATGGCGGACCACACAACCACTATTTCGGTGACGAGCCCACCCCGGCTCGAACTGGCGAGATATTCGCCGGAACTGCCGATGTCTGGCTTGGTGGTGGGCGTTGACAACATCCACCACGACGTATTCCTGAGCCCAAAGCTCGTGGAAGCCGCGCGGGGATTCCTGTTCGATCTGATTCGCCAGCTTGTAAACCTTTCTCACTTTCCAGGATTTGAACGCAAACCGATGCGACCGCCGGAAACTGCGGCGTTTCGCAAGAAGCTCGCCGAACTGATGAGTGCTTCGCTGACTCGCGCGAAATATGAAAAAAATATCGAGCGCGATGTTCTGCTGCGCGTAGCGTTGCTAAAGATGCTGACGCAGGAAACCGTGTCGAGATTTTCGGATTTGCTGCTTGAAGCCAAAGAAGGAATTCGCGCGCGCGGCAATTATTTTGAGCGCAGCGAACAGGCGCACGTGTTGAAATCGCGGCTCGCGGAAATTCAAGCTGGGCGGCGCGAAGTTGTGCGGCAAGTGGGGCAGCAAATCCATCAGATACTTCTGGAAATTGAAGAGACATCGCTGGCCAAAACGCGCAAGGGGCTTTTTGGCGACGACACCGCTGAAGCATACGAGATGCTGAAGAATCGTCTCGTATTTGTTGAGGCCGGGCGCGACGACCGATTGTTCCTCGATTATTACGTGATGACGGGTAACTATCAGCGCGACCCGGACCGCAGCGAAATATTCGACCAGATGCTGCTGGAACTTTTGCGAGAACATGGACTTGGCACGAATCTTGTCGATGCAGCGGCACACGCCGTACATGGCGCGCTTGGTACGAATCAATCTCCGGCGATGGTGGTGGAATCGGCGGTGCGGATGCGGAATGATCTCGCGCATCTTGACGAGCAGCGCGAAGAGCTGGTGAAACGCCTGGGGCGCACCGAGGAACTTCTTGGACGCATGCTGCGCCGCGATGATCCCGCGGATTTGCGCGCGGCGTTGAGTGAGCTCGATAAGCGGCGGGCGTTCGCGCAGCAGAAACTGGATTTCCTGGCGCCGCAAGTGGAAAGCGCGCAACAGCAAATGGGATTCCTGAACCAACAGCGGCACGCGGACGTGGAAGATTATTTCAACCAGCCCGAAAACGCGCCGGATCATCTTCGCGATGCAAAATTCCGCGCGATGCGGGCGGCACCGTGCTTGACGAATGGGTGGCGCGGCTGGAGCGCAGCGAAATTTTGATTCATGTGCTGGCGAGCTATGAAGTGCGAAATCTGCATCTTGATTTCTGCCCTCCGCTGCACTTGCAACAATTGCGGCGCGCGCTGGTATCGCGAGAAGAATTCAAGCGCGTAGAAGAAATCCTGAACCAGTTTCCCGCGAAACAATTCTCGGTGAAGAAACTCGAAGAATCCTCGCGGCGCCTGCGGAAATATTCGCGCGAAGAAATTCGCACGATCGCGGCGCGATTCGCCGAAGACCTGATGCGCTTGCATCGCGACACGCGCGATTATCAGCGTGTGACCGCGGCGATGGAAAGAATCTCGCTGGTGAAAGCGGACCGCACCCGCGAGATGTCTCAGATCAATCGCACGCTGTACGAATATCTTTTGCCGGAAGAAGAGCGTCCCGGCGAAGACCACGTGGTTACCCACGCGGTTATCAAAGCGGATATTCGCGGCTCCACAACCATGACGCAAAAGCTGCTGGCTCGCGGCATGAATCCTGCGTCGCACATGAGCCTGAATCTTTACGAGCCGGTGCAGCGAATCCTGGAACGCTACGGCGCAGCCAAAGTTTTTATCGAAGGCGACGCGATCGTGATGGCGATTTACGAAACCGAAGCCAATCGCGCGCGCCAGAGAGCTGTCGCCAAAGCGTGCCTGCTGGCACGGCAAATTCTTGCTATCGCTGATGCGTACAATCAGCGCGCGCAAAGCGAAGGCAGCGATCTGCCGCGCATGGAACTTGGTGTGGGCGTCGCGTTTCAAAATTCGCCGCCCACCTATTGGATGGACAAGGATTATCGCATCATGATTTCGAAGGCGATCAATTTGTCCGATCGCTTGTCGAGCTGTTCAAAGGCGGCGCGACGACGCTTGGGAGATCACAAGTCGCCATTCCATGTTTTCCTTTTCCAAACGGCGATCGAAGGAACCACCGAAGAAGAGCTGGACGAATTTCTTCTTCGCTACAATTTGAACGGCGTGGAGCTGAACGAAGAAGGCTTCCAAAAATTGAACGAAGAAATTTCGCTCAGCGCCTCGGAAGCCGTCAGCACTTTCCCGTGGGGCCGCGAGCGCGCCACGTTTTATTCAGGGCTCGTGCCTGTCGGTGACACCCTTGAACCTCTGCTAATCCGCAAAGGAAACGTGCGCCAGCTGATGCCGGATGGCAAAATCGGGCCCGTCAGCTCTCGGGCGTATTATGAGGTTTGCGCGGAGTCGTTTATCCCCGAGATTTCTGGGGCCAAATCCTAGAATCTACATTTCAAGTTCCGTGAATTCCCCAAAATTGTTCACAATTCCCGTGCTGTGCACAGCATGCTTAGCGGCAGTGAGTGCCTTACTAGATTAGGTATCGATCCCCGGTCGAATTTTCTCGTAAACTGATGATTATAAGAGCTTTAGTCGCGAAACTATTCGCCCCACCCCCTAGGGGTTGTTTTTGTAAAGTGATGATACTACAGGGGTTACGTAGTACTATTACTAAAAAGTTGTTCATTCTAAAGGAGTTAGGGTCGTTTTCGGGGTGTTTTTGGTGATTTTTGGACATGTTGAATGGGATTGATGGAGTTGTTGAACCGGTTGAGATTTGTGCGTTTTGACATTGGAATACCCCGCTTAGTTGTGTGAACGGTCCCACGTTTCGTCCGGACTGGCCGGACGAAACGTGGGGCACCCGGTGAATCCGTGCGTCTAAAGCCGTACCCTTGGAATGCAAAGGGGGCGCCACTCCCGGAAAAAGATTAGGTCAAAGTCAAACGAGGTACTGCAGATCCCTCACCCGCTGAAGCGGGGTTCGGGATGACAGCAAAGGCAAAGGCCAAAGCAACAGCTAGGGCAAAGGCTGCTGGACTAAAGTCCAGCGCTACACGCGCAACGGCGATTCTTCGGCCATCCTGATCGGATGGCTTTCAGGATGACGAGACGTCTCGGAAAAAAAAAGGCCCGAACCGTTAGGTTCGGGCCCGAGATTTCTCTAACGATTAAGGTACAACAAGTTATGTTTGGAGTCAAGTAGAATCGCGCTGGATCACGCTGATGACCTGATCGGCAGCTGACGTTATCGTGGCATTATTGAAGTTGGCTTAGGAATTTTTTCGCGCGATCGGCGTCTATGTTGTCTGGATGTTCTTTCAAGAATTCCTCGAGGAGGGTGCGGGCGCTTTTTCGGTCGCCACTCATCGCTTCCGCCATCGCGAGCGTAACCTGGGCGCGGATAGCGTTGTTCTTGCCGAGATCGAGTGCTTGCTGCGCGAGGACCTTGGCCTGTTTCGCATCTCCGTCAGATCGGAGATGAACTTCCGCGAGCAGCCAGTGGGCGCGCCATGAATTCGGGTCGGCAGCTAGGGCGGCTTCCGCATGGGGAAGCGCAGCATCGGCGTCGCCTTGTTCCCACAACAATCTTCCCAAACACAGCTGCGCTGAAAAATGCGCGGGGAAGAATTTTATGGCTTGTTCGTATTCGGCGAGGGCGTCGGCGTCGTTCTGCGATCGCTCGGCGTAGTATCCGGCGATGAAGTGAACATCGGGATTATCGGGTGCGCTCCTTAGAAGGTTCTTCACGTGGCGATTGGCGTCCGGCATTTTGTTCGCATCCATTGCGGGAACCACGGCGTCGAGTTCCTTGAGCATCGCTGGAGACAGCGTGGGCACATTGGGCTGCTGTAGTTTCACCTCGGAGTCAGCCGATCCATTATCGGGGAGCATTTGAATGGTGGCTTCGGTCTTGTCGTCAGGGGGAAGGACCGTGAGGTTTTGGCGGCTGTTGATGTAACCCGGCGCGGAAACTTCCAAGACGTAATCGCCGGGCGGGACACCCTCGATTCGCCCGGAGCCGTGACGCGCCGATCCTTCGAAATTTGTAGGTACGGTACCCGAGCTGGTAGTCACAGGAATCTTGGTCGCCGTCAGGCGAAGCTGAGCTTTCACGTCAATGGTTTTGCCGGTTGAATCCACGAGGCGGATTGAAGCGGAGGACATGCCCTCTGTCATCTTCACCATCTGGTCGCCGCCGGTCCTGCCCACTTGACCGTATGTCTGCGAGACGCAGAAGGCGAGAGACAAGAGGACTGGGGCAACTGAGAACTTCAGGAATCGAAATCTCATGAATTCCTCCCAAGTGGAGTTTGGCCGAATTCCAAGTTCGACATGATTCTCCCGAATTTTAGTTATTGCAAGCAGATAAATATGAGAGGCGTGGAATTGACTGAAAGCTAATGAGAGAAGCGACGCGAGAGCAATCCAGCCCCGCCCGGAACATTTTTTTGCGGGTTCTTTGGGGATAAAGGTACCGACTTGTAATGGAAATTGAGCGTGATAGAATCCGCCGAAATTGATCTGTGAGTTTGCAGCGCCCCGATTCAGATCAACGCTGAGTATCCCGAATTGAGATCTGAAGGCCATCAAGATTCGCGTTGAGAGGAACAACATGCTTACCAGCAAGCGGATTCGTCTGCTTACGTTTTATTTGCCTCTCTGCTCGTTACGAGCATGGCTCGATGCCAGTCGTCCGTCACGGATGACACCTACATCTTGAGCGGCAGCGCGACCAACCATGGAACCGCAACTACGCTCATTGTAAAAAGTTCGACGGGCACGGGGGCGAACGCAGCGGAGAGCGCGTTCATCCGATTTGATCTGAGTGCGCTTCCCACCGGTTTCGCCGCGACCAGCGTACAAAAAGCAACGCTGAAATTGTTCGTAGATACGGTGACCACGGCCGGTTCGATCGACGTGTGCCAACTTGCATCCACGCCTGCGTGGACTGAGTCGGCGCTGAACGGTTCCAACGCCGCAAATATACCCGCGTGTACAACTGTGGCGAGCCCAGAAATCGCAGTTGCGATTTCCACCGACGTCGATTCGTACGTCGTCGTGGATGTGACGCCAATCGTGAAATATTGGCTGAGCAATTCCGGAAGCAATAATGGTATCGGATTGATGCCGACGGATGGCACTGTGAGCATCGCGTTCGATTCAAAAGAAGCGACGAACACAAGCCATGATCCAGAGCTGAACATCATCGTCACTGGCGGTGCAGCTGGTCCAACTGGCGCAACGGGAACAACGGGCGTTACAGGTCCGACTGGTGTTACTGGTCCGTCTGGAGCAACGGGCTCCGCCGGAGTTTCGGGACCCACTGGAGCGGTTGGTGCCAAAGGGGCGACGGGTGCAACCGGAGCGACCGGCACTGCGGGAGCTGCCGGCGCAAAAGGTGCGACTGGAGCAGCTGGTCCGACTGGTGCGACAGGAACTGCGGGCACCAATGGATCGAACGGAGTCACGGGCGCGACTGGCGCCACCGGTGCGCAGGGTGTTGCGGGTACAGCTGGTTCGCCGGGCGTTCAAGGCGTTCAGGGACTTCCAGGCAGCCAGGGTCTAACGGGCGCGACAGGAGCCGCCGGTTCGACTGGACCTACCGGTCAGGGATTTAATGTCACCGGTCAATTCATCATGGGGAATAGTTACAACGCGTTCGACGTCGTCTCCGAAAATGGTTCGAGCTACGTCGCGTTGAAATCGAATCAGAATGTCGACCCTGCTGGCGACGTGCAGAACAGTGGCGGGAATTGGGCGGTGCAGGCGCTGGCGGGTTCTGCGAACTCGGCCGGAGCGACCGGCCCCACCGGCGCAACGGGAGCGACGGGACCAGTTGGCGCGGGTGCCACCGGAGCGACTGGCCCAGCGGGAACCGCGGGAACAAATGGTGCTCCCGGCCCAATGGGCCCCGCCGGGGTAAACGGAACAAATGGTGCGACCGGTCCGACCGGTGTTACTGGAGCGACGGGGCAGGGATTTACTTTTCAAGGTGCATATAACACGGCAGGGACCACTCAATACAACCCATATGACGTCGTTACGGAGAACGGATCGTCGTACGTTGCGAAGACGCAAAATATTGGCGTAGATCCGCAGAGCGATGTCGCGGGCGCCGGAACAAACTGGTACGTACAAGCTTTGGCGGGTGCGGCAACTGCGGTGGGCGCGACGGGAGCGACCGGTCCAGTAGGTCCCACAGGACCAGCGGGAGGCGGTGGAGGAGGCGCAACGGGACCTACAGGTGCAACTGGTGCGACAGGACCGGCTGGCACGAATGGAACGAACGGAGCGCCGGGCGTTCCAGGGTCGAACGGAACGACCGGAGCAACTGGAGTCCACTGGCGCGACTGGGCAGGGATTTACCGTCCGAGGTTCCTATAATGTATTAGGTACCACTCAGTATAATCCATTCGATGTGGTGTCTGAAAATGGATCGTCGTATGTGGCGAAGACGCAAAACACCGGCGTCGATCCGCAAACGGATGTCGCGGGGGCTGGGACGAACTGGGCGGTGCAAGCATTGGCGGGAGCAGCTAGCGCGTCCGGTGCTACCGGAGCGACTGGAGCAACAGGGCCGCAGGGATCGATAGGTCCTGCAGGGCCGCAAGGGATTCAAGGAATCGCGGGTGCAACGGGCCCGACAGGCATTCAAGGTCCACCTGGGCTCAATGGAGCGGGCGGAAGTAGCGGCGCGGCTGGTCCAGCAGGCCCAACGGGTGCAACGGGCGTAACCGGGCTGACATGGCAACAAACATTTGCGCTGAACGGGACGTATCACGCGAACGACGCGGTTGCGTATCAAGCTTCTTCGTATATCGCACTGCACGACAACAATGGCGCGAGCGCTCCGGCTAGTGACACAACGAATTGGCAATTACTGGCGCAAGCCGGGGCGATTGGGACCACAGGTCCGGCGGGAGCGACTGGAATCGCGGGGGCCATAGGCGCCACCGGTCCGACAGGCACGAATAGTATTACTTCATTTTCAGGTGACGGAATAATTATAACAAACAGCGGATCGATAGGAGCGGTGACAGCGTCCGTTGCGCCGCATACTGGTGCGGGAAGCATTGTGCTGGCGGTATCGCCCACGCTTGTGTCGCCGGCGCTTGGCACGCCAACTTCTTTGATCGCGACGAACATAACGGGTGTTCCAAATGCGAGCGTAGGCGCGGCTCCGATGCCGTCACCCGGAACTTCAATCACGCTCGCCGGTCCTCGTGGTTATGCGGTTTGTACGGGTACTTGCACGGTGACAGTGCCGGTACCCGTTGCTGGATATGAGTTCTGCGTGATGAATGACGACAACATCTCAACGTCGATTACGCTTTTGGCTCTCGGTGGGGGCGCCCGTTACGAAAATACATCGAGGACGGGATATGGGACGGCGGGCACGGGGACACTTTCTTCTACCGCCGCGATCGGGAACAAAGTTTGTATTGTGGGCAGGGACGCGACGCACTACATGACGGTGTCTTTCACCGGCACATGGACGGCGAATTGATGAGATTCCGGCTGATATTTTTCGCGATGCTAGCAGCAGCGTTTGTGCAGCTTGCGCCGGTTTATGGTCAGGGAATGACTATCGTCAATGGCAACAGCCAACCGGGTGCCGCGCCTGTGTGGGTAAATGGCGTTACGTATTCGGCGGCGAACACCGCGTCAGCTACGCAAACGGTTAGCTTGGCGCTTACTGTGGGAAACACGGTGATTGCGAGTTTTGGAAATTCGGGATCGGCGTTCTCCACTTTTTGCACGGACAATTTGAGTACGCCAACTGTGTACACGACGGTGCGGGCAACGACTGACGCCGCGCACAATCCTTCGCTGACGACGTGTGTGGGGATACCGACGGTTTCAGGCGTCGCGACGATCACATTTCATGCGAGTGGAACCAGCACTCCCTCTGACTGGCGATGTCGCGTGGATCAATATTCGGGTCTGGCCACGGTGCAACCTCTCGATGCGGTGGTCCAAAATGTTCAAACCTGGACGACGGCTGCGAATAATGTGACTTCCACGAATCAAGCGACGCAGAATAATGGGGATCTGATCTATAGCGTTGTTTACGATGAAAAAGTCGCCTCGACTTTTTCCGCCGGAACCGGATTCACTGAACGGGAAGGAGCTACTGCGATTGGTATCGGCGCGGAAGACAGCGCACTTGCCGGCGCTGGCACGACCGCCGGCAGTTTCACCGCGGGAACCGCGAGCACCGGAATTATTCATTTGCTGGCGCTCTCTCCAATTACTTCCAATGGCGGGAACAGCGATCCGCTGGTGTACATCGATTTTGAAAATTCGACAGATGGAACCACTGCGACCGACGCGATTTTGACGGCGGGCACGCACCAAACAGCGGCGTGGACGGGTACATGGAGAGGGACGAATCCGGTTACGGGACTTGCGGTGAGTGTTTCCGCGCAGATGAATTTGTTGAATCCGGTTACCGTGTTGAATGGAAGCACGTACACGGATTCCGGATCGACCCGCGGGATGCAGTGGGCGAGCACTACGCTCACCGGGTATGGAAGTTATTTTCTGAATACGATGGGGCAACAGTTCACGGCGTGCTTCAAATATCTAACAACCGTCCCAACAACCGACACCGGATTCTATTCGCTGTTTGAGATTACGGATGAAAATGCGGCAGATCACGTGAGCGTGATGGTGCATAGCGGAATTCTCTATATGGAAGCGAGCGTGAACCCAAACGGCGCGCCATCAAGTTGCACTGGGTGCACTGGCAACGGTTTCGCTTACGCGACCGGTACGACTTATACGATTTGTAACCAGTATTACGGCGGAGCGGGGCACGTTCACTCGATGGCTGTTTATAACTCTGCTGGCGCACAGGTGATGATGATGACGAAGGCTAATGCGGGATCGAATTATTTGCCGAACACTTTCAACATCGGACGTATTGGGGATACGGGGACGTCTGGGTTTACGAACATCGACAACGTGATTCTGTACCTTGATCCGGGGAGTTTTCCGCCTGCGGTAATACATTAGCTCGGACTTCGAATGTTTAGGTTTCTTCCACAAGCTGAACTTGTAGCGTTCCTATCCTCTGAAATTGCACACGCCGCTGGCACGATATAGACTCCCCATCAACGACGGTCGGTAGTGTGACGGAGGCGAAAAGGGTCCGGTGATCCTCCCGGCCTTCAAAGCCGGTGATCCGCTCCTTCGCGGATCGGATGGTGGGTTCGACTCCCACACGCTTCCGCCAGATTCTTTGCGACCAGCCGCTCGTTGAAGTTTGGTGCGCTCGAATTCGCCCGAACAATTCTTAACTCTGGCAAACGGTTCTTATATCTGGGAGGAAAGGCAATGCTGCAATTTATCCGGCGCTCTATTGGATTTTGGATGGTTCTGGGTGTTGTGTTTTGCTTCGCGCTTGGCGCGGCAGCGCAGGTGAGCACTGATTTGTTTTCAGGATTGCAGTGGCGCAACGTTGGTCCGTATCACGGGGGACGCATCGCGGCCGTTACCGGCGCGATCGGAGAACCCGGGACTTTTTATGTGGGCCTGCCGCAAGGCGGAATCTGGAAAACAACTAGCGGCGGTATGACGTGGTATCCGGTATTCGACCAAGTGACGGAGGTTGACAGCATTGGCGCGATTCAGGTGGCTCCTTCAAACGTCAATATTGTCTATGCAGGAAGCGGCGACGCAGTGGCGGGTGGAAACACCGGGACGAACGGGAACGGGATGTATAAGTCTACGGATGCAGGCAAGACCTGGACGCACATCGGGCTCGAGGGCACGACCAAAATTCCGAAGATTATTGTGGATCCGAAAGAACCGAATATTGTGATCGCTGTCGCAATGGGCGGGACCACCGGAACGCAACGCGGAATTTTCCGCACCGATGACGGCGGCCAGACGTGGACAAATGTGCTGCACCCCGACAACGAGACCGGCGGGCGCGATCTCTCTTCGCCGTTTGACATGCCGAACGTGATTTTTGCAACCACGATCGCAGAAACCCCTGCCGTGCCAGCTGGCCGTGGAGGCGAGGGTGCGGTAAACGCTCCCAACCGCACCAAGTTGTACAAATCTGTCGACGAAGGAAAGACGTGGACGGAAGTCACCTCCAACCCAACTACCACGGGGCGGATTGCGGTGGCGGTGGCGATGCACAGCAATGGCCAGCGTATTTATGTAGTCGGCGCAGCGCAGCAGAATGCGTCAGGGCTTTATCGTTCTGACGATCAGGGTGCCACGTGGAAGCACATGGCAGGCGACGATACACGTATCGGCGGAGGCGGTTACATTTGCGGCGTCTGGGTGGATTCGAAAAATCCGGATGTGGTCTACACGCTGAGCACGGCGGCGTATAAATCGACCGATGGCGGGGAGACTTTTACTGCGTTCAAGGGCGCGCCGGGCGGCGAAGACATGCACGACATCTGGATTGATCCCACTGATGGCAATCGGATGCTGTTCGGAGTGGATCAGGGCGCGGCGATTACGTTTGACGGCGGAGTTGCGTGGAGCAGTTACTACGCGCTGCCGGTCGGCCAGTTCTACCATATATC
The DNA here is from genome assembly GCA_963785395.1 of uncultured Acidobacteriota bacterium. Lineage (GTDB taxonomy): Bacteria > Acidobacteriota > Terriglobia > Acidiferrales > UBA7541 > DASTCZ01. The sequence continues at coordinate 72,016 of CAWAVH010000005.1, read as the reverse complement.
TACGGACAATCGATATCCGTACTGGATCATTGCCTCGCAGCAGGACACGGGTGCAGTGATGACTCGCGAGCGCGGCGATATGGGAACGATTTCGGAAGTGGATTGGATGCCGGTGCCGTCATCTGAATTCGGCACGCTCACGTTTGATCCGCTGGATCCAAATATTATTTATGGCGTGGGATATGGCGCTGCTGGAGGCGGGAGCGGTTTGGTGAAGATCAATCTCACCACTGGTCAGTGGGAAAATGCGGCGCCGAATTTTGGGACGGATGCAACGAAGTATCGTTCAAGCCGAGATGCGTGGCGGAGAATCGATCCCTTCGATCCGCATGCGATTTATACGGACATGCAATGTCTACTGGTGTCGCGCGATATGGCGCATTCGTGGAAGGCGTTTAGCCCTGACCTTACCGTGGAAAAAGGTAAGCCGCCGATTCCATGTGGAACGCCGGTGCCCCCGGCGCCAGCAACGGCTGCCGTGACCCCTGGTGCTGGACGCGGTGGTGCGCCACCGGCACCATCCATCAATGACTTTGCGATTTCGACAGTTCGCAAGGGCGTGTTCTGGACAGTGAGCAGCAACGGACAGATTTACAACACGATTGATAGCGGCTCGCACTGGAACAATGTGAGCAACATCACCGACGGCGCGGGAGTGACATTCAACACGATTGAAGCAGGGCACAGCGATGCCAATACGGCGTATGTCTCCGGGTCGAGCTGCAGGCGGGGGATCCGGTGGAACTGCGGTCGCTGCTCGGAACGTCCCGCTAATTTGGCGCACGCATGATGGTGGCAAGACTTGGAGCAGCATCGTAACTGGATTGCCCAGCGAGCAGGCTACGGGAAGCTGGGTGAATGTGATTCGCGAGGATCCGAAACAAAAAGGATTGCTGTTTGCAGGCACCGAGACGACGGTGTTTGTGACGTTTGATGACGGTGATCACTGGCAATCACTGCGGCAAAATTTGCCGAGCACTTCGATCCGCGACATGGTGTTTCACAACAACGATCACATGAGCGATCTGGTGATCGGAACCTACGGCCGCAGTTTCTATGTGCTGGATGATATGAGTCCTTTGCGGGAGATTGCCGCGAAGTCGCAGGAGATCGCAACGGCACCTGTGTATTTTTTCAAGCCCGGAGATGCTATCCGAGCCCGCGTTAGCGATAACTGGGATCAGCCGATCAATCCGGAATTGCCGCACGCGGCTAATCCACCTTACGGCGCGATCCTTTACTACCATTTGGGCCGCCCGCCCGCGGGCGAAATAAAATTGCAGGTGTTTGACGCAGCGGGGAAATTGGTCCGCACAATGTCGAGCATTCCACCGGTGCTGCCAGAGCGGTGGCCCTACCCGGAATACTGGGTAGCCAAAGGTGCGGATCTTGCGTTGCCTACGAAAGTGGGCACCAACCGCACGAATTGGGATCTGCGTTACGACGATCCTCCAGCGTTCAACCTCGACCTGGAAAATCAGATGAATGTGGCGCCGGGCGGATTTGTCACTCCGGGTCCGCACGGACCTCAGGTGATTCCCGGAGTTTACACACTGAAGCTGATTGTGGACGGACAGACTTACACGCAGACGGTGACCGTTCGCAACGATCCGCGAGTGGGTGAGAGCGCCAAGGTGATGGCCGAGCTGCGCGCCAAAAACCAGCTGATCTCGTTGGCATACGAGGGAGCCAAGAATTCAAATGCCGGAAACTCGGAAGTGTTGGCGGTGAGGCAGCAGGTGGCGTCGTTGAGCGCCAGCCAACTTCCTGCCGAGGTGGCCGCGGCGAAGACGAGTATTGACGCGAAGCTCGCAACGTTCGGTGGAATCGTCGCGGGTCGCGGCGGGCGAGGCGGAGGCGGTGGAGGCCGGGGTCGCGGCGGCGCGCCGGTTCCGGGAGCGATCACGCCGTTCAACACGCTAAACGGCAGCTTCGATTCAATTGTGAGTACATCGCAGGTTGGACTGGATGAAGCGCCAACGCAGGCCGAGGTTGATACGTGGGAAGCCGACTGCAAGGAATACAACACAACCGTAGCGGCATGGAAAAAAACGCAGTCGCAGGATTTGGCTACGTTCAGTGCGCTGCTCAGTAAAAACAATCTGAAACCGCTACAGATAGTCCCGAGCGCGTTAACAGATCCGCCATGCAGCTTCGCTGGGTCGGCCGCGGCGGGAACGGCGAAGGCGCCAGCGAAGAAATAGCCGAGGAATTCGAGCTGTATTTACAAATCGCTCTTGCCGATTATGGGGCAAGAGCCCGCGGCTTTGCGGAAAGCCCGGATGCTGGCCCGCTCCGCGAGGTTGAGCAGAGTCCAAGTTCGGAGTCTCGTCGAATTCTGGGCTTTCCGCGCTCGCCCGTGGATTTCACGCATCGCCCCCACTGAGACCGCGTTGATTCGTGGTGAAAACCTTCTTATGGATTCGTTTGGGCTGACGCGCATGTTTGCGCGCGTCAGCAGGTCGTGGAACCCCGTGCAGCACCGTTATTGGCGATTAGGGGATTTGATCGCCGTTTACCAATTAATGAGGAGTTATGCGCTTATAATAGGGTAGTTCAGGGCCCTCGCAGGTGCGTAGCGCCAGGCTTCTGAACGGAAAATAGAACCCCAGCAGTTGAGCGGGTCTTGGGCTGATATGAAAGCGATTTCGGAAAAAAGTTCTTCGGACGGCGGTAAATTTAAGCGTGACCGGCGTTGGGATCTGGCCGGATTATTTTTGGGACTGTTGATTGCGACATTTTTGGTTTTTCTATTCGATACAGGTTCTCTGGCTGAATGGATTGCGAGACACAAAGAGACCAAGCTCGACGAAGCAATCGTTGTCTCCGTAATCTTTTTGATCGGTTTGAGTTTTTTCTCGGTACGGAAATGGCTGGGTTTATCGCAACGACTCATAAAATACGAAGATTCGAAAGAACACGCAGACCTTCCGGATGCCGCACGGATCAAGAAAACGCAACGCCGAGATCTCATGGGGCTATTTGTGGCGCTGGTGATCGCGGTGGCTCTGGTCTTCATATTCGACACGGGTTCACTCGCAGAATGGGTTGCGAAACACAAAGACACGAAGATTGATGAAGTTATCGTTGCTTCCGTGATTCTGTTGATCGGAGTGAGTTTTTTTGCAATACGCAGGTGGCTGGAGCTATCGGATCAAGTTATCAAATACGAAGAGTTGTACACAGAAACGGTAAGGTTAAGCAGGGAATCGACTTTACTCGCCGAGTTCAGCGACCTACTTCAGTCGTGTCTTTCTCCGGAAGAAGCCCACCAGCTGATTGCAAGCCGAGCCCAAATGTTGTTTCCCGGAACTTCCGGCGCACTTTGCGTCACGGCAAACTCAAGGGACCTTGTCGAAGTGGTGGCGACGTGGGGGCAGCCGTCGCTGGCGGATCGCACATTCCCTCCGAAAGATTGCTGGGCATTGCGACGTGGAAAAGTGCACGTGTTTGAAGACGAACCTGGCGCGTTGAGTTGTGCGCATCTCGGACGCCTTCATCCCCGCGGTGCCGTATGTATGCCGATGATGGCTCATGGCGAGGCTCTGGGGCTGCTGTACTTGGACACCGGCCTGAACGAAGGTGCGCAAATCGATTTATCACCCGCACAGCTATTCGAATCCCAGCAGAAGCTGGCGAAAACTTTTGCCGAACAAGCGGCGCTTGCCCTTGCTAACTTGAACATGAGGGAGATTCTGCGCGCTCAATCCATCAGAGACCCGCTGACAGGACTGTATAACCGCCGCTACATGCAGGAATCGCTGGAACGGGAACTGAGCCGAGCTACACGGAAGAAATCCACGGTGGGGCTGATGATGCTGGATGTGGACCATTTCAAACACTTCAACGACACGTTCGGCCATGAGGCGGGCGATACAGTGTTACGTACGCTGGGCAGTATTCTCAAAACGCAGTTTCGGGGCGAGGATGTAGCGTGCAGGTATGGTGGTGAAGAATTCACCGTGATTCTGCCGGAAGCTTCGATCGAGTCAACTCATCAACGCGCCGAACAATTGTGCGAACGTGTGAGAAAGGAAATCGCCGAGCTTCACGATCAGCCGATAGCGCCGGTGAGTTTGTCGATCGGAGTATCGATCTTTCCGACAGATGGGGCGTCCGGGGAAACTCTGCTGCGGGCGGCCGACGCAGCACTTTATCAAGCTAAGGCGCAGGGTCGAGATCGAGTTGTGATTGCGTGATTGGACCTCGAGTGTTGCGAGCAATTCGACATTTTGCGAATCGGCGAGTTTGAAGAAAGACTTGCGTGGACCCCGTTTTGGGACGAGAGCTGCTGGGGCACTGCGGAATGACGGTTTATGTACTGGGGAATGACGGAAATTGTCAAGTTACCTGTACTTGGGTGAAATTGGAGCGGCATTGGAGGAAAGCGAATCGCCTGTTTGTAGCTAAGTACAAGCAGGCGCAAGGCTTAGCACCGTTGTTTTTATTTATCAATTACCTGTACCGGAGAGTGAACGGCCATGAGGGTGCTGTTGATATGGCATGACCTTCATCGGTCAGAGAGGAATCATGCGAAACAAACAGAAGGGCTTTTCACTCATCGAACTTTTGATCGTCGTAGCCATCATTTTGATTATCGCTGCGATTGCAATTCCAAATTTGCTGCGTGCCCGTATTGCTGCGAACGAAGCGTCGGCCGCGAGTTCACTGCGCACGATTAACACGGCATGCATCACATACAACTCTACCTATGGTTCGTATCCGTTGGCATTGTCGAGTCTCGGGCCTTCGAACGGTGCGACTCCGACGAGCACCACGGCTGATTTGCTGGACCAAGTGCTGGCGCCAACGGGCGGCGGCAATACGTCGACGAAGAGTGGGTACAATTTCACCTACACAGGCACCCAATACATTTACAACACGGTGGGTGCACCGGCTTCACTGAACCAGACTGGCGTACGTTATTTTTACTCGGACCAATCTGGCGTGATTCGTTATGCAGTGGGCGTAGCGGCAACATCGGGTAGTTCACCGCTGTAATTAGATTTTCCGAGAAGTAGGTGCGGCTACAAGTTCGAGGCACAAACGCGAAGGGGCGGAAGCGAAAGCTTCCGCCCCTTTTTTCGTCCGGAAATGCAGATTTTCTGGATGACGAATTGTAAATGGATTTAGCGCCTGCGCACAACGAGGCAGGTGATGTCGTCGTGTTGCGGGGCGGCACCCACGAATTGATCGAGAACTTGCATAATTTTGGCGAGGGTCAGCGCGGATCTCTCTTCAGGGACTGTTTGGAGCAGCGACGAGAGTCTGGGCTCTCCGAATTCCTGATGATCTTCGTTTCTGGCCTCGGTGACGCCATCGGTGTAGATGACCAACAAATCCAGAGGTTCCAGGCGCGTAGTGCCCGTCTTGTAGGATTCCTTTAGCTCGATGCCCAGGGGAATATTGTCTGAGCGTAAGTGCTCAAACGTGCCGTCCGCACGTTTGAGAATTGGCGGATTGTGGCCAGCACTGAAGTAAGTGAGATCGCCAGTGGCAGGGTCAAGCTCAGCGATGAAGGCTGTTGTGAAGCGGCCGTTTTGACTGTTGGCACAGGCCTGGCGATTCAAGCCTCCAGCGAGATCAGAGAGAGTCCCGGCGACGCCAGCGAGGGCGCGCAGGCTGGCCTGGAATGTAGCCATTAACATCGCGGCGGGGACGCTCTTACCGGAAACGTCCGCGACAACTATTAGAAGCGGGCCATCGGCTGCGCGGAGAAACGCGTCGTAATAATCGCCGCCAATAGTCTTGGCGGGGCGGGTTGCGAAGGCTATGTCGACTCCGGGAACGTCGGGGGCTCTGCGAGGAACGAGCCAGCGCTGAATTTCGCGGGCGATCTCGATGTCGCGCTTCATCGAAATGTGGTCGCCGATTACCAGTACGAGCAGAATTAGCAGACCGACGAACGCGGCGATGAATTCGATTTCCTGCGTAATGAATAGAAAATGAAAACCGATCACCGCGAGAAAAGCCAAGAGTATAGTTAGAAGCAAAAACAATCGCCGGGCAGGTGAGAGTTTTTTTAGAACGCTGCCGAACAGCGCGGCGAAAAGTTTGAACGGCCGCTTCCATGCGCGATCGGTCTGAACTGTCCGTCCGTCGATATCTTGTTTGAATAGACGGGAGCTTTCTTCGGCTTCCGTTTTGAACTGACTCCAGAGCTCTTCGATCTCTAACCCTTCCGTTAGCTGGCGCCAGCGATCTTTGGAATGCCAGAGGGCGCGTTTTGTGCGCAACTTCAGATCGCGGAAAGAGTCCTTAATTTTAGTCAGATACATGCGTGATTTGGGCAATCCCGAAGCGAGATACCGAACGCACATTCGATGCTCGGAGGGAGCACTCTGGGTAAAGATTCGTTGTGAGCGTGTTTACGATTCGCGGATTCGGCAAATTGCGACGTCTGGGGAACAAAGTGAACACCGCTGGGCGCGATGGGAATAGCGACACCCCTCGACCGCGAGCAGTCAGGCAGGCGCTTGGCGTTCGAAATAAGCGGCCCTCCCCGGTGTGGGCGGCTATGGGTTCTGCGTGGGAGTTGGAGTGACCGGCCGCGGGACTGCCGGAACCGATGGCGCCGCTGGAGCTGAAGGTCTGCTTGGAGTCCACGGAGACTTGGGGATACCCTTTTCGTTCACGTTTTTCTTCGGCTTCTTTTTCTCTCGACCGCGATGATCCCTGTTACCCATGTTCTGCTCCTTGTTGTGCTGAGGTGTAGCGCCTACTAGCGGAAAGTATTTTCCGCCAGTTCTAGTGAGCCTGCCCGCAGGAACTTTTATTTCCGCTTGTGATTCTTTCATTGGTCGTTCCGCGAAGCAAGTGGAGTCCTCCAAAAAAATCGAATCGGATGCCAAAGCGGTGATTGCTCCGAATTGGTACGTCCGAGGTTTGAGTTTCCGAATAGGGAACTGTGACATCGAGTGGCGTGAAATGGCGCAGGTTATGCAGGTTAATTGCGATCCAGCAGTAATTTCAGAGCAAGTGAGAATTTTGGGGTGATTTGGAAAATGTTTAGTCCTAGGACTCTTTAGATGAGGCGCGGCCGCAATTCACTGACACCGATCATGATTTGATGAATCGAATTTAAACTGGAGTTATCGATGAAATTATCCACGCATCCCGGCCACGATCCAATTCGCATTTTTATCGCAGACCCGAACAGCATGACGCGCGGCCTGATTGTAGAGGCTCTTTCACGGCGTTCGGAGTTTCAGATTATACAAAATGCGAGCAGGGCAGACGAAGTGCTTCAAAAGCTTGAAAACCTTCCGAGCCAACCCGACGTCGCATTGATAAGCGCGACGCTGGAAGATGGGCCGCTGAGCGGACTCTCAATACTTTCGCACGTTCATAGCGCTTATCCGCAGCTTCGGATGATCTTGTTAATGGATCGATCTGAGCCGGAAGTGGTGGCGCAAGGGTTCCATAGCGGGGCTCGGGGAGTGTTTGCGCGGTCCGAGTCTGATTTCAAGGCGCTCTGTAAGTGCGTGCGGTGCGTTCACATGGGGCAAATTTGGGCCTCGACGCAACACATTGAATATTTGATCAGCGCACTCCGGCAAACGCCGCGACTGCGGGTGGTCAACTCCGCCGGGATGAATTTGTTGAGCAAGCGGGAAGAGGATGTGGTGCGGCTGGTGGCGGAGAGCATGAGCAATCGCGAGATTTCTGAACATCTGGCGTTGAGCGAGCACACGGTAAAGAACTACTTGTTCCGGATTTTCGACAAGTTGGGAGTATCAAGCCGCACTGAGCTGGTGCTTTATTCCGTTAGCTGTGCGAAGGATCGCATGCCATTGCTCGAGTCTCCAGAATCAGTGGAGCGAGCCGCAGGGCCGATACCGATGATTCGTCAGAAGGCAATGTCTGAGTAGTTGACGGGAAATATAAGAGCCGCGATCGTCTCGATAACACTATGGGATAGAAGCGACGAGACGAACGCCCTCTGTAGTCCTAATCTTGATAGAGAATAAAGTCTCCATCCTTTTGCCCCCTGCTGAGACTGATCGCAAGAGAGCTGAAAAATGCTTCCGCACTTTTGTCTCCCCAACCTTTGCACTCAGCAGTTTTGCAAAGGATTGCAAGGAAGTCGTCAAAGCGGTCCCAAGGCGGTTGACCGGGAGACGCCCGAGATTGAGATGAACCATATCGATATTCTTCGACGAAAGAGGGAGAAGCAAAGCACCCAAACATTGTGTCTCTTGTGGGGAAGTTCCAGCGGGCCTAATCTCGCGGAGACACAGAAGTGATGATGCGGGAACTTAAATCGGACAATCTCATGGCGACACTGTTCCGGGTCGCGTCCCCAGAGGTCGCAGTGGAACTTCGAAAGTCAAGGCGGTACCGACTTAACGCAGACGCGTCTTTCTCTTGGGTGCGGCCGGATGGCCTTATGCAAGAAGGAAACGGGACGATTCGAGACATCAGTGATCGAGGAGTGTTTGTGCACGGAGAAGTAATTCCGCCAGCGGGGGCGCGACTGGACGTAGATGTGTATTTGCCGTCGTTGGAATCCGGCGGTAGCTCGGTGCATCTGCACGGCGAAGGAATCGTGGTGCGAGTCGCCCGGCCGGCGGAAACTTCAAGGGGGTTTGCGGCGACAGTGTCGTTTCAAACGGAGGGCGCGTCCGGGACGACGGTCGTGAACCCGAGGGACATCCAGTAAGGGCAACAGGGGACAAGATTAGTCGAACTGTAGACGCAGAGAAACTGAAGCCGACGGCCGCTCCGAGCACCGCGTTGGACGCGAACGAGCGGATCTGAGTCGCTTCGAGTACCCGGGAAATAGCAGGTGCGGCTTACAGGAAAGAGCGACTGTAAGTCACAGGGCGGAGCTTCATGCTTGTCGAAAACAACGGCGCACACGATGAACGGATTAACAGCCCATCAGCGTGGTATGCCATCTACACGAGGCACCAGCACGAGAAGACAATCGCGTCGGCACTTGAATGTAAGGGATTCGAAATACTTCTCCCTCTTTACGCTTCTGCGCGGCGATGGAAAGACCGGACAAAGCTACTCTCACTTCCGCTATTTTCGTGCTATGTGTTTATCAACGGCGGTCTCGATCGAATGCTGGACATCGTAACTACGCCGGGAATCTTTTCAGTTGTGTCTAGCGCGGGACAACCGATTGGGATTCCGTCCGGCGAGATCATGGCGATACAGCGCGCGTTGGAGAGCGGAGCGCGTGTCGAACCCCACCCGTATTTGGAGTGCGGCGAACGGGTGAGAGTTACGGCCGGCGCGATGACAGGAGTGGAAGGAATTCTTCTTCGTAAGAAAAATATTTGCCGGCTTGTACTTTCCGTGGAGATGCTGGGGCAGTCGGTCGCGGTGGAAGTTGATTCGTATCAGGTTGAGCAGATCGAGCGAAGACGGACGGACGGCGTGTCCACGAATCATGGATCGAGTTCACGTTGGGAAGAGATGCGAAGTACAGCCCAGAACTAGCTTTTAGATATTCTTTGTATAACCGCAAGGGTCTCTACAAGCGCGAAGCCAGTTCGATCGTTCCTCCCATATTCCAGAACATTTATTTGTGCGGTCAAGTTTCGCGAAGCCGTTTTTGCGCCGAGCCGGCCACAGGTGGCGTGAGATGTTGCTAGAACACTTCAAACTTTTCGAACAGCCATTCGGAGTGACTCCCGATCCGCGATTCTTGTATCTCGGAGCGCAGCATCGCGAGGCGCTCGCGTCGTTGGTGTATACGACGGACAGCAATCGCGGATTTGTGGCAATGATTGCGCAGCCAGGGATGGGAAAGACTTCTCTGCTTTACAACTATTTGGAAATGCTAAGAACTCGGGCGCGAACGGCTTTTGTGTTTCGCACCGATTGCAATGCCCGCGAGTTTATCCGGCACATCCTGCTGGACTTGGGAATCGATTCGCCCATGAGCGATTTGCCCGCGATGCATGACGCGCTCAATCGTGTGCTATTAGAAGAGCATCGGGCGAACCGGCGATTCGTGCTGGTGATTGACGAGGCGCAGAATTTGTCTGACGACGTTTTGGAATCGATACGGCTCCTGTCAAATTTCGAGACTCCATGGATGAAGTTGATGCACATCGTGCTGGCGGGGCAGCCGCAATTGGCGGATCAGCTCGCGAAACCATCGATGATGCAGTTGAGGCAGCGAATTTCCCAGATCATCCGGATCGAACCGTTCACGGAAAGAGAGGTGAACGCATATGTCGATCGAAGGCTCCAAGCTGCAGGTTGTAAGGATTTGTCGATTTTTACCGAGGGAGCGCGATCCTCAATCGCACAACACAGCGAGGGGATTCCGCGCAACATCAATAATATTTGCTTCAATGCGATGTCGCTGGCTTGTGCGATGAAGCGGAAGAGCGTGGACCGGGAAATCGTGGACGAAGTAATGCGTGATTTGGCGATATCGCTGAGGAGTCGAGAAGAATTACGGGTGCCCGAGCGCACGGGAAGTTATGAGAACACGAGTGTAGCTCCGGCGGAGCATCGACGGAGCAAAGGTCGCGGATTAGTGGGCTGGATTCCCCGTTTCGCGCTCAGTGGTCTGCTAACAGCGAGCCTCGCTTTGGGCTTTGGAGTGGACGCAAATGGAAGCCAGAAGGGCGAGAAGTTGGGTGAACTGACCGGGGAGACATCAAAGGTATGGTCTTCGCTCCATGCGGTCGCCCTAGAAACGCCCGGTGAGATATCTGGGCCGTCTGTCTTGAGCATGGCAACACCAGAAACATCGCGTGGGGCGGTAGTAGTGTCAACGGGCGAAACTCTTTTCGGCATATGCAACGCGAAGATCGGCCGATACGATCCGAAGACTCTCACTGAGATCCAGAAACTTAACCCGTGGCTAACCGATCCTGACCTAATTCCTGCGGGCCAAGAAATTATTCTTCCACAGCGGAACGTAACTCCAAAGACGCAGCATCGAGATGGGGTTCAGCAAGATGTTTCGGCTGTCTCGAAGCGAATTCACTAGCGACGTCCAGATACATCCCGAAAAAATAACCGCCCGCACATATCTCGTGGCAGCGAGGGTTGGCATCGCGACCTGCGTCGGGCATGTTTGAAAAACAAGGAGAACAGCAATGGCAAGAATGAAAATATTTGCACTCGGACTAGCGCTGGCAGTTCTTGGCGCTCCCGCGATGGTGTGGGCGCAAACGCCACAGACCGCAACGCTACCTGTTGCAACAAGTTCGTCACCGCAAGCCGGCGTTCACGAGGAACATCAGCTGGACGCAAACGGCAGGGACCCGCACGAGAGGCACCCTCGATATCAGGTTCAGTGCGAAGACATCATTGCTTTGTCGTTTCCGCTTTCGCCGGAATTCGACCAGACGGTAACGATCCAACCGGACGGCTACATCAGCTTGACCGGGACGACGAGCCTCTACATTCAAGGAATGACGGTTCCAGAGGTGGTGGAGGCCGTTAAGAAGGCGTACGCAAAAACGTTGCATGATCCAATCGTGCAAGTGGATCTGCAAGATTTTCAGCGTCCATTTTTTACTGTTTCTGGCCAAGTGGGGAAGCCCGGACAGTATGAGCTCCGTCACGACACGACCGTCGCCGAAGCAATCGGTGTGGCGGGTGGATTTGCGCCCTCGGCGAAAACGCAGATTTTCTTATTCCACCGAGTATCGACCGGCTGGTTCGAAGTGAAAAAGCTGAACATGAACGACGTATTGAGCGGCAAAAATATCAATGAGGATCCGACAATTGGTCCCGGCGATATGGTTTTCGTTCCTGAAAAATTCATCACAAAATTCCGAAAATATATTCCCTACTACGTCGGAACCAGCATCAGCCCATCGCTGTACTGAATTTCTCCCCTATCCTGATTATCCAAAAAAGGTAAAAGCCGATGAATAAATCGAATATCAAAAATATGCCAGATCCGGGGATGCCGAAGTTGACGATGCGAGACGTGCTGATGCCACTTTTCCGGTACAAGCGGCTGGTGATCTTCACGTTTTGCGTTATTTCTCTACTTGGAATTGGCGTGGCTTGGTTCTGGGCCGCGCGATATCACGTGGCGGAGATGCAAGTTGTAGTGGAGCAGAACCGGTCTGATCCCGCGGTGACTTCCGCGCAAAACGCAGCGGTAATGAGCAGCAAGGCGGTGACGACGGATCAAGTCAGCTCCGAAATAGCTTTGCTACAGGGCCAGGACATGCTGCGGTCTGTGGCCGCAACATGCGGGCTGGGCAATTCCTGGTCGGCGACGGATGTATTTCTTCCTCGTGATCCGGCGCAAAGACAGGCGATGAAGCTCGAGAAGGCCGCAAACGGATTGGGGAAGAGCCTGGTCGTCGAGCAAGAAAAAACTTCGGATGTAATCAATGTGAGGTACGGAAGCACTGGGGATCCGCAAGTGCCGGCCTGCGTTCTGCAAAATCTTAGCCAGCTGTATTTACAAAAACACCTTTTGCTGCGACGCCCGCCGGGTTCTTCGGATTTCTTTTCGCAGCAGGCGGAACAGTCGAAATCCACTTTACAGGGAGCAGAAGCGCGTCTGGCTAGTTTTAGCAGGACGGCCGGGGTTGCGGCGCCGGACATTTTGCGTACCTACATGGCGCAACAGGTAGCGAACACTACATTCTCACTGTCGCAAGCTCAGCAGGCTATCGCGGCTGACGAGCAACGAATCAAGAATGTTCGAACTCAGCTTGCAGCCACCCCAGCGAGGATGCCGACGGAAGAGGTTTCCGTTCCCGCAAACCTGTTACTGCAGCAATTACAAGCGACGTTGCTTGCAGCACAGGAGAAACGAGCAGAACTGGCGGTGAAGTTTGATCCAAGCTACCCGCTTGTTCAGGAAGCAGATCAGGAGATTTCAGATACACAGGCGGCCATCATCAAATATCAAGATCAAAAGTACGTAAACAAGACTACCAATTCCGACCCGACCTACGAATTCTTGCGGGAAGACATTGCCAAGACGCAAGCGGACTTGGCGGCTCAGACAGCGACCGCGACCGCGTTGGCGAGCAGTATTCGAAACATGCGATCTCAGATGGTGGACTTGGATGGCAAAGCAGTGCAGCAAGCGGCGCTGATTCGTGACGCGAAAGCGGACGAAAGCAACTATTTGCTGTATCTGAGTAAGCGCGACCAGGAACTTACGTCGGACGCCCTGGACAAAGACAGGATCGCGGACGTTGCGATTGCTGTGCCAGCGGTTGTGCCATCGCTTCCAGCACACGGGCCATTTCGAGTGATGTTGATCGGCTTCGTGCTCGCGTTCATTCTTAGCGTTGGTGCCGGTTACTTGGCAGAATACGTCGATCCGTCCTTCCGGACTCCGGGTGAAGTGGTTGAGACGCTGAATGTTCCCGTCCTCGCATGGCTCCCGAGAAAAGTTGCATAGCTCAAGTCCTTTTTAAGACCTGACAAAGGGCTCACATCTTATCGGCCACTCAAACTTCAACGGTTGCGCGGCGTGCAAGCGTGCCGCCAACTGGCGTAATTGCCGCGGAGGCATAAAAGCGATGAGCAAAAACTTTGAGTTGATGCAGCAAGTTGGATTGGATCAGCAGATTACGCCGATCCGAATTCCGGACGCACCCGCACCGCAACGTGCCATGCCACCGCTCGATCTCAACATCGGGAACGGACATCAGCATGCCGGCCAACCAAATCTCGATCAATTCGCACGAGAGGAATCTCTGAGATTGGTGCAACGAATTTTCTTATCACAGACGCAACCATCACCACGCGTTGTTCTGTTTGCGGGCATCGACCACGGCACTGGCTGCAGCGAGATCTGCATGGCTGTTGCAAAAACCTTGGCGAGGAACGCACAGGCTTCAGTCTGTCTGGTTGAAGGCAATCTCAGGTCGCCCTCTTTGCCGGGATTGTTTGGAACAACGAACCACTACGGACTCACAGATGCTTTGCTCGGGGAAGGTTCCATCCGAACATTTGCAAAACCTCTGAATGGCGACAATCTATGGCTGCTCTCAAGCGGCTCGCTCGCTCCCGATTCACCAAACTTGCTCAATTCGGAGCGGTTGAAGACACGCATTGCGGAATTGAGAACGGAGTTTGAATACGTGCTGATCGACGCTCCGCCGCTGACTCGCTATGCGGATGCTGCTGCTTTCGGCCAGATGACGGATGGATTCGTGCTGGTTCTTCAAGCTGACTCTACGCGTCGCGAAGCCGCAGTAAGGGTTACAGATAATCTCCGAGCATCTGGAATTCACGTGATCGGTGCTGTCCTCAGCAAGCGTACTTTTCCAATTCCAACCTCGCTCTACAACAGGCTTTAGAACCAGAGTCTTCTTGCCAGCTTTCGAATTACCGGCTTTCGAGCGAAATATGCCGCAGTCTTCCGCTCTTTGCGGGATTTCAGGAACTACAGGCCCATCCCAGTGAATAGCAGTTATCCAAGGGAAACAACGTCCGAGAGCGAAATCAAGCGCCGATTCATCTTGAGCGCTCTGAAGTTTTTGGACATCGGATTGGTTACGGAATCGTTTGGCGTGGCGTCCGTGTGGATGATTTATACGGGCAAGAGCATTTCGTTGGCCACGCTGCTGGCAGTAAAGGTGAAAGTGTCAGATTGCGCGGTGTTCGCTGTGGCGCTGCTCGCGAGCCATGCGATGTTTTGGTTGTGTGGTTTGTACCAGTCGCGAAGGCTGTCGACGGGGTCTGCGGAAAGTATCGATGTCTTAAAAGCGGTCACGTTGGCGACGGCATCGCTCGCCTTAATCGCAGTGTTGTTCTCGGTGAAGTTGATTACGCTGAGTTTCCTGACGCTCTTTTTCTTACTTTGCCTTTTTTCGGTGACAACATCGCGCCTGATTCTGAGGTATACGCTTGCCAGCATCCGCAGGCGCGGACGCAATCTTCACCACATGTTGATTCTTGGAACGAACTCGCGTGCGATCGAATTTGCCCGCAGAATTGAGGCGTCGCCAGAACGGGGATATCGATTGCTTGGTTTTGTGGACGACGATTGGGCGAAGATGGACCAATTTGATGCGACGGGATTTAAACTTGCATGTAACTGCGCCGGTCTAGCGGAGTTCTTGCGCCACAACGTAGTGGATGAAGTAGCAATCTATCTGCCGCTGCGATCGTATTATGAACTCGCGGCGCGGATGGCGGTACTTTGCGAGATGCACGGCATTATCCTTCGGTTTGATTCGGCAATTTTCGACTTGAAGATCGCTCGCTCCCACGCGGACGTGTTCGATGGTGATGCTCAGATAACCGCGCGGAGTGGCGGATCGACGGGCTGGCCATTTTTCCTTAAGCGTACGATTGATGTCATCTCTTCGCTGGTGCTTCTAATACTCCTGTCTCCACTACTTCTGGTGGTTGCCATACTGATCAAACTTACCTCGCCAGGTCCCATCTTTTTTGGGCAAGAACGGGTGGGATTGAATAAGCGCAAATTCACGATTCACAAGTTTCGTACAATGATTTTGAATGCGGAGAGGGTTCAGGAG
Organism: uncultured Acidobacteriota bacterium; assembly: GCA_963785395.1. Taxonomy (GTDB): domain Bacteria; phylum Acidobacteriota; class Terriglobia; order Acidiferrales; family UBA7541; genus DASTCZ01. The sequence goes on along the minus strand of CAWAVH010000005.1, from coordinate 56,573 downwards.
ACGCTCGCGCACTTGAACGAAATGAGTGGGCCTGTTTTCAAGATTCGGAATGATCCGCGAGTTACGAATATCGGCCGAATCCTACGAAAAACAAGTATCGATGAGCTTCCACAGTTAATTAACGTGTTGAAAGGCGACATGAGTCTCGTTGGGCCACGCGCGATGTCTGTGCGCGATTATCAGCACTTTAGCGAGGACTGGCAGCGGCGGCGGTTTAGCGTACCCCCAGGTATCACTTGTCTTTGGCAGGTAAATGGCCGAAACTTAATTCCATTTGAACAATGGATGGAATTGGATATGCAGTATATTGATGAGTGGTCGCTGTGGCTGGATTTAAAGATACTAGTCCGGACGATTCCGGCAGTATTAAGGGGATCAGGAGCGGCGTGATTTGGGTTCAGGCCCGCTTTGTCCGGCAGATGCGCGCAAGTAAGATAGTGCACCCTAATTTTTTCATTTCCTCTTAAGGGAGAACGACTGATGGCCTCTTCTCGGATCCTCGTAACCGGCGCCGGCGGTTTCATCGGGCATCACCTGGTAAAGCGGCTGAAGTCCGAAGGGAACTGGGTCCGCGGAGCTGATATCAAGCTTCCAGAATATGAGGCGTCCGCGGCGGATGAGTTTGAAGTGCTTGATCTGCGCAAATATGAGAATTGTCTGCTGGCTACCCGCGGCGGCGTCGATAAGGTCTACAATCTCGCCGCAGACATGGGCGGAATCGGTTACATCACAGCATTTCTCGCAGACATTTCGCGAAACAATATTTTGATCAACGTGAACATGCTGGAAGCGGCGAGGCAAAATGCGGTGAAGCGTTTTCTATTTTCGTCTTCCGCGTGCGTTTACGCGCAGAGCAAGCAGCTTAGCCCAGACGTTACTCCGCTGCGCGAGGAAGACGCCTATCCCGCCGATCCGGAGCCCGGTTATGGATGGGAGAAATTATTTGCTGAAGAAATGTGCCGATACTATCGGCATGACTATGGTTTCCAGACCTATTCAGTACGCTTCCATAACGTTTATGGCCCGCTGGGCACCTACGATGGCGGCAAAGAGAAAGCTCCGGCGGCGATTTCCCGGAAAGTGGCGCTGGCTCACGATGAAGGCGAAATCCAAATTTGGGGTGATGGTGAGCAAACACGTTCGTTCATGTATGTGGACGATTGTGTGGAAGGGCTCATTCGCTTGATGGCGTCGGAGCATCATGATGCACTGAATCTCGGCACCGACCAGCTCGTTTCCATAAATGGATTGGTTGACATGATTTCTGGAATTGCGGAAAAGCGGTTGATCAAACGTCACGATCTCACCAAGCCGCAGGGCGTGCGCGGACGAAACAGCGACAACTCCCGCGTGAATCAGGTTCTCGGCTGGCAACCCTCAATTACGCTCGAGCAAGGGTTACAGGTGACATACAAATGGATTGAAGCGGAGCTCCACAAATCGGGTCGCGTCCCCGCTCAATCGAAAAAGGCTCTGGCTTAATTGTCGCGAGTCTCCTTGTAAGGCCGCGCATTCCTGCCATTCGCGAGTAGCTCCGACCATAAATGTCTCTGATAGGCACGATTAAGGCTGAATTCACGGGCCGTGTTGCCCGCAATACCGTGTGGATGTTTTGCGGTATGGGGCTAAGGCTTGTCATACAAGCTTTCTATTTTATTGTTATCGCACGATCTCTGGGCGCGAGTGGGTATGGGGCATTCATCGGGGTCGTTGCGCTCGTCGGAATTGTTTATCCGTTTGGTGATCTAGGAAGCGGCGGTCTTCTTGTAAAAAATGTTTCGCGCGATCAGAGTCTGTTTCCAGCTTACTGGGGATCTGCGCTCTCGATTACGGGCGCTACGAGTTCCGCACTTTATGTTGCTGTACTAATCCTGTCTCGTTTCACCCTGCCAGCCACAATTCCCTTCATGCTGGTGCTGTTGGTGTCTGGTTCCGATCTTCTAGGCCTAAGCATTATCACGTTGAGTGGGCAGGCGTTTCAGGCCTTTGATCGATTGAATTGGACGGCCACAATCAACGTGCTCGTAAGCGCGAGCAGGCTGGCGGCTGCGCTTCTATTGATTGGTATTAGCCGCCGTCCGTCACCGTTGCAGTGGGGATATGTCTACTTTTTCAGTACTGCGGTTGTCGCTCTGTCGGCAATTGTTCTAGTGACAGCGAAGCTCGGCCGTCCGCGTTTTGGATGGCAGCGCGGGCGTGGTGAAGCTCGAGAAGGTTTTTACTTTTCGGTAGGTCTCAGCGCGCAAACGATTTACAACGACTTGGATAAAACGATGTTGGCCCGGCTGGGCACACTGGAAGCAACCGGCATTTACGGCGCGGCTTACCGGTTGATCGATGTTAGTTTCGTGCCAGTCTCGTCCCTGCTCACCGCTTCCTATTCCAATTTTTTTCGCGCTGGTGCGGACGGCATTTCGGCGAGTCTTTCGTATGCAAAGCCATTGCTGAAACGTGCGTTCGGATACTCAATCTTTGCTTGCGTCGCCTTGCTGGCTTGTGCGGGGATTGTGCCTCATGTCCTTGGCTCGCAATACGCGCAAACGGTGGAAGCTCTTCGCTGGCTTTCGGTGCTGCCAATTCTTAAAGCGATTCACTATTTCTATTCGAATGCTCTGACCGGGGCGGGTTACCAGGCATTGCGCGCGCGAATACAGGCTGGCGTAGCCGTGTTCAATGTAGCGATCAATTTCTGGCTCATACCGCTTTATTCCTGGCGCGGCGCTGCATGGTCAAGCATCGCATCCGATGGGCTGTTGGCATGCGGAATCGGATTGGCCGCATTTGTGCTTTTTCGAAGATCGCAAAATGTCTTGGTAAATGTGACCGCAAATGCGTAAAGCTATCGTCGGCATTGCTTCGAATCACACACTGCTCTCCAGCTGAAATCACGTTTTCAACTTATCACCATGAACATTTCTCGCAGATATCTCGGCGACGTTTTCACGATTTTGGTATTGACGCTGGCAACTGGCGCGCTTCAATCGCTGGTTGTGGACAGCTCCACATCCAAAGCCGTCACCGAAGGCAATTTGTGGCTGCAGATCATGTGGGTGTGTATCTATGTAATTGTGGCGATTCGTGCTTCGCGTCAATACCAAGCGATCGCAGATATGGTCCGCGCAAACAGATTATTGATCGCTCTCGTATTACTGACGCTGCTTTCCACCGTTTGGTCGGAAGATCCCAGCCTCACGCTGCGACGAAGCGTGGCTCTGCTGGCGACGACACTTTTCGGATTGGATTTCGCGGTACGCTACTCGATTCGGGAGCAACTCCGGCTGCTCGCGATTGCATTGAGCGGAGTTGTGTTGCTTAGCGTCATCGTTCAAGTATTTTTCCCGGGAATGATTCCATCGACAGATGTGGTCTACCCCGATGCGTGGATCGGACTATTCGGCCAAAAAAACGAGTTTGCCAGAATCGTAGTACTCGCCACGATGGTGATTCTGACGGCAGTTCGACGTTCGGCTCGTGGAGTGGTCACCGGCGTCCTGACAGTGATTACAGCGCTGGGGCTGATCTTTGCAGCACAATCAATGACAGCCTTCGTCGCGCTCGGCGGAATGCTAGTCATTTTCCAGTTTGCGCCGACACTCCGGTGGAACTCGAGAATTCGAACAGCAGTCCAGTTCACCGCCGCGGCAATTGTGCTTCCGGCGCTGTATTTTCTGATCGAAAAAAGAGATGCCGTTACGGAAATGTTGGGGCGCAATAGCTCTCTCACCGGTCGCGTGAAAATTTGGGTTCTATCCGTTTCAAGCATCGCTGTCAAACCGATCCTCGGCTACGGCTACAACGCTTTCTGGAACGTCTCTCCTGCAGCGATGCAGATTGACGCCATTCTCGGTTGGAATGTTCCTCACGCGCACAATGCGTTCATTGAATTAACGCTGGAACTGGGTTTGCTTGGGCTCGCACTGTGTGCTGCCGTTTACGTGGTGGCGTTGCGTCGTGCGGCCGTTTATATGCGTGAGGACCGATCAAATAGCAGCAAGTGGCCGTTGATCTATCTGTGTTTTGTGATGCTTTACAGTTTTACAGAAAACGCGATGCTGGCCCCCAACACGATTTTTTGGATGATGTTCGTCGCCGCTTCATGCTCAGTGTCGCAGCCTGCTGGAGCCCTTGCTGTAGAACAAGTTGACGATATCGAACCTGAGCCGGACGCTGCTGGGCCATCCTTCGCAACAAGTTGAGACTTCCCATGCGCCGCGATATTCATCCCTCGGTGATAGTGTTTTGCGACCATCTCCTATATCCATCGGAAACATTTATACGAGCTCAGACGCAAGCGCTTCGGCGCTTCGTTCCCGTCTATGCGGGCTCTCGAAGAGTTCATGGACTCGATCTTCCCGCACCGGATACTTTCACCATAAATGGAGGCGGGTTGACCGGCCGGGCTCGCGAGCTAATTTTCAAGGTTTTCGGTGCGGCCCCTGCCCTGACGAGAAAGCTCCGCGGCCGGTCGCCGGTCCTGATGCATGCACACTTCGGTCCCGATGGACTCTATGCGCTTCCTCTAGCGAAGAAACTGGGGATTCCGCTGATCGTGACCTTTCACGGATCGGATGCTACCGCGACCGACCTGCGGCACGTGAAAGCGCCTTACGGTTATCGGCGGTTTTTGACACAAAAGAAAATTCTGCAGCGCGAAGCGACTCTATTTCTGGCCGTTTCGGAATTCATTCGCAAGAAGCTGGAAGAGCAGGGGTTTCCTTCGGAAAAGGTCATCGTTCATCACATCGGGGTAGACACTGCGCTGTTTTCTCCCGCTGATCGCGAGAAAGAATCGATTGTCTTGTTTGTCGGCCGCTTGGTTGAACGCAAAGGAGTGGACTATCTGATTCGTGCGATGGCGGATGTACAGAAGAAGAATTCTGAAAGCCGAGTTAATTCTCATTGGCGACGGACATCTGCGCGGAGAGCTGGAAAATCAGGCCAGTCAAACCTTGCGTCGATATCGATTCTTGGGGACCCAGCGCCCGGAAGTTGTGCGCGAATGGATGGATCGCGCGGGTGTGTTTTGCGCTCCAAGCGTACGGACAATTTCCGGAGAAGAAGAGGGTTTCGGAATGGTATTTGCGGAAGCTCAGGCGATTGGAACGCCGGTTGTAAGCTTTGCGTCCGGTGGTATTGGTGAGGCAGTTCTGCACGGCGAGACTGGATTCCTGGCGCCCGGAGTGCGATTGGCACACGCTTGCGAAGTATCTCTCCACGCTGCTGGAAAACGACGACCTTCGGCGCAGGTTCGGAGCAGCCGGCCGCGAGCGAGTACTTCGTCATTTTGACTTGAACACTCAGACCGCTGTGCTCGAGACGATTTATGACAACGTGCTCGAAAACGCTAATGTTGCCGACCGCGTTTCGGCGTCTCTTTTCGTCCAGCAAGAAAACTAATCATGCTCCGAGTGCTCATAATTCAGGCCGAGATGAAAGATTATCGTGTGCCGTTTTTCACGGAGCTTCACGAGACGCTTCGCCAAGATGGGATTGAACTGAAGATTGCCTACAGTGGCCAAAACGATAAACAGGCTATTCGAAAAGACAGCGCCGAATTGCCGCCCGAATTTGGCCTTAAGGTGAACGGCTATTGGATCGCGAATCGATTTCTTTATCAGTCTCTCTGGCGGCAAATTCTCAAATCCGATCTGGTAATCGTCGGAAGCGAAAACAAATACCTGATCAATCCATTTTTGCTCGTGCTCTCCGCGCTGCGGCTGAAAACCGTCGCTTACTGGGGCCTCGGTCCAAACATGCATCCAGATCGTTCAGCGATGTCGGAATGGATTAAAGCGAAACTCGTCACGTCGGTCGATTGGTGGTTCGCGTACACCGAATCAATCGCGACGTATCTGCGACAGCAGGGCATGCCGTCGCGAAGAATCACCAACGTACAAAACGCGACGAACATGCGCCGCCTCATGAAAGAGATTGAAAACGAAAATGCCAACGATCTAAAAGCAACGCTAACAGGGACACCGGATAGCCACGTTGGGCTGTACTGCGGCCTGCTCGGGCCAATCAAAGAACTACCGTTGCTTCTCGACGCGGCGCGACTCGTCCACCAGAGTTGTCCGGAATTTCATCTCGTAATTATTGGAACTGGACCCGATCGCAAATGGCTCGAGCAAGCGATATCTGCCGAACCGTGGATTCACTACGTCGGCAAAAAATTCGGTCGCGAATTCGCCTCATATTTCAAGATGGCTGATGTTTTCTTGCTCTCGGGCACCGCGGGGCTCGCTATCGTCGATAGTTTCGCAGCGGGATTGCCCGTCATCGCCACCGAGATGCCAACCCATCCTCCCGAAATCAGCTATATCGTTGATGGAGAGAACGGCAGAGTTACAAGCCACACCGCCAGCGCGCTTGCTGGCGCCGTGATCGACGCTTTGACCAATCCAACGCTCCTTCACAAGCTCAGTAAGGGCGCCGAGGCTGCGGGTTCCACTTACACGATTGAAGCCATGGTGGAAAATTTCAGCGTGGGTATTAGGCAATGCCTCTCGAGCAACGGATTTGCTTCTCGAATTCCCGCCAAAACATCGCAGTATCAACCGAACAATGTTGATGCGTAGCTTCCACCGATGCTCTTTTTCCCTGGGAACGTGCGTAGCTGCGTTTGGCTTGCTATCCGGTCTAACGGCTGATGTACGTACGCTCACGCCTTCAAAGCAGCCAATTCCCGCCGTTTTTTTTGGAATGCACATTCATCGAGCTGGTAGCACAACGGCGTGGCCCAGCGTGCCGGTGCCAGCGCGCAGGTTGTGGGACGCGCGAGTGACTTGGCCCGATCTTGAGCCTAGTAAAGGGCAATGGCGCTTCGGAACTTTGGACAATTGCCTCGCTATGGCTCAGGAACACAATCAAGATCTTCTGCTCACGTTGGGTCTTACGCCGCGATGGGCCTCCGCACGGCCACAAGAGCCATCCGGGTATCAGCCGGGATTCGCAGCTGAGCCTACAGATATCGAAGACTGGAAAACTTTCGTCACGACAGTCGCAACCCGATACAAAGGGCGCATTCACAACTACGAAATCTGGAACGAACCGAATCTGAAACAATTTTGGAGTGGAACCACCGATCAACTCCTGGCACTCACACGCGAAGCCTCACAGATAATTCGCGGAATTGATCCGCGCGCTTTAATCGTCTCTCCAGCCGCCACCAGTGGCTATGGAGTGAAATGGCTTTCAGAATTTCTCAGTAAAGGTGCCGGACAATACGTGGACGTCATCGGTTACCATTTTTATGTCAGCGACCAACCTCCCGAGGCGATGGTGGACGTGATTGAGCAAGTTGAGCAGACCATGGCTAACAACGGAGTGGGAGCAAAACCGTTGTGGGATACGGAAGCTGGATGGTTCAAGCCAAATCCATTTCCATCGGACGAGTTGGCGGCGAGTTATCTCGCGCGAGCTTTCATTCTGAACTGGGCCGCAGGAGTCCAAAGGTTTTACTGGTACGCCTGGGACAATCACAAGATGACCGTCGAAACTACTGAAGCTGACGATGAAACTCTTAAGCCTGCTGGGCGCGCCTTCGGAACAATCCAGAAATGGCTAGTAGGCGCGCATATGGAATCGTGTTCGCAGGACGCCAGCCACACATGGACATGCCAGTTAGATCGCGGCAGTGCCCAGCAGTGGATCATGTGGAATCCTGACGGAAAGAAAACAATCGCCATTCCTTCGGCGTGGCATGCGAAGAGCATCACTCCGTTACTCGAAGAAATGCATCCATTAATCGGAGCAACTCTCGACATCGGCCCCGCTCCTGTCCTGGTAACTATGTGAGATTAATCTTGAAAACCTATTGTGAAGAAGCGTGGCACGCCCTTCCTAGCTCATAGAAGCGTGGTTGATTGGAGGCCGTAAATGAGTGTTCAGGCCACCGCAATGACAACCCATTACGACGAGAAGTATTTCAAATACCAGTCTGAGATTGGCCAGTTCGGCGGCTGGGCCAACCTGACAAAGTTCTCAGAGTACGTTCGTCCTGACATGAAGGTCCTCGACTTTGGCTGCGGCGGCGGATATCTGCTCGCGAATCTTGCCTGCAAAGAAAAACTCGGCATCGAAATCAACCCCGTCGCTCAAGAAACTGCCAAGGGTAACGGCGTCAGCACGATCGCTTCGACAGCGCAGGCGGAAAATGGCTGGGCCGACATTCTAATTTCAAACAACGCGCTCGAGCATTGCCCGCACCCGCTCTCGGAACTCCAGGCGCTTTTTCCCAAAGTGGCGCCGGGCGGGAAAGTTGTCTTCGTAGTTCCGTGCGAAGCAATCAGAAACAAATACAAGCCTGGCAATCCTAATCACCATTTGTATTGCTGGAGTCCTATGTCCGCGGCGAACTTGTTCATGGAAGCTGGATTTAGCATTATCGAATCCAAGGCCTACATTCACATTTGGCCACCGAGATTCATTTCGCGGCTTCTTCGCTCAATTGGCGGCAGACCGCTGTTTGAAATCGGCTGCAAGGTGTACGGCTTCCTCACATATTGGAACTGCGCGCCCGCACTCGCTTCTCAAGTTCGCATCGTTGCTGAGCGCAAGCTTCAATCCTGAGCACTTGCTACTTGCCAGAAATGACGCAGAAGCGTTTTAGCTGGTGCACCGTCCGTACACTCCCGTGAACAATTCTGCCAGCAACGTAAAGTCGAAGATCAAGCGCCTTCCAGTGATAGGCCAAGCCTTTGAGTGGCTTTCTCGCACGAGCCGTCCTATCCGCATCCGATTTTCACGTTTTAGTTCGCCAAGTTATTGGGATGCTCGATATGCAAGCGGTGGAGATTCTGGCGATGGTTCTTACGGAATGCTGGCAGCCTTCAAAGCGAGCGTCCTGAACTCATTCGTAGGAGGAAACAACATTACTTCCGTAATCGAGTTTGGATGCGGTGATGGAAACCAAGTATCGCTGTCGCAATATCCACAATATGTGGGTATAGATGTTTCGGCGACTGCAGTGAACCACTGCAAAGATCTTTTCCGCGGAGATTCGACAAAAAAATTCTTGATTTACAGCGAGCCTGAAGTACCAGAGCTGCGGGCAGATCTCGCCCTTTCTCTAGATGTGATTTATCACCTGGTTGAAGATCACATCTATGAAAAATACATGCGGACCGTTTTTGAGGCCGCCACTCGATTCGTCATCATTTATTCGGACAATGTGGATGCACCTCGCGATCTGCTTCACGTTCGCCATCGCCGTTTCAGCGATTGGATCGACAACAATCGCCGAGACTGGCGTCTAATTCGCCACGTTCCGAATCAATTTCCATGGGAACCGAAAACTGAACGCGGGTCATGGGCTGATTTTTGGATCTACCAACGGGCCGAATAATTCGTTATCGAGAAAAGAGGGCCTTCAATGTCACCTCGCGCCATTTCAAATTTAAGAGTCGTTACGAATGAGCCGGCACCGCAACTAATTCCCCATTTGAATGCCTCATCTGCGTGGTTGCCTCCGCAATGGCGCCGTTTGTCGGCTGGAGCAAACTCCACCGGGGTAATGTCCGTAATGGGAGGAAAGATCGCGCTTCCTGACACCCCCGAGAATCTGAGCAAGGTCTACAAATCCGCCAAACCGTTCCCGCACCTGATCGTCGATGACATGTTTCCAGACGAATTGCTCGATAACCTGGCTGCGGAAATTCCGGATCCGAAAAGCGGACATTGGGTGCGCGAAGACAATGAACATCTTCAAAAACTCAACCTCCGCTCAGCCGTGGATCTGGGAGAAACCGGCTTTCAATTCGCAGCGTTCTTGCACTCCGCAAATTTTCTGTACCTCCTTTCTGAGTTGACAGGGATCGGCGAACTGCTTCCTGACCCCTATCTTCAGGGCGCTGGTTATCACGTAATTTCTTCGGGAGGAAAATTCGACGTCCACGTCGACCGGAACACAGCGTACGACACCGGGCTTACGCGCCGCCTCACGCTGATCACGTACCTTAATAAATCGTGGATGCACGAATATGGTGGCCAGCTTGAATTATGGAGTCTCGACGGAACTCGATGCGAAGTCGTAGTCGAGCCAGCTTTCAATCGGACGATCCTGTTTGAGATCGCCGACAAAAATTTTCATGGCGTTCCAAATCCGGTCGCTGCTCCGAATGCCAGGTCTAGAAATTCGTTCGCGGTCTACTACCACACCGCGGGCGTGAAGACGAAAGAGGGTTTCACGCCACACGGATCGATCTACGCTCCGGGATTCTACGCTGTGGAAAAAGGCAAGTGGACGCTCCGCCGCACCATAAAAGAAATTACTCCGCCGATCGTCGTTCGTGGCCTCAAGAAACTACAGAAGGCCAAGTAAAGTGTCGTCCACCCTCAATGCCTCCGGACAAATTTCATGAAGATTCTTCTGGTTCACAATAGCTATCAGCAAGCTGGCGGCGAAGACATAATCTTTGAGCAAGACAAGAAGAATTTGCAGCGCGTCGGCCACGACGTAATTACCTACGAGCGCAGCAATCACGAGCTTGAGCACTTCTCAATCTTGCAGCGCGCGATGTTGGTCAAGAACATCGTTTGGGCGTCGGACACAAAGCGCGATTTCGAAGAGCTCCTCAGAAAAGAATCTCCAGATGTCGTCCATGTTCACAACACTTTCGTAATGATCTCGCCCTCAATCTACAGTGCGTGCCGCGACCGCGGAGTCCCAGTTGTGCAGACTCTTCAGAACTATCGCCTGATGTGCCCGGGAGCGCTTTTTTTTCGCGACGGAAAAGTCTGCGAAGACTGCGTTGATCACAGCTTATGGCAAAGCATTCGCCACGGTTGTTACCGGAACTCTCGCATGGAAACAGCTGGTGTCGCGCTGATGCTTGCCTGGCACCGACAGGTAAACACCTACCATGAACTGATCGATTGCGCCGTCGCAGCAACTGAATTTTCCCGCGGGAAATTTCTCGCCGCAGGTTTTGATTCTAAAAAGGTCGTCGTCAAGCCAAACTTCGTTGATCCCGATCCCGGGCAGCGTGATCGCGTCGGCGACTATGCAGTATTTACGGGCCGGTTGTCCGTCGAAAAAGGCGTAGCGACGCTCCTCGAAGCCTGGGCGCGAGCCAGCAGCGATCGCGCTTTGAAAATTGTTGGTGATGGTCCTCTTCGAGAAAGCTTGCAGACTTACGCGGCGGCGCACGGCCTATCGAACGTCACGTTCGCTGGGCGGCTCTCCCGCGAGGAGACCATTGAAATCGTCAAGGGTGCCCAATTCCAAATCGTGCCCAGCGTTTCATACGAAGGATTTCCAATGGTAATCGTCGAAGGCTTTGCCTGCGGCGTACCGATGGTTTGCTCGCGCTTGGGCGCAATGCAGGAAATTGTTAAGGATCGTCGCACCGGCCTTCACTTTTCCCCAGGCGACGCTCAAGACCTCGCAAACAAACTCGAATGGGCTTGGAATCATCCCGCTGAACTTGCCCGGATGGGCACCGCAGCTCGAACACAATACGAATCGGAATATACAGCCGAAAAGAATTATTCGCAGCTGATGCATATCTACGAACGCACTTTGGCCACCTATGATTCCCGAAACTAGCTCGAAGTACGATCAGCTCAGATCAGTCGCAAGTTACAACGTACTCGGCGTCCCCGTTCACTGCGTACAAATTCCGGCCGTGCTTGAGCAAATGGAATCATGGATCGCAAGTCGCGATCAAACTCGCTACATCGCAGTCACCGGCATGCATGGCGTTTCAGAGTCTCTTCGTGATTCCGAGTTTCGCCAAACTCTCAGATCTGCATCGTTGGTCGTACCGGACGGCATGCCGCTTGTCTGGCTTGCTCGCTGGCATCGTCACCCGATCGACGATCGCGTCTGCGGGTCTGATCTCATGGAAGCCTTCTGCCGGCAGAATGGCCCGCGCTATCGCCATTTTTTTTATGGCGGCGCACCCGGAGTAGCCGGCGATCTGGCGCGAACCCTGCAAAAGCGTCACAACATCACCGTTGCTGGCACCTACACACCTCCTTTTCGACCATTGACGAGTGACGAAGACAACGATGTTGTCGCCCGCATTCAAGCTGCGGCACCTGACGTAATGTGGATTGGATTGAGCACTCCGAAACAAGAGCGATGGATGTATGAACACCGCGACAAGTTCCTGGTTCCCGCTATGCTCGGCGTTGGCGCCGCATTTGATTTCAACTCCGGAAAACTTCGGCGCGCTCCTGCCTGGATTGGAAGCGCCGGTTTGGAATGGCTTTACCGCCTTCTCACAGAGCCAAAGCGATTGTGGAAACGGTATCTGGTTACGATTCCCAGCGCCATCTGGAGCGTATCTCTCGAGATGCTTCACCTGAAGACGTTCGACTAAATAGCGTCAGTTTTTATTTCAAGCAAGCAATTATCCGAAGTCCAGACCGCACAGCCTGAACTTTTTCTTGCTGACCCTGACCCATTTTCTGACCCAACCGAATCCAACTACGAGGAGAACATCATTGCGATTCTTAATTACGGGCGGTGCCGGATTTATTGGTTCTCATCTCGCCGAGCGGCTGTTGGATCGGGGAGACGAAGTCTTCTTGCTCGACGACCTTTCCACGGGGAGTATCGACAACATCAGCCATCTCCGGGAGTTCAGCCGATTCCATTACTACCTCGAATCAATCACCAATCGCTATTTGCTCGCAGAACTTGCCGATCAGGCCGACGCGATTTTTCATCTTGCCGCGGCTGTCGGCGTTCGCTTGATTATCGAAAGTCCCGTACGCACCATCGAGACAAACGTTGACGGCACGCGCTTGGTTCTCGACGCCGCAAGCAAAAAACGCAAACTCGTATTGATTGCGTCCACCTCGGAAGTATATGGCAAAAGCAAAAACTTTCCCTTTCGCGAAGATGCCGATCTCGTTCTTGGCCCTACTACGAAAAGTCGCTGGAGCTACGCTGCGTCGAAGGCGCTCGACGAATTCCTCGCTCTTTCCTTTTGGAAGGAACGCCACGTCCCGGTCGTAGTTGCCCGCTTCTTCAACACCGTTGGGCCACGTCAAACAGGGCGCTACGGAATGGTGTTGCCAAATTTCGTGCAACAGGCGCTGGCAGGCGCTCCGATCACCGTATATGGCGACGGCAAGCAATCGCGTTGCTTCTGCGATGTTCAAGACACAGTCGAGGCAATCATCCGGTTAATCGCCTGTGACCGCGCGGTCGGTGAAGTCGTGAATATTGGCACCGACCACGAAGTCACTGTGGAAGGTCTCGCGAGTCTCGTGAAAGAACGCACCGGCAGCTCTTCCCCGATTACGTTTGTGCCGTACGATCAAGCTTACGAGCCCGGATTTGAAGACATGGTGCGGCGCGTCCCCTCAATCGAAAAACTCGAGCGGCTCACAGCGTTTCGCCCGAAAACAACTCTCCCTGAAATTGTCGATCGTGTGATCGCACACTTCAGAAACGTCCCGCAGGCGATTGAATCGGTCCGAGTTGCGGGAGTAGCGGCGGATTAGTTCTCAGTCCGCGCAATAACGAACGATCTAAAAAGAATTGCGCGAAGTATTTTCGGGGCGCACCGCGCTGCAAATAATGCGCTACGCCCTTTTGTATTTATACAGGCATTCAGGAAATCGCGGAAACCGGCGAAGAGTCCCGGCCGCGTAGCTACTCAAATTGTTTTCGGAATGCGGCGAACTGCTGCTTCAAATCTGAAACATCGCTCTGCAATTTTGCGACTTCATTTTCCAACTCCGTGATACGCCCGCTGTCTCCCCCTCGCTGGTTCGCAATCGGTCTAATCGATTGTTCCGCCTCTTGAGTCCGCACGGCTCCCGATAGCAGATGAGCATAACGAGCCTCCTTCATTCCGTGCTGTCTCTGCAGAAGAATCACAACCGCGGGGTCGCGCTGCGATAGCCGCTGCAACGTCGCTTGCACCTGCCCCAGATCGTCAAAGTGGTGCATCCGTTCAGCGCGGCTGCGCAATTCGCCGGGTGTCTGCGGTCCGCGCAAAAGCAACTCGCAAAGCACAGCTGTTTCGCGGCGATCGAAATTAAATGCCTCTTGCAACCGGTGTTCGTATTTTGTTACGCGGCCATCCATGGAATCGGCTCGGCCCGCGAGTCCCTCTTTGTCGAGGCTGCGCAGCGCATCACTCACGCTGATGTCATCCAGCTTCATTTCCGGATCGCGATTTGATTTTTGATTGCACGCGTTCACCAAAGCATTGAGCGAAAGCGGATAGTAATCCGGCGTGGTGAGTTCCTTTTCCACTAGCGCGCCGATGATGCGTGTTTCAATTTCGCTGAGATTTTTCACAGGCCAAAATCATACCGCAAGCGCAAGATGTTCCAAACGATTGACGAGCGCCGTTGTGCTTCACATTCGCGCCTTGCGCAAGTTTATTTTTGCTCGGCATCTGTTGGTGTCTGTGGTCCCTCGCCAACAATTTCCAGCACCGCCTCCACATCTTTCGCGCCGTCGTAGTGGATTTGCTTGGCGAAGTGCGTGACGAAGCTCCCCGCTGGCATCGGAGTCGTCGAATCCGGATCGAATTTTGGCCCGGTGCCAACCCACCACGTTCCGGAAATCACATAAATAAATCTGTCGCTCGGATGAAAGTGCGGATGGCTCATGTGGTGCGGGCTCCATTTCACCAAGATCACGTAGAGTCCTGCCTTCGAAGGATCGCCTGCGAGCACTGCCGAGCTCGCCCCACCTCCGCCATCTTTCCACTGAATCTGGTCGGGCAGTTTGTACGCGAGCACCGCCGGATCGGGCGTGTGCATTTGCACGGATTGCCCGGCGCCACTGCTGGAAGTTTGCGCGACGAATAGGATCACCGCAAGTAGCGGCAGCCCCAGCCACAATCTCCTCAACGATCGAAACAATTTCATCTTCATCCGAGTCTCCTCGATCTTTTGCGCGAGCGACGCCGCAACAGTATCATTTATCGGAACACGATGAGAATCGCGATCGTAGCCGACGTCCACGGTAATCGCCACGCGTTCGAAGCGGTGCTCGCCGATCTGAAACCGGTCGCGCCCGATTTAATCGTGCATGGCGGCGATCTCGCATCCGGCGGTGCGCATCCCGCAGAGATCATCGATCAAATTCGCGCGCTCGGATGGCCCGGCATCCGCGGAAATACAGACGAAATGTTGTGGGCACCGGAAACGCTCGATGCGTTTGCCGCAGCGAACCCGGCGATCGCTCCGCTGCTCGGGAAAGTTGCTGAGACCATCGCCCCGACTGTCGCATTGATCGGCCAGGAACGCTTGCGTTGGCTCGAAAAACTTCCAGCGACGCACACGCAACCGGAATTCACTCTCGTCCACGCCAAGCCCGGCGATCTATGGCGCGCTCCGATGCCGAACGCCAGCGACGAAGAATTGCGAAGCACTTACGCATCGCTCAACGCTTCCGTCGCCGTCTACTGCCACATTCACGTTCCGTACGTGCGCCGCCTTGCTGGAATGATCGTCGCGAACACAGGCAGCGTCAGCCAATCGCACGATGGCGACCGCCGCGCATCCTATTTGCTGATCGATGGAGATAGCGTCACCAATCGCCGAGTCGAATACGACGTCGAGAGCGAAGCCCGTGACATGATGAATTCAGGAATTCCGCACGCCGAATGGATCGCGCAGATTTTGCTGGCAGGGAAATACGTCCCGCCTGAATCGTAGAAGTATTTTTCCTAGCTCGCGAACTTTCGCGAACCTACCGTTACTTACTTCTTCGCCTTCCGGCTACTCTTACTCATCTTCTGCGCGGTATTCAACAAAAGCTGCCGCTGCTCCGGAGTCATTTTCTCCAGATGCCGCATAAATTTCCCCAGCGTTCGATAATCCTTGCCAGAGTTCCCCCAAAGCTTTGGATCTTGCGTGCGCTTCGCCGATTGCGGAATTTCCGGATGTTCGCCCACTCCGAAGAAAAGTTGGTAGATGGGCACTTCCAGAGCGCGCGCGAATTTTTCAAGCGTTTCTATGGCAGGCACGGTGTGGCCGTTTTCCACTCGCGACACGTAGGCGCGCAGCAATCCGGTTCTGTTTTCGATTACACCCTGCGACATTTTCTTTTCTTCGCGCAAGCTGCGCAGGCGTTCGCCGATCATCATGATGTAGGGCTCCTCGCGGGCATTCTAGTGCCTCTGCCACTGAAAATGAAAGAGTTACAATTCGGTGTACTTAGCTTCTGATGCACTAATCCGGTAAACGAAAATGCTGTCCTCAAAATCGCAGCACCAACCCCGTCGAAATCCTCACATCATTTTGCCCCGCGCCGAATAATCGCGTGTGCAGGAAATCGACTTGCAGCCGCGCGCTCACAAATCGAATCAGCCGGTAGTCCAGCCCGCCGCCAACTGCGTCGCTTAACGAAGTATCCGATCCGAGCGGCGGTCCTCCGCCTACGTGCGAAAGCCCCACAAGCGCATGCGCAAACGGCCGGAATTTTCCCACCGAAACTGACACGCGCGGGCCGAACAAATAATTCTGTTGGTGAACACCGACGGAATTGGTCGTGCACGTAGGCGACATTCCCACCGGCGTGACGCAAAATGTTTCATCCGTCGAGCCATACTGTCCGCTGACGTCAGCAACAATTCCGAGGAACGGCAGCACCCGGCCTTCAAACGACGCGTTCCATCCATTCAAACTTGCGCGGCTGGAAGAATTCAGATCGGTATTCAGGTAGGAGTAGCCCACAAAAATACTTGCTCCGGGAATTCCTTGCGCGTGAACAGCGCCGGCAAGCAGCAAACATGCGATCAAACCGCAAATTTTCACAATCCGATTCATACACGATCCTCGCTAGAAATTTGGACGCCTAAAATTAGATGGGAGTTGTTCGAATCCGCTCACGCGATTCTTCCAATGAGTTCCGTTGTGCTTTTACGATAGACCCGGGCCGCGACATGGAGTAGAGTCCGCACAAGACGGGGCAGTACTGTTCCAGATTCAAAACAGACATCCACCGGAGGAGAAAAAATGAAATACAAGATTCTGTGTGCGTGTGCGTTATTTGCTTTCGCAGTCGCGGCAACTCCTGCACAAACGAAAACCACCATGTCGGGCAAATGCGATAAGCCCAGCATGGCGCAATCCGCACCGGCCGGCGACAAAGATGGCCATGCATTCATGCTTCAGCAGGGCAATTGCACAGCTGTCGGTGATGTTGGCGACACCAAAGGCAAGAGCGGCGTATTTACAGAGCATGATGACGCCACTGGCACTCACGTAACCGGCTGGGGCATGTTTGTCGAAACTCTCGACAGCGGCGACAAAATTTTCTACTCGTACATCACCAAGGCCTCTACGAAAGACAACATGATCACCACCGGCGGCAACACCTACAAGATCACCGGCGGTACCGGCAAGATGAAGGGCATCAAGGGCTCGGGCACTTGCACGCTCAAGGGTGAGGCCGATGGTGGCTTGAGCTACGATTGCTCCGGCGATTACACGATGGCAATGGCGGCGCCAGCCAAGAAGTAACCAGCATCACGAATCACGATTTGCGAGGGGCAGCCAGAATTGGCTGCCCTTTTATTTTTTAGATCTACTCGCGGATGATCGCGTTCTTATCGACCTCGGCGCTGGCATCAATCTTCGCATCCGTCAACGAGACGCGAACATCGCGCGTGTTTTTCCCCGCAAGGTGAATCGAATCCGCTCGCACAGCGCGCAATACCGCGCCCGAAGCATTCGTCAACTCCACAGTCGCTGCGGCAGCAACAGATCCCGGCACGGAATGAACATCCACAGTATCCAGCCGGAAATTTTCCACGTCCTCCACGATCAATCCGGTCTTCCACGTGTCCGCGTGCTGTTTCTCCCACCCGATTTCAGAATCCTTGATCGAAAAATTCCGCGCCTGCTTCACCGTCATCGCATTGCGAGTGCTTTCATACGGAGCATTCGGATCGTGCGAAACAAACAGCCGCACATTATCGAAGTGAATGTTTTCCAGCCAGCTATCGGGATGTCCATTGATCACGGAAGTTCCCGTGCCGTGCGCAATCACATTCGAAATCGAAACGTTGCGAATTTTTCCCGGCGGTGGCTCGTTCTCAATTTTCTTCCCGTCAACCTCACTTCGCTTCTTAATATTGAAATGAATCGGATCGCCATCGCCCCACCAAAACCAATCGAACCGCGGCGTTTCGATCGAAACATTTGAGATCACTACGTCTTCCACAATTCCGCCCTGAAACGTCATGAACGCCAGTCCGCGATTCGATTTCGTGATCACCACGTTATCTACAGTCACGCGACGGATCGCGTTCGAATTTCCATCGCAAAATTTCAAAGCGCTCGACGCCGAAGATAATCTGCAATTCGTGATCGTCACATTTTCGGTTGGCAGCGCCGGTCCCCAAATATCCGCCGACCACAGCACGATCGCATCATCGCCAGTATCAATCGTGCAGTTCGCGATTCGCACGTCCGTGCATCCGTCGGGATCGATTCCATCCGCCCACACGCCTTCCTTCGGACTCGAATAAATGTAGCAGCCGTCGATCACCAGCCGCTTGCATGCATACGGATTCAGCGTCCAGCTTCGCGAACGAATTATTTTCAGTCCCGCGATCCGCACATCTTCGCAGCGCAGCAACAAAATGTTCCGCGGATAAACACTTTCCTTTTCGAATCCAACCGGAAACGATCGCGAAAGCGGCTTTCCAGTTTTCTCCATCTGAAGTTGATTTGGCCGAATGTAGTAATCGATGAAATCCGGCGGCGTCGTGCCCCAATAATACGAAGCCTGCCCATCCAGCGTGCCGCGTCCCTCCAGCGCGATGTCGTGCAAGTCTTCGCCGTAAATCAGCGCCGATTTCGGCGGCGCATCAAATTGCTTTCCTTCCAGCGACGCGAAAATTGTCGCGCCCGCCTCGAGGTACAGCCGCACTCCCGATCGCAAATGAATTTGCCCCGAAGTGTATTCACCGGGAGGCACATACACCGTCCCGCCGCCAGCTTTTCCGCATGCGTCGATCGCCTGTTGAATCGCGGGCCGCGCATCATCCTCCTTCCGTCCAGACGCCCCGTGATCTTTCACGTTAAATACAGGCTCCGATGGCGAAACCACCACGGGTACATGAGCTTCCGCCCCGATCGCGCCACCCAGCACAGACGCGCCAACCACTCCCGTTGCGGCAGACGCAAGAAATCTTCGACGATCAATCACCAGAATTCCTCCCATGGCATTGAAGCGCGAATCGTATCGTCTGCGCCCCCAATCGGCAAACGATATCCGCGCCGACCTCCGTCGCGCGTCGTTCAATTTATTCGAAAATTAAAACTCTATTCATCAGCGACCGCACGCCGCATCCGAGAATATCCCCTCGAAGCTTTGCCGTGGTGTGCGCGGGAAGGGAATTGCGCGCGAACTTCGCATCGGTCCAAATGCCAAAAAAGTTCAGCCGCATTCGTGTTCACATTCTCTGTAGTTTCATTTTTCTCTTCGCCGCTTCGCGCGCAAGAATCTTCGCGCAATAACTGCGCGCGCCCGCCCATCGGCAGCGAAGTTCCCGAGCCGGCGGATCTCCGCAGCAAAAACGGCATCCTGAAAGTAGATCTCACGATCTACAACCACGCGGAGCCAGATGGTTCCATCCGCTATTGCTACATCGACGCAACAGGCAATCAGTCGCCAAATCTCAGCGTAAATCCCGGCGATCTCGTTAATCCTGAATCTAAAAAACGATCTCGCAGAAACCGATCACTCAAACGCCGCCGCGCCCGAACACGTTCACGCCACCAAAGGCCCCGAGAAAAATAAATCCGCCTGCCCCAGCTCAACAATGAACGCAACGTCCACCAATCTTCATTTCCACGGACTAACCATTCCTCCCATCTGCCATCAAGACGACGTCCTCAACACCTCCATCACTCCCGCTGATCCTCCGTTCGAATATCGTTTTCGCATTCCGCAAATGAGCCGCCCGGCCTCTACTGGTATCACCCACACATTCATGGCTTCACAAAAGCTCCAGTTCTTGGCGGAGCCTCCGGCGCAATCATCGTCGAAGGAATCGAGCGCGCAAATAAAGAATTAGCCGGCCTGCCCGAGCGCGTGCTCATCATTCGCGATCAAGATCTTGCTCAATCCCAACGCGCCGCCTTCGAAATCCGAGCCTGTCGTTCCGAAAATGCTCATCGATCGCGATGGCGACGCCGCAAACAACGGCACCGGTTTCGGCAAGCCCGCCAAAGATCTCTCGATTAATTTTGTTCCCGTCCCGTATCCCGATTATTCGCCGGCCTCGATCAAAATGAAGCCCGGCCAGCGCGAATTGTGGCGCGTGCTAAATGCCTCAGCCATCACATATCTAAATTTGGCGCTCCTATTTAATCGCGCGCCGCAACAACTCGGCCTGGTCGCACTCGATGGCGTCCCGCTCCACGAAAACGCCGCCGCGCGCGACACCATCGATTGGCAAGATCATCTCGGAGTCCCTCCCGGCGCTCGCGTGGAATTTATTGTCACCGCTCCCTCAAAAGGAATTTCCGCGATGCTCGTCACGCGCACAGTCGACACCGGCTCCGGCGGCGAAAATGACCCCAATCGAGCGCTAGCTCGCATCACCGCAACAGACGATGCACCTCCGCCGCGGTCAACACTTTCCGCCGCACCAAAACCGCTCCCTCCA
This sequence comes from uncultured Acidobacteriota bacterium, assembly GCA_963785395.1. Taxonomy (GTDB): domain Bacteria; phylum Acidobacteriota; class Terriglobia; order Acidiferrales; family UBA7541; genus DASTCZ01. The sequence continues at coordinate 35,973 of CAWAVH010000005.1, read as the reverse complement.
TCCACACTCCCTTGGCTCGGCGATGTCACACCGGTCCGCACGCGAAAACTCTATTTCTCCGAAACTCTACTCGATCCCAAAGATCCCAACAGCGCCACAACATTCTTCATCACCGTCGACGGCCAAACTCCAAAAATTTTCGATCCATCTTCTGGAATCCCAGACATCATCGTCAAACAAGGCGACGTGGAAGATTGGATCATCGAAAATCGCTCCACCGAACTCCATGCCTTCCACATCCATCAAATTCATTTCATGCTTCTCGATTACGCCGGCACTCCCGTCAACGAGCCATTTCTCCGCGATACAGTCAACGTCCCCTATTTCAATGGACGCACTCTCGAATACCCCAGCGTGCGATTGCGAATGGATTTTCGCGATCCAAACACGGTTGGCACATTCCTGTTCCACTGCCATCTCCTCGAACACGAAGACGGCGGCATGATGGGCCTAATCCGCGTCGATCCCAAGTAACGTGTCATCCCGAATCGCTTAAGCGGTGAGGGATCTGTAGTTGCCTTACGTTCCTTCTGCTTTCTCACCAAACGTCATCGCAGCATTACAATTCCATGAAAGAATTTTCATCTTCAGCCTTCCAATTTAATTTCCAGTTCATTTAACCCGCATCCAGTTGCAACACCAACGGACTATTACTACCTCCGCTCGCGGCAGACTGCCGCGAAAAAAACAGGAGGGCGAATGTCCGTGAAGCACGTTGCATCAACCGCATGGCACTATTTCCGCGCAGGAATGGTTTCGCTGGCACTTTTGCAATACACCGTCGGAGCTTCTTTGGCCGGTGCACTTCCCAGCCAGGCATCTCGAGACACAGAAACTCGTTCGCCGATCAAGCACGTTATCGTTATCATCGGAGAAAATCGCAGCTTCGATCACGTTTTCGCCACCTACGTTCCCAAGCGCGGCGAAAGCGTCTGGAATCTGCTCTCCGAAGGCATCGTGAAGGCCGATGGCGCTCCCGGCCCGAACTTCTTCAAAGCCGAACAACTCGCCGCGAAAGATGCCGCACCCGACGCGTTCCAACTCAGCCCCGAAAAGCAATTGTTCCAGCATGACGCTCTCCCCGCTCCTCTCGTCGGCGGCCCCAAAGATTCCTACATCACTGGCGATAGCCTTACCCTCGCGCAGCAATCCGAAAATGGTTTGCCCTCGAGTGTCTATCCGTCGCTGATCACCGGCGGCACGGGACAAACTTCTAAAACTCCAGACGCGCGCATCACCAACGTGAATTCGCTTCCTCCGGGCCCGTTCCAACTCACAAACGGCAACACGTTCACTTATCTCGATTACGCCGCAAGCCCGGTTCATCGCTTCTACCAGATGTGGCAGCAACTCGATTGCAGCGTGGAACATTCCACTTTCGAAAATCCTTCTGGCTGCAATTCCAGATTGTTCCCTTGGGTTGAAGTAACGGTTGGCGCCGGCGCAAACGGAGTCGCGCAGCCGTCAATTTTCAGCACGGAATATTCACCAACCGGACTAACCACCGGCGAAGGTTCCACCGCCATGGGCTTCTATAACGTGCAGCAGGGCGACGCTCCTTATTTCAAAAGTCTTGCCGACCACTACGCGATGAGCGATAACTTCCACCAGTCCGTCAATGGCGGCACCGGTGCGAACCACATCATGCTCGGCCACGGCGACGCCATTTATTTCAGCGACGGAAACGGAAATGCCACACCGCCTCCACACAACGTGGAAGTTGCCACGGGCACCGCAAACGCAGGCGTCGTCGACGAAGTTGAAAATCCGAATCCTGCGGCCGACACCAACAACTGGTATTCGGAAGATGGCTACGGTGCTGGCTCCTTCGGTTCGCCTTCATCCGGCGGCGGCTCCTACACCGATTGCGCGGACCTTACACAACCTGGTGTTGCTCCGATCGTTCATTACCTCCGATCGCTCCGCCGTCCAGTTCCATCGCGCTGCGAAGCCGGACACTACTACCTGCTCAACAATTACAACCCGGGATATTTCGGCGATGGCAGCAACGCCTTCACCGATCCAAATCCAAATAACACTGTGTTCACGATTCCTCCGTCGTCCGTTCGCAGCATTGGCGATGAACTCCTCAGCGCCAACGTTTCTTGGAAATATTACGGCGACCAGTGGAATAACTATGTGCCCGATCCTTATCAGCTCAACTACGGCGCGATCGGCGCGAATACAGATGAGTACTGCAACATTTGCAATCCGTTTCAGTACGACACGTCAATCATGGCCAACGCCGCTGTCCGCACTGCGCACATTCAAGACACCGCTAATCTCTACTCGGATATTCAGAGTGGAAATCTGCCGGCCGTCTCTTTCGTCAAGCCCAGCGGTCTCGTCGATGGCCATCCGGCGTCTTCGAAACTCGATCTCTTCGAAGGCTTCACGAAAAAAATTGTGGATGCAGTGCAGGCCAATCCAACTCTCTGGCGCGACACCGCGATCATCATCACCTTCGACGAAGGCGGCGGCTACTACGATTCCGGTTACGTCCAGCCGCTCGATTACTTCGGTGATGGCACTCGCATCCCGCTGATCGTGGTCTCGCCGTACACAATTCCGGGACACATCGCGCACGACTATTCCGATCACGTCTCCATCCTCAAATTCATCGAGAGGAATTGGAATCTGGGTCCAGTCACGCATCGCAGCCGCGATAATTTCCCCAACCCCATCGCGGAATTCCGCAACCCATACGTTCCGCTCAACTCACCGGCAATCAGCGACCTGTTCGAGCTATTCGACTTCCGATAGCTCGCGCTAGGTAAATAATCAGATCGCTGCAGTCCAATCGGGTGGGGCCCGTCTTAACCGGCAGGCCCCACCCATCATCATCCAATCACTCATTCCTCTCCCTGTGAGCAGCGGCCCGCTCCCTTATTTCTCCGTGCTCTCTGCGTCTCTGTGGTGAACGCCTTTCCGTTCTGCTTTGCTTCTTGCCGTCGCCTTTGGCGTCTATCCGTGACCTGAACCCGCCATCGGCTTCGCAAACGCGAAGCCGACGGCGGGCCGGAGCGCCAATCTCCGCATTGGCGACGTTGACTCTGCTTTTGGTGTCATCCCGAATCCCCTTCAGGGGGTGAGGGACCTCCTGTCGTCTGTGACCTCTGCCTTTGACCTGAACCCGCCATGCCCTCGCAACGCGAAGACTACCGCGGACCGGAGCGCCACAGCCGCGTCATCAAACTTGTCTTCGCTCGTGGGGATCCAGCACCTCATGAATGGTTTCAGATTCTCCGGAGCGCCGCAGGCGCGGCACCAGACGTCAGCCCAGCGTGGAAGCGCTGGGTAACGTTCCCAAATGAGACCCTTCCGGAGCCCCGGAGGGGCGGCACTAAACGAGTCGGATTCCTCACGCCGACTTCAAAATCTGAATTTATGCATCTCCATTAACCCACAACATATTTACGTCGCACTCGATATTCTTCTTGACATCAATTTTAGAATATGAGACAATCCGTTCTAGGGGAGAACCGCATCCCGCGCCACCGTGCGCGGGTTTTTCATTTATGGGGTGCCCTCGAACGCTCTAAGGGCCTTTTCTGGCCCGTAGAGAACCAAATCCGTCCGTGCATGTCCTATAATATTTGGCATTGCAAACAAAGGACTTACGGCCGTAAAATCAAAAAAAGGGCCTTACAAAAGTTAAGTGTTCATTCTAAAGAACTTAACTCAATTTTCAACGTAAGTGTTCATTATAAACGACTTACAGGCGCAAAAATGCTCCAAAATCGCGAAAAAACGCAGTTCGAGAATCCGGCTCCCAGATTATGTTCGATTGCGAATTTCGCGTAGGTCGCCTGGTCTTCGCTTTGGAATTTTTGCCAAACTGCATCCGTTGACAACGCAAGACTCCGGCCCCTAGAATCGGCCCATTCACACGCGACACGATCACCCTTGCTGCTGCGAAATTCGCATCGGCTAAAAAATGTCATCGAGCCAAACTAAGCCACGCATCGCCATCGTTGACGATGAAGCGCCGCTCCGCGCGCGTCTGGCTTCATCTTTGCGTACAGACTTCGAAATTCTCGAAGGCGCAAGCTACGAAGACGCATTCCGGCTTTTGCAAGACGCGGAGCTCGACGTTCTGTTGCTCGATATCGAAATGCCGCCAGCCGGCATGAAGGATTGCCTCGATCTCCTCAAGCAACTCGGCGAAAGCGAAATCGACACACTCGTGATCGTGATGAGCGACGAAGCGAAAAAATCGCTCGCGCTCAAAGTTCTCGATTCCGGCGCCTACGATTGTTTCTTTAAGCCGGTAGCGACAGATGTTTTGCGGCCGTACTTGCATCGCTCGGTCGACAAGCTGCAACTGCAGCGCGAAAACCGCCTGCTGCGCGCCGAAATTCAGCGCAAGACTTCGTTCGGCAACATGATTGGTTCCACCGAAGTAATGCAGCGCGTTTTCGAAACAATCCAGCGCGTGGCGAAAAGCGCCACCACCGTAATCGTTCGCGGCGAAAGCGGAACAGGAAAAGAACTTGTCGCTCGCGCGATTCATTATTTCAGTCCGCGCAAATCCAAGCCGCTCATCGGATTGAATTGCGCCGCGTTGCCCGAGAGTTTGATTGAAGCGGAGCTCTTCGGCTACGAAAAAGGCGCATTTACCGGCGCCAACGAAGCCAAAGAAGGCCAAATCGAACTCGCGCAGCACGGCACTTTATTTTTAGACGAGATCGCAACTCTCACTCCGCCGCTGCAAAATAAATTGCTGCGCGTAATCGAAGAACACGAATACGTTCGCCTCGGCGGCAAAAAACCGATCAAAGTCGATTTCCGCCTCGTCACCGCGACGAATGAAGACTTGGAAGAAATGGTCAAGAAGGGAACCTTTCGCGAGGAGCTCTACTATCGCATTCACGTAATTCCAATCGTGCTGCCTGCATTGCGCGAACGCGCCGACGATATTCCGCTCCTCGCAGATTATTTTTTGAAAGCCTATTGCGCCACGAATCAGTTGCAACTCAAACGTTTCTCCAATGAAGCCATGGAAGCCTTGAAGCACTACGCATGGCCCGGCAACGTGCGCGAACTGGAAAACGTGATTCAGCGTGTGATCTTAATGACCGAAAAAGACGAGATCACCGCCAAGGATCTCCCTCCCGACGTCTACCGGACCCCGGGGCGTGACGGGAAGGGCCAATTTCGCATCGCCACTTCGGGATTCCGGCTGGACGACGAACTCGAGGAGCACGAAAAACGCTGTGTAGAGGCCGCACTTTCGCAATCGAACCGTATCAAATCGGAAGCCGCCAAGCTGCTCGGAGTGAACCGTAACCGGCTCGATTATCTCTGCCGCAAATTCGGTCTTTCCTGAATAAGTCATTGAATTTATGAAAAAGTCATGGGGCTTGCCGCGTCAGGGGCCTCGATGCCGGTCGTTACAGCCTGCAAGTTGTTCATTCTGCGTGATCCGCTGAAAACATTACGCACGCGAAGTTTGGCCGCAGGCGTGCTATATAGCTATGCGTAGCCGGGCCAACAAATCCCAGTTGAGAGGAACATCACAATGGCAATGAAGAATTCGAAGTCGACCAAGAGTCTGAAAAAGGGAACCAAGCTGGCAAAGTCTTCCAACCTGAAGGGCGTTAATTCCTTGAAGGGCGTCAATTCGCTCAAAGGCGTCAACTCTCTGAAGGGTGTCAACAGCTTGAAGGGTGTGAACTCGCTGAAGGGCGTCAACAACCTCCGCGGCACTTCGACCCATTAATCAGCAGAAGCCCTACAGAATTCCAAATTACAGAAGAGGCTGCCTTTCGGGGCAGCCTTTTTTGTTCCCGGGGAAATGTTGATCGGGGAGGTCAGCCGGACTGCTCTACCAGATGAGTGATCGCATCCAGCGGTACATCGCACGGCCCGTCCGCCATCCCAGCGAATGGCTCGGACCATATATTTTTGCGGTGCCGGTAAATCCTTCGCGCAACACGCCGTCTGGATTCGGAAAATCCAACACGACGCCAATGAAATTGGTCGTCTCTTGGCCGAAACGCACCAGTTGATTTTCACCCACCGGAACATCGGAAGTTGCCGCGGGCAAAACTCGTTGCACCGAACCGGAATAAGTTGTGTACGGATACGCCAGCACGTTCAGCTTTGCGGCTTCGCCAACGTGAACGTCCGCGATTTCCCAGTCGCGCACAAGAATTCGAGCTTTCATCTGGCTGCGATCGGCAAGCTTTAGCAGCGCCGCGCCCTGTTCGACGTAATCGCCGACGCGCTGTTCAATTTGCGGCGTGGCAATCAGTCCGGAGAAAGGAGCGCGTATCACCAGCGAATTTTGGCGAGCTCGAATCGCATCCAGTTCCATACCAAGGGTTCGCGCCTTCGCCGATTGTTCCGCGGCTACCTGCGGTTTATTCGTGGCCTGCGCCGCTCGCATCGCGCCTTGCGCGCTCGCGAGTTGTTCTGAAATCACCGAGGCCCGCGCGTCCAGATCCGGATTTCGCAGCACGGCAAGCACGTCCCCCGCTTGAACGAGCTGGCCTTCTTTCACAGGCACGGAAGAAATCCAGCCGGGAACTGTCGCGTGAATTTCCGCGCGCCGCACGGGCTCCAACACAAAGTCGGAGGAAACTTTCGTGGCTCCAGGCCATGCCAAAAACACGAGGAGAACAATCGCTGCTACGGCGAGCTTTACGCCGCTCGATTTCCATCTCATTAGCTTTTCCTTTGTACTCTGCCACGCGGAATGCATCGTTGGAAGTGCCCCGCGAATTCTTTTGCGAAGCATGTAATAAAGAACGAGCGCCGTTGCGAGATAGCCCCATGTATCGCCGTACCATTTCACAAACGCATTGCGTACCCATCCGAGCACGATGAGCAAGACAAAAATGGAATACAGAAACGCCGCGAATCCGAACACCAGATAAATTCGCCGCTGCTTCTTGCTGGCGGCCGGAAGGTCGATATCATTGAACAGCAAATATTTTTTTGCCCAGGCCTGCACGTACGCGATCGAATCCTCGCGCATGTTATCCATCTGCAGGTATTGGGCGATCGCGTAGTAGCCGTCAAATTTCATCAGCGGATTTAAGTTGAAAAACACGCCGGAGACGCCCGTGATCAGCAATGTTTTGTAAAAAATATTTCCCCAGAAAGAACCGGGAGGCATCAGCGCCCATGCAACCGTCGCAATGCCGCATAAAACCAGCTCGATCCACATGCCCGCGAAAATCACCCATTCCTTTTTCGCGGTCGTATCAAACAGAAGTTGATCGCTCGTCTCCGTGAAAAATGCCGGCATGAAATACAGAAGCAAAAATCCCATGCTCTCCACGTCGCCGCCGTAATGTTTGCAGGTGAGCCCGTGTCCGCACTCGTGAAAAAAACTCACCACCAGCAGCAGCACCCAGAAGAGAAACAGATCGTACGGAGCAGCCGTTGTAAGGCTGTAAAACGCCAGCGTATCGGCGCGAATTCGCGAGTAATCCAGAAAAATAATCGCGAACATCACGATAAAAAGCGCAACTACTCGCGATCACAAATCCCGGCGTGTAAATCCACGCCAGATACGGATGCACTTCGGCGAGAAATCGATTTGGGTTCCAACCGGTAATCGCGATGCTGGTGATGCTCGATTTATCGACGCGTCCTTTGCGCTCGTCGCGGATTTTTTGCAGTACCGCGATGTTGCGCTCGCCGAGACTTTTCTCCCACATTCCGGGATCGGTTGCGTCGATGAAATCCAAAACGTCTTGCTCGGAAACGCTCGCGCCCGGAACGTAATTCGGAAGTTCCTCTGCGAGTTGCGCGGGAGTGCGCGTCCCGTCGCAGAGTTTCACCAGTTGATATTCGAGTTCGCCGTACCGCGCGTAGGAATGTGATTCGGGAATTTTTATGACGTAACTTTTTTCGCCGCCGATTCGCTGCTCGCCAATTCTGAGTGTCGAGCTGATTTTCGGCTGGCGCAGCCCTTTGGAGAGCACGCTCGCGCGTTGAATGCTAAGAGGGCCGTAGCGCATCTCGAAAAACTCAGTGGCGAATCACAGCCGCCGCAGCAGGAGGCCACATCACTCGCGCCGCCATGCCTGGCCGCAACGCGCCGAGATCGCTGCCGCTCAGTTCCGCGGTCGCGTCGTACGCGCCGCTAGCGGGATCGATCGTCGGGCTGATTCTTACGATTTTCGCCGGTAAACGTTCCACCGGCCGCGCCCGCCGCGACCGTCACTTTTTGCCCGACTCGCGGAGCCGCTCCTGCGCTTTCCGGAACCGCAAACTCCACCAGCAGCGGACTCATCTGGCTAACGTGAAAACTTTTATCGCCGCGCGTGATGCCTTGTCCCTGCCGAATGTAGCATCGCGCCACCACCCCGGAAAACGGCGCTAGAATACGAGTCTTATCAAGTTCAGCTTCAGTAACTTTAATCGCGGCGTGGCATTTTTCCACCGCCGCGTGCCAGCTCGCCAGATCGTATTCGGCGCCCTTGGCCAGAAATTCCGCTTGCTCCAGATCCGCTTCGCTGTTCAGTCCCGGCCTCGCGCATTTGTTGCGCGCGGCGATAGCCGGCTTGCTTGGCTTTTAATTCGGCTTCGTTGTATTGCACGTTGTATTCGGCAACTTTCAAATCGTCTTTATCTTTTTCGAGTTGCGCTTGCAAATCTTTGTCGTCCAGTTGAGCGAGGATGTCGCCCGCTTTTACGTTTCCGCCTTCGCTCTTTCATCACTTGCATCACGGTTCCATCGCGTTGCGCCATCACGTCCACTTCATGTTCCACGGTTAACACGCTCGGCAGTCCCATCGGCGCCGCAGCAGACGGAACTGGAGTCGGCACGGTCGCGACCGGAGCCGGGCAGGCGCAGGCGCGGCATTTACAGCAGGGCCAGTCAGTGAGCAGACGCTCCGCCACATCCAGAAATTGCGAGAGCCAATGACACCGCCGCGAAACACAAATTGCGTTCCATGCATCGTCTCCTTCTATTTCCTTGCGTGCGATTCGGAGCGCTCATGGCATCCACGACCAAACTTTGCGCCAGCCCCAGCGAAATGCCGAGCGGCCCAGAACATATCCGATGGGATACCAGCCGCTTTTCAGCCAGCCGCCTTCCGCGGTAATTTTTCCTTTGCCCACCATTCCTTCGCGCGCGGTTCCGTTCGGATTGTTGAAGAGCACGCGAACTACAAAAAGTTGCTCACCCTCTTCGGTGATCGCTTGTGTTCCAAGCCGCTCCACATTTCCTTCAAATGTGGTCGTCGGATATGCGTTCAATTTCACTGCAGCGGGTCCGCCATCTCGAATCATCGCCAAATCGCCTTCGGGAACGTTCATCTCGGCGGCCATCTGATCTTGTTCCACGATTTCGCAAAACGGATCGCCCGCCGTCAGCAGCTTTCCAGTCTTCTCTTCAATTTTTGGAGTGACAACTGTTCCTGCGATCGGCGCTTTCAGTTGCGCTTTGTCTACGCGCTGCTGATAGAGTGCGATTTCCGCTTGATGCTGCTGCGCTTCCAGTTGCGCTTGCGCCGCAGTGCCCATGTCGCTGTGTTCTTGAGCCAACGCCATCGCGCGCTGCGCAATTCCGAAATCCGTTTCCGCTTGCGACAGCCGAATCCGGTCGGCAGCATCATCCAGTTGCGCGAGTGGCTGCCCAGCTTGCACGCGATCGCCTTCGTGTACGAAAACTTGCCGAATCACGCCGCTAGTCTCCGCGGACACAGCGCGCCGCTGCGCAGGCACAACAGTCGCATTTGCTTCCACGCGCATTTTCCATGGCACCACGATCAGCACGATCGCAGCCAGCGCCACTTTCAACGCAAGTTCGCCAAATCTCCCGCCGCCAAGTTGCGACAGCTTTCCTTTTTTTCCAGACCGCGGCTTGAAAAGTCCTACCAGCGGCACTTGCTGGTACAACTGCGCATTTCGAATCGCAACGGTCGCCTGATTTCCAAGAATTGCGAGAGTCTCCAATTGCCCCGCATTCAAAAAGTCCGGTTCATGCGACAGCAAGGCCAGCACGCCCACGCTGCCCTGATCATCTCGCAGCGTTTTCGCGTAAAAACCGCCGAAGCCAAATTCATCCAGGTACGGGAACAGTCGATCATCCACTTGCGCGGGATCTGCAACCCACTCGCCTTCGCGCTTGTCCGCCGAAATTGCGTCCTGCTGATCCGCTGCCCAAGCCATCAAATCGCGCAGCCGGTCCATCTCGCGAGTTTTCGGAACTTCCGCTTCGCCGGAAACCGCTCCCAGCGAAAATCGTCCGCGGTCCACAAATCCGATCGCGCATCGATCAAACGGAACCACAGTACCCGCTTGATTTACAACGGTCGTGAGCACATGATTCAAATCCAGTGTCGAAGTAATTTCTTTACTGATCGTCAGCAACGCATCCAGCTCATGAACTTTTCTCTCGGCATTCAAAAGATTTGCGTTGTTCAGCGCAATCGCCGCTTGTTCGCAAATGCTGCCGAAGAAAAATTCTTCTTCGTCGCTGAATGGTTCGCCATCAGCTTTGTTCAAAACCTCAATCACTCCAAGCACGTCCGCGCCTTTCAGCAGGGGAGCGCCCATCCACGTTTGTATCGCGAAATCGCCGGTATCTTTCTGCCGCTCCACGAGCCATTCATGCTCTTCGGGATTTTCCACGCGCTGTGGCCGGCCCATTCGCACAACTTCGCCGAGCAATCCTTCGCTCACCGGAATTCGCGCCTCGAGTTCAGCCGAAGGGTCTTCGCCGAATTGCTGCGAAAGTTCCAGCTCACCCGCTTCTGGATCGGCAAGCCACACGTTGCAAATCGACGCGTTCAAAATATTGCAAATTTTTTCGGCGACAACGGGAAGCAAATCCTGCAGCTCAAGGGTGGAATTAAAAACGCTCGCGATGTCGTAAAGCGCCGTCAGTCGCTCAATCGTTCCAAGTTGATCGTGGTGATCTTTTTCGAGTCCGAGCCGTTCTTCCAGAGCCAGCCCGGTAATTCGCGCGGCTTCCTGAGTGAACACGATGTCGTCGGGAGAAAAATCGCCCTTGCGCGGATTCAATATTTCTACGACGCCCGCATTTCCAATTGCGCCGGGAATTGCAACGTACAGCGCAGCCCGAATTCGCGCTCGCGACAATTCGTCCAGATGGTCCAGCGCCGCGCCTTCAACTTCCTTCGCCTTGAATATTTGCGGCTCGCCCGATTCCAGAACTTCCGCGAGCACCGCCGTGCCTTCGGTTTCGCTGGCGGGATCAAAGCGTTCGCCAGCTTCCAGCGACCGCGCGCGCAGCACCATCCGCTCGTTTACCGGATCCCACAGCCACACCAGCACCGCACGCGCGCCAAGCTGCGCGGCCAGACGGCCGGCAAATGTTTTGAGCAATGCTTCAGGATTACGGCACGAGTAAAATACCGTAGCCAGTTCAAACAGGGCAGACGAAGACGCCATCGCTCTCCCCCGAGAAGTGCTTCTCCACCGGAATGCTGGAGCTACTGTTGCGAGTGAAAATGACTTTAGCGGTGCGAGGCTAGCAAATGAGAGAATACGAGTCAACAAAACTAACTTGTCGGCGAGCCTTTGTTCAGGTAGCTTTGGGCAGCCGCAAGAGGGGATAAGGTGAAACTAAACATCCGCAAGGCCGGGAACGCCACAATTATCGAGCCCGAAGGCTCGTTGAAACTCGGCGAGAGCGAACAACAATTTCGCGATGCAGTGCGCGAGCTCACGGGCTCGGGAGTCACGCAGCTCATTGTGAATCTCGCGGGCGTGCCCGAGATGGATAGCTCCGGCATCGGCGCCGTAGTTCGCGCATACGTTTCGCTCAATAAAATTGGCGGCAAGTGCGTGATTTGCGCGCCCACGCCGCGCGTGATGATGGTGATGAAAATCGCGCGCCTGGATACGATTTTGAATCCTGTGAAGGATGAAGCGGCCGCGCTGGCTCTGATTTAGCGGATTGTGCTTCGTGTTACGAATTTAGCGTCAATTCTGGTGAGTGTGATTCGTGAACGGCCCGTTCGCGAATCTAATTTCGTAAATCACAAATAAAAATGCGGCACTACTTCTTTCCCATTTTCGCCGCCATATGCAGCAGCATCTGCCGCGACGCCGGAGAAATTTTCCCGAACGCTCGCCGGAATTGCCGCATCATCTGCGCATCTTTGCCGGAGATGCCCCAGCGATCGGCTTTCTCGTCCGTCGCGCCGGGTAGTTTCAGCGGTTCGGCGGGTTCATCGCCTTCGTAAAATAAAATGTAGATGGGAATCTCAAGAGCGCGCGCGAATTTTTCCAGCGTATCCACGGATGGGACGGTGTGGCCATTTTCCACGCGCGACACGTAGCACCGCTTCAATCCTGTTCGCGTTTCAATATCGCCCTGAGACATGTTTTTGCTGACGCGGAGAGCTCGAAGCCGTTCGCTAATGATCATGCCGGGATTATGTCAAATAATGCCGAGAGATGCAAGTGTATCTACGTCAATATTTCCGTGATGCCATCGACCCTGAGATCCTTGACGATGTGGAAACACAATCCGTGGAATCGATTGGCGTCCAGCGCGCACGCTCAAATAATACCCACCGTTGATTCGCCAGACGGTTCGGAGTAACGTCCATTTGCAGAATCACATGAAAGTCGAGGCTTGAATGAACCGAGACGTTCTTGCAGGGCTTGCCATCGCCGCTTCACTTGCCGTGGCCGCGCAATTTCCTCAACTCAAAGGAACAATTCACGTGAAGACCGGCATTTTCGGCAAAGTTTCGGACGGCAAAGAAGCGCATCTCTATACGCTCACGAATAAAAACGGAATGGAAGTCGCCATTTCCGATTATGGCGCCACAATTGTTTCGATCAAGACCGCCGATCGAAATGGAAAATTTGCCGACGTCGTGCTCGGATACGATTCCGCTGAAGGTTACGAAAAGGGTGACTCCTATTTCGGCGCCACAATCGGCCGCTATGGTAACCGCATCGCTCACGGACAATTCGTCCTCGACGGACACACCTATACTCTCGCGAAAAATAATGGCGAGAATAGCCTCCATGGCGGCGCGGTCCCGTTCAACAAAGTTTTCTGGGCTGCGAAAGAAATTCCGTCAGCGGATGGCGCTGCGTTGCAATGCAGCTATCTCAGCAAAGATGGCGAAGGCGGCTACCCGGGAAATCTTTCCGTGCGCGTGACATTCACGCTCACCAACAACAACGAACTCAAGATCGAATATTTCGCGACAACAGATACAGATACTGTCCTGAATCTCACCAACCACTCGTACTTCAATTTGTCTGGCGAAGGTTCAGGCGACATTCTGAAAGAGCAGATGCAGCTTCACGCTGCGCGTTTTACGCCAGTCGACGAAAACCTGATTCCGCCGGGCGAATTGCAGAGTGTGGAAACAACTCCATTTGATTTTCGAAATTCCACAGTGATTGGCACGCGCATCGATAAAGATAATCAGCAGTTGCAGTATGGCCGCGGCTACGATCACAACTGGGTGATTGATGGCACAGGAAACGGAAAAATGGTTGCCGCCGCGCGGGCTTACGATCCCGCAAGCGGGCGCGTGCTCGAAATTTCCACCACCGAACCAGGCATTCAGTTCTACACCGGCAATTTTCTGGATGGCACAATTCACGGCAAGGGCGGAAAAGTTTACGTGCATCGCGGAGCATTCTGTCTCGAGACGCAGCATTTTCCCGATTCGCCAAATCATCCGGCATTTCCATCCACGGAATTGAAGCCAGGAATGAAATTTGATTCGACAACGATCTACCGTTTCTCATCGAAGTAGCTATTCGATCCGATCTCGGAGGAAGTAATGAAAAACTCGCGAAAACTAACACGCAGGCAGGCGTTGAAAGCCGGCAGCATCGCAGCCGGCGCTGCGATTGGTGCATCCCTTCTACCCGCAAAATGGATTGGAGCATTCGCGCAAGATCCCGTCATCGACATGCTGCGCAGCAAGGGCGGCCCAAGCCGCGAAAAAATCGGGTTGAAGGTTCAACCGTTTCCGATGACCGACGTAAAGCTCCGCCCCGGTCCGTTCTACAACATGATGCAGATCAATCAGCGCTACCTGCACACGCTCGAGACCGACCGCCTACTTCACACATTCCGCATCACCGCAGGATTGCCCACCAGCGCGCAGCCCTATGGCGGATGGGAAGCGCCGGACGTCGAGCTGCGCGGCCACTACGTCGGGGGACATTATCTTTCCGCGGCTGCGTTCACGTACGTCACCGCAGGTGACGATGACATCAAGAAAAAAGCGCGACACGCTAGTCAGCGAACTCGCAAAGTGCCAGCAGGCAAATGGCGGCGGCTACATCAGCGCGTTTCCAACCGAATTCATGGAACGGCTGCGCAACGGCGGAAAAGTTTGGGCGCCCTTTTATACCATTCACAAAATCATGGCCGGAAATTTGGACATGTATCTGTACTGCGGCAATGAACAAGCCCTCGACGTCTGCGAAAAAATGGCGGGCTGGACCGCGAATTACCTGAAGCCCGTTTCAGACGACCAGTGGGCCATGATGCAGCACACCGAGCATGGCGGAATGATCGAAACGCTTTTCAATTTGTACGCCATCACGGGAAAAGAAGAATATCTGGCGCTGGCTCAGCGCTTCGAGCACAAAGCATTTTTCGGACCGCTCGCCGCGCGTCGCGATGAATTAAAGGGCCTTCACGTCAACACCAACATTCCGAAAGTTATTGGCGCCGCGCGCGGTTACGAACTCACTGGCGACGAGCGCTATCACACCATCGCGGATTATTTCTGGCACGAAGTCACCAGCCAGCGCGCCTACGCAACCGGCGGCACCAGCAACGGCGAATCGTGGCAAACGGATCCCGGCCAAATGCAGAATCAGCTTGGCACTTCAGCCGAAGAATGCTGCTGCAGCTACAACATGATGAAACTCACGCGCCATCTTTTTGGATGGACCGCTGATCCCAAGGCGATGGACTACTACGAGCGCGTTTTGTTTAATGCGCGCCTCGGCACGCAGGATGAAGATGGCATGTACATGTACTATCTGCCGCTCGCGCCGCGCGCTTGGAAAACTTTCGGCACGCCAACCGAATCTTTCTGGTGCTGCACCGGCACCGGGCTCGGAAGAATATTCGAAAACCAACGACTCCATTTATTTTCACGATGCGAACGGTATTTACGTAAATCTTTTCATCGCGTCCGAACTCAATTGGAAAGAAAAAGGCGTGAAACTGGTTCAAGACACAAATTTCCCCGAACAAGATTCCACTACGCTTACACTACAAACGCAAAAACCCGCACAATTGGCGATTCACGTGCGCGTGCCCTACTGGGCCACGCGCGGCGTCACCGTGAAAATAAATGGACAAGTGCAGAAGGTGGATGCGACGCCTTCCAGTTATTTGGCGCTGAATCGCGAATGGAAAAATGGCGACAAAGTTGAAATCTCGATGCCGATGAGTCTTCATCCTGCGCCAATCTCCGGAGACGCCACGCTGCAAGCTGCGATGTATGGCCCTCTCGTCCTCGCGGGCCGCTTCGGCAGCGACGGACTCACCCACGAAATGACTTACGGACAACTTGGGCCGCACATGAAACCTGGGCCGTCGCCGGATGTGTTTTCGAAATCCGGTGATGTCACTGCCGCGATTGAAGCAGCGCCGGCAGGAAAACTGTCGTTTCAGCTCGCGGGACAAACGGACGCGACTCCGCTCGTGCCGCTGTATCAAATTTCCGGCGAGCGCTACGCCGTCTATTGGAAAGTAAACTCGTCGAAGGCGTAGATCGTCGCAAAGATGCGGACTAAAAATGGCCGCTGCAAAATCACGGCTCGCCAAAATTCTCGATCGTCTCGATAAATATTACGGCAAGCCCCCAAAGGCCTGGCCCACTGATCCGTACGAACTCGTAATTCTTCGCAACAGTGGGTACCCACAGTCAGACGCAAATTGCTCGAAGGGCTACGAATCGCTGCGCCAAGAAATCGGCATTAAGCCGTCGCAGATTCTCGCTGCGCCGAATGCAAAACTCATAAAGGCGATTCGCCCCGGAGTGATGTTCCCGGAAATTGCTGCGCGGCGCCTCAAGGAAATCGCGGCGATGGTAGAAGGTGAATTCGGCGGCGATCTTCGCGCAGTGCTGAAGCGTCCGTTGGCTGAAGCAAAAAAAGCGTTCAAGAAATTTCCGACCATCGGAAATCCAATCGCAGACAAGATACTTTTGTTCACAAAAACCGCGCCGGTTGCCGCAGTGCCATCAAATTGCGTTCACGTTCCACTGCGGCTCGGCTTCGGAATAGCAGGGAAGAATTACGCACAGGATTATCGCTCGGCGCAGGAGGCAATTCTCAAAGAAATTCCAGACGACATCGCCGCTCAGATTCGCGCGTATCTCCTGATCAAAGAACACGGGCAAACCTTGTGCAAAACCGCGCGCCCGCGCTGCGATGAATGCCCCGTCTCGAGCGACTGTCTCTACTTTCGTGCGACGCGCGGAGCCGGCGCGGAAGAATAAATCCCGTGGTCATTCGTAACGTAGCGCGGTCAACGGATCGACGCGCGTAGCGCGCCGCGCCGGGATGTAGCAAGCGGCGAGCGCCGCTGCGGCGAGCAACGCGCTTACCGCGATGAACGTGATCGGATCGGTGGCGCTCACGCCGAACAATAATTTCTTCAGCAGTCGAGTTGCGGCCCAGGCGCCAATAACTCCGACGCCGACGCCAAGAGTCGCGAGCAGAATCGCCTGGCCCATCACGAGCTTCATAACGTCGCGAGTTTGCGCGCCCAGCGCGACACGAATTCCGATTTCGCGAGTGCGGCCTGTAACAATGTAAGAGAGAACGCCATAGGTGCCGATCAGTGCAAGCGCGAGCGCGACGGCCGCCATCATTCCGAGCAGTACGGAATAGAAGCGCGGCTCGGCGATTGATTCGCTCAGCGTCACATCGAGCAGGCTCATATTTTGTGCTCGGAAATCCGCTGCGACTTGAGCGAGCACGCCGCGCACCGCCGGAATTACTTTTTGCGCGTCGCCGCGCGTTCGTACGATCAAGTTGAGGGGACGCGCAAATTTCATTCCGCCCATCGCCACTGCCCCAGAGAGCCCTGGCCGGTAGATCATCGGCGCTGGGTCTGACTTCAAGCTCATTTGGTGTACATCGGCTACGACCGCGATGATGTTTGAAGGTTGCGGCCCCATGATTACTTGCTGGCCCACCGCATCGCGTCCGGGATAATTTTTGCGCGCGAATGATTCGCTCACGGCCACGGCACGATTATCGGCGATGTCTTGCTCCGTGAAATCGTGGCCCGCGATGATCGGAATTCCCATGGCTTTGAAATATCCGTCGCTGGCTTCGACGACCATCGCCGTGGGCGCGTCTTCATTGCGACTGGGCGAGCTGCCGGGAATTCCGTACGACATGCGCATCATCATTCCGCTGCCGGGCAGCGTGACGGACGTTGCCGCCGCGTCAACGCCTTCAATTCCGCGGACGCGATCGAGCAATTCGCGGCACGCTTGCTGCGAAGTTGCAGCATCAGCTGCGCGTCCAGTTGGGCGAAGACCAGCAGTGATCACGTTTCGCGGATTGAATCCGGGATTCATCGTGGCGAGATGCATGAAACTTCGAATCAACAATCCGGCGGAGACCAGCAGCACCAGCGAAAATGCGATTTCGTTGACCACGAGCGCATTGCGCAGCCAGTGTCCGCTGCCTGTGTTGCCGGATCGAGTGCCAGTGATTCCGGAAAGTTTTAGCGTGCCGGAAAGATCGGTGCGAGAAAGCCGCAGCGCCGGTGCGAGTCCGAAAAGGATTCCGGTAACAATCACCATCGCCGCCATAAACAGAAGCACGGTCCCATCCATGCGAACTTCGGCGACGCGCGGAATATTTCCTGGATTATACGCGATGAATAATTTTGTTCCGGCAAGTGCGAGCCCGATCCCAACGATTGCGCCGATCCCCGCGAGTATCCAGCTCTCTGTAAGCATCTGGCGCGTGAGGCGCCAGCGCGCAGCGCCAAGCGACGCGCGGATTGCGAATTCACGCTCGCGAGAATCGGCGCGCGCGAGCAAAAGATTTGCGACATTGGCGCACGCGATGAGCAGTACGAGTCCGACTGCGCCGAGGAAAATCAGCAAAGTTGGTCGCACATTTCCAACGATCGCATCAGCGAGTCGCATAGTTACCACTGGCGCGGCCATCGGCATTTGGCGATCGTGATCCATCTGCGTGGTGATGGTTTTCAAATCGTCGCGCGCCATTTCGAGCGAGACATTCGGTTTCAATCGCGCTACGACGATGAGATTCGCCAGTTCGATTCTGACTCCGGAAGGCATCGCTGGAATTGTGAACTCGCGCGGAAACCACACATCTTGATTATCGGGAAATTGAAAATTCGGAGGCATCACTCCGACGATCACGTTGGTTTGATTCTGCACCGTGACCGTGCGACCAATTACGTTTGGATCGCCATGAAGTTTGCTTTGCCACAGGCGATAGCTGATCAGCAGCTTTGCATTGCTGCCGGGTTTGGCATCGCCAGCAGTGAAAGAGCGGCCGCGAATCGGTGCGACTCCTAGGACGTCCATCAGTGTCGCGCTCACGTCGGTCGCTTGAATTTCGTCGCCTTCGCCAGCGCCGGGTGTGAAATTCAGCTGCACCGTGCGCGGCGAATAAGCTCCGACTGTGCTGAAGGAGTGAGTGCGCTCGGTCCAACCATTGAAATCATTCACCGAAACAGCTGGCGCGCGATCGCCAAGATCGGGACGGAATCGCCACACGCGTACGATCTGGTCGGGCTGGGAGTAGGGCAGGGGACGAAACAGCACGCCATACACCACGGAGAAAATCGCGGTATTCGCGCCGATTCCGATCGCGACAGTGAGAATCGCAATGAGGGCCAGACCTGGATTCAAACGGAGCGTCCTCAGTGCGTAGCGAACGTCCTGCCAGACGGATTCCATGGCGTCTCCTGAGACGAATTCTGAGCCGACGTTGTGCACCGGGCGAGCGGAGCGCGGACGAACCGCAGACTGCA
Source organism: uncultured Acidobacteriota bacterium (assembly GCA_963785395.1). Classification (GTDB taxonomy): domain Bacteria; phylum Acidobacteriota; class Terriglobia; order Acidiferrales; family UBA7541; genus DASTCZ01. The sequence continues at coordinate 17,012 of CAWAVH010000005.1, read as the reverse complement.
CGAGCACACTCTTCGCATACTGCCGGTTTCGACGCGCGATACGAAACGTGGTGAGCATGGAATTCGTGAAATTCTGAGTGCGTGCTTGTGTCGAGACGAGGAAGAAATTAGATTTAGGAACGGAGGGTGGAGACATGGAGACGCGACCGCCGTTGCCGCCGTTTGATCGGGAGAGTGCCATCCGAAAAGTAAGGCTTGCCGAGGATGGATGGAATACTCGCGATCCAGAAAAAGTCGCGATGGCGTACTCGCTGGATTCGCGTTGGAGAAATCGCGCCGAATTTGTAAATGGGCGCGCAGAAATTGTGGCGTTTCTAAAACGCAAGTGGGTGAAAGAACTTGAATATCGGTTGATTAAGGAAATGTGGGCATTCGACGAAAATCGAATTGCGGTCAGGTTTGCGTACGAATGCCACGATGATTCGGGGAATTGGTTTCGTTCATACGGAAATGAAAATTGGGAATTTGGCGAAGATGGATTAATGCGTGTTCGCCACGCCAGCATCAATGATCTGCCGATCAAAGAGTCTGAACGCAAATATCGATGGGAACTTGGGCGCCGTCCTGATGGACATCCGGGTTTGACAGAATTGGATTTGTAAATTCACGATCTCGTTTAGTGGACAAAATTGATTGCCACCGCTGGCGTGATCGATGGAGTGGTGTTGTGGCCAAACGGAATTATTCGCGTGCCAAGGAGAATTCCCAGGTTCGAATTTAAGTTGTATTCAATCGCCGGAGCTAAGCCGAATGCTTCGCTCGATCCTAAATTCATCACAATGCTGGGAGGATTCTCGGCGCCGGTAGAATCGAGAATATTGTAGCCGCTGACGCGGGTGTTGGAACTGTGGCCGTAAGTAAGATCGAGAGCGAGTACCCAGTGCCTTGTGAGGCTGTATTCCCAGGCAGCGTCCACGCCAGAGGATCTGCCGGGCGCTGCGGTGCCGCGAAATCCTGTTGCGGTGCCGTAGACGCTGACATCTTGCACGTTCGCGCTGCTGGAAAACGACTGTGAAATATCGAATCGCATGCGTAAAATGCGGCCGTTGGGCAGCCAGAATAATTTCTGCGAATTCAGCGCAAGTGTGGTGGTGTATACGCCGCTGCCGAAACCGTTGTTCGGGCGGTTTCCCAGATGATCGTAGCTGGCGGTCGGGAATGATTGCTGAATGTTTATCGCGGTCGCGGGAATCCAACTGTGGTCGTGCGATTTTGTGAGCCCATACTGCGCCACCAAAGTAAGGTCTCCCATACCGATCCGCGAACTGCTGGGCGTGCCACTTGCTTCGTTGAAGCTGGTGATGGGAATGAAACCCACCGTCAGCTTATTGAAAAGACCGTAGAGAACGTAGGACCGCGTGCCGAAGCTGTCTGAATGGGCGGAGTGGACATCGTAAAAGTACGGTTCCACCAAAATATGGCCGCGCGGCAGCGTGCCTGCTGAGTTGGCCAGCATCGGTCCAGTCCACCAAGCGTCGGCAAGCGATTGCCGCGATTCAGTGCACTCTAGTGGTGCCTGCTGCGCGGCCTCGATGTTGGACACGAATGCGAGAGCGCACAAGATCGCAATTGTCGCGAATATGGAGCGAATCGCGCGGCGCGAGAAAGCGTGCGCGATCCCTGGCGCTAGAAGACTTGCGCTATTTGTTGATGTCATCATGGTTTTGCAAGCGCCGCACGAGGTCGGCGTGAGCAGATTTCAGATTTTCCGGAGACAGAGACTCGGCGATCGTCATCTCTTTAATTGCCGTATCAAAATCGCCCTTTGCGGCCGCGAGGCGTGCCGTATCGTTGTGCCCGATGTAAGTGTTTGGATCTTTTTTGATATTGATGCGGAATAGTTCCAAAGCTTCATCCGGGTGACTTTGGGCTTGGAGCCCGCGCGCGAAACTGTGGACTTGCAACTGAGTGCCCAGCGCGATCGCTTTGTTGCGCGCAGTGAGCGCTTCATCCTTACGACTAAGTACGTTCAGTGCGCGAGACTTTGTGATTTCATTTTCGAAGCGATCTTCGTTAGCTATGGATGTGTTTACATCGCTCAGAGCTTCTTCGGCGCTCAGGTTGTTGTCGAGCAGATAGGTGGCAGCTTCCATCCAAGGCGACCATTCGAATTGCGCTCTTGTGCGGAGCTGGTTGCGCAAACTTTGCGCGGTGATTTCGGGAGTGTTGACTTCAACTTTGAAAGGAACGGCAACTTTTTCCCAACGCATAGTAATGAGCACAGAAGTTTGTGTGGGATTTTCGAAATCGTAGGACAGCACTTCTTGATTCTCGATGGCTTGCGGAGTGACGGATACGCGAAGCGCGTCCTCGGATTTATCGTAAGTGAAGCTGCCCCAAGACGTGTGGTTGTTGGAGAAAATTATGATCCACGAGTTTTCGCCCGGAATCATGTGAACTCCGTAGATGCCCTTCGGAAGCGGCTGGCCGTTGATGGTGACGGGATCACTGATCTCAAAAAGAGTGTTCTCGTTCGCGCCCGCGCGCCAAACTTGTCCGTAAGCTTGGAGTCCGCCAAATATTCTTCGGCCATTAACAAACGGGCGATGGTAATCGACGGTGATGTCGGTGAGGCCGATTCGCTGCGTGAAACGCGCATGCTGGCTTGCGCGCGGAAGATTCAGAATCGCGGACTGCGCGTGTGCGCTCGCGGCTCCGATTGAAATCACCGCGAAGCTTGCCGCGAGCATAAACATCAAAGCAATTTGTGGTCGTTTCATTACCTGAGCCCCTTTTGCTTTCTGGCGAACTTGAATTGGCGCGTTTCAGGATGTCCTATGCTGTGATATCTTCAAACGTCCACTTTCAATGCAATTGGTGATACCACTTTCGAAGAAGGGCGAGCCGCTTTTCCGGCAGATTTACCAGTGGTTCCGGCAGTCGATCTTGCAAGGAACGTTGGCCGGGCGTGAACGCCTGCCTTCGACTCGAGAGCTGGCCGATCAACTTCACGTTTCGCGAACGGTAGTGGTGCTGGCGTACGAGCATCTTCTGGCAGAGGGGTTTGTGGAAGGCCGCGGCGGATCGGGAACCTACGTTGCTGCAGGATTGGCGAGGGCCAGCCGAATTCGGCGAACCAGCCGAACGAACGTGAAGTTGTCGCGATTCGGTTCTGCGGCGAGAAATGCGGTAGAGAGCAGCGGCTCGCTGATTCCCAGGCCGGCTCCGCGACGGTATGACTTTGCGTACGGCCGGAGCGACATGGCGATTTTTCCGTTCGAGGCGTGGCGGCGAATTTTGCTGCGGCACGCGCGAAAAGCTCCGGTGCGAGAATATGACTACGGTTCGGCCGCCGGAACGCCCGCGCTGCGCGAAGCGATTTGCGGCCACGTGCGGCGACTGCGAGCGGTAGTCTGCGAACCAGCGGAAATAATTGTGGTGAGCGGTTCACAGCAGGCGCTGGATCTCGTCGCGCGTGTGCTGGTGGAGCGAGGGGGATGCGTAGCGATCGAAGACCCGCAGTACGTCGGCATGCGTGAAGTGTTGCTCGCCGCGGGAGCGCGGTTGCGGCCCGTGCCAGTGGATCGCGATGGATTGAACCCGGCGGAGCTGCCGCAGGACACACGAATTGTGTTTGTAACGCCATCGCATCAATTTCCAACCGGAGCAATTCTTCCGATGGCGCGGCGGCTGGCACTCCTTGAATGGGCTCGGCGCAAGAATTCTGTGATCGTGGAGAACGACAACGCAGGAGAATTTCATTACGAAGGCCGCCCACTCGAATCGTTGCAAGGTCTCGATCGAGAAGGCCGGATCGTTTATATCGGAACATTTTCACGAACAGTTTTTCCGTCGCTTCGCATCGGCTATTTGATCGCGCCGAAATCGTTGGTGCCCGCATTTACGTCGGCGAAATGGCTTTGCGACCGGCACACAGCGACGCTAGAGCAAGAGACGCTGGCGGAATTCATCGCAAGCGGAATGTACGAGCGGCATCTGCGACGAGTACGACGGAGGAATACGGCGCGGCGTAGAGTTTTGCTGGACTCAATTCACAAATATCTCGGTGATCGAGTTGCAGTTACCGGAGACGGCGCCGGTTCGCATGTCGTGTTGTGGCCGCGGAAGCGTATCTCGGAAGATGCCGCGATTTCGCAAGCGGCCTCGCGAGGCGTTGGGATCTATGGGATTTCGCCATACTTCTTGACGCGAAATACACATGCCGGTTTGATGCTCGGCTACGCGCGAATGAACGAACAAGAAATACAAGAGGGAATTCGCCGCTTGGGCGAATTCCTCTGAGCGGTGCTCGTCATGCCGGCTTCGTAGCAGCTGGTCCTGCTAACGCGCTAATGGATCGCGTATAGATTGCCGTCGGTGCTGCCGAAATAGATTGTGTCCTTCACGATCACGGGAGACGAAATGATCGCGCCCACGCTGAACATTTTTTGAACGCCGGTAACAATATCGTCGTAAAACGGAGTTGGCATCGCGACGGCGTAATCTGGCTCGCCATCTTTATCCGTAAATTCCGGTCCGTTTTTCTTTGAGCCCGCGGTTTGGAAAGTCCACGCGACTTTCTGTGAAGTGAGATCGATCGCATAAAACTTTCCTTCATGGGTGCCGATGTACAGAAAATTTCCGGCGATCGTTGGAGATGAGAACGCGGGCCAATGAAGATTTAGCGAAAAGATTTCGGTTCCCGAATTCGCGTCAACTACGTGAAGCCATGCGGGCTCGGAGGTCGCGAAATAAACTTTGCCGTCTCTCACCGCGGGTGTGCCGATGACCCACGAAGTTTTGTTGTAAAAGGCCCACTTTTTTGCGCCCTGTCCGGGCGTCGAGTGCGTACAGATTGGAATCGCGGCAACCGAAATAGACGATTCCATTGGCGACGGAAGCAGAAGATTGGATGCCGGTTTGATTGTGGATTTTGGCATCGTCGCCCGTCTTGAATTTCCAGAGTTGTTTTCCAGTGGCAGCGTTGAGCGCGTAGAAATATGTATCCCAGCTTCCGATGTAGAGCACGCCGTCTGAAATCGCGGGCGACGCATGGACGACGTTGCCGGTGTGAAATTTCCATTTCAGCGCGCCGGTGGCCGCATCCAGTGCATAGACGTTGTCATCGCCGCTGCCGAAATACACGATGCCGTTGGCGATGGCTGGCGAAGATAGGTAGAAGTCGAAGGGATCGGGCATGGATTCGTTGGCGGGCTCCGCGCCGTGAATGTTTTGCGCTGCGAAGCGTTTTTCGCCCCCCGTTGCGAATTTCCATTTCAGTTGCCCGGTGAATTCGTCCACTGCGTAGAAATTAGAATCGTAGCAATTGAAATAGACGAGCCCGTTGCTGACAGCGGGCGAGGAAGCGATGCGGTTATGCGCGGGGAACTTCCATTTCTCCGCGCCGGTTTCCTGGTCGAGCGCAAATAAGCGTCCGGCGTTGTTTCCGATGAAAATCATTCCGTCGGCCGCGGCGGGCGACGTGTAAATCTGGCCGCCGGAATTAAAGGTCCACTTCGCGCCGTTGAGCTGTGGTACGCCCGCAGCATTGTAGACGCCGGTGTGCGCGGGATTTCCGCGAAACATCGCGGTGTCACCTCCGAGCGCCGATAGAGACACAGCGAGCGCGAGAGCTACGCACAGAGACAGAATTAAACTTCGTTTTCGATTCAGCGAATCGAGTCGCATGGATTTTATATTTCTCCTGTTGCTTCTTTGTAGGCTCGCTCGATGAGCGGACCAATAAAATAGGCTTGCAGTTCGGCGGTGCGGTGAGCGTCGCCATGAGTGAACTGATCGGCAGCGTCGATCTTCACCGATTTCTGGATCTCTTCGAGCGACTTGCCGAGAGCAGCCGCACGTTGCACCTGGCCGACGATGAATTCCATCGAAGAGAGAACGAGTTCCAGATATTTTTTGTCGTGCTGCGGATCACCGTGTCCCGGAAGAATCATCTGTGTATCGAGGTGATCGAGCTCTTTGAGCGACTCGATCCAACGCAACGGATAAGAATTGAATGCGTAAGGAATCGGAGCGACGAGCAAATCACCTGTGAAGAGAATTTTCTCTGCTGGTAAGTACAGCGTTGTGTCGCCGGGCGTGTTGCCCACGAATTTCGTGACTCGGAATTCGCGCGCGCCGCGAAACAAAGTTAAGCGGTGATCGTAGACAAGCGTGGGCAACGCAAGATCTGCGCTCTGCAGCTCGGCGACGAATGCAGGTTGCTGGCCAATTTTCTCGAGGATTTCATTTCGTTTTTCGGGAGTGATTGGCTGGCCTGCCGCATTTGTGCCGCGATCGAGTTCATCGTGCAGTTGCTTGTTGGCTCGCTCCATCGCGCCGGTGAGACCGCGGATGTAGGCTGTGGAAACATTTTGCATGATGCGGCGTGCGTCGTCGCTGGCGATGATTTCGACACTGGGAAAGGCTTTCACGTAGGCTTCGTTGCCGAGCCAATGGTCATAATGCCAGTGGGAGTTCGCGACGTACCGAACAGGCTTCGGAGTGATTTCGCGAATCGCCTCGATGATTCCTTGTGCGACGCTGGGAGACTGATTGGCATCGAAAACGAAAACGTCGTCGTCGTTTACGATTGCGTAGGAATTGCCTTCGACGCCGATGAATCCGTGGTCGGGCGATTGAAACAGATAAATACCGGGCGCGACATCGATTGGTTTTGGCGCGGGGGGCGCTTGCGACGCGACCGGCAAACCCGCCGGGATAACGGACAATCCGGTGGCAGCTAAGATGAGACAGATTGCCGACTTTGAGCGTATCTCCATTAGGCCCTTCCGCAGGATTGGCATGTCGCGATGTGAAAGTACGGGGAGCTGCAGGCGGCTGCAAGCGACATTAGGCGACACAGCGTGTGATTTGGTTGGTTTGAAACACGACTTTTGCCGAATTTACGCTGGCAGAGAAGGAAAATCGATAACCACAAGGACGGCTAGGGCGATCACGTGAGCGTTCCACTCGAACAATTTCCGCGACCTACTTCGCGTCCTGCGACTGAAAGACCAGCGGCTCGATTCGTGGAAAGAAATTGCCAGCTACCTGGGCCGCGAAGTGCGCACGGTGCAGCGCTGGGAAAAGGCGGATGGTCTGCCCGTGCGGCGGCTACTGCACGCGAAGCGCGGATCGGTGTATGCGTTCGCTGCGGAGTTGGACGCGTGGGTGGCTTCGCGTGAGCCGAATGGCGACGTGATCGCAACCGGGAAGCCGGATGCCGCGGATGTGCGTGGGCCACGCGGAAGTTGGGCGGCCGTAATGGTTTGCTGCTCGGCGCATTGTTTTTGCTTTCGGAGCGCAGCGTGTCGGCACTCGTGTCTTGGAGTTGCGCCCAAATCGCAGCGCGGTGATGCCAGAGAGCGCCGCGGGCGCCGCTTACCTTCGCGGCTTGTATCTACTGAATCTTTTGACGGACGAAGGCCTCACGAAAAGCATTCCTGAATTTCAAGAAGCGATTGCAAAGGATGGGCGATTCGCTGCGGCTTATGCTCGAATTTCGCAGGCGCATACGTTTCTGAGTTTTGGTGAACAGCGCGAAGAAGAGCTGGCGAGCGCGCGCGATTTTGCGGCAGAGGGCCTTGCGGCTGGATAAATCTTCGGCGGAGGCGCATGAAGCAGTTGCGCTGCACGACGCATATGGAGATTGGAATTGGGCGGGCGCTGAGGCGGAATACCAAACAGCCTTGCAGCTCGATCCGAATTCAGCGACGGCTCACAGCAATTATGCGCAGCTCGAAGCGATTCTAGGACGCCACGATTTGGCTGTAGCCGAAGCTAGGCGCGCATGGCAATTGCAGCCGCTCTCTCCGACGATGGGAGCGAGTCTGGGATGGTATTTCTACTGGGCGCACCGATTCGATGAGGCGATTGCAACTTCGCGTCAGGTCTTGGAATCGCAGCCGGGATTCGAGAGCGCGCAAGCGTGTATCGTGCGTGCGCTGGTGGCTGAAGGAAAATTTGGCGATGCGCGCACGGAATTGATCGGCCAGATGCAGCCGGGAAGTTCAGATGTACATGACGCGGGACTGGATGTGGCGTCTCCGGAAAAGGCGATTCACAATTATTATTTGCGGCAGCTTATGCAATTGAACGCTATGCGAAAACAGGGCAAGGCGCCGCTATTTGAACTGGCGTTGGCTTACGCCGCGGTGGGGGCGAAAGATTCGCTGATGGATTGTTTGGAAGAATCTTACGAGCGGCGAAAGTTCATCGCGATGCTCATCAACGCGGAGCCGTATTTCGACGCGTATCGCAACGAGCCGCGTCTGATTGAAATCGCGCGAAAGGTCGGATTGCCTGCGCCGCAAGTCAAAACAGGTGCGGTTGCACGATTCGCGCAACCTTAGTGCGGCGAGCCCGTTGCCACCGGTGTTTGCAGTATTTTTGTGAGTCCATCGATCTGGCCGTCGATCGCGCCGATCTTTAATCCGAGGATATCCGCGATCAGCGGGTAGAGATCGATATTTTCAAATGGCGCGACTGTAGCGCCAGGTTTGAAGTCAGATCCTTCGGCATAAAAACTCGCGAACATTTGTTTCATTTTGTGCGGATCGTATCCGTGCATTCCTTTGCTCATGCGTGCCGCGATCGCCGGATCGGATGGCGCATGGGCACGAATCAAATAGGGTCCGTTCGCGATGACGATGGGATCTCCTTCGCGCGGATTGCTGTTGTAGTGGAGATTTGCGGGAACATCCTTGCGGCGATACACGGTGAATTTGTCGCTTGCGCCCTTTAGCTGCTCGTAAACTTTTTCGGCAGCGGCTTCGCTGGGCGCGTAGAGGAGGGAGCCAGCGGACTCGAAACCCGCGAGGTCCGCGAACTGGTCAAGATTGATCCAATTTCCTTCGACAGTTGCCATGCCGTGATCGGAGACGACGATCACGTCGACGCGTTGCTTCATCGAAGCGACGCCAGACATCAAGCGGCCGATCATGTCGTCGAGATGGTGCACTGAATCCTCGACCTCTTTTGTTTCAGGGCCGAACTCGTGCCCATTGTGATCGACGATGTCGAAGTAAAGCGTGAGGAAATGCGGGCGTCGCTCCGGCGGCAGCGTTAGCCAGTCGAGCACCTGATCGACACGCGCCGCATCCGGAATCGTGCCGTCATAGCGTACGTAGTAGGAGGGACGCTCGCCGGCGATTTCAGCTTCGGCTCCAGGCCAGAAAAAAGTGGCGCTGCGCATGCCTTGCTGCTCGGCGAGAGACCAGAGCGGGACGCCGCCGTACCATTTGCCGTCCGTGTTTTTCTGCGCGTCGTTGTAAGCGTAGCGTTCTCTAGTCGCGGGATCGTAAAAGGCGTTTGCGACGATTCCGTGATGCTCGGGATAAAGGCCCGTGATGATCGAAATGTGATTTGGAAATGTGACCGACGGGAAGGAAGGAATCATTCCTTCCGGTGCGCTCGCACCATGAGCGGCAATCGCAAGTAAATTTTTCGCGTTGTATTTCTGAGCGTAGTCCCATCGGAAGCCGTCGAGGGACACAAGCACTACGTAGGGCTTCGCCTGCTGCGCAGACGGAATTTGCGCCGTGTTCTACAGTGACGACTGAAATGTTTTGTGTTTGCGCGTGAACGGAAATCGCAAATAGAATTGCCAATGTGATGAAATATTTCGAGATGCGAAAATTGCGGTTTGATGGCATGAATTCTTCGGGGCCTCTTCTTGAATCCAATTCATAGTATCGCAGGTTTCTCGCCGCCCGCAGAAAGGGCCGAATTTAGTTAGCGCGCGAAGAATCGGGAAATGCATCCGCGCTACTGGTCAGTGCAGTTCCGAAGCCATGAAATTAGTTTTACGAAATCGACGCGATCGCACGGTATTATTGTTTGTGGTTGAATGCGGCGAGGTGGCCGCCATGGCAAGAACGCGCAAAAAATTTACAGCGTCGAAGGAAGCGCGGCGCCGCGCGCGGTTGGCAGCGGGCTCACCGCCCGCTGCGCGAGTGATTCCGGATAAGCGCCTGAAGCCGCCGAAGCACAAGAAACCCGCTGGATTTATTGGCGAGCCTTGACACCCGGCTAAGTGTTCACCGGATCGCGCTTCTCTGAATTGATCTCAAGTTCTTTGATGGCCCTCTGAACCACAGACGCCTGAATTTTTCCTTCAAGCTGTAATTCGTGAAGCGTGGCGAGCGTGATGAAGCGCGCGTCCATTTCAAAGAAATCGCGCAGCGATGCACGGCCTTCGCTCCGGCCAAATCCGTCTGTGCCGAGAGCGGCAAGCCGCCGTGGCATCCACTTCGCGATGCTGTTTGGAAGCGCGCGGAGATAATCCGTAGCGGCGATCAGCGGTCCGGGTGCGTCTGCCAGAGTTTGAGTGACGTACGGCACGCGCGGCTTTTGCGCTGGATGCAACAGATTCCAACGCTCGGTTTGCAGCCCGTCCATGTATAGAGATTTGTAGCTGGTAACGCTCCATACATCGGCGGCGACGTTGTATTTTTCCTGCAGGATTTCCTGGGCCTTCAGCGCTTCGAGCAAAATTGCGCCGCTGCCAAAGAGTTGCGCGCGAAGTTTTGATTTTTTGTTTGCGGCCGGACGAACCCGGTACATTCCGCGGAGAATTCCTTCCTCGGCGCCCTTTGGCATCGCGGGCATCGCGTACGGTTCGTTCATCACGGTGATGTAATAAAAAATGCTTTCGCCGTCTTTGTACATGCGGCGAATTCCGTCCTTAATGATCACGGCGATTTCGTAAGCGTAGGCGGGATCGTAGGCGCGCATATTCGGAATCGGCAGCGCGAGAATGTGGCTGTTGCCGTCCTGATGTTGCAAACCTTCGCCCGCGAGTGTGGTGCGTCCCGACGTGCCGCCAAGCAAAAATCCGCGCACTCGCATGTCGGCGGCGGCCCACACTAAGTCGCCGATTCTTTGGAGGCCGAACATCGAGTAATAAATGAAGAAGGGAATCGTGTTGATGCCATAAGTGGAATACGCAGTACCGGCGGCGGCAAAGGATGAAACGGAGCCAGCTTCCGTGATTCCTTCTTCAAGAATTTGGCCGTCCTTCGCTTCCTTATAGTAGAGCAGCGTGTGGACGTCCACCGGCTCGTACATCTGGCCACGGCTGTTGTAGATGCCCACTTGGCTGAAGAGCGATTCCATTCCAAACGTGCGCGCTTCATCGGGAACGATCGGCACAACAAGTTTTCCGATTTCAGGATCGCGCATCATTTTGCGCAGCATTCCAACAAACGCCATCGTCGTGGAGACTTCGCGTTCTTCGCTGCCGGTGAGAAATTCCGCGAACAATTCATCGTGATCGGCGACCAGAGGCTTGGCACGGACCGCACGTTTCGGAACATAGCCGCCGAGTTCGGCGCGGCGCTCTTGCAGATATTTAATTTCGGGGCTGTCATCAGGCGGCTTGTAAAAAGGAGTGTCGCCGATTTGCTCTTCGCTCACCGGGATGTTGAAACGGGTTCGGAAGGTGCGAAGTTCTTCCTCGTTCAGTTTCTTTTGTTGGTGCGTAATATTTTTGCCTTCGCCCGCTTCGCCGAGGCCGTAGCCCTTGATGGTGCGCGCGAGAATTACCGTCGGGCCGCCCTTGAATTCGGTGGCAGCTTTGTATGCGGCATAAACTTTTCGCGGATCGTGTCCGCCAAGCGGCATGCGGCGAAGCTGGTCGTCCGAAATGTTTTCTACAAGTTTCAGCAACCGCGGATCGCTGCCGAAATAGGCCTGGCGAATGTAGGCGCCAGATTCAACCACCATTTTTTGATAATCGCCGTCAAGGAGTTCGCCCACGCGCTTAACGAAAAGTCCTTCGGTGTCCTGCTCGAAGAGAGGATCCCACGCGCTGCCCCAAAGAACTTTGATTACGTTCCAACCAGCGCCGCGAAATGCAGCTTCGAGCTCCTGAATGATGTGGCCATTGCCGCGCACGGGGCCGTCGAGGCGTTGCAAGTTGCAGTTCACCACGAAAATTAAATTGTCGAGCTTTTCGCGCGACGCAAGAGTGATGGCGCCAAGCGCTTCCGGTTCATCCGTTTCGCCATCGCCGAGGAAGGCCCAAATTTTCGCGTCGGACACTGGTTTCATCGCGCGGTTCTCGAGATAGCGCGCGAATCGCGCCTGATAAATCGCCATGATGGGACCCAGTCCCATCGACACAGTTGGAAATTCCCAGAAGTCCGGCATCAGCCACGGGTGCGGGTAGGAGGAAAGTCCGCCGCCGGGTTTCAATTCGCGGCGGAAATTTTCCAGTTTCTCGACGGAGAGGCGGCCTTCCAGAAATGCGCGCGCGTAAATCCCAGGTGACGCGTGACCCTGGAAAAAAATCGTGTCGCCCTCATGTTTATCGGAGCGTGCTCGAAAAAAATGATTGAAGCCGACTTCAAAAAGTGTCGCCGCCGAAGCATAAGTGGAAATGTGTCCGCCGATTCCGTGCTCCTCGCGATTCGCCCGCACAACCATGGCAAGCGCATTCCAGCGGATGATGCTCTTGATGCGGCGCTCGAGTTCTTGATCCCCGGGGAAGGGAGCTTCCTGGCCGACGGGAACAGTGTTCACGTACGGAGTGTTTGCGGTGAACGGAATATCCACGCCCGTTACCTGGGCGCGCGCACGCAATTGGCTAAGAATCTCGCCTGCTACTTCCCGGCCGCCGTCTTCCACTACGGAATCGAAAGACTCCATCCATTCGCGAAGCTCGGGTTCTTCCACCTGCGTTTGTTTCGGACTATTGCCGTTGTCTGCCATAATTTCCTCAGCGCTTCGCTAAAAAGTCTCGCGCCCCGCTCTCAAAGAATGAGACGCGCGCTTCGCATAATTTCTATCGTTCTATAAATATACCGCAGTTCGTTGGGCTCCGCTGGCACTTCGGAGGCCTATTCCTAGTAAAAAGTTGTATGCAGCGCCCTTGTAAGAAAGTTCCAAAATAATGGAACTTTCATGCTTCTCAAACTGAATTGTTACTGGAAGCAAGCGGCACGCGTCCAACAAGGTATGGCGGAAGGCCCAGAAGCAAGGGACTCAGAATTACTCCGCTGGCTCGCTGCCGGCGATGAAACGTCCTTCACACTGTTGTATCGCCGCTACCAAGGCGAGCTTTATCGTTTTGCTCTGTACATGACTGGATCACCCGAATCCGCCGCCGACATCGTTCAGGAGACCTTTCTCGCCGTGATAAGAGGTGACGCGAAATTTGATCCTGCGCGTGGAGCGGCCCCCGCCTTTCTGTTTGGGATCGCGCGGAATCATGTGCGCCGGTTGCAGGTGAAAGAGTCGCGATTCGTCCCGCTGCCAGACTTGGACACTGAATCGATTACGGCGCGATCGCACGGAAATGGGAACGGAAATGGAAGTCATGCCGCGACTTCGGTCGGGGGCATCGAGACAGAGCAAGTAGACCTCCGCGAGATGAAATCGTCCAACGGTTGCGTGCGGCAGTTGCGCGGTTGCCAGAGCATTACCGCGAAGCGGTTACGCTCTGCGACTTGCAGGGGAAAAGTTACGAACAGGCCGCTGCGCTTTTGGATTGCCCCATTGGTACGGTTCGCTCGCGTCTTAATCGCGCGCGCGATTTGCTAGTGGAAAAGATGGGTTCGAAAAATGCGGTTGGAGAAAAAGCCACGACATCAAGAGTGGTCCGGTCGACTGGAAGGTGAGCTGTGGATCGTTTGAGTTGTGAACAATTTTCGGAACACGTCCACGCGTTGGTTCGCTTGGAACTGCTCGACATGGATCTTCGCGAGCGAGCGTTCGCTCACGCGCGAACCTGCGGAAACTGCAGTTCACAACTTGTGGAAGCGCAGTCGCTCGCCGAGGCGAGCGACGTAGTGCGCGGCTCAGCGAGCCAACTTGAGACGCCGCTTTTCGTAGAGGCTGGACTGTTGTTGGCCTTTCGCGATCAGCACGCGAAATCTCGCGCTCGCAAGCGCGCAACAAATTTCATCGCGGTAGCCGCGGCAGCTTGCCTCCTTGTTGCAGGATTAGTTGGATATGCAGAATGGAGCCGCATAGCGTCTCAGAAAAATCAGGTCACGAATGGCACGCGAGGCTCGCAGACCGCGCCAAACTCTCTTGCGGCCACTCAATCCTTGTCTGGGAATGGTGTGGTGCTTCCCGAAGCGAAGAACGATTCTGCGAATGACGCCGATCAACTCGCAAATTTTGTCCCTGTTCCGTTTGCCGATGAAGCGACTGCGGATGATCCGGGTGTCATCGTGCGCGTGCAACTAACGCGCGCCGCGCTGGGCAAGCTTGGGTATCAGGTTGAGCAGGGCAAGGGCAAAGAGCTTGTGCAAGCGGACGTTCTGGTTGGTGAAGATGGCTGGCCACGCGCCGTTCGCCTGGAGCAATAATATTTTGAAATTACAAACTGCAATTGGAGGATCACGCACCATGAATCGAAAGCTTTTTGTAGCAGCAGTCGCAGCTCTTGCAGTCATTTGGTACAGCTCCGGCATTTGCGCAGAGCGACGCGGGCAATCCGCCGCCTCCGCCCCACGCCTGGGGCGGCCGCGGACCCGGACCCGGTGGATTCGAATTCGGCGGAATGGCACGCGGCTTCGGCGGCAAGACGGTTGCCGGCGCACCATTTTCGGCGACGGTCACGAGCACGCATTCGGAGAAACTTGCCGACGGCAACTCGATCACGAATACAACGAATGGCACGCTTGCCCGCGACAGTCAGGGACGCACGCGCCGCGAAATGAGTTTGCCGGCGATTGGGCCGCTCTCGTCTAATGGCTCCGCACCGCACCTCGCGTTCATTGCGGATCCTGTTGCGCAAACAAACTTCACGCTCAACATGGATAAGAAAACCGCCCAGCAATTTCCCGCCCATCAACGCGGGCATGGCAGAGCGATGGAGGTGAGGCGATGCTATGGCGGCCCGCACGGCGGCGGCGAGCGTCCGAACGTGACCACGCAGAATTTGGGCACGAAATCGATCAATGGTGTGAACGCTGAAGGCACGCTTGTGACGCACACGATTCCTGCCGGCAAAATGGGGAATTCGGCGCCGATCGTGATTACTTCGGAGCGATGGTACTCGGCCGAATTGCACATGGTGGTTTCGGAGACGCACACCGATCCGCGCTTTGGCACTACGACGTATCAATTGACGAATATCAATCGCGCCGAACCGGACGCTGCTTTGTTCGCGGTGCCTTCGGGCTTCGCGGTCACGCAGGGAAGAGGGCCGGGAGGGCACGGCGGTCGTCGCGGGCCGATTTCGAATTAGTTTACGTCGGAATGTTTTTTTGCGGCACAGAGTTTTTGATCGAGTCGCCGCACGCGAAATTACTCGCGCTGGCCTCAGAGGGGGGCCACGATTTGAGGAACTGCCGGATAATTGCGCCGCCGGCTCATTCTTCAGATTGCGCGAGTAACTCCTCATCCTTCCGGGCGGTCGATACTCTCGGAAGGATGAGGCTTTTTTTTTAGCGGTGCAGATTTCAGATGGAGCATCATTCCGACGCATGAAACTCAGACCCGCGGTTCGTTGAAAGGCCCGCCCGGGGCCTAGTTTTTCGAACCTCAACCAGCTTTTGAAGAAGGAACGATTTCCCCGGGCATGAACAGTGGCAGTTTCAAACGCTTTGTGCATCCGCGAGTTCTGCGTCGATCTTTTCGAGCTTGCCTTTGTGGAATCCTACCGAAGAAACTTTCACGGTGCCGTCAGGAGCGATCAAGAAAAATGTCGGAACATTGGTGAGGGCGTATTCATTGGAAACTGCGTATGAACTCTCGTCATCAATCAGAACCGGAAATGTGATTTCGAATTCTTCGCAAAATTCGGAAGTGTCAGCCGCATCGTCCTGTGAGATGCCCCAAAATGTGACTGCAGTTCCTTTGTAGGTCTGATAGAGCCTCTCCAGAAACGGAAACGTGAATTGGCACACCGGGCAGCTGATTTTGAAAAACGCGACTACCACTGGACCCTTGTGCAGCGCCTCTTTGAGAGAGTGCGCCGCACCGCCGAGATCGGGAAGCGTGAAGAGCGGAGCTTGGTGGCCCGCTAGAACCTTGGTCATGCGTATTCCTGCATCATTTTATATTCCTCTATGGTATCGCATCTGCGCGCGATGGGAACAGATACGCTCCACGCGGTTGCACATAATTTCACTGTCGCCGCGCAATTCTGTAGAATCTGTTTCGGTACATTTGCCAATGCCAGCTTGGATCGAAATTGCGGACTACAGATTCCCCGGCGGCTGGAATTCGGCTGCCGGATCGGCCGCTGATGCGCGAGCGAGAGAGGCCTGCCAGCAGCTCGAAGCTGGCGGCATTTTGTATTTTTCCGCGCCGCCATTTGAATTCACAGACGCCGATCGAGAATTCCTGGTCGCGCAGCGCCGCGCAGATTCCTCGGTACACAAAATGTTTCGTATCGTCCCTCAGAAGATGCTGTCCGCGGGTTTGAAGGCTCTGCTGAAGTTCAGCAGCAGTTGCGCCAAGTCTTGCGGAATTATTCGCAGCATGTTGTCCAATTTGTTCGCGAATTTCTTTCGCCCTACGATGGCGGCTACACGCTGGATTATGCCAGCTTTCGTCCGATCGAAGAGGATGGCCGCTCGCTGCCACTGCACAAGCGCAATGATTTGCTCCATGTAGACGCATTTCCTAGCCGCCCCACTCACGGCGGCCGGATTCTTCGCGTGTTCACGAACATTCATCCGACAAGACCCCGCGTATGGAACGTAGGCGAAACTTTTCCGGTGCTGGCGAACAAACTTGCGAAAGATGCCGGGCTCGATCGGTTCGCTGCGCAGGGTGGCACGTCAGCCTTTGGCCGAATCGTTCATGCGCTTGGCGGACCTATCCCGAATCGCTCCGCCTACGATCGATTCATGCTCCACTTCCACGATTACCTGAAAGAGAATTCTCAATACCAAGCCGATGGTCCGAAAACGATGATTGAGTTTCCGCCGATGGCAACATGGCTTGTGTATACGGATGGAATCCCGCACGCCGTGATGAGCGGGCAGCACGCGCTTGAGCAAACTTTCATAATCTCGCGTGCGGCGCTGGTATCGCCTGAAGTCTCGCCAATTGGTGTGTTGGAATCGCTCAGCGGACGCCAGCTCGCCCGCGTTAGCGCTTAACGATTC